>NZ_JARHUF010000014.1:50043-111150 GCF_029223195.1 Vibrio sp. CAU 1672 | reverse complement strand
TAGAGAACACAAAAACAGCTTTCCGAATTAAAGAATTTGCTTGGCGACCATAGCGATTTGGACCCACCTGATTCCATGCCGAACTCAGAAGTGAAACGAATTAGCGCCGATGGTAGTGTGGGGTTTCCCCATGTGAGAGTAGGACATCGCCAGGCTTTAAATTTGAAGAAGCCCACTCGAAAGAGTGGGCTTTTTTGCGTTTGGCGCACGGTAATTAGTCATCGTGTGCTATCTGATAATTCTCCACTTAAATGTCTCAGCCTGGCTGAGTGATGTCCCTTATACTGATATACCAACTCCTGCTCGCACTTGCTGGTTAAAACCTTTGATGGCAGCGTCGCTATCTACGTGGTGGGGAGTGGTCATCTGGATCAAACTACGTCTTATTTTGAGCGATTCTTCTCTGTTGTGAGTGAACCATGTGTTTACGTTGGGCTCTGTGTGTGGGCGGGGGTAACAAGACGGCCGCTGGGGCTTATATGCGAGCCTGTAAGCACAATTACGGTTGGTGAATGGGAAGGATAATACGGTTACGGCTGGTGCGTTCTGAGCCCTGGACCGCTCTGTCGGCGATCAATTCTTAACTAAGCCTGTCTACAAAACGATTTAGCCGGATCGCATGTTGATCACTCTGTTACCTGCCAATGGATCATCTGATCATTGGCAATGGATCAATACCGATCATTGTGTGCGCTAAAGAAGGGAGCGATAACCATGCTCGTGAAGCGCTCTTTCTCTGCCCGTCAAAGGAAATCCGGTTCAAGATACCAGTCATTGCATTGTGCAGCCTGAGAGAGGCTGTAAGCGTCTTTTGAGTCGGTCGGCTACGTCAACGTTGTGGTATTGATTATATCAGCCAGCAGCCCCTTCAGGGGGAATAGGCCACAATGATAACTTCCTACCACTTATCGGGCACTTTGGTAGGTAAATAGGGAGACAAAATAGAAAAAAGGCTTAGCCATCGCTGACTAAGCCTCTTCAAAAAGATACGTAATGAGCCTAACTTAGTTCATGCCGTATTTTTTAAGTTTCTTGCGAAGAGTACCGCGGTTGATGCCCATCATAGTTGCTGCGCGAGTTTGGTTACCGCGAGTGTACTGCATGATGGTATCTAGTAGTGGCTGTTCAACTTCAGCTAGAACTAATTCGTATAGTTCTGTTACTTCCTGGCCGTTTAGCTGAGCAAGGTAGTTTTTAAGAGACGCTTTAACAGAGTCACGTAAAGGCTTCTGAGTGATTTGATCTTGTGACGTTACTGTAGTTACTGTTAATGCTTCTGAAGTCAGATTTTGTTCGAACATATTCGGTCTAGCTCTTCTCTTAATTATGATGCAACGTTATCAAAATAACCCTCTAACGCATCAAGTTGCAGCTCGGCTGCGTCGATAGCGTTGAAGGTACGGCGAAACTCACTCGCTTGTTCATGTTCTTTCAGGTACCAGCCAACGTGCTTACGCGCGATACGCGGACCTAAATACTCTCCATAAAAATCATGCAGCGCATTCACATGACCAAGCAGTATGTCTTTCACTTCCTCAACAGGAAGCTCAGGCATAGTGGTGCCGTTTTCCAAATAGTGGTGGATTTCCTGAAAAATCCAGGGACGGCCCTGGGCAGGGCGTCCAATCATCAAAGCGTCTGCGCCGGTGTACTCCAGAACAAACTTGGCCTTCTCCGGGCTATCGATATCACCGTTTGCGATAACCGGAATGGATATGGCCTGTTTTACCGCTTTAATGCTGTCATATTCGGCCTCACCTTTGTACATACACGCTTTTGTTCTGCCGTGCAGAGCAAGAGCCTGAATGCCGCAGTCTTCGGCTAATTTAGCGATTTGGACACAGTTTTTATTTTCTGTATCCCAGCCAGTCCGGGTCTTTAACGTCACAGGAACGTTCACCGCGTCCACTACCGCAGTCAAAATCTCTTTGATGATGTCCGGGTATTGAAGCAGTGCAGAGCCCGCCAGCTTCTTATTCACTTTCTTTGCTGGGCAGCCCATGTTGATGTCGATGATTTGTGCACCGTTCTCAACACTGAATTGAGCTGCATCCGCCATAAGCTGTGGATCGGAACCGGCAATCTGTACAGAGCGAATGCCCGATTCGCCTTCATGTACCATGCGCTGTTTCGACTTCGACGTTTTCCATAGCTTCGGGTTCGCGGACATCATTTCACTGACGGCCATTCCCGCACCATAACGAAGACACAACTCGCGAAACGGTCTATCCGTTACACCAGCCATCGGGGCTACGATTAGATTGTTCTTAAGTTGATAATTTCCGATTTTCAAAACGTCATCACAGTTCTGTACCAGCAAGGGCGCGCATTTTACGCATTTTTTCACTGCGTGAAAAGACTAATATTTGAGCATTTACAAATTGTTTTACTAATTTGTATGAAATTCAAACGATTAGCCCTGAAAACCTTATCTAGCCTTGCTTACGACCAGAGATGCGACACCATTCGCTTTGCTCAACGATGGGCTCAATGTGAAGTTCGTCACGATAATAGTTGGCCACATCCTCAGCCTGGGTGTCCAACACCCCGGACATCGCCAACTCACCATTTGGCTTCACCAGTCCTTTGATGATCGGTGCCAGCTCGCGCAATGGACCAGCCAGAATATTTGCCACCACCACGTCGGCAACCAGGCCTTCTGGTTGGTTTTGAGGTAGGTACACTTCAAGCTTATCTGCCACGCCGTTGCGCTCGGCGTTATCGCGAGAGGCTTGTAGTGCTTGAGGATCAATGTCGATCCCGATGACTTTTGCAGCGCCGAGTTTGATCGCGGCGATCGCCAGAATGCCGGAACCACAGCCAAAGTCGATCACCGTCTTGCCGGATAGGTCTAAGCTTTCCAGCCACTCCAGGCACAGTGCGGTTGTTGGGTGCGTGCCGGTACCGAATGCCAGGCCAGGATCAAGCATGACATTCACCGCGTCAGGCTCGGGTACTTCACGCCAGCTTGGGCAGATCCATAAGCGCTCACCAAACTTCATTGGGTGGAAGTTTTCCATCCACTCGCGTTCCCAGTCTTTGTCTTCCAGCTGTTCTACTTTGTAAGCAAAATCGTCTGCCAGCATGTTGCT
This sequence comes from Vibrio sp. CAU 1672, assembly GCF_029223195.1. GTDB lineage: Bacteria > Pseudomonadota > Gammaproteobacteria > Enterobacterales > Vibrionaceae > Vibrio. The sequence continues at coordinate 108,058 of NZ_JARHUF010000014.1, read as the reverse complement.
TGCTTGGATTTGGTTGGTGATGAAGTCTGTATCGGCTTCGGCATCGTACAGTGCCAGAATATCCGTATCACCCCATAAACGCGTTTCGCCAGGCAGAGGTTCGAATACCGGTGTATCCTGCGCGTCTAGGAACGTTACAGACAGCGCGCCAGTCTCTTCCATTAGCATGTCGCCGATTTGCTCGGCGTTTTCATTGGTCGCATTGAGTTTGATTTGAATCCAAGGCATGTGTTTTTGCTCTTAAGGTAAATGAAGTGGCGCAGAGTTTACCAGAACTCTGCGATTTGTTTGAGTATAGAATCTGTACAAAACAAAAATGCCCACAGCTGTGGGCATTTGTCATGAGGTAAACTCGGGCTGGCTTACTGTAGGCCGAGTTTCTTCTCGAGGTAGTGAATGTTAGCGCCACCGTGCTGGAAGTTCTCATCATTCATGATGGATTCCTGCAGCGAAACGTTGGTCTTAATACCTTCGATGATCATCTCACCCAGCGCATTCTTCATTCGCGCAATGGCAACATCACGGTTCTCACCATAAGTGATCAGTTTACCGATCATGGAGTCATAATGCGGTGGTACGGTGTAGCCAGAGTAAATATGTGATTCCCAACGAACCCCCATCCCGCCAGGCGAGTGGAAACGTTCGATTTTACCCGGCGATGGCAGGAAGCGCTCTGGGTCTTCTGCGTTGATACGACACTCAATCGCATGGCCGCGGATCTTGATGTCATCTTGAGTGAATGACAGTGGCTGACCTGCTGCTACGCGTAGCTGTTCTTTGATTAGGTCAACACCGGTAACCATTTCTGTTACTGGGTGCTCAACCTGAATACGAGTGTTCATTTCGATGAAGTAGAACTCACCGTTCTCGTATAGGAATTCGAACGTACCTGCACCGCGGTAACCGATTTCGATACAGGCACGAGTACAACGCTCACCGATGTACTTACGCATTTCTTCAGTGATGCCCGGAGCTGGTGCTTCTTCAACAACCTTTTGATGACGGCGCTGCATCGAACAGTCACGCTCACCCAAGTGAATCGCACCACCCTGGCCATCAGCAATAACCTGTACTTCTACGTGACGTGGGTTTTCCAGGAATTTTTCCATGTAAACCATGTCGTTGTTGAATGCGGCTTTGGCTTCCGCACGAGTCATGGCGATCGCTTCGATCAGGTCTTTCTCTGCGCGAACAACACGCATACCGCGGCCACCGCCGCCACCTGATGCTTTGATGATCACAGGGTAGCCGATGCGTTTTGCATGGGCTTTGTTCTTGTTTTCATCGTCGTCCAGTGGGCCGTCTGAACCTGGCACGCATGGCACGCCAGCTTTCTTCATTGACGTGATCGCAGAGACTTTATCACCCATCATGCGGATGGTTTCGGCTTTCGGGCCGACAAAGATAAAGCCACTTCGCTCTACTTGTTCTGCAAAATCAGCGTTCTCAGACAGGAAGCCGTAACCCGGGTGAATCGCGACAGCCCCCGTCACTTCTGCTGCTGAGATGATGCGTGGGATATTCAGGTAGCTGTCGATACCACGGGCTGGACCAATACAGACGGTTTCATCTGCTAACAGTACGTGCTTAAGATCGCGGTCTGCAGTGGAATGTACTGCTACGGTCTTAATGCCCAATTCTTTACAGGCGCGAAGAATACGAAGTGCAATCTCACCTCGGTTCGCGATGACTACTTTATCTAGCATAAGGCGAGCCCCGCTTACTCGATGACAACAAGTGGTTGGTCGAATTCCACTGGTTGGCCGTCTTCAACCAGGATTGCGGTTACAACACCAGATTTGTCCGCTTCGATTTGGTTCATCATTTTCATCGCTTCAACAATACATAGGGTATCGCCAGCGTTAACACTCTGGCCAACTTCGATAAATGATTTAGCGTCTGGGCTAGGAGAGCGGTAGAAAGTACCAACCATTGGAGAAAGAACTTGGTGGCCGGTTGGCGCTGCGGCTGGTGCCGATTCTGCAACTGGAGCTTCCGCCGCTGCCGCTGCCGCCGGAGCTGGCGCTGCAACTGGAGCGGGTGCTGCTGCGTAATGAACTGGAGCAGCTGCTGTTGCTGGACTGTTGCGACTGATGCGTACCGATTCTTCACCTTCAGAGATTTCTAGCTCAGCAATACCAGATTCTTCAACTAATTCGATTAGCTTCTTGATTTTACGAATATCCATCTTTTCTTTCTCTTTTATCTTGTGAGTAAGACAACCCGTGTGGGTTGCAGAGTGTTGGGTTACTTTGCCTGCAATTTATTAATAGCAGCAGACAGAGCGAATTCATAACCTTGTGCACCGAGGCCACAAATCACCCCCTCTGCTTTATCAGACAGATAAGAGTGGTGGCGAAACGGTTCACGAGCGTGCACGTTAGACAGGTGCACTTCGATAAATGGGATTGCGACACCCAGCAGCGCATCACGCAGGGCAACACTGGTGTGAGTAAACGCAGCCGGATTAATAATAATGAAGTCCACCTGGCCGTATGCAGCGTGGATGGCCTCAATCAGTTCATACTCACGATTGGATTGCAGGTGTTCAAGCTCAATGCCTGACTTGTGCGCCTGATCTGTCAATGTCTTAACGATTTGTGCTAGTGTGAGTGAGCCGTAATGTGCAGGCTCGCGCAGACCCAATAGGTTAAGGTTTGGGCCGTTTAGAACTAGAATTCGTGATTTTGCAGACATTATGTGGCCATCTTCCTTTATCGTGAGTGGAATGTTTATATTCCCAAATATCCGATATTTCAGCACGATTTTTTTGTCAAAATCGGGCTTCTTTTTTAAGATCGACCAAGATTATAGCTAATTCAGCGCAATTAGCAGCAATTTACTGGTCTAATCACCCATCTCGCTATTGTGATTATGTAACCGAGTTAACAAAAACAATCCTTTTTTATAATGCCCAGTATAGCAACAGGAGTTTGTTGACGCTGAAAGCAAAAGGCCACCAATATCTATGGCGGCCTTTCATGCAGGTGGATTAAATCGAAATGAATTAGAGCAGTTCAGCTTTTTCAGCAATCAGTTTATCAACCACACTCGGATCGGCCAGGGTCGAGGTATCGCCCAGGTTACTGGTGTCGCCGGTAGCAATTTTCCGCAGGATACGGCGCATGATTTTACCGGAACGGGTTTTTGGCAGTGAATCTGTCCAGTGCAGTACATCTGGTGTTGCGATTGGCCCAATCTCTTTACGCACCCAGTCTTTGACTTCTTTGTGCAATTCCGCGGAAGGGAACTCGCCATCGTTAAGGGTGATGTAAGCGTAGATCGCCTGGCCTTTGATGTCATGCGGGATACCGACGATAGCCGCCTCGGCGATTTTTCCATGTGCCACCAGGGCGGATTCGATCTCTGCCGTTCCCATGCGGTGGCCCGATACGTTCAGTACGTCATCTACCCGGCCGGTGATCCAGTAGTAACCGTCTTCATCACGGCGTGCACCGTCACCGGTAAAGTACATGCCTTTAAAAGTCGAGAAGTAGGTCTGTTCAAAGCGGTCATGATCACCATACACGGTACGCATCTGGCCCGGCCAGGAGTCGAGAATGACCAGGTTACCCTCGGTGGCACCTTCCACAATATTACCCATGTTATCAACCAGGGCTGGCTGCACGCCAAAGAAAGGGCGGGTTGCCGAGCCTGGCTTGAGTTCGGTCGCTCCAGGTAGCGGGCTGATCAGGATCCCACCGGTTTCGGTCTGCCACCAGGTGTCAACAATCGGCGATTTTTCGTTACCAATAGTCTTGTAGTACCACTCCCACGCTTCGGGATTGATTGGCTCTCCCACTGATCCCATGATGCGCAGGCTGTCACGTGTGGTGCCCTCAACGGCTTCGTCGCCTTTAGCCATCAGGGCGCGAATGGCTGTCGGGGCGGTGTAGAGAATATTGACCTGATGTTTGTCGACCACTTCACTCATCCGGCTGGTATTGGGGTAATTAGGTACCCCTTCAAACAGAATGGTTTTAGCTCCGTTTGATAGCGGGCCATAAATCAGGTAGGTATGACCGGTAATCCAGCCAACGTCTGCGGTACACCAGAAGGTTTCGCCTGGCTGGTAATCGAAGATATATTTGAAGGTCATCGTGGCATAGACCAGGTAGCCCCCCGTGGTGTGCAGCACACCTTTAGGCTTACCCGTCGACCCTGAGGTGTAGAGGATGAACAGCGGGTCTTCGGCTTTCATTTCTTCTGGCGGGCAGTGATCAGAGACTTTGGCAGTGGCTTCGTGCCACCACACATCACGGTGATCGTGCCAGTCAATCGCGCCACCGGTGCGTTTTAGCACCATGACTTTCTCAATGGTTTTTACTTCGGGATTGGTCAGGGCTTCATCGACGTTCTTTTTCAGTGGCACAGCACGCCCACCACGGACACCTTCATCGGCGGTGATGACCACTTTGGCGTCGGAATCAATGATGCGCCCTGACAGGGCCTCGGGTGAGAAACCACCAAACACGACCGTATGCACGGCGCCGATGCGGGTACAGGCCAGCATAGCGATGGCGGCTTCAGGTACCATTGGCATATACAGACAGACGACATCGCCTTTGTGCACGCCTTGCTCTTTGAGGGCGTTAGAAAAGCGGCACACTTCCTGGTGCAGTTGGTTAAAGGTAAGGCTTTTATCGTCGGCCGGATCGTCTCCTTCCCAAATGATCGCCACATCATCCCCGTGCTCAGCAAGATGACGGTCGATACAGTTGGCTGACACATTCAGTGTGCCGTCTTCGAACCAGCGGATGTCAACGTGGCCGGTATCGAATGAGGTACTTTTTACCGTGCTGAACGGTTTGATCCAGTCAACGATCTTTCCGTGCTCGCCCCAGAAGCCCTCAGGATCCGTTACCGACTGCTGGTACATGGCTAGGTAAGTATCATTATCCGCGTGCGTTTGCGCTTTAATATTTTCTTTTACCGGATAAACGTGGGCTTCGCTCATGGCTTCTCTCCTTGTGCCTTTATTTTTCGGCCTTGGACCTGTCAAGCTAGTCAACTGACGTTGTGGGTTCTAACAGGTCTGTGGTTCGTAATCGGGCTGTTGCCGTGCCACTATGCTTAGTGACTTCAAACTTGTGCCTATAACTGTCAACCACTGGACGGTTTTCTACAATTAGACTTTAGGATGATAGGTGGAAAGTGGCGTGGAGGTGATTGATATAACGTGAAATTCTTCAGCTTTCGAGCGGGCTAACCAGGTTATTGCGTATAAGGTACCGATAGCGAGGGTAAGTCCCCTTTGGTCAGGCGGACGAAGACTAAAGCCGCGGAAATGGCATCTTGCAGGGCATCGTGTTTATCTTGTATCGGCAGTTCAAGATGTTTGCAGATAGCATCCAGACTTAAGTCGAAGTAAGCGTTGGGCAAATGTTGCTCGAGTTTATCATGATAGATCTGACTGACTTCAATCAAAGGGTTAGGCAGCGGGAAGCCTAAATGACGCCGGCAGGCGAGATTCAAGATCTTTTTGTCATAGCGGATGTGGTAACCGACCAGTGGCCGGTTACCAATAAAGGCCAGCAGTTTGACCAGCGCTTCACACTCGCTGATACCATCGGCGAGATCTTGGTGGCGGATTTTATGAATCTTGACTGAGCCGGAGTCGAGCGACTGAGGTGCGCGCAGGCGCACTTCAAACGGCTTACTGGTCAGGATGCGGTTGCCGATGATTTTGGTTGCCGCAATGGTGACCAACTCGGCACAGTTGGGATCCAGGCTGGTGGTTTCGCAATCGAGCGAGACATATTCGCTGTGGTCGACGCCAGCAAACAGGGGACGGTATGGTGACTCTTTTAACCGGTAGTACCAATATTTGCGTGTTAGCCAGTTCAAACCTGTACTCCTTACTTAGCGCTCAAGTCAGCCTCAATCGCGGATCTGGTAGTGGAAACCAAGAAACTGTTTGAATTTTTTTACCACATGCAGGCTGTGGCGGAGCAAATCACGCTCAGTGCGGTCGAGTTTTTTGATATTTATCGTATTGACCGCCCCTTGCGTGTCGAGCTGCTGGGTTAAGCGAATTTTAAAAAACAACTTGAGGGCTTCGGCCAGGTTGTCGGCGGTTTCTGCTTCAAGGATGCGCTTATTGCGCAGCGCCTCAATCCGTTCGAAGGTGTTTTTCTCCTCAATAGCGTACTCGAGCGCCAGAGTCCGGATGCCATGGACTACCGGGAAAATTCCCCCCCGCTTGATGTCCAGACCATCTTTGGCACTTTTGACGTTGCCAAACAGGGTCAATGGTACCGAAAACTGTAGCGCCGGGCGGGTGAACTCCGATAACACCAACATGCGCTCTTTCATCGTGTCACGCAGGTGATTGGCTACCGGCTCGAGCAGTTGCCGGTTACCGGCTACGGCGTGGGCATCACTGAAAATAGCGAGATCCATCACCTGATCCGGTTGGGCTTTTTCAATCCAGCCAGACAGGGTGTTTATCCATTCTTGTTGGCTTTTGACCCATTTGGGGTTGTTGACCATGACATTGCCTGGACAGAGTGGATAGCCAAGCTGCTGCAGGGTGTGGCTCAGTGACTGCATGACGCTGCTGCAGTGGTGCCACTCCAGCCCATCTTGAATGATCAGGGCGTTGTCCTGATCGGTTTTGAGAATTTGCTCACCGCGTCCTTCGGATCCGAGTACGATCAGGCAGCAGTGGTCATGCAGTGCCGGCGGCACTACCAGTTCAAACGCTTTCTCAATGATCTGTTCATTGACGGCGGAAATCAGCTCCATAATGAAGCGGGTACGAATGCCGTTTTTCAATAAGCTTTCTACCAGCTGGCGTTGTTTGTTGGAGGCCAGCGCCAGCTCTTCAACGCTGGTCGCCCGGGCAATGGTTAAGGTCAGGACATGGGAGTGGGTGGAGAAGGCGCTGAGGATTTGGGTCATGTCCAGCATGCCCACCGCCTGGTTACCGTCGCACACCATCAGCCGTTTCATCCGGTTGCGGGTCATGGTGATCATAGCGTTAAACAGAAAGTCACCATCGTCGACATGACAGACCGGGAAGGTGGCGATGTCGCCCACCGGGGCATCGAGCGGATGGTTGTCAATCATTACCGAATGCAGCATGTTGGTGCGAGTGACGATGGCGTAAGGATGGGCAGCCGGCTGAGCCAGCACACGTGGGTCGTCATCATGCAGGCGCACCAGCGCGGCATCAATGCCGTTTTCTTTGAGGGTTCGCGTGACCTCATTGATCGCCATCTCTGGCGGCAGGATCATCGGTGGATGGTAGATGGAGCGGTCGACTTTGGTCAGAATGAACTCCGCCAGATTCTGTTGCTGCTGTGCAGCCTCGATCAGCGCCTGGCGTTTAGCTAAGTTATTGTCAAAATAGGCGGCAAACTGGCCGTTTTCGTTGTAGAGCTGCAAAAACACTTCTTTGGGCAGCAGATAAGACAGGGTGTCTTCCAGTGCGACATAGTGGTGTTTTACGCTCTCCTCAAACAGCGAACGGACGTCAAACATGTCGTCATTGGCATAATGGGCGAACACCTCCTGCTCGTCCACTGAACGCTCTTCCACTGCTCCCTTGATCAGGATGTGTAAATGAGCATTACCCTGCCCGGCAGACAGGATCACATCCCGGGTGCGGTAATAGGCCACATCCAGCGACGAGCGCAGCCGGGTTTGCTGTGCTTCGCTCAGTCGATCAAACGGCGGTGATTGCATGTTAAATTTATCAGGCATAGCAGGGCTCAGGGTTACACAGTGCTGGTCTGTTAAGTCTGACAAAAAACGGGCAGGTCACCAGACGACTTTGGTCTAAGGCTGTGTGAATAGAGTGCCCAGAGGCCAGTCTATTCCGCCAACGCCTGCCTGTGACATTGAGGAAACGCTCAGTTGACGATTCTTCCCTTTTTCTATTACGCAATGCGATCCATAATTCACCAGCCCAAATGTTTATCTGGTGCGATGGTCTTTTATCCCCTTATTAGGATGTCAGTGATGTTGAAACCCTCTCCGTATGGCTGGATTTCCCAGTACTTTCTCGGATTCTTTTTTGCTTATGGCGTGTATCTGCCTTTTTGGTCATTGTGGTTTGAAGAGCAGGGGGTCTCTGCGACAGACATCGGTCTGCTGGTTGGTTTGGGGCTGGCAACACGCTGTGTTGCCAATCTGGTGATTACGCCACGGCTGCACCGAGTCGAGTATTTAATGCCCGCGCTGCGTTGGCTCAGTTTTGCCGCCTTGATTTTTGTTGGTTTTCACTTTTTTACCGGCGGCAGTTTCTGGCTGATGGCGCTGGCTACCGTGTTGTTTAACCTCTGCTGTGGCCCGGTGGTACCATTGTCTGATGCGATGGCCAATTATTATGCGCGCTTGAAGATGCTTGATTACGGCCGGACCCGCTTATGGGGCTCGATCGCCTTTATTGCCGGTTCTACCGTGGTTGGCTTTATGGTCGCCGAATATGGCTCAGACATGATCCTCTACACCGCCATGGTTGGGGTGTTGGCTTCTCTGTTGCTGGCGATGCGCAATACCAACCCGATGCCGGTTACGCGCGGCGAGCAGCATAGCGAGCGGCCAAAATTGTCTGCACTGCTCACTGAGCGCGCGGTGGTGAAGTTTTTGCTGCTGGTGGCGTTAATTCAGGGCAGTCACGCCGCTTACTATGGCTTCAGCGCCATTCACTGGAAAGCCGCCGGCCATTCAGAAAATGTGATTGGTTACCTGTGGAGCCTCGGGGTAGCAGCTGAAGTGGCGGTGTTTGCTTTAAGTAAGCGTTTGTTTTCTGGCTGGTCATTACGAATGATGTTTGTGGTGGCGGCCTGTGGGGTGATGGCTCGTTGGGGGATGACCGCAACGACCACCTCGATTGTCGCGCTGGTTATCGTGCAGATGTTGCATGGCGTGACGTTTGCGATGGCACACATCGCGGCGATCCAGTACATCCAGAACTCGGCGGAGAATAAGATGGTGGCGTTGCAGGCGCTGTATAATGCAATACCGCTGGGAGCATTTATTGCGATGATGACCGTGATCAGTGGTTGGGGTTACGAACATTGGGGCGCTAACGTGTTTTGGGCCATGGCCGTCATGGGTTTGCTGGCCTTGTTCATTAAACTTGAGCCGCAGGAGTCGCAATGTAATGTGGTTGATCTGGCCAGCCAAGAGGCGGAAGCATTGAATTGAGCTTCTGTGAGCAAGGTTAACAACTAACCTTTGTCTCTTTGGAGATTACATAGTTAAATGAAACCTCTCCCATAGCGGAGAGGTTTTTTTATTGACCAAGATGAAGGATATCGAATGCAAGGATGGCTGGTGGTACCCGTTTCCCTGGCGTATCTGGGGGCATTGTTTTTAATTGCCTGGTATGGCGACCAGCAGAAAAGCTGGCTGGCACGCTGGCGGCCGTGGATCTACAGTTTGTCGATTGCCGTGTACTGTACCTCCTGGACGTTTTACGGCACGGTAGGCCAGGCCAGCAGCAATCCCTGGTCATTTTTGCCTATCTATATCGCACCGATTCTGGTGTTTACCCTGGGCTGGCGGCTGCTGGGGCGTTTGATCCTGATCGCCAAGCGTGAGCATATTACTTCCATCGCTGATTTTATCGCAGCACGCTACGGCAAGTCGCAAGGGCTGGCGGTGGTGGTGACCATGATCGCCGTGGTCGGGATTTTGCCCTATATTGCCTTACAGTTGCGCGGTATCACCATGGGCCTGGAAATTATCGCGCCGAATCTCGCCACCGATTTTGGCTATCAGCAAGATCGGGTTTCCTGGTTCGTGGTCGGGGCGCTGGCGATGTTCACCATGTTGTTCGGTACCCGCCATATTGATAATACCGAGCATCACCGCGGGATGATGATGGCGATCGCTTTTGAATCGATCGTCAAACTGGTGGCGTTCTTAGTGGTGGGGATCTTTATCGTTTGGTTGGCCATTCGCTCCGATGATATTGTGCTTTGGCAAACCGCCGCACAAAGCTATCAATCCCCCAATTATTTTTCCCTGTTTATCCACACGGTGTTAACCATGCTGGCGATCGTTTGTTTGCCGCGTCAGTTTCATACCATGGTGGTCGAAAATGAACGTCCGCAGGATTTGCATACGGCACGCTGGCTGTTTCCGCTATACCTGATGCTGATGGGGTTGTTTGTGTTGCCGATTGCCTGGGTCGGGCAGAGCCTGCTCGGCAGCAGTCCGGCCGACACCTTTGTGATCAGTGTGCCGATGGCGGTCGGTGCCAGTGATATCGCGTTGCTGGCATTTGTCGGTGGCACCTCCGCTGCCAGCGGCATGGTGATTGTCTCGACCATAGCACTGGCCATCATGGTGTCTAACGATTTGGTGATGCCGCTGTTGCTGCGCCGGATGCGCCTCTCGCAGCGTAATCATCAACACTTTTCGCAACTGCTGCTGCGTATTCGCCGCGCGCTGATCCTGCTCCTGCTCATCGGTGCCTGGGGCTTTTATCAGGCATTGGATAGTATCCACTCACTCTCGGTGATTGGCTTTCTCTCTTTTGCTGCGATCACCCAGTTTGCCCCGGCTTTGATTGGGGGCATGTACTGGCGACAGGGGAATCGCAAAGGAGTGTATGTCGGCCTGGCCGTGGGTTTTGCGTTATGGCTGATCACCCTGATGAGCCAGACCGATATGCTGGCCGGAGATGCTGGTAACAACTTGCTTATCTGGCTGATCACCCCGCCGGCACTGTTGGGAGAGTGGGAGGTGAACAGTTCTGACTGGGGGATGATCCTGAGCGTGGCGGCTAATACCGGCTGTTATTTTCTGGTTTCACTGCTGACGCGCCCAAGCCTGAGTGAGCGCTTACAATCGGCATCGTTTGTCGGGGCGCCGTTACCGGAAAGTGAAAACATCAGCTTGTACCAGAGCCGGGTGACGGTGGGTGAACTGGAGATGCTCGCGTCACGCTTTGTCGGACGCAAGCGGGTGCGTTCAGCGTTTAAGAACTACTGGAGCCAGCAACGCGAAGAGCTCATGCCTAACCAGCAGGCGCCGGCCACTCTGATCCGCCACACCGAACGGGTACTGGCTGGGGTATTTGGCGCCTCTTCAGCTAAGTTAGTGCTCACTTCGGCATTGCAGGGCAGAAATATGCAACTGGAGGAGGTGGCCACCATTGTGGATGAAGCCTCAGAGCTGTATGACTTTAGCCGCGGCCTGTTACAGGGGGCGATAGAACACATCGGCCAGGGAATTGCGGTAGTGGATAAACAGCTGCGGCTGGTGGCCTGGAACCAGCGTTACCTGGAGCTGTTTGAGTTTCCGCCCGGCCTGATCCAGGTCGGGCGCCCGATTGCCGATGTGATCCGCCACAATGCCGAGCAGGGGCTGTGCGGCCCCGGCGACCCGGAAGACCACGTGCGCCGGCGGGTTTATCACCTGGAGCAAGGCACGCGGCATACCTCGTCGCGGGTTCGTCCCGACGGGCGGGTGATCGAAGTACAGGGTAACCCAATGCCGGGCGGTGGGTTTGTGATGAGTTTTACTGACATTACGGTGTTCCGCGATGCGGAGCAAGCGTTGAAAGAGGCCAATGAAACCTTGGAAGAGCGTGTGCATCTGCGTACCCGTGAACTGGAAAAACTCAATAAGCAGTTGGTGAATGCCACCCAGCGTTCTGAGCATGAGTCGCAGTCCAAGTCCCGTTTCCTCGCTGCAGTAAGCCATGATTTAATGCAGCCGCTGAATGCCGCGCGCCTGTTTGCCTCATCATTATCGGAGGTGGCGAAAGATGCTGAAATCCAGCAACTATCGGCCCATATCGAAAGTGCGCTCGGCGCAGCAGAAGACCTGATTGGCGACTTGCTGGATATTTCACGCCTGGAATCAGGCAAACTGGATGTCAATGTGCATGGCTTTGCCGTGAATGATGTACTGGCCAACCTGAGCGCCGAGTTTAGTGCGCTGGCCAAGCAGCAGCAGATAGAGTTCTGCATGATCCCGTCGTCATTGAAGGTCAAATCTGACCCTAAGTTGCTGCGCCGGGTGATACAAAACTTTTTAACCAATGCGTTTCGTTATTGCCCGCAAGGTAAGGTGGTGCTCGGGGCGCGCCGGGTGCAAGGGCAAGTCCGGATCGACGTCTGGGATAACGGCATGGGAATTGAAGAGGAAAAACAGCAGGAAATCTTTGAAGAGTTCAGCCGGGGTACCCAGGTGCGATCCGACCAGGGGCTCGGTCTGGGGCTGGCGATCTCCAAAGGCATTGCCCAGGTATTGGGGCATGAGATTTCGATGCGTTCCTGGGTGGGCAGGGGCAGTGTCTTCTCGATTACCCTGGAAAAAGCGGAGCAGGTGCATGTGGCGCCAGTGCTAATACCAAGCGGACCGCAATCTGATCTGAGTCACCTGCGGGTGCTGTGTGTGGATAATGAACCTGACATCTTGGTCGGTATGGAAAACCTACTCTCGCGCTGGGGGTGTGAGATCCGCCTGGCAACCGACATTGTTGAGAGCCTGAAAGCGATAGAAGAAGACTGGGTACCGGATGTGATTTTGTCTGATTACCGCCTCGATCATGGCCGGACCGGCCTGGAGGTACTCCAGCAGTGCCGGTTGCGCCTGGGAAACCGCTTTGAAGGGGTCATCATCAGTGCGGATCGCACCGCAGATATGATGGATGGCATCAAGGCCAACGGCTTTAAGTTTATCGCCAAGCCGGTTAAGCCACTCAAGTTGCGTGCGATACTTAACCGGGTGGCTTAAGCAGGATGATGCGGTGCCAGGTTATTTGGCGATACCGCCCTGGGTTAACCGGCTTGGGTCGAGCAGTTCTTCCAGCGTGGCCCGATCCAGTTCGGTTTCTTCCTCTGCGACATCAATAATCGGCCGTCCCTGCTGATAGGCGATTTTGGCAATTTCCGCCGCTTTCAGATAGCCAATCACCGGGTTCAGGGCAGTGACCAAAATCGGGTTTTTCGCCAGCGCCTGTGCCAGGTTGTCTTTGCGGATCCGGAACGGCGCTACCGCCTTATCAGCCAGCGCGATGGCAGAGTTTGTCAGTAATTCAATGCTTTCCAGCAGGTTATAGGCAATCACCGGCAACATGACGTTGAGCTGGAAGTTGCCTGACTGGCCCGCGACGGTAATGGTCGTATCATTGCCGATCACCTGCGCCGCGGCCATTGCGGCAGCTTCCGGGATCACCGGGTTAACCTTGCCGGGCATGATCGAGGAGCCCGGTTGCAGGCCTTGTAGTTCAATCTCCCCCAGCCCGGCTAATGGACCGGAGTTCATCCAGCGCAAATCATTGGCGATCTTAAGGATCGCGACGGCGGCAGTTTTTAGTTGTCCTGACAGCGCCACGATCGCATCCTGGCAGCTGAGGTTAAAAAAGAAGTTCTCGCTGGTGGTGAAATGCACCTGAGTAGCTAACGTCAGGTTTTCGGCAAACAGCGGGGCAAAACGGGGATCAACGTTGATCCCGGTACCTACGGCAGTTCCGCCCTGGGCCAGTGCTTTAACCGCTGGTAGGGTCTTTTCGATCGCTTGCTGGGCATGTTCAATCTGGTATTGCCAGCCTCCCAGCTCCTGCTCCAATGAAATCGGCATCGCATCCATCAAATGGGTGCGCCCGGTTTTGATCACGTAGTGCAACTCCTGTCCCTTGCGTTCCAAGACTTCGGCGAGGTAGATCAGTGCCGGCAGTAACTGATGTTCAATTGAAATGGCAGCGCTGATCTGGATGGCGCTGGGAATAACATCATTACTGCTCTGGCCCATGTTGACGTGATCATTGGGCTGAATCGTCTCACCAAGCTGGCGTGATGCCAGGGTGGCAATCACTTCATTGACGTTCATATTGGAACTGGTGCCAGAGCCGGTTTGGAATACATCGATAGGAAACTGATCCAGAAACTGGCCATCTATGATTGCCTGAGCAGCGTCGGCGATGGCGGAAGCAACCTCATCATCGAGTACACCGAGCTGCATATTTGTCAGGGCGGCGGTTTGCTTAATGTAGCCCAGCGCCTGAATAAACGCCGCTGGCATGGTGTGTTGACTGATGGAAAAGTTGTTCAGCGCGCGTTGTGTTTGTGCCTGATATAAAGCATCAGCCGGGACTTGGACTTCGCCCATGCTGTCGGTTTCGATCCGGATTTCCGCTGTCATGGTGGGATCCTTTCGTTTCATCAAGTGTAGTTTAGAGCAGATGTAATCGCTGTCATGAGATTCATTTCACTGCGTGGTTTCTTACTGAGCATAGCTTTGTTTTGGCCAGGTGGTGCCGTTTCGGTGGCATCGCGGCGGAAAAGTAAGCTTTCGGGAGGCTTTGAATTACTCTCTCATTAGAAAGGCGAGAGTGCTATAGAGGTCGTGTGGCAGTTGTTGGTAAGGTGGATGGGGTGAATAATTGAGCGTGCAGTTCGGTCTCTGACTGACCGGCTGTGGCGGTTATCAAAAGGCCAATGGATAACCACTGGCCAGCCATAGGGGATCTATTCGCTAAACAAGGTTTCGTATTTGACGAAGGCGGTTTGTGTGTCTCCGTAGTAGAGCGTACCGTCCGCCTGAATCGCGACTCTGAGCCAGCTCTCTGCTGATGTGGGCTTGGGTAAGGTGACGTACCAGTTCTGACCTGCCTGATCATCACGCGTCATATCAATCGGCTGGGCATTCTGTTCCTGACTATCAACCACGGAGATCTTGACCCCTTCCAGCGGGTAAGCGGCGTGGAGTGACAGCTCCAGACTATCCTGGGTCAGTTTTTCTGAACGAAACTTAACTTTGAAATCGCCGTTTTCCATATCACACAAACCGCTGGTATAACGGCAATTGGATTTACTTACCAGCTTGTAGCTTGCGCCTTCTTTAGCCGCATGAGGCTTTTCGCTTAGCGCCAGGTCGGTACCGAAATAGGCGATCAAAGAAAGAATAGGAGCGATTAACAGGGCGATGAGAAAGTGCTTGTTTTTAAACATCTTGGCTTCCTTGCAACAACAGTCTGCAATAACGGTAACTGAAAAATAAGCAATAAAAAAGCCCCGAGCGGGTAGTTCCAGTTGGGGCTTTTATGGTTTTGCCTTACAGCTTAGTGGTCAACGGCACCGCCTGCGCCAGCAGGGACACGTACGTGTTCCACCAGATCCTTCACTTCTTGTGGGGTTTCCGCGGTCACTTTAGAGACGGCGAAGGCCACGGTGAAGTTAAACAACGCACCAATCGCACCAAACGCGTTTGGCTCAATGCCCAGGAACCAGTTGTTGCCCCAGCTTTCCAGATATTTCCAGTCAGCAATGAACAGGATGCCTTTGTGCTGGAAGACGTAGAACAGGGTGATACTGATACCGGTGATCATCCCGGCGATAGCGCCTTCTTTGTTGATGTTTTTGCTGAAGATACCCATCATCAATGCTGGGAAGATGGACGAAGCCGCGAGGCCAAAAGCCAAGGCTACGGTACCGGCGGCAAACCCGGGTGGGTTGAGGCCGAGGTAACCGGCTACCGCAATAGCTACGGCCATGGAAATCCGGCTGGCGAGTAACTCTTTCTTCTCGGAGATATTCGGGTTGATGACGCCTTTGATTAAGTCATGCGATATTGCCGAAGAAATCGCCAGCAACAGACCCGCGGCGGTGGATAGCGCGGCCGCAAGACCACCGGCGGCAACCAGGGCGATGACCCAGTTAGGCAGCTTGGCAATTTCAGGGTTGGCCAATACCATGATGTCACGGTCAACTTTCAGTTCGTTAGTCGCCGGGTTTGAGGTATAGGCAATCAAGCCGTCGCCGTTCTTATCATCAAAGCCGAGCAGGCCGGTTTTCTCCCAGTTTTTGAACCAGTCAGGACGCTCGTCATAAGCAAGGTGCTGGCCTGGTGCCGGGTTGACCGTGTCCATCAGGTTGAGACGTGCCATCGCTGATACAGCTGGCGCGGTGGTGTACAGGATAGCAATGAAGACCAGTGCCCAGCCTGCTGAGGTACGTGCGTCACGTACCTTAGGTACGGTAAAGAAACGGATGATCACGTGTGGCAGACCTGCGGTACCAATCATCAGTGACATGGTGTAGACGAACATGTTGAGGGTATCGCCGCGGACCTGGGTGGTGTATTCACTAAAGCCCAGTTCGGTCACCACTTGGTCGAGCCGGTCGAGCAGATAGACATCGGTGCCTTGAATGGTACTACCTAAGCCGATTTGTGGCAGAGGATGACCGGTTAGCTGCAGAGAGATAAAGATTGCTGGAATAGTGTAAGCCAGAATGAGGACGCAATACTGAGCAATCTGCGTGTAGGTGATACCCTTCATGCCACCCATAACGGCATACATGAAGACGATACACATACCAATCAGAAGTCCGGTTGAGTAATCCACTTCGAGGAAGCGGCCAAACGCCACGCCGACCCCTTTCATCTGACCGATAACGTAAGTGACCGACGCGATGATCAGGCAGATTACTGCAACGATACGTGCGGCTTTCGAGTAGAAACGTTCGCCGACGAACTCTGGCACAGTGAACTTACCAAATTTACGTAGGTAGGGGGCGAGCAACAGTGCCAGCAGTACATAACCGCCGGTCCAGCCCATGAGGAAGACTGAGCCGCCATAGCCCATAAAGGCAATCAAGCCGGCCATGGAAATGAACGATGCCGCCGACATCCAGTCAGCCGCTGTGGCCATGCCGTTGGCAATGGGGTTGACGCCTCCGCCGGCCACATAGAACTCTTTGGTTGATCCGGCGCGGGCCCAAATAGCGATACCGATGTACAGGACAAAGGTGGCGCCGACGACGAGATATGTAATAGTTTTAAGATCCATCTCGAGTGCTCCTTACTCGTCTACGTTAAATTCGCGGTCTATCTGACGCATTTTCCACGCGTAGTAGAAAATAATGCCTAAGAATGAATAAATGGATCCCTGCTGGGCGAACCAGAACCCAAGCTTATAGCCGCCCAACTGAAATTGATTGAGTACGTCGACAAATAAGATCCCACAGCCAAAAGACACTACAAACCAAATCACCATCAGCATGGTCATCAGTTTTACATTTTTGTCCCAATAGGCTTTGGCTCTTTCTTCACTTTCAAACGCCATTGCCGTCTCCTTACGCGGTTGTTTGTTAATAAAGTGTTTCGAGCTTAACGATAGCAAGAGTGTGCCGATAACTCATTTCAACTTTAGTCGCGCGCTGAAAAATAAAAAACGCCCGAATATTGGGCGCTTAGCGAAAGTGGGTGGGGTTTGTGTGATGTTAATATGTTGTTAAATTAGCCTAAAGTCTAACGCCTGGTGGTGCTCAGAAATAAAAAACGTTCATTCCGGGCAGCAGGTTGTCAGGGGCGACGCTGCTACTGCTCGGGTTCCATCTGCTGCAGCAGAATGACGGCCTGGGTACGGTTTTTCACCCCGAGTTTACGGAAGATCGCTGTCATATGCGCTTTGATGGTGGCTTCTGACACGTTGAGCTCATAGGCAATTTGCTTATTGAGCAGACCGTCTGAGAGCATGCCCAGCACCTTGTATTGCTGGGGGGTCAGGGTGGCAATTTTTTGTGCCAGATCGTTACAGGCCGCGTTGTTGGTGATCAATCCCTCAGGATAGTATGGGTCGCCATTTAGTACTTGATTGAGTGCGTTAACCAGCTCACGCATGTCACTCGATTTGGGAATAAAACCAAACGCACCATGGCTTTTAACCTGAGTGACCACCGCTGGCTCTTCACTCGCGGATACCACCACGATTGGTAAGTCGGGATATTCGGCACGCAGTTGGATCAGGCCTGACATTCCGTTGGCCCCCGGCATTTTCAGATCCAGTAACAGCAAATCAGGCTCATCTTCCTTTGCCAGTAATGCCAGCAGGGCATCGAGTGAATCGGCTTCAAGCAGATTGGCTCCGCTGATGGCCATGTGTATCGATTGGAATAAGGCGTTACGAAACAGCGGGTGATCATCAGCAATGATGATGGTGTAGGTCGAGTCCATGACGTTAAGCACTTTTGTCTATTTGGTTAACAGAATTATTGTCCAGCTTTCACTCAGTGGACAATAATCATCCGCTAAAAGTCTGAACCAAATCGACTTTTATTAGAAAAATTGCATATTAAACTTGGCAGGTCGCGACGTTACTGCGATCAAACGCCGGCCGCTGCTGCGCGCCGGCGTTGGGATCGAAGCTGGTTAGAGCTGCTTGATATGCGTCAGGAAAGGCTCGGCGGGTATAAATCCGGTTAAGCGCGCGTTTGAAATGTGGTTGCCTTCTGCGTCCCAGAACTCAATGGTCGGCAGGCCGAGCACATTCATTCGCTGCAGGAGTTCGATATCTTGCACTTGGTTTTTGGTCACGTCAGCCTGCAATAAGACAAACTCGTTGAGTTTGGCGGCGACACTCGGGTCATGGAAGGTATATTTCTCAAATTCTTTGCATGCCACACACCAGTCGGCATAGAAATCGAGCATGACCGGCTTAGCCGCTTGTCGGGCTAAGGCGAGCTGCGCTTCCAGCTCTGCGACGTTGGTAATGCGCGTGAAGCTTATGCCTACAGATTGCGACTGAGCAGAGCCATCGCCAAACCAGTAGTCCAGAGCAGGTTGCGCTGAGGCCAGTAAACCCAGAACGGCAATGATGCCGACGATACTTTGCTTCCAGCCGCCAAACTCAAGCGAATTTTTTACATGATAGAGCCAGCCGAAAGCGGCAAGGCCGAGTGCAGACCACAACCCGGTCGCCCATACATCCGGTAAAATGCGTTCAAGCAGGAAGAGTGGTGCGGCAAGCAGAATGAAGCCAAACAGCGTCTTAACCCGTTCCATCCAGCTTCCGGCCTGTGGCAGCAGCTTATTACCGAATACCGCAACACCAATCAATGGGATGCCCATCCCGAGGGCCAGCGCATACAGCGCCACCCCGCCGGTGAGCAGGTCTCCGCTCTGGGCAACGTATAATAAAGCGCCGGACAGAGGTGCGGTGGTACATGGTGAACAGACTAATCCGGAAATTGCCCCCATGGTAAAGGCACTGACACTGCTGCCGCCTTGCTGTTGATTGCTGATGTTATTCAGCCAGGTCTGCATGCCGCTTGGCAGTTGCAGGGTATAAACCCCAAACATCGATAAGGCGAGCGCGATAAATAATCCACTCAGGCCGATTAGTACGTAAGGGTGTTGCATTGCTGCCTGGAACTGCATGCCAGCGGAAGCCACCACCAGCCCCAGCAGGGTGTAGGTGAGCGCCATACCCTGCACATAGGCAAACGCCAGCCCGAATGCCCGGCGGGGATTGAGTTTGCCGCTGCCCAGGACAATGCTGGTTAAAATCGGGTACATCGGCAGGACGCAGGGGGTAAACGCTAACCCGATACCCAATGCCAGAAACAGCAGTGGTGTCCACCAGTTATCAGCTAAGTTTGCCGCCAGTGAGTCTTGCTTGGTGAGCGGTGCGGCTGGTTGCGCGGTGCCGGAAAGTGAAGGCTTTGACGGCGAGGCGGCGACGTCACTGTTAGTGGCCGCAGCGGCAGTCGGGCCGTTGCTGGCTTTAGGTGCAGTAAAGGCGCTGACAGGGATCACCCGGGTTTCTGGCGGGTAGCAAAATCCGGCTTTTGCACAGCCCTGATACTGGACAATCACCCGAGCCCCTTGTTGCCAGTTTTGCAGCGGCACGCTGACAAACAGGGGGGTGGTGTAAATGTGTACATCGCCAAAAAACTCATCCCGGTAGGGAGTGCCGGGCTCAATGTCTACCTGACCGAGGGTCAGGTTTTCGGCTGAGATCGAAATCCGCTCCTGATACAGGTAGTAACCGTCGCGCACCTGCCAGTCAAGCTCCAGTGAGTCACCCTGCTGGTAGAAATTGAAAGGGAACGCCTGATCTACCGGGACAAAGCGATCTTGGCTGTTACCGAAACTATTGGCCTGATTGTTATTAAACAAGGCCAGTGATGGCGCAGAAAAAGAGAGAACGCCAAGCAAGAAAATAGAAAAAAGTGCGCGCATAAGGTATCGAGTTTGTCTTGTGGTGATTCAGCTTAGTGTACCTCAATCAGACCGCGTCAGGCGCGAATTAGTTTCATGCTTGTTGAGGATATGGCCGGATCTGGCTAACTAACAAGGGAGCCGAAGCTCCCCGGGTTAGAAAAGCGCTGGCTAAATCAGCAGGCCACCAAACGCAAAACCGAGCGCAACCGCAGATGAAATCGTTGCCACGCCGGGTAAGAAGAACGGGTGGTTAAAGATGTACTTACCGATACGCGTCGAACCGGTGTCATCCATTTCCACCGCAGCCAGCAGGGTTGGATAGGTGGGTAGTACGAACAGCGCGCTGACCGCCGCAAACGAGGCGACCGCGGTTAATGGCGCTACACCGATTGCCAGCGCTGCCGGCATAAGGGCCACGGTGGTGGCGCCTTGGGAATAGAGCAGCATGGAAGCAAAGAACAGTACCAGTGCCAGCATCCATGGGTAATCTTCCAGTAGTGCGCCGGCGATTTCTTTGATGTCATCAACGTGGGCGTTGACGAACGTGGAACCCAGCCAGGCGACACCGAGCACACAGACACAGGCGGTCATACCCGAGCGGAATGTGGTGGCGGAAGGAATATCCGCCGCATCGATTTTGGTTAACAGCACAATGGTGGCCGCGGCGGCCAGCATGACCGTCATGATTGCTTCATTGCGCCCCAGTGCCGGGTTCTCAATCAGCCCAACTGAGCTGGATATTGCGGCCGCATAACAGACGACAAAGGCAATCGCACCAAGGAAGATAAAGGTCGCTTTTTTCGCGGTCGGTAGAATATTGCGTTGATTAGTACCGCAGAGCTTGATCAAACCATGCTCCATACGGTGTTGGTATTCCGGATCGTCTTTTAGCTCGCTGCCCATAAAGTTCGCAACAAAGGCACCAACCATACACGCGATAAATGTGGTCGGGATGCAGACCGCAAGCAGGGTCAGGTAATCAACCCCAAACGGTGCCAGCATGGCGGCAAAGGCCACCACGGCGGCGGAAATCGGTGAGGCAGTGATGGCGATCTGTGAAGCGACCACCGCAATTGACAACGGGCGTGAAGGGCGCACCCCTTGACCTTTGGCTACTTCGGCAATCACTGGCAGAGTCGAGAAGGCGGTGTGTCCGGTGCCGGCCATCAGGGTCATCAGGAAGGTAACGATCGGCGCATAAAAGGTGATGCGCTCAGGGTGCTTGCGTAAAAAATCTTCTGCTACCTGAACCATCCAGTCAAGGCCGCCCGCCACCTGCATCGCGGCGATGGCGGTGATCACTGACATGATGATCAGGATGACATCGACCGGGATGAATGCCTGGCTGGTGGGGACGCCAAGGATGAGTGAGAGTGCTATCACCCCCGCACCGCCAGCAAAACCAATCCCGATACCTCCGATCCTGGCCCCCAAATAAATGAAGAACAGAACCACAAAGAGTTCCAGTATTACCATAATTGATACCTCTATTTTGTCGTTTTATTGATTCTGATTTTTTGAACATTCAGCCGGGTGGTTAAATATTCAAGAAATCAGAACGGCACAGGCTTACGGTAATAAAAGTTTGAATAAAAAGGGGGTCACCGTTCGCAAGCCAAAAAAAGGGGGCTAACTGCCCCCAACATTTATGAATTATTCATAGCGTTTCGCTTTGTAAATCGGGCGCATGAAGTTATCAACGGATAAAATCTCGTCGAGCTCGTCTGTGGTGAGCAGGCCGCGCTCGAGTACCACTTCGCGTACACTCTTACCCGTTTCGGCGCAGATTTTACCGACGATGTCACCTTCATGGTGGCCGATGTAAGGGTTGAGGTAAGTTACGATACCGATTGAATTATAGACGTAATTTTCACAGGTCTCTTTGTTGACGGTGATGCCATCGATGCACTTGTCACGCAAGTTGATACAGGCATTCTGCAACAGAGAAATGGACTCAAACATGCTTTGGGCGATCACCGGCTCCATCACGTTCAGCTGTAGCTGGCCACCTTCTGCGGCAAAAGACACCGTGTTGTCATTACCGAGGACTTTGAAGCAGACCTGGTTGACCACTTCCGGGATCACCGGGTTGACTTTGGCCGGCATGATCGAAGAGCCAGCCTGCATTTCTGGCAGGTTCAGTTCGTTCAGGCCTGCGCGAGGGCCGGAAGATAACAGGCGAAGATCATTACAGATCTTAGACAGTTTCACTGCCAGGCGTTTGAGGGCGCCATGGGTCATTACGTAGGCACCGCAGTCAGAGGTCGCCTCGATCAGGTCTTCTGCAGGCACGACCTCCAGACCGGTCACCTCTGCCAGATGTTTGATAGCCAGAGTCTGGTAGCCGACCGGAGCGTTCAAGCCGGTGCCGATGGCCGTCGCCCCTAGGTTGATTTCCAACAGCAGTTTAGAGGTGTAATCCAGTGCGCGGATCTCTTCATTCAGCGTGACTGCCCAGGCATGAAATTCCTGGCCGACTGTCATCGGCACCGCATCTTGCAACTGAGTGCGGCCCATCTTGAGGATGTCTTTGAATTCGACGGCTTTCAGTTCGAAAGCGCCTTTCAGGTACTCAATCGCTTCCATGAGTTTGTGTACACTGTTGTAAACCGCGATGCGGAAACCGGTCGGGTAAGCGCAGTTGGTTGACTGGCTCTTGTTGACGTGATCGTTCGGGTTAACAAACTCGTACTCGCCTTTCTGTTTGCCCATCAGCTCGAGGGCAACGTTCGCGATCACTTCATTGGTATTCATGTTGACCGAGGTGCCTGCCCCTCCCTGAAAAACGTCCGAGGGAAATTGATCCATACACTTACCGGTTTCAAGGATCAGATCACACGCCTGAATAAGGTAGTTAGCCACCTCTTTCGGAATCGCACCCAGTTCTTTGTTGGCCAGTGCGGCGGCTTTTTTCGTCATCACCATGCCGCGAACAAATTCAGGCACGTCAGAAATTGTTGAGTTGGAGATATTGAAGTTCTCGATCGCGCGCAGGGTATGGATGCCATAGTAGGCATCGGCAGGGACATGACGTTGACCGAGCAGATCTTCTTCAATACGGGTGGCTTGGTTTGCTGTTTTTGCAGCATCAGATAGGGTAGCCATAACAGGATCCTTAGATGATAGTTCTGACAAATTAATTATTATTTAGCCATTTCTGCAATCTAGAATCCATTCATCAGAATTTTTGGCTGTGAATCCATCCTGACTTATGTAGCACATCATACTTGACCTAACGTATAAAAATAGTAACTGGATCACCTTTTGAGTTATTTATCCGTCAATATTTTGCAAACTATGAAGCGGCGTTCCATCGCCGTTTCACGCAGGAAAAAGACACGCTTTTTTACAGGATTCATTTGAGCTTAGCGGGTTTTTACCATTACACTGAATTCAACAAAGGAGGGCGTGTGTTTCTTATCTTATTATTGGCGTTTATTTTCGTCCCAATTATTGAAATCGGCCTGTTTATTCAGGTGGGGGGCTTTTTAGGCTTATGGCCCACAATCGCCCTGGTGCTGGTCACTGCATTTGTCGGGGCTTCGTTAGTCCGCAGCCAGGGATTGCAAACCTTAGTGTCGGTGCAAAGCCGGCTCGACCAGGGTGAAATTCCGGCACAACAAATCTTTGAAGGGGTCATGCTGGCCGTGGCCGGGGTGTTGCTGCTGACACCGGGCTTTATGACCGATGCGTTAGGGATGGTGGTGCTACTGCCGGCTCCGCGTGCAGCGATCGCCAAATACCTGATGAGCAAAATGGTGGTCAAAACCGTTGGCGGGGGCTTTCACGGTCACTATTCCAGTCAGGAGCCGTTTGAGCACGACCCGTTTCGCCGCGGCCCTTCCGATTCTCAGTCGAATGGCCATACCTTCGAAGGCGAATACGAGCGTAAAGAGGATGATGAGCGCAATAAGCTCAACTGATGATGACGATATCTTAACCTCGGGGCGCATGATAGCGCCCCGCTTGTTTATCTGGAGGGAATAGGTGTCAGAGCGCACCCTCAAAGCCCATTTGCCGCCATGCTTCAAACGCAATGATCGCCACGGCATTTGACAGGTTGAGGCTGCGTGCATCGGGCATCATCGGAATGCGGATGCGTTGTGCCATTGGCAGGCTTTCAATAATCTCAGCGGGCAGGCCACGCGTTTCCGGACCAAACATCAACACATCACCGGCTTGGTACTGCGCATCTACATGGTGACCGGTGGTTTTGGTCGTGCAGGCAAACAGCCGGTACTGGCCCTGTTTCTCTTTTTCCAGGTAGTCGAGAAAGGCTTGATAGTTTTTATGCCGCGTGACCCGAGCCAGATCGTGATAATCCAGCCCCGCACGGCGTACTTTTTTTTCTTCCAGATCAAAACCGAGTGGTTCAATCAGGTGCAGGTTAGCGCCGCAGTTGGCACATAAGCGGATGATGTTGCCGGTGTTCGGCGCAATTTCGGGTTCGTATAGGGCGATATCAAACATGCTGGTGAAATTCAGTGGTCAAAAAGTGCAGAGAGTATAAGGTGGTGATGGCTGTGAGTCCAACCACCTTCACCGCACTTATCTTGCCACGGGCAATAGTGGTAACGTGATGGCGATGCGCAGGCCTCCCAGTGGGCTGCGGCTGGCCTGGATGGTGCCGCTGTGCTGGCGAATCGCACTGGCGGTGATCGTCAGGCCCAGCCCGGTTCCGCCGGAGTGGCGATCGCGGGCAGTGGATACGCGGTAGAAGGGGCGGAAAATCGCGTCTATTTCCTCTTCCGGTACGCCTTCGCCGTTATCGTCCACCGTGATGTCTAAGCGGTCTGCCTGAGCGCGAAGGTCGATGTTGACCTGATCTTTACCATAATAAATCGCATTACGGATGACGTTTTCCACGGCGCTCATCAACAGTTTGGGGTTGCCGGAGATGGTTCGCTCAGGCAGTTCCGAATAGCAGAGCGTTTTGCCCATCTGTCCCGCTTCAAACTGCGCGTCTTTGATGATTTCCTCCCACAGGCTGGCAACCGGCTGGGACTCACGGGTCATGTGGCTATTGGCTTGCATTCGTGACAGCTCAAGCAGTTCATTGATCATATGTTCAAGCCGCTGGGCTTCGGTGTCGATACGTGCCAGCTCCGGGCTTTCGCCCTGTTTGCGGGTCGCCAGTGCGTTTGCCATGCGCAGGCGGGTGAGGGGTGAGCGCAGCTCATGTGAAATGTCGGACAGCAGGCGCTGCTGGCCGGAAATCATCTGGTTGACGGCTTCGACCATCTGGTTGAAGCTGCTGCCCGCCTGGCGGAACTCTGAAGGGCCTTTCTCCAGGCTCGGGTCGATGACAAACTCGCCCTTGGCAACCCGCTGGGCCGCGCTTTCCAGCCGACGAGCCGGCTGGCTAAGTGCCCAGGCTAGCCACAGTAGTAACGGGGTGCTGACAACCATGACGGCCAGCAGCAACTGCAGCGGATGATCGAACAGGCGCAGCAGGAACGGTGGTGGCTGAGTCCATTTAAAGCCGACATACATATACAGGTCAGAACCGGCCAGGGTGATTGGTACCGGTCCGGCAAGCATGAAACGTCCGTATAAACGCTGCTTGGGCTGCTGGTGGTTATCAATCATGGACACGAAGTTTTTCATTGCCCGCTGGTGGAACTCCTGCGGTTGAGTTGCGCTGATAATGTTACCGGCCTGATCGGTCACAAATACCCGCGGGCGGGGATCGTGCCTGCCGCGCCTGGTTCCCTCAAGGCGAAACAGGATCCGGCCTAAATCGGACTCATGGCGAAAACGAGCCTGGATGTCATCACGCATCTGTTCCATGCGCTGCAGGTGTTCTTGCGGCAGGTCGCGGGCTTTGCGCGGGTCTAAGTGGGGTAAGGCCAGCACCGCCATCAGTACCAGGAACATCGTGAACCAAAAAATGGTAAAGATGCGGCCATACAGGCTGTTGATCTTAGGAAGCTTGAAGCGTGAAGGGCGCATTAGTCCTCCTCCACCCACATATAACCGCGGCCGCGCAGAGTTTTAATCCGTGGTTTGCCATTGCTCTGGTCGGGCAGTTTTTTACGCAGGTTGGAGACATGCATATCGATGGCGCGGTCAAATGCGGCCAGGCGCTTGCCCAGTACGTCTAAACTCAGGGTGTCTTTGGTCAGCACTTGACCCGGATGCTGGACAAAGTGTGACAGCAGGGCGAACTCGGTGGTGGTTAAATCCAGCGGTTGCTGCTGGCAATACGCCTCTTGTTTGCCGGGAAACAGCCGGACATCCTGGTATTCGATACAATCACTGGCTTTGGTGTGCTTTTGGCTGCTGGTTCGGCGCAGAATTGCGCGGATCCTGGCCAGTAGCTCCCGGTCGCTGAACGGCTTGGGCAGGTAATCGTCCGCACCGAGCTCCAGGCCGATGACGCGATCGATTTCTTCACCTTTGGCGGTGAGCATCAGTACCGGGGTTTCCCATTGCTCTCGCAGCCGGCGTAAGGTATCAATTCCATTGAGCTTGGGCATCATGACATCCAAAAGGATTAAGTCAATGTCCTCATGGATGGCGGCTAACCCGGCCTCTCCATCATTGGCTTCACAGACCTGATAGCCTTCAAAGCTCAACACTTCTTTAAGTAAGCCGGTTAGCTCAGTGTCGTCGTCAATAAGAAGAATGTTTGCCATTGCTTGCTGCCTATCTAATTTGCGCGTTGCTTCTAAATATTACCTTGGACTCTGGGTGTAATATTACCTTGGAATTGCCGGGAGTGATGCGTGTGATTATCACTCTTTACGATTATTTACGCTCACTATACGTCGCTTTACCTGCCAGGTCGTATTCTATTATCAAGCGTTATGAAAACCGCTCAAATGAATCACTTAATTGTGTAAGGAGTCGAAGATGAAAACTGTTAAAAAACTGGTGCTGGCGACGGTTGCGCTGCCTCTGATGTTGGGCACCGCAAGCGCGTATGCCTTTGGCGGAAAGGGGCACCACTTTGGTCCTGGAGAAGAGTGTGGCCGTGGCATGGAGCGTGGCCTGATGCGCCAACTTGACCTGACGGATGCGCAGAGAGAGCAGTTGCAAGACTTACGTTCTGCCCATCGTGCAGAGATGAGAGAGCAGTTTGCTGCCGGACAAGGCCAGCGCCAGGCACACCACAACCGGATGCAAGCCCTAATGCTGGCGGATAATTTTGACCAGGCCGAAGCGAATGCTCTGGCTCAGGAAATGGTGGATATCCAGACTGAGCGCCGGGTTAAGATGCTGGAAAGAAGGCATCAAATGCTGAGCATTTTGACGCCGGAGCAAAAGGCCCGCTTTGTTGAGCTGCAAAATGAACGCTGGCAGGACTGTGGCCATAATATGCAAAGACGGATGGAAAAGCGCGACAATAACGGCTGAGTACGTTCTTTTTCCAAGGCAGCCTGAGGCTGCCTTTTTACTAGGTTGTTGATTTAATATTCATTCAACCATTCTCAGGGTATACTCAAGCCATGGTTTGAGTTAACTCTGTGATGATGAAATATCAATACGCACGTCTTGTGACTACGGCTGCCTGGACGGCAACTCTGGTGGCGACCCTTCTCTTAATCGTCAAAGTGGCGACATGGTGGGTGACCGGTTCGGTCAGCTTGCTGGCATCCTTGATTGATTCGATGCTCGATATTGCGGCATCGGTGGTCAACTTATTTGTCATTCGCTTTGCTTTGCAGCCCGCTGACCGGGAACATACCTTCGGCCATGGTAAAGCGGAATCCCTGGCGGCATTAGCCCAGGCGATGTTCATTTCCGGCTCGGCGGTATTTCTGATCCTTAACGGTATCGATCGTTTCTTTCGCCCCCATGAGCTTCACTCACCTGAGTTAGGTGTTTACGTCTCTATTTTTGCCCTGATTGTTACCTTTGCCCTGGTGACGTTCCAAAAATATGTGGTGCGGGTGACTGGTAGCCAGGCGATTGCCGCAGACTCTCTGCACTACCAGACTGACTTGTATATGAATGCTGCGATCATGGTGGCGCTGGGGCTGAGCTATTTTGGTGTGACGCAGGCTGATGCGGTGTTTGCAATTGCGATCGGCGCGTATATTTTATTCAGCGCGTTCAAAATGGTCACTGAGGCGATTAATACGTTATTGGATCGCAAGTTGCCGGATGATGAGCTGGAACAAATTCGTGCCGAATGCCTGATGGTGGAAGGGGTGTTGGGCGTACATCAGCTGCGCACCCGTATGTCCGGCCCGACGCGTTTTATTCAGCTTCATTTAGAACTTGATGATAATCTGCGTCTGATTGAGGCGCACTATATTGCCGATAAAGTTGAAGACCGCTTGTTGGCGCGTTTTCCCGGCGCGGACGTTTTAATCCATCAGGATCCGCTCTCAGTGGTATTTGGCCCTGAGCGTGAGCAGAAAATGCAGGATTGGTGAATAGGCAAATTTCTTGCGATGTAACGACAAATGCGCGCTTATTGACTATCTTTCCATCACTGTTGAGCAAAAAATCGTGATCCTGATGTGAATCAACGAAGTTGGATCAGGAACCTGTAATACTCTTACATAAGTAGAAAACTTACATAAAACGTGCGTTTTCATTGGTATTCCTGAAGAGGAAATGTAACATAACGCACAGTTCTAGATTATGCAGGTTGCTTGTTAACAAGTAACCTAAAAGAAAATTAAATATTTGATTGCCAAAGATCGAGGGTGAGCATGATTAAGAAGATCGGTGTTTTAACGAGTGGCGGTGATGCCCCAGGTATGAACGCTGCAGTACGCGGTGTGGTACGCACAGCGCTGTCTGAGGGATTGGAAGTATTTGGTGTATTTGACGGCTACTTAGGCCTTTATGAAGATCGCATTGAGAAACTAGATCGTTCTAGTGTTTCTGATGTGATTAATAAGGGCGGTACTTTCTTAGGCTCTGCACGTTTTCCTGAATTCAGGGATGTGGCAGTGCGTGAGAAAGCGATCGAGAACCTGAAAAAGCACGGTATCGACGCTTTGGTTGTGATTGGTGGTGACGGCTCTTACATGGGCGCGAAGAAGCTGACAGAAATGGGTTACCCATGTATTGGTCTGCCAGGTACGATTGATAACGACATCGCGGGTACTGACTACACCATTGGTTACCTGACCGCATTGAATACGGTTATTGATGCAATTGACCGTCTGCGTGATACGTCTTCTTCACACCAACGCATTTCAATTGTTGAGATCATGGGCCGTCACTGTGGTGACCTGACTCTGATGTCTGCGATTGCTGGTGGTTGTGAGTACATTATCACTCCAGAAACCGGTTTGGATAAAGAGAAGCTGATCAGCAACATTCAAGACGGCATCAAGAAAGGCAAGAAGCATGCGATCATCGCGCTAACTGAGCTGATGATGGATGCGAACGAGCTGGCCAAAGAGATCGAGACGGCTACTGGCCGTGAAACTCGTGCAACGGTTCTGGGCCATATCCAGCGTGGCGGTCGCCCGACGGCATTTGACCGCGTACTGGCGTCACGTATGGGTAACTATGCCGTTCATCTGCTGATGGAAGGTCACGGTGGTCGCTGTGTGGGCATCCAGAAAGAACAACTGGTTCACCACGATATCATCGATGCGATTGAGAACATGAAGCGTCCAGTGCGCAACGATTTGTTCAAAGTTGCGGAAGAGCTGTTCTAAGCTACCGAAATCCAAAAAAACCGCGCGATGGCGCGGTTTTTTTTGCCCAATAGGAGGTTGTCATTGCCTGTGATTAGCCTGGGCGCATAAGCGGCGTTCGCGTAGGGCAAACAGATAGCCCATAACGCCGCCGAGTACATTGCCCACTGCGATGCCGACAAACAGCCCTTCGGTAGCAAATAATTTGCTGCCGATCCAGGCAGCCGGCAGGGTAAAGACAAACAAACGCATAAAGCTCCACTGAAAGGCATGCAGTGGTTTATGCATCGCATTAAGCCCACTGATCAGCATCATCACAATACCCTGGAATCCGTAACTAACCGGTACCACCAGCAAATAGTGCCATAACAGATCTTTTACCGCTTGTTCCTGGGAAAAAACGGCCGCCAACGGGATGCTTAGCGGTACCATAGCCAGGAAAATCATTCCCTGAAAAACCACAGAGAAGCGCATACTCAAAAACAAGCCGGCAAAAGCCCTTGGTGCGTTATTGGCCCCCAGGTTTTGCGCCATAAAAGGTGTCAGTGCTGAAGTCAATGACATCAAGACCAGGATCAAAATGGACTCAATCCGTTGTGCCGCACCGTAAGCCGCAACTGCGGCGGTACCTTGGCTGGAGAGCAGCATCATCAGAATGGCTCCAGAGAGCGGGGTCATGGCATTTGACAGGGCTGCCGGAGTACCAATCTTCAAAATTTGCTGCCAGTCCTGATGGAGAAACGCCCATTCCGGCGGGGCTAACAGCTTTTCCCGCTTCACCAGCACATAAAAAGAGCCAAACAATGCCCCGAGCCAGCTAAATGCGCTGGCGATAGCCGCCCCCTGGATCCCCAGCTCGGGAAAAGGGCCGAAGCCGAAAATCAGCAGGGGATCGAGAATGCCATTAATAAGGCCGGCCAGCATCATGATCTGAGCCGGGGTTTTGGTATCACCGGTCGCCCGGATGGCGCTGTTACCGGCCATCGGGATCACCAGCAACGGGATGGTGACATACCATACCTGCATATACTGGGCGATCAAAGGCAGCAGTTCCGCTTTGGCACCAAGTAAGCGAAATAGCGGTTCGATAGTGAAAAAGCCTGATAATGAAGCAATGCTGACCAGCAATAACGCCAGCAGCAAGCCGTGGCTGGAAAAGCGTGCCGCCTGCGGGGCATGGCCCTGGCCAAGCAGACGGGCAATGCTGGTCGATAACCCCATACCGATGCCCATGGTGATACAGTTCACCGCAAAAGTTACCGGAAAGGTATAGGTGACCGCAGCCAGAGCATCTGTACCGAGCAATGAGATAAAAAAGGTATCGACCAGGTTAAACATCAAAATTGCGATCATACCCATGGTCATCGGCAGGGTCATCTTGCGCAGAGTTTCGGCGATCGGCGCGGTTAACAATCCGTGTTTGTCTGGGGCATGGCCCGTCGGCTTGTTCTTTGGCTGCATTTTGATATCTGGTTTGAAGGGGAAAAGGCAAGGATACTAAAAAGCGGCAGCCGCGGCGAGTGGCGGTTATTCGGTCGGCCCGTATTGATAATGCTTAAACCGGGTCCTGCGTGGGAGGGGCGTGTTTGCGGGAGTGTGACCGGGTGGATTATTGACCAATGAACAAAAAGTGCCTGAATATGCTGGTTCTTTTAACTAAATCACAAAAAATTCACGCTTACCCCTTGGGATTGCTGTTAATGCACCTTATATAGTTAGCACAAGGCCTTGAAGCCCGATTTCGGGGTTAATTATCAAATAACATGGAAATTTTCAGGAGAGACGACCGATGAACATTCGTCCATTACATGACCGAGTTATCGTAGAGCGCCAGGAAGTTGAGTCTAAATCAGCGGGTGGCATTGTTCTAACAGGTTCTGCTGCAGAAAAATCGACTCGCGGCGTTGTACTTGCTGTGGGTAAAGGCCGCATCCTTGAGAATGGTACGGTACAGCCACTGGACGTAAAAGTTGGTGATACTGTTATCTTTGCAGAAGGTTACGGCACCAAAACTGAAAAGATCGACGGTAAAGAAGTTTTGATCATGTCTGAAAACGACATCATGGCAATCGTTGAGTAATTCGTTCTGAATCACAACGACAAAGATAATCGAATTTAGAAAGGAAGATAAGATGGCTGCTAAAGACGTTAAATTTGGTAATGACGCACGTGTAAAAATGCTGGAAGGTGTCAACGTTCTGGCTGATGCGGTAAAAGTTACCTTGGGCCCTAAAGGCCGTAACGTGGTACTGGACAAATCTTTTGGTGCACCAACCATCACCAAAGATGGCGTGTCTGTTGCGCGTGAAATCGAACTGGAAGACAAGTTCCAGAACATGGGCGCACAAATGGTGAAAGAAGTCGCGTCCCAGGCGAATGATGCTGCGGGCGACGGTACCACTACCGCAACGGTACTGGCACAGTCTATCGTCAACGAAGGCCTGAAAGCGGTTGCGGCAGGCATGAACCCGATGGATCTTAAGCGCGGTATTGACAAAGCGGTTGCTGCGGCAGTTGAAGAGCTGAAAACCCTGTCTGTACCGTGTGCAGATTCAAAAGCCATCGCGCAAGTGGGCACCATTTCGGCGAACTCAGATGATACCGTGGGTAACATTATTGCTGAAGCGATGGAAAAAGTCGGCCGTGATGGTGTGATTACGGTTGAAGAAGGTCAGGCGCTGCAAGATGAGCTGGATGTGGTTGAGGGTATGCAGTTCGACCGCGGTTACTTGTCTCCTTACTTCATCAACAATCAAGAAGCGGGCTCGGTTGATCTGGAAAACCCATTCATCCTGTTGATCGACAAAAAAGTATCGAACATCCGTGAACTGCTGCCAACTCTGGAAGCCGTGGCGAAGGCTTCTCGTCCTCTGCTGATCATTGCGGAAGATGTAGAAGGCGAAGCGCTGGCAACACTGGTTGTCAACAACATGCGTGGCATCGTTAAAGTGGCGGCAGTGAAAGCGCCTGGCTTTGGTGACCGTCGTAAGGCTATGCTGCAAGATATCGCGATCCTGACTGGCGGCACGGTGATTTCTGAGGAAGTGGGTCTGGATCTGGAGAAAGTGACTTTAGAAGACCTGGGTCAGGCGAAGCGTGTTGCGATCACTAAAGAAAACACCACCATCATCGACGGTGTGGGTGAAGAAGCGATGATCCAGGGCCGTGTGGCTCAGATCCGTCAGCAAATCGAAGAAGCAACTTCAGACTACGATAAAGAAAAACTGCAAGAGCGCGTGGCGAAACTGGCCGGCGGTGTTGCGGTAATCAAAGTTGGTGCAGCGACTGAAGTTGAAATGAAAGAGAAGAAAGATCGCGTAGAAGATGCGCTACACGCGACTCGCGCCGCCGTTGAAGAAGGTGTGGTTGCCGGTGGTGGTGTTGCCTTGATCCGTGCGGCTTCTAAAATTGAAAACCTGCAAGGTGACAACGAAGAGCAGAACGTGGGTATCCGTGTGGCACTGCGTGCCATGGAGTCGCCGTTGCGTCAAATCACCAAGAATGCCGGTGATGAAGAGTCTGTGGTTGCGAACAACGTGAAAGCGGGTGAAGGCAGCTATGGTTACAACGCAGCGACCGGTGAATACGGTGACATGCTGGAAATGGGTATTTTGGATCCAACCAAAGTAACCCGCTCTGCACTGCAGTTCGCAGCATCGGTTGCGGGCCTGATGATCACCACCGAAGCGATGGTGACCGATCTACCACAGAAAGATGCGCCAGCAATGCCTGATATGGGCGGCATGGGCGGCATGGGTGGTATGGGCGGCATGATGTAAGCCGTTTGACGCACCCGTCTGACTGATATACCCAAACCGAGGCTTATGCCTCGGTTTTTTTATGCGTCAGGTTGGGGGCAGAAAAGCAGTTGTTTCCCAGCCGAGCGGTCAATATAACCGCGAGTGGGGTACTGGGTTTCAATAATATCAGTTAATGACATATGACATTCGGCTAACATTACACCGGTTAAAATGAATCAAAATCAGCGCACTACATATTGTTGTATATTGATGAAACCAGTTTGGAGATAAAAATGAAAAAGCTTATGACATCAGTGGCAATGGCCGCTGCGATCGCTTCGCCGATGGCGCTTGCAGACACTACCCCAGTTATGTTTTCAACACTGGATCATACCAATGCCCCGGCCGGTGATTCTGTGGGTGGCGTTCGCCTGTCAGTATTGCACGGTCAGGTTGCCGAAGTGAAAGGGGTAGACTTTTCCTTGTTAGGAATGTCGGAAACTGACCGCACCACCGGGGTTAACTTTGGTCTGTTTTTCGGCGGGTCTAAAGTGAACCAAGAGATGAAAGGTGTCTCTTTAAGCCTGTTTAACTGGAACGAAGGCCAGACAACCGGGGTTAACCTTGGTGCGGTCAACGTGACCAATAATGTGGAAGGCTTGAACTGGAGCGCGGTCAATTACTCGCAAGGCTACACCATGGCCGATATTGGCTTAGCCAGTATCTCGAAAAAGTCTAACTTCCAACTTGGTTTCTTCAACAAGACAGAGCAGATTGACGGTGTTCAGATTGGCCTGCTCAACTGTGCTGATAACGGCTTCTTCCCATGCTTTCCAATCATCAACTTTGCTAAATAGTCACACTGTGATTGAGCGAGTGTGAATACCATCAGCCCCGGTGTCAGTACCGGGGCTGTTTTGTTCGTCTGGAAGTAAAAATCGTGCAGCCACACTGCCCGTGGTTGCTGTTGACGCGGTTCTAAGCGCGATATTTATCCGCTTGGCCTGTGGCAAGCTTGCCCCATGACGGTGTGGGCGGAGCTATTGTGACTTGATGAGCCGGGATGAAATTTTGCGTTGTTGGAATTTTTGGTGCACTCCCCGACGCAGTATTTTCAGCCGGTTTTCCGCTTTATCAACACCGAGTAATACGCTTAGGGCCAACGTGGTTATGACGATCGACTGGACGAGGTAACCTAGGCCAATCATGAGGCCTAATCCTGCGAGCAGCCAGATCACAGCCGCAGAGGTGACACCGTGGATTTTGCCATCCTGGGTCATCATTACCCCCGCACCGAGAAAACCGACCCCGGTAATTATCTGGCCTAATACCCGTGCCTGATCGAGTGTGTTGGGGGATAGCGAGACCGCCATCGACATAAACAGATAAGTGCCGGCAA
Organism: Vibrio sp. CAU 1672; assembly: GCF_029223195.1. GTDB lineage: Bacteria > Pseudomonadota > Gammaproteobacteria > Enterobacterales > Vibrionaceae > Vibrio. The sequence continues at coordinate 73,400 of NZ_JARHUF010000014.1, read as the reverse complement.
TCACTAAAATGGCGGTACGAATACCGACCGGTTTGCCTCGGGTTTGACGTTCGATGCCGATCATCAGCCCATCAATGGCGCAGCATAGTAATGCCAGCCAGCTGAATGGGCCCAGATCGAGCACTTGGGCTAGTGTTGCGTGCATTTCGTCCTCTCAAAACTCGGAGTATGCCCAGCGAGGGCCGGTTTAGCGAACAAAAGCTTTTACTGGTGACGATAAATGATCGAGGTTATTCGAGATGCAAATCGAGCGGGGTTTTACTCGGTCTTCCGCCGATTTCTCGCGCCAATCGGGGGACCAGAAAACCTGACACGCGGCGGATCAGCCCGCGCATGATGGCTCTGGCTTCGTCATCCGAGACCAAAAAGTGTGCGGCACCTTGTACTTTATCCAACACGTGCAGATAGTATGGGAGAATACCGGCATCAAACAGTGCTTCACTGAGTGCTACCTGGGCGTCTTCACTGTCGTTGACCCCTTTGAGCAGCACGGCCTGATTCAGCAGGGTGACACCGGCTTGTTTAAGCCGGTTTAACTGGCTGGTCAGTTCGTGATTGATTTCATTAGCGTGGTTGATGTGCGATACCAGTACCACCTGTAAACGTGTCTGTTGTAGCATCTCGCACAGGGCATCGGTGATGCGGGCCGGAATGACCACCGGCAGGCGGCTGTGAATGCGTAAGCGTTTGAGGTGAGGGATTGCCTCAAGGTGAGTGATCAACCACTGCAGCTCGTCATCTTTCGCCATCAGTGGGTCACCACCGGAGAAGATCACTTCATTCAGCTCTGGTCGGGTTTGCAGATAGTCAAGACTGGCCATCCAGGTCTGCTTACCGCCTTTGTTATCCTGGTAAGGGAAATGGCGGCGGAAGCAGTAGCGACAGTTTACCGCGCAGCCGCCTTTGACGATCATCAGCGCACGATTACGGTATTTGTGCAGCAGGCCAGGTATCGGGTTGTCCTGCTCTTCAAGTGGATCCTGGCTAAAACCAGGGTGAACCTCGAACTCTTCACTCAGCGGGAGTACCTGGCGTAATAGTGGATCGTTGGGATTGCCTTTTTCCATCCGCTCGACAAAACTTTGGGGTACACGCTGTGCAAACAGCTTGCGTGCTGCAAACCCTTCTTGCCAGGGCGTAGGATCGATATCCAAACAATTGAGCAAGGTTGCGGGATCTGAGATCCCATTCGCTAACTGTTTGAGCCAGTTTTGCTCAACAGATTCGACTTTTCGGGTTATTATGTGCGGCATTGAATTTAGCTCTAAGAATGTAAGAGGAAAAAATGGCTACTGTTAGCACCAATGAATTTAAAGGCGGTTTGAAACTTATGCTTGATAACGAGCCTTGCGTTATCCTGGAAAACGAATACGTGAAACCAGGTAAGGGCCAAGCGTTCAACCGTGTAAAAATTCGTAAGCTTCTTTCTGGTAAAGTGCTAGAGAAAACCTTTAAGTCTGGCGAAACTTGTGAAGTTGCAGACGTAATGGATATCGACCTCGATTATCTATATAACGACGGCGAATTCTACCACTTTATGAACTCGGAAACTTTCGAACAGATCGCGGCCGATGCCAAAGCGGTTGGCGACAACGCAAAATGGCTGGTAGAAAATGACACCTGTATGCTGACACTGTGGAACGGCAACCCAATCGTGGTTACTCCGCCAAACTTCGTTGAGCTAGAAGTGACTGATACCGACCCTGGCCTGAAAGGCGACACTCAGGGTACTGGTGGTAAACCAGCAACGCTGGCAACTGGTGCCGTGGTGCGTGTTCCTCTGTTCATTTCAATCGGCGAAGTGGTTAAAGTGGACACCCGCAGCGGCGAATACGTTGGTCGTGTGAAGTAATCACCCCAGCCTGAACTAAAAAAAGGTCGCGTATGCGGCCTTTTTTGTGGCTGGATGTACCACAAACCGGGGATGATTCGCCGGCTTGTGGTGTCTCTAGCGCTATCGGTTAAATCATAAACACAAACACGATGGCCAGTACCGTGATGATTCCGGCAAAGGCGTAACAGGCGATTTTACCGACCACACCAGTGTGGAACTTCAGATCGTGCATACCATGGTGAACGCGGTGCATCGCATGCCACATCGGGAGCGCAAGTGTGCCAATGACGAACAAGGCGCCGATGATACTGGTGGCAAAGCCCGCCACGCGCTCGTAGCTCAGCGCTTCGGCGTCAATGATGCCAAGTGGGGCGAGGATACCCAACACCAAAATGGTGATCGGCGTGAGCATGGCAAACCAGGTTCCGCCCGCGCCAAACAACCCCCACCAGACCGGCTCATCAGAACGTTTTGGTGCTCTGTCTACACTATAATTTGGTTTCATCTTTCAAGCTCCTTACACCACGATGAGAACGACCAGTGAGATGAACGCGACGGCGGCCCACTGAGTCAGGACGATGATTTTCTTGTCTACTGGTTTGCCTTTAAGACGGATCGGCATCACCTGTGGCATCATGCTGAAGAAGGTTTGGGCGTGGAACAGGCTACCCGCGAGTGCCACGATGTTGATCGCCACGACCACTGGATTGGCCATGAACTCCAGCCAACCTTGCCATGCTTCCGGGCCTTTCACCAGCGCTCCGAGACCAAAGGTCAGGAAGAGGGTAAACAGGATCAGCGGAAGCACGGTGGCTTCACGTAACATGTAGAATCGGTAAAACGGATGATCTTTCCACCAGGTGCGTTTTACTTCACGAACGTAAGGTTTACGATTACTCATCCTCATGCCTCCTCTTTGACTGGTTTGCCATCAGGCTTTAGCATCGCAATAACGAAATCCATTGATGATTTTACTTTGCCCTGGTTGACCGCTGCCGCAGGATCGACGCTCTTCGGACACACTTCAGAGCAGTAACCGACGAAGGTACAGCCCCATGCGCCGTTTTCACCGTTGATCAGTGCCATTCGTTCTGCTTTACCGTTGTCACGGCTGTCGAGGTTGTAGCGGTGCGCCAGTGTCAGTGCTGCCGGGCCGATGAACTCCGGATTGAGACCAAACTGAGGACATGCTGCGTAGCACAGGCCACAGTTGATACAGGCGGCAAACTGCTTATACTTCGCCATCTGTTCCGGCGTTTGCAGGTTGGTGCCATCTTCTGGTTTACGGTCGTTACCGATAATGTAAGGTTTGATCGCTTCCAGACGCTCGATGAACGGCGTCATGTCGACAATCAGGTCTTTCTCGATCGGGAAGTTGGCCAGCGGTTCGATGGTCAGCCCATCCGGGTAGTCACGCAGGAAGCTCTTACAGGCCAGTTTCGGCACGCCGTTGACCATGATGCCGCATGAGCCGCAAATCGCCATCCGGCAAGACCAGCGGTAGGAGAGATCTTTATCCAGGTTGTCTTTGATGTAGCCAATCGCGTCAAGCACGGACATGGTTTCATCAAAGGGCACTTCGAAGGTTTGTAAATGCGGCTCTGCGTCTTTCTCTGGGTCATAACGCAGAATGTCGACTTTTTGAATACGATTGGCTGACATTATGCTTGCTCCTCTGAGTTCTTCGCTTCTGCTTCGGCAGCTTTTTCTTCCGCTGCCGCTTTCTCTGCTGCTTCACCGTACAGACGGGCTTTCGGTTGTGACTTCGTGATGGTCACATTGCTGTAGTCAATACTTGGTGCGGAATCTTCTTGGAAGAAAGCCAGCGAGTGCTTAAGGAAGTTCACATCATCACGCTCTGTACAACCCTCGTCGAGACGTTGGTGGGCACCGCGAGACTCTTTACGCAAAATCGCGGAGTGCACCATCGCTTCTGCCACTTCCAGGCCGTAGCCAACTTCGATAGCGTACAGCAGGTCAGTGTTGAATACTTTACCTTTGTCTTTGATGCTGATGCGCTTGTAGCGTTCTTTCAGTTCGGTGATTTTGTCGATGGTGGCTTGCATCAAGTCTTCTTGGCGGTAGATACCACAGCCAGCTTCCATGGTGTGACCCATTTCAGTACGGATGTCGGCCCAGTTTTCATCACCTTCCTGATCCAGCAGCGCAGTGATACGTTCTTCCACCGCTTTAACTTGAGCGGCGATAGACTCCTCGTTCCAGCCTTTGAATTCTGCGGCGCGTTTCACCGCCTGCTCACCGGCTACGCGGCCAAACACGACGAACTCTGCCAGTGAGTTTGAACCCAGGCGGTTGGCGCCATGCAGACCCACAGACGCACATTCACCGACGGCAAACAGGCCTTTAATCCGCGTTTCACAGACGCCGTTGGTTTCAATCCCCCCCATGGTGTAGTGAACGGTCGGGCGAATTGGAATTGGCTCTTTGGCTGGATCTACGTTGACGTAGGCTTTAGCCAGCTCGCAGATGAACGGCAGACGCTCTTGCAGGTACTCTTCACCCAGATGGCGAAGGTCCAGATGCACTACATCGCCAAGCGGGTGTTTGATGGTGTTGCCTTTTTGCTGTTCATGCCAGAAAGCCTGAGAAACTTTGTCACGCGGACCCAGCTCCATGTATTTGTTTTTCGGCTCACCGACAGGAGTCTCAGGCCCCATGCCGTAATCTTGCAGGTAACGGTAACCATCTTTGTTGACAATGATACCGCCTTCACCACGACAACCCTCGGTCATCAGGATACCGGTGCCAGGCAAGCCGGTCGGGTGGTACTGAACAAACTCCATATCACGTAGCGGAACACCATGACGGTAAGCCATCGCCATACCGTCGCCGGTGACGATACCACCATTGGTGTTGCAGTGGTAAACACGGCCCGCACCACCGGTGGCCAGCACGACCGATTTAGCCTTGATGGTGACCAGTTCACCTTCCGACATGTGGATGGCGATCAGGCCTTGCACTTCACCGTCATCAACAAGCAGATCCACCACGAAGTACTCGTCAAAGCGTTTGATGTTGCTGTACTTCATTGAGGTCTGGAATAGGGTATGCAGCATGTGGAAGCCGGTTTTATCTGCCGCGAACCAGGTACGCTCAACCTTCATACCACCAAAGCGGCGGACGTTGACCTCGCCGTTCTCTTTACGGCTCCATGGGCAGCCCCACTGCTCCATCTGGATCATTTCGCGAGTTGAGTTCTCAACAAAGTATTCAACTACATCCTGTTCACATAGCCAGTCGCCCCCGCCAACGGTGTCGTTGAAGTGGTTGTCCAGGCTATCCTCATCCTTGATAACTGCTGCGGAGCCACCCTCTGCAGCAACCGTGTGGGAACGCATTGGATAAACTTTAGAAATCAGAGCGACTTCTAAGTCTGGGTTTGCCTCTGCCGCTGCAATAGCAGTACGAAGACCAGCGCCGCCGGCGCCGATGACTGCGATATCTGTGGTGATAGTTTGCACAGTTATCCTCCAGTGTGTGTGCGGAAATCCGCTTGTTATAGTGAGTGCGGGGGCGCAGCGATAGCGGCTCCCCCAAAAGTATTAGCGGTAGTGTAGAGGACGGGCATGGCAGAAAAATTGATGTAATTAGGTTTTTGCTTCGGTAATGCACACAAGGTCATAGAAAATATAGGTTATGTGACTGTTATCACGGCAAGAAACGGTTGCCGTATAAACATAAATACCGGTCATGTTACCGGCCTGTTGCACCACATTTATGTCATTAATGAGAAAGCAATCAGCTAGGTTCTTTGTGTTGTAATACGTGAAATGTACGCTTCATAACTGGCTGGATTCTCACCCAGGGCCGCTTGGCCGAGCGGAGGGTGAATTCCCTCTCGTCGCGTTACACGAAGCATGTCAAAATAGCCTTTTCAACCTGTTGAGTTTTGGGGATCTTTTTATGTGTGCCGAATGGCGACCAACTGCATCGATAGAACAATTACGACAACGCGCTGGCCTTATTGGTCAGATCCGTCATTTCTTTGCCGAGCGAAACGTGCTGGAAGTGGATACACCAGCAATGAGCCATGCGACGGTGACGGACGTTCATCTGCATACCTTCCAAACTGAGTTTGTCGGGCCGGGTTATGCCGACGGGCGTAAGCTGTATTTTATGACCAGTCCGGAGTTCCACATGAAGCGGTTGCTGGCGGCCGGCAGTGGCAGTATCTATCAAATCAATAAAGCTTTCCGTAATGAGGAAAACGGCCGCTACCATAATCCGGAGTTTACCATGTTGGAATGGTACCGGGTTGGCTTCGACCATCACCAACTGATGGATGAAATGGATGTGCTGTTACAGTTGGTACTTGGCTGCACAGCCGCAGAGCGAATGACTTATCAGCAAGCCTTTATCAATGTGCTTGGCGTTTGCCCGCTGGAAGGCTCGATGGAAGAACTTAAACTGGTGGCGGGCCAACTCGGTTTGAGTGACATCGCCGAGCCAGAGCAAGATCGTGATACTTTGCTGCAATTGCTGTTTAGCGTTGGGGTGGAAAACAAGATCGGCCAGCAAGTACCCGCCTTTGTGTATGATTTCCCGGCTTCGCAGGCGGCGCTGGCGAAACTTAATTCCCAGGACCCACGGGTGGCGGATCGCTTTGAGGTCTATTTTAAAGGTATCGAACTGGCCAACGGTTTCCATGAGCTGGATAACCCGGCCGAACAGTTGGCCCGGTTTGAACAAGACAACGCGAAGCGGGTCGAAATGGGCCTGGCGCCGCAGCCGATTGATCGCCATCTGATTGCGGCGCTGGAGGCAGGGTTGCCGGAATGTGCTGGCGTAGCGCTCGGCGTTGACCGCCTGATTATGCTGGCGCTTGGTTGTGATCATATCGATCAGGTGACGGCTTTTCCGTTTCCGATCGCCTAAAGGACGTTAATTCCCCAACAAGCAGTGTGCTTTGCTGGCCATGCCGCGTACAGTGCTTTGTGGGGGAGTGTCGGCAGAGCCGGTGGCGTTCAAACTGGTCTGTTATGTTATTGTATCGGGAGCCCTTATCGATCTGGCCAGGCGAAGTCGCTATACTCGAAAAGTCAGAAGCGAAAGAATGGAATTACGATGAAAACGCGCGAGAAGATCGTCTATGCGGCATTGGAGTTGTTCAACCAGCATGGTGAACGCAATATCACCACCAACCATATTGCTGAGTATATTGAAATCAGCCCGGGGAATCTTTACTACCACTTTCGTAATAAGCAAGAGATAGTGCGCGAGATTTTCACTCTCTACTCCAGTGAGTTACTGGAGAGGTTTACCCCCATCCAAGGTGCTCAGGAGAGCCTGACGATGCTGAAAAGTTACCTGGACTCGATTTTTACCCTGATGTGGAAATACCGCTTTTTCTACGCCAATCTGCCGGAGATTTTATCGCGGGATGCACAGTTACATGAAGACTACATCAAAGTTCAAGAGAAACTGCAGGCCAACTTGATCGTCATCGTGCAGGAGTTCGTCGATCTTGAGCTGCTGGAAGTGGATCAGCAACAGCTGACATCCTTGGTGCGCACACTGCATCTGATTGCCTGTAGCTGGCTCGCTTATCAGGCGGCGATGTCACCCAAGACGATGATCACTGAGCAAATGGTCAAACAGGGGATGTTACAGATGCTTACCGTGGTCAAGCCCCTGGCCAGTGAACAAGGCCTGGAGCAACTCGAACTGCTGGAGGAGTCGATGGGCCAGCTGCCGGGCTAACAGTCAGCCGGCCTTTTTCTTGATCTCTGAACGGATACCATTGGCGCCAGGCACCGATGGTTAGTTGGCTTGGTCGATGGCTGTGTTGGTTGACTTGTTGGCCCACTTACGCACAATAGCTGGCAGCACGGAAGATAAAGGAACTATCGCGCCATGGATTACGACATTTTTAATGGTGATGCGGATGGCATCATTGCTTTGTTGCAGCTGCGCTTTGCCTGTCCGAGAGCGGCGCAATTAGTGACGGGCGTCAAGCGAGACATTCAACTGGTGGAAAAGGTTAAGGCCGGAGCCGGGGATAGCCTGACCATACTCGATATATCTATGGAAAAGAATATCACCGCTTTATCGCAGGCGCTGGCGCAGGGTGCGCAGGTTTTCTATGCTGATCACCATAAAGCCGGGGTTATTCCGCAGCATTCCAATCTGCAGGCGCACATCGACCTGGATGCCAACACTTGTACCGCATTGATTATTGACCAGCTGCTGGATCGGCAATACCACCTATGGGCCATCACGGCTGCCTACGGTGATAACCTGATCGCAACAGCCGATGAACTGGCCGATCAGGCAGGGCTCAGTGCTGAGCAAAAGATGCAGCTGAAACAGCTGGGTACCTTGATTAACTACAATGGTTACGGCACAACGGTCGCAGATTTACATTATCACCCTGCAGACCTTTATCACGCTTTGCGTCACTATCTCTCGCCATTAGAGGTGATCGCCGATCCGGCCTCCCCGTTTTATACCCTGCAAGCCGCTTACCAGGCCGATTTGGAAAGCGCATTATCGGTGCCCGTGACGTATGCCAGCGACAAATTGCAGCTGTTTGTGCTGCCAAATGACGCGGCGTCACGGCGTATTAGTGGTGTGTATGGTAACTGGCTGGCAAACCAAAATCCGGACGCTGCCCATGCCGTATTAACGGAAAATCCGGATGGCCGTTACACTGTTTCTTTGCGTGCCCCGCTGAATAATAAACATGGGGCTGCTGCGGTTTGCAGCCAGTTTCCGACCGGAGGAGGGCGGGAAGCCGCGGCCGGAGTTAATGCGCTGAAGAAAGAGGACATCAGTGGGTTTATTGATGCGGTTGAGATTTACTATGCCTGATTGCACCGGGGGAAGAACCCATCGCCCAAGGGCGCCATCGGCGTTTTTTCCAGGCTGGGCAGTGGATTACAGCCGTTTTAACCAGGATTTTGGATTTTGTGCTTCACTGTTGCGGCGGATTTCAAAATACAGTGACGCTCTGTCCTGACCGCCGGTATCGCCGGCCAGGGCGATCACTTCACCGGCCGTGACTTTGTCCCCTTCTTTTTTGGTCAGGGCTTGATTATAGCCATACAGGGTCATGTCGCCTTTGCCATGATCGAGCAATACGACCAGGCCGTAACCACGCAGGTATTCGGCAAACACCACAGTGCCGGGGTAGACCGCCTTGACCTGTTCGCCATAATCGGCCGTCAGCACCATACCTTTCCAGTTGATTTGCCCGGTCTGGCGGGAGCCAAAGCTGTGCAATACCCGTCCTTTGATCGGCCAGGGCAGTTTGCCTTTCTGTTTACTCAGGCCATCCATCGGCACCGCGTTACGTTTGGCGGCCTTGGCGATCTCGGCTTTCAGGCGGGTTTCATTGCGTTGCAACTCCGCCAGATAGCGTTGATCATTTTTAATGCTGCTCTGGATTTTGCTGAGTGTTTTCTGGCGTTGTGCTTGCGTGCCGGCCAGTTGGCTGCGTTTGTTTGACTGTTGGGTCAACAGGGTTTCCATCTGGGCTTTTTCCAGCTCAAGCTGCTGTTTGTTGTGAGCCAGTGCTTCGCTGGTGTCGGTCATCTCTTTGATGACTTTGGCCCGCGCTTTGGCCAGATGCTGGAAATACTGGCTGATGCGATCTTCCTCAATGCCTTGGTTGAGCAGGTGTCCATTGGCTTTGGCGCGTTGGGTCAGGTAATACGTTTGCAGCAGCTGTTTCAGCTCTTGTTCCTGCTGCTGGCGACGGGCTTCCTGACGGGAGATCTTTTCTTCCAGTTGACTGATGTTACGCTTGGTCTTGGTTAAGTCCGTTTTGCTTTGGGCGATCGCCTTTTCCAGCCGGACAATACCCAGCTCCTGATCCTTGAGGGATTTTTGCAGCTTATTCAGCTGTTGTTCCTGTGAGGAGATGGATTGCTTCTGCCGGCTGATCTCGCTGGTGACGCCTTTCAGCTCTTGTTGACTGGCGGCGAAGGCCGTGGGTGGGGGGCAGGCAGATAATGCGCAAGTGATTAACAGCGTCGAACGGAACAGCGCGTGATTTATATTTTTCACCTGAGAATTACCTGCCACATCAATGTTAAGTGAACCGAGGAGAGTGCTTAAATGCCATCTCCGTGGATAAAGCTTTGCGATTTGCCATTAAAGCCCTGATCCATATCCAGCGATGGCTTGTCGGTTTTCGGCCGGCCAACAATTTTTGCCGGTACCCCTGCGACAGTGGTATGGGGCGGAACCGCCTGCAATACCACGGAACACGAACCAATCTTCGCACCTTCACCGACTTCAATATTACCAAGAATTTTGGCTCCGGCACCAATCATCACCCCTTCGCGGATTTTCGGGTGCCGGTCACCGCTCTCTTTCCCGGTACCGCCTAATGTTACGTCCTGCAAAATCGAGACGTCATTTTCAACCACGGCGGTTTCACCAATCACGATGCCTGTAGCGTGGTCGAGCATGATGCCACTGCCAATACGGGCCGCCGGGTGAATATCGACCTGACAGGCCACTGAAATCTGGTTCTGCAGGTAGGTAGCCAGGGCATGACGGCCCTGTTTCCACAGCCAGTTTGCCACACGATAGCCTTGCAGGGCATGGTAGCCTTTCAGGTACAACAGCGGGATTGAATACATCGCCACCGCCGGGTCACGGTTGACGGTTGCACAAATGTCGCACGCGGCACCATCGGTGATGGTGGGGTCGGCAGCGAATGCTTCTTCTACTACCTCGCGCACGGCCATCGCTGGCATAGAGGCGGTGTTGAGTTTGTTGGCCAGAATGTAGCTGAGTGCGGCGCATAAACTGTCATGCTTGATGATGGTGGCATGATAAAAGCTGGCCAGCATCGGCTCTTGCTCAGACATTTCGCGGGCTTCTGCCACTATTTTGTGCCAGACTTTCTGTTTTTCGCAGTGTTTCATTCTCAATATCCTGAGTGGTTCATCCGTGACCCGACTACTTCTTTCTGCTCAGCGGAGACGCTAAATGAAGCTGAGCGTTACTTACCTTCGGCTTTCTTGTCGCGAGCCAGTAAATCTTGTGCTGCCAGGCGGGCATCTTTTCCTTGATACAATACTTGATAAATTTGGTCAACAATCGGCATCTCAACTCCCATACGCTGGGACAGCAGCCAGACTTCTTTGGTGTTGCGGTAACCTTCGACCACCTGACCAATTTCTTGCTGGGCGGTATCCACATCTTTACCCTGACCCAGGGCTAAACCAAAACGGCGGTTGCGTGACTGGTTATCGGTGCAAGTCAGCACCAGATCGCCCAGACCTGCCATACCCATAAAGGTTTCTGGTTGTGCTCCCAGAGCGGCACCGAGGCGGCTCATTTCAGCCAGCCCGCGAGTGATCAAGGCGGTGCGGGCATTGGCGCCAAATCCAATGCCGTCGGACATACCTGCGCCGATGGCGATGACATTTTTCACCGCTCCGCCAAGCTGCATGCCGGTAAAGTCACTGTTGGCATAGACACGGAATGTTTTGCTGCAGTGGATTTTTTCTTGCAGATCCACGACAAACTGCGCATCAGGGGATGCGACCGAGATGGCTGTTGGCAGGCCCATCGCCAGCTCTTTAGCAAAGGTTGGCCCTGACAAAACGGCCAGTGAATACTGTGCGCCGAGGATGTCATGTGCGACATCTTTGAGCAGGCGGCCGGTATCCGGTTCCAGGCCCTTCGTCGCCCAACAAATACGGCTATCCTCTCGCAGGTATGGTTTGAGGCTGTTCAGAACAATGCCAAACACGTGGCTTGGCACGACAACCAGCAGATCCCGGCTGGCCTGGACGGCTTTCTCAAGATCGGACTCAACGATTAAGCTTTCTGGGAAATCCACTCCCGGCAGAAACTCGTGGTTGGCCCGATCGGCTTCCAGGCGTGCCATATGCTCCGGCTCGTGTCCCCACAGGACTACGTTGCTACCGTTACGTGCCAGTGAAATTGCCAATGAGGTGCCGTACGAGCCTGCGCCAATAACCGTCATTGCAATGTCTTTTCCGTAGGCATTGTGTGATTTTGCTTGTGTCATGCTACCGCCTGATAGTCTTGCTACTAGTAGAATCTAGTTCATAATCACCAGATTTTACGATTTCTAGAGGTTAGGAACTAGAGCCTGATGTCAGAAAGAAAAAAATGCACAACGCATCCCGGTGGCGGGCGCTTTGTGCATTTTTGAGCTTCGTGCTGTGTCCCGCGTTACGCAGGTTTACGCAACACGTCACTCGCTTGATTTGAATTACGCTTTAGCTTCGTCTTGCTGAGCTTGCTGCTGAAGGTAGTTCATGAACAGGGCATCAAAGTTAACCGGTGCAAGGTTCAGTTGTGGGAAAGTACCTTTAACTACCAGGCCAGAGATAGTCTCACGAGCGTAAGGGAATAGGATGTTCGGGCAGAAGGCACCCAGGCAATGCGCCAGTTGGCCTGCTTCCATCTGCTCAGCAGTGAAGATACCACCTTGTTGCACTTCACACAGGAATGCGGTCTCTTCTTCGTTTTTCACTGTGACAGTCAGACGCAGAATTACTTCGTAAACGCCTTCACCCAGCTCACGGCTTTGCGTGTCTAGATCCAGTTTTACATCTGGTTTCCACTCTTTTTGGAAAACTGCTGGTGAGTTTGGCGCTTCAAAAGACAGGTCTTTTAGGAAGATACGTTGAATTGCGAAGTTTTGTTGTGCTGCTTGTGGTGCTGCTTCAGCCATTTTTAAATCCTTAATAATCGTATGTTGGGTTTAGTAAACACTAACCCCAGAAATGCTCTTTGTTCTGAGACTAACCGAGTCAATTTACAAACACTAGATGAAGCGCGTATTACGTGCAAAGTGTCACATCTTAGCGCTTCAACCGCTTTCTATTTGCTCAGTTTAAGCCCGCCAAGCCTGGCAAAACTACGTTTTTACCGCGTCCTTTATTTTTTGCCGCGGATCAGTGGCAGGTTCGCTTCGTTCCAGGCAACCAAACCGTTTTTCAGCAGGTTGACATTAGCAAAGCCTGCTTTGGCGAGCAGGTTAGCGCTTTCTTGCGCGGTTTGGCCCGTTTTGCATACCACAATGATTGGGTCTGATTTGTGGTTTTCAAGGCTGGCGACGTTACCGGCTTTGATTTCAGACGGCAAAATGTGAACTGAGTCAGTGATGTGACCTTTTTTGAACTCATCTTTGGTACGGATATCCAGCACCACACCGTTTTCACGGTTGATAAGATGCGTCATTTGGTTCACGTCGATTTCTTTGTAGGCCGCAGTAGCAGACTTCACGATGTTTATGATAAGGGCAATTACCAGGCCGACCCACACTAAAGAGAGAATCGTGTTTTGTTGGAAAAATTCAAAGTACTCTTGCATGTCTTGAGCTCTACACTATTGGTGAAAAAATAAAGCAGGAGTATAGCGAGGTTACTCGCCTTAAGCGAGAGGGTTAAAATTTTCTAACTAATAATTGGGATCTGGCAGATTGCCATTCTTGTCTGATTTTGGTCCGGGCCTGACAGCTGTTATCGTTTTTTCCAATGAGACTAATAGGTAGCGCTGGCTTCTTTATGGGTGGCAGGTCAGCCACAATAACCCGGCAGGTCTGACTGGAGCGCTTTAGTGTACAAAGCGCGGTGAAAGTGGCTATGCTTGAAAACACGTTTGCTGACCAGCTTGTAAGATAGCAACATTAAATCGCAAACATTATTTGATCTTAACCTACAGTTTTGGTTAAAAAGTGTAGTAAAATTACGCTAGTTTTGTTTCAAGGTGAGAAGGGGCTCTTCCGCTCTGCACCGAAAGTTACTTAAATTTGACGAGGTCATCACTATGTCAGCTAAGAAGCCAATGGCTCTAGTTATTCTTGACGGTTACGGTCACCGTGAAGACACAGCAAGCAACGCGATCGCGAATGCAAAAACGCCTGTTTTAGACGGTCTGTTTGCTAACAACCCTAACACTCTAATCTCTGCTTCAGGTATGGACGTGGGTCTGCCTGATGGTCAAATGGGTAACTCAGAAGTTGGTCACACTAACATTGGTGCTGGTCGCGTGGTCTACCAGGATCTAACTCGTATCACCAAATCTATCGCTGACGGTGAGTTTGCTGAAACTCCGGCGCTGGTTGAAGCGATTGATGCTGCGGTTAAAGCTGAAAAAGCAGTACACATCATGGGCCTGATGTCTCCTGGTGGCGTACACTCTCACGAAGATCACATCTACGCAGCGGTTGAAATGGCAGCGGCACGTGGCGCGGAAAAAATCTACCTGCACTGCTTCCTGGACGGCCGTGATACTCCGCCACGTAGTGCAGAGAACTCACTAAAACGTTTTGACGAGCTATTCGCTAAACTAGGTAAAGGCCGCGTGGCTTCTCTGGTGGGCCGTTACTACGCAATGGACCGTGACAACAACTGGGATCGCGTACAGGTAGCATACGATCTGCTTACTCAAGGCAAAGCAGAGTTCACTTACGATTCTGCGGTTGCTGGCCTTGAAGCGGCATACGCACGTGAAGAGAACGATGAGTTCGTTAAAGCAACAGCGATCAAAGCTGAAGGTCAGGAAGATGCTGTTATTGCAGATGGCGATGCGGTGATCTTCATGAACTACCGTGCAGACCGTGCACGTCAAATCACGCGTACTTTCGTACCTGCATTTGATGGTTTCGAGCGCGCGGTATTCCCGGCAATTAACTTTGTAATGCTAACGCAATATGCTGCAGACATCCCTCTGGCAGTCGCATTCCCACCAGCGTCTCTAGAGAACACTTACGGTGAGTGGCTATCTAAGCAAGGCAAAACTCAGCTACGTATCTCTGAAACTGAGAAATACGCCCACGTAACCTTCTTCTTCAACGGTGGCGTTGAGAACGAGTTTGAAGGCGAAGAGCGTCAACTGGTTGCTTCTCCAAAAGTAGCCACTTACGACCTACAGCCAGAGATGAGTTCTGAAGAGCTAACTGAAAAAATGGTAGCCGCTATCAAGTCTGGTAAGTACGACACGATCATCTGTAACTACCCGAACCCAGATATGGTCGGTCACACTGGCGTTTACGAAGCCGCCGAGCAAGCGATCGAAGCGATCGACGCCTGCGTGGCTAAAATCGTTGCTGCGATTGAAGAAGTGGGCGGTCAAATGCTGATCACTGCTGACCACGGTAACGCAGAAATGATGGTAGACCCGGAAACCGGCGGTACCCACACTGCGCACACTAACCTGCCAGTACCGCTAATTTACGTGGGTGACAAACAGGTTGAGTTCAAAGAAGGCGGTAAATTGTCTGATCTGGCGCCAACCATGCTTGCTTTGACTGGTCTGGAGATCCCAGCAGAAATGACAGGTGAAGTTCTGGTTAAGTAATCAGCCACTATCCTGAATCATCCAAGCCCGAGCTTAGCTCGGGCTTTTTCGTTTCTGCGGTTTTATATCAAGCTGGATAAGTATCTGATCATTCTTTCTGGTCAAAACCGCTGATAACGGCGTTGTCGGTTGGTATTCATCTGTTACTGAAGCAAAATGCCGCTGCCAATAACGGCGAGCAGTGCCCCAAGCCAGGCAAAGCGGTTCGGGCGTTTCCTGGTGTATATCCACAGCAACGGCAGCAGCATGATCGGCGTGGTCGAAGACAGTAGGGCCACCATACCGACATTGCCTTCACGCAGGGCATACAAGATTAAGGTCATACCCACTGCCATAGCCAAAAAGCCATTCAGAGCCGTAATCGCAAATACTTTCCATGAGATCCTTTGGGTGGCGCGCGCCACCTTGACGCCAAGCAGTAACAGCAGGCAATGGGCCACAAAGGCGCTGATCATGCGCATCGCCGACGCGGCGACCGGATCGATGTTGGTCAGCATCACTGGTTTGGCAATAATTCCGCCAAGAGCTTGGCACAGTGCGGCAAGCAGCCCCAGGCCGACACCGAGCCAGACATTGCCTTTGATCTCTTCTAAAGCGTTGCTGGTGTGCCCGCGACGACCGAAGAAGATTGCCATCACCACGCCGCCAAATACCAAAGCGGCCCCAAACAGCTCCGGCGCAGTCATACTTTCACTGAACAAGAAGTAGCCTAAAGCGGCTGAGAATACCGCATGGCAGGAGAACAGTAACCCTGCCTGCCGTGGCCCCATGCGGTTCAGGCAGGCAAACAGTGCGGTATCACCGACAAAAATACCGACCAGGCCGGATGCCATCATAGGCAGAACATGCTGGCTTGACACACTCAGCCACCCCCCGGTGAGCCAGGCCATCGTCGAGAGGATCACCGCCGTGCACCCCATCCGCCAGCGGCTGTAAGAAAAGGCCCCCAGGTGCTGGGCGGGAATTACTGAAATGAGGCTGGAAACTGCCCAGAGAAAAGCGGCAGCCAGAGCGAGCCATTCGTAGCCCATAATTGAACAGCGTCCTTGTTGAGTGGGATAGAGGCTTTAATATGCATGAAATATTCTGGATGGCAAAGCTGTGAATGGGGCGCAATAAAAAAAAGCAGCTCAATGAGCTGCTTTTAAAAAGGACATCAGACTTTAAAGCGACTGATATTGTCTCGCATGGTATTGGCGGTATCATACATTTGCCGTGAACCTTCATTGCTCTTCAGCGCTTGCCCGGCAATGACGTCGGCATCGTCCTTAATGCCCTGGGTGTTGCGGCTGATGTCTTCACTTACTGCGCGCTGCTCTTCTGCGGCACTGGCGATCTGCATGGCCATGTCGTTGATCTCGGTAATAGCCGTCGTAATGCGGCTCAGGCGGTCATAAGCTTGCTGAGCATACTCGACACTGGTATCCGCCAGACCGGTGCTGGTTTGCATGCTGTTGACTGCCAGTTTGGTGTTGCCTTGCAGCGTTTCGATCATGGTGCGAATTTCTTCGGTTGAGCCATGGGTGCGCTGGCTGAGAACGCGTACTTCATCGGCGACCACAGCAAAACCACGGCCTTGCTCTCCCGCGCGTGCCGCTTCAATGGCGGCATTAAGTGCCAGTAAGTTGGTTTGCTCGGCAATACCCTGAATGGTAGACAAGATCTGGTTGATGCTCTGCGCGTTTGACTCCAGTTCAGAGATCACATTAGCGGCGTCGCTGACCTGCTGCGCCAGTTCAACAATGGATTCACGGTTCTTCTGAATCACTAATTGGCCGTCCTGACAGGCTGACGCTGAGTTTTGTGAAGCGCTTGCGGTCAGCTCCGCATGACTGGCGACCTCGGCTGCGGTGGCGGACATTTCATGGATCGCGGTGGCGATCTGGTTAACATCGTTTTGCTGGTTCTCCACCCGCTCTGCTGCCATGCTCGAAAGCTCGTTGGCCTGGTTGGCCTGTTCAGAAAGCTGCCGGCTGTTTTCAACAATGCCTTTTAGCATTGACTGCATCTGTGCCAGGAATTGGTTGACATGGGTCGCCAGTTCACCAATCTCGTCCATGCGCTCGATCTCAATGCGTTGTGTCAAATCGCCTTGCCCCTGAGACAGTTCTTCCAAGGCGTTGGATAAGGTTTGCAGTGGTTTTAACAAACGCGTAATTACCAGGGTACTGATGGCGGCAATGAGTAAATACAGTACGATAGAAGCAATGGTGGTGAAGGTAATTTGTGCTGAGACTGACGCATAAGCGAGAGACTTGTCGACTGCGATGCCGAGTGACCAGTCCGTATTAGGAATGTTGGTCACATACAGCACTTTGTCCCCTTGTTTTGGCCAGCTTATCGTATGAATTTTTGCTGACTGCACCAGCTCCTCCATGTAACCGTCAGTAAGCTGAGGGTTAAGTGTTGTTAGTGGTTGCTGGCTCAGGTTGGCATCCTGGTAGGCGACGATGGTGTTGTTACCGTCAACCAGGAAGGCAAATCCATCATTGTCGAGCTTGACGCTTAGCACTTCATCAATGATATTGGTTACGGTCAGGTCAGCGGCAAGCACCCCTGTTCTTGCCTGGCTGAATGCCTTGGCAAAGCTCACTACCACACTGCCGGTGGTATCGACATATGGGGCGGTGAGTACCAGTTCCTGCCGGCGCATGGCTTCTTGGTACCAAGGGCGGGTGCGGGGATCGTAGTTTTCCGGCCACTCCTCAGTTTTATCACCATAGGCAATGCTGCCGTCGTCAAAACCGACATAGACAGATAAAAAGTTACCCGATGTTTTGGTGACAAGCATTTCACGGTCAGTATTTTGCCCACTGGCGATCCGCGCTTCGTTCGCGAGCATCATTGCGCTGCGCGTGTCTAACCAGCTACTGATATAACGGCTGGTGGCAGCACTCACATTGGTTAACTCACGATTGATTCCTTCGGTGGTTTCTTGTTTTAACTGGGAGATGGAGTTCCAGGCTTGCACGCCACTGACAATGGCGATAATGATTGCAATCGCAATCTGGATCTTTAGTTTAATGGTATTTCTCATTGCCTTACCTCAGAATAGACAAAAAGATCGACAGCAAATGTTTTAATATTAATGGCTTAAGACGATTCAGGTGTGGTTGGCGACATCAAAAGCTATGGCTGCTTTATCGGCACGATCTGGTTGAAATTAAGTATTATTGTTGAATTTGTGTTCATGACGGCTAATTATAAACATGTTTCATATTGGTGAGTGAGAATTTATTGGCGACTGTGATGTCGTGCCCAAATATTGGCCACTTAAATTGAAGAGACTGCAATAGCAATATGCCATCGCAGCCAAGGGAACTAAGTGAGAACCAGAACGGCACCATAGACAATCACCAGGCCAACTAAGCCGATAATCAGCCCCACTTTAGCCATGTCTTTGCTTTCGATCAGACCGGTAGAGTAGGCAAGAGAGTTAGGTGGTGTGGATACCGGTAAAATCATTCCGAGTGAGGCGGAGAAGGCGACCACAACCAGCAGGCCCTGTAAGCCACCAACTGCCACCAGGCTGGGCATTGACGTACCAATTGCTGCCGCAATCGGCATCAGCAGGTTGGCGGTGGCGGTGTTGGACATGAAGTTGGCCATCAGCCAGCACACGATCGACAACGCCACGACGACGGCGAATGGCGACAGTGCTTCATAATCAATGGCATGGGCCAGGGCTTCTGCCAAGCCGGTTTTATCCAGCGCAATGCCGATGGCGATCCCGCCGGCAACCAGCCACAATACATCCCAGTTGATCATTTTCAGTTCCTCTTTGCCCATGATGCCGGTCAGGGTAAAGACAGCGAGAGGGATGATCGATACGACATAGGTGTTCATGCCGTGCACTTTGGTCGTCATCCACAGCAAAATAGTCACAGCAAAGGTGATGTACACCACCATCGCGCGCCAGCTACGTTTAAATTTACCATCCAGCTTGAGTGTCATCTGCGCTTCACTGGAGGGGAAAAGTTTTTGTAGCAATAGCCAGGCAAGGCTCAATTGCACCAGGACAAACGGCAATCCCATCATCATCCAGCTCAGGAAATCGATGCTGTTCTCACCGGTCAAATATTGCAGGGCAATGGCGTTGGGCGGAGTACCAATCGGGGTCGCGATCCCACCGGTATTGGCGGCGATGGGAATACACAGTACCAACGCTTTGACGCCGAGATCGCCTTTGGGCGCAGAGGCGACAATCGGACCAAGTAATGCCAGCATCATCACTGTGGTGGCGGTATTGGACATAAACATGGAGAACACCGCAGTGATCAGCATTAGCCCAAGCATGATGAACTTCGGCTGGTGGCCAAATGGCTTGAGCAGTACCCGTGCCAGGTTATTGTCCAGCTCATACTTGGACGCGGCGATGGCCAGAGCGAACCCTCCCATAAACAGGATGATGATCGGTGAGGAGAAAGAGGAAAAAATGTCAGTGTAAGGGATAAGTTCGCCAAGATCATGGCCCGGAGGCGGGGCACGGAAAAGATGCAGACCTTTGTCTGAAATCATGATCAGCTCCAGGGCGATGATAAGGATCGACGTGGCAAAAACCGGGACCGGTTCCAGTACCCACAATAGCGCGGCAAGGAGGAAAATGGCCAGTAAACGATGTTGGATTAGGGTCAGGCCGTCAATCGGTATCGCATCGATCGGCATCAGCAAGACACCAAGTGGTATCAAAAAACACACCAGTAAACTCACCAGTGTGTTCAGACTCTTCTTTGGCATTGGCAGTTCCTCTACAAATTCATCCCTGAACGTAGAGTAAATGATTGTGCTTTTAGTTACTTAGAGGGAAGTATGAGTTTGAAGCAATGAGGCTAAATTTTGCACAGAATGTTGTTTTTCATCAATAAAAAGCCCCCGCATTGCGAGGGCTGATCCAGTTATTAGCTTTTACAGTTTGTGGGCGTATGGTGTGCCCATCACGGTCGGTTTACCATTTGCCATACTGGTATCAAACTGAATCGCCTCTTTGGCAAACAGGTTAATCACGGTAGAGCCCAGCTTGAAGCGGCCCATTTCTTCACCTTTCTTCAGAATTACCGCTTTGTCCCCCTCGGCTGGGTAGTCCCATTTGTAAACGGAGTTACCGCGCGGTGGGGTGATGGTGCCTGCCCAAACCTGTTCGATGCTGCCGACTATGGTAGCGCCAACCAATACCTGTGCCAGCGGGCCAAATTCTGTATCGAAGATACACACCACACGCTCGTTACGGGCAAATAAGTTCGGCACGTTTTCCGCGGTTAAAGGGTTTACCGAGAACAGATCGCCCGGAACATAAATCATCTGGCGTAGTGTACCGTCACACGGCATGTGGACACGGTGGTAATCACGCGGTGACAAGTACAGCGTAGCAAATGAACCGTCCTGGAACTCTGCAGCCAGTGCTTTATCACCACCAAGCAGCTCTTGCGCTGAGAAGTTGTGACCTTTGGCCTGGATCAGTTGGCCGTCTTCGATCGGACCGAACTGGCTGACACAAGCGTCGGCCGGGTGGGTGATCACGCTTTCGCCTGCTGCGATTGGACGTGCATCATCTTTCAGTTCACGAACGAAAAATTCGTTAAATGTTTGAAAGTGCTTAGGATCAGAATGCTTTGCCTCATCCATGTTCACATTGTATTGTTTGATAAACCAGCGAATGACTGCGGTTGTCAGACTGCCAGCCTTAGCTGAAGCCAGTTTCCCCACCAGGCGGGTGAGGCCGTGTTGTGGGATCCAGTACTGCAGTCCAACTTTAATCTTGTCCATCTTTTATTCCGGTACTTCTGTTAGGTTCTCGTTTTAAGGCGCGTGATGTTACTTAAATTTCACCAGCTTGTCAGCACTGAGTGGTGAATTTTCACACAATTAAAGATCGGCTTTTTTATTGCGTGAATATTGCCGGTTAGCCTTGTTCTCGACCATGCTTTCCAAAATGCGGTGGTAGCTTTCAAAACGAACCTCGCTGATCTCGCCGTTTTCCACGGCTTCACGCAGAATGCAGCCCGGGTCATCAAGGTGTTTACAATCGCGGAACTTACAGCCACCCAAATAAGGGCGAAACTCGACAAACGCCTCGGTAACCTCGTCGGCTTCCAGGTGCCACAAGCCAAATTCACGCACGCCCGGAGAATCGATCAGATCACCGCCGGTCGGAATGTGGTACAGGCGCGCGGCTGTGGTGGTGTGCTGACCCAGCCCCGAGGTTTCAGAAACCGCACCTTCTTCTACTTCTTGCTCCAGTTCAGGCATCAGAGCATTGACCAGGCTCGATTTTCCGACCCCTGACTGGCCGACGAAGATATTGATGCGCTCGCGCAGATGCTGCTCTAATTCTGCGATGCCTTCCCCGGATTGCTTACTGACAAACAGCACCTGGTAACCAATGCGCTGGTATTCGGCCAGCCAGTCGGCATAGCGCTGGCGGTCTTCGGCTTCCAGCAGATCGACCTTATTCAGCACCAATAATGGTGCGATATGCAGGGTTTCGGCAGCAATCAGGTAGCGGTCAATGATGTTCAGTGACAGCTCTGGCAGCACTGAAGAGACGATCACCATTTGGTCGATATTGGCCGCGACAGGTTTGAGTCCGTCGTAGTAATCAGGGCGGGTCAAGACCGAGCTGCGTGGCTCGACCGCCTCAACGACGCCAGAGATACCGGCCATCGACTCCAGCCCTTCGCGCCACAATACGCGATCACCGGAAACCAGCGACTCAATGCCACGACGTAAGTTACAACGTTGGATTTCACCCGATTCGAGATCTTCGATGTCGGCGTGCTGACCAAAACGGGTGATGACCAGACCTTGTTTGCTGGCACCAAGCATGTGTTCGTCCCATTGCACAGAGTCTTCCTGTTTTTTAAGACGTTTTTGTTGGTTGCTGCGTACGCGACGCACCTGACCTTTGGTTAACTTTTTCTTTTTTGCCACAATATTTTACTAAATATGAGTTTACCCAGTTACTTAAGTCTCATTGCCCAAGTACGCAAGTATCGTGTTTCTGGTATTTTGAGGTATAGTACCTTTTTTATCGACAAACAAATAGGCAGCGCAACCATGTCCTTTAGCGATCAAAATTTAATTTGGGTTGATTTAGAGATGACAGGACTTGATCCTGAAGTGCACAAAATCATCGAAATTGCGTCAATTGTCACCGACAGTGAGCTTAACATTTTGGCTGAAGGTCCGGTATTGGCCGTTCATCAACCAGAGGCAGAACTGGCAAAAATGGATGAGTGGTGTACCAATACCCACACTGCCAGCGGATTGGTTGAACGAGTTAATAACTCGACCATTTCAGAACAAGACGCTGTGGCTCAAACTATCGCCTTCCTTGAAAAGTGGGTCCCCAAAGGCGCGTCACCGATTTGTGGTAACAGTATTGGCCAGGATCGCCGCTTTTTGTACAAGCATATGCCGGATCTCGAGCAATATTTCCATTACCGTTATATTGACGTGAGCACCCTGAAAGAGCTAACCCGTCGCTGGAAGCCAGAAATTTTAGATGGTTTTTCCAAGCAAGGTACCCATCTGGCGTTGGATGACATCCGTGAGTCAATTGCTGAGCTTAAGTATTATCGCGAGACAATTTTTAACATTTAGTCGTGAGGCGGTGACTCAAGCACTTGTAATTCATGATAGTTTTGCTTGCTTTTTCATCGATCGATAAAAAAAACTAGTTTTTTTGCCAGAAGGACTTGCATCACAAAAAAATGCTCTTATAATTCGCAGCCCTAAACGACGGAAACGTTGTTGATGCGACACTAGCTCAGTTGGTAGAGCGCAACCTTGCCAAGGTTGAGGTCACGAGTTCGAACCTCGTGTGTCGCTCCAGTTTGATAGCCTTCATCGTGCTTAACGGTGACACAATACGGACGCGGGGTGGAGCAGCTTGGTAGCTCGTCGGGCTCATAACCCGAAGGTCGTCGGTTCAAATCCGGCCCCCGCAACCAAATTTCATCAATAGCAACGGCTGTTGATATGCGACACTAGCTCAGTTGGTAGAGCGCAACCTTGCCAAGGTTGAGGTCACGAGTTCGAACCTCGTGTGTCGCTCCAGTTTAATGGTCTGCATCGTACCTAACGGTGGCACAATACGGACGCGGGGTGGAGCAGCTTGGTAGCTCGTCGGGCTCATAACCCGAAGGTCGTCGGTTCAAATCCGGCCCCCGCAACCAAATTTCATCAATAGCAACGGCTGTTGATATGCGAC
>NZ_JARHUF010000014.1:49480-49943 GCF_029223195.1 Vibrio sp. CAU 1672 | reverse complement strand
ACTAGCTCAGTTGGTAGAGCGCAACCTTGCCAAGGTTGAGGTCACGAGTTCGAACCTCGTGTGTCGCTCCAGTTTGATAGCCTTCATCGTGCTTAACGGTGATAAAGTGCAACACCCGCTCTGGTTTATAGAGCGCAACCTGGCAAGGTTGAGGTCACGCCTTTTTGTTTATGAATAGGGAACCTCGTGTGTCGCTCCAGTTTGATGGTCTGCATCGTACCTGACGGTGACAAAAAGCGACACTAGCTCAGTTGGTAGAGCGCAACCTTGCCAAGGTTGAGGTCACGAGTTCGAACCTCGTGTGTCGCTCCAGTTTGATAGCCTTCATCGTGCTTAACGATGATAAAGTGCAACACCCGCTCTGGTTTATAGAGCGCAACCTGGCAAGGTTGAGGTCACGCCTTTTTGTTTATGAATAGGGAACCTCGTGTGTCGCTCCAGTTTGATGGTCTGCATCGTACCT
>NZ_JARHUF010000014.1:0-49380 GCF_029223195.1 Vibrio sp. CAU 1672 | reverse complement strand
GACGGTGACAAAAAGCGACACTAGCTCAGTTGGTAGAGCGCAACCTTGCCAAGGTTGAGGTCACGAGTTCGAACCTCGTGTGTCGCTCCAGTTTAATGGTCTGCATCGTACCTAACGGTGACACAATACGGACGCGGGGTGGAGCAGCTTGGTAGCTCGTCGGGCTCATAACCCGAAGGTCGTCGGTTCAAATCCGGCCCCCGCAACCAATTTCAAGTAGATTGGTTTGAGAGTTATTTCTCTCAGACTGTCTCCGGCTAGACTGTTTGGTGTAAACCGAACCTCCTCTGCCTATTCTCTCGTTGCTCTTTTCATAATGCTGCGAAGCATGATTCCCCAATACAGATTTTTTGTTCGCGTTTAGTTACGTCGAATGCTTTATCTTGTGTGTAAAACATGAAAGTTTTTGCCAGCTCTGAGAATACTGGGCACACAGGCAGATCTCTCCCCATCCGTGCACAGACTTATCCACATTTTTCTTCCTGTGGATAAGTTAGTTGATAAAGTGTATTCAGCCTGATGATTAGTGAGGCGAAAAATGATCTTTTCGTTCTGCGGCGTAGTTCAAAATTACACAAAACCAAATTAAATCATTGTTATTTAAGTGTTTTTTGTGATTTTGTGTGTGGGTGGTTTACCAAGCAAGGATCATTAGTTTGTTTTTTATTGATCCTAGTCATTTCATTAGATTGTGTTTAACTTTTTTTTAGCCCGCTAATTTTCCGGTATCCCGTTCTTTTTTCCACATTTCAGAATTGAGAACAAGGTCATGAATTATTGATGTTAATGACTTTTCAATTGCTTGCATATCTTCTACCTGCTAGGCATCTCGCGGCAGGCCTTTTTCAACGATTCGGATAAGGCGTTGATTTTTGGCTGCAATGGTGTCAACTCCGGGTATAGATGCTTGATTCATGAGCTGTGTCACCGCCCAGTCAATGTGAATATCCAGTAACTGACTCTGGCCGTGGCGAGATTGAAGGGCATCCAGAGCCCGCTGGCTGTATGGGGCGTTGCCCAGCGCGACGGCAATGTTTCTCAGCCATTGAATATGACCGATACGACGAATAGCAGAGCCTTCCATTTTTTTGAGGAAAGTGGCCTCATCCCATAAAAACATATCGACTAAATCTGGATGGGTAAAACTGTCTCGACGGTGAAAGTCCGCTTGCTCACTCACTGGTGCGTTGCGGTTCCAGGGGCAGACCAGTTGGCAATCATCACAACCATAGATGCGATTTCCGATTGGTTTACGGAACTCTTCAGGAATCACGCCGTCGAATTCGATGGTCAGGTAGGAGATGCACCGGCGTGCATCAACGACTTTATCGGCGACAATCGCTTGGGTAGGGCAGATGGTAATGCAAGCGGTGCATTTGCCACACTGGTCAGTACTCGGTTGATCAATCGGTAAGGGGATATCCACCAGAAGCTCCCCGAGGAAAAACCAGGAGCCACATTCTTTATCCAGAATCAGTGAATGTTTGCCTGTCCAGCCAAGCCCGGCGTTTTGTGCAAGTGGGCGCTCGAGTATCGGCGCTGAATCGACAAAAGGGCGAAAACTGAGCTGTCCGGCCGCTTGTTCGATTTTTTGTCCCAACTTGTTGAGCTGTTTGCGGACTAACTTATGGTAGTCGCGTCCTAAAGCATAGCGGCTGATATAGCCATGATGTTTGTTCTCAAGGTTAGAAGCGAACTGAGCTTGTGGAGGCAGGTAGTCCATTCTGACACTGATAACGCGCAGGGTGCCGGGCAGCAATTCTGCTGGTCGGGCCCGCATCATTCCGTGACGGGCCATCCAGTCCATCGAACCGTGGTAGCCCGCATCAAGCCACTGTTGCAGGGTGGTTTCGTGCTCGTTCAGATCAACATCGCAGATACCGACTTTCTGAAAGCCAAGCTCCTGGCCCCAAATTTTGATTTGTTGAGCGAGTTGTTCGTAGTTCATGCGGTCTACCATTAGCGAAAATGGGGGCGGATCTTAACGGATCTTATATCAAGGTGCTACTACTAAGTGAGGCTGAGTTGTTGGCTATGCTGCATTTGTTATGGAGATGCACCTCCGGTGGTTATGCGCATAACCTCAGTAATGACTGGCTAGTGGCGGCGACTTTTTTCGCATATATGACATTAGAGCGCTTGTCTCTCAAAACCAACACAGTTTACTATTCCTGTCCTTTTGATTTTTATATAGTCAACGAGCATTAGTTAGAGAAGCATCAATGAGCACGAAACAGTTTATTTTACAGGATGAGCAACAAACCGTCGCATTAGGCAGTGTACTCGCTCAGCTTTGTTTTCAGCAAACCACCATCTATCTGCATGGCGATCTAGGTGCAGGTAAAACGACGTTTAGCCGTGGTTTTGTCCGTGCTCTTGGCCATCAGGGCAATGTAAAAAGCCCGACTTATACGTTGGTCGAACCATATCAACTCGAACAGTGGCAGGTGTACCATTTTGACTTATACCGCCTGGCCGATCCTGAAGAGTTAGAGTTTATGGGGATCCGTGACTATTTTACTCCTGATGCAATTTGTTTGGTCGAGTGGCCAGAGAAGGGGCAGGGACTGCTACCACAACCTGACCTGGATGTTGAAATTCGTTATCAGGGCCAACAGCGAGTGGCTGAGGTAACGGCAAATAATGATTATGGTCTGCAGTTACTCAGTAAATTGGAGTTATGTTGAGTTTATTGAATTTTAGAGCGGTGGTTGTATGGGCAGCCGCTTTTCTCTTGCTGTTCCCCAACCTGGCGCTGGCAAATGTGGTGAAGAGCTTTCGAGTGTGGCCCTCTCCCGATGAAACGCGCGTTGTTATTGATTTAGCTGCGCAAGCCGATTACTCCTATTTCTCATTATCCGGCCCTGATCGTTTGGTGGTGGATCTTAAAAAAACCACCATGCAAGCCAAGTTACCGCTTCCGGTTTCAGACAGTCCGGTTTTAAAGCGCATTCGTAAAAGTACCCCGCCGGAAAGTGGCACTTATCGTCTGGTTTTTGAGTTGAAGAAAAGTGCCCGTGCTAATATTTTTACCCTGAATCCAACTCCGGGGGGGCGATACGGCCATCGTTTAGTCATTGATCTGCCCCATAGTGCTCAAGCCACCCAAACATCAAGCCAGCCGGCTAAAACCAGCAAGGACATGCGTTCAGTACCGCGTGCCCGGGATACCCTGATCGTTATTGATCCCGGCCACGGCGGAGAGGATCCTGGCTCGGTCGGCCCGACTCGCAAATACGAGAAAAATGCCACTCTGAGTATTTCACGTAAGCTGGCCGCGCAGTTAAATGCGATTCCTGGGGTTAAAGCCAGACTGACCCGCAGTGGCGACTATTTTGTCAACCTGAACC
Organism: Vibrio sp. CAU 1672; assembly: GCF_029223195.1. GTDB lineage: Bacteria > Pseudomonadota > Gammaproteobacteria > Enterobacterales > Vibrionaceae > Vibrio. Next base: position 46,030 of record NZ_JARHUF010000014.1, on the reverse strand, counting down.
GTCGTGTGGCGATCGCGCGCGAGAATGACGCGCATTTGCTGATTTCAATCCATGCGGATGCCTTCACTTCGCCCAAGCCCCGTGGCGCTTCGGTGTTTGTGTTGAACACCCGCAGAGCCAATACCGAGATATCCCGTTGGGTCGAGGATCACGAGAAGCAGTCGGAACTGCTTGGGGGCTCTGGAACCGCTTTTGCCAGCAACATTAATGACCGCAACGTTAACCAGACCCTGCTTGATCTGCAGTTCAGCCACTCACAAAAAGAGGGCTACAAGCTGGCTAACAATATCCTGAGTGAGATGGGGAAAGTGGCCCACTTACACAACACCAAACCGATCAATACTAGTTTGGCGGTGCTGCGTTCACCACAGATCCCGTCGGTGTTGGTCGAGACCGGTTTTATCTCCAATCCTACTGAAGAGCGTTTACTGTTCCAGCGTGCTCACCAGGACAAACTGGCACGTTCGATCTCAAAAGCCGTGTTGCAATATCTGCAAGACAATCCGCCGGAAGGTACCGTGTTCTCGCCTGGTGCCGAACCAGTGGTGCATACCGTTAAACGCGGAGAATCTTTGTCGGTGATAGCTGGTAAGTATCACACCAGCACCAAGGCGATCATGTCGGCCAACAAGTTGAAGTCGAGCGGGCTGGCGATAGGGCAGAAACTGACTATTCCGGGCCGGGGACAAGCGCTGCAGATTTCCGAACAGCTGAATACGGTAGAGACTGAAACCATTACTCATAAGGTTAAGTCGGGAGAGTTTTTAGGTAAGATTGCCAGCCATTACAAAGTCAGCATTGCTGATATCCGGCGTGAGAATAACCTTAAGTCTGACACCTTATGGGTCGGGCAGAAGTTGAAAATCACAGTAGCATTAAAAGATAAGCCAATTCGCAAGCACAAGGTCGCGCGGGGCGAGTATCTGGGTAAAATTGCCAACCAGTACGGCGTTAGCGTATCCAGTATCCGTAAGGCGAACAACTTACGCTCTGACGAGTTGGCGGTTGGTCAGGTTTTGATCATTCCTAACAAGTAACTGAGCGTGGTGACGCTGATGAGCATAAAAATACTGCCAGCCCGGTTAGCCAACCAGATTGCCGCTGGTGAGGTTGTAGAGCGACCCGCTTCGGTGGTTAAAGAGTTGGTGGAAAACAGCATTGATTCCGGTGCGACCCGGATTGATATTGAAATCGAGAAAGGCGGCGCCAAACTGATCCGCGTACGGGATAACGGTAAAGGCATTATCAAAGATGAGTTAGGCCTGGCACTGAGCCGGCATGCGACCTCAAAAATCCACACTTTAGATGATCTTGAAGCGATCATGAGTTTGGGCTTCCGCGGTGAAGCACTGGCGAGTATCAGTTCCGTGTCGCGCCTGACCCTGACTTCACGCCCTGCAGCACAAGAGCAGGCCTGGAGTGCCTATTCAGAAGGGCGGGACATGCAGGTGAAGCTGCAACCGGCCGCCCACCCGATTGGCACCACGGTCGAAGTACTGGATCTGTTTTTCAATACACCGGCCCGGCGTAAGTTTCTCCGCACCGAAAAAACCGAATTTACACACATTGATGAGTTACTCAAACGCATTGCGCTGAGCCGTTTTGATGTCACGATTAATCTGCGTCACAACGGTAAAACACTGCGTCAGTACCGGGCGGCGAAAAACCAGCCGCAGATTGAAAAACGTATTGCTGCAGTGTGCGGCAATGCATTTGTTCGCCACATGCTCCGTATCGAGCTGGAGCATAACGGACTCAAACTGCAGGGGTGGATCACCACGCCAGAGGGCGCCCGTCAGCAAAGCGATCTGCAATATTGTTACGTGAACGGGCGCATGATGCGTGACAAGCTGATTAACCATGCGATTCGCCAAAGCTACGAAACCAGCCTGAAGCCAGAGCAGTTTGCCGCGTATGTGTTGTTTATCGAAATTGATCCGCACCAGGTGGATGTCAATGTTCATCCGGCGAAACATGAGGTGCGTTTTCATCAGGCGCGTCTGGTGCACGATTTTATTTATCAGGCACTGGCGGACGCACTGGCCCAGAGTTGTGTGATCGAACAGCCGCAAGTCAATGCGTCGGCTTTTCACCACCGTGAACCAGCGAAAAAAAAACAGACCGATGCTGAGCCGCGCACACCGCCTGGCGTTCCTGAGCGGGTGTATCAAGCGGTGGAGAAAGCGCCGGCCTATCCGGGAAGGGCGGATTATCAGCCGGAGCCGGCTGGGGAACATTCGGTTCGCGAGGCGCGGATCAGTCAGCGTCAGGAGTGGACAGAGTCACGCCCCGCAGCGAAAAATAGTGCACAGCAAGAGCGCTATGCCGAGTCGCCACCAAGCAAGCAACAAGTTAAAGCGTACCATGAGTTGCTGCAGACGCCGGATTTTCCGGCCGGTCAAACGCAGCCTGCCCATGCAGGGCCACGCAAGGCGGGTGAGCAGCTTTTGCCTGGTGTGGCGGCTCTGGGTAAAGCGTTGGTGGTGATTCATGAGCAGTATGTGCTGATGAGCAGTGACTGCGGTGCGGCGATGGTTTCTTTGCCAAGAGCGGAATTTTATCGTACTCAAGGCCAGTTGACGCCTGAGCAAGAGGCGCTGAAGACCCAACCTTTATTGGTGCCTTTGTCACTCAAGCTTGAGTCTGGCCAGATCCGGTTTGCTGAAGAATATCAGGCCACATTTTCCCGTTTGGGGCTGCAGTTTAAAGCGCGTCAGGACAAAGCACTGATGGTTATGGGCGTGCCTGCCCCGCTGCGTCAACAAAACTTACAAAATTTAGTTCCAGATCTGTTATCTTACGCACAAACCTGCTTAGAAAGAGACGAGGGGCCTGCGCGGTTGCTAACGGAGCTGATCGACTGGCTGGCGTTGAAGGTGACGGCGGTTAAAAGCCACTACACTCTTTCTGAAGCCATTCAAATTATTGCGGAACTTGAACAGCTCAGACACGGACAATTGCCATTAGATGATCCCCATTTTGTCTCGGCTGTTGATTTCTCAGCTTCGATTGCCAAGTTAGAACCATGACAGATAAATTACCTTTGGCTCTTTTTTTAATGGGCCCTACCGCATCCGGAAAAACCGAGTTAGCGATTCGCCTGCGCCAACACTACCCGGTAGAAATCATCAGCGTGGATTCTGCGTTGATCTACCAGGGGATGGATATCGGTACCGCGAAGCCGGATGCACGTGAACTCAGCTTAGCGCCGCATCGTTTGATCGATATTCTTGATCCGAGTGAATCTTACTCGGCGGCCGATTTTAGGCGTGATGCGCTAGAGGCCATGGAACAAATCGTGGCACAAGGCAAAATTCCCCTGTTAGTCGGGGGGACAATGTTGTATTACAAAGCGTTACTGGAAGGTTTATCACCTCTTCCCGCTGCAAATCCTGAAATTCGTCATCAAATTGAGCAAGAAGCATTGACGAAAGGTTGGTCAGTGTTGCACGATGAACTCAAAGAGATTGATCCTGTGTCAGCGGCGAGAATCCACCCCAACGATCCTCAACGGTTATCGAGAGCGTTGGAAGTTTATCGTATTTCAGGTAAAACTCTTACTGAACTAACCCAGACCAAAGGCGAGAGCCTGCCGTACCGGGTTAAGCAATTTGCTATCGCCCCCAAGGATAGGGCTGAGCTCCACCGTCGGATTGAGTTGCGCTTTGAAAAAATGATGGAGGGTGGTTTTGAAGATGAGATGAAAGTGCTGTTTGCACGTTCAGATCTTCATCCGGATCTTCCTTCCATTCGCTGCGTGGGCTACCGACAAATGTGGGAGTATTTAGACGGGGAGTGCACACGGGATGAAGCGGTTTTCCGCGGCATTTGTGCGACTCGTCAATTGGCCAAGCGACAAATCACCTGGTTACGCAGCTGGGATGATTTAACTTGGTTAGATAGCGATAACATTGATCAAGCGTTTGAAACCATGTCAGAAGCGATAGCATCTGACTGAGTTAGCTGTGTATAATGTGATCGTTTTTGCGTGAACGCACTCTGAATGGAACCGTTTGTGGCGGTTTGTGTTCATAACTGCTACTAACTTAGAGTGCTTTTTTATTCGTTTAGCTCAGATGCAGAAGCAGTACCTTTTGCATTGCACCACTAGCTAAATAACTACAACTACAAATTAAATAAGGAAAATAAAATGGCTAAGGGGCAATCTCTACAAGACCCATTTCTAAACGCACTGCGCCGTGAGCGCATCCCTGTTTCTATCTACCTTGTGAACGGCATTAAGCTACAAGGCCAGATCGAGTCATTCGATCAGTTTGTGATCTTGCTGAAAAACACCGTAAACCAAATGGTTTACAAGCACGCAATTTCGACCGTTGTGCCTGCGCGTCCTGTTAGCCACCACAGCGGTGAACGAGCTCAATCTGAGCGTCCACAAGAGAAGTCTGAAGATTAAGTCTTCATTGGGTTTTCATACCATAAGGAGTTGATTGCTTGTTTGACCGTTATGAAGCCGGTGAGCGAGCCGTACTTGTTCATATCAACTTCACGCAAGAAGGTGAATGGGAAGATCTGGCTGAATTTCAGATGCTGGTCTCTTCCGCCGGGGTTGAGGCGCTGCAAGTCGTTACTGGCAGTCGTCAATCCCCGCACCCGAAATACTATGTCGGAGAGGGTAAGGCTCAAGAAATTGCTCAGGCAGTGCAATTGTCCGAAGCTGAGATTGTGATTTTTAATCACGCCCTCTCTCCTGCCCAAGAACGTAACCTCGAACAGCTGTGCAAATGTCGGGTTCTCGACCGCACTGGTCTTATTCTGGATATCTTTGCTCAGCGAGCACGAACTCACGAAGGTAAGCTACAGGTTGAGCTGGCTCAGCTTCGCCATCTTTCGACTCGACTGATTCGTGGTTGGACGCACCTGGAAAGGCAAAAAGGCGGGATCGGTTTACGCGGCCCGGGGGAAACCCAGCTGGAGACTGACCGACGTCTGTTGCGTGATCGAATCAAAGCTATCTTGCGCCGCTTAGACAAAGTGGCGAAACAGCGTGAGCAAGGCCGCCGAGCCCGCAGCCGAGCTGAAATTCCAACAATTTCGCTGGTTGGTTACACCAATGCGGGAAAATCGACGCTGTTCAACCGTATCACCGAAGCCGGTGTGTATGCGGCGGATCAGTTGTTTGCTACTCTTGACCCTACATTACGTAAAATAGAACTAGCAGACGTTGGCCCGGCTATCTTGGCCGATACGGTCGGATTTATCCGGCATTTGCCTCACGATTTGGTGGCCGCTTTTAAGGCAACCTTGCAGGAAACACAAGAAGCTGACATTTTGTTACATGTTGTAGATGCCAGTGATGAGCGTTTTCGTGAGAATATTCAAGCTGTCTATGATGTTCTAGAAGAGATCGATGCGCATGAAGTGCCGACTTTGGTGGTCATGAACAAGATCGACAATCTAGATGAGCAGAAACCCCGCATTGAGCGTGATGAGGAAGGCGTTCCCCGCGCGGTTTGGGTTTCTGCGATGGAAGGGGTGGGCATTGAGCTGCTGTTTGAGGCGCTGACCGAGCGTTTAGCGTCACAAATGGTAGAGCTGCAGTTGCGAATTCCTCCACAGTATCAGGGTCGATTCCGTAGTACGTTTTTTCAAATGAAATGTATTCAACGCGAGGAATATGACCAGGATGGTAACTTGTTGATCGATATTCGAATGCAGCAAGTAGATTGGTCTAGACTTGAAAAAAGAGAAGGGGCAGTTTTGACTGACTTTATAGTCACTTAAAGGACTGCTACAGTATAACGTCATATTTAATGATGGAGCTTTCTAATGGCGTGGAATGAGCCTGGAAATAACAACGGCAATAATGGCCGCGATAATGACCCTTGGGGTAATAATAATCGTGGTGGCCAGCGTCCTGGTGGCCGAGATCAAGGTCCGCCGGATTTAGATGAAGTGTTCAGTAAACTGAGTCAAAAGCTGGGTGGCAAGTTTGGTAAAAAAGGCGGCGGTGGTTCCCCTATCGGCGGCGGTGGTGCAATTGGCTTTGGTGTCATTGCTCTCATTGCGATTGCGGTATGGGTCTTTGCCGGCTTTTACACTATCGGCGAAGCGGAGCGTGGTGTCGTCCTGCGTCTGGGTAAATATGACCGTATTGTTGCCCCTGGCCTGAACTGGCGTCCTCGTTTTATTGATGAATATAAAGCGGTGAACGTGCAGGCGATTCAATCGCTACGTTCATCGGGTCTGATGCTGACTAAAGATGAAAACGTAGTAACCGTCGCGATGGACGTACAGTACCGTGTGGCAGACCCATACAAGTACCTGTTCCGCGTAACCAATGCTGACGACAGCTTACGTCAGGCGACTGATTCAGCGTTGCGTGCTGTCGTGGGTGATTCATTGATGGACAGCATTCTGACCAGTGGCCGTCAACAAATCCGCCAGAGCACGCAAGAGACACTGAACCAGATCATCGACAGCTATGATATGGGCCTGATGATTGTGGATGTGAACTTCCAGTCTGCACGTCCGCCTGAGCAGGTAAAAGATGCGTTTGATGACGCGATTGCGGCGCGTGAGGATGAGGAGCGTTTCGAACGTGAAGCGGAAGCTTACCGTAACGACATTCTTCCGAAAGCGACAGGTCGTGCTGAACGTCTGAAGAAAGAAGCATTGGGTTACTCTGAGCGCACCGTTAACGAAGCGTTAGGTCAGGTCGCTCAGTTTGAAAAACTGCTTCCTGAATACCAAGCAGCTCCAGAAGTCACACGTAACCGTCTATACCTAGATACGATGGAAGAAGTGTACTCAAGCACATCGAAAGTTCTGATTGATTCAGAATCAAGTGGCAACCTACTGTACTTGCCGATCGATAAGCTTGCTGGTGAAGGCCAAAATCAAACGAAACGTAAGACGAAGTCCTCTTCAGCTTACGATCAAATTGAGCTTGAGTCTCAGCAGACTGATACAACTTCAGACCCACAATCTCGTTCAACTGGTTCACGTCAAGGGAGATACTAAGAATGCGTAAGTTAATGATCCCTGTACTAGTGATCGCGTTGGCGACGATGCTGATGTCTCTGTTTGTTATTCAAGAAGGCGAGCGAGGCCTAGTGATCCGATTTGGTCGTGTCCTTGATGACAACGGTGTATCGAAGATCTATGAGCCTGGACTTCACTTCAAGATGCCTCTCTTTGACCGTGTGAAAACGCTAGATGCACGTATCCAGACCATGGATGGCCGTTCTGACCGTTTCGTAACGTCTGAGAAAAAAGATGTGATCATCGATACATACGTGAAATGGCGTATTGCTGATTTTGGTCGCTTCTACCTAACAACCGGTGGGGGCAATAGCTTAACAGCGGAAGCACTATTAGAGCGTAAAGTAACGGATGTGCTTCGTTCAGAAATCGGTGCTCGTGAAATCAAGCAAATCGTTTCTGGTCCACGTAATAAAGATGTGTTGCCAGACAGTGCTGATAGCGAAGAAGTTACCACTGAAGCGGCGAAAGAAGCGTTAGAGATTGATGGCGAACGCGATAAGATCATGGAAAACGTTCTGACAGGTACTCGCGATAGCGCGATGGCTGACTTAGGCGTGGAAATCGTTGATTTCCGGATGAAGAAGATCAACCTACCGGACGAAATCAGTGAATCGATCTACCGCCGTATGCGTGCTGAGCGTGAGTCGGTGGCCCGTAAGCACCGTTCACAAGGCCGAGAGAAAGCCGAGGTGATTCGTGCGCAAGCTGAGCTTGAAGTGGCGACTGTGCTAGCGGAAGCAGATAAAACAGCACGTGTAACACGTGGTGACGCAGATGCAACAGCCGCGAAGATTTACTCAGACGCTTACAACAAAGATTCTGAGTTCTTCAGCTTCTTGCGTTCACTTAAGGCGTATGAGAAATCATTCAGTTCGAAGAGTGATATCTTGGTTCTGGATCCGAAGAGTGACTTCTTCCAGTACATGAACAACTCGCAAGGTGCGCAAGCAGAATAGCGTCAGGTTATGGTGCATAATTCGTCAAAAAGGCTCCATTCGGAGCCTTTTTTATCTTTTTTTTGATCGGTTACGTGGCTGTTCTACCCATCTGGATAAGTCGGTGTTCAGATAATTGCGCAGGAAAAATCGCTTAGAACAAGGCGTAGATTTCGGTTAATCAGTTATTCTCATGACCAAACCTGCAGCACAGTTATCAGTGATTTTAACCGGCAATCATGATCAGACACTTAGGTAGATTGGTCTTAACTCACCATCAGGACGATCACGCTGCCCGCCACCACTAGGCAGCCACCAATTCGCCTGAGATCGTTGTTGGGTTGTTGACTTAATTGCGCCACCATCTTGCGCCAGCCATTGGGAGCCACCAGTGGGCCGATGCCTTCCACAATTAACACCAGGCCGATCGCCAACCATATCGAATTTGACATCGTTATTCCTAATCTCAGTCCAGTTTAGAAAGTTAAATATTATCAGCGATATGACGAGATAGAAATGGCGACGATTGTTGAAATCATCTTTCCAGATCGTTTCTGTGACTAAAAAATGACTGCAAGAAACGCGATTCGGTGCTAGAATCCATTTTTAACTAGCAATCAGACTTGGAAAGATGGGAAATAACGTAGTCGTTCTAGGCACCCAGTGGGGTGACGAAGGTAAAGGTAAAATCGTTGACCTTTTGACTGAAGATGCAAAATACGTGGTACGCTACCAAGGCGGTCACAATGCAGGTCACACTCTTGTAATTGACGGTGAAAAAACCGTTCTTCACTTAATTCCATCAGGTATCCTTCGCGATAACGTAAAATGTGTTATCGGTAACGGTGTAGTACTATCGCCTGAAGCTCTACTTAAAGAAATGAAACCTCTTGAAGAGCGCGGTATTCCAGTACGCGAGCGTCTTTTCATTTCTGAAGCATGTCCGCTAATTCTTCCTTACCACGTGGCAATGGACCAAGCTCGCGAAATCGCTCGCGGTAAAAAAGCTATCGGTACAACTGGCCGTGGTATCGGTCCTGCATACGAAGATAAAGTTGCTCGTCGCGGTCTGCGCGTTGGTGACCTATTCGATATGGAAGCGTTCGCCGAGAAGCTAAAAGAAGTCATGGAGTTCCATAACTTCCAACTAGTTAACTTCTACAAAGCTGAGCCAGTAAGCTACGAAGAAGTCCTTGAGCAAGCTAAAGGCTACGCTGAGCTACTGACTTCAATGGTTATCGACGTTACTGACGAACTAGACGCAGCACGCAAGCGCGGCGACAAGATCATGTTCGAAGGTGCGCAAGGTACTCTACTTGATATCGACCACGGTACTTACCCGTACGTAACTTCTTCTAACACCACAGCTGGTGGTGTGGCAGCAGGTTCTGGTTTCGGGCCTCGTCACATCGGTTACATCCTGGGTATTGCCAAAGCTTACTGTACTCGCGTTGGTGCAGGCCCATTCCCGACAGAGCTGTACGACGGTCTGGACAAGCAAGATCCAGTTGGTAAGCACCTGGGTGAAGTTGGTCACGAGTTCGGCGCAACAACTGGCCGTCTACGTCGTACCGGTTGGTTTGATGCGGTTGCGATGCGTCGTGCCATCCAAATCAACTCTGTATCTGGTTTCTGTCTGACTAAACTGGACGTTCTAGATGGCCTTAAAGAGCTGAAAATCTGTACTGGTTACAAGATGGAAGATGGCTCTGTACTGGAAGTTTCGCCAATGGCGGCTGAAGCATTCGAAAAAGCTACGCCTATCTACGAAACCATGCCAGGCTGGTCTGAAAATACATTTGGTGCCAAGTCACTAGAAGACCTGCCGCAAGCTGCTCTAAACTACATTAAACGTATTGAAGAGCTGACCGGCGTACCAGTCGACATCATCTCAACTGGTCCTGACCGTAACGAAACCATCATTAAGGTTCACCCATTCGAAGCTTAATTGGTACGCGTTAGAGATTGTAAAAGCCGACCTTAGGGTCGGCTTTTTTGTACCTGTCAGTTGGACAGGCCGGCAAAAATGGACTCGCTATGGCAAGTTGTTGCCGTTAAGCTTACCCCAGAGGCAAAAATTGTCTAAAGCTTAGCTGTTGTTTGCCGATAAGTTTATCAAGCAGAGGAGATCCTTGAGCGATCTTTGGTTTCTCAGATACCTTAAAGAGTACGTTTATGAAGTTACGAACAGTGACTGCTTCACTGTTACTGATGTTAGCCACTACAACAGCGCAGGCGAATGTCGCTGATGTGGGGGCGCCAGTTCCTATCTACACCGAAGCAGAACTGATAAAGCTTATTGAACAGAATAAGCACTTACAACGTGTGCGCGCTGATAACTGCCAGCTGGTAGAGGATATCGTTGCTCGTGCGACTCGGATCAACTTGCCCGCTTACGAGTTTCTTTATGGCGATATGCTTGCATGGGGGGTCTGTGTCGAGCAGGATGTGGAACTGGGGCTCTATTATATGGAAAATGCCGCGCATCAAGGCCTGCCAGCAGCGCTTGAGCAGATTGGCCGCTATTATTCGCGGGGGACCTTAGTGCAGCAAGATAAAGAGCGTGCGATCCCATACCTGCGAGAAGCCGCCTCAATGGGTAACCTCAATGCGCGTATTCACCTTGCTGAGTTACTGCTGCGTGATTACGGCAGCCCATTAGATTACGAAGACGCCTACCGCTGGTTGTATAATTCGGTCACGGCTGATCAGCGCCAGCACAAGCGGATAGCGATTTTACGCCAGGGCTTAGAGCTGCGCATGCCGCAAAATATCATTGCCCGTGCCAAGCGGCGTGATACCTTCTGGTAACTGCTGCGACGGAAAACGAGTAACTTCATCCACCAAAGCCCACTTTTTGTGGGCTTTGGTGTATTCCCAATAAGCACATCATTAGCTATCGAAGCGACGTTCGGAATACTTGCTGTCCCGCCAGGTATGACTGAAACATGCATTTGGATATGTATTTTTATTCAGAAAAGTTTTACGCTCTTGCTCTCAGAGAGGATAGTGACATGCAGTTGACCAGTTTTACCGATTACGGATTGAGAACCTTGATTTTCTTGGCTTCACTGCCGAAAGAAGAGCTGACCAGCATCACTGAGGTGACGGCGTTATTCGGGGTTTCGCGTAATCACATGGTAAAAGTCATCAACCGCCTCGGCCAGTTGGGCTATGTGCACACGGTGCGTGGTAAAAATGGCGGGATCCGCTTAATGCAATCTCCTGATACGATCAGCGTTGGTAGCGTGGTGCGTGATTTGGAACCTCTGGAGTTGGTCAATTGTGCTGTCGACTTTTGTCACATCACCCCCGCCTGTCGTCTAAAAGAGAAACTGGCCGCGGCAAAACAGGCGTTTCTGGCCGAATTAGACAGTTGCACGATTGCAGATTTACTCAGTGACAATCATGAATTGCTGATCCTGCTTACGCGTCTGGCGTAATTCTTTTTCAAAGCATTTCTGTAGCTTATTAAGAGACTCAGATATACTAGCCCTATACCTTCCTTGCTAGACAGGCGTGCCTATGTCAGACAATATGCCAAACGACCCTTTCGCTGAACGAGAATCGAAAAATTACGAAAATCCCATCCCGAGCCGAGAATACATTTTAGAGTTTCTTGAGCAAGCCGGCGTACCAATGAATCGCAACGATATCTTTGAAGCCTTGAAGCTGGATGGCGAGGATCAGTATGAAGGTTTACGTCGCCGTTTACGGGCGATGGAACGCGACGGGCAGCTGGTGTTTACCCGCCGTCAGTGTTATGCACTGCCAGACAAACTGGAGATGGTTAAAGGGTATGTGATTGGCCACAAAGACGGCCATGGCTGGGTACGTCCCGACGGCAGTGTAGGCAAGGATGATGATATTTTGCTGCCTCATCACCAGATGCGCACTCTGATCCATGGCGATTATGTCCTGGTTCAACCTACCGATAACAGCAAACGTGGCCGGCGTGAAGGACGCTTGGTGCGGATACTGGAAGAGCGCAATAGCCAAATTGTTGGCCGCTTCTTCTTTGAGTATGGCTATTCTTACGTGGTGCCGGATGATTCACGCATCAGTCAGGATATTCTGATCCCGAACGAACACAAAGCCGGTGCCCGCATGGGCAACGTGGTGGTGATCGACATCACCGACCGCGGTTCACGCTCGCGCGGTATGATGGGACAGGTGACCGAAGTGCTTGGGGAAAATATGGCCCCGGGTATGGAAACCCAGATCGCCATTCGCACCCACCAGATCCCGCACGAATGGCCAGAAACCGTTGAGCAGCAGATCGCCCATCTCGGCGAGGAAGTACCGGAAGAGGCGAAGGCCGGCCGGGTCGACCTGCGTGAGTTGCCATTGGTCACTATTGATGGTGAAGATGCGCGTGACTTTGATGATGCGGTCTATTGTGAGAAGCAGCCGGGCGGCGGCTGGCGTTTATGGGTGGCGATTGCTGATGTCAGCTATTACGTACGCCCAGACTCTGCGCTGGATAAGGAAGCGATTGTCCGCGGAAACTCGGTCTATTTCCCTTCTCAGGTGGTACCGATGTTGCCAGAGGTGCTGTCGAACGGCCTGTGCTCTCTTAACCCGCAAGTGGATCGCTTATGTATGGTATGTGAAATGACCATTTCGGAAAGCGGGAAATTATCCGGTTATAAGCACTATGAAGCGGTCATGAACTCCCACGCGCGCCTGACGTACAACAAAGTCAGTGCGATCCTCGACGGTGATGAGGAACTGCGGACGCGCTACCAGAAGCTGGTCGGGCATCTCGAAGAACTGCATAAGATGTATAAAGTGCTGAAACAGGCGCGTGACCATCGCGGGGCAATTGAATTTGAAACCGTAGAAACCAAGTTTATTTTCAACGCCGAACGCAAGATTGAAAGCATTGAGCCAGTAGAACGTAATGATGCACACAAGATCATCGAAGAGTGTATGATCCTGGCTAATATTGCTTCGGCCTCGCTGGTGGAAAAAGCCAAAGAGCCGGCGTTGTACCGCATTCATGAATCGCCGGGTGAGCTGCGCTTACAGGGCTTCCGTGATTTCCTCGGTGAGCTTGGCCTTGATCTGAAGGGGGGCCTGGAGCCATCACCGACCGACTACGCCGATTTGGCCCGCCAGATCATGGGACGCCCGGATCAGGAGCTGATCCAGACCATGTTGCTGCGTTCAATGAAGCAGGCGGTTTACAGTGCCGATAACGCCGGCCACTTTGGTCTGGCGCTCAAGCGCTATGCTCACTTTACCTCGCCAATCCGCCGTTATCCGGATTTGCTCCTTCACCGGGCGCTCAAGTACCTGATTGCCAAAGAGCAGGGGCGCAACCAAGATCGCTGGACGCCGACCGGCGGCTACCATTACTCATTTGATGACATGGATTTTTATGGTGAGCAGTGTTCGATGACTGAGCGCCGCGCGGATGATGCGACCCGTGAAGTGGCCGACTGGCTGAAGTGTGAATATATGCAGGATCATGTCGGGGCGGAACTTGATGGCGTGATTGCTAATGTCACCGGGTTTGGCTTCTTTGTTCGCCTGACCGAGCTGCATATTGACGGACTGGTGCATATTTCCACCCTGGCCAATGATTACTACCAATTTGATCCGATCGGTCAACGCCTTATCGGTGAAAGCTTCGGGAATATCTATCGTCTGGGTGATGCGGTAAAAGTCAAAGTGCTGGCGGTGAACCTGGATGATAAACAAATTGACTTTGAATTGATCGAAACAAGTCGTAAGCTACGCGGCAAAGGCAAAACGGCCAAGAAGCGTGCGGCGGAAGCTAAAGCGAAAGCCAAAGAGAAAAAGCGTGCCGCGAGCAAAGGCGGTTCGCGCGCGATGCCGGTGATTGAGCCGGCCAAACGTCCGGAGCCGGCAGGTGAGTCTCAACGCCAGGGCGGCGACGTTCCGCGTGGTGACTCTGCGGCGAGCAAAAAGCCGAAAGTGAAAAAAGCACGTAAGAAAAAGCCTCATAGCAAACCGAAGAAGACCAAGCGCAGCAAGAAAACTGATGCTTGAGCTATGAGTGAACAACACAACAGGTTAAATCATGAGTAACGAATTTATTTACGGCATTCACGCAGTGAAAGCTGTCTTGGAGCGTGAACCCGAGCGCTTTATTGAAGCCTACGTACTGAAAGGTCGCCAAGACGATCGTTTGATGCCAATCCTGAACGAGTTGCAGATGATCGGTGTGTCGATCCAGCAAATGGCTCGCAAGACTTTGGATGACAAGGCTTGCGGGGCTAACCATCAGGGGATCATTGCCCGGGTTAAGCCAGCGAAACAGTTGAATGAAAATGATCTGGACGCCATCTTAGCTCAGCATGACGCGCCGTTACTGTTGGTACTGGATGGTGTGACCGACCCACACAACTTGGGGGCGTGCTTACGCAATGCCGATGCCGCCGGGGTTGCAGCAGTGATCGTACCGAAAGATAAATCAGCACCGATGAATGCCACGGTAAGCAAAGTCGCCTGTGGGGCCGCTGAAACGGTTCCACTAGTACGCGTGACCAACCTGGCCCGTACTATGCGCACGCTGCAGGAGCAGGGGATCTGGTTTGTCGGCACCGCTGGTGAAGCGACCCATGATATCTACCAGGCTAAGCTTACTGGCCCGTTAGCGGTTGTTATGGGCGCGGAAGGGGATGGTATGCGCCGCCTGACCCGTGAAACTTGTGATGACCTGATCAAGATCCCGATGGCTGGTAGCGTCTCAAGCCTGAACGTATCGGTCGCTTCCGGGATTTGCCTGTTTGAAGCGGTTCGTCAGCGTTTGGCGGCAAAGTAACGGTAGTATCAGCCTGGTCGGCCCGATAGATCAGGTTTTGGCCTCATTCAATAAATACACAGGATGGGCAACCATCCTGTGTCAGTTAGGGACGTTATGACTCAACAAGACATTAAGTTGATTGCATTTGATCTTGACGGCACGCTGTTAGATAGTGTGCCGGATCTGGCGGTAGCCGCTGATCTGGCGGTACAGGCACTGGGCTTCGCGCCGGTTAGTGAAACACAAGTCCGGGATTATGTCGGCAATGGTGCCGACGTTTTGATAGGTCGGGCTTTGAGCCAGGATATGACGATTGATCCCGAATTGAGTGACACGCTGCGTGGTGAGGCACGCGCGCTGTTTGATCAGTACTATCAACAAGGTGGGCACCAGCGCAGCCACCTTTACCCGGCGGTCAAAGAGACGCTGGCTGAGCTGCAGCAAGGCGGGTTTACCATGGCTCTGGTTACCAATAAACCGTCAAAGTTTGTGCCGGAAATCCTCAAACAACATGGGATTGAACATTACTTTGTTGACGTACTGGGCGGGGACGCATTTGCAGAGAAAAAGCCCAATCCGGTGGCCTTGAACTGGTTGATGGACAAACATGGTGTCAAGGCGGGTGAGCTGTTGATGGTCGGGGACTCGAAAAACGACATTCTGGCGGCGAAAAATGCGGGGTGCCGTTCGTTTGGCCTGACGTATGGTTACAATCACGGCGAGCCGATCGCGGCGTCTGCGCCGGATTTTGTCGCTGACAGTATCGCTGATTTGGTCGGTGTGGTCGCGGTTTCGGCCTAGTGGCAACAAAAGATCTTCCAAAATATTCACTAATGAGTACACTGAGCAAACCGTGCACAAAACAGCTGCGCGGTTTTTCATTTATTTAGATTAAGAAGTCAAAGGAATCATTCTAATGAGCAAACCCATCGTATTGAGTGGTGTTCAACCGTCAGGTGAACTAAGTATCGGCAACTACTTGGGTGCTCTACGTCAATGGCAGCAGATGCAAGACGATTATGATTGCCAATACTGTGTGGTTGACCTTCATGCAATTACGGTTCGTCAGGATCCTAAAGCGCTGCATGAAGCGACACTTGACGCACTGGCAATTTGTCTGGCAGTTGGTGTTGATCCGAAAAAGAGCACGCTATTTGTTCAGTCACATGTACCAGAGCATGCTCAGCTTGGTTGGCTTCTTAACTGTTATACCCAGATGGGTGAGCTGAGCCGGATGACTCAGTTTAAAGATAAGTCTGCCCGTTACTCGAACGACAGTTCCAGCCAGTTTGGTGACGTCAACGTAGGCCTGTTCGATTACCCGGTGCTAATGGCGGCTGATATTCTGCTTTACGGTGCACACCAGGTACCAGTGGGCAGCGATCAAAAGCAGCACCTGGAGCTGGCACGTGATATCGCCACGCGTTTCAATAATATCTACTCGCCAGAGCAGCCAATTTTCACCGTTCCAGAGCCGTACATTCCGACGGTTAACGCCCGTGTGATGAGCTTGCAGGATGCGACCAAGAAGATGTCGAAATCGGATGATAACCGTAAGAACGTGATCACCTTGCTGGAAGAGCCTAAGTCGATCATCAAGAAGATCAATAAAGCCCAGACGGACACCGAAACACCACCGCGTATCGCTCATGATTGGGACAACAAGGCCGGAATCTCCAACCTGATGGGGCTATACTCGGCGGCAACCGGTATGAACTTTGAAGAAATCGAGGCGAAGTACCAAGGGATGGAAATGTACGGTCCATTCAAGAAGGACGTTGGTGAAGCGCTGGTGGCGATGCTTGAGCCGATTCAGTCTGAGTTCCACCGTATCCGTGCCGATCGCGCGTACATGGATGCGGTGATGCGTGAAGGGGCGGAAAAAGCCTCGGCACGGGCAGCAGAAACCCTGAAGAAAGCTTACCATGCTGTGGGTTTTGTTGGTCGTCCCTAATCAAACTTAAAATTAAAATTCTGAAAAGCGTCACCATTGGTGGCGCTTTTTTATACCTATTGGAAAGGGGTGTCTTTCTTGCAGCGCTGCATATCGTAGTACTCTACGCGTCCTCGCTGGCCCAAAAATACCGACTTCACCACCAAGCCATGAGCGACATAGTCAGTCAGTTCGACACAAGATATGGCATAACTCAGCTCTTTGATTTTGGCCGTTTCCCAGTAATAACCTGGCCCAGGCAGCCGGCAGTGAAAGTAATTAACCCATCCTCACTGACTTCAAGTTCTTCATACTTATTGAGTTCAGTTTGAGCGGTTTTGACGTAGTGTTGTTCGGTCGCGTACGGTTCGATTGGCTGGCTTGAGGTTAATTGGCAACCGCTCATTAATAGAGCGGATAAGGCGAAGAGGGGAGTGGGTTTCATGATGATTCCTGTTTTTTACCGCAAGAGAAACCGATGAGCTATGTTCTCTGATTGAATTGTTGTTGGAAATGAATAAGAGCACACTTGATTGATTATGTAAATGGTTGCATTTTGGGTTGTAAAGAATGCTGGCCGAAGTGGGGGAAACTATTTGCCGTAACGGGACTTGATAATGAGTCACTATTTGCTGTGAGTTATATCACCAGCGTTTTAAAATTCGTGATCAAATAAGGTGACGAGGCTGAAGGTAATAAAATATCAATAGTGTTAATGAAGGCTTGCTGGCCAGTAAAATACATCATCACATACTCGGTTAAATAAACTTGTGTCTCAAATATCATATTTACTGATAGAAAACTGAGTAATGGCTCTAGTTTCTAAATAAACGCACAATTGTTATTTGTGTTAATAATGATATTTGTTGAATGTATAAATCCGATCATAATAATCACCTCATAAATGTGAAACATTTCTCACTTAACATGCTAGGCACTTTTCTTTTTTGCATTAAAAAGAGACATTTATCAGGCTAAGAAATGAATCAAGTTGAACTGTGACCAATATCACTATCGGTAGGGTCATGTGGCTTTTTGCGCTCAAAATTTACCGGTTAAACACTCACTCGCGATTGGTGAAATAAACGCTCGGGCTCTGTTCAACATATAGAATCACATTCTATTTAAAATATAACAGATAAGGAAATAGGCAATGCTTAAAAGAAATGCAGTGGCTATAGCGATGGCTTCGTTATTTATGGCGACAGCAGCCAATGCCGCGGCCATATACGAAGATGAAAACGGAGATTTTCTCAAGCTGTATGGTGAAGTGGGTGTCGGTGGACATATCGGGGCAAATTACGACTACGGTGAATTTTATACCGATGAAAAAAGCTATATTGATGACTCATTTGCCACCATGGGCATCAAAGGTAAGCGCGATAAGATGCACTACCGTTTGGAGCTGGATTACGAGCGTGAGAACTGGAAAGGCGGTTCCGGTGATTTGATTCTGAGCATCGATAAATTGTTTGTCGGCTATGACGTATTAGACAACCACTATATTGAGGTTGGCCTGACAGATACCGCATTTGATGATTACGATAAGTGGGGCGATTACACGTTTGATACCACGGTTGAAACCGGTGAAGCCGGTGACCAGGATATGACGGTGAAATACGAAGGTCGTTTCCTGGATGTGATTAAAGCCGGCACTTCGTACACCTATGGCGGTAAATCCTCTTCTGGCGCGGAGCTGGGCGATATCGTTAACGGCTATATCGGTTACTTTGGCGACAGCCTGTCAGCGGTGATCGGCCTGGAAGGTCGCGGCGGCTCCGATGGTGATTCGAAATATGGTGAACAACGCCTGATCGGTTTTGGTATGCGTTATGCGGTTAATGACACTATCCACTTGGGTTTGAATGCTTTCTATGAAGAGGAAGACATCGGCTCTTGCACAGTAAAAACCAGCGCCGAAAACAACCCTGCCTCCGACAAAGACATTGTGATTTGTAATGATTACCAAACCCAGGAAAACCAGGGCGCTTTGGTGTCGGCCAAGTACATCTTGTCTAAGCAGTGGGAATTAGTGGGTTCATACAACTACGAAGAGTACGAAAAGTGGGATCCTCAGAGCGAGGTGTGGGACACCAAGCAACACAGCTGGGGCACCAACCGCACATGGGGTACTTTGGGCGTGAACTACAAGCCGACCAGCTCAAGCATTATCGCACTTGAAATGAACGCCGGTGACGCAGCACAAGATGCTTACGCTTACGCACGTGTGTACTTCTAATCCACAAGAGAGAGATTTTCCATGAACAAAAAAATGACCCTGCTCGCGGGTGCGATTAGTAGTGTACTAAGCGGCGCGGCACTGGCAGACATCAATAACATTATTATTTCTGAGTATGTTGAAGGCGGCGTAAGCAATTACGCTACTAACAGCGCGATTGAAATCACTAACACCGGTATCACTGACTTCACGTTCAACGGTGATTACGCACTGTACTTTAGCAGCTACAAGAACAAAGTGGTGCTGCCTGATGGCAGTACGCCAGTGCTAGATGGTGTGACCGTACCGGCCAATGGTTCAATCGTGATCATCAACTCTGACGCTACTGACAGTTTACAGAGTGCGATCAGCGACAATGGCATCACCCCGATCATCGCGGGCAGCTTCAGTCAAGTAAAATACAATGCATTGAACTTTAACGGTGGTGAAGCGGTTTGGATTGCGAAAAGCGCCGATGCCGACGACATCCATGACATTATTGGCAAAAACAGTGATAACTGGGGAGCTAATGTTACTTACCGCCGTACCAATGATACGTTAACGCCTTCTGCTGAGTTCAATAGCAAAGGCTGGGTTGAGCATCCGGTGGATACCTACGACGATTTGGGTAAACCAACATTTGAAGAGCCGCCACTTAGCACCACTCCTTGTACCGACGCGGAAGGCCTTTCAACCAAATACATTGGTGAGGTTCAGGGTACGGGCTACTCTTCGCCGCTGATTGCCGAAGGGCAATATGAATCTGAAGATGAGTACTTAGTGCGTGGTACAGTCAGTGCAATTGGCACGAGTTTGGTTAAAGGTTTCTACCTGTACGATGACAATGCTGACGGTGAGGTTCGTAGTTCAGACGGTATCTTTGTTAAAACCAGTGGTGAGGTTGCCGAGTCGATGATTGGCCAGCAAGTGTGTGTGCGGGCAAAAGTCAAAGAAGATTACGGCATGACCACACTGATCCCAACCAATAATATCTGGGAAGTCGAAAACACTTCTCAAGTAGCGCCTACACCTGTGGAGCTAGTGCGCATCGATAGCGATGATGAAAACTTCCGTTCGACGCTAGAGCGCCTGGAAGGCATGCCGGTGAAGTTGGTTAAAGACATGGATGCCGCCGAAGAGGGCGAGCAAAACATGCGTGTCTCGCGCTCGTTCAGCTTTGACTACAGCAGCTACCGTAACAACATGGTGCTGGCGTATAAACGTCCGAACCCACAGCCAAACCAGGATCACGTTGCCGGCAGTGACGAGTCTTATGCACAAAGTGCTGAGAACAAAGACTTCCGTATCTTCGTCGACAGCGATGCGAAAGCGCCAAATGGCCAGATCCCTTACTACCCGGACTTCTTCGCGGATCCGAAGAACAACTACATCCGCATCAATGATACGGTCACCGGCCTGGAAGGGGTACTGCACTACTCACATAAAGAGTTCCGCCTGATCCCGACCAACAACGTGGATAAAAACGCCTTTACCCATAATACCGACCGGACCAAAGCACCAGAAATTAATGAGACCAACGACGCCTACCCGGCGACAGACTCATTCAGCATTAAGGTGGCAACGCAGAACGTACTCAACTACTTCAACTCTCCTTTCGGTGGCTCGGATAACAGCTTCGGTGACAACCGTGGTGCAGAGTCCCAGCAAGAGTTTGAGCGTCAGCAGGCGAAGATTGTGGAAGCGATCTACGGCCTGGATGCAGACATCGTTGGCTTGATGGAAGTGGAAAACAACGGTTTCGGTGACTTCAGTGCGATCAATGAGCTACTGGCGGCGATTAATGCCAAGTACTACGACGAAGATTATGGCGATCGTAACAAACAGAACTCGATCCACAACCGTTATGTCTTTGTTGGCTTCGACAAAAACGGTGATACGATCTTAGATGATCAAGACACCGTCGGCTCAGATGCGATCACCACCGGTATCATTTACCGTCCATCCAAGGTGTCGGTCATCAACGGTAAAGTGATCCCGATGCCAGCGCAGCACGCGCCGATGATCGTGGATGAAAATGGTACACCGCTACTGGACAAGAAAGGTGAGCTGCTTGAAAGTGGTGATAACTACCAGCGCAATACCGTTGCGGCGACTTTCCAGGTTCTCAATACTGGTAAACGTTTGACGGTCGCGGTTAACCACCTGAAATCAAAAGGCTCTACCTGCTGGGACGATTTTGAAGGCACCAAAGCGGTGGATAATGACTTCCAGGGCTCATGTGAAAACTTCCGCGTAGCTGCGGCCTACCACCTGGGTGAAGAGTTGGCGAAGATCGGCGGGGACCGCGTGGTACTCGGTGATATGAACTCGTATGCCAAAGAAGACCCGATGCTGGTGTTGACCTCAAACCCGACCGGCAAAGAGCTCAAGGCCGCCGGCTATACCTTTATTGGGAAGCAGCCACAGTTTGGTCCTGAGGGCAAAGTGATCACCAAGACCTACGGCTACCTCAATGCGGTGGATCATATGACTGCCGAGGGCGAAACATCGTGGAGTTACTCGTACAATGATGAAGTCGGCTCTCTGGATCACCTGTTGCTTTCAGGATCGCTAGAGAAGCGTCTGGTGGATGCGGTTGACTGGCATATTAACGCCCCGGAATCGACTCTGTACGATTACAACAACCGTTACAAGGGTGGGGATGAAAATGAGCCAAACCCATTCTACGCACAGGATCCATACCGTTCATCGGATCACGACTCAGCTCTGGTTGCTCTGGGCTACAAGTACGGCGAAGCGGGTGAAGGTCTGGTGACGATTGCGACTAAGAGCGGCCGTGCTGACATCGGTTTTGCACTACCGGAAACCGCGCTGGAAGGTGATATCGCCAGCCTGTCTATCTCACCGCAGCCGGCAACAGCGCCAGCGTTTTCACAAGAGACGCTGAGTAAAGACGGTGCTCAGCTGGTGAAGTTTGATGCGGCGAAGCTGCCTGTCGGCAAGTACAAGCTGACCATGACACTGAAACGTGGAGAAGGTGAAGTGGTGAGCAGCAAGACAATGGAAGTGAGCCTGGTCAAGCGTGACTCGAGTAACGTTAAACCGGTCTACCCTGAAAAAGACGGTAGTGGTGGTTCGTTCGGCTTTGGCGCATTGCTAGCGCTGTTGGGCCTTGGCGCGTTCCGTCGCTGTCGATAATTGCCCTATCTGTGTAAAGACTCAAGGCCAGCGTATGCTGGCCTTTTTATTGCGCAAACACTTGCCTTTCTGGCCTGGTATAGCAAAATACCGCCTTCAATGGCGACAAACGTGCGCATTGTTAACTGCAGATTGCCACACACGGACTGGGAGCAAGCGACTCTTTATGTTGTTGATCATCGATAACTATGACTCTTTTACTTACAACCTATACCAATATTTCTGCGAGCTTGGCGCAGAGGTGAGGGTAGTGCGTAATGATGAAATCGACATTCAGGGTATTGAGGCGCTCAACCCTAGCCACCTGGTTATCTCTCCCGGGCCCTGTACGCCCAATGAGGCGGGGATCTCGCTGCAGGCCATCGAACACTTTGCCGGTAAGCTGCCGATACTCGGGGTGTGTCTTGGTCATCAGGCGATCGCCCAGGTTTTTGGCGGCCAGGTGGTGCGTGCCAGGCAGGTTATGCACGGTAAAACCTCCCCGATCCGGCACAATGGCCGCAGTGTGTTTCACAACCTCAACAATCCGCTCACGGTGACCCGTTATCACTCTCTGGTGGTGAAGAACGGTACCCTGCCAGAGGTGTTTGAGCTGACTGCCTGGACCGAACTGCCGGACGGTACGATGGACGAAATCATGGGCTACCAGCATAAAACCCTGCCGATTGACGCGGTCCAGTTTCATCCTGAATCGATCAAGACTGAGCAAGGTCATCAATTGCTGGCCAATTTTCTCGCCCGGCGCATGAATTGATCTTGATCACCTTTCTTAACAATTTCTTCATCTTTATCCACTCATAAGCAGAATGCAAAACTATGCGTTCCACATAGTTTTTGTTAGCCGTATATCCAAATTGCAGCTGGTGGAAGCTTGCTATTATTGGCTTTTTAAAAAAAAAGCTTCTCTATTGGCTCATGTTAATGCATAAATAATCATACATAGTGATTAGCGGTAGCGGACCCGGCGACTGAAAAGCATAATTCACTATTGAAATGGTTAAATAAATGTAAATACAATGCCGCATCAGTGTAAATGCAAAACATTATTTGCTGGCCAGCTAGCCGGCTAAATTCGCTTATCTGCTAGGCATGCGGTATCAGAAAGGAATATGCAATGACTATGGAAAAGAAAGTAGAGCGCAGTTTATTCGATGAGGTGATGGTGCCTTGCTATAACCCGATGGAAATGATCCCCGTGAAAGGTGAAGGTTCGCGGGTGTGGGATCAAGGTGGCAATGAGTACATCGATTTTGCTGGTGGTATTGCAGTGAGCTGCCTCGGTCATTGCCATCCGGCGATGGTCAATGCTCTGGTCGAGCAAGGCAACAAACTCTGGCATTTAAGTAATGTCATGACCAACGAGCCAGCGTTGCGCTTGGCAAAGAAACTCACCGAAGTCAGTTTTGCGGAACGGGTGTTCTTCGCCAACTCCGGGGCGGAGGCTAACGAAGCCGCGCTCAAACTGGCTCGCCGCTATGCCGCAGACGTCTATGGCCCGGAGAAATCAGAAATCATCGCGTTTCAGCAAGGCTTTCACGGGCGTACCTTCTTCACGGTGACGGTTGGCGGCCAAGAGGCCTACTCAGATGGTTTCGGCCCTAAGCCGGGTGATGTCACTCACCTGCCTTACAATGATGTTGAAGCGTTGCAGGCTCAAATTTCCGATCGTACCTGTGCGGTAATGATGGAGCCCCTGCAAGGTGAAGGCGGTATTGTGCCACCGACAGCGGAGTTCGTTCAGGCGGTGCGTGAACTGTGTGATAAGCACAACGCGCTGCTGATCTTTGATGAAGTGCAGACCGGTAACGGTCGTACCGGCCACTTCTATGCTTACCAGGGGCTGGGTGTTACCCCGGATATCCTCAGCACAGCGAAGTCACTGGGCGGCGGTTTTCCTATCGGGGCGATGCTGACCACTGCGAAGCTGGCCGAGCATCTGAAAGTGGGTACCCATGGGTCAACTTATGGTGGTAACCCTCTGGCGTGTGCAGTCGCCGAAGCGGTGGTTGAAGAAGTGTCGAAGCCAGAAACCCTGCAGGGTGTGAAAGAGCGTGAAGCACTGTTCCGTGAAGGTTTAGCCAAGATCAATTCCAAGTACCACATCTTCTCCGAAGTTCGTGGTAAAGGGTTATTGCTGGGTGCGGCGTTGAATGATGAGTGGCAAGGGCGTGCGCGTGACGTGCTGGTTGCCGCAGGTAAACAAGGTTTAATGGTACTGGTGGCGGGGGCCAATGTCGTCCGCTTCACCCCATCACTGGTGATTACCAAACAAGAAATCGAAGAAGGCTTGGCGAAACTGGATAAAGCGATCGCTACCCTGGTTTAATCGTCTAAGCTGTCCCCCGTCAAGGAGTGCTGATGGGGGCTGTTCCTACAATTTGTTAGGATTTTCTTGCATCTGGAGGGAGTATTGATGCTAGTTGTTCGCCCTATTTCTATGTCTGATTACGATGCGCTGCACACCTGCGCAGTGGAATCAGGGCATGGTTTTACTTCTCTGCCGGTTAACGAAGAACTGTTAACCAATCGAATCAAACACTCAGAATACAGTTTTGGCAAATCTGACGTTAGTCAGCCCGGTGATGAAGGCTACCTGATGGTCGGTGTTGACTCTGAAACTGGCGAAGTCGCTGGTACCACCGGGGTTGAAGCATCAATTGGCTGGGATGTGCCGTTTTATTCCTATCACATCAGTAAGATTGTTCACTCTTCACCAAAACTAGGAGTTAACAATGTGGTCAAGCTGCTGACATTTGGCAATAACTACACCGGATGCAGTGAGGTTTGTACCCTGTTCCTGCGTGAGAAGTTCCGTGGCGGGTTGAATGGTCGCCTGATGTCAAAATGCCGTTTCCTGATGATGGCTGAGCATCCGGAGCGTTTTTCGCAAACCATTTTTGCTGAGATGCGTGGGGTGTCAGATGCTGATGGTAATTCGCCGTTCTGGCAGTGGCTGCAAGAACATTTCTTCTCGATTGACTTTACTTTGGCTGATTATCTGACAGGAATTGGCAAGAAAGGGTTTATCGCCGATTTAATGCCGAAGTTGCCGATTTATATCAACTTACTCAGCCCTGCAGCTCAGGCGGTGATTGGTAAGGTGCATGAGAACACCCGTCCTGCCTTGAAACTGCTGGAGCGGGAAGGCTTTACTAACCGGGGCTACGTCGACATCTTTGACGGCGGGCCGACGGTGGAGTGCGATTTGCGTAATATCGAGTCGGTGCGCCATTCATTCCGTGCCCAGGTCAAAATCTCGGAGCATAACAGTACACAAGACTTTTTAATGTGTAACTCGTCGTTTGACCACTTCCGCGCAGCGGCAACCAAGGCCGCCTATGACGCTGAAACCCAGAGTGTCGTGTTGGCGCCCGATGTTGCCGATGCGCTTCTGGTTGAGGAGGGCGACTTTGTCCGCCTTCTGCCGCAGTGATGAATGACAGATTGTAAGGAACAAATCATGACACATTGGATTGCAGGTGAATGGGTCGCCGGCGAGGGAGAGGCATTTGCTTCCCTGACGCCTTATAGCCAAGAGATCGTATGGCAAGGCAAGGCGGCAACAAGCGAACAAGTTAACCGGGCGGTTGCGGCTGCCCGTGCCGCGTTTGTCGAGTGGAAAAGGCGTCCTTTTGCCGAGCGTGAAGCGGTTGTGCTGGCTTTTGCCGAGAAAGTCAAAGCCAACAGTGAAAAAATTGCGCAGGTGATCGCTCAGGAAACCGGTAAACCGTTATGGGAAACCCGCACCGAAGCGGCGGTGATGGCGGGGAAGATCGCGATATCGATCCGTGCCTATCACGACCGTACCGGGGAGTCGATGCGTGCGGCCGCTGGCAACCAGATCGTGCTGCGCCACCGTCCGCTCGGCGTGATGGCGGTGTTCGGCCCGTATAACTTCCCCGGACACCTGCCCAACGGCCATATCGTTCCGGCACTGCTGGCAGGGAATACGGTGGTGTTTAAACCATCGGAGCAAACCCCGTGGACCGGTGAACTGGCGATGAAATTGTGGCAAGAGGCGGGTTTACCGAAAGGGGTAATTAACCTGGTTCAGGGGGCTAAAGAAACCGGAATCGCGCTCGCGGAGGCGAAAGGCATTGACGGGGTAC
Source organism: Vibrio sp. CAU 1672 (assembly GCF_029223195.1). Classification (GTDB taxonomy): domain Bacteria; phylum Pseudomonadota; class Gammaproteobacteria; order Enterobacterales; family Vibrionaceae; genus Vibrio. The sequence continues at coordinate 19,896 of NZ_JARHUF010000014.1, read as the reverse complement.
TGTTTACCGGCAGCGCCAGTACCGGTCACTTGCTACACCGCCAGTTTGCCGGCCAGCCGGAAAAAATGCTGGCGCTGGAAATGGGCGGCAATAATCCGATGGTCATCTCAGAGCACTATGGTGACGTGGATGCCACGGTGTACACCATTATCCAGTCGGCTTTCATCAGTGCCGGTCAGCGCTGCACTTGTGCCCGCCGCCTGTATGTTCCACTGGGTGAGAAAGGCGATGTGTTGATTACCAGGCTGGTTGAGGCCACACATAAGATCCGTGTCGACCAACCTTTTGCTGATCCTGCGCCATTTATGGGCCCGCAGATCTCGGTTGCCGCAGCCCAGTTTATTCTGCAGGCACAAGCCAGGCTGCACGCCCTTGGCGGTGAGAGCCTGATCGAAGCCAAAGCCGGGGAAGCGGCGTTTGTGACGCCGGGCATCATTGATGTCACCCATATCGCCGAGCTGCCGGATGAAGAGTATTTTGGCCCGTTGCTGCAAGTGGTGCGTTACCAGGGGCTGGAACACGCCGTAGACCTGGCCAACGACACCCGTTTTGGCTTGTCTGCCGGTCTGGTGTCTACCGATGAGCAAGAGTGGCAATACTTTATCGACCATATCCGTGCCGGCATCGTCAACCGCAATCGCCAGTTGACCGGGGCGAGTGGCGACGCGCCATTCGGTGGTCCGGGGGCATCCGGCAACCTGCGGCCGAGTGCTTATTATGCGGCAGATTACTGTGCCTACCCGATGGCGTCGATGGAAGGGCATGAAACGGTGCTGCCTGAGACATTAAGCCCGGGCCTGAGCCTGTAAGCTGCGCCGTTGATGCCTGCAGTATTTTACCGCAGAGATATGCTACTGGACACCATGTGCGACAGTATTCGCGTGCCAAACTGTCAGCTCGGCTTGAGCGGGCAGTCTGGACTGGCGGAACACGATAGTGAGCGTAAGACTCAGTAAAGCGTGTTGGACTGACTGACACTTTCCGTCACTGGCTGATGGCCGCGCCGTTGTTGCCTGCAACGGGGCGCCATTGCTGCTTACCTTAACCAACCCTCTCATAACAAGGAGTCGTTATGACGCCAGATGTGTTATTTGATTCACTGTGGCAAGACTATATTCAACGTCTTTGCCCTTCGGCTGCGCAAGTGCACCAGCTTCTGCAAGAAGATGAACCTCTGATTAATGATCATATTGCCTTACGCACTTTTAATGTGGCACCGCTGGGGGTTGAGACCCTGGCCAAACCGTTTTTAGCCGCAGGCTACCTGCCTGGTGGTGACTATGTGTTTGAAAGCAAAAAGCTGGTCGCCAAGCATTTTGAGCATCCGGATCCGGCGCAACCTAAAGTTTTCATTAGTGAGCTGAAAGTCGAAGAGTGCTCGGCTGAGCTACAGGCGATCGTAGCCAGGCTGGTTGAACAGGTGGAGCTGAGTAAATTGCAAGGGCCAGAGTTTTTGTGGGGCGGGCGATTGTGGCAGGTAAGCTATGCCGATTACCAAGTGTTGGCCAAAGAGAGTGAGTATGCCGCCTGGCTGGCTGCGCATGGCTACGGCGCTAACCATTTTACGGTCAGCGTTAATCAGCTGAACCAACATCAGGAAGTCAGACAAGTGAACGACCAGCTGCGTTCAGCGGGCTTTACCATCAATGAGTCGGGTGGCGAAGTGAAGGGGTCACCAGAGGTGCTGCTGGAGCAGTCTTCGACTATGGCTGATAAAGTGAGTGTCAGCTTCAGCGAAGGCAGCGAAACTATTCCGGGTGGTTTTTATGAGTTTGCCAAGCGTTATCCCATGGAAAACGGTGAGTTATATCCGGGCTTCGTCGCAGCATCTGCCGATAAGATTTTTGAAAGTACCAACGGTTAATGCTTCTTGCATCGGAAAGTAAAAAGCCACCCGAAAGGGTGGCTTTATTAACTTGAACGTCGATTTCTGGCGCGAAATTAACGAGTCCCGTAAACCACGATAGTTTTACCGTGCGCAGAAATAAGGTTCTGCTCTTCCAGCATCTTCAGGATACGACCTACTGTCTCACGAGAACAGCCAACGATCTGGCCAATTTCCTGACGGGTGATCTTGATTTGCATACCATCTGGGTGAGTCATCGCATCCGGCTGTTTAGCCAGGTTCAGAAGAGTCTGAGCGATACGACCAGTAACGTCTAGGAACGCGAGGTCACCCACTTTTTGGCTGGTAACTTGTAAACGACGAGCCATTTGCGCAGAAAGGCGCATCAGGATGTCTGGGTTAACTTGGATAAGTTGACGGAATTTTTTGAACGAAATCTCTGCCACTTCACAAGGAGATTTTGCGCGGACCCAGGCGGTACGTTCTTGGTCTTCTTCGAATAGACCAAGCTCACCAATGAAGTCGCCTTGGTTTAGGTAAGAAAGGATCATTTCCTTACCTTCTTCGTCTTTGATAAGAACCGCTACAGAACCTTTTACGATGTAGTACAAAGTTTCTGCTTTTTCGCCCGCATGGATCAGCGTGCTTTTAGATGGGTACTTATGAATATGACAGTGTGAAAGAAACCACTCTAATGTTGGGTCGGTTTGAGGTTTACCTAGAACCATAATATCTCACTTCCTCTGCAGGGTACGCTTGCGCTATCCATATTTTAGCTAAGCCTGAATTGGCCTACTAGAATAAGAGCACTTTTTCTATGCTGCAAGCTCTCTTGTGTTTCGGTTAGAAATAGTATCCTTTTTCGAAAACGATTTCTTGATTTTAATCGTACCGTAATTGCGTTTTTCTAAGCAAAAATGTGCACATGATCACGGTATGAAAAGTAAACATCCTGTTGAGCTGATTATTAACCGATTTTTCCGGTTTCAATCAGCTGCTGCAGGATAGGCCTGACAATGAGCTCCATGGCAAAGCTCATTTTCCCGCCTGGTACGACAATCGTGTTATGCCGTGACATGAATGAGCCGTCAATCATAGCCAGCAGGTAGGGGTAATCGACGTTTTTTATCCCGCGCAGGCGGATCACCACAAAGCTTTCATCCAGGCTTGGAATGCCTTTAGCATTAAGCGGGTTGGAGGTATCGACCGTCGGTACCCGCTGAAAATTGATGTGGGTGCGGGAAAACTGAGGGGTGATGTAGTTAAGGTAGTCATCCATTGAGCGCACGATGGAGTCCATCACTGCTTCGCGTGAGTGGCCGCGATCACGGGTATCACGGACAAACTTCTGGATCCATTCTAAGTTAACGATCGGTACCATGCCGATCAAAAAGTCGACATGCCGGGCGACATTGACCTCACCATCCACCACTCCGCCGTGCAGGCCTTCATAGAACAGCACATCACTGTTTTCCGGTAAATCCTGCCAGGGGGTAAAGGTGCCGGGCATTTGGTTATAGGGGACGGCTTCATCAAAGGTGTGCAGGTAGCGACGCACACTGCCGGTACCGTTGTCGCCAAACTGGTGAAAAAACGCTTCTAAGCCGGGGAAGTCGTTGGCTTGCGGGCCGAAGTAACTGATGTGTTTGCCCTGTTCGCGTGCTTTACGGATTTCGATGTCCATTTCCGGCCGGGTAAAGCGATGGAAGCTGTCGCCTTCGACCCATGCCGGTTTGATGTTCATCATGTTGAACATTTTACGGAAAGCTTCAGAGGTGGTGGTGGTGCCGGCACCGGAAGAACCGGTAACCGCAATGATCGGGTGTTTTGCTGACATGACAAACCTTGTCGAAAAGTACTTACCTGTAATGTGCAGCGCGTGCTGCACGGCCGATACCCCACTATAGCACGTAACCTGTGCTTATCAGCGAGCGGGGGTCGGCAAAGTGTGAAGTGTCTAAAATTTCGTTTTAAGTTGAATATCAACCGTTTCATGCAGCTCAGAAAACACAACCACGGCCTCGCCGGCTTGCAGTTGGTGCTTTACCTGATCGATTTTACTTTGCAGCGAACGCTCGATTTCACCGTAGTCGGTGCCTTCCCGTAGTACGAACTCACGGATGAGATTCTCCAGGGTCTCCGGAGCGATCTCTTGCCAAGGAACAATCATAAATACCTCTGACTTTTATGATCCAGTGACGTTATTTTACTGCTTCCGGGATGGAGTTACAGCAGAAAAATAATCCGCCGCCACGCTTTCATAATAGGCCGGTAGCGCTTCTTCGAGCCAGAATCGCGGTTGTAGTGCACTGCCACTCAAAAAGCCGACGTGGCCGCCGTGCTCATACAGGCGATAGTCGATATTGTCAGGCAGGATAAATTTCGGGATCACCGCTTCAGTCATGAACGGGTCATCTTTGGCGTGGATGATCAGCGTTGGCAGCTTAATCTGTGGCAGTTTGTTTAAGCCCGAACATTGCTGGTAATAATCCTGCGCATTTTTAAAACCATGTAATGGCGCGGTGATCAGGTCATCAAACTCGTACAGACGGGTGACGCGCTTGATCGAGCGGTAAGACAGCGCCAGCTCCCCGTGCAGCAAGTCATGTTTTTGTAATGCGGTGCGCTTGAGCGAAGAGAGCAGGTAGCGGCGATAGATTTTGGAAAAGCCTTGTTCAATGCGCTCGGCACAGGCAGCCAGATCAAGCGGGGCAGAAACAATGGTTGCGGCGTCGAGCAGCGGGTTATCCCGATACTGGGCCAGATAATTGGCCAGCATATTACCACCAAGGGAGATGCCGACGGCTACTTTGGGGCTGTTGGGAAATTGCTGGTGCAGTTGCTTGAGGAAAAGGCGTGCATCGGTCACTTCCCCGGAATGGTAGGTGCGGGCCCGTTTGTTGGGTTTGCCGCTGCAGCCGCGAAAATGCATCATTACCGACAGCCAGCCAGAGCGCGCAAATGCGTCCATCAGGCCGTTGGCGTACGGGCTGTAAAAGCACCCCTCCAAGCCGTGAAACAGGACAAAAACGGGTTTGCGCTGTGCGGAGTCCGTGTGTGGCTCTTCGCTCCACGCCAAATCGAGGAAATCATCATCCGGGGTCGTTAAGGTTTGCCAGATCGGGTTAAATAACGCTTTCTTGCGAATAAAACGTGGCAACAGGGTTTGCAGGTGCGGGTTTTTGATGCCTGCGGCGGCGGAAAATTGTGTCATACCTAACTGCTCTTTATGGTACTTCAACGCACGCTGAAGTATTTATTAATATAATCCTTTATAACTTTAGTATAGATATTTTATTGACTTATGGGTGGGGAATGTTTGGAACCGGGCTGGAAAATGCCGCTTGCAGGTGCTCGCCACCCAATTGGCGACAGTAGCGCAGCGTCAATGGTTCGCCATCATTGTTGACTAGCGTGAGCGAGTTAATACAGTTGACCAGATCGGCTTGTTGCTGTTTTTCCAGTTGCAGTTCAAACTGCAATGCTTCGCGGTAAAGGGCGTCATTGACCTGGGATTTAAGGTGGCGCCGCAGATCGCGGTAGGAGTGAAGCAGGGTTTCACTGCGGCCCAGGCAACGTTGCACCAGGTGCCAGTCTTGCTCCTGGAAGGTGATTTGCTGCTCATCAAGCCATCTGAGCAGCAGGAGTAAATTTACGTTGCCGTGGTAGTTATTCTGTAATGACAAGCACGCTTCTTTCACTTCCCGCACACCATAAAACTGCAGACTGAACTGCCAGAGGTGTTCCAGGGTGAGGTCGTTTTGTGCGTGCTTGTTTGTCATTGATTAAACTCTAGCTCCATCTGCTCAAGGGTTTCCTGAGCCGACATCCATTCCATCTCCACTTCTTCAAGCACGGCTTTGCTTTCTGCCTGAAGGGCCAACACCTGGTTAAGTTTAGCTTTATTTTCGGTTTCATACAGTGAGTTGTCCGCTAATTGTGCTTCCGCTTGCGCCAGTGCAGCGCCTAACTTATCCATTTTATTTTCTAATTGTGTCAGCGTTTTGCGAATTGGTGCGGTTTGCTTGCGAAACTCTGCTTCGCGCCGCTTCTGCTCTTTCTTCGCTGTCGCACTGTTGGTGTTATCTTTCGTCGGCTGTGCGGCCTGTGCTTCTTTACGTTCGGCTTTTTGTTGTTCAGTCAGCCACTTATAGTAGTCGTTCAGGTCGCCGTCAAATGGAGCGACCTGGCGGTCATGCACCAGGTACAAATCATCGGTGGTGGCGCGCAGCAAGTAGCGATCGTGCGAGACGATCACCATCGCCCCTTCGAAAGTTTGTAGTGCCAGTGTCAGCGCCTGACGCATGTCCAAATCCAGGTGGTTGGTCGGTTCATCCAGCAGCAACAGGTTGGGTTTTTGCCATACGATCAACGCCAGTACCAGGCGGGCTTTTTCGCCGCCAGAGAACGGGGCGACTTTTTCCAGCGCTTTGTCCCCCTGGAAGCCGAAGCTGCCTAAGTAATCGCGCAGTTGCTGCTCGGTCTTATCCGGCGCAATCTGCATCATGTGCTGCAAAGGGGTCTCTTCCGGGTGCAGGGTTTCCAGCTGGTGCTGCGCAAAGTAGCCGATCTTGACGCCTTGGGAATAAGTCAGATCGCCGCCTTGTGCTTTTAGCTCACCGGAGAGTAACTTGATCAGGGTTGATTTACCGGCGCCATTGCGGCCCAGCAAGCCAATCCGGCTGCCCGGCACCAGGTTTAAACGGATTTTCTCTAAGATCAGCTTGTCGTCGTAGCCCGCTGAAACGTCATCCATCATCATGATGGGGTTGGGCAGGGCAGCCGGCTGGCGAAACTCAAAGCTGAACGGGTTATCAAACTGGGCTGGCAGCACTTTTTCCATGCGCTCCAGGGCCTTGATCCGGCTTTGGGCCTGGCGGGCTTTGGAGGCTTTGTAGCGGAAACGGTCGATGTAGCTCTGCATGTGTGCCATCTGCTTTTGCTGTTTTGCGAACATGGCTTGCTGCAGCACCATCTTCTGTGCGCGCTGGTTTTCAAATGACGAGTAGTTACCGGTATATTCGTTGAGTTGCTGGTTTTCAATGTGAATGATCCGGCCAACGATCGGATCGAGGAAGTCCCGGTCGTGCGAGATCAGGATCAGTGTGCCCGGGTAGCTCTGCAGCCAGCGCTCCAGCCACATCACGGCGTCCAGATCCAAGTGGTTGGTCGGCTCATCGAGTAACAGCAGATCGGAGCGGCACAGCAGCGCCTGGGCAAGGTTGAGACGCATTCGCCAGCCACCGGAAAACTGGGTCAGATTCCAGTTCATCTGCTCTTGGCTAAAGCCTAAGCCGTCCAGCAGCTCGGCAGCGCGAGCGCGGATACTGTAACCCCCGATGGTTTCGATTTTGCCATGGATCTCCGCCACCAACGTACCATTGTCCGCCTGCTCGGCTTCTGCCAATTGCCTTTCCAGATCACGATATTCGCGATCACCATCGATGACGTATTCCAGGGCCGGGCGTTCAAGTGCCGGGGTTTCCTGGGCCACCCAGGCCAGCTCCCAGTGTTGTGGCTGGTTGAAAGCACCGGCATCAATCGACAGTTCGTCTTTGAGCAGGGCAAACAGGGTCGACTTACCACAGCCGTTTTTGCCGACCAGGCCGACTTTGTCGCCGGGATGAATGGTTGCAGAGGCTTGGTCTAGCAGGGGTTTGCCGCCACGCAGTAGCTGAATATCAGAGAAGGTAATCATAAGAAGTCTGCTTCACTTCGCGCAAGGCGCGTATCTGGGTCAATGTGTCTCGCGGTGAATAGTAGGGGTATTAACGGAAAATGTCGATTGTTGGTCATAAATTGCATTATGGGCAACAAAAAAGTATAACAATTTGATAACCGATAGGAATTCAAGACAAGGACGATCCTTTGGCTGCAGCAGCTTCGATGCCCCCAAGAGTTCTGGTGATTTATGCGCACCCGGAGCCACAAAATTCAATTGCGAATCAAGTGATGATCAAAAAGATTGAATCACTGGATCACGTGACCGTGCACGATCTTTACGCCGCGTATCCGGATTTTTTCATCGACGTCAGTCATGAACACCAGTTGCTGATGGCGCATGAGGTGATCGTCTTTCATCATCCGCTGTATATGTATTCTTGCCCGGCTTTGCTGAAAGAATGGCTGGATCGTGTGCTGGGCAAAGGGTTTGCGTTTGGTGAAGGCTGTGCGCTGCGCGGTAAATACTGGCGGAGTGTGATCACCACCGGGGGCAAGGAAGAGGCTTTCAGCGCCAAAGGTTACAACAAGTATCCGTTGGAGCAGATCTTACAGCCGTTTGAGTTAACGGCGGCATTATGCCAGATGCACTGGATCGAACCGTTTGTGCTGTATTGGTCACGCAATGTTTCGGATATTGAACGTTATCAGCATGCGGAGTTGTACCGTCGCTGGCTGAGCGATCCGTTGACAGAGGTTGTTCAGGTCGCACAAGGGGGCATGTATGGCGATGACCAGTGAATTACTGCAAAGCGGTGTGGTGTTTCTCTCTGCGGCGGTGATCGCGGTGCCGATCGCCCGGCGGTTGGGGCTGGGATCAGTCTTGGGCTATCTGCTGGCCGGGGTGAGCATTGGCCCCTGGGGGCTGCGCCTGATCAGCGATGTCGATGCCATTCTGCATTTTGCCGAACTCGGGGTGGTGCTGCTGCTGTTTTTAATTGGTTTGGAGCTCAACCCGAAAAAATTATGGCAAATGCGTGGGCCGATCCTTGGCCTGGGTGGGGCTCAGGTGGTGATCACCACGGCAGTGATTGCCAGTTTGATCAGTCTGTTTGGTCTCAACGTGCAAATGAGCCTGGTGATTGGTATGGGGCTGGCGCTGTCGTCCACCGCCATCGCCCTCAAAGTGATCGAAGAACAGGGCCTGGAAGGGACCGAAACCGGTCAGTCTGGGTTTGCGGTGCTGCTGTTCCAGGATATCGCCGTGATCCCGATGCTGGCGGTATTGCCGCTGTTGTCCGGTGGTCAGGCTGACGGTAGCTGGGTGAACACGCTCGGGGTGATCGCCGGGGTGGCTGGCCTGTTGATTGGTGGTCATTTTTTATTGCGTCCATTGTTCCGCTTTGTGGTGATGAGTGGTGTGCGTGAGTTGTTTACCGTCGCCGCGCTGTTGGTGGTCCTGGGTATTTCGGTGGCCATGCAGGCATTGGGATTGTCGATGGCGTTAGGGACGTTTTTGGCCGGGGTGCTGCTGGCGGAGAGTGAATACCGCCATGAACTGGAAATTGCGATAGAACCGTTTAAAGGCTTATTGCTCGGACTGTTCTTTATTGCCGTGGGCATGTCAGTCAACCTCGGACTGCTGGCGCTGCAACCGCTGGCCATTCTGGGAGCGGTGCTGGCATTGGTGGTGGTGAAAGGCCTGGTGTTATACGTTTTGGCCCGTCTTTCCCGTGTGCGCGCTAAAGCCAGAAGCCGGATGGCTGCGATCCTTAGTCAGGGGGGCGAATTCGCGTTTGTGATTTTCACCGCGGCCAGTCAGGAAGGGATCTTAAGTAAAGAGCAAGTGGCATTCTTGCTGGTGGTGGTAAGTTTATCCATGGTCACTACGCCGCTGTTACTGATGGCGCAGAAGAAATGGTTCGCACGCACCCTCAACCAGGAAGAAGAGCGCATATCCAGCCGTGTGGTGGATCGTCGCCCACGGGTGATCATCGCCGGTTTTGGCCGGTTTGGCCAGATCGTCGGGCGTTTGATGTATGCCAATAAGATCAAAGTGACCGTACTGGAGAGTGATGCCAGCCAGATAAATCTGCTGCGTAAATACGGCTATAAGGTGTTTTATGGCGATGCAACCCAGTTGGATCTGCTGCGGGCGGCGGGGGCCGATAAAGCTGAAGCTCTGGTGATTTGCACGGATTCCCCTGATGAGGTGATGACCATTGTCGATCTCTGCCGCCAGCATTTTCCCAAACTGAAACTGCTCGCCCGTGCCCGCAGCCGGGTAGAGGCATACCAGTTGATTAATCATGGGGTGGAGCACTATTCACGAGAAACCTTCCTTGGCGCATTAGATTTAGGCCGTCAGACACTGGTGCAATTGGGGATGCATCCGTACCAGGCCAAACGGGCTGAAGCACATTTTCGTAAACTGGATAATGCTATGCTCAAGGACTTATTGCCGCAGCATAGCGAAGATAAGAAACTGGCCCAGAGGGCGAAAGAAGCGCGCAAAGAGCTGGAAGAGATCTTTGGCCGCGAAATGGAGAGCGATCATCAGTCGCCGAACCACTGGAAGTAGTACAACCGCCATGAGATGAGTGGCAAAAGGAACCATTGTGAAAGCTAAAAAACGTTTTATCGCGGGCGCCAGCTGTCCGCAATGCCGCCAGCAAGATACCCTGCGTTGGTGGATCGAGAACAATATTGAACTGGTCGAGTGTGTCGAGTGTGATTACACCGAGCAGCGTAAACCGCAATCTGTAGAAAAAAATAAACACTCAGGCCAGGAAATGATCGGGATTTTTAAGCCTGAATAATTGAACTTCAGTAATTGATCCCCATAATACTACCATCTCAGCACTTAACCCCACCTTGGTTAAGTCCATTAATCTCCCTGGAGTTAGTATGAAAATTGAAAAGAACGTTGTTGCAAGCCTTGCATACAAAGTAATGTTGGAAGACGGTGTTGTGGTTGATCAATCAACTTCTGAAGCACCTCTTGATTACCTACACGGTCACAACAACCTAATCACTGGTCTTGAAAAAGAGCTAGAAGGTAAAGTGGCTGGCGACAAGTTCTCTGTAACGGTAGCTCCTGAAGAAGCATACGGTGAGCACAACGACGCACTGGTTCAACGTGTTCCTGCAGACGTATTCCAAGGCGTTGAGCAAATCGAAGTGGGTATGCGTTTCCTGGCCGATACGGATCAAGGCCCAATCCCTGTAGAAGTCACTGAAGTAGACGGCGACGAAGTTGTGGTAGACGGCAACCACATGCTGGCTGGCCAAACACTGACTTTTGAAGTGGAAGTGATGGCAACGCGTGAAGCGACTTCAGAAGAGGTCGAGCACGGTCATATCCACCAGGGTGGCGGCTGTTGTGGTGGTCACGACCACGATCATGAAGGCGGCTGCTGTGGTGGCGAAGAAAAAGGCGACGACCACGAGTGTTGCGGCGGCGGCGGTTGCGGTTCGCACTAATTCCACCCAGTTCAAAAGAATAAGAGTTATCTTTTGATAGAATTAAGAGCGCAGGTTGAAGCTTCAGCCTGCGCTTTTTTGTTTCTAGGCGCAGAGCGCTAACTTTGAGTAAGGCCTATAATGAGTAAACCATTTTCGCTCGCCATCCACGCTGGTGCTGGTGTTATCTTTCCTGAGCAGATGACGGCTGCACGGCAGCAGTCAATTAGCGCCGACTTAACCGCGGCGGTGACTGCGGGACATCAAATACTTCAAGCCGGCGGATGCGCGGTAGATGCGGTGGTGGCGGCGGTGAAAGTGCTGGAGGATTCACCCAATTTCAACGCCGGTAAAGGCTCGGTCCTGACCCATGATGAAATGGTTGAGATGGATGCCTCGCTCATGGATGGCGGTACTCAGGCGGCTGGCGCGGTAGCCGGAGTCAGGCATATCAAAAACCCCATTGAACTGGCGCGCGATGTGATGCAGAAAAGCCAGCATGTGTTGTTGATCGGCGAAGGGGCCGAGCAGTTTGCTTTTGAACATGGTCATCAATATACCGAACAGGATTATTTCTTTACTGATCACCGCTATGAACAGCTGCTGTCAATGCGCAAAAAAGGCTTATGTGGACTTGCCGAAGCGCGTAATGCCGATGAGCATCAACACGGCACGGTCGGCGCGGTGGCTTTGGATCAAAGTGGTAACCTGGCCGCAGCGACCAGCACCGGAGGCCTGACCAATAAACAATATGGCCGGGTCGGTGACTCGGCGTTAATTGGCTGTGGCACTGTGGCGGAAAATGGAGTTGTGGCCGTCTCTACCACCGGCATTGGTGAGATCTTTATTCGTAAACGTGTCGCGGAAGACGTTGCCGCGCGGATGCGTTACTTGCAGGAAGACGTCCATACTGCGTGTGACACCATCATTCACGGTGAGCTCAACACGATGGGGGGCGAGGGTGGCCTGATCGCAATCGACGCCCGCGGCGATGTGCATTTTGCGCTGAACTGTACCGGTATGTACCGCGCCAGTATTGATACTCACGGCCAGCTGACGGTCAAAATTTATGCTGACGACTAGCGAGCAGTCTTAGTTTAAATCACAAAGCCCGGGAGTAATCCCGGGCTTTGTGATTGTTGATGGAGGGTTAGTAGTGTGGCGGCGGCGGCTCTTTGGCCGGATCGGCCATATTGGACGCATCCATATTTTTTACTTTACCTACCACATATTTCATCTGATCTTGCATCTTGGTGATTTGCAACTGCTGCTGCGCTAACGCATCGTTCAGATCGTCGATCGTCTGTTCTTGAAACGCGACCTGACATTCAAGGTCATTGATACGCGCTTCCAGTTGTTGAATAAGTTTGTCTGTCATGATCCGTTCTCTAGCTGCCAGGCCTGGGCAATCCCCGCGGAGGTGGCAGTAATTACACGTTGCTTGGAATCAAAGGCAGCATCATACACCACCGCGCGGGGAGGGCGAGTATCTTTTTTCGGCTCAACTTCAAATCCGTCGAGGCGTTTGCCAGTGGCAGTGTCCCATACCATCACCCGGCCGGATGGGGTACCGGTGACCAGCAACCGGCCATCATCGGAAAATCGTGCGCTGGAGAAAATCAGTTGTCGTGACCAACTGCTCAGCTGGCTGCGGGGTTTGCCGGTGCGCAAATCCCAGATGATGGCTTGATTGCCGCCATCGGATGTCAGGGCTAACTCGCCGTCACGCTGCAGGGCAACGCGTACAATCCGCTGTTCATGTTCGAAAGCGTGCAGAACCTGACCGGTTTTGGTGTCCCATAAATAGGCCGTATAGTCATTGCCGCCGGTTAACGCGAAGCGCCCGTTGGGGGAAATGGCCACCGAATTGACTTTTTCTCGGTGAGCAAGGAACTCCATGCGCCGGCCGGTGACTAAGTTGACGTAGATGGCTTTACCGTTAGATAAACCCAGCAGCACTTGTTCACCATTGCTGGTCAGGTCAGCATCACGTATCAGGCCATCTGAAATGGACCACAGCCCTTTGGCTTGGGCCCAGCCAAGATCCCACACCGCAAAATGCATTTGGCTGGCGGTGACGGCATAGCGGGCGTTGTCTGATATGCGGATATGGGAAACCACACTGCCATCAGGATCGAGTTCGCCCAGTTGGGCCAGTTCGCTATTTTGTTCCAGATCCCATAATACCAGATGGCGATCTCGTGAGTAGAACAGGCCAAAGCGACCGTCACGGCTTAACGCAAAGCTGGTCGAACCCTGCGGTTCCAAATTCCAGCGTTGCGCTTCCTGTTTGGCAAAAAAGCAACCATTTAACGTGGTGATGACAATTAAGCCTAGGAAAAAATGAGAGATTCTTTGCATTACATCCAATAATCCGGTTTGTGTCTTAAGACATATAACTAGTATATTGATATAAAGATTGTCTTCATCAGTCTCAAAGAAAATTTGTGCACATCAACCAATGGCCTGGCCATTATTGGGAGAAATTAATGAAATCTGTTTTAAAAGTGTCGCTACTTGCTGCCACAGTCATGCTAGCGGTAGGTTGTCAAAAAGAAGAAACAACATCAGAAGCTGCCCCACAAGCTGAGCAAGTGCAGGCAGAAAGCGCAACAGCCGTTCACTTTAAAACTGACGATGACAAAGCGGCATACGCAATTGGGGTTTCATTTGCAAACTACCTGAGTGCCAGCATTGAAAAGCCAAGCGAGATTGGCATTGACCTGAACAAAGAGCTGGTACTGAAAGGTATTGAAGATGTATTCAAAGGCAACCCGGCGATGAGCGAGGAAGAAACCCGTGCTGCGCTGGAAAGCCTGGACAAGCGCGTGGCTGAAACCATGCAGAAGCAAGCGGAAGAGAAAGCGGCAGAAGCTAAAGCGGCCGGCGATGCATTCCGCGCTGAGTTCGAGCAGCAAGAAGGCGTGGTTAAGACTGAGTCTGGCCTGTTGTATCAGGTGATGACACCGGCTGAAGGTGAGCAACCAAAAGATATTGATACCGTACAAGTACACTACAAAGGTACGTTGATTGACGGTACTCAGTTTGACAGCTCATACGATCGCGGTGAACCGGCGACGTTCCCGTTAAACCGAGTTATCCCAGGCTGGACCGAAGGTGTCCAACTGATGCCGGTTGGTTCAAAGTTCAAGTTCGTTATCCCGCCTGAGCTGGCTTATGGCTCACAAGATACACCGAGCATTCCTGCTAACTCTACTTTGGTCTTCGAGGTAGAGCTGCTGAAGATTGAAAGTGACGCAGCCACTGAATAATAAACCTTGCGTGACATTAGGTTAGACCACAAGGCCCGATTTTCGGGCCTTTTTTGCTCTAGGTCACTAGTTGGTGAGTTTGCTGGGTTGTGGCTCAAATTTTCTGATAAACTTACACCAATTTGTTGATTTTTCGCTCGAAGGCTTATGACAACTACAGAAACAATAAATGCGGAGATGTTGCTCGAAATGGAATCTGTCAACGTGATGCCATTTACCGAGCACGATAAAATCATCTTGAAATCTTATGAGGCGGTGGTGGATGGCATTGCCAGCCTGATTGGCCCGTTTTGTGAGATTGTTCTTCACTCGCTGGAAGATTTGAATACCTCTGCGATCAAAATTGCCAATGGTGAAAATACCGGCCGTCAGGTTGGTTCTCCGATCACCGATCTGGCGCTGAAAATGCTCAAAGACATTGAAGGCTCGGAGCGTAATTTCTCTCGCTCTTACTTTACCCGTGCCAAGGGCGGGGTATTGATGAAGTCGATCACGGTGGCGATTCGCAACGGTGATAACCGTGTGATCGGTTTACTGTGTATCAATGTCAACCTGGATGCACCGTTCTCGCAGGTATTGCAGTCATTCATGCCGACCCAAGAGGCCAAAGAAGCGGCGTCATCGGTAAACTTTGCCAGTGATGTTGAAGAGTTGGTGGATCAGACGGTCGAACGTACCATTGAAGAGATTAACGCCGACAAGTCAGTGTCAAACAACACCAAAAACCGCCAAATCGTGATGGAGCTGTATGACAAAGGCATCTTTGACATCAAAGATGCGATTAACCGTGTCGCGGATCGGTTAAACATCTCCAAACATACGGTCTACCTGTATATTCGTCAGCGTAAAACTGAGGACGAAGAGAAGTGAGTTGCCTCCGCTACACGCTGGTGGTCAATGGACCGCTGTACGGCAGCCAGTCGGCTCGCAGTGCATACCAGTTTGCCCAGGCCCTGATTAAACGCGGCCACACGCTGGTTAGTGTGTTCTTTTACCAGGACGGGGTCAGCAACGGCACGGCGCTCAGTGTGCCGGCTAACGATGAGTTTGACCTCAGCCAGGCCTGGCAAACGCTGGCACAACAGCATGGTGTTCGTCTGGAGACTTGCATCGCCGCGGCGCTGCGCCGGGGAATTGTCGGTGAAGATGAAGCCAGCCAGCATGGCCTCGCGCAAAGTAATCTGGCCCAGGGCTTCGAACAAGCAGGGCTCGGTAGCTTGGCAGAAGCCATGCTCAGCCAAGACAGGGTGGTGCAGTTTTGAGTCAGTTAACTTATCTGTTTCGTAGTGCGCCTCATAGCAGCTCGGCAGGGCGCGAAGGGGTGGATGCGCTGTTGGCAGCGTCGGCCTATTGTGAAGACATCAGCGTTATCTTTTTCGGTGACGGCGTATATCAACTGCTGCGCGATCAGCAGCCGTCGGCCATCCTGAGTAAAGATTATGCGCCGATGTTGAAGTTGTTCGATCTCTATGACATTGAACAAGTCTATGTCTGCCGCAGTTCGCTCGCGGAGCGAGGCTTAGCGCAAGCGGATCTGATCATAGATGCCGAGCCACTCAGCCGGGAGCAGTTGCGTCAGCGCTTGCAGCAAGCTGGTAAACTACTGTCGTTCTGAGGTGATGCATGTTACACATTATTAAAACGCTAACCGGGTTACATGACGCCGTGGCTCTCTGCCACGAGCAGGATGCGTTACTGTTGATCGAAGATGCCGTGTATGCCGCGAACCCGCAACACCAAAGTTTTCCAATGGTCAAAGGCCAGGCGGCTTTTGTCCTGGATAGTGATCTTCTGGCGCGTGGCATCAGCCACCGAGTCAGCCCATCGTGCACTGTGGTTGACTACGCGGGTTTTGTCGAACTCACGGAACAACATCGTAATTCTCTGACGTGGAACTGAGCCTCTCAGGGCGTATATCCCGCGTTACGGCCCCTTCGCTTCGATTGAACAAAAAAGATCCGTATATTTCTTGACACACATCTCACTGCTGCATAGAATTTTGCGTCCCTAACTGCCAACGGTGGTTGGGGATAGATTTTTCACAAAGCTTACTTTCAAGTAAATCAGGAGCTAGTTAATGGCAACTATTAACCAGTTGGTACGTAAGCCACGTGCAAAGCAAGTTGTTAAAAGCAACGTGCCTGCACTAGAAGCGTGCCCACAAAAACGTGGTGTATGTACTCGTGTTTACACTACTACACCTAAAAAACCTAACTCAGCACTTCGTAAAGTTTGTCGTGTACGTCTGACAAACGGCTTCGAAGTTACATCGTACATCGGCGGTGAAGGTCACAACCTTCAAGAGCACAGTGTTGTTCTAATCCGTGGTGGTCGTGTTAAAGACCTTCCAGGTGTGCGTTACCACACTGTTCGCGGCGCACTAGACTGTGCTGGCGTAAATGACCGTAAACAAGGTCGTTCTAAGTACGGTGTGAAGCGTCCTAAGTCTTAATGGATTCCGTTAAGTAAGGCCAAACACTAAATTATTTTTTAATTTTTTGAAAAAACTGCAAAGTTTTGGATAAAACCTGAAGAAGACAACGGAGAATATTCCATGCCACGTCGTCGCGTCATTGGTCAGCGTAAGATCCTTCCAGATCCAAAGTTCAAATCTGAACTGCTGGCAAAATTCGTTAACATCCTAATGGTTGACGGTAAAAAATCTACTGCAGAGAAAATTGTTTACACTGCACTAGACTCTATGGCTGAAAAGTCTGGTAAAGACCACTTAGCTATTTTTGAAGAAGCTCTTGAAAACGTTCGCCCTGCGGTAGAGGTTAAATCTCGCCGTGTTGGTGGTTCAACTTACCAAGTGCCTGTAGAAGTACGTCCGGTTCGCCGTAACGCACTTGCTATGCGTTGGTTGGTTGAAGCTGCGCGCAAGCGTGGTGAAAAATCTATGGCTCAACGCCTGGCAGCTGAAATGCTAGACGCGTCTGAGAACAAAGGTACTGCTGTTAAGAAACGTGAAGACGTTCACCGTATGGCAGAAGCGAACAAAGCATTCGCTCATTACCGCTGGTAATACCTTTTCAGTGCTGCAAGGTTCCTTGCAGCACTTCTTTAGTTCCTATGCCTATGCTAGGAACTATTGCTATATCTAGGGGATAGCATTTTTAGTTATAGCAATAGTCCCTATCTCTAAGTTAAGAGGATTCAATCGTGGCTCGCAAAACTCCTATTGAGCGCTACCGTAACATCGGTATCTGTGCTCACGTAGATGCAGGTAAAACAACCACTACTGAACGTATTCTGTTCTACACTGGTCTGTCTCATAAAATCGGTGAAGTTCACGATGGCGCAGCAACCATGGACTGGATGGAGCAGGAGCAAGAACGTGGTATCACTATCACTTCAGCGGCGACTACTACCTTCTGGCGTGGTATGGAAGCACAATTCCAAGAGCACCGCGTTAACATCATCGACACCCCTGGACACGTTGACTTTACTATCGAAGTAGAGCGTTCTCTGCGCGTACTTGATGGTGCCGTTGTTGTGTTCTGTGGCTCATCTGGTGTTGAACCTCAGTCTGAAACTGTATGGCGTCAAGCAGACAAGTACCACGTTCCACGTATGGTATTTGTTAACAAGATGGACCGTGCAGGTGCCGACTTCCTACGCGTTGTGGACCAAATTAAAAACCGTCTTGGGGCGAACCCGGTTCCAATCCAACTAAACGTTGGTGCGGAAGATGATTTCCGAGGTGTTATCGACCTTATCAAGATGAAGATGATCAACTGGAATGAAGCTGACCAAGGCATGTCGTTCACATACGACGAAATTCCAGCGGACATGCAAGAGCTTGCTGAAGAGTGGCGCAACAACCTGGTTGAAGCGGCCGCGGAAGCAACTGAAGAGCTGATGGACAAGTACCTTGAAGAAGGTGAACTGACTGAAGCAGAAATCAAACAAGCTCTGCGTACTCGTACCCTGAACAACGAAATCGTACTGGCGACTTGTGGCAGTGCGTTCAAGAACAAAGGTGTTCAGGCAGTACTGGACGCAGTGATCGAATTCTTGCCGTCACCAATCGACGTACCTGCAATCAAAGGTATCGACGAGCGAGAGAATGAAGTTGAGCGTCACGCAGACGACAACGAACCGTTCTCAGCACTAGCATTTAAGATCGCGACTGACCCATTTGTGGGCACACTAACTTTCATGCGCGTTTACTCAGGTGTTGTCAACTCTGGTGATGCGGTTTACAACTCAGTAAAAGAGAAGAAAGAGCGTTTCGGTCGTATCGTTCAGATGCATGCAAACAAGCGTGAAGAAGTAAAAGAAGTTCGCGCTGGTGATATTGCAGCGGCTATCGGCCTTAAAGATGTAACTACAGGTGACACCCTGTGTGACCAGAACCACAAAGTGATTCTGGAACGTATGGAATTTCCAGAGCCTGTAATTCAGATTGCGGTAGAACCTCGTTCTAAAGCAGACCAAGAGAAAATGGGTATCGCGCTAGGTAAACTGGCGGCGGAAGACCCATCATTCCGCGTGGAAACGGATGACGAAACAGGTCAGACTCTGATCTCTGGTATGGGTGAGCTTCACCTGGATATCATCGTTGACCGTATGAAGCGTGAATTCAGCGTTGACTGTAACGTTGGTAAACCTCAGGTTGCTTACCGTGAAACCATTCGTGGCAGCGCGGAAGTGGAAGGCAAGTTCGTTCGTCAATCTGGCGGTCGCGGTCAATACGGTCACGTATGGATCAAACTTGAACCTTCAGAACCTGGTGAAGGTTTTGTATTCGTAGACGAAATTGTGGGTGGTGTTATTCCTAAGGAATACATCGGTTCAGTATCGAAAGGTATTGAAGAGCAAATGAACAGTGGTGTTCTAGCGGGTTACCCTGTTCTAGATATTAAAGCTACACTATTTGATGGCTCTTACCACGATGTCGACTCAAGCGAGATGGCGTTCAAGATCGCCGGCTCGATGGCATTCAAGAAAGGTGCACTAGAAGCGCAACCTGTGATTCTTGAACCAATGATGAATGTCGAAGTAACTACGCCGGAAGACTGGATGGGTGACGTTGTTGGTGACCTTAACCGTCGTCGCGGTATCATCGAAGGTATGGATGAAGGTGTGGCTGGTCTGAAGATCATCCGTGCTCAAGTGCCACTGTCTGAGATGTTTGGTTACGCAACTGACCTACGTTCTGCAACTCAAGGCCGCGCGTCTTACTCTATGGAGTTTAACGAGTACGCTGAAGTGCCGAAAAACTTCGCAGATAAAATTATTGCAGAGCGTGGTTACTAAGACGGTAAATGATTGGCAAAAAGTTTACGACTTTTTGCCAGAT
The DNA here is from genome assembly GCF_029223195.1 of Vibrio sp. CAU 1672. GTDB lineage: Bacteria > Pseudomonadota > Gammaproteobacteria > Enterobacterales > Vibrionaceae > Vibrio. Next base: position 350 of record NZ_JARHUF010000014.1, on the reverse strand, counting down.
CAGGCCGTCCAAATATTGCGCTAACGGGCGTTGGCGCATAAAATAACAATTTCTGGCGCGTCTCGATCAATAAGGATCGCGGCGAATCATAACTAGGAAGGAACACGATCGTGTCTAAAGAAAAATTTGAACGTACGAAACCGCACGTTAACGTTGGTACTATCGGCCACGTTGACCACGGTAAAACAACTCTAACTGCTGCAATCTGTACTACTCTAGCTAAAGTGTACGGCGGTGAAGCGAAAGACTTCGCATCTATCGATAACGCTCCAGAAGAGCGTGAGCGCGGTATCACAATCGCTACTTCTCACGTAGAGTACGACACTCCAACTCGCCACTACGCGCACGTT
>NZ_JARHUF010000013.1 GCF_029223195.1 Vibrio sp. CAU 1672 | reverse complement strand
ATCATGACGCGAGACGAGATGCGCCAAGCGATCTTCGAATACATAGAGGTTGATTATAATCGGACGAGAAGGCACAGTGCTCTTGGGTATCTAAGCCCAGTTAACTTTGAACAACAAAATGTCACTTAATGAAGTGTCCAGTCTGGCTGGAGCAGATCACTTTTTCAGGATCGCTTCTTTTCTTTCTTGCGAATAACGAGACATCTATTCCTCTGTTACCGCCCCTCTAATTGGTTAATTTTTAACAGTGACATCTATCCTGACACAGGGGGCTAGCATGAGGCGATAAGGAAAACTTTATTGTCATTCTTGACAAACATGACTCCCATCATAATTTTGGGCACAAGAAGCAACTTAGAAAATTGCAGGTTGAATGGAATATTTTGGGCACAAGTGGGCACAACGGTGCCCATTTGTGCCCACCAGCATAGTAATCAGCAGCTACTGAATGAATAGAGTGCGGTTATTTATTCAGTCTCGTGTTCTCACTTGAAAATCTATATACAGAGAATTGTGATTGTGGGAAGTGGGTGGGAATTTCCAAACGCCAGATACAACAAAGCCAAGCTAAACGCTTGGCTTTGTTTGAAATTTGGTGGGTCCGGGCGAACTCGAATCGCCGACCCCCGCCATGTCAAGGCGATACTCTAACCAACTGAGCTACGGACCCAAATTTTTGTTCCATTCTGAATAAGCATTCAGAGAAGGATGGTGGGTCCGGGCGAACTCGAATCGCCGACCCCTACCATGTCAAGGTAGTACTCTAACCAACTGAGCTACGGACCCATCTCTTTGGAACGAGAGGAATATTAGCCATATCCCGCCGGGTGTGCAAGCAGAAATTCATTAACTTTGAATCGTTTGGCGAAAATATAAACTTAGCGCCGGTTTTCAGTAGAAATAACCGTCAATCTGCTGCTGTCTCGTCCAGCTGAAAGCCTGCTTTTCAGTACCTTAGAGTAATTAGTTATCGTAAGGGAACTCGTTAAGCGTCCACATCTGCAACGTTTCATCCACATTATCGCAGTGACCAAACAAAATCTGATACTTAGGCGTAAATGGCTCACCAATATACGTGGTACGGATCAACTCTCCGGTTTTGACATCCACTTGCGTACTCACCCGGCCTTTAAAGTTTTGGAAAATCAAAAATTGCTCACTCTGATACACCATCTGTTCGCGATAAAACAAAAAGTGATCACGTGGCGTATCGATAAGCGTGCACTCCAGCGGTTGATAGTTCGGAATAGCATGCAGTGTACCGCTGACCAACAAAGCTGATAAAAACCATACGACTCGCATTTTGCTCTCCTGCAGCACTTTGTTTAGCTTAAGTATAGAAGTTACCGAACAAAAACACGGGTGCGCTAAACAAAAAGACTTTAACCTTCGCCAGTTAAAGCCCGGGTTATGGCAGTCACGACATTGATACCTTCTCTAAGGTCCAGCTTTGATGTTACTCATCTATACTCATAGACATAAACACCAACGTAAAAGTTTATAAGGATAGCTGATGGAAAACACAGAAAAGCCGAATGACGATCGGAAAATGACTAGCTTGTTTGAGCGCTATTTAACGGTGTGGGTCGGGCTATGCATTTTTGTTGGTATCGCCCTTGGCGAGGTTGCCCCTGATTTAGCAAAAACACTTGATGGTATGACCATTGATGTTAACGGAGCTCCGGTGATTTCTATTCCCATAGCTCTGTGCCTGTTTTTCATGATGTACCCGATCATGGTGAAAATAGATTTTGCCAGTGTTGTTAAAGCCGGAAAAAAAGGTAAACCGGTATTCCTGACGCTATTTATCAACTGGTGTATAAAACCCTTTACTATGTACGCTATTAGCATGTTGTTTTTGGGGTTTCTGTTAAAAGGCCTGATCGGTGATGAAGCGATGGATCTGGTGAAAATGCCTTTTGGCCTTAACTTACCTGTTGGCGCAGTGTATGGCGACGGCACGGTTGTATTACAAAACGGAATCAAAATGCTTCAGATCCCCCTCTGGCGAAGCTATTTTGCCGGATGTATTTTACTCGGCATTGCACCCTGCACCGCTATGGTTTTGGTTTGGGGATACCTGGCAAAGGGTAACGATGGCCTGACATTGGTAATGGTCGCAATCAACTCTCTTACCATGCTGATTCTATATGGATTTTTGGGCGGTTTTTTACTCGGCATCGGCAAACTTCCGGTACCCTGGCAGGCGTTATTGCTGTCCGTGGCCATTTACGTAGCCCTGCCATTGTTTGTCGGTTATTTTTCGCGTAAATGGATTATTCACCATAAAGGTGAAGAATGGTTTAAAGAAAAGTTTTTGCACGTCCTTACACCGATCACGATTGGTTCATTGCTCCTAACCCTCGTGCTACTGTTTAGTTTTAAAGGTGAAACCATTCTTAACAACCCACTGACGATTCTTTGGATCTCGATTCCCCTGTTTATACAAACCGTATTTATATTTTGTCTTGGTTACTTAGCTGCCAAACTGCTTAATTTGAGTTATGAAGACGCCGCACCGGCTGCCATGATCGGCGCATCCAATCACTTTGAGGTTGCGATTGCAACCTCGGTCATGATTTTCGGACTTTCATCAGGAGCCGCCCTGGCAACAGTAGTTGGAGTTCTGATTGAAGTTCCTGTGATGCTGATGCTGGTTAGTATATGTAAGCGTACTTCCGGGTGGTTTACTCCGGAAAAGTCCATGTAGGAATGAAGATTCGGGCAATCCACAGCAGTACGCTATTGATTTTTAACACGCCGAATCCTGCTGCCTTCCTCCTGCTTTAAGGCATTGGCATTGGCATTGGCATTGGCATTGAGCTTTGTCAGTATATTTTGGGAATCAACCGGTAGCGCACTCGTTGCGCATAATCTCGATAACCCGGCAACTCTTCCTGTAAAGTCTGGTCTTCCAGTCCGGTTCTAATCACCGCGATAATTACTGCAGCCACCGCAGGGATCAGTGTCCATATCGAGCTTAAAGCCAGAACAATACCGAACAGTGCCAGGATATTTCCGGCATAACCCGGATGCCGTACCAACCGGTATGGGCCACTGTCACACACCTCATGCCCCCGCTCCGTCTGGATACGTACTATGCTGGAAAAGAAACGGTTCTCTGCCAGTGCCCAGGCAGCAAACGCGTATCCGAGCAAAATCAAAATGAAACCAATGGCGCTGAGCCATAAGGCAAATTCACCGCTCCAGTTATAGCGGTGATCCAGCCCCGCCACAATAACCATAGGAAATCCGACGCTTACCGCCATCAGTGGGGCAAGCACTCTGTCCCAGGCTTTGCCGTTTCTGATATTTGCAATGTTTTGTCTTTCGGCGGTCAATCCGGGATGTCGGCGCTCCGCCCATATGCGGCCACCAATACCGGCAGCCAAGATCAAGATAGTAAACAGCCACGCCTGCCACCAACCGAGATCGCCACTGCATACCAGTAACATCAGCGGGATTAAAAGATACACCATAACTAACCGGATCCACTGGCGCGGTGATGCGCTTTGCGCTGTCTGTGGTTTAGCAATCTTTGCTGACATGTCATTCCTCGGGTTTGAGGGGGTGTCTAATGCCCTACTCCGGGGTTAGCAAACAGAGCCGGGTTGTCCTGTAACCAACTTGCCGACCCGCGGATAGCCTAGAGCGTTAATCAACTAAATAGATAATAAAACATTAGTTAATTTAGCTCAATTAACTGACAAGTTGCTTGCAGCAAGCGGTCACGTTGAGATGATGAGAGCCAGTAACGATCAAGCACCGCGGCTAGTCTTGCTCAGAACGTGGGTTGCACACTGGCAGGTTGAATCCGGATTCTTACTCTTTACTCATCGTCGTTTTCAAATACGACGTTGTAGTTTTCTGTGTAGGTGCAGTTAGGCTGGCGGCTGCAGGTAAAGAAGCGGCGTCCTTTAAATTCACCTTGATTTGCGGTTTTAATGATCATCGGGCTACCGCACTTCTTACAGAATCGCACCTCTTTCTCCGGCTCGATCAAATCAATATGCGCAGCCAAAAGCCGGCGCAAACGCCCTACCTGGTAACTGTGTTTCACTGAAGCACCAATAAGAGGCAACTGTGCAGTCTTACACACGTGGATCAACAGTTTTTCGCGTTCAATCTTACCTTTGTGTAACTCCTTACCATTATCCAGCTCAATCACTACCCGCGGTTCCAGCGTACGGGGATCGCAAATCACGTAATCAAAATAACTGCGTGCAATACGGTTACTCGCCACAAACAGTTGCTTCTTGTTTTTGACCTCCCTGGGCGCCACCAAGTTAGACATATTCACTTTGGCAAACACCACCGCATGATCTCCGACGGCAGCACGAAGGGCATTGTAAAACGCACCCTCCTGCCCTCTTAGCAGCGCACCTTTACAGCGGTAGGGATAATCGCGCGTATCATCATGCTTGATGACATACTTTTGGATGACAACGAAGAAAGCCACCAGCAGAACAACAATGATAAAAATTTCGGTCATGGATTTTGCTTGCCTGAAACACCAGTGGATAAAGACTAATTTGAAATGGCGGCGAGAGCAAGCGCGCACATTAATTATCGATTACCAACAGTAAATCAATAAGTAATGTGAAAAGAAGATTGTGCGGCCTCTCACGAATATCATTCGTATGCCGGTTCTCGCTGATATGCCGCACATCATCAATGGGGAGGTTAAAGGTTGTATAGACAAGCCAATACAAGCAGAGATTACACCATGGCATCAGCCTGCAACTCTGGCATCGCTGCCCTGAAGGCTCCCAGTTCATTGCAGGCATCCACAATAGATTGAATGATGGGAAAATCAGCCATATCGAAGCCAAACCGCACCGCATTGTAAGCCTGTGGAACCAGACAGATGTCAACGACACCAGGTGCATCTGTGACAGCGTAACAGCAATCTCCCATCTGGCTCCGGTGAACGGAGAGCTTTTCTTCCAGTGCATCAAAGCCGGCTTTCAGCCAATGGTGGATCCAGTCCAGTTTACTCTCCTGATCACAGTGCAGTGTACCTTCCAGATACTGCAATACTCTCAGGTTATTTAACGGATGGATCTCGCAGGCAATATCTTGCGCCAGCGCCAGCGCCTGATAACGCAAAGCGCCCTGCCTCGGGAGCACGGGATGATCGGCATAGGTATCGTCGAGATACTGAATGATCGCCAGCGACTGGCTGAGCGTCATATCACCATCGACCAGAACCGGCACCAACTCGCAAGGATTCATCTGATGGAAGCGAGCAGTGTGCTGCTCCCCCCCGTTTTTGATCAGGTGGACCGGCAGTGACTGATAAGCAAGCCCCTTAAGGTTGAGGCAAATGCGCACCCGGTAGGCCGCGGAGGAGCGCCAATAGCCGTAGAGGGAAATACTCATGCGCCTCTCCCTTGCTTAATGTTTGTGATACAGACTGACTTGCTGATCGATAGTGCCGAAAATATTGTTGCCCTCGGCATCAAACATTTCCAGACGAATCGAATCACCAAATTTCATAAACCCGGTCGACGGCTGACCGTCACGGATGGTCTCAATCATGCGCACTTCCGCAATGCAGGAATACCCCACCCCGCCTTCATCGATAGCGGTGCCGTATTCGGTTCCCTGTTTGTTGGATACCGTACCGGAGCCAATGAGCGCCCCGGCAGACAATGGACGTGTCTTAGCCGCATGGACAATCAAGTCCGCGAAGTCGAACGTCATATCTACCCCGGCATTCGGACAGCCAAACGGCTTGCCGTTATAGGTGGAAATCAAAGGCAGGTGCACTTTATTCTCATACCACGCGTCACCCAGCTCATCTGGTGTCACTGCCACCGGAGAAAATGCTGAAGAAGGCTTAGACTGGAAAAAACCAAAGCCTTTGGCCAGTTCTGCCGGGATCAAACCACGCAGCGATACGTCGTTAACCAGCATGATCAGGCGAATCGACTCCTGGGCCTCAGCAAAGCTGGCACCCATCGGGACATCCCCGGTCACCACCGCCACTTCCCCCTCAAAATCAATCCCCCAGTCGTCACTGGCAAACTCGATGTTATCGCACGGGCCGATAAACGTGTCGGATCCCCCTTGGTACATCAGCGGATCAGTCCAGAACGACTCCGGCATTTCTGCCCCGCGGGCTTTACGCACCAGTTCGACATGATTGACATAAGCACTGCCGTCTGCCCACTGATAAGCCCGGGGCAATGGTGATGCACAGTAATGCGCCTCAAACTCCTCGACATGTGAAATCTGGCCATTATTCAGCGCGGTATAGAGTTCATTCAGGTGAGGCGACACGCTGTCCCAGTTGTCCAGTGCCGCCTGCATGGTCGGCATTAGCCCTAAACTGTGAAAAAGCTCAGTGACCGGCAGGCAGTGTTTAAGATCTCGGCTCACGACCATCAGCAAGCCGTCGCGGGTTCCGTTTTTCTTGGTTGCTAACTTCATGGTTGTTCCTTATTTTTCTTGCCAGCTGTAGACATACTCTTTGTTTTCCACCCCGTCCAACTCATCGGCGAACTGCAGCGCATGACGGGTGTCGATCATCACGGCCACTTCATCGGTGAATTTCTTCTTGTATTCCTGCCCGGCTTTAAATGCTTTCGGGTGAGGACCGTGAGTAAAACCGGCCGGATGGAAGGTCACCATGCCCGCTTCGATGTTGTCACGGCTGAAGAAGTCACCGGCGTGGTAGAACAGGACTTCATCATAGTCATCATTATTATGGTAGAACGGAACTTTCAGTGCGTCAGGATCACTTTCAATCGGACGCGGAACAAAAGTACAGACCACAAATCCCGAGCCGACAAACGTGGTGTGTGCAGAGGGCGGCAGGTGGTAACGATGGGACATCAACGGACGAATGTCACGCCAGTTGATTTTAACCACCGCCAAATCTCCATGCCAGCCGATGGCATCCAACGGATTAAATGGATAAGTGATCACGCTGATGCGCTCATGGCGTTTCACCTGCACCTGAGTCTGCTGCTCTGAATACTGGGCTTTGAACTGATCATTGATAGAGGGGGTTTCGAGCACCGCCGGATCAAACACAGCATGATTACCGACTATGCCCTTCTCGGGCAGCGTGTAGGTGGCATCGGTGTTTTCGACCATCAGGATAAACATCGGCTCAAATACTTCCAGCCGCCAGTTGGTGGTACGCGGGATCAGCACATAATCGCCTTCACTGACCGTCAAATGACCATAGTCACAATATAAGTCGGCTCTGCCCTGGTGAATAAACAGCAACTCATCACCATCGGCATTGCGTACCAGAAAATCCATCTTCTCCTCGAGACGCCACACGCGGATTTTGCAATCTGAATTGTGCAGCAGGTTGGGCACCGCCCACGGTGAGATCTGACTGGCTTTTTCCACTAAATTGAAATTGAACGCGCGGGGACGCAACTCCCCTTCCCACTCAGACCAGGCTGTAGGGGCGTGCTGATGATGAAAGTGTGCCGCCGGGCCAAAAAAGCCACTGCGCCCGGCTTCTCGTTCGTAAATTGCCTCTTTAGGGAAATCCGCATGCGCCTGCTTCGAGCACACGCCCTCCCGGTGAGGGAATGTGATCCATTTATGCATCGCTTAGTACTCCCCGGCGGATCTGGTCTTCCTCAATCGATTCAAACAACGCTTTGAAATTGCCTTCACCAAAGCCTTCATTGCCTTTGCGCTGGATGATTTCAAAGAACACCGGACCAATCACTGTCTGGGTGAAGATCTGCAACAAGATACCGTCTTTCATTGGTGCCCCGTCGATCAGGATCCGTAACTCGCGTAGCTTCTCCAAATCTTCGCTATGACCTTCTACCCGCGAATCCACTTTTTCATAATACGTGTCCGGCGTCGGCATGAATTCCATGCCGCGGTCACGCAGTGTTTGCACCGTGGTATAAATATCATCGGTCGTGAGCGCGATATGCTGAATACCCTCACCATTGTACTCACGGATGAACTCTTCAATTTGTGATTTGTCGTCGGACGACTCATTGATTGGAATGCGGATCTTGCCACAAGGTGCGGTCATCGCCCGGCTTACCAAACCGGTCAGTTTGCCTTCAATATCGAAGTAGCGGATCTCACGGAAGTTACCAATTCGCTCATAGAAGCCGGCCCAGACATCCATATTGCCCTGTTTGACGTTGTGCGTCAGGTGATCGATCTCATACAGGCCGACACTGGCCTCATCCAGGCGCGTTTGTGCATCTGGATAGAAATTAAAATCAACATCATAGATACTTTGTTTACCGTAACGATCGACAAAGTAGAGTAAGCTGTCACCAATGCCATAGATCGCCGGAATACTCAGTTCCATCGGGCCGATTTCAGTCTGATACTGCCCGGCGCCGTTTTCCAGCGCGTAAGCCAGAGCAACCGAGGCATCTTTGACCCGGAAAGCCATCCCGCAGACGGAAGGCCCATGCACTTTGGCAAAGGCTTCAGCCTGGCTGTATGGCTGCGCATTGACAATGAAGTTCACATCCCCCTGGCGATATAACCAGGCTTCTTTTGAGCGGTGTTTGGCAACCTCGGCAAAGCCAAGCGAGACAAACAGTGCTTTAAGTTGTGCAATACCGTCGAGGTTGGCGGCAGTGTATTCGACAAACTCAAATCCATCTGTACCGAGCGGGTTATGGGTGTCCACCATGACTTTCTCCTTGTCCTTGTGTTCATTTCACGGCTGTGTTGTCTAACTTGGCTCAGATGGATTGAAAAAGGAATATCATGGCAACAATCTGTCAAACCGGCATCGGGCACACAAAATGTAAAGCATTTGTTACACGAATTTTCTTTGCGCCATCCATGGGTAAACTCGGCTGACATCGCCCTTGTTATCAGTACGTTAGCGGACAGAGAGCAGGTTTACAATCCGATGATAAATGTAAACATTGTGTTACTTTAATAGGTATTCATCGGGCAACAGCGCCGCATTGCCGGCTTTGTCGTTAGAAACGACACGCCTGAGCTTGCCTGCATTAAATTGACTAAATGATCGGCTGATCCATTAAGCCAGGTTATCGGTCATTATGTTTAATATCAGTATTAAATTGGCCATTCGTGACCCTTTCATCATATCCGTAAGTTCAACGGTCAGAATACTGTCAGGCCGCTGAGTTTATTGATTTATCTCACCTTTTCCACAACGTCCCTGTGACATAAAAAGTGCTCTGTTCCCGACCGGGCGCATATTGCATTCCAATGCGCTCGACAACAAAGAGAGATAACCACATGACACAAATCAATCAACAACGTCTGGTTGAACACTTCTGCCAACTAGTCCGTATCGACAGCGAATCAATGAATGAAAAGCAAATCGCTGAAACACTGGCAGAGCAGCTTGGCAGCATGGGCTTTACCGTACATAAACTACCAGTACCCGAGCATATCTCTAACGGTTTCAACGTATATGCACGTCTGGAAGGTAAAAAGGAAGGCTCTATCCTGATGAGCTGCCACATGGATACTGTTACGCCGGGTATTGGCATCGAGCCAATCATCGAAGACGGTATCATCCGCTCTAAAGGCAACACTATTCTGGGTGGCGACGACAAATCCGGTATCGCGGCTATCATGGAAGCAGTACGTTGCATCCAGGCTGAAAACCTGGAACACAAAACCCTGGAACTGGCTTTCACGGTGCACGAAGAAGGCGGCCTGTTCGGCTCAGAATACTTTGATATGGCACACGTAGCTTCTAAACAAGCCATTGTGCTGGATACCGGCGGCCCTATTGGCACCATCGTGACGGCAGCGCCGGGTCAGCAGAAAATCGTTGCAACCATCAAAGGCCGCCCGGCACATGCTGGTCTTGCGCCGGAAGAAGGCATCAGCGCCATTATGGTTGCAGCGGATGCGATCAACCAAATGAAACTGCTGCGTATTGATGAAGAAACCACCGCTAACATCGGCATGGTGAGCGGTGGCCAGGCAACCAACATCGTTATGCCTGAGCTAACCATCGTTGCTGAAGCGCGTTCGTTAAACGGTGAAAAACTCGATGCACAAGTAAACCACATGATCTCGACTTTCGAAGCGGTGGCCGAAAAGCACGGTGCAGAAGTAGAAATTGAATCAAGCCGTGCCTACGATGCATTCGTAATTGAAGAAGGCAACGCACACGTTGCTGAAATCAAAGCGGCATTCGCTGACATGGGCATCGAGGCATTCACTAAAGGCACTGGTGGTGGCAGCGATGCGAACAACTTCAATAAGAAAGGCCTGACAACCGTCAACCTTTCCACCGGTATGGCAAAAGTGCACACCACTGAAGAGTTCATCGCCATTGATGATATGGTGAAGATCACTGAATTTGTTAAGCTGTTCCTGACCAAATAACCCCCGGCTTAGCCAGACTTCCCCTCCCCGCTCAACCAGCGGGAGGGGCATTACTCTCACCGATTAAGTACACGGCACCGCCATAATCACCGTTAAGTCAAGATCATGATAACAGGAGCAGGAATGGTACCGTCGCTTATCTTGCGGGCAAATAATGAGTATCAGGTAAACAACAGAACTATGCGGCTTTATTGTAGAGCGAGGTTATTTCATCTTTTAATGCACATAGATATTCAACATCAAGCATATTTTGCTGATAGTCTTCGTACTGTTTAGAATTATAAAAGTACTCTTGCATATAATTGCTCGGAACCTGACTGAAACACAAGGTTTCCAACTGCTCCTCAAGCTCACTATTTCTTAGCTGGTCATAACTATATGCAGAGCGAAACGTAAACTTATTTTTGACATTTTCTACATATAAGTGACAGTCATTAATAAGTTCTTCCACCCGGTGGATACGCTGTTCCAGCTGCGGCACGCAAGAGGAATTCCAATCATATTTTTCACGTTCAAGCTGCTGCAGAGCACCTCGTTCGATTAATTTGAGGCCAGTTTCTTTGATCTTGATTAGTTCATCCTGCACCCGCATATACTCCGACTCCGCCTTGAGCTGCAAAACCTCCAACTCCAGGGAGAACAACTTTGCTTTCAACTCACTGGCTTGATGCAAGCCTGAAACGACAGCTTGTTTACTAACTCCAAACATAAAAACCTTCGGACAATAAGCGAATATTAAACCGTGACTATTCAAATTAAGGCGCGGTCACCGATAGCCTATGAACTGCACATTTAATATAACAGTAGTCGGTATCTATTCATAATCAAACGACTACAATCAATGCTATCATTAAACACTGCATTTAACTATCTGAATGAATGTCACATAACTCTCTTATTATAAAGGAAATTATTCATATCATTCGACCCAAAATCGATACTAAACAGATTGCAAACATATGCAACAAATGTAATTGCAATTTCCTGTTCGACAAACAGTATAAATAAACGGCCAATGTAACCTATTTCCTTGCGCAAAATATACTGCCCTTAGCGCGAACTGATCCTGCTTTGGTTTTGTTTGAAAGCACGCTAAAATGCCAGCAACCCTATTTTAATCACCTTTTTATGAACAACGCAGATATCGAGCTTCAGCATATTTGGCTGGAAATCCAGGCACAGCGCTGGTCCAATATCGGGCGCTTCTTATTCAGTTACTATTGCTTCCTACATGGATGGGTAACAAAAGCGAATAAGCCCTGTTGGGAAACCGCACGCCGCAAGCTATGCGCATCAAGCACTATTCAGACTCGTAGCCAAACGCTGATTGAGCCACTGGTACCAGAAGACACCGTCATCGGATTACTCAAATCTCACAGTAAATCTGAGCCTTTAAGTCTGATTGAAACCCAAAAAATCCTGACTCAGTTTTTGCACTACGCTGTGATTAGCAAACAGGAAAAGCAGCGCTTGTCGGTCAATATGCCTGCTCACTGGTATCACCAGGATGAGAAACCGTTACAGACAAGATTTGAACAAGCCGGAATTGTGATTAAGGAACAGTAGATGCAGCTGCAAACCTTAGGTAAAGGGCGCTTTGAAACATCCTGGAGTCAGGACAAACAACTTATTGAACATACGATTCGGCAATGCATCTGCACCCGGCGGATTTTTGATGAAAACGAAAAGCTTCTGACCCAAGGGGAGTATGTTGAAAACCTCTATCTTGTCGATTCAGGCCGCATTTCCATGGGCATGACGGCACGAAACGGCCGCACGTTCTTATTGGGGACGCTCGAGTGTGAGCAACAGGTTTTCGGTGAAATGGAGTTTTTTACCGGCTATCGTTGCCAGATGGACATCATCCCGCTGGAGCCGGTCGAGGTGGCCATCATCGATGCACAGAGACTACAACAATGCTTGCTGGAGCAACCGCGGCTATCCCTCTACTTTGCCAGTGCGATTGCGATTGATTATCAGGACACGCTGGAAATCCTCTCAAGGCGGATGCTCTATCCGATCACTTACAACGTGGCGTATGACATTTATCACCAGTACCTGAATGATTTACCCGTTGATGGCTTCCAAAAGAACTATCTAGAAGCGGAACGCTTTGCCACCACTGATCGCGTCTATCGCCGGGCGGTTAAAGAACTGAAAAGTAAAGGACTGATCGCTAAAGAAAAACAGGGTCTGCGGATTCTCGATCTGGATGGATTGAAAGCCTTTTTGGAATGAAAGTAAATGGCAAAAGGTCTGCATCTGAGCAGACCTTTTGCGTTTAAGGTTAAGCCGCTTGTACCTGGGCTTGCCCTACTTTGTATTTCATCGAAACAACCAACATTGCCACAATCACCGCGTAAATTACCGGGATTGCATACATCACCGTCTGCAGACCAACAATGCTCTCCATCACCGAACTGATCGCCGGACTGAACATCGCACCCGCACTGCCGCTGATCAAAATGTAAGACACATTCTTACTGGTGGCACTGCGGACAAAAGAGACACCGTAAGCGATAAAGGCATTATACAGCGCCGCACACGCGAATCCGTAACCGTAGGTCAGGTAGGCCAGCCACTCTAAATTCTCTGTGGATACGATCACACTGGTGATAACCATCGCCACAGAAATGATGGTCAACAGGAAGTACTGGATCTTCATCCGCGATACAATCACGGTTGACACCAGTGCCCCAACCAATGCCGCAGACCAATATTGGGTAATGATGTTGCCGGCCTGCTCGAATGGAATATCAAACTTCTCTTTGACAAACATTGGGGCCCAGGTCAGGAAGGTGTAGAGCGCTAACATACCCAGGAACAGACCCACACCCCCGCTGATGATGCCAAAGTTCCACTCTGATTTCGCTTCCTGTTCAGAGCCAGTTTCGCTGCCACACTGGTTGAAGTTGGTCAACAGGGCGATAAACATCGTCGCCAGCGCCACTACGCCGACGCTGAGGTAGCTGATACTCCAGTTCATAGCATTGGTTAATGCGTAGGTCGTGATCATCGGGAAGACCACCCCGGCGATATTAAACGTCGCATCCTGTACCACCAGCATGGTGCTTTGGATTTTGTCTTTCCATACCGAAACAACGATGGTACCGGCAATACAAAGACCCACACCGCCACAGAAGCCGATAACCGTCATACTCAGCATGACAACCAGCAGGGATGGTGCAAGGTATAAACTAAATGCCGATAAAGCGATAGCAGCATAGCACAGCACGGTCATGCGCTTAATCCCGACTTTCTCAATCAGGAAAAATGCAGCGATGGTACCCGCCAGGGCGCCGCCGTTAAGCAAAGAAAATATCGACGCCACTTCATTTACGTTAGCAGCGAAAGCATGCGCAATCGGTTCGACCAGCATACCAAACTGGGTCGCGAAACCGGCCATAATAAAGTTGGCCAGAAAACTGATAGCGGTGAGTGTCATTTTATTATTCATTGTTCACTCCAAAAGACTCATAGGGTTGATGTTCTATAAAAGTTAGGAGCCGAACTAACCGGCCCCGGGTCTGCGCTACGCGGTTACGGCGGTTTCCAGCGCGATTTCGATCATGTTATTGAAAGAGCGCTGACGCTCCTCAGCGGTAGTCTCCTCACCGGTGATGCAATGATCCGAAACGGTCAGGATCGCCAGTGCCTCAATACCGAACTGATGCGCAAGGCCATACAAGCCAGCCACTTCCATATCAACACCCAGTACACCAAAACGTTCCAGTGCCGGGATCAAATCTTCATCCGGATCGTAATAAAGGTCGCCGGTAAATACATTACCCACTTTTACCTCAATCCCTTTCTGTTTCGCGGACAGATAAGCATGATGCAACAGCTCAAATGTTGCCGAAGTAGCCATATGATAACCGCTGCTGCGCTTGGCGTTAGTTGGTGAGTCCGTACCCGCCGCCTGGGCCAGGATGACATCGCGCATATGAACATCTTTTTGCGTTGCGCCAACACTACCGATACGAATAATGCGCTTCACGCCAAAATCATTAATTAATTCATGACCATAGAGCACCATAGATGGGATACCCATACCATGGCCCATTACGGTGATCCTCTGGCCTTTATAGTAACCGGTGTAGCCCAGCATATTACGGATGTCGGTAACCAACTGCGCATCCTCAAGGTAGGTTTCAGCGATGTACTTCGCCCGAAGTGGATCACCCGGCATGATGACGGTTTCAGCAAAATCTGCTGAGGTTCCTGCAATATGAGCAGTCATAAATTAGTCCTCTTTGGTTCTGATGGCGTCATCATAATGAAAGGAGCTTGTTAAGCTTGAGGACAAAAGTCCGGTTTAAACGGATGAACTCTCATAACGGCACAAACCAAGGAACAAATAATAAAAGGCACCACAAACGGTGCCTTGTCGCCAATTAGTACAAACCAAAAAAAAACATCGGCATATTGCCGATGTTTTACATGCTATACAACGCCCGAACGAAGGGCCAACAACTGGTGTTGCTTATAAAAAGTGGAACGTTGCGTTTAGAGAGAATGTACCAATGTCGTCTTTATCGGCAGTGTAATTCATGTAGCTTGCGCCAAGAGAAACAGGTCCCATCATAAAGTACTCGGCACCAACACCGTACATCACGTCAAAGCCGTCGTCGTTAGACGCACCGGTCACGTCTTCTTTCCACTGGTGAAGGCCACCTTTTGCATAGATATGCAGTGGGCCGAAATCGATACTTGGTTTCAGCGCAGCATAGTAAGACGTCAATTTAGTGTCATTACCATCGACTTCAAATGTACCGTGCTGAGTGATACCCGCTTCAAGACCAATAATAGGCAGAATACCAGTACCGACATGCACTGAGTAAGACGTATCCGTTTCACCCTTGTAATCTGACTGACCAACGGTCGCACCGCCGTAAATCCATGAATCTGCCATCGCTGCAGAAGACGCGCTTAGAAGCGCCACTGCCAATAGAGTTTTCTTCATCATCAACTTTTACTCTTATATTTTTTACCACACCCAGAAACCAGGCATCAGTACTGCAAACTGAAGGAGGCTAACCATTGCCTCCTTCAAAACCAAATGTATCTCTTGCCTAGTTTTCTAGCAAAAAACGTACCGTCAATTTAATGCCAGCTTAACATGCATCAATCGCGTTTTTAACTCGTTTGTCAGAAACCGGATAAGGTGTACCTAATTGCTGAGCAAAATAGCTTACCCGCAACTCTTCGATCATCCAGCGAACTTCCTTTACGTTATCTGGAACCGCCATGCCCTTTGGAATCTTATTCAACAACTCTTTGTAGTCGTTAGCTATCGATTCTATTTTGAGCATGTGCAGGCGATCTTTATTCGGGTCAATCGGCAACTTCTCCATCCTGCGTTCTATCGCTTTCATATAGCGCAGAATATCCGGCAGGCGCTTCCAGCCACACTCAGTGGCAAAACCTTTGAAAATCAATCCTTCAACCTGCGCTTTGATGTCAGACAGGGCAAACGCCATGCTAAAGTCAATCTTGCCTTTAAGCTTTTTGTTAATATTAAATGCCGTGGTCAGAATGGTTTCGACCTGCTTGGCGATGTCGACTACCGTATCACCCAGTTCGGCTCTGACGTGTTCTTTCAGCGCTTCAAACTGTTCCGGCTCCCAAACCAGACCACCCTGCTCTTCAATCAGCTTGTCGACACCACAGGCAATACAGTCATCAATCAGATCCAAGACTTTACCATACGGGTTAAAGTACAAGCCCAGCTTGGATTTATTCGGCAGGTTGGCATGCAGGTACTTGATCGGCGAAGGCACGTTAAGCAAAATCAGGCGTCGTTGACCACCGCGCATCGCAGCGGCCTGATCTTGCTCGGTTTCGTACAGCTTAATTTCCACGCTGTCTTTGCTATCGACAATCGCCGGATAGGCTTTGACCTCGTAGCCACCCCGCTTTTGCTTATACACTTTCGGTAACTGGCCAAAGCTCCAAGTGTGCAATCCCTGTTGCTCAATATCGTCATCGGCCACTTTCGACAGCGTTTCCTGAACTTTGTCTTTTAAGCTCTCTTTTAACTCATAGAGATCTTTGTTTTCCTTCAGCTTACGGTTTCTGTGGTCAACCGCGCGGAAGGTAACCTTCAGGTGTTCCGGAACCTGGCTCAGGTTCCAGTCTTCCCGCAGCACCTCAACCCCGGTCATCCGGCGTAGTTCTTTCTCCAGCGCGTCAAGCAGTGGCATTTCCATTGGCGTCGCCCGCGCCAGAAACGCGTCGGCATAGTTCGGCGCCGGAACAAAATTCTTGCGCAGTGTTTTGGGCAAAGACTTGATCAAGCTGACCACCAACTCATGGCGCAATCCCGGAATCTGCCAGTCAAAGCCGGCAGGCTCAACCTGGTTTAAGATCGGCAGCGGCAAATGCACTGTGACACCGTCACTGTCATCGCCTGGCTCAAACTGATAGCTCAACTTGAGTTTCAAACCACTTTGATGCCAGAAGTTCGGGTAATCCAAATCGGTCACGTGGCTGGCATCGCCCCTGAACAGCATCTCTTTTTCAAAGTTCAGCAGTTCAGGATTGTCTTTCGATGCTTTCTTCCACCAGCTATCAAAGTGCTTACCAGATACGACTGCGGTACCGACACGCTGATCATAAAAATCAAACAGCTCATCATCATCGACCAGAATATCGCGTCGACGGGACTTATGCTCGAGCTCTTCGACTTCCTGTAGCAATCTGCGGTTCTGCTTGAAAAACGCGTGCTTAGTATCCCACTCTCCTTCAACCAGAGCACTGCGAATGAAAATTTCGCGGCTGACCGCTGCATCAATACTGCCATAGTTAACCAGGCGCTTAGGTACGATCGGCACACCGTACAACATCACTTTCTCGTACGCCATGACTGCGGCACGCTTTTTCGACCAGTGCGGCTCACTGTAACTGCGCTTGATCAGGTGCTTCGCCAGCGGCTCAATCCATTCAGGTTGGATCTTGGCAATAACCCGGCCCCAAAGCCTGGAAGTCTCAACCAGTTCTGCCGACATGATCCACTTAGGTTGCTTTTTAAACAAACCAGATGCAGGGAAGATATGGAAGCGCGCATTACGAGCCCCCTGGTACTCATTCTTTTCCTGATCCTTCATGCCGATATGTGACAACAGGCCAACTAAAATCGCACTGTGCACGCTTTGGTATGCCCCCGGCTCATCATTGAGTTTGAACTCCATTTCCCGCATCGACTGATGGATCTGGAAATAGACATCCTGCCACTCGCGGACACGCAGATAGTTAAGATAATCCTGCTTACACTGTTTACGGAACTGATTGCCGGTCAGCGCTTTTTGCTGTTTCTGCAGATATTCCCACAGATTCACAAAAGTCAGAAAGTCCGAGTCTTCATGGAAGAAACGGCGATGCTTATCATCCGACGACTGCTGCTTATCTGATGGACGCTCACGCGGATCCTGAATCGACAGTGCAGACGCAATGATCATCATTTCTTTCAGGCAGCCCAGCTTAGGCGCTTCCAGCACCATTCGCGCCAGACGCGGGTCAATTGGCAGACGGGCTAACTTGCGGCCAATCGGTGTCAGGCGTTTTTTCGGGTCTTTCGCCTCCGCATTTATCGCGCCCAGCTCTTCCAGCAGACGGATACCATCTTGAATATTGCGCTTATCCGGGGCTTCGACAAACGGAAATGCCTGAATATCACCCAAACCCAGTGCCGTCATTTGCAGGATAACCGACGCCAGGTTGGTACGCAGAATTTCCGGATCGGTAAATTCCGGACGGGCGCTGAAATCCTCCTCAGAGTAGAGACGAATACAGATCCCTTCTTCAACACGACCACAACGACCTTTACGCTGGTTGGCGCTCGCCTGTGATACCGGCTCAATCGGCAGGCGCTGCACTTTAGTGCGGTAACTGTAACGGCTGATACGCGCGGTACCCGGATCGATCACATATTTGATGCCCGGTACCGTCAGTGAGGTTTCCGCCACGTTCGTCGCCAGTACAATACGCCGCCCGGCATGGGGTTGGAAAATTTTGTTTTGCTCACCCGCCGACAAACGTGCATACAAAGGTACGATTTCAGTGCTTTTCAGGTTGCGTTTTGACAACGCGTCAGCGGTATCTCGAATTTCGCGCTCACCGTTCATGAAGATCAGGATATCACCCAAGCCTTCATCGCACAGTTCATCGACCGCATCAAAAATACCTTCCAGTTGATCGCGATCGCTGTCGTCATCACCACTTAGCGGGCGGTAACGTGTTTCAACCGGGTAGGTACGGCCCGACACTTCGATGATCGGCGCATTGCCAAAGTGCTGCGAGAAACGCTCCGGGTCAATGGTGGCCGACGTGATGATGACTTTCAGATCCGGGCGGCGTGGCAGCAGCTCTTTCAGATAACCAAGGATAAAGTCGATGTTGAGGCTGCGCTCATGCGCTTCATCGATAATGATGGTGTCATATTGGTTGAGGAAGCGGTCATGCTGGATTTCAGCCAGCAAGATACCGTCGGTCATCAACTTGATTTGGGTATTTTCTGAGATCTGATCGTTAAAACGAACTTTGTAACCAACAAACTCACCCAGTTTGGTCTGCATCTCTTCCGCGATACGGTTTGCAACCGAGCGGGCAGCCAGACGGCGTGGCTGGGTGTGGCCAATCAGGCCAAACTTACCCCGGCCAAGCTCCACACAAATCTTAGGTAGCTGAGTGGTTTTACCTGAACCGGTTTCACCGGCGACGATCACCACCTGGTTCTCTTCAATCGCTTTGGCGATATCATCACGCTTCTGGCTGACCGGCAGCAGATCCGGATATTCAATGTGAGGTCGGGCGCTACCACGCTGTTCCGCTACCATCATTGACTGCGCAATGTCCAACGCGATTTCATCAAAAACCGCATTGCGAGCCGCGTCTTTTTTAATCTTGTTTGCACCCGAGATACGTTTGCTTAAACGAAACCGATCACGCAACATGCACGAGCTGAGCGCTTTGCGCAGTGAAGCCGCATTGTTGGCTTGCGCTTTTTGCTCACCACGAGTGGGTGTAGCCGGCGTTTTGACGCGGGTGTTTTTTTCAGGCTGTGACGAAGTCAAAGCGTTTCCTATTCTTTTCATTACATAAAACTGCGCGGATTGTACCACACACCGAGGTAAACGGGGCAACCGAAACCATCGTCAAACTCTTATTCAATTTTTTCGAACGACTAGAGCGAAACGCTCGGCTTATCTTGAAGCACTGACCGTCATAGAATGGCCGCTATAGGCTGATACAACCAATAGGAACAACATTATGTCTCGTGTACTTGCATTAAAATCCAGCATTCTTGGCGATTACTCTCAATCCAACAAACTCATTGAAGAGTTCATCCAGCACGTTGACCAGGACAAGTTAACCGTACGTGACCTGGCGGCAAACCCGCTACCAGTGCTGGACTTTTCAGTAGCAACGGCACTGCGCGCGACTGAAGATCTATCTCAGGAGCAACAACAGGTGGTGAACCTGTCAGATACCCTGATCGAAGAAGTCAAAGCCGCCGATACCCTGATCATCGCAGCACCAATGTATAACTTCACCATCCCGACACAGCTGAAAAACTGGATTGACCTGATTGCCCGCGCCGGTGTGACGTTCAAATACACCGAAAATGGCGTCCAAGGGTTAATCCAAGGTAAAAAGGCGATTATCGTCACCACCCGCGGTGGTATTCATAAGGACGCACCAACCGACAATATCACCCCTTACCTGCGCACTGTGCTAGGTTTTGTCGGCATCACTGATGTGGAGTTTGTCTACGCAGAAGCACTCAATATGGGTGAAGAGCCGGCTGCCAAGGGCCTGGCTGATGCCGGTGATAAACTGGCTGCGCTGCAGGCTTAACGCTTCAGCAGCGAAGTGACCCAGTATAAAGACACAAAGCCCTCGCTATTGAGGGCTTTGTGTCTCGGGCAACCGCTAAAACTCATACTGGAAGTAAACCGTGTTATAGTTACTCCCCCCTTTGATCCGGCCAAACTGAGACGCACTCTCAAAGATGGCTGAGCGATGATGGAGTGAATAACCCACCCACATATTTTTCCAGTGGCTTTGGTTAAACAATTCACCCACATTGACATCAAACGAGAAATCCAGATAGTTGAGTAACTTACTCGGCGTATAGCCTTTGCGCTCCATTTCAGAACCTTCAATGTAGGTAATGCTGTCTACATAAGACAGCCCTTCCGCCACGCCGAAACGCCATTGCGTCGGCCAGTTGAAGGTGTAATAGGCTTTGATGGCCGCGACAAACTCGGTACTGGCAGACTGAACCTCTGATGGCCAGTGGTGTACCAGCCCCGGAGTTAAGTAGATGTCCAACGGAAAACCAAACAGTTCATCGGTCAGCGGGTGGCCATAAAACACTGAGCTCAGCTGGTTATTATACTCGTCTTTTTCACGTGCAAAGTTAAAGATCTCACCAATGTTAGACGGTGTTGCCCAGCCATGAGCGACTCTCAGGTAGGCATCATTGCGTAATACGGGTTTTCGCGACTTGCCCTTTTCGTTAAAAAAGCCAAAACCGACCATCACCTCACCCTGATAGCGCTCTTCCACAATATCACTACGATAAGCAGCATTATCAAGACGGGTAACACTGGTTTCACCCAGCAGGTATAAATTAGAGATCACATGATAACGCGCTTTGATGCCAAGGTTTGCATCGATACCCGCCCCTATGTTCTGCCGGGTATAATCGGAGAACGCATAGTATTCACTGTTAAAATCCGCACTTTTATAACGAAACGTTAACGACGGCTCCAGATCCCAGTCACCCAGGTGATAGCTGGCCGCCAGACGATAGTTGGCATGGAGCTGAAACTCATCATCACTCATCGCTTCCACTTCAGCACGCCAGTGATCATCAAACCGATAACGAAGCTGCGCCCCGATATCAACCCGATCCCCTTCTAAGGTGTTCTGCACCGATTTTGGCACATCAACAAAACGTAAGCGCATAATGGCATTCGCCTGCCAGTTCGATTGCGGATTATCATAAAGATGGAAGCCCCCCTCCACCCCATCGATATACAGGTGTTCATTGTTAAAAAACATCATGGGTACAAATGTACTCACGGACGCATCATCGTTTGCCGTATAAAAAGGTATCGACGCAGAACGAACCATGGCGGCAATCCCCCACTCCTGTTCTTGCGCTGCCAATGCCGGCAGTGAAATGACACTCAGCGCCAATGGCCAAACGGTCTGTTTCAATCTGTTCATGACACTCCCAAAATTGGTTGAGAAAAGTGCAAACAAACATGGTTAATCATTTTGGCTTATGTTCTTTGATGTTTAGCCGTTACAATGGTTAACCGGTTTATTGGGCTCGGTTAAAATGAGCTCAATCGGGCAATAAAAAACACCGTACGTGTTTTTGGGAACTTTATCACGGTTACGATCCAAGTCGTCGCTTTTTTTCAATAACTAACAATAAGATAACCCAGGTCATCGCGTTACAATAGCCAGGCACCATGAAAGCTTCAAAACTCATCTCTATTCTCAATAATCTACCAGCAAACTGCGATCCAGACGTCGTGATGGGTGAAACCTGGTTGCCGGAAAGGTTAGTTGATACCACAATAGACGACAATATGCTGTTCTTACAGTTTGATAACGCCCCCGAGGAAAATCAAGGTGATGAAGAAGGCCGTGGGTTTGTCGATCACGAAATCGCATTAATCCGCAAAAGATTGCAGCAAGTCCTTGACGAAGATGCTGATTCCGCCACCAAAGCCGATGCCCTGCTGGGCCTGTTCCTGATGGGGCATGAACTGAGCAGCTCGGAGATTGTAGAGCTGCTTGAACAAGAAGCCGAACCATAAGGAATACCGGTAGCCGTGACTGTCTCTCCCCCATTACCGCTGATCATTACCGGGCCGATGCTGCGCAAAATAAGCGCCGAAGAAGTCACCCTCTGGCTGGTCACCACACAGCGGTTAGAAGGTGAGGTGGAAATTGTCGACGCGACAAACGGTACCCCGATTTATAAACAGGCTATCTGCGCTGAACAACAGGTGCAGGTGGGCGCACAAGCCTGGGTTTGCCTGTTGCACTTATCGGGTAACTTTCCCACTCAGCGGGCGTTAACCTATCAGCTCTATACCCAGCACGGCACGTTGAGCGACCTACTGCCCGAACTCTGTTATTGCCAGCCTTCAGAGCCACCAAACGGGGTGACATTCCAGATCAGCGATAGAGCCGATTACCTTTTGCATGGCTCCTGTCGCAACCCACACCACTTCAGTCAGGATGCTCTGGTGGCGTGCGATGAAAAAATGGCTTCACTTGAGCTGAGCGAGCGGCCGGACATGCTGATCATGAGTGGGGATCAAGTCTACGGCGATCACGTTGCCGGGCCAATGCTGGACGCCATCGAACAAACCATTGAGTTACTCGGCCTACCGGCAGAATCCTTTGAGCAGGCTGTCATTAAAGATACCAGCGCACTTTACAATCACCCCGGCTGTTATTATGGCCGTGACGCGATACTGCCCAATTATGTCGATAGCAACAGTCTGCTGAGCAAGCTTTTTTCCAAGCGATATAAGCAGATATTCAGCGCAAAAGAGATTGAAAATCATCTAATTAGCTTTGCTGAGTTCTTTGCCATGTATTTATTAGTCTGGTCACCGACTGTCTGGCAACTGATTAATCCGGACAGGCTCAGAGATCGTAGATTTACCAGCGGCGGGATACCCCTTTCACCGCAATGGCAACAGCATTGGTACGACGAAAAAACCAATATTGATGCTTTCGTCGCCGGGCTGGGCAAAGTACAACGTTTACTGGCACACATTCCCAGCTACATGATTTTCGATGATCATGACATTACCGATGACTGGAACCTGACCATCGGCTGGGAGAAAGCCGCCTATGGACACCCGTTTTCCAAACGCATTATCGGCAACGGGCTGATCGCTTACTGGCTCTGTCAGGGCTGGGGTAACGCACCGGAAAAATTTGATCAGACCTTTCATCACCACGCTCGCAGGTTCTTTTCCAGTTTAACCAGTGACGCACATGATGCATTTATTCAACACCTCTATCGGTTTGAAAACTGGCACTACACCATCAATACTTCGCCCAAAGTGGTGGTGCTGGATACCCGGACCCGCCGCTGGCGCTCTGAGTCACGTATGAACAAGCCTTCAGGGTTGATGGACTGGGAAGCACTGATTGAGTTTCAGCAGGAACTGTTGCACCAGGATAAGGTAGTCATTGTCTCAGCTGCGCCTATGTTTGGCGTCAAGTTTATTGAGACGTTACAGCGTGTCGTTACCAGTTTGGGCAAACCACTGATGGTAGATGCAGAAAACTGGATGGCACATCCGGGCAGCGCCAATACCCTGATCAGTATCTTCACTCACACTAAGACGCCAACCAATTTTGTCATTCTCTCTGGCGATGTCCACTACTCCTTCGCTTACGATATTAAGCTTCGCTACCGCAAAAACAGCCCGAACATCTACCAAATTACCTGCAGCGGGATCAAAAACCGGTTCCCGGTTAAGCTGCTGAAATTTTGCGACAGTATGGACCGCCTGCTCTACAGCCCCCGCTCACCACTGAACTGGTTTACCAAGCGCAAGCGACTCAAAATATTCAAACGCTCCCCAGGTAACCACTCCTTTTATCGCTTGGTCAACCACAGTGCGATTGGTGAGTTACGGTTAGATAATGAAGGTAAACCTCAAAGAATCAGTATACTAACCGCAGAAGGAAACGAAATTTCTTTTCCGGCTACCGAAAAAATCGACTGAAAATAACCCGCAAGCCTTGAGATATACGTATAACGCTATCATGTTAGTACTAATTGAAAAAACTGAGCACGATTATGTTTAACTCACTCACGTCATTGTTTAAAAGCCTGCTAGAAGGAACAGACTTGTCGAAAGCGGCCACCTCTTCCCCTGACCTGGCGATTGCCTGTCTGTTATGTGAAGTGGCCGGAGCGGATTATCAGATAGACGATACCGAGCTGGCAACAAAACGCACGCTGCTGATGAAGTTACTCTCTGTTAGTGAGGCAGAAAGTGAAGAGCTCCTGGCACAAGCACAGATGAAGATCGCGGAATCCGCTTCACTGTATGACTTTACCTCGCAGTTACGCGAACTCAGCCAGGAAAAGCGCTATGAACTGATCAAAAGTATGTGGCAAGTTGCGTATGCCGATGGTCAAATCGATCCACTTGAAGACGCGGTGATCCGAAAAACCGCAGAACTGTTGTATGTAGACCACCACGACTTTATCCGTGCCAAACTGCAATCTCAGTAAGTTGACACCGACAACCAAAAAACGCGCCGTAATGGCGCGTTTTTTAATGTTCTGACAGTTTTCGCTCACAGCATGGTAAGCGCAAGCTTAGCCAAATTGTAGGCATCCACATAACCCGAATGCTGGCGCCCTTCCCATTCGATGCCTTTGGCTTCCTGCGCAGCTTTGTGTCCAATCCGTTTGTCTTTGAGCCGGTTTTGGATCCGGTAGAGTGTGGCTAAGTTTATAAACTCAACAAACGGTGCATCGATACCTTTCTGTTCACACTCCTGGAAAAGGACCTGATCATCCCGTCCCCACGAGGCAAAAATTTTATTGCGGCCACCAAAATTTTTGATCATCGATTTGATGACGTCTTGTAGCGGCCGGCCCTGTTTTTCAATTTTCCGCGGTGTAATGCCGGTTAATTCACAACAAAATTTAGAAACCTCATCGTGCTCCGGTTTCACAAAATACTGAGCTCGCTTAACGATCTCACCCTTCGACAAATCTATCTCTGCTAAGCCGACTTCAATGATTTCACCTGTACGGCCAACGCCATCTTCGTTCCAGCAGCACATTTCCAAATCAAAGCAGACGACGCGGTTATGATTCATAGTTTGTCATGGTTCCTAAGCTAAAAATGAAAACGTGAAATTCTACATTAACCATTAGAAAAACTCGAATCGACTCGTTGAATTAATCAGCGATTGATACTGAATTACGGCCTTTTTCTTTGCTGTTATACATTTGAACATCCATCTTGTGGTACAACTCTGTAGGATCCTCACCAGCATACAGTACCGCGCCGATACTCAGAGAACAGTTGATCGATGCCCCCTTCCACTGAAATGGGGTACTGGACACCTTCTCACGCAACTTCTCCAGATAACCGGCTAGCTCTCTTTTGTTCCCGACCCGGGACAAGATACAAAACTCATCCCCACCGGTTCTGAACAGTGGGTCTCCGCCATGCAGGGACTCCTTAACCAACCCAGTGACATGAACCAGAGTTTGGTCACCGACCAGATGACCAAACTCATCATTGATCTGCTTAAAGTGGTCGATATCAAAACCTATTAGTGCAAAGAATGCATCATGATCAATGAATTTGCGCAGGTAGCGATTGAACACACGGCGGTTACGTAAGTGGGTCAGCGGATCGCGCTCAGCCATGATTTTGAGCTCTAAGGTTTTCTTATCGAGCATCTCCGCGATGCGCTCTTTTTCCCGGGTCTGCAAATTGATGATGTAACTGATCAAGCTCGCAATCAGAACGCCGGTCAGCGCAATAGCATACAAAATAAACTGATCCCAAGCGCTAAGCGTGTCAGATAACTTAAACTCTAGCGACCATTGGCGGTTTGGCAGTTCGATATACTTCTTCAACACCCGACCGGTTTTGCTCTCCCAACCGTCACTCTGGAACAAAACCGGGTCGTCGTCAGCCTCGAACCCCAAGTCCATGACTTTTACCAACATGTTTATTTCGGTTGACGTAGAGGAGATCAGCTCATCGAAATACACGCTGGTTCGCACCACCCCAATCACCACCCCCAACAGGCTGTGATCCTGACGGTCAAAGACCGGATGGTAAATCAGCATGCCGTTTTTTTTAACCGACTTATCAATGCCATCCTGAAGCAGCCGTACCTTGTCGGAGACATTTGCCCGCCCGTTTTGAGTAATATCATCAAGGATCAGGCTAAAACGCTGCCTGGATGAATAGAAACCCATAACCTCAATATTTTGCTTATCGCGGGGATAAACGTCTGACGCAATAAAAACGGGCTGGTTACCTTCTAAGAGGTAGCCACTGATTTTATTTCCGTTTTTTGGCACCGTATATGGTGTGTAGCCGGGAAACACCACCCGCATCTTTTCGGTATGCGCGGGCAATTCTTCCGCTGAGACCTTCTGCATCCACTGCAGTGAAATCAAACTTGCCGAACCATTAACCACCTGGCGGGCATAAATCGGGAACTGATGCCAGTAAGCTCGGTCGACAGAATGGTAAAAGTTGGCACCGGCGCCAATAAATTCCAGATCATTTTCCAGAAACTCTTGTAAGACGTCAGCCTGACGCTCAGCCAGACCATCAAACATGCGTAAGGTATAACGCTGTTGAATGCTGTAGGCAACCACAACAAAAACGACAGTAACCATCATTACCGCCAGAAAGGCAATAACTGAAGGAAAATAGCGCTTAATCACGTTGTTAGAAATAGTGCTGTTTATCATCCTGTGGCCCATGTCGGTAGAGTAATTACTATCCGATATAAGTTAAATAGTGCGCGAGGGTGAGATTAACTTCAAGTAACAACCCTATTGACTCGAATATTCGCTGCATTTTTCAACGGATCATGCGCTATGTTCACGAATTATTACAGCCTTAAGGCTTGATTATGCTAACATCCACCATCATTTTAATGTCTTAACTGGGTGCAAGTCACAAAGTTGACCTTTACTTAGATTTTAATTGAGCCAACCCTAAGCACCTGTAAATCAATAAATAGAGATAAATCATCATGAACATTGATTTGAACCTGATTCCTCACACGTTTGATATGCTTCACGCGGGCCTGACAGCATCAAGCGTTTTATTACTCCTTGTTGCCGTTTCTCGTAAATCCAAAGTCGTTGAGAAAATCGTTGAAAAACCGGTAGAAAAAATCGTCGAAGTCGAAAAACCAGTAGAAAAAATCGTCGAAGTCGAAAAAGTGGTAGAAGTTGAAAAAGTCATTGAAAAAGTCGTCGAGGTTGAGTCGAAACTGGCAACAGCTTCAACGGATTCAGCAATGCAGCTGCTGTCTATTATGCAGCAAGAAGCTCGCCTGATTGACTTCCTGCAAGAAGATTTGACCTCATTCTCAGATGAAGAAGTGGGCGCAGCAGCACGAGTTATCCACACCGGTGGGCAAAAAGTGCTGAACGATTACGTGACACTGGCACACGTACGCAATGAAGACGAGGAAACTCGCATTACGGTTGAAGATGGCTTCAATCCGCAGGAAATTCGCCTGACTGGCAACGTAACCGGCAGTGCGCCATTTAGCGGCACTCTGGTCCACAAAGGTTGGAAAGCTACATCTATGAACCTGCCAAAACTGGCGGAGAACTACGATGCATCAGTCATCGCCCCAGCTGAGGTTGAGCTGTAATGGAACACATGAACCAAGAAAACAATTCTCACGAACAACAAAGCCAGGCGGCCGCTGAACAGCAGTCTCCAAAATTCAGTGTCGGTATTGACTTAGGTACCACGCACTGCGTGATGTCTTTCATCGATACCCACGATGAAGAGTCACGCGTGCAAGTCATGCCAATTCCGCAGTTAACCGCACCGGGCACAGTCGAAACTCGCAGCCAGCTAGGCTCGTTTCTCTACCAACCACACGAACACGAAATGAATCCCGCTTCACGGGTTCTGCCGTGGTCTGGAGAACCAAGAGCCCTGGTGGGAGCCATCGCGCGTAACTTGGGCTCTAAAACACCTATTCGTTTGGTCGCCAGCGCTAAATCATGGCTTTGTCACGGCGGGGTAAACCGTCGTGAAGCATTTTTACCGGCAGGTAGCCCGGAAGAAGTTGCTAAAGTCTCGCCACTGCGTGCAACAGAACTGTACCTCGAGCACCTTAAAGATGCGTGGAACCACACCCACCCGCATGACTCCCTCGCGGAGCAAGATGTCACGATCACCGTTCCTGCTTCATTCGATCCGGCCGCTCGTGATCTGACCGCAGAAGCGGCGCGAAACGTTGGCTTTGTCCATCTGACCCTACTTGAAGAGCCTCAAGCGGCACTGTACAACTGGATCGACAACAGCAACGACAATTGGCGTGATGAAGTCGAAGTGGGTGATGTCGTACTGGTTGTCGATATCGGCGGGGGTACAACTGACCTGTCTCTGGTGGAAGTCACTGAAGATGAGGGCAACCTGACGCTGAACCGGATTGCAGTCGGTGAACACATCCTGCTTGGCGGTGATAACATGGATCTGGCGTTGGCCTACCGCCTTAAAATGAAACTCGCACAAGAAGGCAAAGAGCTGCAACCATGGCAAGTTCAGGCGATGACCCACGCCTGCCGCGACGCCAAAGAATCCCTGCTTAACGACAGCGAACTGCAGTCTGTGCCGATCGTAGTCCCAAGCCGCGGCTCTAAGCTGCTCGGTGCAACACTGAAAACCGAACTGACTCAGGAAGAAGTACAGCAAACCCTGGTGGATGGCTTCTTCCCGAAAGTAGCTGTTACCGATCACCCGGTCCAACGCAACCGTGGCGCGTTAACCCAGATGGGTCTGCCTTATGCGCAAGATGCGGGCATTACGCGTCATATTGCCGCATTCTTGTCTAAGCAGGCCAATGCACTTTCACCATCAGGAAACGGTGGCGAACCTGCACAGGCGCAGGATTTCAACCCGTTTGCTAATATGCCGGGCATGCCGGGGGCAGAGACTGCTCAATCAGGAGAGTTCATTAAACCAACGGCAATCCTGTTCAATGGTGGCGTGCTAAAATCAACGCTGTTAGCAACTCGACTGGAAGAAACGCTCAACGAATGGCTGATTAACGCAGACGCAGAAATGGCAAAACGCCTGTCTGGTGTTGATCTGGATCTCGCTGTTGCCAGCGGCGCAGCTTATTACGGCTCTGTGCGCCACGGTCAGGGCGTGCGTATCCGCGGTGGTATCGCCTCGGCTTACTATGTCGGTATCGAAAGCGCCATGCCAGCAATCCCGGGCATGGCACCACCAATGGAAGCCCTGTGTGTGGCACCATTCGGTATGGAAGAAGGCTCAGGCGTTGATGTACCAAGCCAGGAGTTTGGCCTGATCATCGGTCAGCCAGTAAACTTCCAGTTCTTTGGCTCAACAGTGCGCCGTGATGATCTGGCGGGTACCCACCTGGATCATTGGGCGCCGGATGAACTGGAAGAGCTACCAGAAATCCAGGTAACGCTACCTGTATCCGAAGGCCGACGTGAAGGTGAAGTGGTTCCGGTCACTCTGGCTTCTCGCGTCACTGAACTGGGTACCCTTTATCTGGAAGCCATTGCCACCGACAACGGTCAGAAATGGCACGTTGAGTTTGATGTGCGCGAAGACGCGAAAAACGACTCCAGCGAAGAAGAATAACTAAAAATTCAACGGCATCCATACGGGTGCCGTTTTCAAATACACGAAGGTTTGTATGGCATCTCCCCGTTTTCTTGTCGGTATCGACCTTGGAACCACCAATACTGTGGTGGCCTACTGTGAAATAACTGACAACCTTGAACAATCCCCTGTTTCCCTATTTGATATTGACCAGTTAATCGGTCCCGGCGAAGTGGTACGTAAACCGCTATTGCCCTCTTTCCGTTACCATCCGGCGCAGAGTCAGATCTCCCCTGCTGATTTAACTCTACCGTGGGAACATCAACCGGTTTCCGGTGATATCAGCAATGTCATCGTTGGTGAATGGGCGCGCGAACTGGGCGCAAAAGTTGAAGGCCGTCAGGTTTCCAGCGCCAAAAGCTGGCTGTCCCACCAGGCCGTTGACCGCAGCTCAGACATCCTGCCTTGGGCTGGCACACAAGATGTCGATAAAGTTTCCCCTGTAATTGCCAGCGCCAGTTATCTTAACCACATCCGTCAGGCATGGAACTACCGCCACCCAAGCAACAGGCTGGAGGAGCAGGATGTGGTGGTTACCGTCCCGGCATCGTTTGATGAAACTGCGCGTAAACTGACACTTGAAGCCGCACAACTGGCTGGCCTGGGCAACATCATACTGCTCGAAGAGCCACAAGCGGTATGTTATGACTGGTACGCCCGCCACCAGCAGACCGCGGCTGACAAGTTAAAAGCACTGCCACTTATCCTGGTGTGTGACGTAGGTGGTGGTACCACCGACTTGAGTTTAATTGAAGCTAAATATAAGGGTGGCGAACTGGCACTGGACCGTATTGGCGTTGGTGAGCACTTAATGCTAGGGGGTGATAACCTCGATTTAGCCCTGGCCCATCTGGCAGAAAGCCGCTTCAGCCAGAGTAAAAAACTCACCGCAGCAAGCCTGACGAAACTGATCCAACAGACTCGGAAAGCCAAAGAGAACCTGCTTTCAGCTGATGCGCCGGATGAGGTAAAAATCACCATGCTGGGCAGCGGCTCCAGGCTGCTTGGCGGCACCAAAAGCATCGCTCTGAGTAAACAAGAAGTACACCAAATTGCGCTGGATGGCTTTTTCCCGCTGTCGGATTTCAGCCAGGTGCCAGACAGACGCCGCAGCGCTGTGGTGGAGTTTGGCCTGCCTTATGTCGCCGACCCTGCGGTCAGTAAGCACATCGCCGAGTTCCTGACCCAACATCAGCACGTTTCACGCGCAGCACTGGGGATTGAAGACGATAAGCAGCCCGCTATTCCTGTTGGCCTGCTACTAAACGGCGGGGTATTCAACAGCGACCTGGTCACTGAACGGGTAACGCGCCTGCTCTCTGACTGGCGCGGCGCCCCGGTCACGGTATTGGACAACCCACATCCGGATTGGTCGGTAGCCCTCGGTGCCGTCGCCTTTGGTAAAGCCCGCCGTGGTGCTCAGCTTAAAATTGGTGGCGGAGCTGCCCGCTCTTACTTCCTGCATCTGCAAGAGAAGAACAGGATGGGCAAAGCACTGTGTCTGCTGGCGAAAGGCACTGAAGAAGGCGATGAAATCCGCTTAAGCGGCCGGCGTTTCTCGCTGACACTTGGTGAACCGGTGCGTTTCAATCTGCTGACCTCAACCCACGACACACTCAGCAATGATGCCACCATTCAAAACGGCATGATGACCGATGTCGATCCTGATCTGTTTGCACCCCTGCCCCCCTACATCACCACACTGGAAGGCGAAGGCTCCGAGCTACACGCCAACCAAAAAGAACGGGTCGAAGTTCAGCTAGCCTGTCAGTTAACTGAAGTCGGCACATTGAAGATGGAGTGCGTCAGCGTAAACGACGACAGTAAACGCTGGGCGCTGGAGTTTGAAGTTCGCAACAAGCAGGCTGATGACAGCGAACAATTGCAACTTCATCCACGGCTCAATGAGTGCCAGCATCTCATTGCTCGCCTGTACAGCGGTAATAAGAAGAGCGCGGACAGCAAAGAGATCAAAACGTTAGCCAAAGATCTGGAGAAACGGCTCGGCAAACGTGATGAATGGGACTTCACCACTCTTCGTCAGTTGTTTGATGCTTTTGCCCAGGGACGAAAACGTCGCCGCCGCTCTGAACAGCACGAAAAAAACTGGCTGCGCTTAGCTGGTTTTGCCCTGCGTCCTGGCTTTGGCGATGCCACCGATTCGTGGCGTATCGAGCAAATCTGGAGTCTGTATCAACAAGGCATTCAGTTTAAAAACCATCAGGGCTGGACAGACTGGTGGGTATTCTGGCGACGTATTGCCGGTGGGTTAAGTCAGGAACAGCAAGAAACCATCCTGGCCGATATCGCCAAATACCTCCACCCTGGGGCAATGAAAAACCCACAATCGGCCAAAGCCGCACAGGACATGGGTTATGAATCCATGGTACGCCTGTCAGCCTCGCTGGAGCATCTGGAAGTCGAAGACAAAGTACTGCTGGCAAGTTGGTTCCTGAGTAAAGCTCTCAACCTGAACCAGTTTGAGCAGGCGCACTGGTGGGCAATAGGCCGCCTGGCTTCCCGGACGCCATTATACGGCAGCCAACACAACGTCGTTCCCCGTGAACAGGTGGAACAGTGGTTGCCTAAACTGATGGAGCAGAACTGGCAAAAAGAACCCATGATTGCCTTCGCTGCGGTGATGATGTGCCGTAAAACAGGTGACCGCTTATTTGACATTTCAGATGATTTTCGCCGCCAGATGTTGGCCAAACTCAAGCTGAGCAAAGTGCCGGCGTCTTGGGTGGAACTGGTTGAAGATGTCAAAGATCTGTCAGAAAGTGAATCCAGACGCGTATTCGGCGATGCCCTGCCAAGCGGCTTGACGTTAGTTCCGCATCCGTAACCGATTACCCACTTCATTTACGCCCTCTCTGCACTTTAGAGAGGGCGTCGGTTCAATTCATCTCCGTGGTTACCACCACATCCAAAGTCTCATTATCAAAATCGGTGATCCCCACCACTGACACATCACGATCCGAGAGATTTTCAATCAGGTCATCCTCCAGTCCCCCGTCAGCCAGCCAAGTATAAAACTTGTTGGCGACACGCTCTGAACCTTCACCAACAAACGTCAACGTAACCTTCTTCATCTGCGGCCCCTCCTATCAAGATGAAATCGTCTGCTTTCTATCATCCACGTATGAATGACGTTATCCATCGTGGTGTAAATTTATGATTCAGCTACTTAATTAAGCGTAGTATGCTTATCAGTGTAGCGACACCAACACGGGCAGAATTCTTTTATGACCATTGAGAAATTTGATGCTATTTATCAGCGCGCGGCAAAACGCAAGGGAGGGGAAGACCAACTGGAAGCCCGACTCTCACGACCATTGAGTCAGGCAGAGTTGCTGGCGATTCCTGATGAACGCTGGCTTGCGGCATTTACGATGAAAGTCTTCCAAAGTGGTATTTCCTGGCAGGTTGTACGCAATAAATGGCCAAACTTTGAAGATGTTTTTTTCGGATTTAACCTTGAGCCGCTATTGATGCTCTCCGATGAACAGTGGGAGCAGAAAGCGACGGATAAACGCATCATTCGCCATCTGACTAAAGTGATGTCGATCCCGGCCAATGCGCGTATGATCCATGACGCGGCCCTGCAACACAGCTCGTTTAGCAACATGGTCGCTAACTGGCCGGCAGACGACATCACCGGCCTTTGGCGCTATCTGAAAAAGCACGGCAAACGGCTGGGTGGTAATACCGGTCCTTACACCCTGAGGCAAATGGGCGTCGACACGTTCATTCTCTCATCGGATGTCGAAGCGTACCTGCGTAACAGCCAAATCATAACCGGCGGCAAAGAGAGCAAAAAGTCGCTTGATGCCGCCACTCAGGCTTTCCTTCAGTGGCGGCAAGAAAGCGGGCGGAGTTTCACCCAAATCAGCCAGGTCATCGCATTCAGCACCGGTGACAACCGAATCTAGGGTTTAGCAACGCCATGCTACCAAACCATGCCATTCGCTCGCCCGGGCGCGCATGGCATGGCCAAACTTGTTCACCGACTCCAGACATTTGGCTCAGTTCCCGCGCGGCTAAGCCTGACGAACAGCAGGCTGTGATGAAAGATACCATGTCCTCGCTGTCAGTTGACTCATTTGCCATTCACGCCGCATTGGTGGTAGTGGTAACGGCATTTTCTTATGTGGCCGCCAATTACCTCTCCTCTTTCCACGACAAAGTCCAGAACCCGACTTTCGTCACTGGCTTTCTGGGCGGTATGCTCGTCCGTATCATCGCCCAACAGACGCGCGCCTCCCACTACCTGTGCGACGGTGCGTTTAAGCATGCAGCGGGCATTAGTACCGATTATCTGATTATCTTCGGTATTTCCGCGATTAAGATCACCGTGCTTGCTCAGTATCTCATGCCGATGATTGTTCTGGCTGTCGGTGGTGTCGGCTTTACCCTCTGGCTGATCTTCTGGGTCGCTCCCCGCATCATGGGAGACGACTGGTTTGAGAAAGGCATATTCTCCTGGGGATGGCTGACCGGCACCGTTGCAATGGGTATTGCGCTGCTGCGTATTGTTGATCCTAAAATGCGCTGTAAAGTGTTGGATGACTACGCGATCGCATACGTGCCCGGCTCTATTACGGATATTTTCATCATTTCCCTGATGCCAATTGCCATGTATAACGGCATGCACTGGCAGGCTTTGAGCGTCGGGTTAGCCTACATCGCCCTTGTACTGTTTATTTGGCGCTTTGTCTTCAGACGCTCCTCTCAGGCCATTTCAGAAAGCTGAACCGCCTTCCCCTTCAAACCCCTGGAATAGACGCTTTCAGGGGCTTTCCTCTCTCCCCGCCCCCCTACCGGCCAAACTGACAAAAATAACAATAAATTCACATTATTTCATTAAGTCGCAACTTCTTAGCCAGAGATCATCGGGCTTTCGCGTCATTAAACCGTCCCGCGACACAATCTCCCGTTTTCCTATCAGCTTGAAAAATGTGCTTGTAATCAATTTATTAACACGAATAATGAATTGAATGTTCTATAAAAATTTCAATTAGTTACGCAGGATGCACGATGAAAATTTTCTGGCAATTGCGTTGGTATTTCCAACTCAAGTGGAAGCATTATGTAGGCTCTATCCTATTGTTTGCCGTTATTTCCGCCCTCCAGCTGGTGCCCCCCAAGGCAGTCGGTGTGATCGTGGATAATGTGGTGGCTGGCACCATAACCGGTCAAACGTTAGCCACGTGGTTGCTCGGGCTGACTCTGCTGCTCTCTGCCATCTATGGCTGCCGAATTTTATGGCGCATTTGGTTGTTCGGAGCCAGTTGGGAGCTGGGTACCATTTTGCGCAACCGGCTCTACCGTCACTTGTCGACCCAACCACCGCGCTTCTTTGAACGCTATAAAACCGGCGATTTAATGGCCCGGGGCACCAATGACGTACGTAACATCGTAATGACGGCGGGTGAAGGCGTGCTGACCGCCGCTGACTCATTGATCACCGGCATTGCGGTGTTGATCGTCATGGTCGGCCACATCAGCTGGAAACTGACGCTAATGGCCTTATTACCAATGCCGTTTCTTGCTGTAGCAATTTTTTATATTGTGCGTATTCTGCACACGCGTTTCCGCATCGCTCAGGAAGCCTTTTCCTCAATGTCGGACATGACGCAAGAGTCACTTAACGGCGTTCGGATGCTACGTGCATTTGGCCTGGAGGATCAGGAACAGCGCCACTTTGAAGGCGTGGTCGACGACACCGGGGCAAAAAACCTCGCGGTTGCCCGTGTTGACGCGCGCTTTGATCCAGCTATACAGATTACGATTGGCATATCTTTCCTGCTCAGTGTAGCAGTCGGTGCCTATCTGGTCGAAAATGGTGAGATCACCCTGGGTGACCTTACCGCCTTTACTATGTATCTGGGCCTGATGATTTGGCCAATGCTGGCCTTTGCCTTTTTGTTCAATATTCTCGAGCGCGGTTCCGCTGCGTGGAACCGCCTGGAGGAAATCTTTAACGAGCAGCCAGAGATCGTCAGTGGTAATACCCCGATACCACAACAGCTGTTGCCGCTCACGCTTGATATTGAAAACTTTCACTGGTCACCAGAATTACCGCCGGCCCTGAGTCAGGTTAGCTTTACGCTACTCCCTGGTAAAATGCTGGGTATTGCCGGTCCGGTCGGGAGCGGTAAGTCTACCCTGCTGGCTCTGTTATTACGCCAGCATGAACTGTCTGGTGGAGCGATCCGATTCGGTGAAGTCGAAATCAAAGATGCCCAACTGGCACAGTGGCGTCAGCGGTTTGCGGTCGTCAATCAAAGTCCATTTCTATTCTCGAAGTCGATTTACGACAACATTGCGTTAGGCAATCCATCCGCCAGCCAAGAAGAAGTCTATCGCGCGGCTAAGCTGGCGTGCATTCATGATGACATTCTAAAGTTTCCCCATGGCTACGATACCGAAGTCGGAGAAAAGGGCATCACGCTCTCCGGCGGGCAGAAACAACGGATTGCAATTGCACGGGCGATGCTCCTAAACACGCAGGTACTGGTGTTGGATGACGCCCTATCAGCCGTTGACGGCCGAACCGAACATCAAATACTAACAAACCTTGAAACCCATTACCGTGAGCAGGCCTTAATTGTCATTGCCCATCGCTTAACGGCTCTCGAAGCCGCAGAGGAAATCATTGTACTCAACCACGGCCACGTTACTGAACGAGGTCAACACGCAGAGCTACTTAAACAACAAGGTTGGTACGCTGAGATGTTCCAATATCAAAAACTCGAACAAGCTATGGAGGACTGATTGATGCAACAAAGTACTTTCCGCCGATTATTGTCATACCCATTAGCTCAACCAAAGCCGATGATAAAAGGCCTGATACTGCTGTTTATTGCTGCGTTAGCCAACGCCGGCGGCCCTTGGCTGATCCAGTATTTTATTGATGAACACATCGCCAAAGGCGATTACTCGACTCCGGTTCTGGCGTCACTGGCTGTAGGTTATATCCTACTTCTGGTAACATCCGCGACATTTCAGTACCTGCAGTCGCTGCAGTTTAGTTTAGTTGCGACCAACACGATTAAAACCATTCGTAAACAGACGTTTTCTGGTGTGCTCAGACAACCCCTGTCAGCTTTTGATTATACTCCTGCAGGTAGGCTGGTATCACGTATCACCAATGACACTGAGTCACTACAGCAGTTTTACGAACTACTGATTGCCACTGTGGTGAAAAATGTCGTGATGATTCTGGTCATGATTGGAGTGATGTTTTTTCTCAGCTGGAAACTGACTGTGGTAGTACTGGTACTCTTACCCGTGGTCATTGGCTTTATGTATCTGTTTAAAAAACTCAGTACCGAAAGCTACCGCAACATGCGCGACTTGTTAACTGACATTAACGCCAACTTAAGTGAGTCAATCCAGGGTATGAGTGTCATCCAGTTGATGCAGCAGGAAGAGCGATTTAACCAACAATTCAATGACCTGACGGAGCAGCATCTGGTCGCCTCTAAAAACGTGATCCGGCTAAATGGCTACATGTTGCGTCCGCTTATGGATCTGCTGGCCGGAGTTGCCCTGCTCTGCTTAGTGGCTATCTTCGGCGTCAGTGGCGTTGAAATGATCGGCGTCGGGGTTTTATACGCTTTTATCAGTTATCTCGGACGGGTGACCGAACCGTTAATCGAAATGACCCAACAGCTGGCGTTACTCCAGCAGGCATTGGTCTCCAGTGAACGGGTGTTTGAACTGATGGACGCAAAAGCGCAAACCTATGGTAATGACGATCAGCCCCTTGTCACCGGTGCTATCCAGCTTGAACAGGTAACATTCAGCTATGATGGTAAACAAAATGTACTGAAGGATATCTCCTTGCAGGCCGACTACCAGCAGTTTATTGCTCTGGTCGGGCATACCGGCAGCGGTAAAAGCACGCTGGCCTCACTGCTGATGGGCTTTTATCCGGTAGAAACAGGTGAGCTGCTTATCGACGGTCGGCCGTTAAAGAGCTTAAGCAAAACGGTATTGCGGAAAGATGTCGCCATGGTGCAGCAAGACCCGCATATTTTGCCTGCCTCAGTGCGCGAAAACATTGCCTTAGGACGTGCCATCAGCGATTCAGAACTATGGCAGGCACTCGAGAGTGTGGGTCTGGCGGAACAAATCCAGCGTTACCCGGATGGCCTGTCAACCGAGTTAGGTCAGGGGGAGACTAACCTTTCTGCGGGCCAGAAACAGCTGTTGGCTCTGGCTCGGGTTCTGGTGGCAAAGCCGAAAATTCTGATTTTGGACGAAGCCACCGCAAATATTGACTCCGGTACTGAGGCACTGATCCAGCAAAGCTTAGCAGTGTTACGTGAGAACATGACCCTCATTGTGATTGCTCACCGCTTATCAACCATTTTAGATGCCGACCAAATCATGGTACTGCATCACGGTGATTTAGTTGAGCGAGGTACACACCAGTCACTGTTAAAAAGCAAAGGACGCTACGCTCAGATGTACCAGTTACAACAAGCCGATCGTCATCTCAAACAGCTCGAAGAAGAGGATAAATGGCTGGAAGAAGCCGTCTAAAAGGATTACGAAAAGAGCCCGCTTATATTTTCCGGGCTCATTTTCGGCCGAGTTCTTGTATAACAACAGCAAATCGTATATTTCTTACCTATTATTGACATTTGCCCTCGCTATTTTCGGCAAGCTCGTTGTAAAATCAGCATCAACGCCAATACTACCCTTTTGAACATTTTAAATTAGCTAATGTTAAGCACAGGGTTGTGTCGGGTATTTCTCGTATTACTTAATAATGTCATGACAAAAGTCCATGGACCAAGATAAGTTTACCAACATATTTCGTCTGCCAAGTTCAATACAGATCCGTATTGCCAAGTGGCAAAAAACTTTCCGCGGCACCTCTGATCTGGTTTTACATCAGGCCTTGGTAGAGCGTAACAAGCAATTTAAGAAACCAAACTTTTTACCCAAAGGATGGTGTATTGCGCCACTCGAAGAAAGTGATATCTCCATTACTCATCATGGTAAGTACATCCAAACAGCCATGAGAACCATGATTGACAGAAAAGTATCGTACAAACGCCTGTTTTTGTCTCGCATGCCAGTGGAAGAAGCCGAAAAGACTCTGCATGAATATAAGCTGGAGTGGATTCGCAAGCATAATCAGATCGCCAAAAAATATAACCAGATTAAAAAGAAACAATACCTCAATTTCGCACGGGAAGAAGAAGAGACCCTCTACCCGTCGATCGAAAAAGGTGAGTTTGACAAGGTATTGTGGAATAAGCTTGTGATTTCATCATTCGGCCCGCCGAAAAAATACAAAAACCCCCACTTTGTACGTAAAGCCGACTTCTGATCCTGAAAGTCCCTGTCTCTGGGGGCTTTCATAACATTCACTTTCCCGGTATCGATTTGGCTCCAGCAATAAAAGAAGACTTACCAAAACACGTGAGTCAAAACCAAATGGGTACTAATACCAGGTTCAAAACTATTCCCATGCTTTTGTCTCACCGGACCGTTACGGATAACAAAAACATCAATCTGAGTGCACAAGCAATAATAAATTATCCCAGACACATTCCGGCATAATTTATCCCTCTCCATTCACAACTGTTCGATCACTTTTATCTATGTGGCTTCTTTGTCTATATAGCATCAACCAGCATGAATGCTTATATCCATGCGTAGGCTGGCATATGCAGAACACTAATCAATGACGCGCGTCTGCACCAAACTCAACTTGTTTATAAATATCAGCCAGTGATTTCTTATCTTGCTTAGCTTTGTGTCGTCTCGGAGCTACCGGGTGGTTCTCTTGTTCATGCAACGCTGCTTCGTGCTCTTTAGCAGACTGCACAAACTCCGGATTGGCCAGTGCTTGTTGCCGCAAGCGGTTGACTCTTTCTAAGGTATCCCACAACATACATTACCTCCCAACGAGTTACTGTATATATAACCAGTATTGGTTATTCCTCCTCTTTCGTCAATAGTTCGTTAAAGTTTTCCTTAAGCTGGTATTACCGCGCGCCAAATCCCAGTGAATACTCCGGATACTTATTGAGTACCTCTTTGAGATATGCCTGATGGCCGCGCAACGCATCCACGCATTCCAGTGAAAGCGCGCCCTGGTAAACCAATTTTTCCAGATCCAGTAATGCCGATGTAATAGAACTGGCTTCTCTGTCAGGATGGTGAGTGGTCATTACATCAAACACATTCGCGACCGCAACGATTCGAGCCGGCACCGGGATCAAATCTTGTTGTACACCATATGGGTACCCTGAACCGTCCAGATTTTCATATTGGTAAGCGATGATCTGATTAAACAAAATAACGCTCGGATGCACCGGGTTACCAATGCGCTCGATAATGCCATCCGCCGCTTCCACACACTCATCCATGTGGCTTTTGAGTATTGCTTCCTGCTCGTTATTCAGACCTTTACGACGACACACAATATCAGGATGCAGACTGATGTCGCTTAACGCATGATACTGAGCGAACAAACCGATTTGCTCGACAACTTCATCACTGAACTGATAACGCTGCGCCAGCTCTTTGGCAATCAGCCTGGCGTAAAGTGTGATTCGTCTGGTGTGGGAGTAGACTTGCGGTGTGTAACCCGGCAAATGACACTGTATCCGTCCGGCGAGGAACTCTATCGCCTGTACAACATTGAGCTCAGACTCGATAGCATACTGAACCATATCAAAATAAGGTTTAAGCGGGTTAAGCTGCGCAAGAGTAAACGCATTTGGCTGGACAGAATTAAGGAAAATGAACCCCGTAAAGTCATGGCTCTCATAACAGGGAATGGCGGCTGAAGAGCAGTAACCTCTTTGCAGCAGGCTGCGTACCCTTGGACTGTGGGCAACTACTTTTAAGTTGTCGATAATGTGTGGAGTAGCAGATTGAGCCGCCGCTTTTAACCGGGGAAGTTTACTCAAAGGCGCTTCGTAGTGAGGCAAACACCCGTTATCACCGATGCTTTCAGCAAAAGAAGTAAGCAAGCCTTGTTGCGGGATGTATTTTGCGTAAGAAATCCGGTCGACAATGGGCAAATGTGCCTGCATGCGACACTTCAATGTTTGCATCTGCTCATTAAGCGGCTTAGCAAATGGATAAAAGCTTCTATGTGCCACGCTCCACCTCCACAGTGAAGAAGAGAAACCAAAACCGACAGCCCATCTGAACGTGATTAATTAACTAATGCTTTTTTAGTCAAAACTTTGACATACCACAACATAAGTGTAAGAGACAATTTCATGACTCTGCCAGTTATTGTGCAAATTATCATTCGTGAGATTGATCTCAAATAAAAAAAGCCAACCGACACGTGTCGGTTGGCTTAAAAACACGTTGGATGGCCTCAGCCTAATGCAGGTAAAAAGCCTAATGTAATCAGTAGTTGCGCAGCCACTATACCAAACCCCGCAAGCCCGGTGAGCACTAACGCAGTTTGCCCGCCGGCAACACGATATTCACCATTAAAGTCCGTACTGCGGCGTACTTTAGCGACCATCGCCAGCGGCAGGAAGATAGCTAAAATGGCCAGAGCGATTGCAGCATAACCCAGCGCCATAATAAAGCCTTGAGGATAGAAAAGCGCGAACACCAATGGTGGAGTGAAAGTCACCGCTGCGGCCAGCATCCGGTTTGGCTGTGCGTTTTTGCCCCGAATGGTGTCACCCAAGAATTCAAACAACCCTAAGCTCACACCTAAAAACGAAGTCAGTAACGCTAAGTCGGCAAACAGGCCAACGATACTTGCTAAGCGGGATTCATGTACTGTCAGAGCAAGTTGATTGATCAGTGCTGTAAGCCCGGTGTTATCAACCAGTTCGTCCTGGCTGACGACACCAAGGGTGACGACCTGCCAGAAGATGTAAATCACCAACGGAATCGCTGAACCAAAAATAATCGCTTTACGCAACGAAGGGGTATCACCTTCCAGGTAGTTTACAATCGCCGGGATACTGCCGTGAAAACCAAACGAGGTGAAGATAACCGGGATGGCCGCCACGATCAGCCCCTGCTCGACTGGCATACTCAGTAGATAAGATTCCGTCACATTCGGCGCAAGAAATGACAGTACCGCGATCATCATTACCATTTTCAGCGTAAACAGCACACGGTTTACCTTATCTACTGTTCCGGTTCCAACGGTGACCACGCAGGTCACAATAAGCGTAAATACGATCGTTGCACTGCTCCCGGCAATCTCAATGTCAAACCACTGCGACAGACGCTCGCCAAACTGCGCTCCGCCACCGGCAATGTAGGCGGCACACAGAGCATAAAACAAAAACAACATGGCAAAACTGGCTACCCACTTACCTTTCGGCCCGAGGATTTGCTTGGCTAAGGTATGCAATGTGGCACTGCTATCGGCGTATTGGTGTAACTCGAGCATCAGCAATGCGGTGAAGGCCATCAGCACCCACAACAAAAGCATGATCATTAATGATGTAGAAAAACCGATACCGGCAGAAGCCAGAGGAAGTGCCAGCATCCCGGCACCGATTGTAGTACCTGCGATGATCAGCGTACTACCAAATACTTTGGATTGACTCATTTGTATAATTATCTTTACAGCTTATTAAGATTAACCAGTATCAGATCCGGGAACAGCCGCCCAAAACTAATACCATGTAAGGCATAAATCCAATTCTGTAGGATATCCACAAGAAGATCAAGCAAAGTGTAAGGATAAAAATCCATTTGTGTACACTAAAGTGTACGCATCAACTAACTGCGCATTTCAGCTAACAGCATGGCACATTGATTCTCATCCATGAATTTGGGAACCGGGTAGTTCCAGTGCGCTTCTTTCAAAATATCCTGCACGAGCTGATCGATGTCGGTTGGTTGAATGGCATTCGAAGTTGGCATAATTCCGATACGCTCATACAAGGCTTCAACTTTAGCCAGCAACCAAGTCGC
Source organism: Vibrio sp. CAU 1672 (assembly GCF_029223195.1). Classification (GTDB taxonomy): domain Bacteria; phylum Pseudomonadota; class Gammaproteobacteria; order Enterobacterales; family Vibrionaceae; genus Vibrio. The sequence continues at coordinate 77,451 of NZ_JARHUF010000013.1, read as the reverse complement.
TTTTTCGCTTTGCGTCAGAGTCCGATCGACTTGTAACACTTCTGCCAGTTGTGCCAGTTGCGGCTCAATGGCAGGTAAAGAAAAACGCAGAACCGGCAACAGAGCAATACTATTGGCTAAGCCATGAGGCAACGCATACTTAGCCCCCAGGTTATGGGAAAACGCATGCACATAACCCAGGCTGGCTTTGGTAAATGCCAAACCAGCGTAGTAGGAAGCCATCGCCATACGCAAACGTGAGGTTTTGTTGGTCCCCTCTTCCACCACCAAAGGAAGGTGGGTGAAAATCAGTTTAATCGCGGCTACGGAGTAAGCTTGCGTTTCAGCAGTCGCATTGCGGGAGATATACGCTTCTAATGCATGGGTTAACGCATCAATGCCGGTTTCCGCGGTAATCGCCGGTGGAAGCCCCAGCATTAAGTCAGGATCTAACGCTGCCATAAGTGGCACCAGTTTGGGATCCACCAGCGGAGTCTTTTTGTGCGTTGCCGGGTCCGATACAACCGCAGCGACGGTGACTTCCGATCCGGTCCCTGCCGTGGTGGGAATCACAAATAACGGTGCCGGCGTTCGCCAAACCCGAAACAGCCCCGCCAAGCGGGCGATCGATCTATGGTTAGTGACTCGCGCAGCAATCACTTTCGCGCAGTCCATGGCTGAACCTCCGCCCAATGCCAGAACTGCATCACACTGATTGTCCGTGTAGTGACGAAGCCCAAACTCAACCTGCTCATAGGTAGGATCAGGTTTCACCTCTGAAAACACATGTACCTTTAACTCAAGCGAGCTGAGAATATTGCCCACTCTCTCAGCCATGCCCAGCTTAACCAGACCATCATCAGTGACTAGCAAAATGCGCTGGTAACCCAGATCGGCGATAGCCTGACACATATCTGTCACTGCCCCCTCTCCGGAAAAAAGCGTCGGTTTGGGAAAAGGTAAAATCTTCGCCGCCAGTTTCAGTCCATTGGTATAAGTGCGGTATAATCGATGAGTTAACATTAGAATTCCTTATCTACGTCAGTTCAGTTTGATTACCTTACCGTTTAAAGCTGTCCGTTTCTTGAAACTGCGCATCAGAATTTCAATCTGGATAAACCAAGCTTAAACGGTTTTCACAAAAATTCGTACATAGCTCAAATTCCTGATCCTCCGCCACAATTCAAGGCTAATATTTTTCCTCCACACCAAGTAGAATCGACACATACAAAATTCCAATAATTACAAATAATATAGTCGGCCCATTAAATGAATAATAACTGTACCCCTGCTGCAACTGATTTTGAGGTTGATTTAAAACAAGCCATCATCTGGGTTGCGCGCGCGCTGGATTATGTCGGAGTGGATGACACCCATCACAACCATCGCGTGGCGTATATTGCGTATGAATGTGCTCTGGTAATGAACTGGGACTTAAATAAGGCAGAGTTTTGCTATTTTGCCGGCATGCTACATGACTGTGGTGTGTCTGAAACCCGAGAGCACATGATGCTCCTTGAAGAGTTAATTCCCCAAGGAGCCAAAGCCCACTGCCTGCGCGGCTATCAATCGCTCAGCCAATGTGGCCTGTTGGCTCAGTTTGCGACCCCGATACTGCATCACCACACTCAATGGCATGAGCTAAAACACCTGAATATTCCCGCTTTTGATAAAGACGTTGCCGCGCTGCTTTACTTGTCAGATCGGCTCGATTTTCTCCGGGCACGTTATGTTACCGACTGTCATTTTGACCTTGTCACCTTGCATGAGTCGCTAATTGCAGACTGTGTCGCCGACAATGCCGGTACCCTGTTCCATCCCGAGATGTGTGAAGCAATGATTAAACTGATCATGACTGACGGGTTCTGGTTTGCCATGGAATCAGAAAACATTGAAACAATAGGACTGCGCTTCGATAACATCGCCTGGCTACAGAAGCAACTCACTATCGAAGACATGAACAGCTTAGGTCTTTTTCTTGCACGGATTGTTGACGCCAAGAGCCCGTTTACTTACCAACACTCGCAAAAGGTGGCGGAGTTGTCGCGCTATTTAGCATTGTGTATGGGGCTGGATGAACATGATCAGGAAATGATATTTATCGCCGGCTTAGTCCATGACATCGGCAAGCTTAAAACACCGGACGAAATCCTGCACAAAGCCGGAGCGCTGACGGCTGAGGAGTACACACGGATAAAACGGCATACCATTGATACCGAACTGGCACTACACAAAGTATTTTCTAATGCCAAAATCGCCCAGTGGGCATCGAATCATCACGAGCGCCTCGATGGCTCAGGTTATCCGTATCATAAAACGGCAGAGGAACTGGACATCCCCTCCCGTATCATTGCTGTTGCAGACGTATTTCAGGCTTTGTCACAAGATCGCCCTTATCGGGGGCCGATGGGGATCACTGAAATTGAAAAACTAATGGACGGCATGATAACAGAGGGCAAACTGTGCAGTGATGTATATGGGGTACTCAAAAGCCACATTCACGACTGTTACCAGCTTTCCTGCCAGGTTGTCTGAAGAGGATGATAATTTCAGGGGCTGACTCTAAGCCCCGATGATTACCGGCTCAAACCACTATTTTAACAAAAGCAACACCTTCTTTTGCTACGAGCAGCCAGCAAATCCAGCTAGCACAATACCACCTCTGTGATATTTCACTAAATAGCCATAGTAATTAATTATTTCATACTGATATAATTAAAAAAATTCGATTTTGAACCTTATCTATGGATTATATCGCTCTTTCACGCATCAGCCTGAAACACCTCACCATTTTGCATACGCTCCTGACGACACACAGTGTCACCCAGTCGGCAGAAACGCTCTGCGTTACCCCTTCCAGCGTAAGTAAAACACTCAGCCAGTTGCGACAAATTCTGAAAGACGACCTGTTCTACAGGGAAGGCGCCCAACTCGTGCCGACGCCATTTGCCGTCAGCATCGGCCCGACCATCCATTGCATTTTGTCGAGCATGAATGGCTTGCTTCACCAAGGTTCATTTAACCCGGCTGACTATCAGGGCCGTTTTTCGCTAGCGATGAGAGACAGTACCTTTGAAGTTTTCGCTCCGGTGCTGCAACGCCTGTCCGAGCAAATGAGCACTCAGGCAATGTTAAGCATTTACGCCAAAGAGCACATGAGCTTTGATGCCCTGAACCGCGGGCAGGTGGACTTTGTGATCCTGCCTCATGACCTCAGTCAGCCGCCAACCCTCAATAGTGAGCTGGTTTGGCAAACCCTTGTCTCTGATGAGATGATTTGCCTGATGGGCGCCAACAACCCGCTCGCTGAAACCGAGCTCACCATCGAAAAGTACCTGGGTGCAAGGCATTTGGGCATTCACGACAAAGACCTGGCTCAACCCTATTTTGAACAGCTGCTTACCCAGTGCCATACCAAACGAAGCATGGCCATGTATGTAGCGGATTTTGGTTCGGCAGCGGTAATGTGCCATCACTCGGATTATCTATTCACCTGCTCAAAACACTGGGCCAGCATGGCATTACAGGCAAAAGGACTGGTTGAAAAGCCATTGCCTTTTGATTACGGCCAAGTGGCCTACAGTTTGGTGTGGAACAAAGCGTCAATGAACGACCCGGCACTCAAATGGCTGCAACAAGAGTTACTGACGGCTTGCAAACCCGGCTAAGGCTGGCTTTAGCGGATCACGCTGGGCAGGGTAATAGATTTGGTGACATAACGGCTTAATTGATCACGAAAACGGCGAATCTCCACCAAGCTACATCTTGGCCAGGTCAATGCCTCGCCGACAACACCGTGATGCTGAAATGCGTTTAACCGGATACGGACCTCGCCCGGTAACTGCTCCAGATAATGACCGACCTGAGCGATCTCCGCCTCCAGATCGCTGATCCCCGGAATATGCAGCAGGCGAACTTCATACAGTTTGCCCTCCTGCGCTAATCGGCTTATTGACTGAAACACACGATGATTTCCACGCCCGACCAGCCATTGGTGAGTTTCTTCCTGCCAGGCTTTGAGGTCTATCATTGCGCCGTCACAATAGGGAATGAGCTTATCCCAGCCTGCCGCGGACAAAGAACCGTTACTGTCAATAAAGCACGTCAGTTCACACAGCTGCGGATCCGCTTTAATGGCTTTAAACAGTTCAATAACAAACGGGAGCTGAAGGGTGGCTTCCCCACCGGATAGCGTAACACCACTTATAAAAAAGCGTTGCTCGCGTATCAAATCGAGCACTGCATTGACACTGTAGTCAGCGATTTTAGGATTGGATTGATGCTGACAGACATCAATACAGTGATCGCAGTGGGTGCACACCTCTTTTAGCCAAACAACGTTGTTGCTTTCGTTTAACTCCAGTGCGCCTGCCGGACATTCGCCCACACAATCACCACAGTGATTACAATGGTTGATCGTATGAGGGTTATGGCAGCTTAAACACTGGTAGTTACAACCCTGAAGAAAGATGACCAGCCGATTTCCCGGACCGTCAACGCAAGAGAAAGGCAGTATGCGACTAACCCTCGCCACCCGATTTTCCGCTCGTCCAGACATCCTATTTAACTCCGTTAGCCACTATTTTACATAGGTTGGCGACATTTCGTGACTCACCACGCGCGGTGAGCGCTCTAAAATCCCGGAATTTTTTACCGCCTCGGCACCAAGGAAGGTGGTGTTAGTGCGTGAACCTTCCTGCTCATATTTGGCAATATCAGACAGCTTAACCATATAACCTGTTACACGGACTAAGTCGTTAGACGCTACATTCGCGGTAAACTCACGATAACCGGCCTTCAACGCGCCTTTACACAAGTTGAACATCGCTGCCGGATTCGCTTTTACTGTTTCATCGATGGTCAGAATATCACTGATACCAGAGCGGTAATATTGGTGATGCCCTGCCGTAGCCTGCACATAAGAAACCGGATCAGGCTCCGAACCATAAGGAATACGCACCCCCGGCGTAACATCCAGATCCAGGCTGATGCCGCCTTGAGCGTGCAGTAATGCCCGGCCCTGCAGACCAAACTTCACCGGAGTGGTTTCGACCAAGTCAGACAATTTTGCCGAAATCGCCAGGCCAAGTTCATTGGCGACACTATCATGTCCGTATTTACCGGCAGTCCCCTCTTTTTCCAGCAGCAGATTAACCGCTTCTGCCATACCGTAAATCCCGTACATTGGGGCAAATCGTGATTCTTCGATCAGGCCTTCTGTGGTTAAAAAACCCTGGAAAAAGTTCGACTTCTCATGCAGGTGTGAGCTACGCGCGTCGATCAACTCTACCATCAGAGTATGGTACATCGGCAGGATGTGACTGAAAAAATCGTCGCGACTTTCTGCACATTGTACTGCTTGTTTGAGGTTCATCCGCACCAGCGTATTCGCGCCCCCAGCCAGTGGCAGTGAATTGTAGCAACTCACTATCCCGAACCGGCCATCATCGTAAGCGTTCGCATGGAGCGGATAATTAGCAATATGGGGTTTGCTGCAATCACAGATATTTTGTGTCGCTTGCTTAAGCAAGTCATCCGGTGTCACCACCTCGTCGTACATAAACGTCAAGTTTGGGGCGATCTGTTTTAGCTCTGCATCAATCTGTAAAATAGTGCGGCAGATAATGTTGTCACTCGGGCCAATATTGACATGCATGAAAGCATCTGGCAGCGTTCGATCCAACATGATCCAGAAGCGCTTCAGCTTCTTATATAATTGGGATGCCGTCAGGTCTCCGATAAACGGTAGCAACAGCTCGTCCAGCTGTCCGAGATAAACCGGAATGTTCGTCACCGAAGGAACATGATGGTAAAGAATGGTCAGCATGTTGAGGGCATCATCAAAATCCTCAGCCGGGGCCAGCTCAAGATAGTCAGAACCCCGGGCAAGAAACTTTGCGTAATCGGGTAAAACATAGCGTGGTTTAAACGGCGCATGCCCCTCGAACATGTCGCAGATAACGCCCTGCGCCATCGCCTCTTTGAGCGCCGGCGAAAGTGGCATATAAGGTATTACAGCTTCAGCTTCTAAAGCCAGAAAATTAGATTTCTGTTTGGGTGACAGTTGGTGGTCGGTAGCGATCGCGAAAAAACGATGCTGAAGTTCGGACAGACTCTGACTCATCGGCGATATTCCTGATAATGGGAGAAATAACGCTCCAACGTCTCGCAAGGCAATGACACTTAACCCGGCTATAAACACAATAGGAGCTCGGCGAAAGTGTACGCCTGCTGCCCCATCATCACTATTGAAAAAAAACAAAAGCCTTATTTCCAAATAAGAAATAAGGCTTCGCTAATTAAGAACAAGGTAATACAATCGTTAGCCGCGGCTGGTGGTGGACAACATCACCCCGGCGCCGACAAACACGCCTCCAAAGAGTCGGTTGAACAATTTTGCCCGGCCTTTGGCAAATAACCAATTAGAGCTTTTCACCCCCAGAAAGGCATAAAACAGCAACCAGCTCAGCTCAAACACCACAAAAGTACTGGCAAAAACCAGATACTGACCGAACATTGATGCCTGAGGATCAATAAACTGCGGAAACAGAGCGGTAAAAAACACGATCGCCTTGGGATTGCTCGAGCCAACAATGAAGCCACTGGTAAAAGCACTTAGGTAACCAATCGAATCCCCTCCGGCATCGGCTTGAGTAAAATCCGTCTGCCTGGAAAGCAGCGCTTGAATGCCCAACCAGACTAAATAAGCCGCCCCACACCATTTGATCAGATTGAATACCAGCTCTGATGACGCGACCACCACACCAAGGCCGGTAAAAGAGAGGGTGAGGATAATCGTGATCGCACTTAAGCTTCCCAACGCAGTAACACCAGCATAACGAAAGCCATTACTGACGCCCTTGCTCAAGCAAAGCAGAGAACTGGGACCCGGAGAAGCTGTCAGGATCAATATCGCGAGGGTGTAATAAATCCAGATATCAAATTGCATTAGTGTTCCTTTCTAATGTGTAAAGTCAGATATTCAAGCCGCCCTCTTCGCGAGCCTGAATCCAGAACGGTTTCTATCCGTGAAACGTCTGTCAATAAACCTGAAGGCTCAAAGCGTGTCATTTAACCAGGGTGAATGCCGCTAAACATCAACGCCTGTTCAATGCGCTCAGCACTGTTTAGTTATGCATTCAAAATAGTCATTATATGCAACAAAGTAAAGAAACTCATATCAAGACTTACATTGGCATGTCGGGCAAAACGAACATAACCATGATGCTGAGCCCTGCCTCAACCTAAAGCGCAACTCACTGCTTTAGCGAAGCATGCATCCTACGAGATCCCACCAGTAATGTGACTTCACAACATATTGACGGTGACTATTTCTATAAACTGTGCCATTCATCAACCACAGAGCGACGCAATTAGTATTTACTATGAGAAAATCGACAGATACACCGATGCCAGGTAACCAATTTGAAAAAACTCTATTGCATACTAAAGCGTATCGATTATTATGCACCCACTAGCACATAACCTGATAAATCAACTTTGATATTACAAAACCAACACAGAGTTGAAGGATGTACCAGACAGAATGATGTTGCCACGACTCCCCGCCCCCATATCTGTACCTGAACAACCTTTGCATGGGGATGACCAGTTATGATCAATGCCTTAGACCCGACAATGACAGATTGCGATCGCGATTTTCTCAAAATCGTTAAAGAACGCTTTGTGCATATCTTTGATGTTTTTAACGAAGGTCTGTTTTACATGGACGAACTTGGGTCGATGGTGTTCTACAACCAGCAGTTTTATGCTCAGTTTGGTATAGATGCCGGAAGAATCAGCCTGGAACAGTGGTTGGATCTGGTACACCCGCTGGATCGAGAACGACTGGCCAAACGTGTCGATTCGCACATCACTACCTCCGATCAACGGGTGGCCACCACCTATCGGTTACGTAAACCCAATGGCCAGTATATCTGGATTGAAGGGGTAGCCATGACCAAACAGAGTGATGTTGGTCAGTACATGGTCGGCAGCCACCGTGATATTTCCGAGCGTAAACTGATGGAAAGTTACATCCATCAGGTTGCGTTTCATGATAATGCATCCGGCATGGCCAACCGGGCTAAATTACTGCTTGATATCGAAGAGCTCACCAACGCCGGTTACGACCAGGCCTCTTTGATTTACATTCAGATTGATGACATCAAATCATACCTCAATCACTATGGTGGGGATTTAATGAATGATCTGGTCGATAAGTTAATCAATACATTACATCAGTTACCATCAGCGGTAACCAACATCTACCGGGTCCGGGATGACGACTTTGCCATCCTGATAGAAGAGGCGTACAGCCAGGAAGAACTGCAACAATTCGCCAATACGATCAAGCAGAATTACCACACTACGGTTATCCAGGACGGCCAGTTACTGGGAAGCAAGATCAGTATCGGGCTTTATCCCTATTTTGACCCTACGATTGAAGCCGAAGGCATTTTGCGTAAAGCAGCGCGTACTTGTCAGTACGCGAGTGAAACCGATGGAAACCGGCTGGCCATTTACAGCAAAAACACGCAAAAAGCGGTGGATCGCTACTTTTTTATTGAGCGGGGCCTCAAGCATGCGCTTGAACAACACAGCCTGAGTGTTAAGTTTCAGCCAATCATCAATGCCCAAAATGCTGAAGTCGCGAGTTTTGAATCATTGGTCCGCTGGCGGAGTAAAGAGTTCGGTGAGATTTTCCCGGATGAGTTTATTCCGGTCGCAGAGAACAAAGGCCTGATCGTCGAACTTGGCTACCAGGTCTTTACCAAAGCCTGTCAGTTCATTAAGGACTACAATGATCGCTATCAACGTAATACCCGAGTCAATGTAAATGTCTCTGTATTACAGCTGTTGAACAGTGAATTTCCAACAAAAATCAAGGCCATAGCAGATAAAATAGGTGTCCCGCCTCAATCGATCGTACTGGAGTTAACGGAAACATTCATTCTGGATAATAACCAAGCCGCGATTGAGCCTTTGAACACCCTTGCTGAACTCGGTTTCGCTTTATCACTAGACGATTTTGGTGCTGGTTACAGTTCGTTAAACTGCTTTTTCGACTTGCCGATGACACAAATTAAAATTGACCGCTCTATGGCTCGCAAAGCGCTCACCAACCGCTCTTCACATGAGTACCTCAAACTTCTGACCGCAATGTGTAAGGAAAACAACATTGAGGTAGTTATTGAAGGCATTGAAGACACCACTATGTGCCAGTTTTACCAACAGTTGCATGTCAACTTTTTGCAGGGATACTGGTTTGCCAAACCACTGTCTCTCGCCAGTGCCAGTCGCTACACCCAAGGGCAGGGTTTGCGCGACGCTTCAAAGTTATCGCACTAAATACCAATCTCACCGCAACGTAAAGGCCATGGAATATGGCCTTCACGCCAACATGCCAGCCACCGCGAGCTTCTGGTGCTTACTCTGCCTTGCCAGCGATTCAAGGCGACCGGCTCATTACTTCATGAGGCGTAACACAGCCTGAACAACAAAAACAAACCACCACCCGGCTTGCCGCTCAGGTGGCATCCGTTTCATCACACTATCTTAAGCTTGCCAGTACAACCTGCTGATCAAGGTGCTCATGGTACTGCGTGTAATCTAAGCCCATATCAAAAATATACCGGGTCACCAAATTACGTACACACTCAATCAGTTGTTCTGCTTGCCAGGGTTTCTCGAAATATCGGTCAATACCTGCAGAATTAATGGCGTTGATGGTATCCGTGTGAGTGGCCTGACCGGTCAACAGCACTTTACGGGTCAGGATAAACCGGCTGTCTTGAGATATCTCAGTTAACAACTCGACCCCGGTTTTCCCCGGCATCACATGATCGGAAATGACCAATGCGATCATCTCTCCGTCGGCATCCAGCTCATCCATTAACTCCAGAGCTTCATCGGCAGATTCGCAATCCTCAATATTCAGCCACTGAGACAAGGGCTGTAAATCCTGCAGAACCGCGCTTAACACCTCTCGCTGGTCATCAACGCAAATTAAATTAAGCTTCTCCATGTTCATCCTCTACCGGTAATTTGATTCTAAAAATGGTTTTTTCGTTGTCACTTTTCACCGCTATCGTCCCGTTATATCCTGTGAGAATACGTTTCACAATAGACAGCCCTAACCCCAGACCGAATGACAACCCACCCTTTTTGGTTGTGAAACTAGGTTGAAAAATCTTCCGCCGTGTCATTTCGTCGATTTCAGGGCCATTGTTGGCGATCGTCACCAGAATACGTTTTTTGCTTAACCGTGTCTGGATATCAATTACGGGGCTTGGATTACCCGCTAAAGCATCACAGGCATTTTTTAAAATATTGACCCAAATCTGAACCAACTCAGTTTGGGAGCCGATAAACACCGGTAGCTCTCCAGGGCGAAAACGCACATTAACCCGGCGCAAATCGCTCTGCAGTAAAGCCAGAGCCCGGTTAATCGAGTCATTGATGTTCAATGCCTCATCTAAATCAATATCCACCCGTCCAAGCTGCTTAACCGATTTGACGATGCCGATAGTATGCTTAGACGCTAAACGCAGATCATGCAGATCGCGCCCCATCTGCCAAAATCGAATCGCTTCCTCTGGCTGTTTGAGCCAATGGGTATTCAAATAGTCGTCAGGCACGGCGCGTGCAAGATCTCTGGCTAACTCTCTGGGTAGCCCATAATGCTTTTCGAACTTTTTCCCCCTGGAACGAGCCTCGCTCGAAGAGACTTTTTGCCCCTGCAGCAAACCAAAATCAAAAAACTGGCTCGCCTCAGGGTGAACTTCTTCCAGCAGCTCCATGATCATAGTTTCTAAGCGCTGTGATTTACTGCTGACCACACCAATGGCGTTGTTCAGCTCATGGGCAATCCCTGCTGCTAACTGCCCTAGTGTCGTCATCTGTTCAGCGGTATGCAGCTTTTGTAGCGCTTTTTCCTTTGCCAGCGCCTCTTGTGTCGCCCGGCGCTGCCGCTGGGATAACTCATTCACGATCACCGGCATAAATTGCGCAGTCAGCGGGCCGTACTTTTCCTCTTCCACGGCCGGCGTTTCGCGCTCGATCCAGGCCAGATCCGCATCTGTTTCTGCGAGCACGGTAGAAGACGCTATTCCTGTGCCGGAGAAAAAACTGTGCACACCAATAAATGCCCCTTGCGAAGCAGAGAATACCTGAGTTTGCTTGTTGCCATCTTCAGAATAAAAACCAGCAAGCTGGCCTGACAGCACATAATACAGCCGCTGATTATGCCCATCCTGCTCAATCAGTACCGACCCCGCGCCGACGGTAAACCGGCGCTCGGTATCACTAAAGTAGCGTTCGACCAGACATTCAAGTTTACTCTCGTACATGTATCAACCAATATGCCCCACCGTGTGGAGGATCCACACCATCACGAAACTAAGCAGTACCCCGACGACACCCAGAATCACCCCTACTTTTGCCATCTGGCTGCTTTGCACATTGCCAGTCGCATGTGCCAAAGCGTTAGGTGGTGTACTGATAGGCAGCGACATCCCCAAAGAGGCGGCGAAAGTCACCACCAGGATCAGGGTCACTTCCCCGCCAAGTGGCGTTAAAGAGGTCATTGATGTACCCAATGCAGCCATGATTGGCATCAACAAGTTTGCTGTCGCCGTGTGGGACATAAAATTCGCCATCAACAAACAAAGTGCGGCGGCGCCGAACAGCACCACATACGGTGAAAACTCATTAAACGGAATGCTGTGTACCACCAAACTCGCCAAACCCGTTTTATCAAGCGCCAGGCCTAACGCAATCCCCCCCGACACCAGCCACAACACATCCCATGAAATCTTCTTCAAATCCTCTTTATTGATGATCCCCGTCAGCGAAAATACCGCGACCGGGATCAGCGCCACTGTGTAAGAGTTCATCCCATGAGACGACCCCATCAACCATAAAATGATTGTCGTGGCAAAAGTAACATAAACTACTATCGCCTTAGGTGTTTTAAGAAACTTACTCTTGATGCTCAGTTCAATCTTGTCTTGCTCTGCCTGGTATAAGAAACCAATCAGCACCCAGGCTAAGGCCATCATTACCACGACAAACGGCACGCCAAACATCATCCACTCACCAAAGGTGATCAAATTGTCGCCAACTAAATACTTTAACGCGATAGCGTTAGGTGGAGTGCCAATCGGTGTGCCGATCCCACCAATGTTGGCCGCCACAGGGATGCACAAAGCAAAGGCAATTCGGCCCGGGTCTTTCGGCCCGAATACCGCGATCACCGGGGTTAGTATTGACAACATCATTGCGGTCGTTGCGGTATTGGACATAAACATCGAAAACACCGCCGTGATCAGCATCAACCCTAACATTACATACTTAGGGTTCTGGCCAAATGGCTTAAGTAATACCCGCGCTAAGTTAACGTCAAGACGGTACTTAGTGGCCGCCATAGCAAGGAAAAATCCCCCTAAAAACAGCATGATAATTGGACTTGCAAAGGTCGCCATGATCTCATGGTACTGGAGCAAGTCACCAAAATGAGGCTGCCCTTCTTCAAGCCGGAACAATACGATTCCTTTATTCGATACCATCAACAGCTCAAGTACAATAATCACAACCGAGGTGGCATAAATGGGGATCGGTTCAAATACCCAGCATAATGCTGCCAGTAAAAAGATCGCAATAACCCGTTGCTGAACGACCGTCATCCCCTCGAACGGGAATGCCGATAACGGCATCAGCAAAATCAGCAAAGGGATAACGGTAGGAATAATATATTTGAGATAAGGGCGCATAGTACTACTTCTCTTCCTGAGACATTTAGCGAGTCGACATTAACCACGAAAACACAAGATAGAGTTTATACTCTACCCTGCTGATAAGTTGAATTATGAGCGCAGTTGAGCACTCATTGTTTGGAGTTAGATCAATGAATTAGGATTCATAATCCACAACTTGGCTTAACTGTGTGCGAGCTCACTATATCAGCAGTAAAACCCGATTTAGTTGACTGATAATCCGGTCAAATGCTTGATTACTCGGGTATTGACCGCGCTACGCTTTATTTGCCCGGCACGACTGGTTAGAATGGGCAAAACATTAAGCAAGGTAGATATCCATGGCCAAACTTACCCTTCAAGAGCAAATGCTGAAAGCGGGTTTAGTAAACGAGAAAAAACTCAAGAAAGCGAAAAAAGGCTCCAAGAAGTCACGCGTACAAGCGCGGGAAGTCAAGGCGGCTGTTGAAGAGCAAAAACGCCAACAACAGGAACGTGACAAGGCATTGAGTAACCAGCAGAATGAGCAGCGCCTTAACAAAGAGATCCAGTCACAAATCAAGCAGCTTATCGAAATGAACATGCTGAATTTGAAAGACGGTGAGATTAAGTACAATTTTGCTGATGGCACACTGGTCAAATCACTCTATGTCGACGAACTCGTCCGCGAGCAGTTAATCAAAGGGGTGTTGGCAATCGCTCGTCATGGCGAAGGCTACGCAGTGATCCCAAGCGTTGTCGCCAATAAAATTTCACAACGAGACCAGGACGTCATTATTGAACAGAAAGAAGCGGACTCCGACACCATCGCGGAAGACGATCCTTACGCAGACTTTGTCGTTCCAGACGATTTAATGTGGTAACACACCAACCGTAATCCGGCAGTAACCTGATCTTGGCATATGTGGTTACTGTCAGATTTCGACCTAATTGGGTTTATTGCTGCCTTCTCCCGCTCCCTGACGCTAGATACCATTCAGGTAAAAGCCTTCCCCTCTCTGCATTCACAAATAATGGAGCCCTTCACTGGGCGACCACTCTGTACCAAAACCAGTCACCGGCATTTCGAGCTAATAGTCCGAACACTGCACAGCTCACAATTTAGACCAATAAAACCAAGATTAAACCATCAAAACCAACATAAATGACGGATAATATCAATCACATCTCATTTAACTACAAAGAGAATAAACCGTATGTTCTCCTATGACCACTTACTGGCCTTCTGTGCCACCTATGAAGAGCAAGGTTACAGCGCAGCCGCAAAAAAGTTAGGGAAAGACAGGACGACAATCCGCGACCAGGTAAAAGCGCTGGAAGAGTCCTATGATGTGGCGTTATTCAATATAGTGGGTAAAAAAGCCACACCAACACCGGCCGCTCAGCATGTTTACCAGCGGGCGAAAAGCATCATTGCCAATACCAAAAAGCTCAACCAGTCGCTGTGTGTACTGCATCAGGAAGATCTGGCCAGTATCACGGTTTACCACGATATTTCATTACCTCTGGAACTGGCATTAAAAATTGAACATGCAATGGGCCAGAAGTTCCCGGAAGTCAAACTGCACTGGCTGCACCGCAACCGCGATGAAGCTTTTGCCGAAATAGAACAGACCAGCAATAGCATCGCCATCATGCAACATCGTCACCGACAGTCGACTCAGCAAGCAATTGAGTTCGTCTCACTCGGATACGGTAAGCTTTCTCTTTATACCGGTGCCCGCAGTACGCTTCGCCACCTTAATAATCTGACAGCTGAAGATCTAAAACTCGCTAAACAGTACATCAGTGAAAACCATTTCAACATCCTGCCGGAAATGTTTGCTATTTCTCCGCATTACCATTTAGTCAGCAACAATGATCTGCTGATCACCCTACTCAAATACGATGGCTGGGCGATCCTCAGCACGGAACTGGCCCAAACCTTTGTGGCTAAAGGCGAACTGTATGAACTTGATATAGCCGAAGTCGCCAATCAGTTTTCCTATGGCTTGAGCCTGTTTTACTCAGCACCGCTGGAAACACACCCGATGATGGAAGTGATTAAGTCAATCTGTAAGCAGCACTTCACTCATCAATAAATGATGGAATTCATCACTCATTTGTGTCTTTTGGACCGACATGTACTCAGGCAATCTTTAGCTCGAATACAAACCTGAAAGGTAAAAGTGATGAACAAAAAACTGCTTTCTTGTGCGGTGGCCGGATTAATGACAATGGGCCTTGCGACCGCAGCTGAAGCGTGTACACGTGTTGTTTGGCAAACAGAAAACCAAGGTACATTTGTAACCCGAACGATGGACTGGTCGGAAGCCACCAACCCTCATCTGGTGAACATGCCAGCAGGCGCAGAATACACGCCACACCTGGATCATGCTACCAAACTGAAAACACGTTACGATGTAACCGGCACAACCACTTACGGCATCATCACCGACGGGATGAACAGTGCAGGTCTGAGCGGTAATGTCTTGTATGACCGTAATATGCATACCGAAGATGACGTTAGAGATGGTGAAGTGGGTGCCCTGCACTACCTGACCCATATTCTTGGCCAGTTTGCGACCGTCGAAGAAGCAGTAAAATTCGTTGCTGACAACCCGGCGAAGACAGAATTTATCCCTGGCGTACCTGTCCGCATTGCGGTGCACATCAGCTTGCAGGACGTTACAGGTGACTCGGCCATCATCGAGTTTAGTCAAGAAGGTTCGCGCATCTGGCATGGTGCTGAATACAGCATCATGACCAATCAGCCGGATTATGATCAGCACCTGGCTAACATTCAGCGCTCGCAGCGCGGTTGGGGTGAACTGGATAAGCAGTTCTCACAAACTAACCTGGGTACAGGCGGTAACACCAACCCGGAAGATCGCTTTATTCATGCAAGCTACTTCTTTGGCCACCTGAAAGAGCCAACCAGCGTGATGAACGGGATGCTTAAGCTAGATTCTACGACTTACAAGATCCCGCAGGACGCACCAAACATGCCGATCAACGGCACCATGGCGGGCTATGCCACCGAATACTCCGTCAACTATCACCTCCAGTCAGGTGAAACCCTGATGCGTTACCAGATGGACGACCACTACACCCAACTGCAATACAACATGAGAGCAATCCAAGAGACAGGGAAAGCCATCAGTTTCCAGTTGGTGCAACCGGGCTTGATTGGCGACATCACTGGCCAGGTGATTAAATCGATAAAATAATTCTGACTCATTAGAACAAAGGCTAAACCCGATTGGGTTTAGCCTTTTTAATTTGCGCTGTTCAGTCAAAGCCAGCGGTCAGTCGCCTGGGTTTCAGGCGAGTTCAAGAATGATCTTCTCAAGTTTATCCAGACCTTGTTCCAGTACTTCCGGCTCTATCGTCAGCGGCGGCAGTAACCGGATAACGTTGGCCTTCACGCCACAGGAAAGCAGGATCAGACCGTTTTCCTGAGCTTTACCGATCACCGCTTTGGTCATCTCTTGCAATGGCTGTCCGGATTGCGGGTCGGTAAACTCTATCGCCATCATCGCCCCCGTGGTACGGATTTCGCCAATCGCCGGTACTGACTGCTGCAGCTTACTCATCCGTGCATTTACCACTTCGCCAATCCCCATTGCTTTGGCGCACAAATCCTCTTCTTCGATGATTTTAAGTACTTCCAGCCCCGCCACACAGCCCAGCGGTGAGCCGGCGTAAGTACCACCTAAACCGCCCGGTAATGCCGAGTCCATCACCTCCGCTTTCCCCACTACCGCGGAAATAGGGAAACCACCAGCGATACCTTTCGCCATCGTCATCATATCGGGTTCGATACCCAGGTATTCGGTTGCAAACATTTTACCGGTGCGGGCAAAACCGGTCTGGATTTCATCGGCAATCAGCATAATACCGTGCTGATCACAGATGCTGCGTAATCCCTCAGCAAAGGCTTGTGGCGCTTGGTAGAAGCCCCCTTCACCCTGTACCGGCTCGAAGATGATCGCCGCCACGCGGGAAGGCTCAATATCACAGGCAAACAGATCCTGCAGGGCCTGCAGGCTCTGCTCGACGCTGACACCGTGAAACGCATTCGGGTACGGCGCATGATAGATTTCGTTGGGGAATGGGCCAAAGCCTGCTTTGTAGGGCGCAATTTTACCGGTCAGGCCCATGGTCATATTGGTGCGGCCATGAAAGCCCCCCTTAAACGCAATCACCCCACTGCGACCAGTATGAGCCCGGGCTATCTTGACCGCGTTTTCTACCGCCTCTGCACCGGTGGTAAGGAAAACCGCCTTCTTCTCGCTGTCTCCCGGAGCCAGTTCGGTGAGCTTTTCCGCCAGTTCCACAAACGAGGCATACGGAGTCACCATCGCGCAGGTATGGGAAAAATTATCCAGTTGCGCTTTCACCGCTTCATTGATGCGCTTATTAGCATGACCGGTGTTAGTAACCGCGATCCCAGCCGCAAAATCGATGTACTGGTTGCCTTCGATATCCCATACGTGGGCATTCTCTGCTTTCTCAACGTAAAGCGGATACAGTGCGCCCATTCCCTGAGCAATTACCTGACTTCTTCTTTGATGTAGTTGTTGGTTTGTCATTGTCTTGTCCTTATTAGTTACCGCCAAAGCAGAGATATTTCACATCCATGTATTCATCGATACCTTGTTTTGCCCCTTCACGTCCGATCCCGGACTGTTTCACCCCACCAAACGGCGCCACTTCAGTAGAGATCAGGCCTTCGTTAATGCCGACCATGCCGTACTCCAGCGCCTCGGCAATCTTCCACACCCGGTGAATGTTCTGGCTATAGAAGTAAGACGCCAGACCATAGATGGTGTCATTGGCCATCTCAATCAGCTGCTCGTCATTGTCAAAACGTATGACCGGAGCGACCGGGCCAAAGATTTCCTCGGAAACGATCTGCATGTCATGGCTGACATTTTTCAGCACCACCGGCTGCATAAACAGGCCATCTAACACCGCCGGTTGCGATACCGGCTGTGCGCCCTGCTCAATCGCGCCATCAATCAGCGCCTGGATATTCTGCTTCGCCGATTCGCTGATCAGCGGCCCGATGTGAACGCCTTCTTCCAGGCCATTACCGACCTTAAGCTGTTGTACCGCCGCATCAAACTTGGCAACAAACTCATCATAGACCCGGCTGTGTACATAAAAACGGTTAGCACAGACACAGGTCTGGCCGGCGTTGCGGAACTTGGACGCCATCGCCCCTGCCACGGCGGCATCAATGTCGGCATCATCAAACACAATGAACGGCGCATTCCCGCCCAGTTCCATTGAAGTACGTTTGATATCGTGCGCACTTTGCTGCATCAAAATGCTGCCCACCTGGGTAGAGCCGGTAAACGAGAGCTTACGGATCAACGGATGCGAGGTAAAAATGCCGCCGACCTGACGCGAGCTTTCGCCAAGCACCACCTGAAGCACATCGCGCGGAATACCGGCCTGATACGCCAGCTCTGCCACGGCAAACGCGCACAACGGCGTGGATTCCGATGGTTTCACCACAAAACTGCAACCGGCCGCCAATGCCGGCCCGGCCTTACGGGTGATCATCGCAATGGGGAAGTTCCACGGCGTAATGGCACATGCAACGCCAATAGGCTGCTTGATGGTCATCAGGCGTTTATCACTGGTCGGCGCGGGGATAGTTTCGCCGTAGGTACGCTTGGCTTCTTCCGCGAACCATTCAATAAAGCTGGCACCGTAGAGCACCTCCCCCTGCGCTTCCGCCAGAGGCTTGCCTTGTTCCAGCGTCATCAAGCGGCCAAGGTCCTGCTTGTTATCCAGCAGCAGTTGATGCCAGCGCAGCAACAGTTGCGAACGCGTTTTCGCCGGTGTTGCCGCCCACTTTTTTTGCGCCACACTGGCACGTTCAATCCCATCAAGAATGGCTTGTTCAGAAGCCACCGGGGCATAACCGAGTACCGCGCCCGTCGCCGGGTTGGTGACCGCAATGCCCTGCTCTTGATTGGGCACCATAAACGAAAGAAGACTTTGATTTTTGATTTGTTGCATGGTAGTTCCTTTTTACAGCTTTGTATGCCACTTACTGGGGGAAAAGTGGACGGTAATAGGTTTTACGCCGGGATTTGCTGCGTAATGCAGTGAATATTGCCGCCTCCGAGTAACACCTCCCTCGAGGGTATGCCGATGATCTGATGATCCGGCATCGCACGTTGCAAAATCTCTATCGCATGGTCATCAGTTGCTTCATCCAGTAACGGCAAAAACACATATTCATTGACGATCAAAAAGTTGGCATACGACGCGCTGAGGCGCACGCCCGCTGCCCGCGTCATTCCGGCACTGGGATCAATCCCGCAGGCTTCACCTTCACTGTAGTGCAGCGGGCCGGGGATCGGTAAACGGATAACCTTGATACGGCGTCCCCTGGCATCGGTCTGCGCAGTCAGCGCCTGCTCTGCCTGACGAGACAACGCATATTGCGGGTCGTTGGGATCATCACTCCAGCTCAGCACCACTTTCCCCGGCGCTATCACATGCAGCAGGTTGTCAACATGTCCGTCCGTTTCATCATTGAACAGGCCGTTCGGCAACCACACCACTTTGTCGATACCAAGATAAGCCGCTAACTGCTCTTCAACCTGCAGCTTGCTCAGGTGCGGGTTCCGGCCGGAGCTCAACAGGCACTCTTCCGTGGTATAGAGCGTTCCTTCGCCATCGGTATGGATCGCCCCGCCCTCAAGAACAAACGGCGCCCGGTAGTAGTCAATGCCGATAATGTCACAGACAGCACTTGCCACCTGATCATCCTGCTGCCAGTTCTGGTACAGGCCGTTATACTCACCGCCCCATGCGTTAAACTGCCAGCTGATCCCCCGCCGCGCCCCGGCCTGGTTGACCACCACCGTCGGGCCGATGTCTCTCATCCACGCATCGTCAAAGGGAATTTCAGCCAAACTCACGTCGGGGTGAAGTAGCCCTCTGGCATGGTCAAACTGCCTGGCACTCACCGCCACGTACACTTTGGTCACCTCAGCGATGGCATTGGCGATAGTGGCAAAGGTTTTTTGCGCCGGAAGCGCATTGGCACGCCAGTTATCACGCCGCTCGGGCCAGGCTAACCAGACTTCGCTCACCGGCTGGAACTCAGCCGGGAAGTAAAATCCGTCTTGTTTAGGTGTTGTCGATAACTGCATCTTAACGCCCCTCTAAACAGCCAGCTTACCAACGCTGGTGTAAAGGTCCGGACGCCGGTCACGGAACAGGCCCCAGGCGTGACGCGCTTTGGCGGTGGCAGCTAAATCGATCTCCGCATAGATGATTGCTTCACCTTCACGTGGGGCTTCGGCCAGCTTGCCCCCGGTGTGATCGGTAATAAACGATGATCCATAAAACGTCGTTTCAACGCCGTCATCAACTTCGGTGCCGACCCGGTTTGAGGCAATCACCGGTACCAGGTTCGCCGCCGAATGGCCCTGCATAGTGCGTTGCCAGTGGTCACGCGAATCCAGGCTTGCATCCTGTGGCTCCGAGCCGATGGCGGTCGGATAAAAAATCGCTTCGGCCCCATGTAGCGCCAGGCAACGCGCCAGCTCAGGGAACCATTGGTCCCAACAGATCCCGGCACCAAACTTGCCAAACCGGGTCTGCCAGACTTTAAATCCTGTATCGCCAGGGCTAAAGTAGTATTTTTCGCTGTAACCCGGTCCGTCCGGGATATGCGACTTACGGTAGTTCTCCAGTACCGTGCCATCGGCATCGATCATCACCAGCGAGTTAAAAAAGGTGTTACCGGCTTTTTCAAAGTAACTGACCGGGATCACCACCCCCAACTCTTTCGCCAGTACACTCATCTCCTGGATAAGCCGGCAATGGCCAGTTTCTTCGGCAAGTTCGAAATACTTGGCTTGCTGCTTTTTGCAAAAGTACGGCGCGGCAAATAACTCCTGAGGCAAAATTACGTTGGCACCATTTTGTGCCGCTTCACGAATCGCGTTTTTTGCCTTGTTGAGATTATCCTCCAGATCCCAGCTCTTGGTTAATTGCAGTGCTGCAAATTTCACGACGTTACTCATTGGATGTTCCTTATCTGTTAAATCGCCAGTTTGTCTCGCAAGTTGTAATACGCCGCACCGATCGCCGTAAACGGGATCTGGAAATGACGGCCACCCGGGAAGGCGTAGTGCTTGAGAGCGGCAAATGCATCAAAGCGCTCAGCGTGTCCGGTTAACGCTTCTGCCAGTAACTTGCCGGCCAGATGGGTACAGGTCACGCCATGGCCACTGTAACCTTGCAGGTAATAGATGTTGTCGGAAAATGAGCCAAACTGCGGCATCCGTGAATAAGTCAGGAGGAAATTACCCGTCCAGGTGTAATTAATCTTGATCCCTTTCAGCTGCGGGAACACTTTCTCCATCTTAGGACGGATCAACGCTTCGACGTTTTCCGGGTCGCGCGCGCCATACACCACACCGCCACCAAACAGAAGGCGCTTATCCGCACTGAGGCGGAAGTAGTCCAGCAGGTAATTGCAATCTTCCACACAGTAGTCACTTGGCAGGATATGTTTCAGCTGCTCTTCAGTTAACGCTTCCGTTGCCACCACTTGAGTGCCGCACGGGATGGCCTTATTGCTGATGTTCGGTGCCAGGCCGCCAAGGTAGGCATTACCGGCCAGCACCAGGTACTTACTCTTAACACTGCCTTTAGCGGTTTTCGCCACCGGGTTGGCACCCTTCTCGATTGAGGTCACCGCCGACTGCTCAAAAATCTGCCCGCCCAGTGATACAAAGGCCGCTGCTTCACCTAACGCCAGTTTTAACGGGTGGATATGGCCACCGCGCATATCCAGCAGGCCGCCGTGATAAACCTGGGTGCCGACCGCTTCTTCCACCTGGGCGGCATCGAGCAGGGTCAGCTGATCGTTACCATAGCGCTCCCAGTTTTTTTTGTGTTCTTCCAGCCCTTTGAGCTGCTTGGTGTTCAGGGCGGTAAACAGGCCACCTTGTTTGAAGTCACAGCTAATATCGTATTTATCTATCAGGCCGCGAATGATATCGCCACCTTCAAAAATCATGTCACACAGTGCTTTGGCCTGGTGTTGGCCGTAACGGCTTTCAATCACGTCAACATCTCGGCTGTAACTGTTAACGATCTGGCCGCCGTTACGACCTGTTGCTCCAAACCCGACTTTGGCACTTTCCAGCACCACCACTTTGAAGCCTTTTTCGGCCAGATGCAGGGCTGATGACAACCCGGAAAAACCCGCGCCGACGACACACACATCACACTCTATATGTTCTTGTAATTGTGGGTAATCCGGCATGTTAGGCACAGAATGAGCGTAGAACGAATCCGTATGCTTGTTCATAGAGATATTCCTTTCTTAATCGTCGTAGGCTTAAGGGTGAAGACGAATCCAAGTCGTTTTAGTTTCAGTGAATTTTTCGATAGCGTGTAATGACTTGTCACGGCCATTACCACTCATTTTGAATCCGCCAAACGGGACGGTCATGTCACCTTCGTTGTAGTTATTTACCCAGACCGATCCGGCCTGAAGTTGCTTGGCAACGCGGTGTACGCGGTTGATGTTACTGCTCCACAGTGCCGCACCGAGGCCATACTTTGAATCGTTGGCGATCGCGATGGCCTGAGCTTCATCTTTAAAGGGAATCACACACAAAACCGGGCCAAAAATTTCTTCCTGGGCAACCCGCATTTTGTTGTCCACGTTGTCGAGGATAGTCGGCTCAACAAACGCGCCGGGGCCTTGCACGTCACCGCCGCAGCGCAGCACCGCCCCTTCCGATTGGCCCAGGTCTATGTATTGCAACACTTTCGCCTTGTGCTCCTGGTCGATCAATGCGCCCATTGAGGATGACGTATCCATCGGATCTTTAGGCATAAAGGCCCGGGCAGCGGAAATGACCTTATCGACAAAGCGGTCTTTGATGCTTTCATGGACCAGCAGACGAGTCGCCGCCACACACACCTCGCCCTGGTTATAGAAACAGCCGGCGGCAGTTTCAGCGGCCGCGCGATCCAGATCATCACAATCATCAAAAACAATATTGGCATTTTTGCCACCGGCTTCGGCGAACACTCGTTTCAGATTCGATTCACCGGAACGAACCATCAACTGGCCAGCGATACGGGTAGAACCGGTAAAGGCGATACAGTCCACATCATCATGTTTCGCCAGTGCATCACCCACCTCGTGGCCGTAACCGGTGATAACCTGAAAGACACCGTTTGGCAGACCCGCCTGTGCCGCCAACTGGCCCAGATAAATCGCGGTAAGAGAGGATTTTTCGGAAGGTTTAAGGATCACACTATTGCCGGCGGCAAGCGCAGGCCCAAGTTTCCAGCACGCCAGCCACAGCGGGAAGTTCCAGGGGACCACGGCCGCCACCACCCCGATTGGCTGATGAGAAATATAGGCGTGAACATTCTGCTCAGTCGGAGCGAGTTCACCATACACTTTGTCGATCGCTTCGGCATACCAGCGCAGGGAATTGGCCGCACCGGGAATATCAGTCGACACACTGTGGGCGATCGGTTTACCGGTATCGAGGGTTTCAAGCAGCGCGAGCTCATCGCGGTGCTGATCAATCAAATCAGCAAACTTATTGAGTATTTTTTTACGCTGTACCGGCGCACTCTGGCTCCATTGACCAGCCTGAAAAGCTTGTCGAGCGCATTTAACCGCAAGATCCACATCCTGTTGCTGACAGCGGGCAATCTCTGTCAGCTTTTCATCGGTAGCCGGATTGATGACTTCCAGCGTTTGGCCACTCTTGGCGGAACTGTATTCGCCGTTGATGTACGCCCTGCTTTCAATGTTAAGATGTTGTTTAAGCTCTAGCCATTGCTCTTGGGTTTTCATACGCTCTCCTTGTTATCACAACAAGGCAAGGCCCACTCAGAATGTGGTTGGCGTATGCGCGCTTATCATTCGACAAGCCTTGTCCGTGTGATTTGTAAACTTATGCGGCTGGGTCGTATCAATGACGTACGACTCACCCTGCCTGATAACGTGAGACTGTCCTTTATATTCCAGAGTGATTTCCCCCTCCAGAACCGTACCAATCTCTTCGCCTTCATGTCTGATTTCACCGGCACCTGTGGTGCTGAGTGGGGCATACTCCTCGATCAGAAATCCAATCACCTGATCTTTGCTGCCGTTACTCACCAGTTTCATCGAAACCGACTCGCTGCCCATTTCAATTAACTCTTCCGGTGTGATTACCACTTTTACTTCGTCACTTTGCGATTGTTCAAAGGTGAAAAACTCAGAAAGTGATAATGAAAAAACGTTAACTATTTTTTGCAACGAGCTCACCGAAGGGCTGACCTTTCCGTTCTCTATCGAAGAGATGGCGCTGTGTGTAATACCTGCGCGCTCGGCGAGTTCTCGTTGCGACAATCCGTGTTGTTTCCGTAACTGAACAATATTTTTACCAATCTGATGATTGTCCATTCATGCAGCTCCTAAATTAAAGAGAGGCTGCCATGATAAATTCTTTGAACAAAATCTGAGAGAAATGATTGGTTTTTGCTTTCCATTCTGGGTGCCACTGCACGCCGATGAAAAATTTCTGTCCCGGAAGACTGAACGCCTCAATTAAGCCATCGGGCGCTTTGGCTTCGATTTGTAGTCCGGGTGCCAGCTTATCAACCCCCTGATTGTGCAGCGTATTAACTTCAAACAAGGTCGTCGTATCCCAGTGGTTATTGACCAGCCACTGTTCAAACAGGCTTTGCTTCTGGACCAAAACCGCGTGAGCAGGGGCATATTTTTCGTCAAAATTCTCAACGGGATTTTCGCGATGATCGTTAAAACCAAATTCATGCACCGCCGGGTTGAGGCTGCCCCCCAAGGCCACGTTCATTTCCTGAAAACCACGGCAAATACCCAGACATGGAATGTCTTTATCCACCGCCTGGCGGATAAGATTCAGCGCTAGTTCGTCACGGGCTTCATCGGTTTTGGTTTCCACATGCGTCGCGTTATAGCGATGCGGTGCGACATTTGAATGACTGCCGGGAAATAACAGACCGTCACACAACTCCAACAGGGTGGCAGCGTCCTCCCCGGTCATCTCTGGCGCCAGCATTAAAGGTAAGCCACCAAAGTCTTTGACCGCACGCAGATAAAAGTCGTTAACCGCCTGGATTTGGTAACCACCCAACTCTTTTGCGCAGCTCACGATACCAATGATCGGTTTTCTTGCTTCAGTCATAGTGTTTCCGCGTTCAATTTATTTAACAAACACACTACAAACCGTGTACAAAATTATCAACACCAATGTTCGATATTATGACCATTTCGTGATCCATCCCACTCTTTTGGCCAAAAAAGCAGCGATTTATGCTCATTATATTGAGCAAAACAGCGCCAGCTGTTACAAAATAGTTAACATTTTAACCCAAACACAAACCAACCAAACACAGTTAAATCAATGCAAATAACTGTAAAACAAGAAAATAATTGAATGGCTTAATACTTTAGTCTTATAAATGTAACTTAAATGTTAACCCAATTATTTTTAGCTCGCTGCTCATCAGGCTATCTGGAGAACTAAAAATGGAATCGTATTTACAGGAAGTTGAAAATTTTAGACAGCAATGGCCCGAGATTGAATTTGTTGACCTCATTTTCACCGACATTAACGCCACGCCAAGAGGAAAACGCATTCCGGTCTCAGTCCTGGAGAAATTGCACAAAGGCGTCGCACTGCCCCTATCTACTATTACTCTCGACACCAAAGGTAATGTGGTTGAGTCCGCCGGCCTTGGCGAAGATCTCGGCGAACCGGACAACATGTGCTTCCCGATCGCCAACACCTTAATGCCGACCGCCAAAGAGCAGGTCGGGCAGTTAATGTTGAGCATGATGGATGAAACCGGAGCCAACCCCAGCCCGCTATTTATCCGTAATATCTTAGCGAACATGCTCGGCCAGCTGCACGCCAGAGGCCAGTATCCCTGCGTGGCGCTTGAACTGGAATTTTACCTAATTGACAAAACGCGCGGCGACAACGGCGAACTGCTCACCGCAATCAACCCCAAGAAAAAGACGCGGGAAAAGGATACCGAAGTCTATGATTTAAATGGACTTGATGACTATGCTGATTTTCTCTCTGACCTGAACCAGGTCGCACAAGAACAGGGGCTAAACACCTCCGGGGCACTGTCTGAATCGGCCCCCGGCCAGTTTGAAATCAACTTTAATCACTCCAAGGATGTGCTCCGGGTCTGCGATGAAATCATTATTGCCAAACGCCTGATCCGCCAAATCGCTCACCAGCATGGCTTCGACGCCACCTTTATGGCCAAACCATTTACCGAAGAAGCGGGCAATGGCATGCATATCCATCTGAGCTTGCTCGATGCAGTGGGCAATAATCACTTCAGCCAGCCAGACGGCCAGGCCAGTGACCTGTTTTATCAAACCATGGCAGCGATGCTTGCTCAAACATCCGATTCCATGGCTTTGATTTGTCCTAACGTTAACTCTTACCGCCGCTTTGTCCCCGGCGCTTATGTTCCGACTAAAGCCGACTGGGGGATCAACCATCGTGGTGTGGCCTTGCGTGTACCAATCAGTGACAGTAAAAACCGCCGGATTGAACACCGCATCGCCGGAGCTGACGTTAATCCTTACATTCTCGCTGCCGTAGTACTTTCCGCAGTATTAGCGAGTGATAACTATACCAAAGACCAATGTCCTCCCGACCTCAGTGATGATGCCATTGACTTGCCGGTGCGCATGTCAGAAGCACTCGAACAGTTAGAACGCAGTGAACTGGCTCATTACATCACCTGGGAATTTATCGATTTGTACTTAGCTTGTAAACGGAGTGAACTCGAGGAGTTTGAACGAGCCATCACCCCTTTGGAAATCGACTGGATGTTGCACTCAGCATAACAAAAGGAAATGCACACTATGACGACGCAAACTAAGGCGCTGGACGCGCCGCTGAAAACAAACAGCCAACACATTTTGGTCACCCTGCTGGTTGTGGCAACTTTCATCTTATTTACCTCCATCGGCCTGACCCATGAAGAAGGGCAAGCCTACGGGTGGATGAGTCTTCTTCCCACCGCACTGGTACTGGTTTTCGCTCTTACCACCCACAGAACGGTCGAGGCGCTGTTCAGCGGCACCATCGCCGGTGTGCTGCTGCTCAACCCGGCAGAGGCGGTCGAGCAGATCGTCGGTATCTCGATGGATGTGATGATGAACGAGACCATCGCCTGGATCATTCTGGTCTGTGGCCTGATGGGCGGGCTGATCGCGATACTGGAGAAAGGCGGCAGTATCCTTAGTTTCTCAGACATGCTGGTCACCAAAGTCAAAAGCCGTAAACAGTCTATGTTGATGACCTTTTTCCTCGGCATTTTGATCTTTATCGATGACTACCTCAATGCGATTGCCATCTCCTCTTCGATGAAGAAAGTCACTGATGGTTACCAGATTTCACGCGAGAAACTTTCTTATCTGGTTGATTCAACGGCGGCACCTATCTGTATCCTGGTGCCAATCTCTACCTGGGCGATTTTCTTCAGCTCATTGCTGGAAGCCAATGGTGTGGCGGAAAGCGGCCAGGGCATCAAAGCGTACATTGAAGCTATCCCTTACATGGCTTATGGCTGGGTTACACTGCTGATTGTGTTGTTGGTTGCCATGGAAAAACTCCCGGACCTGGGCGCAATGAAACAAGCAGAACAGCGTGCCAAAAATGGTCAGGTTCGCCCGGACGGCGCCACCGACATCGACTTTGGTGCCGATGTCTCAGCCCACACCAGTCCGACTGTCGGTCTGGTTAACTTCCTGCTGCCGATGGTCGTACTAGTGGCTGCCAGCTGGTATTTCGGTATTGATCTGCTGGCCGGGGTGTTTGTCGCGATTATCTTCACCATCTGTTTCTACGGAGCGCAAAAGCTCATCTCGATGAACGATATGTTCGAAGCGGTTTATGACGGCATCAAGGTGATGCTACTACCACTGGCGACCGTGATCGGCGGTTTTATGCTGAAAAACGTTAACGATTCGCTGGGCGTCACGCAATACGTGATTGAAACCGTGAGTCCTTACTTATCCGCTTCGTACTTCCCGGCCATCATCTTTATGATCACCGGTGCTTTGGTCTTTGCCACCGCATCATCATGGGGTACGTTTGCTGTTGCCATGCCGATTGTACTGCCGCTTGGTGAACAGCTTGGCGTACCACTTCACCTCACGGTTGCAGCGCTGCTCTCTGCATCGGCGGCCGGCAGCCACTCGTGCTTCTTCAGTGACTCAACCGTCCTGTCTGCGCAAGGTTCTGGCTGTACCTCAATGCAACACGCCACCACTCAGTTCCCGTACGCCCTGATTGGTATCGTCGCCACCTGTATTTTCTTCCTGGTTATCGCTTAATCAGGCCAACTATGCAAAATAAAGCCCTGCTGCCTCCAGCAGGGCTTTTTCATCCTCTATAAATGAAACCTATTACACTGTTTTCTGTCAGCCTTGCTTCTTCCCTGTTTGTCGCCCCCACGCTGCAAACGGCAGAAGATATCGATAATGGTCATGAAGACTACACCATTAACCGCACCATTGAAGATTTGACCGCAAAAGAGGTGCACAGCTGGCGGTCAGCAGCCAGGATCGGATTGACATCATCAAGCCGCTGAAACACGAACATGTCGCGTCGATTGACACGATCCGCTCACCTTTTAGCCTCAATTTCGACAACGGCGGCTATAACCTGTATGTCACCGAAGCGAACAGCGGCAAAACGCTGATTTATCGTAATCACGACGGCCAGCAGACCACCATCCAGCTCGGTGACGGCCAGGTATCGGATATTACCCTGTCACCAGACGCCCGCCTGGCAATGGTGTCGGACTACCAAACCAACTCGGTGGCCGTCTGGGATCTGTTTGCTGAAGCGCCATACAAATCCTACCCGATGCAGGCAAGGCCCTGGCGCCCTTACGTCAGTTCAGATTCAGAACACATGGTATTTGTGGCAGAAAACGGTCAGGCCCAGGTTTTCAATACCTGGTCCGGTGAACGGGTGAACCAGTTCCAGTTTGACCAGGCACCAAAATCGATCCGTACCGGCTGGCTGGCTGGCTGGAGACCATCGGCATTGTCGAGAGCCAAAATACACTCAACATTTTCGAACTGGCCGAGCCAAACGCAGCAACCACACTCACGCTCAAGCAACCGCTGAATGAAGTCGTGGTGGTTTCCGACTCCAAAACTCTGTTTGCCACCCAGGAAAACAGCAGTGAACTGTTCATCTACGATATTCGGCTCAATAAGCAGCGCCCCGCTATCGATACCGGGCTCCGACAACCTCATCACATCGTGATGGGGATCACCAACACCATCTGTCATTGATCAGGAGAGACTATGCGATTACTCATCTCTTACTTTATTTATGGCCTGCTCACGCTGGGGTTACTGGCTCAGGGCGCACTGGCCGCACCACTGCAGTTTGAACTGCAAGAGCACAACTTAGGTACGGTAACCGAAAAAACCTGGCCGGATAAATACCTGCTGATTGGAGTCGGATACACCAGTTGCCCGGACAGAGAGCTGATTGATGTGTTTGGCTACGGTGAAGGCGGCCTGAAGATTGGCCAGAGTTTACAGAGATACCTCAATGAATAAGCTCACCCCGACTTTTAGTCTGTTACTGCTCACGGCTTCGGCCGTTGCTCAGCCCTGTACGCCACCCGACGGCTTCACCGAGCTTGACGGCACTCAAACCTGGCCGGGTAGTAGCCACCCCGTAACTCTGGTAAACCTGTGGGCAGTATGGTGCCCGCCTTGCCTAAAAGAGCTGCCGATGCTCGATCGCATCGCAAACGCCGACGACTACGCCATCGACACCATCCATCTGGGAGATAATCCTGAGGCAATTGACACCCGGTATAAACAATTAGGTATTCGCCACCTGGCCAAAACCACCGAACCGGATTTGGCCAGGCTGCATCAGTTAGGCTTTCAGGGGTTACCTGCCAGTATGGTGGTGATAAATAACCGGATCAGCTATCGCTATGCCGGTTATATTCAACATGATGGGGAATACCTTCAGGCATGGCTGAACTGCCTGAGTCACAGCAACCGCAACACCAACCGTGAGGAAAGATAACCATGAAAGCGGCACTTACTCTGTTAGCAGCAATGCTTTCTCTGCCCGTACTGGCAGTGGATGATTTCGCGCAGGGCAAACAATTGTATCTCTCTCCCGGCAAAGGAGGATGTGGCACCTGCCATGGCGAAAACGGTAACCAACCGGTAATGCCGATGTACCCCAAAATTGGCAGCCAAAGCGAAATGTACCTGTTCAACCAGATGAAAGACTACAAACTGAAACAGCGAAAAAATGGCTTGTTTGTGCCGATGGAGGTGGCTATGGCGCATTACAGTGATGAGGAGATCAAACTGATTGCCAAATACCTCGCATCGATTGACTGATGGTGATCAGCCTGTTGGCAACGATGGGCTGGTTTACACCGTTCTGGATAAGTCGGTGTTCAGAAAATTATGCAGGAAAAATCGTATTGTAGACCGCACGATGGGGCAAGACGTGATTGACACAAAAACCAGGCAGGCAAATGCAAGAGAAAAACCAAACGTCCCTGTTTGGTATAACGCATAATTACAGCGTACGGGCGACTTCGAACCCGTCCCAGATGGCAGTCATGATAGTCCGCGCTTTCTGGCTGTCACCGATGTTAAACACATTCTCGACATCAAGCTGATTAGCCAGTGCTTCGTGCAGGTGATCGTCTGCCTGATAGCCCAGGGCGAGAACAACATGGTCAGAAAGAATTTCCATGTCACGCTGCTCGTGCTTGACGACAACAGCAGTATTGGTGATGGTTTGCAACAACGTCGAGATCATTACCGTCACCTGCTCTTTGACCAACAGCTCTTTTAACATCTGGTAGTTGGCAAAACAGGTACCATGTGGACCACCAATAATATCATCACTTGCTTCAATCAACGTGACCGCTTTGCCTTGCTGTGCCATCCACAGCGCCGCTTCCGCGCCAACCAGACCGCCACCCACAACCGTGACTTTGTCACCGGTAATTTTCTCCGGGTTCATCAGCATATCTTCCGCGATTATCACGTGCGGTTTATCCTGGCCGTTCAGCCACCCCGGTTTCACCGGACGGGAGCCTGTCGCAAAAATCACGCTGTCAGGTTTTTCCGCCTCAATGGTTACTTTATCCGCGCTGGTATTGAAGCGCACCTCAACATTCTTACGCTGCATTTCACCGGCAAACCATTCAATCAGCAGTTTGTCGTCATGTTTAAATGGAGGCTGGCAGCCCGGAATAACGTTACCGCCCAACTGAGACGACTTCTCCAGAAGTACTACTTTATGTCCGCGTTCAGCAGCAATTCGCGCCGCTTCCATACCGGCGACACCGCCGCCCACTACCACCACTTTCTGCGAACGGTGGGTCGGCTGCAAGCGAAACTCTTCTTCACGGCCACAGCTTGGGTTCACGGCACACGACAGGTTACCCACTTCGGCCATGCGGCCAAGGCAGCCCAGGTGACACGATAAGCAAGGTCTTACTTCTTCAAAGCGTCCGCGGCGGATTTTGTTCACCACGTCCGGATCGGCAAGCAGAGGACGGCCCAGGGAAATCCCGTCCGAAATGCCTTCGCTCACTGCGTGGGCCGCCAGATCAGGGTTTTCCATACGACCGGCCATCAGTACCGGAATGTCGACCACTTCCGACACCGCCTTACAGTACGGCTTGTACATTCCCGGCTCAAAATAGTTAGGCGGATGGTTCCAGTACCATGAATCATAGGTACCGGCATCCACGTTCAGCGCGTCATAGCCGGCATCCTGTAGATACTTCGCCGCTTTAAGCCCCTCTTCCATATCCCGGCCGACTTCCTCGGCGATTTCACCAGGTAAGATCCCCTGGCCAAAGCCTTTCATGTTACCTTTCACTGAGTAACGCAGTGAAACCGGGAAATCCTGGCCACAAATAGCTTTGATCCCCTGAACAATTTCTACCGCAAAACGGTAACGGTTCTCAAAGCTGCCGCCATATTGGTCAGTGCGCTGGTTAAAGAACTCCATGGTAAACTGATCGAGCAGGTAACCTTCATGCACCGCATGGATTTCAACCCCATCAAAACCGGCTTTCTGCGCAATTGCCGCAGACTCAATAAACTTGCCGATAAAATATTTGACTTCATCGGTTGTCAGCTCGCGGTGCTGAATCGACGGGTCAAAACGGTTAGGCGCATCAGATGGCGCAATTGATTTATCTTCCGGAGTAAAGCCGGGAATACACGAACGTCCCCAGCCTGCGGTCAGCTGGGCAAAGATTTTTGCACCATAGGTATGAACCCTCTCAGTCATCTCTTTGGCACTGCGAATATACGCCGTCGTGTGATTGGTCGGGCAAGGCAAAGATGGCATCGGGAACTGTTCCAGTTCATTCTCAACCATCTGTACGCCGGTAATGATCAGCCCCACGCCACCGCGCGCGCGGGCAACATAATATTCCACGCCACGCTGGTTGTAAGCACCATCGTTATCCACGCAGCCCAATGTGCCCATCGGGGCCATTGAGTAACGGTTTTTCAGCTTTAATGAACCGATCTTCATCGGTTCAAAAAGCACCTCGTGCTGTTGTTTCAACATTTAACACTCCACATATTGGTATGCACCGGATTCATCCAGTGACAAAATCTGTGGGCATTAAACCAATTGCTTACCGCTATTACTTGGCATTTTAGGACATCCTATTAGCACTAACAGACATCACCAGCAAGTTTGACCCAAATCATATCTTACTTCAGGTGTTTTCCGCTGATTGTCTTATGGATAAAGGCGAACTGCCGGTCCAGCGCTTAAACGCGCGTGAAAAAGTACTCAGATCCGAAAAGCCCAGCTGATAGGCGATTTCGGTCATATTAACCCGGCCTGCTTCGAGCAGATGAAGGGCTTTTTCCAGTTTGTATTTCTCCACCACGCCGCGATAACTGGTGTTTTGCAACGCCAAGTGGCGATTAAGGGTGCGGATATTCATGTTCAACGCAGCGGCGACAGATTCCCCGCTAATGTCGCCCAGCTGATGGTGCTGATTAAGAAACTGGTAAATCTGCAGAATAAGATCATCTTTCTTTAGCCGTTCAGCCTCTTCACGCAATAGGTTCACACAGCTAAAGTGCAGCGCTTTATCCCGCTCAGCAAACGGCTCATATAAAAAACGTTTAGGAGTAACCAGCTTTCTGATCGGGGAACCCTCTCTGATCCGGCACTGGGTTGCGGCCTCCAGGTTAGCATTATCCTCAGGCGAGTAACGGTGCTCAGGCAGGCAAACCTCTAGTGACACCCCACTTCTGGGTAAAACACTTTGGATAATATGAATGATGGTGGCAACAAACAGGGTGATGCCGAGAAAACTGACTTTCGATTCTTTACCCAGTGATTCGGTATCAAGCACCCACAACTCGGCATTACCCTGCCGGTCGAGTTTGTATTTAACCCGAACCGGGGCGCTCATCACCATCACAAACTTTTCCAGCACGCGAAACATGCCATCAAGGTTGTCGGCTGTCCATAAGGCAGTAGAGAAGCCACCAAAGGTCAGCGGTCCGACCCGCTGAGCCATGCGGGTCAGCAATAAGGGCGAGCGCTCTGCTTCATAAGCCTGATAAAGCACATTACGCAAGTCATGCACATGCAACCGGCCACTCTCATTCACCTTAATGGAAGGCAAATCGCTGCTTTCCGGTTGCATTAACTTCAGCCACCCCGGGTGCACCGAAAGCGCGTCTTCAAACGTCACCTTGGTATGCTTCATATCACCATTCGCTCCAATTTTGTGACGTTAGCCACAAAGCCAAACCCTGTCTTACCTTGCATATTAACTGTCTCAAAATGCCAAATATTGACCTCAGTCAACAGAGTAAGCTGTAGGCTGTGAAACGGACATTCTCCCCTACATTAAAAGCTTTGGACGCGGATTTGCTTCATACATCAAGGTCGATGATGGCATATCTTACAACCCAAAATGCAAAATATTGAGAGCGTCACTATGACTGACTGGAAAAACCAATTCGCTGACAAAATCATCTCACTTGAGTCGGCTGTGGGCAAAATTGAATCTGGCGACAAAATCTGGGCCGGCGGCCTGCTGTCTATGCCTGTAGTCTTTCTTAAAGAACTGGACAAGCACCTGACCCACTTCCACGGCTGTGAGCTATACACCGGTTTAATGACCTACCCATTTGAGTTCCTCAAACCACAATACAAGCAGAATTTCAAACACGTCAGCCTGTTCATGGGCCCGCTTGAGCGTAAATGCCAGCATGGCGGTAATATCGAGATCATGAACTTCCACTTCTCCAACTTTAAGCAGATTTTCGCCACTCTGAAGCCGAACACGGTCATCATTGAAGTCACGCCACCAAATGAAGACGGCTACGTCAGCTTGGGCGCCTGTGGCGGTGTCGGCAGTAAAGAAGCACTGAAATACGCGCAAAAAGTCATCTTTGTCGTCAACGAACAACAACCTTTTATTGGCAACCACGACAATATTATCCATGTCGATTACGCCGATTTCCTGGTTGAAGGCCACCACAGCATTGCAACGCCGAAAGCGGGTGAGCCGAGCGAACTGGAGCAGCAAATTGCCCAGCATGTCAGCCCGTATATTAAAGATGGCATGACAGTACAAATCGGCATCGGCACCATCTCTAACGCAATGGGGATGGCGCTGCGTGACCGCAAAGACCTCGGTATCCATACCGAAATGTTCACCGAATCGCTGATGGAAATGTGTAAAGCCGGTGCGGTGAGCGGCAAACTCAAGAACCACAAACCAAACAAGATCGTGGCAGCCTTTGCCGCCGGCCCGCAAGAAGTGATGGACTTCCTGCACAACAATGAAGCGATCGAAATGGGCGGCATGGCCGATGTCGTCGATGCCTATGAAGTCGCCAAAAACGACAACTTCGTTTCAATCAACACCTGTGTAATGGTCGATGTGGTGGGGCAAGTCGCATCAGAAGGCGTGGGTTTCTCGCAAATTTCCGGTTCCGGCGGCCAGTTAGACTTCGTGCGCGCCGCTGGCATGTCTAAAGGTGGTGTAAGCATTCTGGGGCTGTCATCAACCCGTGACGGTAAAGAAGGCCTGGAATCGAATATCCGTATCGCACTGCCAACCGGCACCCCAATCACCACACCACGTAATGACACCCAGGTGATTGTGACCGAATACGGCGCGGCAGACCTGCGCGGCCTGACGACTTCACAACGGGTCAAGGCACTGATCAATATCGCCCACCCACAATTTAGAGATGCACTGTTAACAGAAGCAACTCAGCTTGGTCTGGCAAAGTAAGAGGAACACTGAATATGTATCAAGGTCAATTTTTTACGCTCAATACCATTGCCGGCCGCAACGACGTTATGGAGCTGGTTTTCAATGCCGAGAAAGATCCGGTGAATACCCTGCGTAACGCCGCACTGACTGAACTCGAAGCGTGTATCAACGAATTAGAAAACCACCAGCCAGCAGGTCTTATCATTCGCTCTGGCAAGGCGCTATTCAGCGCCGGTGCGGATGTCAAAGCATTCCGTGATCTGTTCAAACAAGGTGAGACGGGTATTACCCCTTTCCTTGGCTGGGTTCACTCCATTTACAACCGCATTGAAGATCTCGGCTGCCCGAAAGTTGCCATCATCAATGGTGTCGCGGCCGGGGGCGGTGTTGAGCTGTCACTGCTTGCCGACTACCGCCTGGCAACCAAAGACGCCAAGATCAGCCTGCCTGAAGTCAAACTGGGCATTATGCCTGGCTGGGGCGGCGTGACTCGTCTACCGCGCATTGTCGGCGTGGATACGGCACTGACCTGGTTAACCACAGGCAAGAACCACTCGGCAGACAAAGCTCTGACGGATCATGTTATTGACGGCATCATCGACCCTATGCAGCACGATGTCATTGAACAGGCATTGCAGGTGATCGACCGAGCCATCAGCGGTGATTTGAACTGGCAGGCTCGCCAGGACGAGAAGCGTCAGCCTCTGCCGCTTAACGACCTGGAACTCGCAATGTCAATCAATGTTGCCCGCGGTATGGTCGCAAAAGCAGCCGGTCCGCACTACCCGGCACCCGGCATTATTCTCGACACAGTGTTTAATGTGGCGCGCTGCACCCGTGATGACGCGCTGAAAATCGAAGCACAAGGCATTGTGGCCTGCGCTGAAAGTGGCGTTGCCGATGCATTGGTCAACGTGTTCCTCAGCGATATGGCCGTCAAAGCATCAACGAAAAAACTGGTCGAAGGCGCAAGCTTTGAGAAAACCAAGCAAGTGGGTGTCATTGGTGCCGGTATCATGGGCGGTGGCATCGCTTATGTCAGTGCCGATCGTGGCCTGGATGTGGTAATGAAAGACATCAACCAGCAAGGCCTGGCTCTGGGTTTGGCCGAAGCGAACAACCTGCTGGCGAAACAGGTAGAGCGTAAAAAGAAATCTCCTCGCGCCATGGGCGAAGTGCTCAACCGTATCGTCCCGACACTGCACGACGCCTCACTGGCGGATAACGATCTGGTTATCGAAGCCGTGGTCGAAAACCCGCTGGTCAAAGAAAAGGTACTGGCGCAGCTGGAAGAGACAGCCCCTAATGCGGTAATTGCCTCAAACACCTCGACCCTGATGATCAGCGGTCTGGCCCAGGCGCTGAAAAAACCTGAGAACTTCTGTGGTATTCACTTCTTCAACCCGGTCCATCGCATGCCGCTGGTAGAAGTAATCCGCGGCGAAAAGACATCTGAGTCAACCATCGCCAAAGCGGTCAGCTATGTCCTGCAACTGGGTAAAGTTCCGGTGGTGGTCAACGACTGTGCCGGCTTCCTGGTTAACCGCTGCCTCACGCCGTACTTCCTGGCATTCAACCAGCTGTTGGTGGATGGCGGTAACATTGCCCAGGCAGACAAAGTGATGAGCAAAGGTTTTGGCTGGCCAATGGGCCCGGCCCACCTGGCTGATGTGATTGGCCTCGATACCGCCAAGCACTGCATGGACGTGATGGATGAGGCCTTCCCTGCCCGCTTAGCCAAACCAGCAGTGAACCTGATTGAGCAACTATGCACGAAAGGCCAGCTGGGCCAGAAATCTGAGCATGGTTTCTACACTTACGAGAAAGACCGCAAAGGCCGCCTGAAGCCAACACCAAGTGTGGATACCCAAGTGATGCTCGATAGCGAATGCGCCGCCCCAGTAGTGTTCACAGACGAAGAAGTGACCATGCGGATGATGCTGCCAATGATGTTTGAAGCGATTCGCTGTCTGGATGAAGGCATTATCCGCTCACCACAGGAAGGCGATATCGCGTTTGTTTACGGAACCGGCTTCCCTCCATTCCGTGGTGGCATTTTCTACTACATGGATAACCTGGGTCTGGCAAATCTGGTTGAACTGGCCAAACAGTATGAACCGTTAGGCCCGCTTTACGCGATACCACAAGGCTTGATTGAACGTGCCGAAAACAACCAGAACTTTTACGCCTGATGGGGAGAAATAAGATGAAAAATGTAGTTATTGTTGATGCGATTCGTACCCCAATGGGTAAATCAAAAAACGGGGTATTTCGCCATGTGCGTGCCGATGATCTATCGGCTCACTTAATGAAAAGTATGCTGGTACGACAAGCAAAACTGGATGCGACGCAGATTGACGATGTGATCTGGGGCTGCGTACAACAAACCGAAGAGCAAGGTGCCAACCTGGCTCGTCTGGCTGCACTGCAGGCAGGCTTGCCTGAGACCGTTCCAGCGACAACCGTCAACCGACTTTGCGGCTCCTCAATGGATGCACTGCATATGGCAACCCGCGCAATTAAAGCCGGCGA
This sequence comes from Vibrio sp. CAU 1672, assembly GCF_029223195.1. Classification (GTDB taxonomy): domain Bacteria; phylum Pseudomonadota; class Gammaproteobacteria; order Enterobacterales; family Vibrionaceae; genus Vibrio. The sequence continues at coordinate 39,847 of NZ_JARHUF010000013.1, read as the reverse complement.
TTCTGATGTAGTACTGGTAGGCGGTGTCGAACACATGGGTCATGTGCCGATGACCAAAGGCATCAGCATGAACGGCTATAACCGCCATATGGCACAGGCGTCGGCAATGATGGGGCTGACAGCCGAAGCCTTGGGTAAGTTACACAAAGTATCTCGCGAAGAACAAGATGAGCTGGGCGCTCGCTCGCACCGCCTTGCCCACCAGGCCACAGTTGAAGGCCGGTTTGACAACGAAATCGTGCCGACCATGGGACATGACGCCAACGGCCTGCCGGTATTGGTCAAGCATGATGAAGTGATCCGCCCGGAAACCACCGCCGAATCCCTGGCGACACTCCGTCCGGTATTTGACCCTCGAGGCACAGTAACCGCAGGTACCTCCTCTGCCCTGTCTGACGGAGCGTCATGCTTACTGGTAATGAGTGAGGAAAAAGCCGCGGAACTTGGCTTGACCGCTCGGGCACGGGTGATTGCTGCAACTAGCGCTGGTGTACCCGCTGCTATCATGGGTTACGGCCCGGTCCCGGCCACACACAAAGCCCTGGCAAAAGCGGGCTTAGACATCAGCCAGATCGATTTTGCTGAAGTCAACGAAGCCTTTGCTGCGCAGGCCATTCCATGTCTGAAGGATCTGGGCCTGTGGGAGCAACGCGATGATAAAGTCAACCTGCATGGTGGCGCGATCTCTCTTGGCCACCCTCTGGGCTGCTCGGGGACTCGTATTGTCGGTTCATTGCTCAATATCATGGAGCAACGCGGAGGCCGTTATGGCCTGGCAACCATGTGCATCGGCATGGGGCAAGGTATCGCCACCGTTATTGAGCGCATCGAATAAGCGCCATTGAAAATAAACCTACCGATACAGAGCCCTAGCAGGGCTCTTTTTTTCTGACCATGAGTTATGGGGCACGTTCCCCTACATAATGTAATTTTATGCATGGTTGATTCGGATAAAATGGCAACGAATCAAAACAATCCTGTTCCTGTAACGTTTCTACCTTTGGGGAAAAACATGAAAAAATTCGCACTAAAAACCCTTACCTTAGCGCTGACTTCTGCCGCAGCGTTGTCTGCACACGCAAATGTACCGGCTGATCACCCATTGGCAAAATACCTCAGCGAACCGGGAGCCAGCGTGACGCTGCCGGTCAGCGCGGCGAAACAACCATTTGATCTGGATTTTGTCCAGGCCGCTTACGACAGCTTTGAAAGCTTCCACGCTCAGATGGGCGGCGACCATACGCTTTACTACCTGACCAACTGGAGCACATTCATGCGCACCGACATGGTTAACCCCGCCAATGAGCAAATGGTTCTGGAGCGCAACCTCAACAGTGAGATCGGCAACATCGTAGTGAACACCGACAGTGAAGGTGAGCTGAAAATGGACGACTACTTCGTTCATCCGACGTTCCGTCACCAGGGGGTAATGATGATCCACAAAGGTAAAGTGGTTTATCAAGCCTACCCGGGTATGAAGCCAACCGATACCCATGTCTGGATGTCGTCATCGAAAACCATCACCGGCCTTGTCACGGCGATGCTGGCTGAAGAAGGCATACTTGACCTCAATGCCTCGTCAACCAAATACGTGCCGGAGCTGAAAGGTACAGCATGGGACAAAGTGACGGTACTTGATCTGGTTAACCACACAACTGGTTTGGATCACGAAGAAAACAACAGCTCAATCCTTGATCCGGACGGCGTATTCGTACGCTTTATCAGCTCGGCACTGGGCACAACTGAGCGCTGTACTGAGGGTGAAACCTGGCGTGATGTGCTGAAAGATGTCCAGCCGCTTAAAAACGAACAGCCGGGCGATCGCTTCCGTTACTCTTCGCTAAACACCCATGTACTGGGCCAGGTGATCCAAAACGCCACCAACAAGCGCTGGACAGACGTTGTCGAGGAGCGTATCTGGGGTAAACTGGGCGCGCGTATGCCGCTGATGGTGCACCTGACACCGGATGGCACACCACTTAACCTGGCGATCATATCTTCAACGCTGGAAGACTTTGCCAAGTACGCTACCCTGTATACGCCAAGCTGGGACAAAGTCGCCCACGAACAAGTGGTTACCCCCGCGCTGCTTGAGCAGATCCGCACTGCCGGTAAGGTAGAAGCCTTTGTTGGCGGGCATAAGGAAAAGCAAGCCATCGGCCTGTTTGCAGAGAAACCGGTAAAAGGCGCTTACCAGTTTGACTTCTTCTTTGAAGATGGTGCGATGTACAAACACGGTAACAGCGGACAAGGTATCTATGTCGATCCTGAGCGCGACTTCGCAGCGGTGTACTTCTCAGCCACACCATACATCGCCCCTTACGGTGAAGTCAAAGCACCGGCCTATTTCAGAAAAGTCGCCGAACTGCTGGATAACGCAAAATAGTCACCACCCGGCATAAATCACAAGCCCTGATTAAATCAGGGCTTTTTTACCCCACCAGGCAGACAAGTAAGCGCTAAAAGTGTATCTTTATCAGCTAAGCTTCTGATTAATAGATACAAAGCATGATATCAATCGAACAAATTCACGCCTTTACTCTTGTTTATCAACACGGTTCTTACAGTGCAGCAGCTCGTGCCGCCGGCCGAGAACGCAGCACCATCAGAGAACATGTCGTAACTTTAGAAGACCTACTCGGCGTTAAACTGTTTCAGATTGAAGGACGCAAAGCCAAACCCACCGACGCTGCCAAGCAGTTGATCACTCGCGCCACCAACCTGAGTAAGCAGGCAAAAGACTTTGAACTGCAGGCGTTTTCTTTACTCGATGATCCGCTGGATAAGCTGGTGCTGATGCATGATGAGCAAATCCCGCCAGAGTGGCTCGGTAAAACAATCAGAACGCTCAAAAGCCAGTACCCACATTTGAACATTGACTGCGTCCCATCCTCCCGGGCTCACGCCTATCAATGCATTGAAAACGGAGAGTGTCACATTGCCGTGATGGCAACTGAAAATAACCCCAGAACCCAAGCCCGGATTGCTTCTCTGTACATAGGTAACTTAGCCGTAAGCGCTTATATTCACCCCTCCTCCCCATTCGCAGATCAAGACGGCGTCTCAATGGAAGATCTCCGGCTCGAGACCCAGTATGAACTTTCCCACACCGATGAAGGTGACCTGGGGCATTTCCGTGTCTCCAATGTCACCGAAAAAGTCAGTACCATTGGCCTGGCCACACAACTGCTGGCTGACGGTGGCTGGATAGCGTTATCGGATGCGCTCGCTGCACCGTGGGTAAAAACCGGTACCCTGCAGGCGATGATGCTGGATGAAGCGAAGCGCAATTACCAACAGGGGGTGTGCCTGTTCTTCGGCCTGACCAGCCAAAACAGAGAAGAGATCCGTTTCGCCCTGGATACACTCAATCACACCGCTGGTGAATACCTTGTCTGATCAGGAACGAAAGCAATCCAGTGCCACTGATGATGAAAACGCGGCGTGGATAGAACACTTCCTTATCACCAGTCAGCATGCTACTGGTACAGCGGACTCCTTATCAATCACCCCGGAGCAGTTCGCTATACGCTGCAGTCTTACTATCACCGGCCTGAGATACAGTGAATAACAAGCAGCGTTGAAACCCCTCTTAATAATTTATTAAGTTAATCAATATGAACGGCAAACTTTGTCGTTACCATCGCAGATAATGGCTTTACTTGTCGACCTGTCTCTCCGCCTGGGTGCATAACGTTTTATAATCAATTCCTAAGCTGTAATACGTTTAACGTCATTTCAAACGCAGAAAGGTGGCTCCTATCAAACAACTAATATCTATTACATTTGACGACGGGCCAGATGAGATTACCAACACACTTCTGGACACGCTTAAGCGTCATAACGCGACTGCGACATTTTTTGTTCTTGGCTCCCAGGTTGCCAAACGGCCGGAAACCATTAAGCGAGCCCATGAGGAAGGACATATAATAGCAGGTCATCACTACACCCATGAGCATTCACCGTTGCTCACCATGGAGGAATTCATAAGCAAGTTGACGCTACAATTAGCATTATTGAAAAAACCATAGGAGATAAGATCAAGTACTATCGACCTCCATACGGGGAAGTTACCGATGAGCAACAGGCTGAACTATCTCGCCGTGGTTTAATATCCGTATATTGGAATGGCTGTTCATATGACTTCGACGAAAGCATAAACACCGTTGAAGAGATAACAAAAAGAGGGATAGGTGCTTTTAGAGATAACGCTGTTATCTTGTTTCATGATGGTCGCGGGAAACCAACCAGAGAAAGAACGCTCATTGCGATGGACAAAATTTTAACTGCCGCAAAAGAGCGTAATTATCATTGTGTCGGCGTCGATCAGATTGACCAAAACGCCGCAAACACATTCGGCGACTGGACACGCCCTACTTTCGTACACTAAAGCCAGCCCCCGCCAAAACTTAAACGTATTCGCTGGAGACTGCCCTGATTGCTGAGTAGTTGTTCAAGTTTAAGCCTTCAAAGCTAGCAATTGTCAGTGCCCCGGTAATGCTACCAAACTAAACTGGTGAAAGAGTCTGTTTGCCTGCACTGACAGCTAGTTTATACCAGGGACGTATCATTAGAATAGTTTGCAATCAGAATCAGCGGTGACCTGATACACCAGCAATAATGCACTAAAAGGATCATGAAAAATCACCAGATCGGCCTGAACGCTGTCATATAACGCGAGAATGGTTTCGCTTAGGTCATGCGCATGTTTGCCTAAAAATTTCGCCTGTTGAGTCGGATTTAAGCGCTTAACTTCAACTTCAACTTCAACTTCAACTTCAACTTCAAACAACGCTAATCCGGTTGAATCCTCCAGTGCCACTATATGTTCTCGCTAAACACATCACTTGACGGGATATCCCCCCCATAATGGTTTTCAGAACGTTTAGCAAAACCAATAAAATCACTTTATTGGCAAACAATATAGATAACAGGCAAGGAAGCATCTTTATCCCTTGGAATGAAAGTCGATTAATTGAGGGCACATATGGCACGCATCACACTTATTACCAACGTCCGATCGTGCTAAACACCTGTCCCAAAATGCAAAGCGTCAAAAGTCATCAACGGTTTTAATTCGGTAGTCGTTATGACGCGATTGATCCGTTACATATCAGTTTGCAGGCATATTTACATTCAACAACAGCAGATATGACTGTCTCTTATCGGCTGTAAACATACAACTAACGCAAGGAAGCGCCTTTACCCCGCCGTTCGGAGCACAAATTTGGGGGTGTTAATAAGGTAAACCATGAAAAAAACTATTCTAACCTCTGGCCTTTTACTCGCGTTCTCTGGCGCAGCATTTGCCGAAAGCCAAGAAGCAGAAACGATTAACCCGTCGGATCTGACCCGTGTCTATACCCAGGCCGCCGTTTTTCTTGATTCCAACGCCGATGTTCGCGCCTCAGGGATGTGGACCGGTGCCTGGAACGACAACATCCAGTTTGCCGGCTTTGCGGAAGGTACCTTTGGTAATGACAAAGCCAAAATTGAAGGCAAACATAAAGTGGGTACCGACTATCAAAAAGGTCGCGCCCAGTACTTTCAGGTCCACGCATTAAACAACAGCCTGATGCCACGTATTGGTTTCTCAACTGACCTTATTCACCAGAATGGTGAAGCCGGCGCGCTGAAAGGGTCTGGTCTGAAAGACACCACACTGTTCTCTGCCGGTGCCATTGGTTTGATCAATCCAGCTTACACCTTCGGTGCTAAAGTGTTCCCCAATGTTGCCTACACCACCGGACAAGTATTTGGTGAAAGCGCAGACGGCTACATGTTCAATCTGTTTTTAACCAAAGAGTTCGGCGGTTCAGGCAGTTTCATCCAATTCTCGCCTGAGTACTTCAAAGTTGAAGGCGATGTGGTGGAAATGGAATCAAGCAAACTGAACTTCTTCATCAGTGCGCCAACCCGTCCCGATCGCTCTCAGTGGTTAATGACTCGCTTTGAATATGGCTCTGCCGATGTAGTACTGCCAGACGGCACCGCTATTGACAATGATCCTGAACTTCGTGTCGAAATCGGCATGAAATGGTTCTTCTGATACCAATTAACTTAACCACAGGGTTGCCGCGGTCAGACTAAACATGTTTTACACTGCTGAAGAATACCGCTGCACCAGTAACGTGGACGTACTCATCTTAAGTAAAGCAAGTAATAAACAGTAAAAACAGCATATGGATGGAAATACCATTCATATCTGTTTTTTAAACTTTTCCTAAAAACAGTAATATAGCGATAGAGCAAGCCGATACTATCCGGAACTCCTGGGGAAATACTATATAGCCATTAACGCGGGTCGTACTTATATTTAGTTAAATAGGAAATAGAAAATGAAAACATCAACTGTGTTCGCTTGGATATTCTTATTTATTCTGGTGTGTTCTCCGCTACTGCTTATCCAGTGGATACATCATTCCGCTCAGAACATAGAGACCATCAATGAGCCAAGTCAAAGTATGGTAAATCATCTCCAAGACGTATTATTCCATCGCTCTTCAAAATAGCTTATTGAATGAGCTGTGTCGTTTAAAACACCTTACCAACCCAAATAACTAGCGTGAAAAATAAATGATCATTAAACAACCTGAAACAATGTACTTTGTCTCACTTTTTCAGGAAATTATTTATCACGTCAGGGAAGACAAAGTAAAAACATTTCCTCAGGAAAAGCAAACTATTATTTCATCAGTCGAACAATTAGTGACTGAAACACTAGACAAGTACACCATAGATGACAGCCTCATTGCAAGTGCGCTCAGTATACTGAGCCGTATTTCAGCAGTAGTAAACCTGGATCGCTACGCGCATTTTAATCTACTCATTACCCGGGCAAATAAAATCGCGCATTACCTGCTTAAGGTCAATGAGGAAAAAAGTGAACCTTCTGATAACAGGATGGAACTGCTCGTCGCCTATCTTAAATATCGGCAAATCATTACGGAACCTCAGGAGCTGGCAAAAGGCAATGGCGTGCACATTGCAGATGCCTATCGCAAAGGCTTTTTAAACCTCACCGAAGCAGTGGATGCCTTTACCGCGCAACTGGCTTGTAAGCATCGACTGCAGTTCATCCAACTTAACCACCATTTTCACCCACAAATGGCTTAACCCCGGGTTAAGCCATCCTTGTTTATTTAGAGATATATCATGAACCACTCATCGAAAGCACTAGTTTTAACTACCGTTCCCGCGGGCCACAGTATGGTGGCTCTGGCAACAACGGAGTTTGATAACCACCTGATCCAGGACTGGGGTGGTACACGGACTCAACTTGACAATGCCGGTGTATCAATCGAAGCGGAATACACCAATGTATTCCAGGCTCCGCTCAGTGACACACCAAAAGATAAAGACAATTTCTCACACCGATTTGATTTACTGACTAGTTTCGACTTTGAAGCATTAGGCTTGTGGAAAGGTGGTAAATTGAATACTCAAGTTGTCAGCCGCGGTGGTAGTGCCAATGATTTTGGTCTGGTACACATTTCCAGTCCGAACTCCTCATTCTTCGCCGATGATGAGTCACTATTCATCTCGGCGTTCAACTATTCTCACAAGTTTTCCGACGATACCAGTGTAATTGTTGGTAAAATTGATGCGTTCGAGCTGTTACGCAATGCTCCTTTCTATGGTGGTGCGACACGCCATGGTTTTATGAACCTGGCTTTTTCAGCTCCACCAAGTGGCGTTGTCCCACCGGCATTTTTTGGTGCTGTGGCCAATCACCGTTTGAATGACACTTTATTGACTGCCATGTTCTTCGACCCCAGAAGCCGTTATACCAAAAACTTGAGCACCAGTGGGCTGTTTGATGATGGCGTGAGCTTTAGCCTTGGCGTGACGCACAAAACCAGCCTGTTTGACCGCCAGTCACTAATTTCTGCAGCCTGTGCATACAGTACCGAGGAAGGCGCGGATTTCAGCTCTCTGACTCCTGACCTGAACTTTGATTCAACTGCCAAATACAAGTACAACGCCAGAATGCAGTTCTCACATAACCTGGTTGAGAAAGAAGGCGATGCCTCGGAGTCCTGGGGTTTACATTTGCGTGGCTCGATTGCCGATGGCAACCCAAATATGTTTAGAATGACCTTTGCTGGCGGCTTAGGCGGAAAAGCACTGTTCTTCAACCGTCCAATGGATAACTGGGGACTAGGTTACTACTACAACTTGTCAAACGACTTGCAAAACAGTGTCAACAATCTGGACGCCCCGTTCGAAATCCAAAACGAACAAGGCTTTGAAGCCTACTACGCGTATCAGGTGACACCGTGGCTAACCTTCACAACTGATGTACAGTACATCACCCCAGCCCTCAGCACCCAAGACGATGCCTGGCTGTTCGGTTTAAGAACCAATATTCGTTTCTGACCGATATATTAATAATATCCGTTCACGCTCTGAAGCTCCCCTCAAATAGGGAAGCTCTATTTTTATATCGCCTCAAATATCAATGATTTAATTTTTGGTGAGGCAAATTGACCGCACCACACCATGTCAGAAATCAGAAATCAGAAATCAGAAATCACCACAAGCTGATCACTCTGTCTAAGTTGGGGCTAAAACAACGCGCGTCTATAAACCTTCAGCATTACTGGCCGTTAAGAACGACCAACAAATGAAATAAGTCAACAATAACCAACTTACTTTAACCTCAGCTTTAGCTACTTCCGGTTAAGCGGCAAAAAAATATCAGACCAGAACTCATTATTACCGTTCATCCACCTAAAACGGATTATTTCCTTCCTGAGTGGCTCAGCCTTATTTCATTCAACTCCAAATAATATCGCACATATCACAATATGTTCCTGCCTGATTTAAAAAACACAAAAAACGCATCAATTACACTTTGCCTGAGGTTAAAAGATAGTATCAGAAAGGCGCCGGTTTAATTTAACGAAAGTCTGCTAAAAAATAGTGATTGCAAATAAGCAGATCAAAATAATATCAAGTAACCAAAGCCCGGAACTCTGTATTCACTTGATAGGAAATGAACAAAAAACGGAGCTCATTGAGCTCCGTTTTTGCGGTTTTTAACCAGCTTCAGTTAATTACCACCTTTTACTTTTTCCCTTAGTTTCTGGAATACCGCGTAGAAACCCGGCGTCATAATCGAGCCGACTCCAAGCACCACCAGCATGCCACCGAGCAGCGCCAGGCCCGTAGTGTTTTGTGCAATCGCACCGGCGCCTTGAGCAAAGGCCAGAGGCAAGATACCCAGGATAAATGACCACGAGGTCATGTTCACCGCGCGGAAACGCATTTTACCCCCCTGAATCGCCGCCTCTTCAATCGGCAGCCCCTGCTCTTCGCGCTTAATTTTTGAGAATTCAACCATCAATATCGCGTTCTTCGCTGCCAGCGAGATCAGCAGGATAAGACCAATCTGACCATAAATCGACAGCGCTTGCCCGCCAAGCAGGAGTGCGGCATAGGTACCAACAGCTGCGGTCGGTGCTACGATGATGATCGCCGCAGGTAGCGCCCAGGACTCATACTGTGCCACCAGGAACAAATAAATGAAGACTAGAGCCAGCACCAGTGCTATCTGCGCGGTATTGCCCGCTTGCTTCTCCTGGTATGCCATGTTGGTCCATTCATAGGTATAACCGGATTCCAGCATCTCCTCTGCCACACGCTCCATCGCCTCAATCGCCTGGCCTGATGAGTAACCCGGGGCTGGATTCAGCTGGATGCGTGCCGCCGGAAGCATGTTATAGCTGGTGACCAAATCCGGCTCTAAGGTTGGCTCGATGGTCGCAACGGTTGATAACGGAACCTGCTTACCGCCCATCGACGGCACATGGATGCGCAATACGTCATCCAAATCGTTGCGCTGCTCACCCTTAGCTTGAACAAACACGCGGTAACTACGGCCATTAAGCGCAAAGTCATTCACATATGATGAAGCCAGATGGGTCGCCATGGCGTCGTTAATCGCACCCAGAGTTACCCCCATTTGGCGCGCTTTTTCACGATCAATTTCTACCTGGTAATGTGGTACGTTAGCACGGTATGTGGTCATGACTCTGGTAACTTCCGGCGCCTGATTCGCAGCCGCAACCAGCGCGTAAGTCATCTGAGCCAGTTCCTGAGCACTACGGCCACCGGTGTCCTGAACCATAAACTCCAGCGAGTCACTGGCACCAACACCCGGGATTGCCGGCAAGCCCATGGTGATCGTCATGGCTTTATCAATGCCATACAGTTGGCGGTTCAGGCGCTGCGCTACCGCCGCCTGAGAGTGCTCACCATCCAGCGCCAAACGCTCGTCCCAATGTTTTAAGTTAATAAACATGGTGGCAGCGTTGGCAGTAACACTACCAGTGACCGCATTAAAACCAATCGCGCCGGCGTAATCTTCAATCGCTGGATCCTGATCCAGAATCGCTTCTGCTTGTTTAATTAACTCATGAGTACGTTCTTTCGAAGCATTGTCCGGCAAGAACATCGCCAGTGCCAGTACCCCTTTGTCCTCTACCGGTACAAAGGCCGTTGGCAGTTTGCCGTTCATCACCACCACTGCAGCAATCGCCAACACGAAAGTTGCGCCAAGCACTAAGCTCTTACGCACCATCAGCGCAACCGCTTTGCCATACAGGTGGGTTAACTTATCAAACGCGCGGTTAAACACTACGAACCACTTGGCTGGCTTGCTGTTACGCTTCATTACCATCGCACACAGTGCAGGCGACAGCGTTAACGCATTAATTGCCGACAATACCAGGGCGATACAAATCGTGATTGAGAACTGAGCAAACATCAGGCCAGTAATACCCGGAAGCAATGCCACTGGGATGAACACTGCCAGCATTACCAACGTTGAAGCGACAATCGGGCCGGTCACTTCTTTCATGGCCTGAATGGTCGCTTCTTTGCTTGACCACTCCGGGTGCTCTTCAAGAATACGTTCGACGTTCTCTACCACCAGAATCGCGTTGTCCACCACAATACCAATCGCGAGGATCAGACCAAACAAGGTCACCGTGTTGATACTAAAGCCCCCCATCTGCATGAAGGCAAAGGTACCAATCAGTGAAACCGGAATGGCCACCACAGGCGCGAGCGTTGCACGGACATTACCCAGAAACAGAAACGTTACCGCAATTACCAGCAACACTGCCACAATCAGCGTCTCAACAATACTGTTAATCGATGCTTCCACCGACAGCGTGGTGTCGTAAGGGATGGTGTAAGCCATTCCCGCCGGCATGATATCTTCAATCTCTTTCAGTACCGCTTTTACTTCCGCACCGGTGTCGAGGGCATTGGCATCCGGGTTAGCCTGCATAGTTACCAGCGCCGCTTCCTGGCCCTGATAGGTTGCGTACGCATCATAAAACTGGCTGCCCACCTCCAGATCCGCCACATCACCAAGGTAGACGTGATTTCCATTCGGTAGCGTTTTTACAATGATTTGCTCAAATTCCTGAGCACTGGTCAGACGCCCCTGGGTGATCAGGTTAAATTGCAGCGCCGCGTTCTCCCGGCTTGGTCCCTGGCCGATACGTCCGGCAGGTACCACCGCATTTTGCTCACGAATCGCATTTTTAACCTCTAAAGTACTGACATTCAACGATGCCATACGATCCATATCCAGCCAAACCCGCATGCCATAAGTTGCGCCGATAAGCTCACTGGTCGCGACACCGGAGATACGGGCAATCCGCTCCATGAAGTTAGCCTCAACCCAGGAGTTGAGCTCTAATTCTGACATCGATTGATTTTCAGAGTAAAACGCCACCGCTAACAGATCATCCGGTGTTGCTTTACGGATACGGATACCACGGGCACGCACTTCGAATGGCAGCATATTCTCCGCAACGGCGACACGGTTAGAAACGTTAACCATCGCCATATCCGAATCAATACCGTTTTCAAAGGTGATATTGAGGAAATAACGTCCGTCGTTGGTTGAGCGAGATTGCATGTACACCATGCCGTCTACACCGTTCACCTCTTCTTCAATCGGGTTACCGATCACTTCCTTTACGGTTTCCGCACTGGCGCCGGGTAAATTGGCCACCACTCGCACCTGAGGTGGTGTCACACTCGGGTACTCAGCCACCGGCATGGTTTTAATGGCAATCAGGCCAATCAACGTCAGGAATATCGAAATAACAAAGGCAAACTTAGGCCTGTTAATAAAAAATTTGCTTAGCATTCACACTACTCCGCAGCTACTACTGGCGCACCTTCACGGATACGTTGCAGGCCACCGATGATCACCGGCTCACCAACTTGCAAACCTGCCGTCAGGAACACTTTCTGGCCCAGGCGGTCAGCCACTTCCACATCTCGGCGCACGGCATGTCCATCTTCTATCGTCAGTACATATTGCGCCTTGTGATCCTGGTGAATCGCTGAATGTGGCACCTTCACCCCTTCAATCGCGGTGCTTGGCGCCAGGCCAACCCGAATATACTGGTTGGCTTTCAGATGGCCGTCTTGATTATTGAACGTCGCCGCAATGTCTACCGTTCCACTCTGGGGATCAATTTTGTTATCAACAAAGGAGAGAGTCCCGTTGTCAGGAACCAGTTCACCGTTTACTTCAAGTGACACCAGTGTGGCCGTGCCTTCCTGAAGGTTATGGCGCTGTAGTTCTCCTTGCTTGAGCGAAAAGCTGGCTTCTATCGGATGAATTTGCACAATATCAGTCAACGGACCAAAGTTCGGACCAACCATATCACCGATAGAGAACAGGCTCTTACCCAGCTTGCCACTGTAAGGAGCGCGTAATTTAGTTTGCTCTAAGTTGTCTTGCTGAACCACCACATTGGCTTTGGCAGACTTAACCCGGTATTTCGCCATCGACAACTCTGCCAGACTCAGATCGAACTGGGCTTGTGAAACCCCGCCGGTGGTCAGCATGTTAGATGTACGTTCATGGTTTAGTTGTGTCAGCGCCAGTGCCGCGTTCGCTTCGCTGAGGGTAGCCCTTGCTGCATCTAAAGCAGCTTGATAAGAGGTCGGGTCAATTTCAAACAGGACATCGCCCTTTTCAACCAAAGCGCCATCTTCAAAATATTTAGTTAATAGATAGCCTGTGGTTCTTGGCGTCAGTTTCGCCGACTCGATCGCCTGCATGCGTCCGACATAAAAATTGACCGGGCTATGCTGATATGCCGTCGCATTAACGACACTCACCGGGGTTGCCGGTGCAGCTGCTGTACTAGTTGTTTCAGTTGTACCACCGCAACCTGCAAGCAACAAAGCGGTTGCTACGTATAAAGGTGTTCTTTTCATTATGGTCACTTTTTAGTTCGTGAGTGATAAATCGGTTTATTCAAACAGATGTAATAAATTAGGAGGTAAGTAATGTGTTGACCGCCGTCAGATCATCGTCGTCCAGTGCACCGACTAAGAAATGCAACTGTAAGTTGGCGACCAGAAAATCGATCTGTGATTCGGTTAACTGCTGCCTTGCTTCATAGAGCTGGCGGGTTGAGTTCAGTACATCCACAATCGTTCGGCTGCCAATCTCTAAGCCTTGCTCCGTGGCGAGCAACGCAGATTCGGCAGAAATGACCGCTTGCTGATAGGCAGACTGGGCACTTTTCAGCGCCAACAGATCTTTTTCAGCACTGCGGATACCGCGAACCACCTGACGCCAGGTATGATGCTGCAGTTGCACAGACTGCTGGTACTGAATGTTGGCTTGTTCCACTTTATTACTGGTCGCACCGCCACGGTAAGCCGGCAGTTTCATCGCCACGCCAGCAAAAAGAGTGGCATTGTCATCGATATCATTGAACGAACCTTTCGGGTCATTCATACCATTACTGCGTGACTGACCCGCAAATGCGTAACGATACTCCGCCACCAGTCCGAGGGTCGGCATGTGGCCGGCTTCCGCCAGCGCCACCTGCTCGCGTGACAGCGTCACAAGCTGACGTTGAATTTGCATCTGGGGGCTGTGCAGCTGCGCCTGCTCTTCCCAGCTGATCTGCCCCTTGGGCTGTGGGATTGAGATCGATGGCAACTTGGCGGATAACGGTGTCACACTGCTGTAAGTCTGGCCGGTCAGTTCATAGAGATAATCCAGTGCTTTCTCGACTTCGTTTTCGGCAAATATCACCGCCGTTTTGGCTAAGTCATATTGGGCCTGCGCTTCCTTTACATCGTTTTCCGGCACCAGGCCGTTAGCAAAACGGTGCTGCATCTGCGTCAGGTGCTCACCAATGGCGTGTTTCGTCGCTCTGACCTGCTTACGTTTTTCCTGCGCTTTTAGCGCGTTGAAATACCCTTGGGCAACGCTCATTTGCAGGCTGTTCAAGGCATACTGGTAGCTGACTTCGGTTAACGCCTGTTGGTGCTTGGCAATATTGTCAGTCGCATTTAGTTGCTGGTTGTATAGGTTCTGTCCGACAGAAACCGATACTTCAGCACCGTGGGCATCGGTTTCATTCATTGTGGTCCAGTCATTACGCAGCATGCCGTATTGCAGACCCAGATCCACTTGAGGACGATACTGCCCTTTAATGACACCACGTTGTTTGTTCGCGCTCTCTATTTCTAATGCCGCGCTGGCCAGAGTTGGATTATTGTCTAAGGAGTCAAGGTAAAGCTGGCTAAGGTTAATGCTTTCTGCATGAGCAGATTGCCCTGCTAGTGCCAGGCCGATACCTATCGTGACCAGTGATTTTCTGTTCATAATATTTGCCTATTGGTTTGCACAGTAATGACGCGATTACCTGTGATCTGATGGGCGCTTTTTATCGAAAATCGACATTTGGACAAATAGAAAGGCCTGATCATATTTGCTTAAGATCAGATTTATACCGGGTTAAAAGGAAAATTCGTGGATTGACTCCGGTTTTTCTGCTATTTAATTTATTACTTATTAATTCAAAAAAAACCTTTTATGACAGGCCTTAAAGCGAAAGTTTCCTGGTTCAATAAAGACAAAGGGTTTGGCTTTGCCATACCCGATGTTGTCCCGATCGATGTCTTGATCGATGCCACTCTGCTGGCGAATCCACAACTTGATTTAACCCCGGGACAACGGGTGTATATTGAGATTGAACGTCAGCAAGACGGCGGGTACCGTGCATGTCAGTTGGTGCCGCTCTGAAATGGGAAATCGAACTCAGCTGCCAACCAGAAAGCCGGGACGGCCAAAACGCGATCCTATGGATAATTGTGAACAGCACGTCGCCAAGAGTTATGACGCCTTGGTTAGCTTACGTCAGGAATTCAACGAAGAGCTCACCAGGCAGTTCCCGGCTTTAAGCCCGGAATCCCGGGCTGACGTAGCGCAGTTGGTTCTGGCCGCCGCAGAGGAATATCGTCTGTGGTCGAGTGTCGATAATCAATTGCTGTCGATACAACGGCACCACACGCCAACAGAACAGTTAACGGCTAAGTCAACAGCAATCGGCGCGAAAGTGGCTCAATTGGCGCAAACCTATCAACTGATATTCATCCACCGTAACGGTGAGCCGTTTCGGGAAGATTGTTTTTTACACGCGGATTATGAGACCGTCCGACAGCAGCTAGTGACGCTGAGCTATCAGCCCCTGGCCATACAAACGCCGGTCTTGTATGCGTTTGCACTCTGGATTGAACGCCAGGCCGGATCAGTAACGTTTTCGCCCGACGTGCCACAATTGCGCCGGCTACTACGTTTAGCCTTGTTGGCGATCCTTAATCATCGTTTAGGGATGGTTTACAAGCGCACCGCACAGCCAAAAGTTGGCCGCCCCGAGTTACCACTGCCCGTCGCGGTCGTACGCGCAGAGCAGGCCGTGATTGACGATTATAAAAAGCTATCCGCGGCCTGTATGGAAAAACAACTGATACCGTTAAGTCCGGAACAGCTATGGATAAAACATCGCCAAACCGCACCGAAAACTAAAATTGGCCGAAAACCATTGAATCCGCAGCAAACAATTCAGCGCGACCTGCGCCAAATGCGCCAACAGTTAGCCCGGTTAGAAGCCAGTAAAGCAGAGATAATTGCAAAAGAGCAGGTTTCGCAGGGCAAGAAGGGAAGAAAACCCACACCTTACCGTAAAAGACATCATTCATTGACCAGCAAAATTGCGGAACTGGAAAAGCGGCTAAAGAAGCACTCGGGCTCCGGTTAACCTCGTACCATTTTTCAGCGTATCTCACCCGGTTTAAACTGTGGTGACACGCTTGTTCTCATCGTTGCTTTTCGCCATCTTCAGAAGCATCGCTGCCCCCCAAATCCGCGTATTCAGAATCATTCTTAAACTCATTTTTTTTGGTCGAAATAATTTCCAACAATGATCACATTTCATACGTTTATTCAGATTGTCATTAAAATGTCATCTACACTTTTTCTATAACAATCACAAACATAATACATCCCCATAAAGCTACATGGACTTAGTATCGCTATGACAATGAATAATCACGCATACCTTACAGAATCAGAAATGATCATTGTGTTCCGGCACCAATACCTTTGCTTCTGCAACCACACCATTAACGCCCGTGCTTATTTAAGCCACATCAGACTTGATGACTGCTGTAACACGGTCCACCTGGGCTACAGCGAGCAGATCGAGTTACAACATAATGACTATACCGTGCTATCCAGATTCATAGAGCAGTGCCAGGATCACTGTGAACATTACTAGCTGTCCATTCCCCCTTGTTATCCCCGTTAACCTGATTTCAGATGGCAAACCGAGATTACCCCACAGTAAAAAACCTTACTGCTCATTCAACATCACGGTTTGCCTTATTGTATAAAAAGCTGCACCTGTTAAGCGCCCTCTGCCAGCCGGATTTAAATGCTGACTGGCACACTCTCAATCAAGCGCATATTTTGCCAACACTTCTTGCCAATGCTTTTTACCTTTGTCGCCTCTTTTGAACTGGAAAAACTGCCATAGCTCAGGAGCCGACATGCTACCTTGGGTAAGGACGGTTCACCTACCGCCGCAGGGTTTGCCAGCGCCTGATGGCAAAAAGTGGTTCGACAGAAACCAACCAGGCCTGTTCGGCATCATCAGCGCAATCCGCTCATACGGTTTCCGCTTTGGGAACGTGCGGTTTCTCCCACGACACCTGTGGCCTGCCGGGCTCAACCTCACAGAGGGGCTCAACCAGCTTTAACTCACTGTGACAGCGCTCGGCCAGCCTCTGGTACATGGCAGTGCCATTTTCCTTCCAGCGCAGCTCATCATCAGTCACATCGCGGGTACGCCTTGCCGGGCTGCCGAGAATCATACTTCGTGGCGGGTAATCGCTGCGGGTTTTGACAAAACTGTTGGCACCGATGATCGACTCTTTGCCGATCCGGGCCAGATCCATCACCACCGCGTTCATGCCGACCAGGGTGTTTTCACCAACATAACAACCATGGATGATCGCACCATGGCCAACGTGGACATTTGCTTCCAGTATCGTCTCCTTACCCGGAAATCCGTGCATCACACAGTTGTCCTGGACGTTAGCTCCCTGCTTGACGATAAGGCGACCAAAGTCACCTCTCAGCACCGCAAGGGGGCCGATGTAAACGTTTTGTTCAATGATGACATCGCCAATGATCTCAGCGCTCGGATGAATAAACGCCGAGGGATGGACCACCGGAATAAGATTGGCAAATTGGTATATGGGCATTGTGCATTCCTTGTCACAAAGTCCACGCTAGCTCAGGCCGCCAAAACGAATGTAGTAGTTGGGTGACGGCAGCGGCAGGGTTCCGCTTGGTGTTTCGCTGTTTTCGATGAGGTACTCCAGCGCTTTCGCGTGCACTTTTCGGTAAATATTGACCGTAAGCTGCTCGGCGGCCTGTCTGGGCCATTCCCTGGGCAGCAGCTCCGCGGGTAAATAAGGGTCTTTAACGATGATTCGTCGGTAAAAATGGATCACAAGCAAACGCAGCTTGAACGCGTCCACCGGAGTAATGGCATCGTCCTCCATCCCTTTCAGGGTGTTCCATACGGGTGAAAACAGCGCGGAAAACTGTTGATAGTCCTCTTCGATACGCGTGATATCCCATGACTGACTGACGATATTTCTCAGCGCATCGCTATGCTCAGAATACAACTCCGCTTGTTGAAATATCTTGGCACTGGGAATATTTTCACAGATTTCTTGCTTGATTTCCGGTGTTAACTGCTGCAGGTCGGGTTGAACAAAAAAGTCCTTATCGAACAAACCAAAGCCTTTGTGTTGCAGATAGCGCACTTTGTCTTTACTGCTATTGGTCGGGCCTAACGAGGTATGAATAATGTTCCAGCGCTTGTTCCAGGCGGTGGGCTCAGAATGGTAGATTTTCTTGTTAGCATTCAGCATTTCGTTGTATCTGGCCGGTTCCAGATAATAGTAGCTTTTTCTGCCCACCTTTTTGATCGTCAGCCATCCGTCTTTATTGAGCCGGAACACCGACGAGCGCACCACCCGCTGATTCAGGCCCAGAGTCTCCATGGCCTGGATCAGACTGCCAAGCCAAATACCGCCACCACAGGTCCACAAATAATCACCGTAGTAAGACACAATCAACGACGTGCCACTGATGGACTGATGACCGGCCATTGCATCGTAAAAGGACTCAAATTCTTGATTCAAAATAACTCCGTGTTTGGTTTCAGGCGTGCTGAAACCCATTCCGTTACCCGACTTATCTTTGTATTATTCACAATTGTGGTTTTTATACCACTCCCGAGCCAGACCTTTCTCGGGAGCAGCATTTCAGGCGCTTAGAGTTTGGGACGCAGATCGCGCACGCGAACCGCCTTTCCTTCTGAACGGGGAATCCCATTCACCGGCAGCAGCTCTATGGTGGTGGAAATCCCGATCATCGACTTGATTTGATGTTGCAGGCGCTTGGTAATGACGTCGGCCTGATCCAGATAGGCGTTGTCTTTTGGCTCAAGCAAAACCACCAAATGATCTAAGTTGCCTTTACGAATCACTTCCAGCTGATAATGAGGGCTAAGCTGTTCGATTTGCAGAATTTGCTCTTCAATCTGCGAAGGAAACACGTTAACCCCGCGGATAATCAGCATGTCGTCACTACGACCGGTGATTTTGTCCATCCGGCGCATGGTTCGTGCCGTCCCCGGCAGAAGACGGGTCAGATCGCGCGTCCGGTAACGAATCACCGGCATGGCTTCTTTGGTTAACGAGGTAAAGACCAGTTCTCCATGCTCACCGTCAGGCATCACCTCCCCGCTGAGCGGATCAATGATTTCCGGATAGAAATGGTCTTCCCAGATGGTTGGGCCATCTTTGGTTTCGGCACACTCCATTGCCACCCCCGGCCCCATCACTTCAGACAAGCCATAGATATCAACCGCTACGATGCCCAGACGCTGTTCGATCTCTTTGCGCATTTCGTTCGACCATGGCTCAGCGCCGAAAATACCCACTTTCAGTGAACAACCGGACGCATCACCACCGTAGTGCTCTTCCAGTTTGTCCAACAGGTTCAGACAGTATGACGGCGTGACCATAATAATCGACGGTTTAAAATGTTCGATCAGCTGAACTTGTTTCTCTGTTTGTCCACCCGACATCGGGATCACGGTCGCCCCCAGCCTTTCAGCGCCGTAATGGGCGCCTAAGCCACCGGTGAACAGGCCGTATCCGTAGGCAATATGAATGATGTCTTTGGCGCTGCCGCCGGCTGCGCGTATAGAGCGGGCGACAATATTGGCCCAGGTATCAATATCGTTTTGGGTATAACCCACCACCGTCGGTTTACCTGTGGTGCCGGAAGAAGCATGCACACGGGCCACCTCTTCCATCGGTACGGCGAACGAATCAAACGGGTAGTGTTCTCTCAAATCCTGTTTGGTGGTGTAAGGGAATTTTTTGATGTCTTCGAGACATTTAAAGTCTGACGGGTGCACCCCTGCTTCATCAAACTTTTTGGTGTACATCGGCGAGTTCTTATACGCGTGCTCCAGTGTCCACTTCATGCGCCGGAACTGCAGTTCCTTTAGTTCTTCAACGGAAGCGGTTTCAATGGCCTCAAGCGTGTTTGAGTACTTAATCATGACTCTTTCTCCTAATAAGTCCTTTTATCTCTGTTGGCTGACTAGAAACGTCTTTTCTGTTTGTTTTAATCTCAGACGTTCTCGATGATCATTGCGATTCCTTGCCCTACGCCGACACACATACAGCACAAAGCGTATCTTCCTTGTCTGCGTTTCAGCTCGTTACAGGCTGCCATTACGATCCTTGCCCCGCTCATTCCCAGCGGATGGCCAAGCGCAATTGCACCGCCGTTAGGGTTGACGTGTTCCGCATCGTCCGGTACACCCAGTTCACGCAAAACGGCCAACGCTTGTGATGCAAATGCTTCATTCAGCTCAATAACATCCATATCATTAATTGATAAACCTGTTATTTCCAGCACTTTTTTCGCTGCCGGTGCCGGGCCGATACCCATAACCGCAGGCTCTACCCCAACGGTAGCCGTCGCCAGCACTTTTGCTTTCGGTTTTAAATCAAAACGTTGTACTGCTTCTTCACTCGCCACCAGTACTGCGGCCGCTCCATCATTGACTCCTGATGAATTTCCCGCCGTCACGGAGCCATTTTCCGCAAACGGTGTTTTCAGTCCAGCCAATTGCGCCAGGGTGGTTTGCGGACGGGGATGCTCATCTTCGCAGACCAGTAACGGCTCACCTTTACGCTGCGGGATCGTCACCGGCACGATCTCTTGTGCCAGTACGCCCTTCTCTTTAGCCGACTGGGTTTTCTGCTGGCTGCGCAGGGCAAACGCGTCCTGATCTTCGCGGCTGATGGCAAAACGGCTGGCCACATTTTCCGCCGTTTCAGGCATTGAATCGGTGCCAAACTGCTGTTGCATAACAGGGTTAATAAATCGCCAGCCGATGGTGGTATCAAACATCTGGCTGTTTCTGTCAAACGCGCTGGTCGGCTTGTTGACCACGTAAGGAGCACGCGACATCGATTCCACCCCACCAGCCACCATCAGCTGGGCCTCACCCGCTTTAATCGAGCGCGCCGCATGGCTGATGGCATCCATCCCGGAGCCACATAATCGGTTGATGGTTGTGCCCGACACGCCGGTTGGCAGACCGGCCAGCAACAGAGACATCCGCGCCACATCACGATTGTCCTCACCAGCCTGGTTAGCACAGCCTAAGATCACATCATCTATCGCTGACCAGTCTAGCGTCGGGTGGCGCTCCATTAACGCTTTAAGAGGGATCGCGCCAAGGTCATCGGCACGCACAGCTGAAAGTGCACCGCCAAACCTGCCGATCGGTGTCCTTACGCCGTCACAAATATATGCATTAGTCACTGACTGTTCTCCTCTACTAGTTTTGTGCCAATTCGGTGTGATTTACCCCGAAACAGCGCGACTAACTTTTGATTCTGGTTGACGATTTCTACGTCGTAGGTACCCGTCAGCCTTCCTTGAGATTTCACACTGGCAAAGGCCGTTAACACGTCATGCTCAAATGCCGGCCGGATGTACTCGATGCTGCACCCTGACGCGACAGCGGCAAGGTTTTCGCTGTTGCAGGCAAAGGCAAAAGCGGTGTCACCAAGCGCAAACAACATACCGCCGTGGCAGGTGTTGTGGCCGTTCAGCATTGTTTGGGTGACCCGCATTGATACCGTGGCCAGCCCCTTTGCCACGTCGACCACTTCCATTCCCATTGATTTGGTGCAGAAGTCATTCTCCAGCATGGCCGCAACGGCTTGTTGTGCGACGACTTTGTCCGGATCGTGTTCACAGACGGGCGTTGGGTCAGATAGTGTCATAGCTCACCTCGTTGATATTGAATGGCAAAACGGCGCAGCAGCGGCGACGGACGATAACGCTCTTCGCCGTAAAACGCCTGCAGGTGGGTTAAGGTGTCTAACAGCCGCGGCCAGCCTAAGCGCCCTCCCTGTTCAATCGGGCCCAGCGGGTAGTTGACGCCACTTTTCATCGCCACGTCCACGTCGGCTGTAGAGGCACCGTTCTGGTTCACCAGATCCAGCGCTTCGTTGATCAGCATGGTCCAGGTACGCCAGAGAATAAGCCCCGGATAATCATCCAGCACCAGCACCTGTTTGCCTTTTGACTGGAAGTAAGCGATCACCGCGTCGGTATTTGCCTGTGAGTTCTGCAGCGCCGGTGCAATCGCGATCACCTCACTGCTGCCATAGTCCTGGCAGTAGTCAAACACCACCACAGGGCGGTCCAGCTGTGCCGACAGGTCGGATGCTGTCATGCCAAAAGTAAGCAAGACATAAGTACCGTCGATATTGAGGTGTGGCTGGTTGAACGGCGCGTCGCCGTCATCCCCGGCGCTGGTGGTCAGCCCGACCAGTTCAGGCAGGCTCGGCGTAACACGCCAGTCACCATGCAACGAAACAGGCAGATCTTGCGGCAGTGCCCGCTTGCTGGCGAGATTAACGGCAGGCCTGGTCGCGGCATCAGCGTAGCTGTAAAAGCCTCGCCCGGACTTGCGGCCTAAGTAGCCGGCTTCCACCAGCTCTTTCTGAGTCAACGAAGGCAGGAAGCGTTTATCCTGATAGTATGCATCATAGACACTTTTGGTGACCGCATAGTTAACATCGTGACCAATCAAATCCATCAGTTCAAATGGCCCCATGTTAAACTGACCGGCCTGGGTGATCAGGTGGTCAATGTCCTGCACCTCTGCCACGCTGGTTTCCAGGGCACGCAGCCCTTCCGCATAAAACGGCCGGGCCACCCGGTTGACAATAAAGCCCGGGATGGAACGGGTCACCACCGCGTGTTTATCACACGACTGCGCCCACGCCTGCGCCGCTTCGCTCACACTCGCAGCGGTAGCGATGCCGCGCACCACTTCAACCAACTTCATTAATGGGGCCGGATTGAAAAAGTGCAGGCCAACGAATCGTTCTGGCCTGGCCAGCGCACTTGCAATTGAGGTCACCGAGATAGACGAGGTATTAGTTGCAAGCAGGCAGTCATCACGGCAAATCGCCTCCAGATCGCGGAATAAGCTCTGTTTTATCGCCAAATCTTCCACTATCGCTTCAATGACCAAATCGGCCCCAGCCACATCGCCGAGTGCATCAGAACAATGCAATGCCCCGAGCAGCGCCTGTTGGGCGTCACGGGTCATTTTGCCCCTGGCCACGCGTTTTTCCATTCGCACGGCGATGTCATCTTTGGTCTGGGCGGCCTTACCTGGCTGCACATCAAACAGCACAACCTGGTAACCGGACTGTGCCGCCACTTGCGCGATGCCGGCACCCATGGTACCGGCGCCGATAACCGCAACGGTTTGAATCCTATACTCCATGACTTACTTCCCTTTAAATTCAGGTGCCCGCTTATCAAAGAAGGCCTGAATGCCTTCACGGTAATCATCCGTGCGGCCAGCCAGGCGTTGCAGATCTTTTTCCAGACTCAACTGCTGGCCAAGGCTGTTATCCGTGGCGTAGTTAAGTGCGTGCTTGATAAAACCAAGCCCACTGGTTGGCTGGGTCGCCAGATGGTTGGCTACCGACATCGCCTGCTCAATCAGCGCCTCATCGTCAACACATTGCCAGATCATGCCCCACTCCTGTGCCTGACGGGCACTGAGCTTATCTCCCAGCAACATCAGCGCTTTGGCACGCGCCATTCCGACCAGGCGTGGCAACACCCAGGTACCACCCGAATCCGGTACCAGGCCGATTTTGCAAAACGCCTGAATAAAGCTGGCCGACTGCGCGGCAAACACGATGTCACAAGCCAGGGCGATATTGGCCCCCGCCCCGGCCGCGACCCCGTTGACCGCGGCGATGACCGGCTTCGGCATCGTGGTGATTTGTTTGATCAGCGGGTTATAGTATTTCTCGATACTTTCACCCAGATCCGGCATCTCATCGCCGCTGTTAACGTTGCGGTCATTCAGATCCTGCCCGGCACAAAAGCCGCGCCCGGCTCCGGTCAGCAGCACCGCACGCACTGATTCATCTGCCTCGGTCTGCCTTAACGCCACCTTAAGCGCTTTGTGCATATCCGGGTTAAAGCTGTTCAACTGCTTAGGTCGATTAAGCGTGATCACCGCCACACCGGCTTCCACCTGAACTAAAATTGGCTCTTCTTCCATTGATTATTTCCCTTCAAATGTCGCTTTTCTTTTATCCAGAAACGCTTGAATCCCTTCGGCCCGGTCATGGGTTTCCGCCAGCAGGCTGAACAGCTGCCGCTCCATCATCAGACCCTGACCCAGTGTGTTATTCGGTACGGACTTTAACGACACTTTTGCAGCGCGCACCGCCAGTGGTGCCCGCTGCGCGATCGTCGCGGCGATCTCCTGCGCTTTGTGCAGGGTGTTCTGTGAAATGGTCACTTCGCTGATCAGCCCGGCATTTAACGCTTTTTGTGCCGTGATCGGCTGGCCGGTCAACACCATCTGGTTGGCCAGCGAACGACCCACCGTACGCGCGAGGCGCTGGGTACCGCCGGCTCCGGGCATTAACCCGAGCGTAATTTCCGGCAAACCAAAAAGTGTGCCCTCCCCGGCAACCACCACATCGCACAACAGCACCAGCTCCAAACCGGCACCCAGCGCGTAGCCATTTACCGCCGCGATCAGGGGCTTTTCAAACTGGTCGATGCTCTGCCACAACTTAGGTCGGGGATTAAGCCAGGTATCAATAGCATGCTGGCTCGACATCTCTTTGATATCCGCCCCGGCGGCAAACATGGACTCCCCGCCGTATAGCACCACCGCCTTGATTGAGCTTTCCTGATCGGCCTCCTCGAGCAGTTCCGCTAACTGCATCAGCACCTCATTGCTGAGTGCATTGCGTTTTTGCGGACGATTTAAGGTCAGGGTTAACACCCCGTCGGCAGAGATCGCACATCTTACGTCTTGCTCATCGTTTTGAAATGGCATGGCGTCCTCTACACATCAAAATCAATTTCGATTTCACTGGTGGTCGGTACGGCCTGACAGCTCAGTACGTAGCCCTTCTCGACCTGATCCGCCTCCAGGCTGTAATTGGTGCCCATTTCGACATGACCCGATTTGACTTTACAGATACAGGTCGCGCACACCCCGCCCTTACAGGCATACGGTAAATCCACCCCCTGTCTGAGTGCCGCGTCAAGCACGCTGTCGTCTTGTGACGTCATGTCGATTTTCATCACCCGCCCGTCACGCTTTAATGTCACCAGGGTGTTATCCGATTGGTTAGCCGGCTTTTCTCTGGATTTGGTCGCAGTATTGAAACGCTCTACGTGGTAGCTCTCTTCACTCAGACCGCCTTCGACCAGCGCGGTATAGCAAGACTCCAGGATCTCTTCCGGACCACACACATAACAGGCGTCAAACGAACTCCAGTCAAACAGGCCATTGCCCAACTGGCGGATTTTTTCACCGTCTAAACGGCCGTTCCATAGTTCCACGTCATTGGTTTCACGAGAAAAGAAGTAGCTGACGTGCAGGCGCTCCGGGTAGCGGTTCTTTAACTCAAGCAACTGATTGCGGAACATCATGCTCTGACCGTTGCGGTTGCCGTAGAGCAGCGTAAAGGTGCTGTTTGGCTCCTGATCTAACGCGGCTTTCAGCATCGAAAGGATCGGCGTGATGCCCGACCCCACCGCAATCCCCAGATAATTCACCTGACGCTCCGGGCTGGGGCTAAAGCCGAAATGGCCTTGCGGCGTCATGACGTCAAGCTCATCACCTGCCTGTATCTCGTTAACCGCAAAGTTTGAAAATCGGCCTTCTGCTATCGCTTTGATCCCGACCTGCAAACGGTGTTCGCCGGGTGCCGAGCAGATGGAGTAACAACGGCGCAGTTCCTCACCATCAATGGTGGATTTGAAGGTTAAATGCTGCCCGGGGTGAAAACGAAACTGCTGTTCGAGCTCTTGTGGCACCTCAAATTCGAGTACGACTGAGTCCTGGGTGTCCTTGTCTGCACGAGCGACCTTTAATGGGTAAAAATCTGTCATAATAATCCCTTACTTTATATGCACTTGAAGTAGTCAAATGGCTCCAGGCAGGCTTTGCACTGAAAATGCGCTTTACACGCCGTGGAACCAAATTCGCTCACCATTTTGGTTTCAGCACTGCCACAATGGGGACATTCTGGCTGTGCGTTAATGGCACTGTGCATACACGCTTTTCTGTCTGGTGGAGCGATGCCGTAGTCACGTAACTTCTGCTTGCTCGATTCCTGAATCCAGTCCGTCGTCCACGCCGGGTCCAGTTGCACTTCAACTTCAACCTGAGAGTAACCTTCGCTGATTAAGGTATCCCGGATATCACCGATCAGCATTTCCGTCGCCGGACAGCCGGAGTAAGTCGGGGTAAACTTCACCACCCAGGATTCTCCGGTTCTGACGATGTTTCTCACCATACCCAGCTCACCAATTGAGATCACCGGAATCTCGGGATCAGGAATGGCGCTGACTAACTGCCATACACGGTGCATCTCTGGATCGGCAAGCGTGTCGAGTGTTTGCTTAATCATCCGCAGGCCCTACCATTGTTGGTTCGGATATGTCCGTTGCATGTACTGAAGTTCGGCCAGAATATAGCCCAGATGCTCACTGTGTTTGCCTGACTTACCGCCCTGCTGGAAGTATCCCGGCTCAGGCAGGGTCAGCGTCGCTTTATCCAGCGTCGCTTTGACATTGCTTAACCACTGCGCTTTCAGTTCAGCCACGTCAACAATGATGTTTTGCTCAGCCAGGGCCTGTTCCGCTTCACTTGGCTCAAACATCTCATCGGTGTAGCGCCATAACTCGTTCAGCGCCGCCTGAACTTTGGCGTGGCTCAGTGCAGTACCATCGCCCAAACGTTCGATCCAGCCGTTGCTGTAACGCAGGTGGTATGTCACTTCCTTAAGGGATTTTTTGGCGATCGCTGCTAACTGTTCATCACAGCTATTGCTCAGCTCTGTCAGCAGCAATGCATGAAAGTTGTCGTACAGGAACTGGCGTACGATTGAGATATCGAAACCTTCATTAGGGCGCTCGACCAGTAACAGGTTCTTGTACTCACGCTCTTCTCTGAGGTAGGCATATTCGTCTTCGGTTTTATGACCACCCTCCAGAACTGCCGCATACTGATATAAATTGCGCGCTTCACCAAGCAGATCCAGGCCGATATTGGCAAGGGCCATATCAATTTCCAGCTCCGGTGCAACACCACACCATTCGGCGAGGCGATGACTAAGGATAAGGTTGGTGTCAGCAAGCTGAAGCAAGTAACTTACTTTCTGTTGTTGTTCTGTCATGAGCCCCTCCTACATATGCTTGATATCAGCAGGAATGGTGTAATGGCTGGCATGGCGATAAACTTTATCTTCAGCAGGATCGAACAGCGGGCCAGACTCACTCGGTTGCGATGCGGTGATTTGATTCGATTCGACGACCCAGATGGAACAACCTTCGTTACGGCGGGTGTACAGGTCACGGGCCGCTTCCAGTGCCATCTGGCCATCCGCTGCGCGCACGCTTCCTACATGCTTGTGATCCAGACCTTGTTTGCTACGGACAAATACTTCATACAGCGGCCATTTAAGTGCACTCATCTTCATTCTCCTTAATCTTTTTCCAATCATTCGGCGCGGCTAGGCAGCGCTTTCCATCTGTTTTTGCGAGTGGGCCATTGCAGCTTCCCGGACCCATTCACCGGCTTCCCACGCCTCACGCTTGGCTTTCAACCGCTCGTGGTTACAAATCCCGTGACCGTTAATCACCTGGTAGAACTCTTTCCAGTTGATGGTGCCGAATTCGTAGTGACCGGTTTCTTCATTCCACTTGAGGTCCGGATCGGGAATGGTCATTCCCAGCGCATGAACCTGATGCACCGTGTTGTCGACAAATTTTTGCCGTAGATCGTCATTACTGACACGTTTAATTTTCCAGCCCATGCTTTTCGCTGTGTTCGGTGAATCGTTGTCACTCGGACCAAACATCATCAATGCCGGCCACCACCAGCGGTTAATGGAATCCTGCAGCATAGCCTTCTGTTCATCGCTGCCATCCGCCAGTACCCGGCACGCTTCATACCCCTGGCGCTGGTGGAAACTTTCTTCCTTACAAATCCTCACCATGGCACGGGCATAGGGTCCGTAAGACGTACGGCACAGCGCGACCTGATTGACGATCGCAGCGCCATCGACCAGCCAGCCGACGACGCCGACATCAGCCCAGTTAAGAGTCGGATAATTGAAGATGGATGAGTACTTCATCTCACCAGACAGCATTTTCTGGTATAAGTCGTGACGCTCACCACCCAGCGTTTCTGCCGCGCTGTACAGATACATACCGTGACCGGCCTCATCCTGTATTTTCGCCAGCAAAACCGCTTTACGGCGCAGTGAGGGGGCACGGGTCAGCCAGTTCGCTTCCGGCAGCATCCCAACCACTTCTGAATGGGCGTGCTGACCTATCTGGCGTACCAAGGTTTTGCGATAGCCCTCAGGCATCCAATCCTTAGGCTCAATAGCAATCTCTTGTTCGATCTTACGCTCGAATAACGTTTGCTCTGCAGACATCCTTCCTCCATTTGATACACATCATTCGCTTTCAGTAAAAATAATGTATCACGCAATTCATCAATCGCAACAGTTTATTTACATAAACACCCCAATATGCACATTGAATTGTTAAATTTGTGATAAAAAAACAGGGCCAAATGGCCCTGTTTACTGTCTTTATTCACGAGTCTGTTCCGGTGTGCTGTGCTTAAAAGTCACCGTGCTGTCTGGCAACTAACGTGAGAATGGTATAGAGCGCAACCGGTTTGCCGTCCTGGTTGACCACTTCGACATCCCAGGCGACCACACCTTGCGCCGGTTCCTCTGCTGAGCGCTGACGCTTTTTGATTTTCTTTTTGCAGGTCAGGTGAACCTGGATGGTATCGCCGATTTTTACCGGTTCAATAAAGCGTAAGCCTTCCATACCATAGTTCGCCAGAACCGGACCCGGGGCGGCTTCGACAAACAGTCCGGCCGCAGCAGAGATGACAAAGTAGCCGTGTGCCACTCTTTCACCAAACATCGACTCTCTTGCCGCGATCTCGTCCATATGAGCGTAAAAATGATCGCCGCTCAAACAGGCAAAGTTGACAATATCGGCTTCAGTGATGGTTCTTCGCGCGGTTTTCAGCGTTTCCCCCAACTGCAACTGCTCAAAGTATTTCTTAAACGGATGAACAGGGTCGCTGATGGTTTGTGCACCGCGAACCCATTCCCGGCCAATTTGCGCCAGCATGGTTGGCGAACCCTGAATGGCGGTACGTTGCATATAGTGTTTCACCCCGCGCAGCCCTCCCATTTCTTCGCCGCCACCCGCACGGCCGGGGCCACCGTGAACCAGCATCGGCAGCGGTGAGCCATGGCCGGTCGACTCTTTGGAGGA
Organism: Vibrio sp. CAU 1672; assembly: GCF_029223195.1. Lineage (GTDB taxonomy): Bacteria > Pseudomonadota > Gammaproteobacteria > Enterobacterales > Vibrionaceae > Vibrio. Next base: position 10,521 of record NZ_JARHUF010000013.1, on the reverse strand, counting down.
CTCTTCATTCAACACATGCAAACGGCCATGGACCGGGCCGATGTCAAGCGCGAGTTGGGCAGCCACACTACCGGAAGCGGTCACAACACTGCCCGCCAGACTGCCCTGGCCTTTTCTCGCCAGCGCCGCTGCATCGGTTAAATCCTGGTATGGCATCAGGGTACAAACCGGGCCAAATGCTTCTACACTGTGCACCTCTTCAACCTCGTGTGGGTTGTGGCAGCGCAGCAGGGTTGGTGGATAATATGCCCCCTCCGGTGAGCCGTGCACCTCGAATTCGGCGGTATTTCCTCCAATCAGTACCTCACAATGGTTAGACAGCGTAGTCACCTTTTCCCGCACATCATCCAGTTGACTCTTGCTGACCAGAGCCCCCATCTTCACGCCTTCCTGCGACGGATCACCCACGCTGATGGTCCTGAGCTTCGCCGTCAGTGCCCCGGCGACCTCCTCGATCAAATGCTGCGGTACCATCGCCCTTCTGATTGCAGTACATTTCTGACCCGCCTTGACCGTCATTTCCCGCAACACTTCACGAACGAACAACTTAAACTCTGGCATCTCAGGGGTCACATCCGGGCCGAGGATCGCACAGTTGAGTGAATCGGCTTCCATGGTAAATGGAATCGAGTTTCGCGTGATGTTCGGGTGTGAACGCAGCATCTGCCCGGTTTGGGCAGAGCCGGTAAAAGTCACCACGTCCTGGTAATCAAGATGCTCAAACATATCACCCACTGAGCCACACACCACCTGAATCGCCCCCTCAGGCAGCAAGCCACTCTCCAGCATGGCTTTCACCATTGCCTGCGTTAAATACGCGGTTTCTGTTGCCGGTTTGACGATCGCTGCGACCCCACCCAGCCAGGTCGGAGCCAGCTTTTCTAACATCCCCCAGCAGGGAAAATTGTAGGCGTTGATGTGCAGCGCAACGCCGGTTTTGCTGGTGAGGAAATGGCGCGCAGCAAATCCCCCCTCTTTGGAAAGCGGGATCAGTTCGTCTTCCGGCCAGATGATGTCGTTTGGCAGCTCGCGGTTCGCCAGGCCTGAATAATTAAATAAGGTGGTGATCCCGCCTTCGATATCAATCCACGAGTCGACCCGTGTTGCCCCGGTGTGTTGCGACAGTGCATAGAACTCTTCCTTACGAGAAAGCAGGTACTTAGCGAGCTCCTTAAGCATGTTCGCCCGCTCAAGGAAGGTCATTTGAGACAGCGCCTTGCTGCCGCGTTCGCGGCCGTAATCAAGCACTTCGGCGGTGTTCATTCCGTCTGCACTAACCTGATACAACGCCTCTCCCGTGATCGCGCTGGCAACCACACGCGGTTGACCTGCTCCAAAATACCATTCTCCGGCTAGATAGCTGGTTAATTGTTCCATTTCTATACCTCGTTAATCCTTAATGCCGTAGCTAGCTGCTACCGAGTCGTTTGCCTATTGAATGAGATGCCAGTTTTAGTAACTACACATCGTTGATGAAATCGCTGAGTTGTTAATCGATAAAACATAACCTGATTCACAAAAACACAATTCATTAACATTCATGATACACAACTGAATTTTTAAATGATACGTTTTAATCATCAAATGATAGATTGATGTGTCATTTGTTTGAGATATACCTACTTTAACGGGACTGATAAAGGAAACAGTTATGTTTAAAACAACCTTCGCCAAAGGCGTAGCCGGATTGCTCGCTTCTACCATGCTGATGAGTCAAAGCGTTCAGGCGGAAACTCATCAACTCAAAATTGCAACTTGGTTAAGCCCAATGCAAACCATGAATGCCGACGTACTGCCGACGTGGGGAAAATGGATAGAAGACGCCACTGAAGGCCGGGTCACGATTAAACTGGAATACGATTTGGCCCACCCTAAAAGTCTCGTTGAACTGGTCGAAGATGGTGCTGTTGACGCCGCCTGGACGTTTCACGGTTACCTGCCCGGACGTTTTCGCCTGACTCAGATTGCTGAGCTACCAGGCAATAAAGCCAGTGGCGAAGCGGCATCGGTGGCACACTGGCGAGTAAACGAAAAGTATTTTAAAAACTCATTTGAGTATAACGGCGTCGAACTTGCCGGCGTATTTGTGCATGGCCCCGGTCAGGTTCACATGCGTGAACCCATCGCCTCTCTGAAAGATCTTAAAGGCAAAAAGATGCGCGTGGGCGGTGGGATCTCGACCGAAATCGGCAAACTTCTCGAGGTTTCCGGGGTAAGCGCACCGGCAACCAAAGCCTACGAAATGCTGTCACAGGGCGTAGCAGATGGCTTATTTATGCAAATGGATATGATGAAGGCCGCACGGTTTAAAGACGTCGCCCCATACAGCTACAAACTACCGACCGGGCTGTACCTGGGTTCATTCGGCATTTTCATCAGCCCGGAGTTTATGGCGAAGCTGTCAGAGCAAGACCGTCAGGCGCTCAGAAGCGTGTCCGGAGAAAAACTTTCAGCCATGGCCGGACATTACTGGTCGAAAGCCGATGAAGTTGGCGAAGCGGATATCATCGCATCAGGCAGCAAAGTTAAAGACCTATCGAAAGAAGACATTCAATACTTTGAGCAGTTAACCGAAGGTTTGGATGCCCAGTGGATCAAATCGGTGAAGTCCCGCAAAGTTGATGCCCAGGCTGCCCTGGTTGAATTCAGACAAATCGTCAGCGACTACCAGCCAATCGAGCTTTAGGGATTGATGATGAAAAGTTCACTGTTCTGGTTTACCCGAAGCTGGGAGTCCGGCGCCCAGCTTCTGGACAAGTTTTTAAAACTGTGTGCGTGCGTGATCCTGTTCGCCATGATGCTTCTTACCTGCATAGACGTGGTAGGCCGCTACCTGTTTGAAATGCCTGTAACCGGCAGTGTTGAACTGACAGAGCTCCTTCTGGGGGCTCTGATTTTTTCAACCATGCCGTTGGTAACCTGGCGTAAAGAACACATCAGCGTTGACCTGACCGACAGCATCATTCCCAAGAACATCAAAAACATCCGTGATATGGGCTTTGACCTTGTTGTGGCGGCCAGTTTAGCGGTGATCGGTTTCAAGGTGTGGGAGTTGGCCGGGCGGGCGCTGATGTATGATGAAATGACGGAGTACCTTGAGATCCCGACCCACTATTTTGTCTCTTTTCTGGCGATATCATGCTGGCTTACCGCGATCACTTCCGTTGTTTTGGTCGTCACACGAATCTTTAACAAAGAGTATTTGAATCAGAGGGATTGATATGACTATTGCCTTAATCGGTTTTGCGGTACTGATGATATTAATACTGCTGAGAATGCCTATCGCCTTTGCTATGGGTGTGGTGGGGTTTGTTGGCTATGCGGCATTGGGCGACTGGAACTTTAACGGCGCATTAACCGTCAGTGCCAAGCGCCTGATCGATACCGCTCAGGATTACGGCTTGTCGGTGATCCCGATGTTTATCCTGATGGGCAACCTGATCACCCGCGCCGGTATGTCCCAGGAGCTGTACCGGGCCTGCTATGCCTTTTTGGGTCACTATCGCGGTGGATTAGCGATGGCGACAGTCGCTGCCTGCGGCGGCTTCTCTGCAATTTCCGGCTCCAGCCTGGCGACATCAGCGACCATGGCGAAAGTCGCGATGCCTTCCATGAGAAAATACGGCTATTCCGATGGTCTGGCCGCCGCTTCGATTGCTGCCGGTGGCACATTGGGGATCCTCATTCCACCGAGCGTCATCCTGATCATCTACGGCGTCCTGACCGAACAGAGTATCCGCGATCTGTTTGCGGCTGGTTTCATTCCCGGAATACTGGGGATCTTTATGTACCTGTTGGCAACCAGATATGTGGTCTGGCGCGATCCCAGTGCCGGTCCCAAGGGCGAAAAGATGTCCAGACAGGACAAAAAAGCAGCCTTAAAGTCAGTCTCTGGTATCCTTGGCCTGTTCAGCCTGGTCATGGGCGGCATTTATCTGGGTGTATTTACCCCGACTGAAGCCGCCGGGATTGGTGCCGGGGGCGCATTTGCCATCGCCCTTTATCGCCGTTCGCTGACTCTGGCGATATTGAAAGATATCCTGGTCGATACTGCCAGAACGTCAACCATGCTGTTCGGGGTGGTTATCGGCGCCCTCATCTATTCCAACTTTGTTAACCGCACTGGTTTACCTAATGAACTGGTCACCTGGATGACCTCTTTTGGCGCCGAGCCGATTTACGTCATCCTGGCGATCATGGGGATTTACATCCTGCTCGGCACGGTATTTGAGAGCCTGTCGATGCTGTTGTTAACCGTTCCGGTTTTCTACCCGTTGGTTGCCAGCCTGGGGTTTGACCTGGTCTGGTTTGGCATTGTCGTAGTGGTCGTGACCGAGATCAGCCTGATCACCCCGCCGGTCGGCCTGAATATCTTCGTCCTCAGCAGTGTGGTGAAAGACATTAAAACCAGCGCAATATTCAAAGGCGTCACCCCTTATTGGTGCGCCGACATTGTACGACTGCTGCTACTGCTTCTGATCCCACCGCTGTCTTTATGGTTACCGAGCATGCTATAACCAAACAACCCGTTACAAGTGGCAACAGTGTAACGGGTTGTCTTAGCTAATTTCGATTCGTATACTAATGCCGCAAGTGGCGAATCTGTTCAAACCTGTCAATAAAAGGCTTAATCGCCTGACGACTAGCTCGCCTGACTGCAGGTACTGTCGGTAGCAAGGCGCGTTTCGAGTTGCTGGAAATACTTCAGTAGCTGAGAACAGAGGTACTGCAGCAACAAATCACTCTCATCACCGCATGACAAGTCAAAGTGCAGTTTTGTCCTGTGCTCCTTACCGGCGATATCTGCCAGCAGGTTTCTAGATTTACCTCCACCACTGCTGTCGCCATATGGAATATCAAGAATTTTCAGCAATGTCTGCGCCTGCTCTGATGCCTGCTCAAAGGTCAGATCATGTTGGTATTCTAAATAAACGTTTTGCTGGGTAACCTGGCACGAGCAGTCGTTTCGTTCCAGGTACTGGCCAATTTGACTGTCAAATTCCGCCATACTTTCAGCCACATTCGCCAGGCGATGGTTTAGTTCTCTTAACATTAGCGTCACCTTAGTTTTTTTAAATGCCCCATATACATTAAAGCCTATAAATGCATTCTTAAGCGCCATGTCAGAGCGTTTTTTCCATTTCTATTGAATTCCAGATCCTCCCACACACCGGCTCTTGCCCCCGGCTGGTAGACACCACCTCAAAACCCAGCGACACATAGCAGCTCAGTGCCGCCTGATTGTGTTCAAAGACGCTTAAACTCAGCCGCTGACAATCAAACTCCGCTTGTACTTTCTCAATCAGCCTCGTCAGCATCTGCTTCGCGTGTCCACGTCCACGATACGGGTCGGCGATGAATACGCGGCAAATGCGATAGCAGCCCGCTGACATTTTACGCAGTTCCACAAAACCGGCACGTTCATCACGGATACGGAAAAGATAAGGGGAAATATCCGGGTTAGCACAATGCCGCGCTATTTTGGCCTGCGTTAAAGGGTACGTGTAGGCTGGCCCGCCCCACTGATAATTCAGTTGCTCACTGTCAATCCATGTCACCAGCAACTGGTAATCTGAACGCTCAAACGGTACAAGTTCCATCTTCGTCCTCTTGGTGTTAAGTGCTTCGAGTGGCCACAAAGTACGCGGCTCAGCCGGGCGAATTATGATCACCCAGTTTGTTATGCCACCCGCTTAACTTCCAAACGCGCTGCCGGTTCAGACAGCCAAGTGTGACAACTCTGTGCCCAATGATTAGTTAGCCAACAAAACTGGCAAGCATACAAATGACAAACGCGGGTACCCCCGCTGCAAATAATTTCAAGCATAACAGTGTGTTGGCAGAAAAACGTTCATCATCAATGTCATCGGCAGCATGGCGTTCGACCATAGAATCAGCCACCCTGTCAGCACGCGCATCGGATGGGGTCATCCCGCCCAAGGGTGGATACATAAACAGCAGCGCAGCCATGCCCCACATAGCAATAAGGACATAAAATGCGTAATCAGACCAAAACCTGATGCCAAAAAACGCGGTAACACGCTCAACCAGCACCACCACCATCAGCGCAATGGCATTACTAATAACGATAAACCGCACAACCTTGGTCACTCAAACTTCCCTGTTTCTTGATCAATAACATTTGCCCGACAGGCGAGGCTTCGCGCCTGCCTAACCGTTCATGAACAGTTTTAACTGGCTTTTTTCACGAACTTGGCCGTGACCATCATTTCACCAGCCCCTTCGACTTTACAGTCGAGTTGGTGATCCTTACCTTCTACGATCCGGCGAATCACGGCTTTGGTACCGATTTTGAGTACCAAAGAACTGCCTTTCACTTTAAGGTCTTTGGCTAAGGTTACTTTGTCACCTTCCTGCAGCAGAGTTCCGTTGGCATCCTTAATTGCTAACGCTTGTTCGTCATGGCTGGCCTCTAAGGGGTTCCACTCATGGCCACACTCCGGACAGACGAGGTGGTTTTGGTCTTGGTATACAAATTCCGACTGGCAATGAGGACAAGGAGGAAATGACATAGATGTTAACTTCTTCTAGTGAATTTAATCTATATAGTAATCGGTCTTAACGCCCGATGCGAGAGGAGGACATTCAACGTACCCTCTACACAGCCCTTAGCCCGTGGAGAACCACATTTTCACTGCCCATCAAGTGATACAACACAACCGCTAACGCAACATTAAACAGTCACGCTCGCATCGTCAGCATACCAATCCCAACAACGGAAAGATCGCACTGCCCAATCAGGCCCGGCAGCTGCCTAAGCCAACACATGCTCACTGATATGACGATTAAAAGAGACCAGATCGAATGAACCTTTTATCTCAAACCGAACTCTGCCAACCCCACTGAGGAACAGCTCAATTTCGCAATCCAGATCGAATGTGCCGGATGTTTCTACCGAAAACGCACTGATTTTACTGAAAGGCAACGAGGTATAATCCACTTTTGAGCCGGTAATGCCCTGTACGTTGGCCGAGATGACCCGTTTATTGGTAAATACGACCTGATCGCGAACACTTTTAAAAGCCGCAATGATCTCCTCACCACTTATCAGGAACTTGTAAAAATCGTCCTTCACTTTCGATTCATCAATTGGTTTCAGCTTAAAAACCGATGAATTTTCAAAATCTATCATAGTTGTCTCCTGATTCACTGGATAGTTCGATACCACGCCCGGCAGGCAAATGACCGATATAGCTTATTAGCTTATTAGCTTATTAGCTTATTAGCTTATTAGCTTATTAGCTTATTAGCTTACTATACGCAGCCATGTAAGAGATTGCCACGTATCGCCAATCGCGCCGGCACAGTTTGTGATATAGCGCTGTACGGCTGCAGTATCTGCACTTCAGGATGATTTTTTGTCCAGCCAACTAATTATGCAGGGAGCCACTGATTTGATCTAATGCAGGGCAACGGAGTTCACTTCCCGTGTTTTCCGCAACTAATTCTTCTATTCTTCTATTCTTCTATTCTTCTATTCTTCTATTCTTCTATTCTTCTATAAATTTTCTACCGCAGTTTTCACAAATCAGGTGACGTGAAAAATCGTCCATAGATGCGATAAACGGCCCCACGAACCAAGCTTTGATGGCACCTGCGACAAATTCTTTGAATTTACGATTACTCGCATTTTCAAAACCGGTAGGTTTTCTTACTAAGACAACGATGTGCTGAGTTTCCACACCACAAGAAGGACAAAAATGCACTTCTTTTTTCTGAGACATTATTTTCTCCAATATAAACCAACACCGCATCACGCTAAAAGTATTCTATATTTAACTCTCACCTCAGCATTAGAACTGAAATAAAATGCAACGCTAACGCATTATATACAATACATAATTAACGGCTACCACTCGGTTTTATAATCGTATTCTCTATTACAAAGAGATATTCACAAATCCATTAATAACACCGATCATTAATAATATAACCGTGATGCTCAGCAGTCCAATATAGTTCACCTTCACCCGCTCTGACTCACTGATATCCAGTGTCGGAAAGCGCCCCAACGAAAAAGCTTTGGCAACAGCAAACCCCACCGAATAAACAATTAACTCAATAACTTTAAGCTGAAGGAACACTTTCAGTACAAGACCGATAACCCTAAAAATCGATGATACTAGATCTGTCACTTTTCAATACCTACTAATAATGAAAACTACTTTTTTGTTTAAGCAACGAATACGGTATTGCAATCCTGGCGAATGCAAATCCGATATTGATATTACCTCTAAGCTCTAATGCCAAGCTCTTTGGCTTCTTTTAACCACTTAACCCTCATTTTATCGGTTGAATACTTGATGGGTGAAAATTCCGAAATCGCATTAACTTTAATACCACAATAGCCAAGAATGGATCGTTTCATCTCATTGTGTCCCGGGCTACGAAAGATCAAACGATAATACCAGGGTGGCGTATCCATTGTCACTAATAACTGGGCGCTTCTTCCTGCTAATAACTTATCCCAAAATTTAGATTTCTCGCGATATTTAAACGCAAATTCAGGCAGGAATGTTCTTTCGATAAATCCTTTCATTAGTGATGGCATGGTCCCCCACCATGTGGGATAGACAAACACCAGATGCTCAGCCCACAGAATCAACTTGCAACATTCGACTAAATCAGGTTCCAGCTCCTGCACTTCACTGTAACCACGCCAAAGAACCGGATCAAAATTAAGCTCACCGACGCGAATTTCACGCACCTCTGCTCCTGCCATTTTGGCACCGATGATATACTCTTGAGCCAAAGCACCACAAAAGCTTTCCGGGTTGGGGTGACCAAGAATAACTAGAATTTTCCTTTTCATACTTCCCTCTTACGTTTTACGCCCGACCTAATAAAAAATCACCCGCACGTCCAATCATACCGACATGTCTTCCGTCGCAAACCATAAAAAATCAATTATAGCAACCTGAGCCATAACGAATTTCGAAGCACTTCAAATATGGTGAGAATATATCGCCACACTCAAAGGGTGACTGATAAGACTGGTGACCTTCCCGGCTTTTTTAAGCCTGGAAGGAAGCATCAATAAAGAAAGAAGCTAAATGCCTTAGCCATGCAAAATTAACTCTAGATGTATTTTTGAAAGCGAAAGTTTACATAAGGAACAGAAAACATAAGCAAACCGACATGTAGCGGCCAGCCAAGGATGATGGTCAATATCGCTAAATCCGATTCATTGAGCGGATGAAAGGCGATAAAAACAGTAGCTTTGCCTAGGTAACCCAACACCCAAACCATGGATACTTCATGCCAGATCCGCTGATAGTGGACGGCTTGGCTAAAATCCCATTGTTTTAAGTCAGGCTGGGCAACCTCAGCAAAAAGCCTGGGCAATGGCTTATTCACCAGGGCAAACAAAAGAAATACCAGTGCCGATTGCACAGCACCGATCACCACCTTCAAATAAATAGCATCAACCAGGCAGTTTGCCGGGATCAGACGGCCCGCTCTCTAAACACCTGGTTATAGGTTGACGCTGTATTGCAAATCTTGCACCTCATCCCCGGTAATACCGCGAAATCCCGGCGTTTTTCAAGGTGGTTGTCATCATTTGCTTACTTATTAAGCAGCTTCTCTTTCTGGGTTTAGGTGTACGTCACCAACTGGTTTACAGTTTCTGATGTCACCAGGCCATCGTTCAGGTTTTCGTTGTTTTGCAGCGAGTAATACCTCAGATCGGCGCTTCAAGATCTCTTCATCTTTTCCATTATGACGCTCTGAAGGCGTGACATAATTTAGCTTGCTGTGTTTGTGCTCGGTGTTGTACCAGCGCACGAAGGCTTCAACCCAACTACGACTGACGTCCAGATTTTCAAAGCCCTTTGACGGCCAGTTTGGCATGTACTTTACCGTTCGGAACAACGACTCAACATACGGATTGTCATCACTGACTCTTGGACGACTATACGATGAGGTAATACCTAACTCATCCATCTTCGCTCTGAACGTCAGTGACTTCATCGGTGCCCCGTTATCTGAGTGAAGCACCAGCGGTTGATTGAAGCACTGCTCTCGCATTAACGTTCGTTGCAGGAGTTGTGACGCTAACTCACCACACTCACATTCATAGACTTCATAACCCACGATTTTTCGGCTGTAGATGTCTTCTATGACGTACAGATAATAGTGCTGGCCTCGGGTCGTTGAAGGCAAGTAAGTGATATCCCATGTGTAGACTTGATTCGAACCTGTCGCCGTATAACTCGTTGGCTTAGCATGCGTTTTTCTACTCCGTTGACGGCCTCGGTTGTGAAGTTGTCCTTGTGCACTCAGTACCCGATAATAGCTCGACTCTGAGGCGATATACTCACCGCTATCAAGCAGTGTCGGCACGATTTGAGTCGGAGGTAAACTCGCGAACTCTGAGCGGTTACACACCTCGATAATCGCATCACGCTCTTGTTGTGAGAGCTTGTTAGCAGGCTCTGGCCTTGCACAGGTCGGCCTTTTATCCGTCTGAACTTCTCCTTGCCGATACCATCGACGATA
>NZ_JARHUF010000012.1 GCF_029223195.1 Vibrio sp. CAU 1672 | reverse complement strand
TAGCAGAATCCGTAGAGATCTATAATCAAATGAGGCCTCATACGGCTTTGAAATACAAAACGCCCGATGAAGTACATCGAGCGTTTTAGTTAAAAAGTGTCAACCCATATCAGGACGGGTCAATGTGATGTGATGGTATGACTCTAACTACTCTTGATTTTCTTTGGTTAACAGTTCGTCCAGCAAACTGGCGAAGACCTGGTAGTCCTGTGCGCCGACAACCAGTCTTGGGTTGATGAGTTGGTTGTTTTCAATCCGGCCGATGATAAAGCTTGGTGTTCCGCGAATCCCTAACGAAGATGCCAGTTCAATGTCTTTTTCTATTCTGTCCATCATTTTCGGATCTTCAATACAGGTGGAAAACTTGGCCATATCCAGTGACATTTCAGTTGCAGTTTGCTGATAAAAGTCGTCGTTCAGCTTTTTCACGTTGGCAAAAAAGGTATCGCGCATCGGCCAGTATTGTCCTTGTTCAAAACTGCAGTTGGCCGCGACAGCTGCGCTTTTGGCCTGTGGATGAAACTTCAAAGGGAAATCACGGGCCAGATACCTGACTTTCCCGGAATCTATGTAGTTTTGTTTTATTTTAGGGAAGGTTAGATCAGTATATCGTTTACAATACGGGCACTGATAATCGGAAAATTCTATGATAGCAAGTTGCGCTTTGTCTCCCCCCATGGAAGGAACTTGACCATTATCGTCAAAATCAGGCTGATTCGGCAGCGTCTTGAACTTTGGCTTTCTCGCGTTCACCGCAGCGGTGTTGACTTCTTTTATTTGCAAGCTGATTTCAGCCACCTCTTCCTTCAGTTGACTAATTTCTTGTTTGAGCGAAGCGACTTCTGCCTCAAGTTTACTGTCTTGTTCGGGCTGACATCCGGTGATGAATTGCAGGATAAATAGTGAAGCACATATCTGTATTCCATACTTAAGCATTCTCTGTCCCTCGTATTGAAATGACATTTTGGCCAATGGCAAATTTGCCATATCGATTGGCATAAGTAGAGTTTGTTCAATAAAACTATAGCCTCTCAGTGTGATTTACTGCTGCTAAGAATTGAAAACATACATCCATTATAGGCAATAGATGGTTTACAACCGTCTTATGTTTAAGATGGGTATAAAAAGGTGGGTATATCGTGAGCAGGTGTAAGCTTGCCGGTGGGGGATGATCTCACTTTACAATGGCAGGGAAAATGCGAAAAGGGCGGTGATATTGATCACCGCCCTTGATATTTTACCTTTTCAAATGACTTAAAGTATCAAACGTAATGCCTTAAGGTTCATTTGTGACAAAGATGAACTCTACAAGCTCGTTTACAGGCGAGCCATCACCATCATCAAAGGTGAAGATTAAGCCATCAGGACCAGTAAATAGTTGTTCTATATCTGGATTAGGCAGACCAGTTTCAAACCCTGGGTATAGCTTAATGGTAAAGCCACACTCTGTAGTTGTTCCCTGATCGATAACCAAACCAGCGGTACAGAATACGTAAGGTCCATCTCCGGCTCCATATGGTCCGAAGCCTAGGGCGGTTTCGTTGATAATCTCAAATGCCGGGCCACTCGCACCATCAGTCAGAGGTGTGCCACCAATGGTTAGGGCGGTGACGGTTACGTTATCAATACCAGTGTTTGGAAGACGGACAAATACTCTGGCTTTCATCGCTACTTCAGGGGTAATTTGCAATGGAACGTCCAGGAACTCTACATCAGCAGGGTCACTGGCATTTTTTGCTGCTCCATCGGAGTCTACACCGCGGATGGTTGCCAGGTTGGTAAGTACGTCGCCGGCATTACCTTGTACTTGCAAGGTAATTTCACAACTTGCGTATTGACCTGGTAGTAATGTCACGCCACTGCCAAGTGGTATTGGCGAACCAAGTGGATTACCGTCAATGTAATCGACGTTACATTGTGAAGTTAAGTCACTGAAAATGGCGGCACCATTAGGATCAACAACATCTTCTAACGTATCAAACGTTACACTATCCACACTGGCTGCATCGACACTGAACTCAAACTTGTACACAACGTCTTCAAAGTTGCCGCTGTCACCGGTTTCCGGTACTTGGTGGGTAACACCATCTGGCTGGCCACCGGCAGTTTTGATCAGTGCGATGATGGACGGTACATCAGTGAAGCTGACGGTGGCAGTACCACTGGCTTCATCAGTGTCATATTCATCATCTCTTGCAACGGCTGTTACAGTGTTTGAGTGGGCAGGATCGAGGAAATCACCCTCTACCAGTGCTGTAAATGTACAGGTGTATGTACCACCTGCAGGGATTGATGCACCTGTGGCACAGGTTGTACTGGTAACTGGGCCACCAACATTCAGCAGATCGAAATCAGTATCTGTGAGACTGGTGACGATAAGTGGTGAATCCCAGGTATCACTAACTGCTGCTTCATTAGTGACGACGACGGTAAACTCAACGTAATCACCCGGTTCTAGCACAGAAGTAGGATTCGCTGTTTTCGTCACACTAATATCTGGTGGCAAGTTGGTAATCGAGACCTGTCTTTCGACACTACAGTGTTCGCCCGCTACCGCACCTAGTGCAAGCGGACAAGTGGCCCCATTGACAACTGGATCTCCGTTTTTGTCTTCAAGCGTCACTTTGACCACATCCTTGTAATACTCAGGACTTTGGTCATCAGGCAGGTTTCTGTCGACGATATGTACAGTGAACTGACAGCTGTAAGTCGCACTTGGTAACACTTCATACGGTGTTCCCATCGCACAGTTTGTAGCAGTCAGGTAGACACCTTCGCCACCTGGTGCACTGGTTGGGCCCCAGAGATCCAGAGTCGCGTCATAGGTACCGTCACCATTGATATCAATCTCATCGCTCAGCGCACTGATAAACAGTGATGTCTGACTGTTAGGATTGGTAAAGCTCAAGTCAAAGGTGAACTCACCACCCGGTTCAGGGCGGGATGTAGGAGCGCCTTCAGATTTGTTGATTACCGGTGGGGCTGGTTTAATAAAGACATCGATATTAAACGTATCACAGTTACATTTTGACTTGGTGTTAGGGATCTGACCCGCATAGGGATCTTCTTCTGCAGTACAGTTATCCCGTTCCTGGTTATCCCACGCTGCACAGTAAGTGAAGTCGGCGCGGTTATCGCCGTCGTCATCGCTACACAGCATAGTGATGGTTTCGTTAGTCAGGGTGTACTGATCTGGCCCCAGAGCCTTGGTGATATCACCACACGCGTCACCATCAATGTCGACATCCGCAGTTTCGCCACTATCCCCGGGAATTGGCAGGATCATACTACAGTTCCTGAAATTACCCTGAACAACCTGAGGGCTTTGCTCAGTCAGTGGCAGATAGAATGTGGTGTCGTAACGCTCGTTAGCGTTGGTACGCACGGTCACGTCTGCCTGGAATGAGAATGTTTCCCCAAGGTTACATTCCGCATTTGGATCAAGCGGGATGACCTGGGTAATTTCCACATCGTTGGCGGTACAGTTCAGTGCATCCTGGGGTAATGAGTTCCCCGGCTCCAGCAAGTATGCATCGGCCATACACAACTTCTCTGTTGGACTCAGTGTGTAGGCGCCAGCATAAGCCGGAGACTGATTCGTTAACCCATACAGGGCCGCCGTACTTACCAGGAAGATACTGAGTATCCTGATAATTCGACTGTAAGTTAATCGTTCCATGGTTGACCTTCTTTTTCTTTCAATGAAAGTAGATAAGAGGGCTATTTGAGCGTCGGTTATATGGCACTGCCACGCGTCAAGGCTGTTACCGGCCGACAACTTAACTGCTAAGTCCTCGCTCCAAGACAACACCACCCGTGTGAACGTTAGTCACTTACGGCGTTGGGGGTGTTGATTGCCCTTAGTTACGCAAGAAACGAACCAAAAACCATCCTATTGATTTATATGTTTTTTTTTAGGTGATGGGGCTGATTTTGGCTGATGCGTGGACAGCTTGTTAACAATTTTGTAAACACAAGAGAGACAAATTCAGAAGAATGGTTTTTAAATCAGTTAGTTAGTTCAAGCTGGCGGAAACTGTAAGCAACAGGTTTACAGGTTTACAGGTTTACAGGTGAGTTGGGAATCTTTTGAGTGGAAGGCACAAGTTAGTGATGTGATAGATATTCAGTTGTTAGCGGTTGTAGAAGTACTTCTCTGCCAGGGGGGCAGTATCCTTGGATGATAGCTTTGAAGAGGACAGCTCCCCCCGGTGAATGGTCATCAGGGGGATTACTGGATACTAGTAATTCGTTTTTATTGGCCTTTTTTAACAGTCCATGCCGTGCGGTCAATGTCGAGATCCGGGAACTCGTCCGGGTTAAACTGCGGATGTTCCGCGCCTTCTTTCAGTTTTTGCCGGTAGTCTTTAAGCAAGCGGGTTGCCGTCGGGAACAGCATGATCAGCGCCAGCAGGTTCACAATTGCCAGAATCCCCATCATTGGATCGGAGAAGAAGAACACTGAAGTGGCACCCGGAGCTACCGCGCCGATGAATACAATTGCAATTACCGCGATGCGCAGAATGTGGACAGACAATTTGCGTTGAGACATGAAGGTCAGCGCGTTCTCACCCAAGTAGTAGTTGTAGATGACTGAGCTGAAAGAGAACAGCAGAATAGCAAAGGTCAGGTAGTACTGCGCCCATGAGCCCAGGTGTGAAACCAGTGATTGCTGGGTAAGTACGACGCCATCGACCCCGGATGCCCCCGGAACATAGACATTTCCGAGAAGAATAACGAAAGCGGTACAACTACAAACGATAATGGTATCAATAAATACCGACAGAGATTGGGTAATACCCTGACTGATAGGATGGGTAACGTCGGCAGTCGCTGCTACGTTAGGTGCCGAGCCAAGGCCAGCTTCGTTGGAGAATAACCCTCGGCGAAGGCCGTTAGCTAACGCCGCCCCCATACCGCCACTCACGGCTTCTTCAATACCAAAGGCGTTCTTAACGATCATCGCGATAACGCCCGGAAGTTCGGTAATGTTCATCAGGATAATCAGCAGAGCAATCCCCACATAGGCGACTGCCATGATGGGAACAATCACGTCGGCGGCTTTGGCAATACGGTGGATACCACCATAAATGATAAAGCCAACGATTACTGCCAGAAATGCGCCGGTATACATCCTGTCAATACCGAGACTGTCAGCTGCCGCACCGGCAACCGTATTTCCCTGAAATGCGTTGAAGCCAATAGCGAAAGATGCGATCAAACAAACCGCATAAACGTATGCCAGCCAGCGGTAGTCTTCACCCAGACCGTGAATAATGGTTCGGGCTGCACCGCCACGGAAGTCATCGCCTTCTTTACGTTTATATAGTTGGGCAAGAGAACACTCAACCAGACTGGTTGCCATACCAACCAGCGCAATCGCCCACATCCAGAATACTGCACCAGGACCACCTAGGGTGATCGCCACTGCAACACCAGCGATGTTACCACCGCCGACACGTCCACCAACGGAGAGTAAAAGTGCTTCGCGGCCGGAGATCGCTTTTTCATCGGCGGTCTGGTTCTTGTTCAGTAAAACACGGAACATCCGCTTAAAGAATCTGAACTGAACAAAATCAGTGACAATGGTAAAGAAGAGGCCGAAGATTACGAGGAATGGAACCAGAGACCAACCCCATGTCAGGTCGCCAATTATTCCGAAGAAGGATTCTAAAATTTGCATCAGTACTCCTTGATGTAACCATATATTGTTATCCAAATAATAGTGCTTATTATTGAGTTGCGGATCTGACTCTGCTTTCTAAAGCATAGGTATAGATCAAGCGTTTAGCAGGAAAAAATCCTTATTTTATCAACGGCGTTAATTTTGCCAGCGTATATTGTGTTTGGAAGCGGGCAGGAGTGAGTGAAGTGTGTTTTTTAAAAAACTTGACGAAATTACTGGCATCGTCGAAACCAACATCATAAGCCAGCTGCTGAATTGGGGGCTGATCCAGCACCAGGCGTCTTTTGGCTTCTAAAATGGTATATCCATCGATCAGCTGTTTGGCGGTTTGGTTGGTTGCCAGTTTACAGATATGGTTTAAGGTCTTATAGGTCGTATGTAGTTGTTCGGCATAATGAATTGCTTCCCGGGACTGTTGGAACTGCTGTTCGAGCATTTCGATGAACAGGGAAAACTTGTCGTGCTGATCCTGGTTTAGTTTCTTATCGCACTGTTCTTGCTGGTCACACTGTTCTAGCCGTCCTCTGCGAAGCTTCAGAAATAAGGATGAGAACAGGAACATTCTTAGCCGTTATTTCATTACCTGCCTGCTGCTCCATTTGTGTAATGTACTCTGAAGAAAAATGTTCGTATTCAAACGGATGAAATGGCCAGTATTTTTTGAGCAGCGCCAGCATTTCGTTTTGGCTAAGGGCGTTGCTATCAAGCTGGACACATTTGTTCAGGGTACGATCGTCAGTCACCGCCAGAGCGGCGAGGTAACCGATATCTTCAATATCATGGGTGTAGATTGGCAGATTAAGATCACCAAATGTCGTGATCTTACGGAAATAACGCAGATTAGGCAGGAAGTAGTCGAAGATGCCGCCATTGTAAAACAGCGTCCAGCCGATGCCTGATGCAAAGAGCAACTCATGAAAACGCTTTTTGTTGTCAAATACTTCGCCGGTTCCCATTGCAAGTGCCTGGGTATGAGCGCCGAACTCGGTCGGTACAAAGCGTTTAACTCCGGCTTTGACGGCCGCCTTAAGCCAAAGGGGTTCTGATTGCTCAATGATCGGTTTTGAGCCGGGGACGCAGGCCACCAGAGTATCAACGCCCTCAAGAAGCACCGCCAGAGCGTCGATATCATGCATATCTGGGCAGGTTACAATGTTTGCTCCTTGTTGCTTAAATGCCGCCAGTTTTTCATCTTGCGCTTTACGGGTAATAATCGTGACATCATGGCCGAGTGAGAGTAAGCCTCTGGTTAAAGGCGTACCGATTTGTCCTGCCGCACCAATAACAGCAATGTGTTTTTTTCCCATATCTAGCTCCTTAGGCCTGATTAGATGCTTTTTTAGTCTCAAGAAAGCGCTGAAACGGTATAGCTCTAGCAAGCTATATCAATTGTGTATTTCACCCTAGATTCTAATTGCTCCTTACTGGTAATTTATGGTCATAGCCTGCCGGAAAATGGTTAATATCGAACCGTGCCTGGGGAGAAGGCAAGTAAATAATAATGGCGCAGAATCAGGCGTTAAAATCCTCACTCGTCGCAGTAATTAAACATTGATCGATGTTAAGACAGTCTAAATTGCTAATGTGTATTATATAAATATCAGATAAATCATATGCCTGTAATTAATGATCGAAAATGCAGAACCAACAAGGGGTCATCGCCTGAACAATTACGTTAATACGATTTCTCATGCAGAGGATAGTTTGCTTAGCCATGCTAAGCAGAACACAGATGAAGGGATGTGGGACTGGAACCTTGATACTAACGAAGTCTACTACACACCCAAATGGAAAAGCATGCTTGGCTACGAAGATCATGAACTAGAAAATCATGTTGATACCTGGAAGAAAGTTCTGCACCCGGATGATTTGCAGCCAGTATTTAGCCGCGTAAGTGAGTACGTGGAGAGTGGTTCTGATCTGTTACAGGCAGAGGTGCGGCTAAAGCATAAGAATGGTCAATATCTTTATGTTCGTGGTGTTGCCTTCAAAATCGAGAACTCTTCAGGTGAAGTCACTAACAGACTGGTGGGGTATCACATTGATATCACCCCTCATAAAAAGGAAGAACTATACAATAATAAGAGCAGAAAGATTCTGGAGATGATCGCCAGAGGTGCTCCCGCCAGTGAGGTCTACATTGAGATTGCATTATTGTTTGAAAGTCGTTATTCGGGTATGCGCTGCTCAATGCTGGAACTGGAAGGGAATACCCTGTTACATGGCGGTGCTCCAAGCCTGCCGAAAGAGTATTGCGAAGCGGTGCATGGGTTAAAAAACGGGCCGGAAGTGGGTTCGTGTGGTTCTTCTACTTATACAGGCAAACGTGTTCTGGTTGAGGATATACAAACCGATCCAAAATGGGCAGATATCAAGCAGTTTGCCCTGCCACATGGTATGCGCTGCTGCTGGTCAGAGCCGGTAAAAAGTTCGTCAGGTGACGTTCTGGGGGCTTTTGGTATGTATTACAACCACCCGGCATTGCCTACCAAAGAAGAATCAGAAGATCTCGCTGCTGCTGCGATGCTGACAGGGCTGGTTATGGAGCGGGATCAGAATCAGAAACGCATGCGACAAATGGCGTTCACCGATGAACTGACCGGGCTGCACAGCCGGGGTTATAACAATATACGGCTTAGTCAGCTATTGGATACTGCAACCAGCTCTGTCGCTAATTTCGCCGTGATGTATCTTGATTTAGACAATTTTAAGAGCATTAATGACAGTCTTGGCCATGATGTCGGCGATACACACCTCAAAGAAATGGCTGAGCGTCTGAGCCAGGTAAGCAACAATAATCACACCATATCCCGGGTGGGAGGTGATGAGTTCTGCATCGTCGTTGAAAGGTTCAAAGACAGAAACGAAATTAAACAGGTAGCTCAAGCTTATCTGAACGTGATATCCAAGCCCGCTTCAGTAGCAAATAGAAAGTTTACTCAAACCGGCAGTATTGGTATTGCGCTGTTTCCCGAGGATGGTAAGGATTTAAAAAGCTTGCGCAAAGCGGCTGATATAGCGCTTTATAAAGCGAAAGGTCAGGGGAAAAACAGCTACGCTTTTTACACTCCAGAGCAGTCCATAAAGGCAGAGCATTTTTTTAAAGTAGAGCACCTACTAAGAGAGGCTATTGAAAACCGGGATCTGAGCCTTGTTTATCAATCTAAAGTCAATCTGGAAACAGGTAAGGTTGCTGGTGTCGAGGCGTTATGCCGTTGGTATCATCCGGAGCTCGGCTATGTGTCACCACTTGAGTTTATTGCAATAGCAGAACGAATAGGCATGATCGCCGTGTTAACGGCGCAGGTCATGGAGAACGCATTCCGTCAGTTTGTCGCCTGGCAAGCGTGCGGAGTTAATATCGAAAGTATGGCGATAAACATATCACCAAGCCTGTTTACTGAACCGGATTTTGTTCCTCTTCTGGAAAGGACACTCAAGAAAACAGGAATGCGGGCAGAAGCTGTTGAGTTAGAGATAACCGAACATATTGCGCAAAATGCTCAAGAGAGTATTGCCATCATTCAGCGACTCAAATCCATAGGTTTTAATATCGCAGTTGATGATTTTGGCACCGGGTACTCTTCTTTTGCGTCACTTAAGCACATGAATATTGATGTGCTGAAGATAGACAAATACTTTATTGATGATCTGGCAGAAGACAGTAAAACAGAGCTACTGGTTGAATCAATGACGCAGATGGCACATGCACTCGGATGTGCTGTTGTTGCAGAGGGGGTTGAGAACAAGGAACAGTTGCACATCCTCCAGCTTATAGGCTGTGACTTTGCCCAGGGTTATCTACTTAACCGCCCCACAGAGGCGGAACATCTGCCGGGTGTGCTGTCTGGTCTCGGCTTACTTTAGAACACTAACAGAGATTGGATTAGCCATTTTGCATCGGGTAAGCAGCCTGCTATCTCCGGCAGTCATTTTATTGATTTGCAGGCTTGATTCCAATCATTCAGTTGACGCTGAAATTAACATGTGCAACTTGGTGCGGTCGTTTCCTTCGAAATACTTAATTTTATGTTAATTAAAAGCTCAGAAATGTGATTTGAACATGCCTTTGCGGGGGATTTTGATTTTCTTTTTGTTATACAATGCCTTGAAGGTTTGGGAGTTTGTTGTGCAAATTTTAACCATTCCTCGGTTTCTCTATATAGCTCAAAATATAAATAGAGATAAGTTGTCTATCGGGTGAATTACTATTATCCCAGTGTATAGTTTGATGCCGCGTTACATTAGCAGGGAATTATGAAAACACGTTCATTTTCAGCGCTTGCCATTGCGCTAGCTTGCTCTATGGGTTCGACTCACGTATTAGCCCAAGAAGGTGCTCAGTCAGACCTTGTTGAAACAGTCGACCAGAAAATTGAAATTAAGTATCAGGAGATTGAAGATTTAAATGCCAAGTATGATGAGCAAAAATCTTCGTTACGACAGTTACAAAACGATAAAGAGCGATTAGTGTCGGCAGGCGAAGAGTTGGTAGCCAAGAGAAACCGAGCTAAATCAGCGCTTGATAAGCAGTATGCCCGCCTACTAGAAGACCCTGACACAGACCTTGTTTCATTCCAGAAACAGTACCAGGAGAGTTGGGAGGCAGTAAAAGACAATCAAACCGAAAAGCTTACGTTAACCCAATCTATTGAAGAGTCAGAATCTCGCCTTTCGCAGCTTAAGCACAAGTTAGCTCGTTTGAACAGTGAGTACACTAATCTACAGGAATCTCGTTTAGATGCGCGTGTAAAGCGTCTGGAAACCGAGCTAAGAGAAAGTGCGGTTTTAGAATCCCGTTATACGACAAACTGTTCGTCTTCAATGACATTGGGTGAGTGTAGTAGTCAGGGTCAGTACCTAACCAAACAAAAAGCAGTTAATACCTTCAAGGGTAAACTGATTAATGAGTTGACTGAATCAGAGTTGGTTCGCCAGAACTTGCAAGGTGTACAGCTAAATATTTATGTTCAGGAAAGCCAGGTCATTGAGAGCGGTTTTTCTGGTAATGGTGATTACGCCACCCATATTCAGGCTCAACTGCAAGCAAGACCGGAAGCGACGGCAGCATGTAAACTACTTGGCTTGTCAACCCGTTATTGTTTGAATGGTCAAACTACTGCGAATGCCTCGAGCAAAAAGCAGCCGCCGAAAAGTTGGGTTAACTTAACGGTTCGTTCTGATCAGTATGGTGATGCAGTGACGATTAACGGCGTAACTTACGGTAGTACACCAGTCGAGTTGATGCTACCAAAAGGTAAGCATCAGGTGACGGTATCAAAGCCGGGTTATGAAACCTACAATCGCGAAATTTACCTCAACAATCGCGATACGGTTTGGGTGAAACTGGCTGAAAATAACAAAGGCTAAGTTCATTTAGTACTTCTGAATTATCGCCACTTTGCCATATAAAATGGAAAAGTGGCGTTTTGCGTTATAACTATAAATATGAGTAGGAACAATGCGTTACGGTTTATCTGCATTTGTGTTGGCGATGGTCCCTTCACTTGCATCACTGCCCACATTAGCTCAAATTGAGTCGAGTCAGACTCCAACCGCGATCCAAGGTACGCTATTTGAGAAAAACTCAGAGCTACGGGTCGCGAAACAAAATGTTTCTGAAATTAAAGCACGGCTTAGTAATCAAAAAGAGCAGCAGGCAAGATTGTCGAAGCAAATTGCCGGGCTGAAAGGAAAACTGGAAAAAGCGAAAGCTCAGTTGTCGGCAGATTATGCGAAGATGATCGATGAGCCAGAACTGGATATTACTTCTAGTCAGCAACACTACCACAGTGCCTGGAATAAGCTAAAGACCGCACAATCAGACTTGTTAGCCTCTGAGCAGAAACAAGAGGAAATTAAAGCCGAACTGTCTGAGGCTCAAGCGATTCAAAATCAAGTTGAACTGACTATCCATGAGCTAAGCGAAACGAAAAAACGTGCCCGAGTAGCACTGCTTCGCAAAGAAATTCAAAAGACTGGTGTAGAAACAGTAAGCTACGTAAACACCTGTACAAATGATATGACGCTAGATGCCTGTAAGAAGCAAACTGTGAACTTAGCGCTGCAAAAAGCGGTAGGTCAGTTTAAATCAGCTGTTATTTCAGATACCTCAGAGTCACAAATTGTGGCACAAAACCAGGGCTCTGCTTCCTTGAACATTCATGTGTCAGAATATTCTGAGAGTGCATCTCGCTTTTTTGACCAGAACCGATATAAAACCACCCTGAAAGTTGGACTCAACTCAAAACCGGCGGATAACGCGGCCTGTAAGTTACTGAATTTGGGTTCAAAGTATTGTTTCGCTCCATCAATATCTGAAGAGCAATCACAGAGCGTAGAGGTCGCCTGGCATACAGTGGTGATTCGCTCCAGCCAGTTTGATGACCGTGTCATGATTGATGGTGTTCGATACGGCTCTACGCCGGTTGAAGTAATGTTACCGGGTGGTACGCATCAAATCACTATCGAAAAAGAGGGTTATAAATCATTTAGCCGTCAATTTACGATAGGGCAGGATCAAACCATTCGCGCTAACCTCGTTGCTAAAACTAATGCTCCGAAAGCGGGTGAAATTTTTGCTGATTATATTAATGAGAATACCACTGCACCAGAAATGTCGGTTGTCACGGCAGGTGCCTATCTGGTCGGTGAAAAAGCATCGAGACAGGTCACCATCAATAAAGGTTTTGCTTTGGGTATTGCGCCCGTTACAGTGAGTGAGTTCAAAACGTTTGTTGCTGCGACGGGGTATGAAACTGACGCTGAGTTAACTCATCTTTGTACCATGATCGACCAAGCGGCTATTGTGCCGGTTACTGGTAATAATTGGCAGTCACCAGGCTATAAGCAAAATTCTGATTATCCGGTGGTGTGTGTCAGCCAAAACGATGCCAACGCGTATGTAAAATGGTTATCGAAGCAGACCGGATACAATTACCGCTTACCTTCTGAAGATGAATGGGAGATCGCAAGTCGGGCTGGTTCATCAGAACGGTATTGGTGGGGAAGTGAGTTTGGTGTTGGACGGGCAAATACCGGCTGGGGTGGAACGCCGTGGTCAAACCAAAGTGCGTCACCAGTAAAATCGTTCGCTGCTAACCGGTTAGGTATGTACGATATGGTAGGTAATGTATGGGAGTGGACAGCAGAAGCGAAAGGTTTGCTGAAAGGCGGGGCCTGGAGTTTCTCCGCAGATAAAGCCACATCGGAAGCTCAACTGTTTGTCTCGCCGTCGTCAGCTGCTAACTTTGCCGGCTTTAGGGTTCTAAGAGAACTGTAAAACAGGAGGGGGGAGCCTCTCCTGAGTAGTTCGACTAAGGCCACGTCTTGCTCCTTATATTAACAGCTGCAAGATCGTGGCCTGATTGATCCTTTCACCACTGAAAGCCTTACCCAGCCACTACAGAAAGTATTGTTCCAACCGGTGTCAGTTGATATGACGCATCTGGAAATCAGCACAACATCAAAAATCAAACAAGTAACGGACGTTTGAAAAGGGTACGCCAGTTGTCGTTGTGGTGAGAAAGATTCAGGGTGCACGCCAAAGAGAAAAATTATAAACACAATTACCTATTTGCTCTGAACCATCAGGTTAGCCGACACTCCCCACGTAATCGCCACAGACTCACATTTACTGCCCTAGGCTAATATCTCATCATCAGAAAGCTCTCTCGTTTGTACAGCTCGAACCAGAGCAGCTTTAGCAATCACTGCCGGACTGCTATTCATATTGGAACCGCAAATACTAACGGAACACTGGATTACAGCTTACAGCGCGAATCTGGTATGAGTTAGGAACACGAGTTAGGTTAGCGAAACCAGATTGAAGTGGGAAATTTGGTGGAAGTGTGCTGCGTTACCGACTTTTCTGTCTCTGGGATTAACTAAAAAATCTCTGCAAATCTCTAATTAATAACCATAATGATTTATAGGTACACAAACTGATTGCTTAAACAAGGGCGTTAGCACCGAACCCGGTAAGGAGACTGCATGAGGAGTAAAGCGTTAGTTGCTATCTTGACCACAATACTGACGATTCAGTTGTCAGGTTGTGGAACATTATTGCATCCAGAAAGAAAAGGACAGAAAGGTGGGAACCTTGACCCGGCTATTGTCGTATTGGATGCGGCTGGCTTGTTGTTGTTCGTTGTTCCGGGACTGGTCGCGTTTGGCATTGATTTATATTACGGTACAATTTACTTGCCAGGTACCGCGATGGAACTGGATGAAGACGAGATCAATATGTTGAAGAACATTGACGGGCAGCTTAGTCCAGACATGTTAGCCAAGCTTGTATCAGACAAAACCGGCCAGACAATCGATGCCAGTGAGATGGTTTCCTACCAAGCCAGCTCAATTGAAGAACTAAACTTTTTAATCAACCAGATTAACGACTACTCGTCTTAAACTGCAACGATTACATGCCTCTGCTTAATAGACGTAGGCTGATGAGCGCTCGTTTTTTCCCTGTGTGCGGGCGCTGAGTCTAACAAGCTTAATAAGGGGGGAGGTGGCAGGTTTATGCGGTAACGGGATATTGGGGAAATAGGGGAGGAACTAAAATAATTCCCCTTTAAGTTTTCTTTGTCTGGGAGCTGTGTGAGCAATCATTGTGCGCATTGAACGCTTAACGGTCTGTGCGGGTCGGTTTTTAAGCATTTGAATCATAGAATTAAAATTAGTAGTTGACCTGAAATCTCAATCGGTTAAAGTACGCCTCGTTCTCACGGCGAAGGCTGGTGGGAGATGGTGTTACCATCGCAAAGATTTGCGTTGCCCTGGTGGTGGAATTGGTAGACACAAGGGATTTAAAATCCCTCGGCGTTCGCGCTGTGCCGGTTCAAGTCCGGCCCGGGGCACCATCAAAAGCGGTGTGTGAGATGTGAAATCTCGCTTCAGGCTGGCCGGCCGAGTGTCGGACCATCAAATCCGGCTTGGGGCACCATCAAAATCTATCAAAGGCGCGTTGGCAGAGTGGCTATGCAGCGGATTGCAAATCCGTGGACCTCGATTCGACTTCGGGACGCGCCTCCATTTCCTCTCTCTTATACTTATCTCTTTATCTTCTTTGTAAGTTTGAACTATAGCGTAAAGAAAATCTCTTTATATAACGTTAGCTACTTCCTACTTGTTCGATTCAGAGAGCATGATTTATTGCGATCCTTAGTAGTTCGGGATATACCTGTGATTGAATATTAATATTGCAGCGAACATTGCACTTGCATTTTATTAATATAATAGACACATCGCATTAACAGGCTTAAGGCTGTTTGTTCAGTTACATGCTCGTTTACCGTAAAAACCGTTACCAGAATTGATAAATAATTGTTGTTAAAAAATCGTCAAAAGCGCATCAGTGTTTTGACAAGTCTATGATTATAAATATTAAAATGAGCATGTAATTAGTCTATTGTTTAATATAGTGCTCTGGTTTCATATTTTATGAAAAACTCCAAATTTAACAAAGATATGTTGATGATTTATAGGTTGTTTTGAAACATAGGTCTCTTTTTATAATTGAACTAGTTGAAATGTAGTCTGTCCGTTTGTTAGTATTCGTTGCGCGATAAATAGACATGCTCAATATTATGAAATTAATTTCAAACAGAGTGTTATATCAATCTATGCAGTGATTATAATTTTTTGAAGTTTGTTTATTGTTCAAAATGAATGGTAAACAGGTTGCTTAAAATGGGCTTATGTGGCTTTTCTATTTTTAGTTTACGAGAGTTAACTAAAAGTCTATGTGTTCTATTTCCAGTAGAAAGTTATAAAACATCTCATATAGATAGTCTAGTTGATTAAACAACTAGATGTGCAGACTGATTGTGATGACTTATCTTGTTGATTTTATTTGATTTTATTTGATTTATTTGGCCTTGTTGGTTGCTGAGTGGGTCAATATGGGTTTTATTAATCATAGCAATTAGTGTTGCTAATTTTTTGCCATTACTTGTTTTGTTTAAATGGTTGATTTTGATGGTTTGATTATTCTGTTAGTCAATTAGTCAATTAGTCAATTAGTCAATTAGTCAATTAGTCAATTAGTCTATTAATAATGTTTTTATAAGCGTTGCTGCTATTAGCCATCTGATAGTGCAGGGGTCGTATTAAACGAATTTGTATAAGTGGTGCTTAATCTGAGTAATTTAATTCGTGGTTCTATTATTGAGTTTTTATTGGAGAACTTAATCTTAGACTGTCAGTCTATCCGCTAATTTGAGGAGCGTACGTTGAATTTTTTAAATCAGGTCAATACTTTAAGTTTAAGAAAGAACTTATTGTTGCGAGGAAAGGGAGCTGTTGTATTAGTATTGGCTGGCCTATTTTCCTTTACGTCATTTACTGCTTGGGCTAGTTTGACGCTCCCCACTAAAGGTGAACAAAAAACTCTGGTTTTATTGATTAATTTTCAGGAAAACCCAAATGAACAACCGTTAACTTTAGCTGAAGCGGATAGCCTGGTATTTGGTAAGGTAAATGATTTTTACCGCGAAAACTCCTTTGAGCAAACCTGGTTATCAGGTCAGGTCGCGGGTTGGTTTACTCTACCGCTTTCCAATCAGGTTTGTAGTTTAAGTCAAGTTCGTGACTTAGCTGACGAACAAGCTATTTCAGCCGGTGTTCCACTTGCCGATTATGATCGTATCGTGTATCTGATGACAAAGACCGCTTGCGGTATCTCAGGCTCTGCCAGTATGGAGGGTATTCCGTCGAGAGCCTATATCAACGGATCTTTTATTGCCAAAACGATCGCTCATGAGCTTGGCCACAACTTTGGTTTGCATCACTCCCGCGCTCTGGACTGTGGTGAGCAAACTTGGTCAGATCAGTGTACCACTTATGAATATGGCGACACTTATGATGTGATGGGCGGCCCGGATATTGGATATTTTAATACTTTCCAGAAAGAGCAACTGGGTTGGCTTGACGGCGACCATGCATCGAAAACAGTCGAAGTAACCCAGGATGGTAACTACTCTATTGCCAATTATGAAACGCAAAGCAATCAGCCTGTTACGCTTAAGATTCCGCGAGGTATTGATCCGGTAACCGGCACAATGCGTTGGTTCTACATCGAGTACCGTCAGTCCGTCGGTTTTGATGATTTCCTGGATTCCCGCTCTTACTCGTTTTACCGGGGAGATGTGACGCAAGGGATTATTATCCGCAGTGCGACAGAGGGTGACGCCCGCAGCAGTAACCTGCTTCATTTTAAAACCGATTCTGAATATCGGGCACTCACTGGTGCAAATGACTGGTTCGATCCGGCAATGCCAGTCGGTGGTAGCTATACCGACCCGGTTTCAGGTGTGACGCTGAGCCTGATCAGTGCGGCTAATGGCGAAGCCCAGGTGAGTGTGATTTTTGGTGATTCGGGCTCTGGTGGCACGGATCCGGGCGGTAATACCTGTACCACCAGTGCACCAGGATTAGACGAGGTAGCGATGACGGAAAATGCTGTAGCGGCGGGTGACACTGTGCAGTACCTGCTCACCGTGACTAACCGTGACAGCGCAGACTGTGCCAGCACGGGCTTTGGCCTTAGTGCCATCGTACCTGCTGGCTGGAACTCAACCAGTGCACAGCTGACATTGGCACCGGGAGAGGCAGGTCAGGTGGTGATTTCGGTGGTTTCTTCAGCAGATGCTGTAGACAAAGATTATTCGTTGTCAGTGCAGGCTGCTCACGGATTGGATTCCGATGCCAGCGCGTCCACCACGGTGTTGTATCGTGTGGTAGCGGACAACAGCACATCGACTCCGCTGGTTGCCGTGGACGATAATGTTGCTCTGACATCGACGCAATCGGTGACTATTGATGTACTGGCGAACGACATTGTTGATGAGCAGGCAAGTGTGTCGGTGATTTCGTTCACGCAGCCAAGCAAAGGCCGTCTGGAACGGTTGGCTGACGGTACGTTACGTTATACGCCGGAAAAACGCTTTAAAACCAGTGATAGTTTTAGTTATACAGTTGGCGATGGTTACAACACATCTACTGCGTGGGTGTCGATTAAACTGCAGGCCTCATCGGATGACGGTTCTTCAACCGGAGGGTCGAAGCCGGGCAAAGGTAACAACAAGTAATATCTGCTTAAAACAATATCCACATAAAATAATGCCCGGCATGTGAATGCCGGGCATTTTGTTAAGTACTACTTGTTAAGCCGCCTTATTCCGGACAAATGACAGGCTCAGGGCAAGTTGGACATAGCGTACAAGATGCTCCGGCTGGAGTGACATATTCATCACCGGCAACAGGGAAGCCGAAGGCGGTAATACCTGTTGCTGTTACTTGATCTTCAAAAGCATTTACAGCTTCACCTGGTAAAGGAAGGCCTTCTCCCTCTTGAGGTACAGGTTCATAGCTGCCTGCAAAATCAAAGCAGTCTCCTTCAGTATTTTGTGGGTACAGGGTACCAACAAAAATAAGATCAGGGTCTTTGCTATCCTGAACGATGACATTGTTGATAATTACGTCAGAAGTATTACATACACTGCCTTCGTAATTAACTTGTAAACCATATGCATCGAGTCGGTTTACTACCACCACGTTACACTCTTTTTGTAGAGAGAGCGTGCCAGGGATCTCTTGAGATGGGCAGAAATAGTCATCGGTATCATCGACCACGACTGCACCAAATGCTTCAAGTGCAGCGGTAACTTTGGCAAAGTTTTGAATCCCATTTTGCCCTACGGTAAATGAACCGAGGAATGTTTCATAACCGCCGACCGCTAACATATCAAGTTCGAACTCATGATCTCCACCTGGTTCGATATCTAGCGCTGTGATATCCGTTGCTTTGATATCATACAGAGGTAACTGACCGGTATTTTCTACTTTCAGGCTGTAGTTGTACTTCAGGGCATTACCATTGACTATTTCTCCAAACTCACAAGTTTTGGTGATCTTGATCTCTGGTTTACCTGGGGTGTAACAGAACGAAATATGGCTCAGTCCATAATAACTTCCGTTTTTACCGACCGGAGCATGCAAGCCGCCGTCAGAGTTAACCAACAATCCATCAGAATAATACTCATAAAGGTTGCCATTGGGACCACCTTTCACAAACACGCCCTGCATAATGATCGGGCTGGAACCTTGATCCCAGCTAAAGGTTTTAGCACCTTCCTGTACAGCAACAGTTACCTCTAGTTCACCATCGCTATATATGCCATCCGCGACGGGCTCAACTTTCAGCTCTTTCAGATCCGGTATACCTAAAAGATCGGAGCAAGTTGGATTACCATCATACTCTATGGGTTGTACGCCTTGGTCAGAAGGCTCACCTGCAGCGCCTTGTACGCTCGGGATAGCGAGAGCTACACTGATGACCAGTAGCCAGGCGAGCTGCTTAAATATATTTGGGTTAAACAAGCTGGTACAACTGAAGTCCTTACTGTACCAACAAGTGTTGTTTGTTTTTTTCATAAAACCTCCGGCGGGTATGGGCAGTTAATCTGCCAACCCATACAACCGCATTGTTGTTATTACTCAATGAAATTAGCTACCGCAATACACACCTAGCACAGAGTGTTCCGTTTTTAACTTGTTGTATTTAAGTCTTTTTTTGTTTTAATTTTTGTGCTGGTGAACACTTTGTTAACGTTGTTGGTTGTGTGTTTAGGCCGAGAATTTTAGTTAAGTGTATGAATGTGTTTGATTTAAGGGAACGTTAAGTCTGGTGTACACAGGCTGATACACAGTGCACACACGCGTAACATTTCTTCTGGAAAAGGCAGAAGAAATGTTGGTGAGTTTAGCGCTAAACGTTTTCTGTGTGTCTTTGGGGCCCGGCCCATGCCGTTCATCGGACTAGGTATTGGCCATGATAAATTTAAGCAGTGCGCTGAGCCTTACGGTATCCCGCATGTGGGGAGGGTAGATGGCATACAGATCTATTTTTTCAAGGGGGAAGTTTGCCAGTACCTGAACCAGGCGACCCTGCTTAATCAGTTCCTGAACTTCATAGCTGGGCTGAATGGTAAAGCCAGCCCCTTCCAGTGCGGCATTCAGGAGAGCCTGGCTGCTGTTGATGGATAAACGAGAATTAATTTTAGGTGTGATGCGCTTTTTTCCGTCGTGAAACTTCCACTCTAACAGGTATTTGTTGGTGTTGAACTGGAGGCACTGATGGTGGGTAAGCTCGTCAGGGTGCTGCGGGTATCCATGTTCTTTGAGATATTTTGGGGCAGCGCAAAGCATGATGCTATAGCTGCGGATTTTTTTCGCGACCATGTTTTCATGCCCGGTAGTATGGGTTATGAATAACAGGTCGTAGCCACCTTTCTGAATATCAAAGAACTGATTTCCCAGTCTGACATCAAGCGTTATTTTTGGATATGCTTGCTGAAACCTGGCTAATAACGGGGCCAGAAAGGTCGAGCCAAAGTTAAATGGCGCTGCGATTTTTAACGTGCCGTGCGGATCTTTCACACTGCGCATGACTTCGTCTTCGGCTGCCTGTAACTCTGCAAGTATACTTTTGCAGCGCCGGTAGTACTGTTCGCCTGCGGGGGTCAGGCTCTGGTGGCGGGTTGATTTATTGAGCAGCTTCGTACCCAGGCTCTCTTCCAGCTTCCTGATGTGTTTTCCCACCATTTGCGCGCTGATATCTCTTTCATCGGTTACGGCTGCAAATGAACCGCATTCAACGGCGGCGACAAAAATTTCGATGCTGGTCAGTCTGTCCAATCTGCTCTCTCCCTTAAGAAGTAGGTGTAATTTATACCTTAAACTGTATTGATTACAACTGAATTAGAAACTCATGGTTTCGAATGAATGATAACTCAATGTATTTATCTGCTATCTGAATGCCACTAACATCCTGCTCCTAATCATTTAACGATCAGATTCAGCGTCTGATTCATACCAAAGGAGCCCGTCGCGTGAGTGTTACGTTTTCCTCAGTTCCCCATGAGATTGCCTTCGGTGATGTTTATGTGCCGCCCTTACTAGTGGCATCCGCAGTCGGGTTGGCTATGACCGCCTTAACGGTTCGGTTGTTTAACCGATTAAAGTGGCATCGCTTTTTTGTCAGCCCGCCTTTAGTAGAACTCTCTCTGACGGTGATTTATACCGTAGTGATCAGTACATTTTTTATTGCCGCGTAATTTTTTGAGGTACCTCTTTGTTTAAACGAATGTTCTTAACTGCAGTGCTTATTGTTGCTGCGGTATGCGCTATTGGCTGGAAATACCAGCACTATTTAGTTAACCCCTGGACTCGGGATGGACAGGTGCGGGCACAGGTGATTTTAATCACCCCCAGAGTGACGGGTTCTATTGTTGCCATGCATGTTAAAGACAACTCTTGGGTACATGCAGGGGATGTGTTGTTTCAAATTGATCCGCGGAGTTACCGGGCATCTGAGAATAAAGCCAAGGCTAACCTGGAACAGGCAAAGGCCCAGTTAAAAAAGGCACAGGATGACGCAGCGCGAGGGGACGCATTGCATCAGAAAAACAGCGGCGCGGTGTCGGATTCCGCGTTGATCAAACTACATAATTCAGTCGAAGTGGCTGAAGCGGGGGTTATGGTCGCTTCCGCTGCTCTGGAACAAGTGGCGCTGAATCTGGAGTTTACTCAGGTTAGTGCGCCTGCCGATGGCTTTATTACCAACCTAACCCTGCGAGAAGGAAGTCAGGTGGTTGCGAACCAGCCCGCGCTGGCGTTAATCGACAGCAACAGTTTCTGGGTGGAGGCGTTTTTTAAGGAAACGGACATCCGCGCGGTCACACCAGGTGCTGATACACTTGTTACGTTAATGGCTTACCCGGATCTGCCTCTGAAGGGAAAAGTTGACAGTATCGGTTATGGTATTGCCCACAATGACGGTAGTACCGGCGTTCAGTTACTGCCTAACGTCAGCCCCACATTCCAGTGGATTCGTCTGGCGCAAAGAATTCCTGTCAAAATAAAACTTAATCATTTGCCGGATCACGTACAACTGAGGGTTGGCACGTCGGCATCGGTAGTGATTGAGTCGATGCCGGAACACTGAGCAGACAGTCTATGAACATTGAACGCATAAAAATGCCGGTGAAAGTCGCGTTAGCGGTAACCTTGTCCTTGCTTGTCGCGATGTGGCTGGGGCTGGAGAAACCTTACTGGGCAGCGGCGACGGCGGGGGTACTGGCGGCAACGGAAACGTCTGGTCACTCGCTGCGTAAAGGGCGCCATCGGGTTGTCGGCACGGTACTTGGGATTGTTTGCGCCTTTATCCTGCTGGGGATGTTTGCTCAGCAACCGGGGTGGTTCCTGTTGTATTTTACAGTGTTTACCGCATATTGCGTTTATCGGCAGACAGAGCTGAAAAACGGTTACATGTGGTCGATGATTTCAATGGCCTGTATGCTGGTTTTTGTGATGGGGCAGTTTTCCGGCGAACTGACCTTTAAGTTTGCCATGATTCGGCTCCAGGAAACTCTGTTGGGGGTGGTGTGTTTTACCCTCGTATTCAGTTTTTTATGGCCAGTATCCAGTCGCCGGATACTGTGCGCTACGCTGGTGAACATGTTTGCTGATCAGCAACAGAAACTACAACAGAGTGCCTCATTTTTCTCTGGAAAAAGCGAATATCGAACGGGCTTGGGATATGGCGATGGACTGCGTTTCGTGACTCGCGTCGAAGATCTGATTGCTGCCGCATCGATGGACAGTTATGCCATCGCGCGTAAGGAGAAGGAGTGGCAGAGATTTATGACATACCTTCAGCAGTGGGTACTGGTGTGTGGGCATTTCTCTGAAGCCTGTGAGCTGTATGATCCTTCGTGGCTGGCAGATGATGCGCACAAGATAACAGAGGTTTTGCTGCGCATCGAAGCTCGTTTTAAAGAAGCACAACATAGACTAACTACGGGTAAAAAGAAGAATCTGGCAACCTGCACTGAAGCCGGGGAGAAACTCCGGTTATGTTTTGAAAGTGGTGATGTCAGATGCCATGGAACGCTATCTTTACTTGAGAAAGTGCTTAATCAAATGGATGTGCTGAGCGCAAAAATGTTGCATTCACTTTCCGGCGCACTGGATCTGGGTGACAAGGGTACAGAAAAACCAATACTGAGGAAGAGTGGCGTACGGCCGTCGATATTCTCCTGGTGCTCTCTTGAGCCGGAAAGAGTCATCCCGGCGATCAAAGTGACCGTGGTTTTATGGATTTGTATCTGGTTGTGGCTTTATGTCGCCATACCCGGCGGGCCGGTGGTGGTTATGCTTGGCGTGGTTATTGGCAGTGTGATTTTTACAATGCCTGTTATAAATATTAAGTCACTGTTTGTTCAGGTTTCGGTATGGTCTGGTTATGCATTGTTCCTGTTCATTACGGTGCTGCCGCACATGACAGAAGCCTGGCAACTGGCGGCATTTTACTTCATTAATATTGTTATTCTCTGGTATGTTTTTTCGTTGCCGCAGCAAGTTCTGACGCGCCTTGTCGGTACCCAGCTGCTATTGGTGTTGACGATGGATGCCGCGCAGCAGACCCCCGTGTTTAATAACATAGAGATGGCTCTGCTTTTGCTGACGCTGACGGCGATAGCGATGGCAGTTGTGTTTTTTGTCAATCATACGATTTTCTCCAGTCAGTCAGAACGGGTATTGTTGCGCCAGATGAGCTGGATACGGCATTTGTTTATCTGGAAGCTTCGATACCTGGGGAGCTTGTGCAGCGGTAACAACAAGAGGCAAAGCATCATCGGACGTATGGTTTGGGCGCAAGCTACGCTGCCTCCAGTTGTGTTGGCTGAGCAGGCGATGGCGAGGATCCGCTGGCACCGTTATCCGCAAGTAGATAAAGCCCGGTTGGCTGAGTTAATTTCTCATATCTATAGCGCCAATTTACGTTTGCTCTCTCTGAAAGACAGCTATGAGCAGTACCTGTCTGTTAGTTCGGGCAGTTCAGTGAAATGCCAGAATCAGAATTTGGATCGGTGGGTGGCGAATGTGCTGAGGTATGTGGCTCAGTTATTGGCCAAATCATCCGGGCTTTATTCTCCATTACCGGCTGAAAAGCAGCTTAAACAGATAGAGTATCATTTGGTTCAGTATCAAAATGGGGTGAGTGAAAATGCGTTGCTTTCTTTTGCTATCAGCAAAGAAAAAGCCGCTGTGCTCTATCAATTGGTCGCGTCGCTTATATTACTTTTCGATGAGCTGGAAACAATCAATCAGTGTGCTCGCGCGGTTGGATTTGAGCAACTCCGACTTCAGTATTTTGAGTTGTGAACTTACTGTATGGAGTAACAAGGCAGTGCGTCTGTTTTAGGTTGTACATAATAGATAAAAGAAGCAGGGTGGTGTCCTTAATAACACGGGCACCTTGACGAAAGTCTTTGGTGATTAACTAGCCAATAAAGCATGATATAAAGCTTTTCATTACAGGATGATTTTAAACTATGGTTTTGGAGAAATGAAACATGAGATGTTTATGGTTCGTGCTGAAGTACATTGCTAGTGCTTTTTATTATTTGTCTAACTAGATTTAGAATAATGATAACTCCATTTAATAATGCAACTTGTTTTCATTTCGATAATTTAAGATCTAATTTGAAATCTTAAATTGAAGAAAAACAAGAATGAATCAGATTTTCTGCAGAGATACCTGATTAAAATATTTTTTATGCCGAAAACCTGTCATTCTTCACATTTTGTGTTGATGAATCACTAAAGAATACACCGTCACAAAAAGCGCCATGAAATCAGGTGCGCTAATAATAAGATGGCGGGTTAAAATACAGTGATAGAAGAACAAATAAAAAAACAATTACAGCAGGCTATTGCACACTTACCTTGTAAGATCAGACATTTCAGAAGGCGTAAATTACAACTAGATAAAGTCATTGAACTACTTGATTACAGTTTGATTTCCGAACCCACTTTGGGGGATGGGTTAAATAGTTGGGCGCGGCGTTTTGAAATTCTTGATACCGATATATTGATTAAAATTAAAGCCATGCCAGATGCGGTTCATCTGGTATTTGATGGTACTAATACACTCCCTTCCTGGCTATGGCATTTGTTACAAGCAGTGCATTTTCGCTTATGCCAGTACCAGAATAATGAAAAGGGACAATGGCGATTACGACTACCGGGTAAGGCGGCAAAACATGAGACCGTAGATAGTACACTATGTATTCTGCCAGGACCAAAAGCCCAACTGGAGATAAACTTAAATCTGCTTAGCAAACCATTTCCGAATAAAGTCGCGCCACCTCAGGAACTGATCAATTTGCTTAGCAGTATGCTGCTTACTGACATTACTCCGGCTGCTACCCTAAGCGAGCGCACCAAGCAAATGATTGCCAGGAAGTTGCCGGAAGTGTTGAGCTTAAATGAACTGGCTCAGGGGTTAAACTTGTCCACGCGCAGGCTTCAGCAGCGCCTGAAAAGCGAAGAGACGTCTTATTCCACGCTTATCGCTGAAATCAGACATTCACTGGCGCTGGAAAAACTGGCGCAGCCCAGCTACAGCATTTGTCGTATCGCCCATGATCTCGGTTTTACTGAAGCTGCCAGCTTTCACCGGGCATTTCGTAAAGCCCAGGGGTGTACGCCGGGGCAATATCGAGACCAGATACAAACCAAAGTGTGTGAGCAAAATATCGTGCCAGTACGGCTATACGCCGCTGAAAACAGACTCAACCATGAGCACAGAAACTATCACCCTAAAATAGCCAAAGTATGGATAGCCGTGCATGACATTTCATTTCAGAAGGAAGTGATTGTGGAGTGTGAAGATCTCGATGGTATCTGGCGTAATTATTCAGCCTGTTTTGAGCGATGGCTGGCACCGGGACGTGAACTTTGGTCAACCACCAATATTCCGGTGTTTGATCCGATGAACTTCCGTATTTCTTACCGGGTTGCGGGTGTGACATATGAAGATAACAACAACGAAAAAGGTTATCACTTGTCTCATCACAATCGTTTTTTGCTCGGTGAAGCAAGGTTGTTTTGTATGTCGCTACAGCACATTCACTATCAGGATCGCAATATGGTCAGTGGCCAGATACTTACTGACAAAAAAGGCGGGGATATGCTCAAAGTACAGATTGGGCCGAGTACCTATAGCGCGCATCTACGTGAACAATACAATACCGGGGTACTGGAATGGCACTTTTGTCTTCCGGTAGAAGAGCCAAACAGCCCAATAAGCTTTAGCCACCATTTTGACAATGGTGTGTTTCATGATGATAACAATGGCGAATTCTACTGGCCATACAACTAATTCCCCCTCCGAATAGTCAAACTATTATCACAAATTAAACTTGGTGATGGCTTTGCTCATAGTAGAAAACTCGAGTCAGACTCAGTTGAGCAAAACTATCGCCAGAACTCATTGCCTTTTCGATACATTCAACCTCAACTGTGTTTTCTGTAAACCGGGGATTTCTATCTCTTTTGCCGGAAAGTATGTATAGATTTTTGTCTAGGATAACGGTACCAAGCCTCTCACTTCTCTATCTTTTTCGCGTTGAGATAGTGATTTGTTCGTTTTCTGACAATGACTGAAAAACATATACAGTTAGACTTCTCACACTAATAAATACAAAGCAAAAGTAGGAAACAAATTGGAAAATAAATTAAAAAAACCACAGTTGAGCTATTTAGCTGCGGCACTGTCAATAATTTTGCTGTCAGGTTGTAATCAAAGTTCTGACGTTAACTCAACGCAAGAATACTCATCGGGTCAATTCGTTGGTGTGGAAGGGCTTAATTATAAATCAGGTTCGTATACGGGTGTGACTGGCGAAAATGGTTCGTTTAAATATCCGGTTGGAGAATCTACGATAATATTCTCTGTTGGTGGTATTGAACTTGGTCAGGCCAAGGCAGGAAAGCTGATTTCGCTATTAGATTTAGTGCCTGAAGCTAATGGTAATATTTCTGACCAAACCGTTATGAACATTAATCGCTTGCTGTTAACTCTGGATAACGATAACAACCCGGACAATGGTGTGGTGATCAGCCAAAATGTTCGTCAGATTGCCAATAGCCACAGCTTTAATATTGCAGCACGCTTCCCTAACTCACATGTTAATAACTACAGTGATGAGTCACCTTATAAATGGCTAGCCGCATTTTTGGAAGAAGCGATTCCGGCTAACCCTGACGGAGCGCCTTTTCTTGTCGGAGAAGCGGACGGCAAGGAATATATTGAAGCCACATTAACAGCAAATAAAATTAGTTATACTGATCCAGATGATGCATTGAACCTTCATGTACCATCACCGGATTGGCGTGAACAAATTATCTATTTTGCATTTACTGACCGCTTTAATGATGGTGACCCGAGCAATAACGATCAGGGCGCGGGTGTTTATGATCCAACCAAAGGGGCCAAATACAGTGGCGGCGACTTACAAGGGGTAATTGATAAGCTTGATTTCATTAAAGGTATTGGTGCAACAGCGGTTTGGATTAGCCAGCCTGTCGCCGGAACCTGGTGGGATCCGAAAGTGAATATTGGCGGTTACCATGGCTACTGGGCGCGCGATTTTAAAGCGATAGACGAGCATGTCGGTACTCTTGCGACTTACAAACAGCTGTCCCATAACCTGCATGAAAATGGTATGTACCTGGTCCAGGATGTGGTGGTTAACCATACGGGTAACTTCATGACTCTGGAGAAAAACAGTGATGGTGCTGTGACTTCTTTCGAGCTCAATGACGACTCTCTGCCAAGTGGAGGTAAGCCAACACAGGCGCCATTTTATTACAATGATTACCGAGACTTTGAACAACGTTCAAAGAACATCTACCACTGGAATCCTAAGATCTCGGATTACAAAGATCGTGTACAGGAACGTGAATACCAGATGGGTGACCTTGATGATCTCAATACGACTAATGAAGTGGTTATCAATGCCCTTAAAGATTCTTACGCGTATTGGATTCGTGAAGTTGGTGTTGACGCTTTCCGTCTCGATACCTCTAAGTTCCTGGATCACGCGTTCTGGAACACGTTCCTGCATTCCGAAGATAAAAATCATCCCGGCATGAAAAAAGTGGCCAGAGAGACCAATCGTGACAACTTCTTTGCCTTTGGTGAGGTATGGGCAAGCTCGTTACCGAAGCAGACCGAAGGGGAGGAGAACGTATCCAGCTTCCTTGGTAGTGCAGAAGTACCCGAAGCCGATGCCAATATTAACTTCCCGCTACACAGCACGATGCGCCGTGTCTTTGCCGGTGGTGAACCGACTTCCTATCTGAAGTTCCGTTTGGAAAAATCGGTCGATGAGACCTTCTACCCTAATAAAGTATGGCAGTTGGAGCCTAACTTTATCGAAAACCATGATGTGTCGCGTTTCCTCTCTGAAGGTAACGAAACCGGCCTGAGCCATGAACTGATCACCATGATGACGGTTCCGGGTATTCCTGTGTTGTACCAGGGTTCGAGTCAGGGCCTGATGGATCCGCGCGGTTCTATGTTTAGCGGCGGCTATAAGCAGGATAAAGAAGGTGATTCGGTTAATACTAAGGATTACTTCGATACAGAAACCTCACTTTATAAGCTAACCAGTGAGCTTGCTGAGCTGCGCCTTAGCAACCGGGTGTTTACCCGTGGTGACCTGAGCGTACTGGCTGCCAATGATTCTGGTCCGGGCCTTATCGCTTACAAGCGCTATTACAAAGATGAAAGTGGCACTGAAACCACGGCAATCGTGTTGATCAACACGGCAGAGCAGGCTGTGCTGGCTAACCAGCTTGAGACAGGTCTGGCTTCCGGATCGGTTATGGCACTTAAGCATGCCTTTAAGTTCGATGATGCTAAGAGCGTGACCGTCGACGAATCAGGCAAGCTGACAATGACCATACCGGCCAACGGGGCAGTGGTGTTAATGTCGGATGGAACATTCGGCAATGTACCGGAAGCGCCAATGGCGATCACCCTTGAT
Source organism: Vibrio sp. CAU 1672 (assembly GCF_029223195.1). Classification (GTDB taxonomy): domain Bacteria; phylum Pseudomonadota; class Gammaproteobacteria; order Enterobacterales; family Vibrionaceae; genus Vibrio. Next base: position 94,833 of record NZ_JARHUF010000012.1, on the reverse strand, counting down.
GACAGTTCGATGGAACTATTGCAGCACGACGTTACCGAAACCATCACCTTGACTGGCCATGCGGCTCCGGCGAGCAAGCTGCAACTGATCACCGATGGTTATTTAGGTCAAGGTTTGGATGGCAAAGCGATTGAGTTTGAGGCCGATGCAAACGGTAACTTTAACGTTGATTTGTTTACCGGCTTCTTTGAACCGGATCTTGAACAGACACATACACTGGCTATTGTTGCCAGCGGTGAGGATGGTCAATTACGTGGTATGGAAAACATTGAGTTCAATAGTGCTATCCAGATCAAGGGCACCCCTATCGTGGTTAACGATCCAGAAGGTGACGACAACGGGCCGAATGGCGCTTACGGTTATCCTGCTGACAGCAGCTTCAGCCACCAGCAGGATGTCACTGAGGTGGATTTGATCGCTGACGGCTCTTTCCTCTCTATGGAGATCACCATGAAGGAAGTGACGACTACCTGGAAGCCATTTAATGGTTTTGACCATGTTTCGTTCAGCATTTTCTTTGATATCCCGGGTAAAGAAGGGCTAACTGTCCTGCCAAGACTGAATGCCGAGGCACCTGCTGGTTTTGACTGGAGCTTTGAGCATATGGCGGAAGGCTGGGGAAGCCGGGCGTTGTCGGCTGAGAATGCCACTGCAGACAACTGGGGAGATATTATCTCTAAAGCCGTACGTATTGATACCAACAGTACTGACAGTGAAACCGGTAAAGTAAGGTTTATCTATAAAGGGGGTCGCTTGGGTATCTCAAACTGGGAAGGCGTGAAAGTCTATATCACAACTTGGGATTACAGTAGTATGGATGGCTATTACCGACCACTTTCACCTGAAGGTGATGACTGGACGGCCTCTGGTGGTGCGGCGACGGATCCAAAAATCATGGACTCTGTCATGATCGAGATTCCGGCTAAATCATAAGACTGGTTTTTTAATCACAGAGAAAAAGGCTGACTGGCGAGTCAGCCTTTTGTTTGTGTGCTCAAGTCAGCCAGATTAATGTCTACACGCTGTAGGCGTTACCGTCCTGGTTCGGTTAGGTCATTCATTAATGGCGGGTTAATCACCGCTGGAATAACTTATCAAAGTAAGGCTTTGCATGAGCATAGTAGAACGCAACATGTGATCAACCAGATGCAAATGCCCCGGTATGATTACCGGGGCATTTCATTTTTCGGCACGCGGTTTGCCTTTAACCGGCATTAACGGAAGCTATCAGGGGCCTTTGGTTGCTCTGTCGCCTGTTAACTCATAGCAAAAACCGCTGCGATGTCTTCTAGTGCGAGTGTCCGACTAACGGCGTGAGGCGTCGTTTCATTAACGAGGCCGACAAGACAAACAGACAAGGTACCAGCCAACTTGCGTGTGCGCTGTAAAGTGGTAACGCTTGGTGGAACGAGTTGTCCCAGAACTCCGGCATTTTGCCCAGAATGTTGATGGCATCAATGCTGCCAAAGAGTAGGGTAGTAACCACGCTGGTTAATGTTGTCTGGGCACTTTTTTGTAATGAAGCCAGTACCAGGGCCAATGCGACCGGACAAAGTACAAGGATGGCCGGTAAGCTGGTGGCTAAAATCTGCTCCAGACCAAAATTGGCGACAACGCCGGTCAGGGTGACGATCACAACTGCCGTAAAGGTAAACGGAGCGTTAAATGCCTGCTGGTAGTACTCGCAGCAGGCGTTGGTTAACCCCACCGTGGTGGTTAAGCAGGCCATGACAATGATCGCCGCTAATAGCCATTGTCCGTATGGACCAAAGGTTGCCGCCACATAGTTAGACAGTATGGTTCCGCCGTGTGTCGCATCGGCAGCAACTGACGCTGAGGTAGCACCCACATAGCCCATCGATAAGTAGCAGGCAGACATTAGTACGGCATAGATTAGTGCTACTTGAGTCGAGGCCTTAGCAATTTCTGCCGGTGTTGATGCGCCTTTGCTGGTGATTGTACGGATGATCACCCAACCAAAGCCAACGGCCGCAATGGCATCCATGGTCATATAGCCTTGGATTAAGCCATTTACAACAGGGGCTGAAGCGTAGTCACCACTGGGTAACTGAGGGACATCGAGCGGGTTAACAAAAGCGGCCAGGGCAAGTGCAGCCAGCATCAGGATCATTACGGGAGTCATCACTTTACCGATGTAGTCCACCAACTTGCCCGGTTTAAAAGCGAGTAAGAATGTTACCAGACAGAATACGATGGTGAAGGGAAGCAGCGTATCCTGAGCAAAAAATGGCTTAATGCCCATCTCATAAGCGACAGTGACGGCGCGAGGCATACCGAAAGCCGGGCCGATGGTGGTAAACAGTAGTATCCAGAAGGTGCTTGCCATCCACGACGGGAGTTTTTGCGTAAGCGCGGCGCTGCTGTTGATTCTGCCAAGGACGATAAGTATGAGTGCCGGTAATCCCACTGCGGTAAACAGAAAGCCTGCTATGGCCGGCAGCAATGCGGTACCCGCTTGTAAGCCAAGAGATGGCGGGAAAATGATATTACCCGCGCCGAGAAACAGCGCAAAAGTCATCAAGCCGGTTGCAAATAGATCGTATTTTTTCACTGAGTGTTTCCTGTCTTTTATTGTTATTGAAAGACCGTCAGTGAAGCGTTGGGAGAAAGGGGTAGAGAGTCCGTCTCCGTCAGCTTCGGCTGACGGAGAATAGCCGCCAGCCTAGTGAATAATCACCAAAATAGCAGCAATAATTTGAGTTGGGCGAGTGACGACAAGAGTTAGCTTGTTAGTGGTATTAACTAATTTCATGCTTATTTCCTGTGTGAATGTCTCGGCCATGAATAAAAACTACAGTGTTTGTTTTTGTATGCAAATAGTTTAATGGCAAATTATTTTATATGTATATTTACGAAAAGCCGGATATTAAAAAAGCCCTGATGAAGAACATCAGGGCTGGTTAGGGTTACGATGATTCAGTAGGTCGTTACTTCCTCAGCAGCGTAAAGCTGTGAACATTGCCTTCGGTAGCGTCACCTTCTTGCCAGTAGGCTAACTGCGTAGTGTAGTCGCCTTCTGCACCGGTAATGGTAAATGTACCGGTTGTAAACTCATCATCAGGTTGAACCATTAACTGGCCTGCCTCGTTAACTTTCCAGGAAAAGCTAAACGTTTCATCCGGATTGTTCAGGCTGAATCCTAAGCCTGTGTTGTCGGCATTCAGGGTGATTTCGTCTTTGGCCACAAAAGCTTTGATGGTTTGGCTACCGGTTTCGTTCGTTTGAACCGCTAACTGACCAAACACCCAGCTCGTGCCTGCCAGAGCCATATCGCTGTAGGTGGTGGTGATGTTCGAGCCGGCACGACACTCATTGGCTAATGCGTCATACTCAGCCTGGCTGGTATTAACGGCATTATCCAGACACTCTGTCAGGTTGCCGCTGAAGGTGGCACTGTTCAACGAGATAACGTCGCTGCGGCTGGAACGGTATTGTCCGTCTGCGGCGAAGCTTTCCGGTGAGTAAGTGGCAAACGTGCTGGTTTCCCCTTCATGCTTCAGAAGTACTAATAACGTGTGTGATTCTGGCGCATCTGCCGCGTTAAGCTCCAGGTAACTTAACTCGTCTTGCTGTTTGATCGCCCAGCTACCGGCCGTTTTCTCGGACATCTGTTGGTCAGTCTCATCTGAGAAAACGTGCGTGTTCAGCAAGGTACCATCTTCGAAGAAGAAGGTGCTGGAGTCATTTCCTTTATCACTAATGTGGCTAAAGGCATTGCCGGCCAGAGAAGCTGTGCTGATGTCAGGCAGTGAGTGGTTTGAGCACGCCTGGTAGAGCGAGACTTTCTCGAAAAAGTCTTCAACACTGCCACCTTCACCTGGGGCAAATTCACACTGGATCTCAACTTCAGCAAGGATGGTTTGATAAGCCGTGTCATTGAACATGGTCACAACAAAATCATTTGCCTGGTTTGCGGTTTCGATCGCGCCACGCATGACGTATCCGTTCTGAGCCGCCAGCAATACGCTTGCCGGAGAATCCGACCATTTTTCGCCAAAGGCGCTGATGGCCTTATCGGTTACGGTAAACTCGATGACATCAATGCCGCCCTTGACTCCCTGAGTCCAGTTGGTGCTATCGACCAGTTGTTCACCCAGGTAGAAGTTAGCCACGCCACCTTCAACCAGCTCAACGCCAATGTCCCAGCCAATATAAACCAGTTTGGCCTGATAAGGTTCTGTTGCAGCCTGTGCTGACTTCAGATCTTCCAGTGTGGTCGCAACAATATGATATGGGCTTGAGGTTGCGCCCACGACTCTTACGTGAACTTCTGCATCCGTCCAAAGTGAGTAGATATCCTGCTCTGCAACAGGGGCGAACTGGAGCGCTTTGGAACCTGACGGGAATACCGCGCTACCTGTTTTATACGCAGACCAGAATGGCAGTGTCTGCTCGGACAGTGTGACATTGGCCAGATCGATGATCTTCGGTACGCCCAAAGAATAAACCAGCTCGGAATAGCCGCTAGGATAGGCGATCGCGCTGCTACCGGAAATATCCAGAGTATAGCCAGCCGGTGTAACCCAACCGCCATCAGTCAGTACCATTTGCTCATGGTCTTCGACGCTGCTGCCAAGCGTGCCGTCTGGCAAGATAACTTTAAATCCGGAAGAGACGGCGAGGCTACCGTTGACCACAAATTGGTCGACAGTGAGGAGATCAACGCCATCTTCACCTTCGCGGTCGAACTCGTTTAAGGCCGTGGTATTCTCCACAAACTGTATAATATCAGTGTTGGTTGCTTCGGTGACGATGCCGACACCATCGGCGATGTCACTGCGGTCTTCATCGTGGTCTGCTTCATGATCACCGTTTGAGGTATCGCCGGAATCGGTGCCATCAGAAGAGTCACCAGGATCTGTACCATCCGTCGGTTTGTCGCCGTTATCCTGTTCAGAACCGTCGTTGCCACCGGTAAATGCCACTTGTTCCAGAAAAGCAAGCTTGGCGGTTTCACTAAACAGGTATAGAGATTCATCCAGGCTGGTACCTTCGCGTTCTACACTACCCATGCGGACATAACTGCCGTTGCCATCATCGTATAGGCTGCAAATCAGCGTTGAGGAATCTTGATCCCATTTATCTCCGAACTCAGCAATTACGGTTTCAGGAACGGTAAACTCGATGATGTCTTCACCAGAGATGACATTACGGCTCCAGGAACCAGAACCCACTTTAACCAACTCATTACCGGTCATATAGTAGTTAGCTGTGCCACCTTCAACCAGTTCAACACCGATATTCCAGCCAAAGTACACCAGATTTGGATAGCTCTGGCCGGCTGAAGTATCGGTTGCTGCTGGCGCAATAAGCTGTTCAAGTGAAGTGGCCGGGGCATGGTAAGGTTCTACTGTAGTGCTGACATGCACTTCAGAGTCGGTCCACAAAGAGTAGATGTCCTGGCTTGCTTTCGGAGTGAATTTCACAGCGTAAGAGCCCGGTGGGAACTGAGCCGTGTCTGTCAAATAGTCAGACCAAAACGGCAGGGTTTCTTCTGAAATGAGTTTGCCTTCCAGATCCAGTAGTTCCAGTGCCAGTGATAGCTTGCTTTCCGGCGCATTCGTCGGGTAGGCGACAGGAGTATCGGATGTGACATCGAGCGTATAGCTGGTGGTTTGTACCCAACCCGAAGCGGTCAGGATCACGTCCTCATGTTCCTCTTCTACCGTGGTCAGGCTGCCGTCCGGATTTACCATCAACGGTGATTGAGTGACGGCTTTGTTATCCTGGATCTTAACCGGACCGACGAATAAAAACTTCTGGTGGTTACCGGTTGCTTCATCGTATTCATCATCCGTGTGCAGTTCATACAGCACATCTGATCCGCGAATAAACTCAAGAGCTGTTGGTGCTACTGGGGTTGTCTCTTCTTCATTGTCGTTGTTGCTGTCATCCGGATCTGAGTTGTCGTCAACTCCATCATCGGAGTCTTTGCTGTCGTCTTCCGGATCGGAATTGTCACCAATACCGTCACCATCTGTGTCTTTGCTTTCTGATGGGTCAAGCGGGAAGTAGTCACGTGGGTCGGTTACACCATCATTATCATCGTCTTCATCCGCGTTGTTGCCGATGCCGTCACCGTCAGAATCGAGATATTCGTCCGGGTTAGTCGGGAAAGCATCTTTTTCATCAGGGAACTGATCGTTATCGTCGTCGTCGTCCTGATTGTCGCCCAGGCCGTCTTTATCGGTATCAACGCTTTCATCGCTGTCAAACGGGAAGGCGTCTTCCTCATCTACCACACCGTCGTTATCGTCGTCGTTATCTTCCACATCAGGGATACCATCGCGATCATAGTCAGCAGATTCATGGCTCTTTAACGGATTCGGGTCATCCGCATCGAGTATGCCATCATTGTCATCGTCGTTATCAGCATTATCCCCGATACCGTCTTTGTCGTTGTCGCTTGACTCGTTAGGATTGAGCGGGAAAGCATCAAGGGCGTCTTTTACGCCATCGTTATCGTCATCCTTATCTGCTTTGTTACCAATTCCATCCTGGTCGGTATCTGCAGACTCTTTGGCATTGAGCGGAAATGCATCATACTCATCGGCAATGCCGTCGCCATCGTCGTCAGTATCGGTATTGTTACCAATGCCGTCACGATCGGTGTCTTTCCACTCGTTACCATCGTTCGGAAACGCGTCTAGTGCGTTCGGAATACCATCTGAATCGTCGTCAGCCATAAACTGGCTTTTGCTGGTAACAAATTCAGGTACTGATAACTCATTGAAATCAACATTTGCTGCCGCGTTGTCCGAAGCAGAGTTTTTGATCACAGTATCAATTGATTTTTGTGTCTGTTCACTGACGGCTTCGAGCGCTTCCAGTAGATCGAAGGAGGTTTTGTTTTCGGCGATGGACTTAACCGCTTCGTTTAATTCAGAAGGTGTTTCCGGAAGCTGGTTAGACTCGACCAGTACCTTTGCTTCGTACGCGAGGCGTGCTGCCTTGGAGTTGTTGGCTTTATCTTCAACATAGTCGCCCATGATGAGCTCTGGGTCGAGAAGGTCTCCGGCCACTTCCTGAACGGCAGCTTCTTTTAGTGCTTCCAGCTGTTCATCGGACAGCACATCTTCTGAATCTGTTTGAGCTTCGGCTTTTTTCTTTTCCAGCACCAGGTTGACTTTGGTGGTCAACGGAGTGACGGCGGTCGCGCCGGCAGGCGCTGACATAACGTATGGGACGGGAACTGGCTCACCTTCTGGCATCTCATCGGTAATCGTGTCTTCATCAACCGATTCGGTAGTGACTTGCACCACGACGTTATATTTGCCGGGGTCATCAATGCCTTCTACATTCAGATTGGCGACACCACCTACACCAGAAATAGCGCGGGGTTCATTGCTGTCTAACTGATAGTCATTGTCTAAATCCAGCCATACGGTCGCGTTTCTTAAGTAGCCATCAATGGCTTTTACCGAATAGGTGGTTTGGGCACTCAGTTTATTATCTGAACTGGAATCTCCGCCACAGCCGGAAAGCAGGGAAGTCCCCGCTACGCCAATGGCTAAGGCGATTTGAGTTTTCTTCATACTGATTCTCTTGTGTTGATTAATATGATGGTTCTTTAAATATTGTTATAAGTTCTTACGGAGGTATTTTATATTGCTATGGTTAGTGTGTAACTTATCAGTGGCGTTTGGGGCTAATTTTTGAGGAGATGATCAATATTTTTCGATTAAAACATAATGATGGGGAATGCTTTATAAAGTCGGTGGTGTTATAGCACGTGAAATTCAACAAAATATAGAGTTTTATATCTAAATGAGAGTTAGCTATAACTTATTTGCAGTGTCTGTTTGTAACGTGCTTTGCGGATATTTAGTCACACTTATAAGGCGTCAATAAATTATCAGTGTTATATATTTGACGCAGGTGTGCGAGGAGTGTCAGTGTGCTGTCGAGTCTGTTATTTGCGTTTAACACCTTCGCATATGGGCATAGGCGTATATGTTTGCACGGTAAGAACTGCTTCGAATTTTTTGTCTGTCTGCCTTGGTTATGATGGCTTTTGAGTTGATCTACTTAGAAGTAATATTATTATTTGTTGGTGATTAAATTTCTTGTTTATTATTGCTATCGAGTTGATTTTTGTTGTTCGCTGCATATCGTTTTATGGTTGTCGTTATATATATGTATTATATAGCTTTAAATTTACGCTGATGAGTGTGGGTAATTAATTTTTAACCTTAGATTATAAGGGGTGATGAGGGAGTAATTATATCCTGATATAAGTTTATAGTGATTTTCAAATAGTATTCATTAATGTGGGTACTGCAGATTTGAGTACTGAGATTCTATGCACTAACCTTAAAAGAAAAGGGGTGAGTGCTTATGTTTCCCATTCTTTTTGTAGTGGTGTGTTATGCGCTAAAAGTGGCGCTGATTTGGCGAGATTTCCATGTTGAGGATAGCGAAAGCTACTTACGTGTTGCCGCCTATGATGCCTTGTATATCTTGCCGATTTTACTCATGCTCGCCATCCCGGGGCAAAAGAGTCGTGTCTGGTTTGCTATTAGTCGTGTGATCACCTTACTCGCGATGGTGATCTATTTTGGTGATATGGTGCTGATGTTTACTTTTCAGTCCCGATTGTATTTTGAGGATATCCCTAAGTTTTATGATCAAATCAATATCTATCTCGGTGAGTTGAGCACTAACCAGATCATCATTATCGCAGTAGCGGCATTGTTGTGTGGTCTGTACTTATTTGCACGAAGGATTGTGGTATCCAACGCGGGTCTTGTGTTGCTCGCGCTGCTGTATATTGTAGCGGGAACCAGTATACTTTGGGCGCCAAAGTCGGTTCGTCATCCTTTCTATATTAATGTTGTGCAGGCCAATTTAGGAAGTACACATTTAAATCGTTATAGTGAGGGGTTTATCAACACCTTTCGCTATCAGCCGACAGTAACCTGTGAACCGGTTGAGACCATTCAGCCAACTAAAATTGTAGTGATCTTGTTTGAATCGTGGTCGAACTATCATAGTGCTTATTTTGGTCAAGGACGCGACTGGACACCCGAGCTAGATACTCTCGCCAGAGAAAATATTACCCTGACAAACTTTTATGCGAATGGCTTTACAACCGAAACCGGATTGTATGCACTGTTTACCGGTCAGCCCTTATTATCCGGGTCAATAAACATGCGTTTAGATGGTGGTATCAGCTTAAGCCAAATCAAGGCTCCGGTTTCTCTTATCCACCAGTTTGCTGATGCTGAGTATAACACCAGCTTTGTGACCTCGGGTGACCTGGGCTTTTTAAATAAAGGGGTATGGCTTGAGTCGATGGGTTTTCAACGCATTATTGGCGCCGCTGATTATCCGGATTCACTACCAAGATACTTATTTAACTCTGTGAGTGATGAAATCTTGTTTGAGCGCGCTTACCAAGAGCTGAATGCCACAACGGACAAACAGCTTATGGTGATCGAAAATGTGACGACTCACCCACCGTTTGTGGTTCCGCAAGAGAGCGGAGTGGTTTTGTCGGAGTCATTGGCTTTTCAGTATAGTGATCGGATCATCACTGAGTTTATTCAACGCATCACCGCTGATGACACAATGATCATCGTGTTGAGCGATCATCGGGCAATGGTACCGTTGACTCAGGCTGAAAAGCAGCAGGACAAACTCATGGCACCATCCAAAGTTCCTGCGTTTATGGTTTGGCAGGGGGGGCAGCAGAAGGTTGATGTCGCCGTTCAACAGGCGGATCTGTTAGTCAGTGTGTTCGCAGCCGTGCACGGTGAGTCTTGTGTCAGTGAAATGACCGGTCGGGTACTGCCATTAGATAATCTGGTTCCCCCTCAATGTGTAGTGTTCCGCCGGGGAGACAGCCGTGAAAGGGTGACATTACGCTGTAATAGCAAAGATTTCACCGTCTTACTTGATGGTGACCGAACACGTCTGATCAATGGTGATCAGCAACATGCGACAGTTAACATAGTGAATTATCTGAGGCTCCAGCAACAGTGATGACCTCGGTGGTGGCCGGTGCCAGAGTGTCGGTATAAACCTCATCGATACCATATTGCTCCTGAAAAAGCTTCAGCAGAGGCTCGCTATTAATGGTGTGGGTAAATGTGGTCACCTGAAATTGTTTCAGCTTACAGCCCAGGCCTTCTTTAGCCAGTTGTTGTGGCATCGTGACCGCAACCGAGCCGGATAATTTTCCCATCCAGTAGAGGATTTCGCGTTGTGATGCAGGGAAACGATACAGTGTCCAAATAACTTTGTCGTATCCGCTACGGCGAACCTGTGCGAAGTTCTTGGGTGTGTAGATTTGCGGCACAATCCGGTTAATTAACGAGGGGTAAAGCCGGGCAATGGTTGCCAGAGCGGCGAGGTTGTTTTCTTTTACATCGGTCACAATGAACGCATCAGGATGCGTTTCGAGCCATTCCATCAGCCCATTCAAAGTACATGGCGTGAGTCGGGTATTGATAAAGGAGAGCTCAAACTCCTCCAGCGATATGGCGTCGTTGACTTGAGTGCCTGACAATGCACCGAAGCTCTGCTCCCAGTCGTGCAGGCAGACTAAATGCTGGTCGCTGGTGTACATCAGGTCGATTTCAAAATAACGAAAACCACGTTGGTAGTTGTCATTGAGTGCCTGGTATGAGTTTGAGTAGTCAATGCTGTTGATTCGGCCACCAGCATGCGCAATTCTGGCGGGAGGAAACGGGTCTAACTGGATGGACACGGGAAGATAGAAACGAGCGTGATGGCCGATCAGTACGATTGCACCAATACACATTAGCCCGCGAATGAAACTATCCCACCGAGCGGCTCTGGCTTTGCTGGTCATAATCTGGCTGTGCGCGAGGAGAGATGTTGTTATTTAAAGCAAGAAAACGAAGCTGTTTCATTTCCAGCCGTCCACGGCTGACATTGTCTAAAATAATGCCGGCAAATAAACACATAAATGCGATCAAGCCGATAACACTCGCCAGTATCGCGGTGGGGAAGCGAGGAACCAGACCGGTTGCCATAAACTCGCTGATCACGGGGATACCGAGAATCAGGCTCAAAGCGCCGAATACCAGAGATAAGCAGGTAAAGAACATCAGAGGCTTGATGTCACGGATCAGAAAGACAATAAAGCGCAGGATCTTAAAACCATCGGAGAAAGTGTTGAGCTTGCTTTCGGTGCCTTCGGGTCTCGGTTTGTACTTAGTCGGTACCTCCTGATAAGCAATCCGGCATTGCAAGGTATGGACGGTCAGTTCCGTTTCAATTTCAAACCCCAGACTCATCAGCGGTAATGTCTTTACAAAACGTCGGCTCATCACCCGGTAGCCGGAAAACACATCGTTAAGCTTGGCGCTGAACACGCGGTTGATCAAAGTGCAAAACGCTTTATTGCCCAGAATATGCCCGGACGGGAACGATTCATCTACAAAACTACGTGTACCGACCACCATGTCGAGGTTCTCGTCGCAGAGGGTGGCTATCAGTTTCGGTGCGGCATTGGCATCGTAAGTCTCGTCACCATCCGTCAGAACGTAGATATCGGCTTCAATATCAGCGAACATACGTCGTACGACTTCACCTTTTCCCTGGCGCTTCTCTTTGAATACCAGAGCACCGGCCGCGCGTGCTTCTTCAATGGTGTTGTCAGTCGAATTATTGTCATAAACGTAAATAGTTGCGGTGGGCAGGGCGTGCTGAAATGAATGTACCGTTTTGCCGATGGCACCTTCTTCGTTATAGCACGGGATCAAAACAGCGATACTGGGTTGATGAGTCTGCATACCGGAGATCCTTCTGCTGATATCACATAACGAAATGGCTTATTTTCACAGTAGTAGAAGAATCAGGGATTTACCAGTAGACACCGCGTATCAGTCTGAGTGTTTTTTGAGAACCGAGGGGTAAAGGGGGAATAGGTAAAGGGGAGTATGTATGGAGTTAATCATGGCTGAACATGAGTTTACACAGTTTAGGTAAATTCAATTGGGCAAGGGCGAAAAGAAAGATGAAAGCTGGCGCTCCTGGTGCAAAGTCGTTAATCCGGTCTTTGCACCGGGACTCCTGAGATTAGCGGTTTAGTGCACCACTACGCTCAGGTTGATAGGTAATGTCAACAATTTCAATTGTTTTTAATTGATTGTTGGGTAATAGCCAATCCAGCTTTTGTCCGACAGACAGGCCAATTAATGCGCTACCGACAGGGGCAAAAATCGAGATATCATCATTGCTCTTCAGTTCCGATGGATACACCAGCGTTTTGGTTATGGTTTTTTCTTCACCAGAGAACTTGAACACTACCGTCGAGTTCATGGTAACCACGTGCTCAGGCATTTCTTGTGGTTCAAGAACCGTTGCACGATCCAACTCATCTTCTAGTTTTACAAGCTCTGCTGCGATGTTTGGCATTTTATCGAGCAAGGCAGTGATCCTGTTCATATCCAGGCTTGAAATGTAGATAGAATTATTTTTAGACATTATATGACTCCCAAATAAAAGGCCGCCTCATAAATATGGGACGGCTCTCTCTGTATCTATTACTGTATAAATTATATGGTTATAGTTCCATATAAACTAATGCAGATTCTAGTCTTTATGTAACCAGTTAGCTAGTAAAAGATCAAAACATTATATTTGATTTTTTTACTAAATATCAGTTATTTATATATGAATATCGATTTCACTGCTCAAACCAGAGCTTTCTTTTACTTAGTGCTACATGTTGCACTAAGTGTGGTTTGTTTAAAATCTCCAATATCCGTTAATAAATTACTTTAACTTATGTGCTTTGGGCATGAAAAGTCGCGTCTACCCCTTTAGGGTAGTTTGAATTTGTAATTGATTTACATCATGTATTAATTTTCTTTCACAACTAACAATGCGCTCAGTGATAAGAACCTAACCCTTAGGAATTACAATGAGCAAGTTGAAGCTAGTCGTCATCGGTAACGGTATGGTCGGGCACCGTTATATCGAAGACTTAGTCGAGAAAACCGATGTCTCTGAGATGGATATCACCGTTTTCTGTGAAGAACCTCGTGTCGCCTACGACCGTGTACACCTCTCCTCTTACTTTTCTCACCACACGGCCGATGAGCTTTCTCTAGTCAAACAAGGCTTTTATGAGAAACACGCTATCAACATGTTGATTGGCGAACGTGCGATTAACATCAACCGTGAGAACAGAGTGGTCTACTCAAGTACCGGCCGCGAAGTTCACTATGACAAGCTGATCCTGGCCACCGGCTCATTCCCGTTTGTTCCACCAATTCAAGGCCATGAAAGCAAAGACTGTTTTGTTTACCGCACCATTGAAGATCTCAAAGCGATTGAAGCCTGTGCCAAAAACAGCAAAGTCGGTGTCGTTGTTGGTGGTGGCCTGCTCGGTCTTGAAGCCGCCGGCGCACTGAAAGCGCTGGGGGTAGAAACCCACGTGGTGGAATTTGCCCCAAAACTGATGGCGGAACAATTGGATCTTGCTGGGGGTAATCAACTGCGCCAGAAAATCGAGCGCATGGGCGTCAGTGTTCACACCAGCAAAAACACACTTGAGATTGCAGCAGAAGGTACCAACGCCCGCAACGTGATGCGTTTTTCTGACGGCACCGAGCTTGAGACCGACTTCATTGTATTTTCAGCGGGTATCCGCCCTCAGGACAAACTGGCGCGCCAGATGGAGCTGGAAGTCGGTACTCGTGGCGGCGTTGCTATTAATGATCACTGCCAGACGTCAGATGAAAACATCTATGCTATCGGTGAGTGTGCGTCCTGGAATGGTATGTTCTACGGCCTTGTCGCGCCCGGTTACAAGATGGCGACCGTTGCAGTGGATCACTTACTTGGTAGTACTGAAAGTAAATTCGAAGGGGCGGACATGTCCGCTAAACTGAAGTTGCTTGGGGTGAAAGTAGGCTCTATCGGTGATGCAAACGGTCGCAGTGAAGGTTGTAAGAGCTACGTTTACCAAAACGAAGAACAAGAAGTGTACAAACGTCTGATCGTATCCGAAGACAACAAGAAACTGCTTGGCGCAGTAATGGTCGGTGATACATCTGACTACGGTGATCTTCTGCAGCTTATGCTGAATGAAATTGACCTTCCCGAACACCCTGATGCGTTGATCCTGCCAGCACACGCCGGCGCAGAGAAGCCGGCGTTCGGTGCGGACGCTCTGCCTGAGAGCGCGGTGATCTGTTCATGTTTTGATGTCACCAAAGGCAAAATTGCCCAGGCGGTGGCTGACGGCCACCACACGCTGGGCGACATCAAAGCAGTAACGGGTGCAGGCACTGGCTGTGGTGGTTGTATTCCTCTTGTGACTTCAGTGCTGAATGCAGAACTGGCTAAATCAGGCATTGAAGTGAAGAACGATGTCTGTGAGCACTTTGCGTACTCTCGTCAGGAGCTGTTTCACCTAATCCGTATCGAAGAGATCAAAACCTTTGACGAACTTTTAGCGAAATACGGTAAAGGTTACGGCTGTGAGGTGTGTAAACCGCTGGTGGGTTCTATTCTCGCCTCTTGCTGGGGTGAGCATATTCTTAAGCCACAACTGGTGAAGCTGCATGACACCAACGATAACTTCCTGGGTAACATCCAAAAAGATGGTACTTACTCTGTTATACCACGGATGGCGGGTGGTGAAGTCACGCCTCAGGCTCTGGGTGTATTAGCGGCCGTCGCTGAAGAATACAACTTATACACCAAAGTGACCGGGGCACAGCGCATTGGTCTGTTCGGTGCGCAGAAAGACGATTTACCCCAAATCTGGCGCAAGCTGATTGAGGCGGGTTTTGAAACCGGCCAGGCATATGCCAAAGCACTGCGTATGGCGAAGACGTGTGTAGGTTCGACCTGGTGTCGTTACGGCGTTCAGGACTCGGTTGGTCTGGGATCATTTATTGAGAACCGTTACAAAGGTATCCGTACCCCGCACAAAATGAAGTTTGGTGTTTCGGGCTGTACCCGTGAATGTGCGGAAGCGCAAGGCAAAGATCTGGGCATCATCGCAACGGACGCCGGCTGGAACATGTATGTGTGTGGTAACGGTGGTATGAAACCGCGTCACGCTGATTTGCTGGCCAGTGATCTGGATAAGGCCACACTGATTAAATATATCGACCGCTTTATGATGTTCTACATTCGCACCGCCGCGCCACTGCAACGTACTTCAGTATGGATGGCAAACATGGAAGGGGGCGTCGATTACCTGCGCGAAGTGATTGTGAACGACAAACTTGGCATTAACGACCAGCTTGAAGCGGATGTTGCCAAGCTCGTCGATGAATATGAGTGTGAGTGGGCCGCGACCATCAATGATGAATCACAACTGACTCGTTTTGCACACTTCATCAACTCAGATAAGCGCGATGACAATGTCAAGTTCGTGGCCGAGCGTGAGCAACACCGTCCAGCGACTTATACCGAGAAACATCCAGAAGCTAAGGGTGACATTTTGCATGTCGCAGTCACTGAGTAACAAAGGGGAAAGCAACCATGTCTTTTGAACAAGTATGTGACATTAATGACATTACTCCGGGCACGGGTGTTTGTGCCCTGATTGGAGGGGAACAAGTTGCGGTGTTTCGCCCTACTGAGGCGGAGCAGGTACTGGCCATCAGCAATACCGATCCGTTCTTTCAGTCTAACGTGCTGTCACGTGGTTTGATCTGTGAGCACCAGGGCGAGCTTTGGGTTGCCAGCCCGTTGAAAAAGCAGCGCTTTAACCTTACCACCGGCGTTTGCATGGAAGATGCACAATTTAGCGTGAAAGCTTTTAAGGCGCGCGTGAATAACGGCATCGTGGAACTGTCTGCTTAGTAAGGCGATAAAAGTTTAAATAGTAAAAAGGCTTCCTGTTCGCTACTGGATTTTGTAGGGAAAGAAAGACAGGAGCAGGGAGCCTTTGTCTATTCAAATTTCACTTTTATATTCAACTTTTTGGAGAGACATGATGTCTTATTTGAAACCTGCAGAATTCGTTCAGACTATGATCGCCACTGGCGAAGCAAAAGTACGCACCTCGACACGTGACCTGATCCTGCGTGGGATGATGGCCGGTATTATTTTGTCATTGGCTGTCGTGGTTGCGATCACCACCATTACCCAAACCGGCATTGGTATCGTGGGGGCACTCGTGTTTCCGGTCGGCTTTTGTATCCTTAGCCTGATGGGCTACGATCTGGTGACCGGTGTGTTCGGCCTGGCGCCTCTGGCGAAATTTGATAATCGTCCGGGAATCACTTGGGGCCGCGTTTTGCGTTGCTGGGGACTGGTCGGCTTGGGTAACCTGATCGGTTCTCTTCTGGTGGCAGGTCTTATTGCATTGTCGCTGACCATGAACTTCAGTGTTGAGCCAAACGCGGTTGGTCAAAAATTTATTGCGGTAGCGACAGCACGTACAGTGGGCTTTGAAAACCTCGGCGCAGACGGTTGGATCACCTGTTTCGTACGCGGCATTCTATGTAACCTGATGGTGTGTCTGGGTGTGATCGGTAACATGACGGCACGTACGGTTGCAGGAAAAATTACAGCAATGTGGCTACCAATCTTCATCTTTTTCGCATTGGTGTTCGAACACGCGGTAGTTAACATGTTCCTGTTCCCGCTTGGTATGATGCTGGGCGCGGATTTTGGTATCGCAACATGGTTGAACTTCAACCTTATCCCTACCATTCTGGGGAACATTGTTGGCGGTCTGCTGTTTACCTGTGTGCCGCTTTATCTGACTCACGCTAAAACAGCACCGGCTCTGGATTCAGAAACAGAAGTCAGCGCAGAGCCTGTACTGAGCGCTCAATAATCGGTTGTCTGGTCCTTCTTGTTAGCGGGAGGGGCCAGATTCTTGCCTCCGCTTGTACGAGGCTAAAAACTGGTTTGGCGATAAAAAGTAATCACTCATCGGGCAGTTTTCAGAGTGCTACTCTTTATATCCAAATTTGAATTGATAGGCGTTGCTATGACCACTAATAACACCTCGTTAAACAGCGGCTTTGTTTCTCTTGTTGGTGCTGGACCGGGTGATCCGGATTTGCTCACGGTAAAAGGGCTGAAAGTGATTCAGGCTGCAGAAGTGGTGGTGTACGACCGCTTGGTGTCTAAAGCTATTTTGGCGCTGGCAAGCGATAACGCGGAGATGGTTTATGTTGGTAAACAGCTCGACTACCACTGTGTGCCGCAAGAGCAAATTAACCAGCTTCTGGTACAAAAAGCGCAGGAGGGTAAACGTGTTGTACGCCTGAAAGGGGGAGATTCGTTTATTTTTGGCCGTGGGGGCGAAGAGCTGGAAGAGCTGGCGGAGCATGGCATTAAGTATGAGGTGGTTCCGGGTATTACGGCCGCCGCCGGGGCTACAGCTTATGCCGGGATCCCGCTAACTCACCGAGACCACGCCCAGAGCGTGCAGTTCATTACCGGCCATGTTAAGCCGGATGGCCGGGACATTGAATGGCATGCACTGGCGCAGTCAAACAATACCCTGGTCTTCTATATGGGGCTGAAACAAAGTGGGTGTATCATGGATCAGTTGATCACCCACGGGCTTTCTCCCCAGATGCCGTGTGCGATCATTGAAAATGGTACCCGGCCTGGACAACGGGTATTTCAGGGCCCACTGCACGAACTGTCTGTGTTGGCACAGCAGGCCGTCAGCCCGGCGCTTATTGTGGTAGGCAGTGTGACACAGCTGCATAACAAGCTGGCCTGGTTTAACTGATACCTACGGAGTAAATGGCGGCTGCTCAAATCTTGCAGGGGCTTGGCTGCCTCTGCATTTCCTGTTTACGTAGCGGCATTTGGTCGATTAAGTCCTTGATGAAACTCCAGTCCGTTTCGGCTCCCCAACGGTATTTTTCTCTGCCATCCTTACCAAGCAAAATAGCAGTATGTTCGCCTTTTTCAACCCGGTATATCCTGGCCAGGATGCGAGTGTCAAACTCTTGTTTGAGCCAGTCAGGCTTGGTGAAGCCATCTTCTGTAATGATTAGCGTGACAATGTCACGTTCGGTCAGTTCACATTCGTTTATCAGGGTCTCAAGTAGAAATTGCTTAACGTGTTCGTCGTTGGCAGGTGCGAAATACAACACACTTCGGTGCGGCCAGTACTTTGAATGTGCCGGATAACCGAGAACCGCAGAAGAAAAGAAGCAGCACAGCAACAACAGCAACTTTCCGTTCATGGTTTGCTCCTAAAAGTCTACACATTCACCTTATACGTATATTTTAGTGTAAATCGCTCATTGTGCTTTTGGTCAAACTGGCATAGGGTTGCAGGCAAAATTGTTAACGAGTACCTGTGAATGTCTTTCACCGAACAAGAAAAAGTCGCCGTTCTGGTCGATGTACAAAATGTTTACTACACCTGTCGCGAAGCGTATCGCAGTAATTTTGACTATAACCATTTCTGGTATGTGGCAACGCAGGATAAGCAGGTTATCAGTGCCCGCGCTTATGCGATCGCCAGTAATGATCCCAAGCAGCGCCAGTTTCACCACATTCTACGGGGAATTGGTTTTGAAGTGATGCTTAAACCCTTTATTCAGCGCAGGGATGGCAGTGCCAAGGGGGACTGGGATGTGGGGATCACGTTGGATGCGATAGAGATCGCGGCAGAAGTCGATACGGTGATTCTGGTGTCCGGTGATGGGGATTTCAGTTTACTGGTTGAGCGTATCCAGCAGCGTTTTGGTAAAAAAGTCGTGGTGTATGGAGTGCCGCGCTTAACCTCGCAGACCCTGATCGATGCGGCGGACAGTTTTGTTGCCATTGATGACAGCTTTTTATTGTAAGCCGGTCAAGAAAAAGGCGAGTCACTTCAGGCAGTACGAAAACGTACAATGACTCGCCTTTAAACCAATCCTAGTAGTTGTTTATGAAGGTATGATGATCTGGCCCAGTACATAGCCCAGACAGCAAGCACCAATCACGCCGATTAAACCCACAGCCATAAATGAGTGATTAAAGTACCACTTACCAATTTTTGTCGTACCGGACGTATCGAAGTTTACGGTTGCGATGTCAGAAGGGTAGTTCGGAATAAAGAAGTAACCGTATACTGCTGGCATAATACCGATCAGTAGCGCCGGATCTAGCCCCAGACCTAAGCCTACAGGCAGCATCATACGTGCCGTTGCGGCTTGCGAGTTGACCACCACTGACACAATAAACAGCGCAAGTGCGAACGTCCAAGGGTAGTTGGTTACCATTTCAACAATGCCGGTTCTGAATTGTGGCATGGCGTACTGGAAGTAAGTATCGGACATCCAGGCAATACCAAAAATCGCTATCGCAGCCACCATACCGGATTTAAATACCACGCCGTCAGGCACGGTACGAGGATCGGTTTTGGTGGAGAGTAAAATGATACCGCCGAAACAGAGCATCATCATCTGGATCACAACCGCCATGCTGATCGGTTTAGAGCCTTCGGCAATCGTCCGGACTTCAGGCCACATCGCAATCACCACAATTACCATAATTGAGGCGATAAACAGCAGTACAGAGTTGCGTGCTTTGGGAGGTAACACTTCGTCGAGTGAGGTCGCGGTCGTAGTTAAGATTTTATCTCGCCACAGGGGATCTTTCAGGCGCTCTTGGTATACCTCATCATCTTCCAGCTCTTTACCACGTTTCAGGCTGTACAACGACATCAGCAGGGTACCGAACAGTGTTGCCGGAACGGTGACCATCAAAATCGAAAGTAAGGTGATTTCATGCTGAATATCAGACAACTGAGCCAGATAGTATACCACCGCGGCCGAGATAGGAGAGGCGGTAATAGCAATTTGTGAAGCGACAGATGCTGCCGCCATAGGGCGCTCAGGACGAATGCCGTTTTTAAGCGCGACATCACCTATAATCGGCATGATTGAATAGACCGCATGGCCGGTGCCGAGCAGAAACGTCATTGAGTAAGTAACAAAAGGAGCAATTAAAGTGACCCGCTTGGGGTTTTTGCGTAGGAGACGTTCGGCTACTTGCAGCATGTATTTTAATCCGCCCGCAGCTTCCAGAATTGAAGCACAGGTCACCACGGCCAGAATGATCAACATTACGGTGATTGGCGGAGAGGTGGGCGGCATTTTAAAGACGAATACTTCAATCACCAGACCGATACCGGAGACAACGCCTAAACCAATGCCTCCATAACGTGAGCCGATGTACAGCATCAGAAGTAAAAATAGAAATTCTAAGTACAGCATGCGTAATTTCCTTATACGAAACAGGATCTCTATTGTTCCGGCATTCACCGCAAAAATACGATACGCTGTTCACATTCCACTGATATGCAAATCAGTAATGTTTAATTATTGGCAATAACTCACGCTAATGGGGGCAAGTGTTAATGGTGGTTTGTGAGAGTGTAGGATCAATGTAGGAGCTGGCTGATACAAAGGTTAATAGTTGGTTTAACCAAGTGGTAGAGTGGCATTTTAATGCTCAGAAAGTGGACACATCGTCTGGGCTATGGGGGGACTTAACGGTATTGCAGTGTCTGGTGATGTATTAAGCCTGACTAGTAGCGGAGCGGTTGATTAATGCAACTTTGTTGTAACAAATGGTAATAATACGATATGCATCAGATTTAAGTTTCGGATTTTTTTATAAGTTTGCCATCGCCAAATGGATAAAATTATTAAAATAGCAGGCTTAAATATGAAACTTTGCAACCTTTCCGTTAGAAATAAATTGCTATTGCTGGTTGTGATTTCGGCACTACTGCTGATCGTAGCTTGTTTGTACAATCTTAATGAGCAAAGAAAGTCTTCTCTTAGTGAACGGGAAAGTAAACTAAGTGCACAGGTGGAAGTTGTGGTGAGTCTGCTCGATCACTATTATCAGCAGAGAAATGAACTGGGTAGCGAGGCTGCGAAGCAGCAAGCCATTCGCGCGGTTGAGACGCTTCGTTACGATGATAATAATTACTTCTGGATACTGACACCGGAACTAAAGGTAATGCTGCATCCGACGAAACCTGAATTAAATGGTGTTAATGCCAGGGATTTCAAAGATGGTGCGGGTAAATACCATTGGCGTGAGATGGCCAGGATAGCGAATACCACACGCTCTGGATTCCTGGATTATCAATGGAAAAGCCCGCAGGGTGAGCTTAAAGACAAAATTTCTTATGTTCAGCTTTACCCTGAATGGCAGTGGATTATTGGTTCGGGGATTTTGGTGGCAGATATTCAGGAAGCGTTTTATGCCGAGGCGATGAAAGAGGCGCTGGTTGCTACAGTGCTTATTGCGGTACTGGCTGCATTTGGCTATGTGATTTCACGTAACATCACAGAACCGTTACAAAAGCTTATCGACAATACAAGCAAAATTGCGAATGGTGATCTGACAGTGCGTTTGAGTACCAGTCACAAAGATGAGCTCGGCACCGTGAGTTATGAAATTGATCGTATGTTAGCAAAACTCCAGGAGACGTTACTCGCGGCACATAACTCGGCACAGCAGTCTGCCAGTATGGCGCAGAATATTGCTCAGGCCAGTGAAGAGGCCGCGACCAGTGTCAACAGCCAGCACGCACAACTTGAACTGTTATCCACAGCGATGACGGAAATGAGTACAACAATTACTGATGTGGCTAAAAATGCAGAGAATACCGCGCAAAGTACCGCATTGGTGACGCAACATGCCGAGCAGAGTGGTAAAGATATGCAGAAAACCGCGGCGACCATTGCTGAGGTATCTGAGGATATTGCGGCTGCCGACCGAATGGTGGCGGAGCTGCAAGCGGGGGTGAATGAAATAAGTGCGGTGGTGAGCGTGATCCGGAAGGTCTCTGAACAGACCAACCTGCTGGCATTAAATGCCGCGATCGAAGCGGCACGTGCCGGTGAACAAGGGCATGGCTTTGTTGTGGTTGCTGATGAAGTTCGCAACCTTGCCAGCCGCACCCAGCAGTCTACCGATGAAGTTCAGCAAACGATTGATTCATTGATGGAGCGCTCTGAGCGTACGGTGAACGCGATAGCGCGCAGTAATGCGCAGGTAGAGAAAAGCGTTGAAGTTTCAAGGGCGACGCAGGATCAACTCGCCAGTATGGTTGAAGAACTGATTCGCTCAAATGATATGGTGGCGCAAATTGCTGCAGCGTCTGAGCAGAAAAGCTTGGTGGCAAATGAAATGACCCAGAATGTTACCACTATTCACTTTGCAGCAAATGAGGTTAAAGAGGCATCGCAGATGCTTGCTGAAGAAAGCCAACATCTCGCAACGACATCGGAGCTCCTCCACGATCAGATCCGGTACTTCAAAGCCTGAGTATAAGCCCCTGCACTGCAGGGGCTTTTTTCTACTGAACAGTTATTTTTGCAATATTATCCAGCGTAAAGAGGGGTGTACGTCTGCCCGGAACCATTTCCAGTCTCAGGCTTCTTTTATCCGCCATAACACCAACGCGTTAAGGATGGCCGTATCACTTTTATATATTAGTTTAGTCATTGAATCTAGATGTTTAGAAGATTGAGAGGCTGAAAATGGCTGACTTGTTTTAGTTGTTGATTTTAAGGGCTATTTAACAAATGGTCTGTGAATGCTTTTCTTATCTTGTCTTAGATTAGGTACTGTAAATAGTGAACTGACGTTTGATGCACATCAAATGGATCAACATATGCTATTGAGTATGTGAATATAAATGGTAATAATCGCCAGCTATTTATTTTAAACTCACACATTAGCTAATGCCCAATTTTGCTGACATTCGAATACGTACCAAATTAGTTTCCATCCTGGTTATTATCGGGGTTCTTCCTCTCCTGGCTGCAACTCTGTTTAACGGACAGCTGGCCTCAAAAGCGTTGATTGAACAGTCTTTTGAAGAGCTTAATGCGATTCAGGCATTAAGAAGTAAAGGCATCGAAGATTTCTTTCTCAGACGCATGACAGACCTAGAGCTATTTGTGGGAAGTGAGCTCACTGCTAGCCTTGGCGCTGCTGAAAGCAGCGGTATTACGAATGAGCTCTTAACCTCTCAAAATCAGTTTATCGAACAGTTTATTCGTGGTTATGGGTATAGCGATCTACTGCTCATCAGCCCGAAAGACGGCAAGATTGTTTATTCCAGAGATAATCCTCAACGCGTTGGAAACATACTGACGGCCGCTAAGTGGAGTGACCCGGCGTTGTTTAGTGCCTGGTCTGACGTTCTAGTAAGCGGTCAGGCGGTATTCTCTGATTTTGGTTATAGTGAACTGGATGAGGGACAGGTTGCTTATATCGCAGCGCCGGTGAAAAATAACGGCAACCAGGTAACTTCGATTGTGGCGGTTAAAGTTCTGCCTATGCTGATCAATAAAATTGTTGATTCACGTGAAGGGATGGGGGAAACCGGCGAGTCATATTTGATCGGAATAAATCGTTCAACCGGAAAGTTTGAGTTTCGTAGTGATATGGTCACTATGGGCGACGGAAAAAATGTGGTCGGTTTTCGGCTGAAGCAGGATCTGGATTATTGGTCAGATGCCCAAGCGTCAGGATCGACGGGAGGGCAGAACACCTATGTGGACAGTGCCGGGCGGAATGTTCTGGTTGCCTTCAGTAAGGTTAAGGTTCCTGGTCATAGCTGGTACTTAATCTCTAAAATCAATCAAGATGAGGTCACCGCGCCCATCTATTTCCTATATTCTACCTTGCTTGTGGCCGGGTTGGTGCTGGTCATCGTGGTGATTTTTGTCGCGATGAAGTTTTCCAACTCGGTGACGAAACCTCTGATTGAAGGAATGAGTTTCGCTAATGACATTGCTTCTGGCAAGCTGGATTCTAGCCTGGAAGTAAACAGAAGTGATGAGCTGGGTAAGCTCGCCCAGGCGCTCAACGAGATGTCTGTTCAGTTGCGTGAGTTAGACTGGCTTAAAAGCGGGAAAGAAGATCTTGATGATCAACTTCGCGGTGATCTGGAGTTGTCTGAGCTGGCAAAGCGGTTTATTTCGTTCTTTTCTAAACATATGGCAAGTGAAATGGGCGCGCTGTATCTGTATGACCAAGAGACGCAGTTGTTAACTCTGCAGTCCAGTTATGCGTTCACTGATCGTAATGGTAATTTCAATACCATCAAACTGGGTGAAGGCATGGTCGGTCAGGCGGCGATGGAACAAGAAGTTATTTGTTACTCAGACATTAGCCATAATGCACCTCTGCTGAACTATGGCGCGGGCGAAGTGGTTCCCCCGCATTTTATGGCCATTCCTCTGGTGACGGACAGTCACTTGATCGGCGTTGCGTTACTGGGCTCACTCACTCCTTTCACAAAACTGCAGAAGCAATATGTAAACGAAGCCAGTACCAATGCGGCCGTGGTATTTGGCGCGGCGAATGCTCGTACTATCATTAATCAGCTTCTGGAGCGGGCTCAGAAGCAGCAGGAAAACTTAACCCAAGCCAACAGCGAACTGGAAGAGCAGGCTACGGCGTTACGAGAATCTGAGCGGGCATTACAGACTCAGCAGGAAGAACTGCGTGTGACCAATGAAGAGCTGGAAGAACAAACCAAGGTACTCAAAGAGTCAGAAGCCGAGCTGCAGGCTCAGCAGGAGGAGCTCCGAGTTACCAACGAAGAGCTGGAAGAGCGGACAAAAGCTCTGGAAGACCAGAAGCTTGAGATGCAGGAAAAGAATGACGAACTACATCTGGCTCGGCAAGTGGTTGAAGAGAAAGCCAAAGAGTTGGAAGTTGCCAGTAAGTATAAATCAGAATTTCTGGCAAATATGTCGCATGAACTGAGAACACCGCTTAACAGTATTTTAATTCTGTCGCAGTTGTTTGCGAATAACAAAGACGGCAACCTGACCGACAAACAGATAGAATCAGCCCGAGCTATTAACTCTTCTGGTGCGGATCTTCTGTCGTTAATCAACGAAATTCTCGATTTGTCTAAAGTTGAAGCCGGCAAAATAGAACTGCATATTGAGGATGTAGCATTTGACTCGATTGAAGAAGATATCAATCGTCTTTATGCCGATATTGCGGCGGAAAAAGGCCTTGAATTTTCTGTATCGATTGCCGGGAACTTGCCTGGCACCATAGAAACAGACTCTCAGAGACTGCAGCAGATCTTGCGTAATCTTCTCACTAATGCGTTCAAGTTTACCCATGACGGCTCGGTATCATTAAGTATTGCCCAGCCTTCGCCGGAAATGGCCGTTCGTATGAACAAACCGAGAGAATCACTGGTTGCATTCCAGGTGAAAGATGACGGGATTGGGATCAAAGAAGAGCAACAGTTAGCTATCTTCCAGGCTTTCCAGCAGGCCGATGGCAGCACCAGCCGCAAATATGGCGGTACGGGTTTAGGTTTATCGATCTCGAAAGAGCTTACCCATTTGCTCGGCGGGAATATCCTTGTCAAGAGTGAGGAAGGAAAAGGCAGCACCTTTACGGTTGTCCTGCCGCTTGAGTATGTTGCTAAACATACCAAAGAATCAGAGGAAGATTCAGCGTTTAAGCTCAAGCCAGCTATTGCTACCAAGCCTGACAACGCAGCCCGGGAAGCGAGCTCCGTCAATACAACCGGAGATAACGTCGTGGCTGAAAAGTCAACCTCAGAAACCCTTTCTGCCAAGGTCCCTGATGTCAGCGCGACCATAGCGACCAGCTATATCGATGACGACAGGCAAACCATTGCACCGGAAGATAAAACGTTACTCATTATTGAAGATGATAAGGCTTTTGCCGGTGTGATGCGTGATTTCGGTCGTGAACGAGGGTTTAAGTGCATTGTTGCCGAAACGGGTGAAATAGGCCTGCACTTTGCGGATTATTACAAACCAAGTGCCATCATTCTCGACATCGGTCTTCCGGGTATTGACGGCTGGACGGTGATGGAAAGGCTGAAAGAGACTCCGGAGTTAAGGCATATTCCAGTCCATTTTATGTCTGCGAACGATGCAAACCTGGATGCGATGCGAATGGGAGCGATTGGTTATCTGACGAAACCGGTCAATATGCAAAAGCTTGATGCCGCGTTCTCTAGTATTGAAGACATTATTTCTAAACCGGTGAAACGTCTACTTATCGTTGAAGACGATGAAATCCAGCGAGACAGTATCAAGCAACTGATAGGTCAGAGCGATGTTCATATTGTCGAGGTGTCAAGAGGGGAACAGGCACTGGCTGAGCTTGAGTCTCACCGTTATGACTGCATGATTTTGGATCTTGGCCTTGAGGATATGACCGGGTTTGAACTGTTGGAGGGCATAAGACGCAGTGAAACGGCTGCCCGGGTGCCAATTATTGTCTATACGGGGCGTGAACTGACCCGGGATGAAGAAAAAGAACTCAACCAATATGCAGAGAGCATAATTATCAAAGGGGTGAAATCTCCGGAGCGCTTACTGGATGAGTCTGCGCTGTTCTTACACCGGGTAGAAGCAGAACTGCCGGCAGAACAGCGCGGCATGCTTAAAGCGGTACACGATAAGGAGTCCGTGTTAAAGGATAAAAACATCCTGTTGGTTGATGATGACATGAGAAACGTATTTGCGCTCTCCAGAGTGCTGGAAGAAAAAGGCATGAATGTCACTATCGCCCGGGATGGCTTGGAAAGCCTGGATAAACTGAAAGAGAATCCTGCTATCGATTTGGTGCTCATGGACATTATGATGCCAAAAATGGATGGTTATGAGGCGATGCAAGAGATACGAAGCCAGAAGAAATATGCCTCACTGCCAATCATTGCGCTGACTGCTAAAGCGATGAAAGGAGATCGGAGTAAGTGTATTGAAGCCGGGGCAAGTGACTATCTGGCAAAACCGGTAGACACCGATAAGCTGCTTTCGATGATGAGAGTGTGGTTATACTGATATGAGTCATGTCGTGGAAATAAATGACGAACAGCTGGAGATCCAGCTGTTTCTGGAAGCGATCTACAGAAAATATGGATATGATTTCAGAGAGTATTCGGTTGCGCATACCCGGCGCCGACTCGAGTACCGACGTGCAGCTGAAGGCATGAAAAATTATTCAGAGATGCTACACAAGGTCATTTATGACCCGCGCTTCTTTGAACAGATCCTGCTTGATCTTTCTATCAACGTCACGGAGATGTTTCGCGATCCCTGGTTCTATAAAAAAGTCAGAGAAATCGTGTTACCTCACCTGAAAACCTATCCGTTTGTAAAAGTCTGGCATGCCGGCTGCTCTGCTGGTCAGGAAGTGTATTCCATGGGTATCCTTCTTGAAGAAGAAGGGATGAACGAGCGAGCCCAACTGTATGCCACAGATTTTAATGAAGCGATACTGGAAAAAGCGCAAAAGGGCATTTACCCGATGGATCTGGTTCGCCAGTACACCACCAACTATCAGGCGTCGGGTGGTCTTAATTCATTTTCGGATTACTACACGGCGGACTACGAACACGTGATCATTAAAAACCGTTTGCGAGACAATGTGTTGTTCACTCCACACAACCTGGCAACCGACGGTGTATTTGGTGAAATGAATGTCATATTTTGCAGAAATGTCCTGATTTACTTTAATCGGGAGTTGCAGAACAAAGTCTTTCAGCTGTTTTATGACAGTTTGGTTCCTGGTGGTTTTCTTTGTCTTGGCTCTAAGGAGAGCCTGAGATTTTCGGGTATAGCTGAGAAGTTTGAGCTGGTTTCTGAAAGAGAGAAAATCTACCGGAAGAAGCGTGAACCCGTCATAGGGTAAGGAGTCAGAGACAATGCGGGCTGTTTGCGAAAATGTTGCCTACCGGGCAGTAGTGATAGGAGCCTCTGCCGGGGGCTTGGCGGCAATGGAAACTGTGTTAACAAAGTTAAAGCCTGGTTTCTGTCTTCCGGTATTACTGGTACAGCACATTAGCCCCAATGTTGAAAGTTACCTTGCCGCCCATTTCAGTAAACGCTCTTCTCTTAAAGTAAAGGAGGGGGAGGACAAAGAACCGATTCGTAGGGGCGAGCTGTATATTGCCCCCCCTAACTATCATATGCTGGTGGAAGTTGATGGTTCTATTGCCTTGTCTATTGATGCTCCGGTCAATTACTCCCGCCCATCCATTGATGTGCTGTTTGAATCAGCATCTGATTACTATGGTCATCAGCTGATAGGCATTGTGTTAACCGGAGCAAACTCTGATGGAGCATTAGGTTTAAAAAAAATAAAGCAACGGGGCGGATTGGCGGTCGTCCAGTCGGTCGAAACCGCTGAGGCCACGGCCATGCCACAGGCAGCAATCGATGCTGTTGATGTAGACCATGTCATTTCGCTGGAAGATATTGGTGATTTTTTAAATAGCGTATGTGAGTGTAAGAATGACACAGCGTCCTAAAATTTTGATCGTAGATGATCGTCTTGAGAACCTGATAGCACTGGAAAACTTGCTGGAGCCATTTAACGCTGAGGTTATTCGTGCTCAGTCCGGGCCTGAAGCGCTTGGGCATACGTTGGATCATGACTTTGCCCTGGTGTTACTTGATGTAGAAATGCCAGATATGGATGGGTATGAAGTCGCAGAATTAATGCGCGGTAACAGGAAAACCAAATCGGTACCGATCATTTTTGTTACGGCCCGTTCTAAAACCGAATCACATCTTTTTAAAGGCTATGAGTCCGGTGCGGTGGACTACCTGTTTAAGCCACTTGAAGCTGTAGTATTTAATGGCAAGATTCGTATTTTTATTGAGCTATATGAGCAAAAAGAAGCGTTGCAAAGGAAAAATATCGAGTTCAATCAAAAGCTTGCTGAGTTAGAAGAGCTTCAGCAGCAACTGGAAGAGTCAAATGAACAGCTGTTCATGCTGTCTACGACCGATGGCTTGACCGGATTACTCAATAAGCGTCGCTATGATGAGATATTCAAAGAAGAATGGGTGAGAGCATCAAGAACCAAAACTCCGCTGTCTCTGGTCTTATTGGATATCGATCATTTTAAACTTTATAACGATAGTTTCGGTCACTATATGGGTGACGATTGCCTGAGAGTTATCGCTAATGCAATCAGCGATATGCCATTAAGAGAGCTTGATCGAGTGGCGCGCGTCGGGGGGGAGGAGTTTGCGATTATCCTTCCGGATACGGAGCTAGACGGAGCGGGACTGGTTGCAGAAAGAGCAAGGCAAGTCATTGAAATGTTGGCTATTCCGCATAAAGCTGAGAGTGGAAGAGATCACGTAACGGCCAGTTTCGGAGTCAGTTCAGTTTACCCTGGAGAGTCATCACTGCCGCGCGAACTTTCTGAAGCCGCTGATGATGCGCTGTATGAATCTAAGAAAAAAAACCGAAATTGTGTAACATGCAGAGCAGTAACCAGCGTCGCGATGGAGCGTTGAAGTACATAATACCAGCCTACATAAGTATCTGATCATTCTTGCTGGTTAAAATTGCGGATAACAGTGTTGTAGATTTGGTAATTAGAATAACTAGTTACCAAATCTATGCCTTGTTCTAAGCGATATGTCCTGCACAAATACCTGAAACACCTACTTATCCAGATTGGTATAAGTACAGTCGACTTTGCTCATTTGATTTACGTGACAACGCCATCACTATACTAAGTGTATGGAGACCAATGGAGCGTCACGTAAATGAAGCCACTTGAAGAACTGTTACGTTTAAACCGCCAGATCCGGGTGATCGGTTTTGATGACGCGCCTTTTGAGCGCAGGCCGGGGGCATTGGTCCATATCTCAGGGATCGTCTGCTCTGGTACGCGCTTTGAAGGTATGCTTTGGGGAGAAACAACTAAAGATGGCAATGATGCCACTGAGGTCATTTCGACCTTGCTCAAGCAGAGTAAATTTTATGAGCAAGTCAATGTGGTTCTCACCGACGGCCTGACGGTTGGCGGGTTTAATCTGATTGATTTGCCGGCGCTGGCGGAGGTTTTGCAGCGTCCCTGCATTGCCGTGATGCGCAAACCGCCCGACATGGCGGCGATTGATTATGCACTACAACACTTTCCGGACTATGAGCAGCGTAAATCCACATTGCTCAAAGCGGGTCCGATATATACCCACCACGCTTTTGTTTACCAGGCGTGCGGATGTGAGCCAGAAACGGCAGCACAAGTATTAGCGCTATTAACCGATACCGGCAATGTGCCCGAGGCTTTGCGCCTGGCACATATGATCGGTGCCGCTGTGGTTACAGGTGAAAGTAATAATCGGGCATAGTCATCGACGTTATCTGATGGATTTTTGTCGTTCGTTCGCCTGAAAGCTTATTTTGTAACTCCCGTTTCCCTGCGGCTACAGAGCTAAGAGGCCGTAATCCTAAAGCCTGACGCCAGCGGGCCTGGAACGAAGAAAGCTACGTTAGCTTTCGTCGGTTGATACGATGTCTAGCGTTTCTGTTTGATCTGTAGTTGGCTCAACGGCCTGATTCTGCGCTTCTGCTTCCATCTTTGCCCGTTCGGCTTTAGAGATGTAACGTGGCTTGTTGCTCTTATGCAGTTTTGCATTTTGTTTTTTCTGCTTCGCTTTTAAGATCTGATTGATTTTCTTTTTGCGGTTCATAGTCTGGCCCTTTGATTGAGCGAGGCAGGATAGTGATTTTTCTGATAAGTTACAAGCCGAATCAGTCATTAGTGAAACGCCGTGACCTGACAGGAATGAAGCCGTGATGAATGACGGGGAATGGTGCTGAACGTATACAGGGCAGATTAAACGCGCGGGTTTGCGCACGTTGTCGTAAGATAGGCCAGTTCTTATAGGGCTGCACAGACAAGATGTAACAAGGCGAAAGCAATGAGCGATATTTTAGTGGGTAAACTTGCCACAGAATTCAAAACTGTCAAGGCGATGGTCGAGATATACTGCCGGGATCACCATGATACAAAAACATTGTGTGCAGACTGCCGGGAGTTGCTGGATTATGCTGAACTGCGTTTGGATCGTTGCCCTTATGGTGAAGCTAAACCGACCTGTAACCAATGTCCGATCCATTGTTACAAGCCCCAGCCAAAAGAGCAGATGCGTTTAGTCATGCGTTATGCCGGGCCGCGGATGCTGTTGAAACATCCGATTTTAGCTATTTGGCATCTGGTGCACGAAAAGCGTAAAGTACCGGAGAAGCCCCAAGCGAATGCGTCGAATCGCCATCAACGTACTATTCATCAACGTGCTAATCATCAACGTACGGTGGGGCAGCAGAAAAACAAACGCCCGGACAAGTAGTGTGTGATTTGTCCGGGCGAAAGTAAATGTGGTTGTGAGTGATTATTAGCCAGCGATCATCTGTGGCTTGGTTTTACTGGCTGCCAACAGCATGTAGATACCTGTTGCCAGCAGCGCCGCAAATAAATAACCCAGTAAGCCGTGGACTTGACCCATAAACTGGCCGGCAACCACAGGGCCGGCTACGGAACCAATACTGTAGCTAAATAACATCACTTGTGTGGCGGAGACAATATATCGCTCGTCCAGTCCCTCACAGCCTAAGTTAATCGCAATCGGGTACAGGGCAAAAGTCGCCATTCCCAGCAGAAACAGCGCGGCTGCGAGCAAAACGGCTGACGATGAAACGAACGTCAAACCAATTGAAAAAATCCCGACAATACAAAATAACGCCATCAGTACCGTGCGGCTGATGTATCGGTTTAAGGCGGTTACCATAGGTTGAACCAGCATCCCCCCCAGGATCACCAATGCCATTAAAGTTCCGATATCCTGGTGGCTGATTTGGCGGTTTGCCAGTTCAACAGGCATCAGGCCATAAATTGCACCAAGGGTTAAGCCAGAGACGATACAACCGATAATTGCCGCGTGGTTTAGCTTTGATATCTGCTTAACCGACAGCGCGGTTGACTCGTGGCTGTTTGGCTGTTCGCAGTCAATGAACATCAGTACCAGCATTGCGATCAGAATCAGTGTCGTCATGGCAATAAAGGGGACGCCGCCGCTGACGCCGAGAATCCCAATACCGAACTGACCCAGCGCAGAGCCACCGTACAAAGACAGCATGTATAAGCTCAGGCGTTTTGCCCGTGATGATTCATCGCCGGCCATCAGCCATGATTCAACGATGACGAACACGCCGGCGACGGCAATGCCGGCAATAAAGCGAGCGCCCAGCCATAGCATCCCGTTAGGGAAAACAGGCAATGCGATGATAGTAAGTGAGAAGGCTGCCAGACAGCCGACGAATGCTTTTCGGTGCCCAAGGTGGCGTACAACACGTTCAAAAAATATAGCTCCAATCAACAGGCCGCAATAAAACACACTCGCCAGCCAACTCGCGTAGCCGGCGGCAATGTGGTATTCACCAAGCATCAGAGGAATTAAGCTCATCAAATAGCCTGACGCAACGGCATAAAGAGACAGTGCGATAACAGGAACAGTGACTTGTGGTGATTTTGCGGAAAGAACCGTGTTTTCCAATGTTTTACGCCTATAAGTGAAGTTAAATCTAGAGGTTATTTGGCGCGAATATGAGGCGAATGAAAGAGGAAGTAAAATGATAAATTTGAGTCGTTGCGACAAATTTTATTTATCAAACAATGTGCAAAAATAGGGGCATGAAAACGCCAGCCTTACGGGGGAGGCTGGCGGAATAAATTATTTGCTAAGTGCCTGATTTAACCATTGATTAAACTGATTCTTTGGCAGGGCCCCGTTGATCGTATCCACACGCTGACCCTGTTTGAACACCATGACGGTCGGGATGCTGCGGATGCCAAACTGGGCGGCAAGCTGCTGCTCGGTTTCAGTATTTATCTTAATAAAACGCAGCTTGCCTTCATGTTCCTTCGCTACATCCGAGAAAACAGGTGCAAAGCCGACGCAAGGGTTACACCACGGCGCCCAAAAATCGATGACAACCGGGATATCGCTTTCTAGTAACGATGATAAGTTTTCTTGGGTGCCTTCTACTGGTGCGCCGTCAAACAACGCATTTTTGCACTTTCCGCAAGTTGCGCTCTCTGACACTCGAGCGGTCGGAACGCGATTTAAACCACCACATGAAGGGCAACGAGTTTTAAACGATGACATGACTTCCTCATTATTATGTTTTACTGCAAACTGGACTTACCAGTCAGCTGCAGAATGCGTATACTTCGTTAATCTTATATCAATTTATTTTATAGCAATATTGATGACTTATAGCGTAAGTCACTTATTGAGCCTGACTAGGTTCTAAAAAAATTCATTAAAATACAACACTAAATAGGTCTGCAATGGCAAATTATTACGCAGAAATTACGGGATGGGGAAAATGCGTACCCCAGGCGGTGCTCTCTAACGATGATCTGAGCACTTTTCTGGACACATCTGATGAATGGATTCGCACACGCACCGGTATTGAGAACCGTCGTATCAGCCACGTTAACACATCGGACATGGCAACGGTCGCCGCCAAACAGGCGATGGCTCGGGCGGGCGTGGAAGCAGATGATATCGATCTGATCATTGTCGCTACCTGTTCACCAGATTCGCTGATACCCAATATCGCATCTAAGGTGCAACAGAATCTTGAGGTGCGTTCAGCCGCAGCATTTGATTTAAACGCGGCCTGTACCGGATTCGTCTACGGCTTAGAGACCGGCACGCGTTTGATGCAGTCTGGTAATTATCGTCATGCCATCATTATTGGTGCGGAGAGACTGTCGTTCTACATCGACTGGTCGCGTCGCGATACTGCGGTGTTATTTGGTGATGGCTCGGGTGCTGTCGTATTAAGCCGTACAGAGCAAGAGTGCGGGTTACTCAACGCGAAGATCGGCTGTGATGCCAAAGGGCGCGATATTCTTTCTGTACCTAAATTTGGTACTTGCATGGATCGTTTTGCGGCAGACAACGGTTACTGGGATTTCAATTTTGTCGGCCAGGAAATCTTTAAGCGAGCGGTGAAAGGAATGGGGCGCGCGGCTCAAACCGTGTTAGCTCAATCTCAACTGACTACAGATAACATTGATGTGGTGATCCCACATCAGGCAAACATCCGTATTATTCAGACCCTGTGCGACTTGTCAGGCATTCCGCACGAGAAGGCATTCGTCAATATTCAGAATTACGGTAATACCTCGGCTGCGACCGTACCGATTGCTTTATGTGAGGCGCTGGAGCAAGGCCGTGTTAAACCTGGTGACAATCTGTTGCTGGCGGCATTTGGTGCAGGGCTGACCTGGGGCGCAGCGGTACTTAAGTGGGGTGACCGTGTCACGCCAATCGCAGAAAGTGATGCCCAGCTTCCGGCCTGTGAGCAGACTGCACTGGAGCTACTGGAACGCGCTATTACGCTGTGTAACCAGCGCCGTGCCGAGCAGCCAGATGCGGAGTAAGTAAGATCATAGATAAAAGGGAGCGAAATGCTCCCTTTTTTAGTTCCGACAGGCGTCAGGTGCGGTTAAACCGGCGTGGCTGAGCGTGAGGTTCGTCACTGCTTGCTCAGAGGCAATGACACAAGCTCTGCGTGTCCGTTTTGGGTTTTATTTTCGCGCCAGTTTATGATGCGCGCGGGTAAAGTGATCGGCACAAAATGCCCCCACAATTGACAGTTCACCCGCCAGACACAAGGCAGCGGCGACTTCAGCCAGTGCTTTGGCTTTGCCGTTGCCATACAGCCCTAAAATATCTAAACATGCCTTTTGTGTTGGCAAACCGGTGCCGCCACCGATGGTTCCGACCATAATGTTGGGTAAGGTCACGGAGGCATACAGATCGCCCTGATCGGTGACATCCATCCGAGTGATGCCAACTGCTGATTCCGCCACACAAGCCGCATCCTGGCCGCAGGCGATATACAACGCGGCGAGGGCATTGGCGTAATGCGCGTTGACCCCGATCGTGCCACTGAGTAAGCCACCAACGGTATTCATCTTACCAAATTTAACCATCGACTCTGGTGTTGTATGCAAATACTTATTGACCAAATCTGCAGAGATAGTGACTTCGGCGGACACCTTTTTGCCCCGAACCGCACGTAAGGTGTGTGCGTTGGGTTTTTTGTCGCCGGATAAGTTACCGTCGAGAAACGCTTCGACCGGCTTGATCGGGCTGTTGGCCAAAATATGGTGGAACACCTGGTGGGTGGCGATGGTCACCATGTTCTGGCCGGATGCATCGCCCGTTGTATATTCGAACACCAGATAAACGTGGTTGCCTTCAATATTGACATTAATGTCTTTGAGTTTGCCGTGAGCAGTCGTCGACTCGGCTATTTGACGGAAAACATCATATTGCGTCACCACCCAGTTCACAAACTGGGCCGATTCAGCCAGGCTTCGGAAAGCAAACACCGGAGTTCGGCTGACGCCTTCACTGAGCAGCAGGGCACTGGCTCCGCCAGCTGCGGTAATTAGATTTGCCCCGCGGTTATAAGATGCGACCAGGGCAGCCTCGGTGGTCGCCAGTGGTACCAGATAATCATCGTCGGCAAACAAGCCGTTGACTCTCAGCGGGCCGGCAACCCCAACCGGCAAGTTTACCGAGCCAATAAAGTGTTCGATGTTTTTGGCGTAGGCGTCGTAGTGTTCAAGTGTCGATGAGTCGAGCAGTGCTTGTTTATCGGTAAGTGGTTCAAGAACCTGCCAGCGTTTGGCTAGATGCTTATCGCTTAATCCCGGGCTCAAACACAGGCGCTTGCTGGGTTTGTGAAATTTCGGTTCTAAGGCCGATTGAATGTCTTCACAGTTTTTTGTCTCGGACAGCGCAGAGCGTTTGGCCAGATTGTCTAAATTTAGTTTCGGCATACAAGCATCAAACAAAAGAGTGGGACTGAGATTGTAGTGATTAAGACACCGATTACAACGCCGATTATACGTTTTGCAACACATACGACCTGTTGATGAATAATGGTATTAAAATGGTTTTATATCCAACCGAGATGACTTGGTGAGGTTTATACGCAGTGTAGATAAAACTGTGGCATCACCAGTTATCGGTGGGCAAATGGGTGTGAAAGAAAACATAACCCAGCCTTGGATATGGCTGGGTTAAGCAGAAGGAGGGAGGGATTACTGGTTGAATGCTCTGGCAACACGTCCTGAGCTGCTGACGGTATAACGGCCGACATAAGCGGGAATAAACACCGATTGGCCTTTGACCGCGGTCAGTATCTCACCATTAGCGCTAAGTAGAGTGAGGTTGTCATCAATCGCCAGCAGAATCTCGGCACTGCTGGTGACTACTTGTTCATTTTCTGGCTGATGCAAAATGCTGAAGCTGAAATCCGTTACGGGGACGGCATAATCGTGGTGACAGCCATGCTGTGTAGGGGCAAGACGTAAGCTACCATAAGGTTTTGGTACAAAATCGGTGCATTGGATCAGTTCGTCAATGTCCATATGTTTTGGGGTCAAGCCGGCACGGAGTACATTGTCTGAGTTCGCCATGATTTCAAGCCCAGTTCCTTTGATGTAGGCGTGTGGCGTTCTGGCACTTAAGAACATCGCTTCACCTGGCTTTAAGGTGATCACGTTAAGCAGCAGTGGGGCGAACAGGCCAATGTCTCCCGGATATTGGCCGGCAAGCTCAGTAACCAGCTGATAGAGCTCTTGGTTCGCGTTCATAGATGCGTACGTTAGCAATTGATCTAACGCGTTATCTTTTCTTTGCTTGCTCATTGAAAGCAGCTGGCTGAAAAAGGTCTCTAAGCCTTGCGAGTTTGGCTGCTGGTTGAAGCAGGTCAATAGCTCGCTCAGTTCAGGGATATTAAGCCTGGTGAATTCATCAATGATCTCTTGATATGAGCGAAACCCGTTCATCGCCTGGTAGTCGGTTAAGGCATAAACCAGTTCAGGTTTATGGTTAGGATCTTTGTAGTTACGGCAACTGTCGGTCAGGGGGATTCCGGCGCGCTGTTCTTTGTCAAATCCGCGTTCGGCGTCTTGTTTGCTAGGGTGTACCTGGATGGACAGGGCACTGTCAGCGGCAAGGATTTTAAACAGGAACGGCAAGTCGCCAAATTGTGTTGCGGTTTCTGCTGACAGGTAGGCTGACTGATCCTTGCTGATCAGCTCTGAGAGTGACACTGCTTGCTGGCCCAGATTCACGTTTGAGCAGCCATTGGGGTGCGTGCCCATCCATACTTCAGCCTGAGGCTGGTTGGTGTCATTGGCAAACCCAAACAGTTCACGGATAGAGGAGGGGCTTCCCCAGGCATAATTTTGGATTTTATTGTCCATCGGAAAGAAGCAATGTGCTGAAATATTGTTCAAATTCATGAATTTTATCCATAGTTAACCCTCCGAACTGAATCGGAAGAAAGTCAGGTGGGTGGAATTGAGCAGAGGCGAGTGGTATTACACCACTTGCCTGCTAACCAGAGTCGGTGAGTGGAGCCGGTCTATAAACGCGGCTTCGGCTCAAGAGGTTTTTTCGGTGATTGCGCTTGCAAAAATGGTAATAGCAATAAGCCAATTACCGCTGCACAAACTGAGATGGTGATGAAAAATCCCCGCCATTGATACGCTTCAACAATGAGGGCGAGTGGATACCCGGACAGCGCTGCCCCCATATAGGCAAACAGGCCGACAAATCCGGTCGCCGCTCCGGGAGAATCTTTGTGCGAGCACTCTGCCGCCGCCATACCAATCAGCATCTGTGGACCAAATACAAAGAAGCCGACAGAAAACAGCCCGGCGGCCTGGAAGGCGAAATTAGTCAGCGGCATCAGCCATAGTGCGGAGACAGATAAGAAAATACCACTGGCAAACAGCAGGTTCATCGGGCCTCGGTTACCCCCGAACAGTTTGTCGGAGCCCCAACCGGCAACCAGTGAGCCGACAAAACCGCCAATTTCAAACATCGACAGTGCGGCATTAGCATTGATCAGGCTGTAGTGGTGCTGTTCGGTCAAATACAGGTTGCCCCAATCATTGATGGCGGTGCGTACGATGTAAACCAGCACGTAGCTAAAAGCCAGCAGCCAGATGTATTTGTTGTTGAACACATATGACGTCAGGATTTGCCGATAACTGAGCCCCCGGTCGTGGTTCTCCTGTGCTAGTTCCAGTGGGTCATTGCGCCACTGGCCGACGCTTGGCAGGCCAAGGGAGGTTGGTTTGTCACGTAAACGCCAGCAAACCAGTACGCCGAGCAATACGCCAATGCACCCGGGCAGAATAAAGCCTTCACGCCAGCTGTAGTGCAGGGTGAGATAGCCGACAAGGATCGGGATCAGCGCACCACCAATATTGTGCGCAGTGTTCCAGATCGCCCAGCGGGAACCTCGTTCTGAACGCGAATACCAGGTTGTCAGCAGTTTAGAACAAGAGGGCCAACCCCAGCCCTGGAACCAGGCGTTTAACATCCATAGCATGATGAATGCCATCAGTGAGTTGGAAAAGCCAAAGGCAATATTGATTAAACCGGTGGCGATCAGACCAAAGCCCATAAAGTAACGAGGGTTGGAGCGATCCGATATGGTGCCGGAGATAAATTTAGAGCAGCCGTAGGTCAGGTAAAAAAGCGTACCAATCAGCCCAAGATCACCTTTATCCAACCCCAGTTCAGAAATCATCGCCGGGGCGGCATAGTTGAAGGTTTTACGGGTAAAGTAAAAACCGGCATAGCCAACATACATGCCTAACATAATGTGCAGTCGCCAGTAACGATAACGTTGATCGATCTGCGCCTTGCTAAGGGTGGTGTGACTTTGCTTCGGTGAGCGTAAAAATCCAAACATGCTGTCGTTACACCTTTGGTAATGTAATGCTGATTTGAGTACCGCAAATGTGTTCATTGAGCGAGTCAATGACCATTTTGCCGCCGAGGGCATGGACACGTTCTTGCATGCCGCGTACTCCCATACCTTTCATGCTGTCCTGGGCCTTAAAGCCAACGCCGTCATCACTGATTAGTAGTGATACTGAGTCTTCTATTGTTAACTCTATCTCGATCAAACGCGCCTGAGCGTATTTGGCCGCATTGTTGAGTGACTCCTGGCATAACCGGAAGAGCGTAACTTTAAGAGTGTCACTTAACTGGGTGTAGTCGCCTTGCCAGTTCAGCTCGACCACGGTGCCATGGTTGGCAAACTCCATCTCTCTGGTTAATTGCTCAACTGATTCTTTCAGATCCAGATCATCGAGCATTTTGGGCCTTAGCTTGCTCAATAATCGCTTGGTAGTGTCATAGACATTCAGCGAAAGGCCTTCAATAGTATCGGCACAACGGGTGCTCATTTCGGCGCTGTCAATCCGTTTGATGATGCTGGCTTGGGTGCGGATTGCGGTGATGTTCTGGCCTATTTCATCATGCAGCTCGCGGGCAACATCACGCCTGACAGACTCTTCGGCTTTGATTAGCTGGCGAGACAGATTCTGGTTTCTGGATAACTCGCTACGTAATTGTTGGTTAAGGTCATTTTGTTTTTGCACCGCCATGCCGAGCATGATCCCGGTGATGGTTTGTGCGGAAAGTGACAACAGTAAATCTGTGATTTCCAGGTTGGTCACCCCACTGCGTGCTGCGATGAGTGCGACACTGTTGATCATGGTCGCGAGCAGTGCTCCCTGCCAACCGTAACGCAAGGCAAGAATGATGATTGGTATGGCCATGCAAAACGGTGCAAATCGCTTTAGCTCTTCCGGTAAGCTGGTTTGAATGACAATGTTGCTAATCAGCAGTAGCGAGTACATCAGGATGTGACGAACTTTAAAGGTGACGGTGTTGCTGATTAAATGGGATGTAAGTGGTGACCACTGATTCTGGAAAAGGTAGTTCCATAGCAGATAGCACATTGGCACCAGCATCAGCCCGCCAGAAATACTCGCCAGCCAAACCATGTATACCGACGGTACATGAAACCCGACTGCCATAACATTGACGAAGGCGTTAATCAGGATCACGATGCCCATCACGACAAGGTGCCGATTGTGATCGCCGTAATAATATTTTTTTGCTATCAGGGTTATGGGCATGCTGGCTGCACTGGCAACCAGGACTGTCAGCCACTGGGGCTGATCCAGCAGAATGGCCAGGGCAATCGCAAGGCTCCATTCAGCGAGATAGATTGCCGGCCAATAAAGCAGGCGTGTGTGCAGCGTGATCCCGAGTCGCAGTGCGAACGGGAACAGCAGAATCGCCACTTCCGGATCGTTGACAAAGTAATAGGCGATCACCCATAAGCAAAACCAAGCGCAAGCAGTCATGAAAACGCCGCAAATGGCCGTGACAGCATAAGAACGCATTAAAATGACTCTTGAGAAAATAGTTTGGCCAGTTCGACGTTGTTTTTAACGCCGAGCTTATCCATGGCATTTGCACGGTGGACATGCACCGTTTTATGGCTTAGCCCCAGTTCACCCGCGATCGATTTTACATCTAAGCCGGTTGCTAACAGCTGGCATACTTCGTTCTCGCGTCGCGTGAGCTGGCTCAGTGAAGCGGCTTTATTGCTGGGGGTAGCAAGTTTGATGGCAATGTCCGGGGTGAGGTAACACCCTCCGGAGGCACTGGTTCGTACCGCTTGAATGAGCTCATCGGGACTGCAGCGTTTACTCAGATAGCCTTTTGCCCCTAGTTTGAGCGATTTTTCAACCATCGCCGGGGAGTCATGGACACTGAGCATGATACAGGCGATGCTTTGGGGGACGTCACTGAGCAGGTTTAAGCCGCTTTCGTCTGGCATGGAGATATCCAGAATCACCACCTGGGGCTTGGATGCAGGCAGGCCGGTCCGAGCCTCTGCCACCGAACTGAACTGACCCACAACGGTAATATCCGGCTCCAGATTTAACAATTGAGCAAAACCAGAACGCACGATGACATGGTCATCAACCAGAGCAACGTTAATCATCACAACAACCTAAAATATGACAGCAGGAAAACAACAAAAACCCCGTCAGGAGCCAACACAAAAACTTCTAATGATACTTAACTAAGCAGTGAATGATAATGATCTCGCGCGCTTTACCGGAGTAAAGCGCGCGAAGTAATTAAGCTTGGTTTGTTGCTAAAGTTAGCTTTTTAGCCTGGCGAATCTTTTTCTCTTCCGCGATAGCGACAAAAGCAAGTAAGACAATACAAACTGCTGCTGAGGTATCCAGCGCGGCAAAGGTGCCTTTCCAGCCGGTTAAGCCAAAGATTGGTGTACCATCGGCGATCATACCAAGGCCGAGTTTCGCGAAACTGTCACCGATTAGGTAAGCGAAAGTACCTTTCACGCCGTCGGCAACACTGATGGCTTTTTTAGGTACAAAGCCAACGGCAGCAACACCGATAAGCAGTTGAGGACCAAACACTAAAAAGCCAAGCACAAATAGTGATGCTAAGTACATGAATTCACTGGTAGCGTGCTGGTAGAACTCAAGCGAGACAATAATCAAACCCAGAGATACGCAGGCAACTAACGCGCGGCGGCCATTGGCCAGATCTGACAGGTAACCCCACATTAATGTACCTACAAGTGCGCCGACCTCGAACAGGGTGAAACCAGAGATGGCGGTTTCTTTAGACAGGCCCAGCTCTTGGTATGCGTAAACAGTTGACCACTGGTCGATACCGATACGCACGATGTATAGGAAGATGTTGGCAAAACACAGTAACCAGATCACTTTGTTTTTAAGTACGTATTCAACAAAGATCTCTTTCTTGGTCATCTGGTTTTCTTCAGCGGCAGTGTCTTCTTCGCTGATCGCCTCATCAAACAGTTCTTCGACTTTACCCAGACCGTAAGCTTCCGGTGAATCGCTACCGAAACGCATGCCGATGAAGCCAACCACAATCGCAATGATCGAAGGGAAGACAAACATACCAATTACATGGCCGTCAAAAAGATAATTGGCACCAAACAGAGCGACACCCGCCGCACCGGCACCGCCGACATTGTGCGACATGTTCCACAGACCAAGGTAAGATCCGCGTTTGTTACGTGGGGTCCACTTGGTGATGGTTGAGTAGCTTGATGGTCCACCAGTACTCTGGA
Organism: Vibrio sp. CAU 1672; assembly: GCF_029223195.1. Classification (GTDB taxonomy): domain Bacteria; phylum Pseudomonadota; class Gammaproteobacteria; order Enterobacterales; family Vibrionaceae; genus Vibrio. Next base: position 53,022 of record NZ_JARHUF010000012.1, on the reverse strand, counting down.
AGAAACCACTTAAAGCATAGAAAGCAACCATTAGGAACAGGCTGGCACTGCCACCGCCCATACTGAAACTGAAACCAAGCATGGCTAAGCCAGAAAGGATCAACATGAAAGGTAAGAACTGCTTGGTGTTTTTGCCATCGGCATAGTAAGACACAACGGTTTTACCGATACCGTAAGTGATCGAGAAGCCCAGACCAATTAAACCAAGGTCAGTCATTGATAGTCCGTAAGTCGAGATCATGTCGTTTTGCGCGACATTGAAGTTCTTACGGATCAAATACATGGTTAGGTAACCGATGAAGACAACCAGGTAAGACTGAAGAAACGGCTTGAACCACATTTTTCTTCTAACTTCGACCGGAAGGTCGAGCGTAGGCTTTCGCACTTGCTCAAGGAATTTTAACATTATCAACTCTCTAGTAATTATTCAGGGAACATAACGAGTCCGTTATGCGCTCTTGCTAAATTTGACTGACTGCGATTCTAGAGAGCGCGCATGTAGTGCACATGAGAGGAGGGCTTAGATCGCCTAGGAAAAATTCCTAGAAGCGGTGAAGGGGCATCAAAAGCGTGAAAAACGTCACATTTAAGTTCGATTAATGAGCCAGTGATAAAAGACAAAGTTGTTATCCAGTCCGGTTAGGCTTTTATTCACGGTCTTTTTTGCTTGGGCATATTATTTGTCAAAAAAGTTGTCTGGTTAGGTATGGCAGTATGCATGAGCAGCGTGGCTTGACATTCAGATACCTGATTTGGAAAAGAGCTTAATATCACAGCAAATTTGAAAACATATATTCCATTACACACAAGTGTTTTCTCTATCTTGCCCTTAGTTAAAGTTTTATCATCTGAGGAAAACGTTTTCTTTTTTCCGGGTATTTGCCGGGCGAATGTCACCTTCTTGTGCAAGTAAATACGTGTTACTAGCCTCAGTCATTAAAATGAAAAAATTCTATAAGTAATAAAGCTTTTGTAAAGCTCATAAAAATGCGGCGAGAGTATAGTAATTACAAGCTCATAAAAACAATTAAACTTAGTTGGCTATTAAATGTTCATAAAAAGGTGGCTATGTAATGCTACATAATCATGTAGATATTTTTCCATGGATTAACAGTTTTAACATTGGCATACATGAAATTGACAGGCAGCATAAAAAACTGGTTAGGCATTTTAACAAATTTGCCAGTTTTGCTATTCAACAACCCTCCAGTAGTGAAAGTTATACTCTGATTAATGAGTTGCTCGACTATGCTGCTTATCATTTTGAAGCCGAAGAACAGTTTTGGCTTAATGCGTTACCAGAAGGTCATTGGTTAGATGAGCATAGAGAGCATCACAAGCAATTTTTATGGCTTGTTAATGAACTCAAGAAAGACGTAGAAAATACCTTAGAAAAAGAGTGGCTTGAGGAGTTATTGCCTCTGTTTGCCCATCATATCCTTGAGGGCGATAAATATATGGCTTTACTGGTTGAGGCAACTCAAGCTGGTAAAGCTTTAGATGAAGCGGCTATTTGGGCTGACAAGGAAATGTGTGAGAAGTATAGAGAGTCAGTGGAAGTGCTTCTTTCTTTATACAAAACTCTTTCTGATAACACTATCCGCCTGATGCGCGAAATTAAAACAGGTAATCAGACTCTCAATAAGCTAACGGAGAATAAACGCTTTCTACATGAAGCCATGAATTATGCCCAAATCGGACGTTGGTCACAGTGCTATCACAAAAATATTGCCGACTGGTCCCCACAAATATTCACCATGTTTGGCCTTCCTCAAGAGGCAACTCCGGGTATAGAGTCACTTTTTTCTATTATGCATGAAGAATTTAAGCTGCCGTTTGTAAATTCTATTCAGCGAAGCTTTGATACAGGAGAAGAGCATTTTATTGAGTATCAGGTTACCCGTCCAAGTGATGGTGAATTGCGTTGGTTTGAGTCGCGTGGAAAAGTGGTATACCGGGCAGATGGCACGCCACATTTAATTTCCGGTTTTATTCAGGATATCACCACGCGTAAAGCCAATGAGGATAAAATTAAAAGATATGCTTACTATGACTTATTAACCTCATTACCTAATCGCCGTTTACTCTTAGAGCGGTTAAATAAGTTACTTGCCCTTAGCAAATACAGTAACAGTTATAATGCGTTGCTGTTCATTGATATTGATAACTTCAAAACGATCAATGACAGCCATGGGCACGATTATGGCGATGTTTTTCTTAAGCAGGTGGCCTGCCGGGTTCAGCAGAGTCTTCGTCAAGGGGATACATTAGCCAGAGTCGGGGGAGATGAGTTTGTGGTAATTTTGTCTGATTTAAGTGAAGATCAGCGAGAATCGGTCACTAAAACTCAACTAATTGCAGATACCATTTTGCATTCGATTGCCATGCCCTACACGATAAATAATCACCAGTTCAACAGTAGTGGCAGCATCGGCATGGTGCTTTTTAATGATACTTCGATACCATGCTCTAATTTAATGAAGTTCGCTGATATTGCGATGTATCAGGCTAAGCACCTTGGCAAAAATAGTACGTGTTTTTATGAAGCATGGATGCAAAAGAAAATATCAGAACGAGTTAAGCTTGAACGAAGACTTCGTAAAGCGATAGATAAACAGCAGTTTAAACTATATTATCAGCCGCAAGTTGATAATTATAAAAATGTGGTTGGCGCTGAAGCTCTTATTCGCTGGATGCATCCCGTGGATGGATTAATTAGTCCGGATGAATTTATTCCGTTGGCGGAAGACTCCGGACTAATTATACCTATTGGTGACTGGGTTCTGGAAACTGCTTGTCAGCAACTGAAGCGATGGAAAAGTGACAGAAAAACCCGAAATCTTACCTTAGCCATCAATGTCAGTTATAAGCAGTTCTGTCAGCCTGATTTTGTATCAAAGGTTATCCAGTTAGTGAATAAATATGGTGTTTCCAAGGGCAAACTCAAAATTGAGTTAACAGAGACCATGTTGGTCGATGATATTGAGTTGACCATATCCCACATGGAAACATTAAAAGAACTGGGGATTAAAATTTCACTGGATGATTTTGGTACAGGATACTCATCGCTTCAGCACCTGAAACAATTACCATTAAGCCAGTTAAAAATAGATCGTTCTTTCGTGACTGAACTGGAGTCGAATTCTAATGATCAGTCTATCGTCAAAACTATTATAGTGATGGCAAATGCACTGGATATCGATGTTATCGCTGAGGGCGTGGAAACGGCAGAGCAACAGGCTTATTTGTATGAGCATCGCTGTATGTCATATCAGGGGTATTTGTACAGTAAACCGGTGCCACTTGATGAGTTTGAGCGGTATTTAGTTGAGACAGAGATGGATGCGATCAACGCCTGATTCTCGGCCGGCACCGGCACGCCAGTACTAGTTGCCGGTGGTGGGCTTCTTCGCCCTTTTTACCTGATACATCGATTGATCGGCCAACTGAATCAGCTTATGCGCACTGACGGGAGCCTCTTCCTCCGTTTTGTCCCTGCGATGATAGACATAAATACCGGGAGAGACAGAAAGATGGCAAGCGGCGTCCTCTTGTGATGTATAAGGCAAGTGTGCAAGTCGCTCTACCAGTTCATCACACCATCGCTGAGCTTGAGCGACTGAATGGTTGGGTAGCAGCGCAACAAACTCGTCACCACCGAATCGCGCTATAAGACAATTTTCTTTTTGCTGCTTTCTGAGCGTATGGGCGAGGTGGCAAAGCGCCTTATCTCCCATAGCATGTCCGGCGTGATCATTGATTTGCTTAAGGTTATCTAAATCCAGAAATACAACCGCTATTGACTTAAGACTTGCATCCATAAGCAATTGATTCAACGTTTCGATGCAGTGAGCACGATTATGCAGTCCGGTTAAGTAGTCACGATTAGCTCGTTGCTCAAGCTGCTGAACTCTCTCCCGCAATCTTTGATTTTCCAGTTTCAGTCTACGGATAATTTCGTCATTATCAGCAATTGGGTAAACGTCGGGGTGCTGTAATGGCGCCTGACAATTAATTTCGGCTTGTTGTTTCTGCCAAATCTTAAGATCGCTTTCTTTTATTACCATTCTTATCTCACCCATGACCCATCGAATAATATGGGATGAAGGCCGTTTAATACAAAGCGTACTCATGGCTGCGGCATTATGTGTCGCACGGTGGCGTGAGTTTTTTTAATGGCGAGCAAATAGTACGTTGGCTAAATGTGACAAAATCCCAGTATCGAACAATATGATTTTGGTTTGCGGTTTAAATGGTTAAGTTGTGGGTGACGGAAATTTGAATTTAATCACCTTGGCATAGGTAATGTTTTCGTGTGGGTTTGTTGCGACACAAGCTGTCACTTGGACAGTTATAGTTCTCTCAGTAGTCTAATCAACGGAATTACTTATGCTTGCAAAAATTATTACTTCCGCCTTCGGTGGTAGCGTAGTCCGACATTTTGTAGATAAAACTTTAAAAGACACCATTGACGAGCCGAAAGTGGGTAGTGTGCTTTATACCGGTTTATTGGCAGATGCGATGGAACACACCGGCATTTATATTGGTAATGGCAAGATCATCGAGCTAAACAGCCAGGGCCGGATTGTCGAAGTCACACCGGAAGAGTTTGTTGATGGTGGCACCGGCATTAACATCTATGTAAGCGCGCAGGGAAAGCACCCGGTCGGTTCGAGTCTGATCGCTGAGCGCGCGATACAGTATGAAAAAGAGGTGAGCAGTAAAGATTATCACCTGCTGTTTGACAACTGCCACATGTTTACGGCGGCCTGCATGGTTGGTGAACTGGACAACGCGCACTCTTTTTTGTGGATGGTTAAAGAACTGGCCAAAGAGTCACTCGGAGCTGATGGGTGGTTAGTATGGGCCAATCCACAAGTCTGTGCTTATACATCACCTAAAAGCCAGTATACCGAGCAAGATTTACTGGATGCTCAACAAGAACATCAACGATTGCGGGAGCAAAACGATAAGCTTTGGAGTGATATCAAAGCTTACAGCAAATTGCTTCGTGAACATGCCGACAATGGCCCGTCGACCTGGTTTTATATGACTGACTCACGGTTAGAGAATTATCAGCGCCGAACTCAAGAATTAGAGCAGTTAAGTTATGTTCAAGAGCGCAAGCATAAAGACCTGATGGAGGCAGAAATCCGCGCCGAGAAGAAGGTCAGTGAAATTAAGTTAGCCTTAGGTATGGAGTAGTTTGAACTCATGCAGTCATTAGAACTCTACATTCATCTGCTGGCGTCGAGGAAAAATGTTCAAAAATTGCAGTCATTGGCTTTGGCAACCGAGCAGGGGTTTGATCTGGTATTGAGCAAGTTAAAGCTCAAACAACATTCCGCGCTGTTTAGCTGTGTGTTTAATCCGGAACTTGTTGCCAAACTGCCGTCGGAGGTCTGGCAAAAACTGATGCAGGTTTTCATCCAGCGAAACGAATTTGAGGTATTTGAGCAACACTTTGAACCGGAAAAATTCAGCGGATTAACCCCTTATGCCAAAAGTAAACTTACCCGGTTGTTTTGTTTGCGTTTTGCGTTTGCACGAGCGTTACTGCTGCAACTGTTTGAGCTTGGGGCAAAGGTTGATGAACCGATGCTCGGGGATGTTAAACCCTTTCATACTAACTTTGATTTGGTGATGAAGTTTGCCGAACCGGAACTGATAGCCCTTTGGCTTGATGAACGGTTAAAAAATGCACTTCGTGATTGCAAGCATCCCGCTAATTATAGCGGCAAGGCCAAACGCTATTTGACGGCAGGTTATGGTTGGTGGGAACATAGCGCACTTCGCGCGTTAGCGGAGTTTCGGTTGAGTGTTTTGATCTACCAGGCCGAAGAGCATCCTCTTACGGCAGATTGGTTACTGTTCGCTGTATTGACCGAGGATGTGACACTGTTGCAACAGTGTGTGGCACAGTTCGTCGATGTTAATCAAAAAGCCTCCAACGGTATGTTGCCTTTAGTCGAAGCCGCCGGAAGGCATAGCAATGAATGGGCACTAAACGCTCTGTTGCAAGCGGGTGCCTTGCCTAACCTACGCGATGGTAACGGGTTTTCTCCATTGTTTGCGGCCCTGGCGGCCAAAAAGCCAAATCAGGTGTTTATCGAGCAATTGCTGACAGCCGGCGCGGATCCGAATTTCCGCGATTTTTCGCACGCAACATTGTTGCAGACCTTTGGCCGGCGATTACCAAAACACATCGTTGAAAAGCTTCAACAAAGCGGAGGGTGGGCTCATAAAGCCTACCAGCCTCCGGCGGAATTCTGTTGCTTTCAAGATTTTAAGTTAACTCAGACTTTGCAAGAACTGTCGGAATAAAAAAGTTGTCTGATCTTAAACAGTTATCTGAACAATAATAAAAAGGAACAAGTATGAAAATTACTAAGCGTTTGTTAGCCAGTAGTATCGTCATGGCGTTAGCCGGATGTGGCGGTGGCGGCGGTAATGGCAGCGCCGGACCATCGGTTTCTGTACAGGGTAAGGCGATTGATGGCTACATCGTAGGTGCAACGGTTTATCTGGATCTGAATTTTAACGGGGTAATGGACTCGAATGAGCCGAACGTGGTGACACAAGAGGAGGGCAACTTCGATCTGGCGATCCCGTCTCAGTACCAACAATGTGCCCAATATGTACCAGTCGTGGTTGATGTACCGGTCGGCGCGTTTGATACGGACTTACCGGATACACCGATAGAAGAAGCATACTCTATGGTCTTTCCGCCGCAATTTGCTTTGAGCAATGATCAGGACTTACTGAACCTTACCCCGTTAACATCAGTGGTGTGGCAGCAGGTCGAGCAGGAACTTCGCTTGTCCCAATCTTCGGAGCTTTCATGTAAATCTATCCTGGCAGAGCAGGCGTTGCGGGAAGATATTTCCCGTCGACTGACTGAGCAAGAGTGGCGGGTAGCTAACCGTTACAATGTCACAGTAGATGAACTGTACGGCGATTACGTTGAAACGGGTAATACTACCCTCCATCAGATTGCCCAAGAGTTGGTGCCTGGATTACAAAAATCGTATCAAGAAACCCAGCAACTGCTAAAAGCTAATCCGGATGCGGATATTGCATGGGTTGAGCACTTTCTCGGTAAGTGGGACAGTACCAGTGATATTTATGATGACAAATGGTACCGAACTGAGTTTGTTCAGAACTCTAACGGAAACTTCAAATCAGAAACCCACATCATGGCTGATGATTTGACGACTAAGCTGAAGCTGTTTGAGAAACGCCAGATGACCACAACTCAGCGCAGCGGTGTCAATATTGAACAAACGGTCAGTCTGGAAGAGGCTGATACCGGGTATTATTGCGCGCTCAGTGAATGGCTGGAAACCACATTGCAACAGTCTTCCGGGGTGAGAAATACCGTATATGGCAGAGCACAGGATTGGTCTGAGTGTTTGAATGTATCAGGTGAGACCACACAGGCACTGGTGACGAAAGATTACGATGGCATGGAACTGCTCAGCTATAGTGAACATACATACCAGCCGGGTAATGACAGTGGCTTCCGCCATTTAATTGGGATCACCAATACCATTACTCAGGATGATTTGATCCCGGTAAGAAGTGTGATTGACACCGATTTTTACAGCGAAGCAGGACATGGTGCCGATTTCTGGTTGAGAACCAAAAATGAGTTTGGTGACAACCCGGCCCAGGTGATGACCACCCATACCAGTGATGGCAAGTGGGAGCGACTGATCAACTATCAGAATGGCACACACAAAAAAGAGTGCGGGATCTCGGAAAGCATCTTATCAGAGGCTAACTGCAGCTAACTTAGCGCTTAACATGCCATTCTGAATGATGCCGACCAATGACTCATTGGTCGGCATTTTTTTATGCATCGTTCATTTAATAACCGCTTGGGTGCGACATAAAGTGTCATATCTCACGTTATAGTTAACTTACTAATAGAAAGCATAGTTTATCATTCAAATGCATTGTATGTTGTTGCTTATACATTGTCCTGATAAATCGTTGTTGGTAAAGCATTTATGATGGTCAATTTGTCTCATTTTGCATTTATTTCGTTCTCTGTATGAGAGTTTTGCAAACCAGAGATCTGAATTTTCCTTGTCTGCTGAAGCCCTTTGCGCGGTTTATAGAATTTCTACACAGTGAAGCGAACATGGCGAAGAAGTCCAGTACCCAAGAGTCCCTTGCTCTTGCCTTTGAGTTGTTAAAACGGATCCCCAAGTCTCACCAAGTGACCGCCAGGGAGTTGCATCAACAGTTACATCAGATTGGCATCGAGCGCGATCTGAGAAGTATTCAGCGTAATCTTGAAATGTTATGTGAGCACTTTGACATCATTAAAGATGATCGCAGTAAGCCGTATGGCTACCGTTGGAACAAAAATAGTGAGGGGATTGCACTGCCAAAACTCTCTGCTCAGGAAGCATTATTGCTTAACCTCGCCGAAGAGTATTTGATCAACCTCCTGCCCGCTAATTTGACCTCGTCGTTAAGCAGTTTTTTCCAGGAAGCCAAGCACAAACTAAACCCGTGCAGTCAAAATAACAAAGAGCGTGAATGGCTGAAAAAAGTCCGGGTGGTCAGTGAAACCCAGCCTCTGTTGTCTCCGAAAATTTCCACCGACGTATTTGGGGCGGTGAGTGAAGCCCTGTTTAACGACCGGTTTCTGAACATTGATTACCACAACGCAAAACAAGAGCAAAAATCCGCGCTGGTGATGCCGCTCGGCCTCGCGCAGCAGGGACAGCGCCTCTATCTGGTGTGTCGTTTTGATGGCTACGATAACGAAAGAAGTGTCGCCATTCACCGGATCAGCAAAGCCTACGTGTCCACCTTCAGTTTCGACCGGCCAAAGGAATTTAAGCTGAGCCAATACGATGCCGACGGCCGCTTTGGCTTCGGTGAAGGGGAGAAGTGTCAGTTGAGCTTTTGTATTTCAAAAGCTGCAGGTTTTCATCTTTATGAAACTCCGCTTTCAAAGGAGCAGAAAATCGAGAACTGTCCGGATCACTATCGCGTTACGACACCTATTGTAAGAACCAGACACCTTGAACGATGGTTAGATGGATTTGGTGAGCAAATCTGGAATGTTGAACTGGTTTAGCATTCCCAAAAAATGAAAATTTAAGAATTTAAAAGAACGATAATGAGATAACAATGAGTACAAAATTAACGTCCGAATGGAAGGTGCCGAGCGATTACATGCACACAATGGGCATGTCGGCGAATCAGGAAGAAACTATTGAACAACTGATACAACAAGATATTGAACTGTTTCTACATGATGTTAATCAGAGTGCCTATAACAGTGACTTGTTAAGCCTTCTTAATACTTGCTTTACTTCTTTACTGAGTCACCTTAACACGCAACGATGGGTGCAACTTGCCGGCGATATCTACTTTGATAAAAAAGCCAAAGGTTACTGGTTAATAAAAGATCAGGAGCGCCTTTATGGGCATTATGATTCCGGTGAAGAATTAAGCTACGTTGAAGAGGACCTGAACAATAAGATTGGTGACAAGCTTAATGAGTGGTCGATACCGAATAAGTCCGAGCTGTTGTGTCTAACTAATTTGAGTGGTGCTCCGTTTAAAACTTTTAATAAACGCCCAATCGCGACATGTTATTACCTTTATGACTTGAAAGATCAGGTTCAGGCTTTTGATACTGATCAAGATTATTTGGATGATGCAAATTCTGGCTCTGTGATTCCTTTCTTACCGCTTGATACTAATGATATCTCAGCCAGGTCACTGTTTATTGATATTCTAACCCGAGGCTTTGTTCCCAAGGTAGCGAGTGACAACCCCGAATATCAACTGCTTTTTTCTGTTTTTCACCGCAATAGTGAACATTCGTATAATGATATGAATGCTGAGGCAAACCGGTTATTAGGCGATTTAATCAAAAACATAATTGCTACAAGTATTCTGGCGGAAGATAAAATTCGCGCCGACATCTCGCCGTATCACGAAAAAGTCTTACAAGATACACAGTTAGGTCACTGGGCATTATGGCAGGATGAACTGGATACAACTGAACTTGAAACCATTCACATCCCGACAAAATTCGTGGCCCGAGACCCTAAGTCAAGCATTAACGATGGCGTTGTAGCGATTGATTTTGGTACCAAAAGCACAGTAGTGGTGTACCAGAAGGATAACGTTAATATTCACCCCATGCGAATCGGAACCGGTGACTTAAGTAAAGAAATTGACGCTTATCACTATGAAAACCCGACGATCATGGAGTTTAAAGATCTTGAATCGTTTATCACGGCTTACGATGCGAAAGCCAACAAGCCCTATACCCGCTGGCAAGATTTAACCATTTCACATACCGCGCATAACTCAATGCAGGGAAGTGAGTCACACAAGTTTAATACCTTCCTTGATGAAATTAAGCAATGGGCAGGCGATAAAAGCAGGAAGCTCAAAATCGTCGGGCAAAAAGGGCGAATTATTGATTTGCCTCCTTTCCTTGAGTTGTCTGATGAGGATTTTAACCCGATTGAAATTTACGCTTACTACTTAGGGTTGTACATCAATAACCTAAATAACGGCATTTTCATGGATTATATCTTGTCGTTCCCGGTCACATATGAGGTTCCGATCCGGGACAAAATCATTGAGAGTTTCCACAAAGGATTAACCAAGTCTCTGCCAGCAGAACTGGGAGAAGACACCATTGCCCAATTAACGGTCACTAAAGGTGCCAGCGAACCTGCGGCTTACGCACTGACAGCGCTGAAAGCCCATGCGTTTGACCCGGAAGATAATGAACGGGTTTTTTATAGCGTGTTCGATTTTGGTGGCGGTACAACGGACTTTGATTTCGGCATATTCAGAGAAGCCACCGGGCGCAAAGAAAGACGCTTTGATTACGCAATTGAGCACTTTGGTGCTGGTGGCGACAAGTTCCTGGGCGGAGAAAATTTGCTTGAGTTACTTGCCTTTGAAGTCTTCAAGAAGAACAAAAGTGCCCTGCTTGAAAAAGGTATCCAGTTTGAAAAGCATCCGGAGAAAGATGCGTTTGCCGGCAGCGAACAACTATTAAGTAACTCTCAGGAAGCGAGAACCAATACCAAGCAATTATGTATTGCCCTACGCCCATTTTGGGAAGAGCACGAAGAGTTCGCTTTTGATGCTTCAGGGGAGCTGTCCGTGACCTTGACGGATGTTCATGGTGTGCAGCATTCGGCATTTGCACTCGATATCGATGAGCAAGAACTGAATGAAATTTTATCCGATCGTATTGAACGGGGCGTAGAAAACTTCTTTGATGCATTGCGTCTGGCGTTTAGCCAAAGTCATCAGATGCTGGCGGATATTGACAGTGTGAAGATTTTCTTAGCGGGTAACTCCAGCCAGTCTCGATTTGTTCAGGAGCTGTTTGAAAAGCATATCGCCTTGCAACACGAAGAAATGGGCCTGACCGAAGGAGCCGGCCGCTTTGAACTTTTTGCACCACTCGGGGCTGACAAGAATGATGTTGAAAAACCAACGGGTAAGACAGGGGTTGCGTTTGGTTTGATTGAATCCCGGGAAGGCGGACGGATTAAGGTTATTGATCACAACGTTGGTAAAGAAGATATTCGCTTTAAGTTCTACCTCGGTGAAAACCGCAAGAACAAGTTTAAGCCGTTAGTGGATCGCGAGGTAGCGTTTGATCAGTGGATTGAGTTTACCGATGCCTACTACAAAAAGTTCGAGATATTCTTTACTGATCAGCCAAGCTCAAGCACCGGGCAAGTGTCAATTGCAGATAGCAGTATTAAGAAGAAAGCAATCAAGTTAGACACAACCGATGATGAGGCGCTGGTGTATATCAGAGCCGTTTCCCCGACCAGGATTGAGTACGTTGTCGCCAATGAAGATGGCATTGTTAACAACGTATACCTGAATGATATTCAAAGCATTGAACTCTAAGAGATAGATTATGATCGCGATACCTCCAACAACAATACCTTCAATTATTTCGGCCATTACTAAAATAGCGTCTTCTATTGGCCCCATGATTGCCAAATATGCTCCAATTGTAATTGAAACCATTGGAAAAAATTTACCCAAGGTGATCAATACAATAGAGGCAGTCAGCCTGGTCGCTGATGTGCTACGTCCGAATGAGCGTGCCGAAGATCTTGGGGCTAAAGCCATGGCCGCCGATAAAAAGCCCGAAGATTTTGAGAAAATGAATGAATACATCGACTATTTGCGCAATGGTGTCGAGATAGATAAGGATAAGTTAAGCGACGATACAGTTGACGTGATGACTCGCCAGGCCATAGGTAGTGCAATAGCCGTCAAAGGCGTGAGTGAGAAAATCGGAACAGACGTCACGTTACCTTTCCTGAATACGGTTAGTGGTTTGGATCTTGATCCCAAGGTGGTGGTTGCCATCGTCAAGTCTTATGCCGAAAGCGGTTTAAATGCGGACGATGTTGAAAAGTTCTTAGGTCGTACTTTGAGTATTGAAGATACGTACAAACATGGTGTTGCACTTAAGAATGCTTTCCTGGCTTCAGATCCTTCAATAGATGCAGAGCAAGCAGAAGATGCTGTTATGAGCTTACGTTAATTTAATTAAGGCATTCCTAATGAGTAAGAAACCACTAATCGAACTATTAAAAAATATGGGTGATGGTGTAGAAAGAAGGGAGTCTCTTGAGAAGCCTCTGAGTATGCTCGATCATGATTTCTCGCTGTACCACATACAAGAAGTGACGTTTGACGAGGATTCGCCCCGAAAAGAAGCCTTTGAAAACGTATTAAACTCACTCAGTGTTGATGGGATCATCTTTACCTACCTATTGCTGGGAGATGGTAAAAAGGTGCACTTTTTATTTGGTATCGCAAAAGATAAGCGATATCAAGAAGGCCTGCTATTAGATGTCGATGAAATAGGTGAAACGATCTTAAAACCGTCACTTGAGGGTAACTTCAGAGGTAGTGTTGTTGAAAGGCTGGATAAATCTGAAAGACGTGCCGTGAAAGGGATCATCGATACTTTCAGCCATGTGGCCAAGTTGGATGGGGTTCCAAGTGTCCATGAAGAAAACGAGCAGTTTCAGGGGATCGACCGCCTGGTGGACATTATGAGTGGCGACAAGTTCTGTCTTGCGGTCTTAGCGGATCCACTATCGCTACTAGAAATTAATAAAATAGAAGCAGAACTATACAAAATTTATGACAAGTTGCTGCCCTTGTCGAAGAAGAGTATTCAGAGTGGGGATAGCCACTCTAAGACAACCGGTACAACGGAAGGCTCCACCACAACCAAGACCACAGGTACTAATGATGGCCTGAGCATTACCACTAATACCGGTAAGTCAGTGGCAATAACCTCGGGAACTTCTGATTCGGGTAATGGAAAGCAAACCTCGAAGAGTTCGCAAGAAACTGACCACAATAAGCATAAAAGTGGCTCGGAAGCGAACACAAAGGGAACCTCGACGTCAGATTCTGTTGCCAACAATGTTGGCAGTAATTTTTCTAAGCAGACCGGCAGTTCCTCAAGTGAGTCACGAGAGTTTTCAGACAAGGCCGTTCAGGAGTGGCTGACGTATATTGATGAGGTACTGCTTAAAAGGGTACAGGTTGGCAAGAATAAGGGCTTATACCTATCCAACATCTATTTGTTATCAGATTCAATTGCCAGCGTATTAAAACTAGGTAATACCGCTCGTTCGATCTTCTCTGGTGAAGAAACCAATAAATCACCATTAACGTTTAAGAAGGTGACGAATCAAAACGAAGTGATGGCGATTAAAAACTTTCAGTTTCCTGCGCTGAAGCCGAATCAGAGTAATAAGACGGTTACTGAGGACAGTGAAAAGCAACTTGCTCTGCTTCTATCGAAAAATCCGTTTAACAAGTATTCATGCAACTGGCTTTCAACCAACGAACTGAGTGTTGTTGCCGGTCTTCCGCAAAAAGAAGTGGTCGGACTGACATTAAAAGAAGAAGTCGAGTTTGGATTAAATGTAAATTCAGCGCTGGAAAACAGCAATAAACTCTACCTTGGTAACCTGGTTAAAAGTGGTCTGAATCAAAATATTGATGTTCACATCGACAAACGTGACCTGGATAAACATACCTTCATCGCCGGGGTTACCGGTAGCGGTAAGACAACCACCTGTCACCGTCTGTTGGAGTCGGCGCAGATGCCGTTTCTTGTGATAGAGCCCGCTAAAACGGAGTATCGTGTCTTAACCAAAAAGAACAAGGATATCCTGATCTTTACGTTAGGTAATGATAACGTTGCTCCGTTCAGGCTAAATCCATTTGAGTTTTTCCCGCATGAAAATATCACCTCCCGGGTGGATATGATTAAGGCCAGTATTGAGTCGGCATTTGATATGGAAGCGGCGATACCACAGCTAATTGAAGCCGCTATCTACCGATGCTATGAAGACAAAGGCTGGAACATAGCAACGTCTAAAAATAGCCAATATGAAGACCCTTTTGCTGCTGGTGTGTATGCATTCCCAACTTTGAGCGATTTAGTTCGTATGACAGAAGTGGTGGTTGCAGAGCAGGGTTTTGATGATCGACTTAAACAGGACTATATAGGCTCAATCAAAGCGCGTCTCCAGGGGCTGCTTATTGGTTCAAAAGGACAAATGCTTGATACGCCGCGATCGATTAACTTTAAGGATCTCGCGCAAAGAAGCGTCATTCTGGAGTTAGAAGAGATTCGAAACCCGAGTGAGAAGTCTCTCGTAATGGGTTTCGTTTTAGCCAACCTTAACGAAGCTATTAAAGCTAATTATGAAGAGTACCGAAAGCGGGGTGAGAAGTTCCGTCACATAACCTTAATTGAAGAAGCGCATCGGTTATTATCAAAATTTGAGCCGGGAGATAGTCAAAATAAAAAGCAAGGCGTTGAAACCTTTGCTGACATGTTGGCTGAAGTGCGTAAGTATGGTGAATCACTGATTATCGTTGACCAAATTCCGAACAAGTTAACACCGGAAGTATTGAAAAACACCAATACTAAAATTATCCACAAACTGTTCGCCAAAGACGATAAAGAAGCCGTGGGTAACACAATGGCACTGTCTGATGAGCAGAAAGATTTCCTGTCAAACCTGGAGCCGGGCAGGGTAATTCTGTCGAGTTCAGGGATGAGTAAGCCTTTGCAGGTTCAGATTAAGGAGCTGGTTAGTACAACCAATGAATCGGATGTTGAACCATCAAAAATCTCAGAATTAGCATTTGAGTATTACGCTGAAAATTATCAGTCAGGACTAATTCAAGGTTTAGAATTATTTAGCAAGAAACCGTCAGCCAATTTGGTTTTCAATTTACTGCAAGGCACAGTCAAGGAATCTTGGTATGAGGTTGCTTGCAAAAAAAATGCAAATGCTAAGTTTCTAAGCTATCTGGGTGAATTTGGCCATGAGTTTATGGTTAACTACATCAATAAGTACTGTTATAAAGAAAGTACTGTTCATGACAATAATACAAGAAAAAGTAAGCTGGCTACTTTTCTTTCAGATTTAGAAAAAGATAGCCAAGTTTGTATTGATATGTTCACTCAGGCGATATTTCAGGCAAATATAAAAGTAATGGGATAGGGAATAGATTATGGGATTTTTGAGTAGTGTTGGAAGCTTTATAAGTAGTGCGTGCAGTACAATTGGTAGTATGGCATCAAAGTTAACCGACTCACTTGTTGGTACCGCCACTTCAATAGCAAGCTTGGGTATGGGACTTGCTGCAAGAGTAGGAGAGGCCATTAAAGTAGTGGCTATCTCCTTAGGAATTATTCAGCCAGAAGAGAAGTTAGAAGAGCTGGGTGAAAAAGCCATGATGAGCGAGAAAACGCCAAGTGATTTTAACTCTATGAGTGAGTATATCGATCACTTAAGAAATGACGTTCCTCTTGATCGGGAAAAATTCAATAGTCTTGATGATAAAGATTTGCTGGCACGGTCTGCGATTGGTGCGTCCATTACTTTAGAAGGCATCAATGAAAAGCTTGGTACAGTTGTTACCCCAGAATTTATGGCTACAGTTGCGGCTCAAGAGTTAGCGTCAAAAGCAATTATCGGTACGATCAAAGCGTATAAAGAAAATAATCTCAATACCAGTGACTATAGTTTATTCCTTAATAGAGAGTTAAGTATTGATGAAACTTACAAGCATGGTAGTGCCCTGGTTGAGGCTTACCAAAAGCTGGAACCGGAGCTTACTATTGCGCAAATAGAAGACAAAGTAATGGAGCTAAAAGCATAAATGTCAGATTTTTTGATCCAAATACGCAACAAAATGGTTCAGGTCAGCCGAATTATTGATGGTGAGATTGAGCTGATTCGCTTTTCTGGTGAAAATTACACTTCTTTAGAAAGTTTTTGGGACAAGTTCAAGCGTAAGATTGAGTACGTGTCAGGAGAGCAGCTTGCTTTTTTGGTAGTAACCGATCAACAGCAACTGGACATTGATCCGGATATTACAGTGGCTGAGCATTTCAGCCACAGTAACGAGGATTTAGCGTGGCTGGTTGGTGAAGCAAACTATGCACAATCGAATATCTACTGTTATCCCAATATTGAACTAAATGTTCAATCTACAGTGGTAGCTGAAGAGCAGCCGACTGAGGACTTGCTTGAAGAGGAAATGGATCTCTTTAGTCCAGAAGAGTGCTCAGAGGTTAAAAGCCTTCAGGCTTTTTATCGAAAAAAGACCAGAGACTACAAACGCAGGTGATAAATTATGGATATTGATGCTTTGTTGATAGCTCTTGATGATGAAGCGGTACGCCTGAAAGTTTGCGCCATTGTAGATGAACGATCTTCTCTTGGTTTGAGCAAGGGCAACGATAAACAGGTAAGTGATGACACTTCGGCCGAGGCCATTCATAGCAGTACCATTACACTCGACAGTGAAAATGAAGAGTTAAAGAAGTCTCGTGAGGAGTTGCAGGATAGGCTTGGCAAAGAGATCGAGTTGAATCAAAACGCAACGGACCGAATCGCTTCGTTAGAAACTCAGTTGCTTGAAATGGAAAGTGAGCTTACCAGGCTCCGTTGTGAGAACAACGACATTCTTACCCAGAACCAGGTTTTAACACGAGAGTGCCGAGAGCAAACAGAGAAGTTGGAGTACTACAGAGATAACTTTTTCGATGATCTTAAAATACTCGAAAGTTATAACGGTCTTTCGGAACAAACTCGTACATCGTTATCTGGAATATTCAAAGATACCAGTGTAAAAGGCCTGATCTCCTGTGGTATTCAAGAAAAAAATATTTCAAATTTATGGGACTACACAAAGAACGAAGTTGTGCATGGGCACAATGAGGATCTGGACAGGCTTGTAAATCTGTTTGTACTACTGTTTGACCGTTTCAAACTGGCTTATCCGATGTTTGAGTTACAGCAACCAGGTGTTGGCGAAAGCTTTGATACTCAATTACATATCAAGCACAATAGCAGTCTCAACATGAGTGGTAAGATCAAGCAAGTTCTGCTGCCCGGTTATTTTAACAATAAAACCAACAAGAGCATAAAATCAGCCGTTGTGCTTCTTTAACTATCCGTTGCAGGACTGAGTAACAAAGACAGTACAAGGGCGCAAATGCCCTTGTACTACTTTTAGGATGCTTCAACCCTCAATCAGAGGATAAACCGGCTCTCCCCAGAGCTGATCTTTACCATCCATCATTAACTCAATGATAACCGGAACAATTTTCTCCAGCAGCACGGTGCAGTCTCTGAGTTGCTTGCGATTGGCAGAGCTGCCGCAGGTGGCACCACCATGAATGATCTGGTTGCGCAGTGTGTAAAGGCGGGCAAATACAATCGCTAATACTGATGCGGTATCGTTGTTTGCCAGCGCATAGTTGGCGGCGGCTTTTGCTTTGGATCTCGCTTCTTTCCACTGAGCTTCAGTCATTCGACCGGAATGAAAATCCCAGAATGCCTGCAAGATGTATTCGTTATCCAGAGTGAGTCGAATAGCGCTGGAATAATGATCCCAAACCAGCTTAGAGAGTCGTTCATTGCCGTCTATCTCGACTAATTTTGCAAGAAACTCCTGATAAAGGCCTTTTTCGCCATAGTTGTTTCTTTGTTCAAAATCCTGGGCGTAGGCAGAGTTGAATGCAATCCAGAGGAAGATGAATGTGGAATCGTCATCTTCACAGTTTTCAGCTTTGTTTAGCCAACTGAGCGCGCGGTGTACTCGGGTTGATAGCGCAGCAGAGTAACAGCTTCTCTCACTGCGGTGTCTTTGTTTTAGTAGATGGAATGTAGACATAAGGCTCTGTAATTATTGTTGTTACTAAGGTTATTGTGCCTGTCCATTTAGTTAAATCAACCTATAAATCACCCGATTGCTATTTAGTTATTTGATTTATCTGGTAAGTTCTTCCGTTATTCCGGTTATGTCTGTTTAAAAACAAGAACAGCCCTGATAAGGGCTGTTTTGTTAATTAAGCTATTAAGCTTTAGCAAACTTGTAGGTGCGATAGCCGCCAAGCATGTTACGGGCTTTATAGCCATTGTTCACCAGCTGGCGATAGGCAACGTTACCACGTAACCCTACTTGACAGTAGATCACAATTTCCTTGTCTTTTGGCAGCTCATGCATACGTTGGCGAAGCTGATCAACCGGGATGTTTAGTGCGCCTTCTAGGTAGCCGACCGTTTCCAGTTCACTAGGGTTACGCACATCCACCAGAAGTTGGTCTTCAGTAAGGTGGTCAATTTCATCGAAGTGAATCGGCGTTGCATCACCCTTGATTATATTGCTGGCAACAAATGCCGCTTGGTTGATCACATCTTTGGCGCTGCCGTAAGGTGGCGCGTAAGTCAGCTCAAGGTGTTGCAACTGCTCTACTGTCATGCCGGCACGCTGGGCAACCGCCATTACATCGATGCGTTTATCCACGCCATCTTTACCCACGGCTTGTGCACCGAAGATTTTGCCGGTTTTTGGATCAAACAGCATTTTAAACGATACGATCTCCGCACCAGGGTAGTAGCTGGCATGGCTTGCTGTGTGGACATAGACTTTCTCGTATTCAACGCCATCACGTTTTAGTTGTTTCTCGTTCTTACCAGTAGAAGCCACCGCCAGGTCAAAGATCTTACATATTGCTGTACCTTGCGTCCCTTGGTAAGTTTCGTTGCGGCCGAGCATATTATCTGCAGCCATACGGCCTTGACGGTTCGCCGGGCCGGCTAGTGGAACCAAAGTGGCTTTACCGGTGACGAAGTCTTTTTCTTCCACCGCGTCGCCGACAGCATAGATAAATGGATCACTGGTTTGCATTTGTTCGTTGGTGTAAATACCGCCCAGTTCACCAAGTTGTAAGCCCGCTTCCTGAGCAAGCTTAGTTTCAGGGCGAACGCCGATGGCCATGATCAGAATGTCGGTAGTCAGTGATTCACCGTTATTAAGCTTGAGATTCAGCTCACCTTGCAGGTGTTGGTGATCTTCGCTTTCGCCGGATTCAAAACTTGCCACATGTTCATTGGCAACGTATTCAACCGATTCCAAAGCGACACCGAGACGCAGGTCAATGCCTTGTTCACGGATTTCAGCGTGAGCAAACCCCGCCATTTCACGGTCAACCGGTGTCATGACCTGATCGGCCATCTCAATTAACGTGGTTTTAATCCCAAGCTGGTGGAATGCTTCCATCATTTCCAGGCCAATGAAGCCGCCACCTACAACGGTTGCATGCTCAGGCTTATTCATTTGAATGGTTTTGATGATGTGGTCCATATCCGGAATATTACGCAAAGAGTGCGTCAGCGGATTATCAATTCCCGGAATTGGTGGTACTACCGGGCCAGCCCCTGGGCTTAACAGCAAGAAATCGTAGCTTTCACTGTATTGCGAGCCATCAATTAAGTTTTTGACAATGACTGTTTTTTCCTGGCGGTCGATTGAGACAACTTCATTCATCACACGCACGTCGACGTTGAAACGCGCTAAAAAACTCTCCGGAGTCTGGAGTAGGAGCTTGCTGCGTTCTTTAATATCACCGCCGATGTGATAAGGCAAACCACAGTTTGCAAATGAAACGAAAGGCCCTCGCTCAAACATTATGATTTCAGCATCTTCACTTAGACGACGAGCACGCGCTGCAGCGGATGCACCGCCGGCCACACCACCGATAATTACGATTTTGGTCATTCTTAACTCCAATCAAGAGAGAAATAAATAGATAAAATTGATGAAAAGAGGAGGTTATCTACTTCTCTAGCGACATAAATGGTTCATGCATAAACAACTTAGGTTCAGCGAATGGTTTGAGACGACAAGAACGTACTATGGGTAACGCTTAATGGCGCAACTATCCCATAATACGAACCTGAGTTATGTGCTTTGTGCCCGATTATTTAAAGCCAAGCTTTTTCAGCATAGCAGCAGCCGGACAAATCCCGGTAAATGCGCTTTGAATGAGATTGGCACCGATGAATACGGTGAACCAGACAAAGCCGCTATGAATAAAAACTGTCAACAGAACAGATAGTAAGATCATACTGCCTGCAAACACACGAACCGCGTTTTCTAATGTCATAACTCTTCTCCTTAGCACACTCAACTTGAGTATCTGATCCTTTGATGTTCATCACTATAACTAACTAAATTAGCTTTGTCTAATGTTAATTGGGCTAAATTTACCATTGCTAAATTAGCCTTGACTAATGTAGTAACTTTAGTAATATCAAATTAAATTTTGGGTGCGAGGTGAGCTATGAGTGAGATAGAAGTGAATATTGCAGATATGCAGAAAAACGCGAATGAAGCCACAGATCTGTTGAAAGTGATGGCGCACCCAGAACGGTTAATGGTTCTGTGCCAACTGACTCGTGGAGAGGTCGGGGTGGGCGAATTACAGAAAAACTCCAAGTTGAGTCAGTCTGCTCTTTCCCAACACTTAACACTATTGCGCAAGCACAATCTGATAAGTGCAAGAAAGTCATCCCAGCAAGTATTTTACTCGCTGGCAGAACCGAGAGTTGAGGCGTTGATTCAGGCGCTTCACAGTGTGTTTTGTAATCATTCTAATTGAGGTAAAAAATGTTCGACGTTGTTCCATGGGAATCACTGTCAGGTGGTGTGTTATTAGGTATTTCTGCCACTGTGTTGTTATTGATGAATGGAAAAATCGCCGGTATTAGTGGTGTTATTAACGGTTTGATGTCTCCTAAGAAAGGCGATTATTCATGGCGGTTGTTTTTTACTCTCGGCATGATTACCGGCGGATTGCTTGGTGTGTTGTTGTTTGATGTGCCACTGCCAAATACAGAAAAGTTGCCGACGGTAATGGTTCTTATCGCTGGTCTGTTAGTCGGGATCGGTACAAGGTTAGGCAACGGTTGTACCAGTGGCCATGGTATTTGTGGTATCGGGCGTTTATCCAAACGTTCTATCGCTGCAACCTGCGTGTTTATGTTGGTTGCGGGCCTAACCGTTTTTGTTCGTCTTCATCTGATCTAGTGAGATAAAAATGCAGTCAATGTTTTTCCGTTTATCGGCTCTGTTTAGCGGTGTTTTATTTGGCATTGGAATGTCAGTTTCTGAAATGATCAACCCAACAAAAGTAATTGGTTTCTTAGATGTTTTTGGTAATTGGGATCCAAGTTTAGCGTTTGTGATGGGGGGCGCATTAGCGGTCTTTATGCCGAGTTATCTTGTGTTTATCAAACCGCGCAAACGTACGCTTAGCGGGCAAGATTTTTGTATGCCGGCCAAAAACCGGATAGATCGTAAGCTCATCTCTGGTGCTGCAGTTTTTGGCCTGGGTTGGGGCCTGGTAGGGATCTGTCCCGGCCCGGTCGTTGCCAGTTTAGCGTTAGGTAGTACAAATATTGTGATGTTTTTTGTCGCGATGTTGGTCGGTTCGCTGTTGACCAAGTTTGTAATGGATAAAAGAAGTTCTAACGAGATGCAGCCTGCTGAGGCTCAATAACTCAATAAAGGAGGGGAAGTGATGCCCAACCAAGATCAGCGAAGTTTTGTTAAAGCGGTAATGAACAGCTTTTTCCCTCCGATAATGATCCTGATGGCTCTGCTTATTGGCGCTGCGTCGTTGTGGTTGACGCCGAAGGAAGAAGATCCGCAAATTGTTGTACCAATGGCTGATGTATTGATTTCCGCCCCCGGACTTAGTGCTGGTCAAATCGAAAATCAAATAACCGAGCCGCTGGAAAAACTGCTCAGCCAAATTGATGGCGTAGAATATGTGTACTCTTCTTCAATGGAGGGCACAGCACAAGTTATCGTTCGTTTTTTTGTCGGGCAAAACCGAGAAGATGCATTGGTCAAACTGTACAACAAGCTTTATTCCAACCAGGACAAAGTTCCTGCTTCTGTTGCAGGTTGGCTGGTTAAGCCGGTAGAGATTGATGATGTTTCCATTGTGGTTGCCGCGCTTTATTCAACTGATCCTGATCGTTTAGACAGGCACCAACTCAGACGTATTGCTGATCAGGCCACGCTTGGCATCAAGTCGATAGATGATACCAATACGGTTGAGGTCATCGGCGGTGAGCCGAGAAAAATAGAAGTGGCACTCGATTCGGTTGCAATGGCGAACTTCAGTGTCACGATAGATGATCTGCAACAGGCACTTCAGCTGAGCAATTTACGTAGCCAGGGGGGGAGTATTGTCGTCCATGGCCAGAACTACACTTTAGAGTCCGGCCAGTATTTAGCTACTGCACAAGAAGTGGGTGATTTGGTTATTGCTGTAATGAATGGCAAGCCGGTGTATCTGCGTGATGTGGCTGAGATTCGCGACGGTGCAGGTGAAGCGAACTCGGATACCTGGTACCGCGACAGCGTCAGTAACCTTGAGTACCCTGCGGTGTTTATTTCCGTCGCGAAGCAGAAAGGTACCAATGCGGTTCAGGTTGCACAAGCAGTCCGGGATAAGCTGGCTTTGCTCAAACAAGAGCAATTTCCCGCCGAGGTGGAGTATCAGGTCATCCGCGATTATGGCCAAACCGCCAATGATAAAGTATCAAATCTGGTCTCAAGTTTAGGCATATCAATTCTAACTGTTGTGGTGTTTGTCGGGTTGTTTCTTAACTGGCGCAGTGCACTGGTGGTCGGGATCGCAATTCCGATCAGCTACGGGGCGGCGTTGGGTATGGACTTACTTTTTGGCTACTCAATTAACCGTGTAACCCTGTTCGCGCTGATCCTGGCGCTGGGTTTGATCGTTGATGACCCTATTGCCAGTATTGATAATATTGAACGGTACTTAAAACGTAAAGATCTCCCCCGTGGCAAGGCGATTGTCATGGCGATGGCAGAGATCCGCAGTGCGCTGTTAATGTCTACCGTAGCGGTGGTGATCGTCTTCACTCCCATGTTCTTTATCACTGGTATGATGGGGCCGTACATGGCACCGCTGGCGTTTAACGTGCCGGTGAGTGTGGTGTTCAGTACCGTTGTTGCGTTTATGATCACGCCGTGGCTGGCTAAGAAAATACTAAAGGGTGCCCAACAACAGGGACACTATGATATTCAGACCTCGCCTTTGTACCGGATTTATCGCCGCGTACTGACGCCGTTACTCGAAAGCAGGAAAAAGGCGTGGGCATTCCTTGGTGTGGTGGCCTTGCTGTTTGTGCTGGCGGCGATGTTACCGGCACTGCGATTGGTGCCTCTGAAACTGCTGCCCTACGACAATAAAAATGAATTTCAGTTGGTGCTTAACATGCCGGAGACGTCGAGCTTCGTTGAGACTTCAAATGCACTGCGGGAGTTTACCGACTTCCTGGTAACAGTGCCCGAAGTGGAGAATGTGTCCGGTTTTGCAGGCGTAGCATCACCGATGGATTTTAACGGGATGGTCAGACACTACTTCATGCGCAATCAGCCTTATCAGGGGGAGCTTAGGATCGTGCTTGCGGAGAAAAACCGCCGCTCGATGCAGTCGCATGAAATCGTTATCCGGCTGAGAGACGATCTGGAGGCGATTGCCCGGAAGTTTGACGCCAACATCCAACTGGTCGAAGTCCCACCCGGCCCGCCGGTTATCAGCACCATTACGGCGGAAGTCTATGGTGACGACACCACAAGTTATCCGCAACTGATGCAACAGGCGGAGCTGGTTGCAGCACGTCTGCGCCAGGAGCAGTTTGTCACGGAGGTTGATACCAGTATTCAAGGCGATCTCGAGACCTGGCAGTTTGTCGTTGATCAGGAAAAAGCTGCGTTGTCAGGGGTTTCGGTCGCTGACATAAACAAAACCCTGATCACGGCGGCAAATGCGAGCGTGTTGGGGCACCTTTCTACGTCACGTGATGTAGAACCATTACCGATTGAAGTTCAGTTGCGGCGTCAGGACAGAGATGATCTGAGTAAACTCGAGCAGCTCTACGTCAGAGGCCGTCCTGGCATTGCAAAAACCGAAATCAACGGTGCGGTAGTGGATGCGCCTCAGCCATTGGTTCAGTTATCTGAACTGGGGCAGTTTATTAAGCGCCCGGCGGA
This sequence comes from Vibrio sp. CAU 1672, assembly GCF_029223195.1. Taxonomy (GTDB): domain Bacteria; phylum Pseudomonadota; class Gammaproteobacteria; order Enterobacterales; family Vibrionaceae; genus Vibrio. Next base: position 28,563 of record NZ_JARHUF010000012.1, on the reverse strand, counting down.
TAAGCCGATTTATCATAAAAACCTTAAGCCGGTAGTGTATGTATATGCCGAGGTAGTAGGGCGCGTTCCCGGGGAGATCATCGCCGACGTACTCGCGGATCAAAATCAGCCAGCGGGTAACCAAGACGGGCGAGCGTGGTATGAACGCTCTTATTTTAGCAACGGCGCCGGGCTTGGCTGGAGTGTCGCACCAAACATAGATGTGGTTTGGAGTGGCGAAGGCGAATGGAAGATCACCGTTGATGTGTTCCGTGATCTGGGGATTGCCTATGGTGCAGCTTTGCTTGGTGTATTTGTGGTGATGTTGGTGCAGACAGGGCTGCCGGCGGTCTCGGGGATTATTATGTTGGCTATTCCGCTGACCGTGATTGGTATTATGCCGGGATTCTGGTTGCTTAATGGTTTAGGGAATGACATTGGTGCATACCCAAATCCATCGTTGTTTACGGCTACGGCCATGATTGGCATGATCGCGCTTGCCGGTATCGTAGTGCGTAACTCTCTGGTGCTGATAGAGTTTATTCAGCAGTCATTAGCTAGAGGCAGCAGTTTACATGATGCACTGATTGAGTCCGGTGTTGTACGTATGCGGCCAATTCTATTAACCGCGGGAACCACCTTACTGGGTAACGTTGTGATCACCCTTGACCCGATTTTCAACGGGCTGGCCTGGGCGATCATCTTTGGTATTTCCGCGTCAACTGTTTTCACGTTATTGGTTGTTCCGGTGGTGTATAACCTTGCTTATCAAAACACCCAAGGACATGGGCTTCCACACAAGGAGGAAGAGGTATGAGAATTAACAATAAGCTACTCGGGGTATTCTTATTTGCGGTATTGGTATTACTCTTCCTGTTTATGGCGGGCTTTTTTACCCAGAAACTACCAACGGAACTGAAGGTGCGGGATAGCCAAACCTCCGTTTCTGATCTTACAACCTATCAACTGGAGTTAACCAGTGAGCCGGTCAAGCGGGCATTCCCCGGCGTGATCGTCGCGCAGCAACAGGCCGATATCGCGGCGAGACTGACCGCATCCGTGGTTGAAGTGTTGGTAAATGTCGGTGATGAGGTGAAGCAAGGCGATGTCCTTGCCCGGCTTGAGAGCGACGATCTCGACGCCCGAGTCCGTCAGACAGAGCAGGCACTTTCATCTGCCCAGGCCCAGCTTAATGCAGCGCGAAAGGAGTTTGTCCGGCTGAAAGCGTTACTGGATAAGAAACTCATTCCCCAGTCGCAGTTTGACCAGGGCGAGAGCCGGCTGAAGAGTGCCCGGGCTGCATTCAATCAAGCTCAGGCAGCGGTCTCTGAGGCTGAGACGACATTTGGTTTCAGCATCATTCGCGCGCCGTTTGACGGGGTGATCACGCAAAAACCGGTCAACAGAGGCGATGTGGCGACACCCGGGGCGTTGCTGCTGTCTTTATATAATCCGGACTCGCTGGAAATTGCGGTTAACTTTGCCGAATCGGTGATGCCATTTGTCGATTACGGTAAGCAAGTCATGGCCGAGCTTCCTTCTTATCAGCTTTCATTACCGGCGCAAGTTAAGGAGGTCACCCCATCTGCAGATGTGAACTCGAGAAGCTACTCAGTCAGGCTGAGCTTTGAAACGGATAAAATCATCTATCCTGGTAGCTATGCCAAGATTGAGCTTGACTTAACAGAGAACCAGGTGTTGAGAGTACCAAGTGAGGCAGTATACCAGGTGGGGCAATTGGATTATGTTAAGGTGGTCAGTCAACAAGGTGACATTGTCACAAGACTGGTGCAGTTAGGAGAAGAAGGCAGAGTCCGCGCTGGTTTGGCACCAGGGGAGGTGGTGGTCCTCAATCCGGTTGATTGAGCGGTAAGGTTCAGATTATGACCTGCCCGGTTTCACCTAGGCTTAATAAATGCTGATGGTAACCGGGCAGTGATCGCTAAGTTGGTAGCGTAAAACCTCCTGAGGATCATACAGGGTTTGTGAGGCCGGGAAGTGGTTAATTCCCTGACTGACGATGATGTGGTCGATCAGAGAGCGAAATTGGTGGGTTTTATCCGGATTGCGCTTTGAGCGTACTTTGCACTTGGCTGATGTATGGCGCGTCGCCAGTTTTACGCCAGTATTATTGTCAGCCAGCGTTTTCCACAGCCAGTCTCCCGGATAGGCGAGATTGTGGTTAAAGTCGCCCAGAATGAGATAGTTGTCATCGTTGGCTTGCCGCTGTTGTATCCAGGCTGCGAGTGCCTTTCCTTGGGTTTTGAGAATGCGGCAGTTCTGGCTGGCGCGGTATTGGCCACTGCAGCCCGCTTTCAGATGTACAGCGAGCAGGTGCAGTTCATCACGGGTGTCGGGGTACAAGATCAGATAACTGGCAAAGCGCAGTTTATCCCGTCTGTCAGTTAATGGGATATCAGCTTTGTCTTTATGGGGGAGACCTTTGCGTATAGCAAAGCCTGTATATTGGTTGATATCGCGAAACTGGCGCTGTTTGTTGTGGCTGGCAGCCCGATCCGACAGAAGAACATGATAATTATCGCCTACCAACTTCTGTATTGCCTCAACCGAGTCGACTTCCTGAAAAGCGAGCACATCTGCTTGGGTTTGATCAAATATCATTGCCAGCTTGTCAAAGTCGTGGAGGGTTCTTGATACTTTCCCACCATTTACAGATAGCCATTCGATATTCCAACTGGTCAGGGTGAGTGGTTTTTGACCAAACGAGAAAGCGCTGAAAAGCAAGAGTATAGCAACAAAAAGTGATCGCATTTTCACGGTTTTCTCCGTTTATTTTTAACGTATTCTTTTCCAACCTTTATTCTATAAGACATTCAGAAATTGCAAGTAGTATTGATAGCAATTTTGTAATTTTCATAGATTTCTTCGCTTCTGAGAGTCTCTCCAACAAGATCGATTTGATCTTGTCCTGTAGCTGTTTTTTCTTGATCTAAATCAATACTTTGGGTTGGTGCTTTTCGTTTAATACGCCACAATATATTGTGTCATTAGAATAAAAACTAACCCTATATAGTGTGTCTGTGGATAACTCTGTGAACATACTGGGTAAGGAGAAAAGGTGAAACCAATCGTAATCAAGCGTGACGGCTCAAGAGCTCCGTTCAACAGGGATCGCATCCAATCTGCCGTGGAAGCTGCAGCGGAAAACAAAGATAAAGATGTCGCTATTTATGCGTTAAATGTTGCACTTGCTGTCGAACTGCAGTTGAAGGATTACGATGAGGTTCATATCCATGAGATTCAGGACTTGGTAGAAGACGAACTGATGCAGGGCCCGTACAAGTCGTTGGCTCGTTCTTACATTGAATATCGCCATGATCGTGATATCGCACGTGAAAAGCAAAGTGCGTTAACCAAAGAGATCGAAGGCCTGATTGAAGAAAGTAACCTCGATCTGATCAACGAGAACGCCAACAAAGACGGTAAAGTAATCCCGACGCAACGCGATTTGCTGGCTGGTATTGTGGCCAAGCACTATGCGAAAACTCACATTCTGCCTCGTGATGTAGTTCAGGCTCATGATGTCGGTGACATTCACTACCATGATCTTGATTACGCACCTTTCTTCCCAATGTTTAACTGTATGCTTATCGACTTGAAAGGCATGCTGACACACGGCTTTAAAATGGGTAATGCGGAAATTGATACCCCGAAATCAATTTCAACCGCGACAGCAGTTACAGCACAAATCATTGCTCAGGTAGCCAGCCATATTTATGGCGGAACCACCATCAACCGTATTGATGAGGTGCTGGAGCCGTACGTAATGACCAGCTACGAGAAGCACCTGAAAATCGCCAACGACTGGGATATTGCTGAGCCTGAAGAGTTTGCCAAAGCGCGTACCGAGAAAGAATGTTACGATGCATTCCAATCACTGGAGTACGAAGTAAACACGCTACACACGGCGAACGGACAGACACCTTTTGTGACATTTGGTTTTGGTTTGGGGACCAGCTGGGCTTCTCGCTTGATCCAGAAATCGATCCTGAAGAACCGTATTGCCGGTCTGGGTAAAAACCGTAAAACAGCGGTCTTCCCTAAACTGGTATTCGGCATCAAAGATGGTCTGAACCACAAAGCTGAAGATCCGAACTACGATATCAAGCAACTTGCGCTTGAGTGTGCATCTAAGCGTATGTACCCAGATATCCTCAACTACGACAAAGTTGTGGAAATCACCGGGTCGTTCAAAACTCCAATGGGCTGCCGTAGCTTCCTTGGCACTTACGAAGAAAACGGTGAGCTTATCCACGAAGGCCGTAACAACCTTGGTGTTGTGAGCCTGAACCTGCCACGTATTGCGATTCGGGCCAAGGGTAGTGAAGCGAAGTTCTACGAACTGTTGGATGATCGTCTGCGTCTTGCCCGTAAAGCTCTGGAAACGCGCATCTCTCGCCTGGAAAATGTCAAAGCTCGTGTTGCGCCAATCCTGTATATGGAAGGGGCGTGTGGGGTTCGTCTGAAAGCTGACGATTCAATCGCTGAGATCTTTAAAAACGGCCGTGCATCTATCTCACTTGGTTACATTGGCGTCCATGAGACCATTAATGCTCTGTTTGGTACTGAAGCGCATGTCTATGATGACGCGGTATTGCGTGAGAAAGCCGTTGCTATCATTACTCACCTGAAGGACGCGGTAAATCAGTGGGCAGATGAAACCGGTTATGGGTTCAGCCTGTACGGTACGCCAAGTGAAAACCTGTGTAGCCGTTTCTGCCGAATTGATACCAAAGAATTTGGTCTTATCGAGGGAGTAACAGACAAAGGCTATTACACCAACAGTTTCCACCTGGATGTGGAGAAGAAGGTAAACCCATACGACAAGATCGACTTTGAAATGCCTTATCCGGAGATCTCAAGCGGTGGCTTTATCTGTTACGGTGAGTTCCCGAACATGCAACGCAACGTTGAAGCGTTAGAGAACGTCTGGGATTACAGTTATACTCGCGTGCCTTACTACGGTACCAATACGCCAATCGATGAGTGTTACGAGTGTGGTTATACCGGGGAGTTTGAATGTACCAGTAAAGGTTTCACCTGTCCAAGCTGTGGTAATCATGACTCAACCAAAGTGTCGGTAACCCGCCGCGTGTGTGGTTACCTGGGCAGTCCAGATGCGCGCCCGTTTAACTTTGGTAAGCAGGAAGAAGTTAAACGTCGGGTTAAACATCTGTAATCTCACTTTTTGGTGAATAAAACCTCAGAAAATCAACCTGATAACGGGTTGATTTTCGTTTCTGGCGAATGAGAAAGAGACGCTACTATGAACTACCACCAGTATTATCCGATTGATGTTGTAAACGGTCCGGGGACGCGTTGTACCCTGTTTGTATCGGGTTGTGTCCATCAGTGCCGTGGTTGTTATAACCAGTCTACGCAACGGCTGGATTCTGGTGTGTTGTTTACGCAGGAAGCGGAAGACAAAATCATCGCCGATTTGAACGATACACGTATTAAGCGGCGTGGTTTGTCATTATCTGGCGGGGATCCGCTTCACCCTGCAAACGTTCCGCACATTCTGCAGCTGGTTAAAAGGGTAAGAGAAGAGTGCCCGGGTAAAGACATTTGGGTCTGGACGGGATACACGCTGGCTGAGCTGGATGATGCCCAGCGTGAAGTGACACAATACATCGACGTTCTGATTGATGGTAAATTTGAGCAGGACAAAAAAGATCTTAACCTTGAGTGGCGAGGCAGCTCAAACCAGGTCATTCACCGTTTTAGTCGCTTTTAAATTGTTATGACGCGTCACGCGAAGAAAGGGCATGATCAACTGAGATTGAAAATGCCCTTTTTAGGTGTGAGCCGGATCAGAAAGAGATGGGTTACGCGGTCACGCTGTGTGAACCATTGTCGTCGATGACATTATTGAGCCAGCGCCTGGACTGGATTCTGCGACTGGTCAGGATCATTTTTACCAACTCTTCCGCAAGTAATGACATCAGTACCCAGTACAGCGGCAACCCTAATACGATACCGGTGTAATAGGTCAGCGGTATACTGACTCCCCATTGCCCCAACAGATCAATGAAGATGCTGTAGCGAATGTCCGCACCGCTTTTGAGTACCCCGCCGATCCCGACCATGTTAAACACGCGCAAAATCATCCCGAACACCATGACCAAACAAACATTCAGTGCGAGCTGGGGGTTGGACAGCGGGCTGTGCGTAAGCAGTTTCACCAGCCAGGAAGAGCTGGCCCAAACCAACAAAAACAGCAGTGTGGCTAAGCCGGTACTGATGATCACATACCACCAGGCCGTGTTTTCTGCTCGCTGATAATTGTGAGCACCGATATCATTGCCGAGCAGCACCGATGCTGCGACCGCGAAGCCCATAAAACAGGAAATAAGCATTCCTTCAAACGGCGATAAGAATGCCATGGTAGCGAGTTCTGCAACGCCAAGTTGACCATAGATCACGCTGTAAACCAGCAAGCCAGCCGCCCAGGTAGAGTCGTGGATCAGCATCGGCAGTGTGATTTTCAGGTAGCGCTGGCGCTGGTGTGGTAGTTTTGCCTGTTGCCAGTCGTGCTTTGTCGGTATTAAGTGCCGGTATCTGCACAAGAAAAAGTAGCTGAGCAGTACAGTTTGAACTATCCGTGATAACAGCGTGCCGACCGCGGCGCCAAATACGCCCCATTGCGGAAAACCAAACCAGCCAAAGATCAATACGGCGTTTAATATCACGTTAACTATGATGGCGATAATGCTCACCTGGGTTGGCAGTTTTGCTTCGCCTACCGCGCGTAATACGCTTTCCATTGGTACCACAATCGCAGTACACAGCAGACTGAGCGCCGTTACTTCAAGGTACTCGATGGCATATTGCTGGTATTCGCTACTGTCAGAGACAAAAGCTACCACTTCTTCACTAAACAGCAGGTAGATTGTGATGAAAGGCAGGGTTGTAGTGATGGCAATCCCCCATGATTGGGCAAGCGTGGTTCTGATCCCCGATGTGTTCCCGGCACCAGAATACTGTGCGGCTAAAACTGCGACTGCGCCGCACAGGCCAAAAATAGTCAGCAGATTAAAGAAAAAGATCCGGCTGCCAACGCCTACGGCGGCGGTTGCGGATTCACCCAGTTGGCTGACCATAAAAATATCGATCGCGCCCAGCAGGGAAAACAACATCGACTGCAATGAGACCGGTAAGCCTATCGCCACCAGTTTTTTCCAGAACAATTTGTCTAAGTACTGACTTGTTAACAGCATCGCAATTCTCTCACAGGATTAACGAAGCTAGTTTATCTGCTTTGTCAGCCCCTGTATTTTTCCAATTAATCAAGAACTTTTGTCAGGCTATCCAATCTGCGCAGTCAGATACAAAACGGCACTTCTATGACCAACGATAAACAAGAACGCTACCTGATATCCGAGCAGACATATCAAGAATTTATCGACCATTCCCGTGTGTCAGATCTTGAAGAGCAGGGAATTGTCCAATGCGGTGTAGCGACTTGCCGGGATTTTTTCTCTGTCTACCGGAAAAATCAGCAAAAACACATGTTGCTGTATACCGTGAAAGGTAAGGGGTGGCTGGAAAGTGGCACCTGCCGGTTCGACCTTGAGCCCGGTTCATTGATAATTGTCCCGGCCGGAACAGAGAATGGCTTCGGTATGTTGGAGCAAACCTGGCAGATTGCCTGGTTATTTTTGTCGCCTTTCAGAACTTGGGATATGGTCGGTGATACCATTCGCTGTCAAATGACGCCTTCGTCGGAAGTCATGTATGCATGTATTCAAACCTTATTGAGAAGTATGAACTTGCCGATCGATTACGGCAGTGCAGTAGCACAACTTTGCGTTAAGCAGATTGAACACTTGCTCAATATTCCGGAATCAATGACACCGTCGCGTAATCATCTTAAACTCAAGCGTGTCTACGATTTGGTACAAAGGCAGTTGCACCGTGATTGGAAAGTAGAACAACTTGCTGAGCTGTTTCCTTGTTCAGAACCACACTTGCACCGCTTAACCTTACAGTATTTTGGTCGCAGTCCGATGGCACATTTAACCCAACTACGCATGCAATATGCCGGGCGATTGTTGCGTTCCACCGAATGGCCGATTCAGCAGATTGGTGAGGTTGTCGGTTATCCGTTCAGTGCCAATTTCAGTACACGATTCAAAGCGTGGTCAGGTATGACGCCAAGAGCATTTCGTAAGCAGGCCTGGGGAGACGGCATTGAGCGAACCGAATAAAGAGTAGTTCTCTTTTTTATCAGGTAAGCGCTGGATTTTATTTACCCGCCAGCATTTTTCTCTCTAATTGATGAAATTGCATAAAAATCGTTTCGTCATTTCTCGTTAAAGTGTTAACTTGAAGTTCGATACTTGAATTTCAAAGGGTTATGACTTTCATGTTTGCTAATTTACCAACTCCCGTATTAGATCCCATTCTTTCTCTTTCTGTTGCTTACCGTAACGATCCACGTGCCAACAAGGTTGATCTCGGTATTGGCGTTTATAAGAACAGTGCCGGTGAAACACCGATCATGAAAGCTGTACAAATGGCACAAAAAGTAGTGGCGGACACTCAAGTGACAAAAGCTTATGTCGGGCTTGCCGGTTGCGAAGAGTTCAACCAGGGCATGATCAACTTGCTGCTTTCCGGTACCTCTGCAATGGAACGTGTTGCCGCGATTCAAACGCCTGGAGCTAGTGGGGCACTGAGAATGTTGGGTGATCTGATGAAAGTTGCCCAGCCTGATACAACAGTCTGGATCTCCAATCCGAGTTACGTCAACCATAGGCCGGTAATGGAAGCCGCTGGTTTAAAGGTTAAGTTCTATCACTATTTTTCGCCTGAGACTAAACAGGTTGATTCAGTAAGAATGCTGCAGGACTTATCTAAGGCTGGACCTTCGGATGTGGTTTTGCTGCATGGCTGCTGCCACAACCCGACCGGAGCGGATATTGATTTCAGCGCCTGGCAAGCGATTACGGAGCTGGCGCAGAAGAATGGATTTACACCATTTGTTGATATCGCTTACCAAGGTTTCGGTGATGGCCTGGAAGAGGATGCGAAAGGCCTTCGATATATGGCTGACAACGTGGAAGAGATGATGGTCACCACGTCATGTTCGAAGAATTTTGGCCTCTACCGTGAACGTACCGGTGCCGCGATTGTGATTGGTAAAAACGCGCAAGATGTCAGCAATGCAAAAGGCAAGTTGCTGACTCTCGCGCGCGCAACTTACACCATGCCGCCAGATCACGGAGCCGCTTTGGTCAAAACAATCCTTCAGGATGGTAACTTAACCCGTGTCTGGAAACAGGAATTGCACCAAATGCAGCAACGATTGGTGAATCTGCGTCAGTCGCTGTGTAATGAATTGAGAGATAACCATCACACAGATCAATTTGATTTCATTGAACATCACAAGGGAATGTTTACTGTGCTAGGCTTTAGTGAAAATCAAATGATACAGCTTCGTGAAGATTATGGAATTTATGGCGTAGGTGATGGCCGCATCAATATTGCGGGCCTGACAGAAACTCACATTCCTTATGTCGCAGACGCTATTCATACAGTATCTCAACGTTAATCGGGAGACTCGATGAGCAGTTGGAAACGAATTCTGCCGCTTTTTATCAGCGGCAGCCTTATCGCTTGTACATCAACACCTGAAACACCAGAGCCGCCGGTTGAGCCTGCTGAGCCAGTTGCGCAGCAACCGATCAAGGTAGTCGAAGAGGTGAAGCCTGACTCAGAAGTGGTTTCTGAACAGCCAGAACCTGAGGTGAAACCAGAGCAGGACGTCCAGTCCAAGCCGAAAGCATCAAAACCAGTCAAAGCTCAAAAAACCGCAGATGGTAAATTGATTCTTGGTGCGGAAGAGTGGGTTTATATTCCCGGAATTGATCAAACTTTTAAATCCCGGGTAGATACCGGTGCGACGACATCGTCGATCAGTGCCACTGAAGTGGTACCGTTTGAGCGCGACGGTAAAGATTGGGTCCAGTTTAAGGTTGATCTTAATGGCAAGGTCAGCCGTGAGTTTAAGCTGCCAGTGGTTCGCTGGGCGAAAGTACGTCAATCTTCGACTGAAGAAACGCAAAAACGTGCCGTGGTAGAAACTTACATTCAGGTGGGGGATTTAAAAGAAAAAACGGAGTTTACCCTGGCGGAGCGCGGCCATATGACGTTTCCGATATTACTTGGACGAAGTTTTTTCCGTGATGTAGCTGTTGTCGATGTTTCCAGAAAATACGTGCAAAATCGCCCGGCTAAAGTGAAGAAATAGATATTAAAAAGCCTCTCAAATGAGAGGCTTTTTAATTTGTAAGAATGTGTCGGTTTCGTCTTAGTAAGCAAAACGTGCTGACATGACGAGCTGATGTTTATATACACCGTTGTTTTTGAACTCAACGCCTAGTGATAGCTGTTGCGTCGAATGGAAACGGCCGCCGACATTGAAAATCGTGTTGGATGTATCGTCAGAAAAAATTTGGCCAATCCGGCCATGTAACTCAACGTTCTGCATGAACCAGATCCGGGTGCCGATGTTCACTTCTGATTTCCATTCATCACCGATCTTGTCTCCACCACTGTCTTTAATATTGTGCACAAGCATTTGGCCATAGATATCGGCAAATTGGCCGGCAGGACCGTTAAAGCCAATTCCGCCTGCAGCGTCCCAGTCACCACTGAACTCACTATCAAAACGGCCAATTAAATGAGTGTTCTCGGTGAAATAGGTGGTGAACTCAGTGCCGAACGTTCCCGGACTGGTGCCCATTCTGAACTCGAGCATGTTGTAGTTGAAGTTATTCGCATGAGCAGAAAGTGGCAGTAGTGCGCACATCCCCAAGGTTGCAACCTTTAGAGCTTTACCTAGCATGACGTCTCCGGGCAAAAATGAAAAACCGATAATAACGGATAATACAGCAAAAAACAGGCCAATATTTGTGATTGGGCCAATATTTAGAGCTGTCTCTTCACTAATAACGTATGAAGTCATGATAACGCGACCTTGCACATTCACAGCGCGTCTATTAGCCGTATTTAGTTCATTTCCTTGAGCAAAGCGGTCAGAAAACGGTAAGATTGCCCATCCCATTATTCCTAAGTGATATAAATGAAATCAGTCATACCTTCTTTAATGGTTCAGGGCACGACATCAGATGCCGGAAAAAGTGTCTTAGTGGCAGGCTTATGCCGGGTATTGGCTCGCCGAGGGGTAAAAATTGCCCCTTTTAAGCCGCAGAATATGGCACTTAATAGTGCCGTAACCAAAGAGGGAGGAGAAATTGGCCGAGCTCAGGCTGTACAAGCTCAGGCTTGTTTCCTGAAGCCCAGCGTCGACATGAACCCGGTGTTGATAAAGCCCAATAGCGATACCGGGGCACAGATCATTCTGCAGGGTAAAGCGCTGACAGATATGGATGCAGTAGGATTCCATGACTATAAAAAAGTGGCCATGAGTACAGTGCTGGACTCATTTTCACGTCTGACAGCAGCGTATGACACGGTATTGGTTGAAGGGGCTGGCAGTCCGGCTGAAATCAATCTGCGCGAGAATGATATTGCGAACATGGGTTTCGCCGAGGCCGCTGATGTGCCGGTGATCATTATTGCTGATATCGATCGGGGTGGGGTGTTTGCACATCTTTATGGCACATTAGCGTTGTTATCAGCATCGGAACAGGCTCGTATTCAGGGATTTGTCATCAATCGGTTTCGTGGGGATATCAGCCTGTTACAGTCCGCCCTGGACTGGCTGGAAGAAAAAACCGGTAAGCCGGTGCTGGGTGTTCTGCCTTATCTGCATGGTTTGAATTTAGAAGCCGAAGATGCCATTACCGAGCAACAAGTGATATCTGATGAGGTAAAGCTGAATGTGGTGGTGCCGATTCTTCCACGGATCAGCAATCATACCGATTTTGATGCGCTGAGACTTAATCCCGATATAAATTTACGTTTCGTTGGCCAGGGTGAAAAACTGGAACGAGCAGATCTGATCGTGCTGCCGGGTTCCAAATCGGTACGTGCCGATCTGGAGTATTTACGCCGACAAGGTTGGGATCAGGATATCCAGCGGCATTTGCGGTTAGGTGGCAGAGTGTTAGGTATATGTGGTGGTTATCAAATGTTGGGGAAATCCATATCTGATCCGTTGGGGGTCGAAGGCCAAGCCGGTACCAGCCAGGGACTGGGGTTATTGGATGTGGAAACGGTGCTTACCGAATATAAACGGCTGACTCATACCGAAGCAAGCCTGTGTTTGCATAGTAAGCCAGTCAGAGTAAAAGGCTATGAGATCCATGTTGGTGAAAGCAAGGTGCGTGGCTGTCAGCCGTTGCTGCTGGATGGCGGAAGCCGCGAAGGTGCGATGAGCGAATGTGGCCAAGTGCTTGGCACTTACTTACACGGATTGTTTGATGAGGCCCAAGGGCTGGCTCATATTGCCGAATGGGTGAATGGCTCTCAAGTCAAACAACAGGATTTTGAACAGCTGAAAGAGCAGGGAATTGAACGCATTGCTGATGCAATAGAACAACATATGAACTTGGACTTTTTATTTCAATGATTACGCTAAAGCGATATCACTCAAGTATGTCTTGCCTTCTGACAAAGGGTGAGTTTACGGGATCTTCAGTTATGAAAAAATGGTGTGTACAACTTTGTTCGTTAGGGTTTTTGTTGGCGTCATTTACAGCAAATGCCAGCGCAGAGTTAAAAGTTTATGCGGCCTCGTCCCTGACTAATGCCATTGATCAAATTGCTGACGACTTTTCTCATCAGCATGGTGTGAAAGTCACCACTGTCTATGGTGGTTCCTCTTCCATAGCACGTCAGATCATTAATGGAGCACCTGCTGATGTGTTTATTTCGGCAAATACCAAATGGATGAAGTATCTGGTAAATGCCGGGCTCTTGAGGAATGACGGTGTCACAAATGTTACGCAGAACTCTTTGGTGGTGATTGCACCCAGCTTTATGTTACCGCGTAACTTTGAGCTTTACCACGGCCAGGCCTGGGTGGAAGCCCTGCAAGAGCAACGTTTAGCATTAGGGGAGCCTATGTCGGTGCCGGCAGGGATGTACGCCAAACAAGCTCTTCAACACATTGGCGTGTGGCCGGACGTCCAGCGTCAGATTGCCCCGGCTAAGAATGTCCGGCAGGCATTAACATTTGTTGAACGCGGGGAAACCCGTTTGGGTATAGTGTATAAAACCGATGCCCGTTTGTCTGATAAAGTGACGGTTGTTGCTGAACTGCCGGTTGATGCTCACAGTAAGATTGTTTATCCTGCTGCTGTGATCAATGACTCGCCGTTGGCAAACCAGTTTGTTGATTATCTGCACTCGGCTAAGGCTAAGTCGGTATTTACGCGCTTTGGTTTCAGAGAATAGGATGTGGTGTGACTGAACTAGAATATCAAGCTCTCATTCTCAGTTTGAAGGTCGGGTTTCATGCCGTGGTTTGGCTTATACCCTTGGGTACCTTTATCGCGTGGCTGTTGTCTCGCAAACAATTTATCGGCAAATCTGTACTGGACAGTCTGATCCATTTACCACTGGTTTTACCCCCCGTGGTGATTGGCTATCTGCTCTTGATATCGCTTGGCAGGCAAAGCCCGGTTGGCTTTTGGCTGTACGAACAATTTGGTGTAGTGTTTAGTTTTAACTGGAAGGGGGCGGTTGTGGCATGTGTGGTGGTGGCTCTGCCCTTGATGGTGCGATCTGTCAGGCTGAGCTTAGAGAGTATCGACCCACGGCTTGAACATGCGGCTGCTACGCTTGGCGCATCTCCTTTACGGGTTTTTCTTACCATTACCTTACCGCTTACGTTACCAGGGCTTATTACCGGAACCATGTTGTCTTTCGCCCGTAGTCTGGGTGAGTTTGGTGCCACCATCAGTTTTGTTTCCAATATTCCGGGTGAAACTCAAACTTTACCGTTGGCGATGTACAACTTTATTGAAACGCCGGGAGCTGAAATGTCGGCTGCTCGCCTGTGCGTCATTTCTATTGTTCTGGCGCTTTCTACGCTTATGGTGTCTGAGTGGTTACGTCGTCGTGCGGCGAAAAGATTGGGAGCGACTTCATGACGATACAGATTCAGTTTACACAGTCGCTGGCTGATACTTATTTCGATATAGAGTTGGAGTTACCGGGTAACGGAATTAGTGCCCTTTTGGGTCGCTCTGGTGCAGGCAAGACGACACTAATTAATGTTATTAGTGGCTTGGTAACGCCTGAACAGGGAAAAGTTCAAGTTGGTCAGCATGTATTGTTCGACAGCGATAAAGGCATCAACCTGCCTGTATACCAGCGAAATATAGGTTATGTGTTTCAGGACGCCCGCTTGTTTCCGCATTATTCGGTCCAAGGTAATCTGTTGTATGGGGTTAAAAAACACGATGATGCGTATTTTGAGACTGTAACATCACTGCTGGCGATTAAGCCTTTACTGGCACGTTTTCCTATCTCGTTGTCCGGAGGAGAAAAGCAGCGCGTTGCGATAGCCAGGGCATTGTTGTCTAAGCCTGATTTGTTGTTAATGGATGAACCATTAGCTTCGCTAGATATGCCACGCAAACGTGAAGTGATGCCGTTTTTAGAAGAACTGTCCGAACAGGTGCAGATCCCGATCATTTATGTTTCTCACAGTTTGCAGGAAATCTTGCGCCTTGCTCACCACCTGACAATATTAGACAAAGGGAAGGTTTTAACCTCAGGTAAGTTAGAAGAGGTTTGGGCTTCTCGTGCAATGCGGCCATGGCAGTCATTTTCGGAGCATAGCAGTTTGTTTGAAGGCCGGATTAAATGTCATCATGATAGATACGCACTCACCTGCGTGAGTCTGGCTGATAATGCGGACCTTTGGGTGCAGAAGATCAATGCCGAGCCTCAAGCACCAGTACGCCTGCAGGTACGTGCGAATGATGTCTCAATTGCATTGGAAAAGCCGGTATCGACGTCGATTCGAAATGTATTAAGCGCTACGGTCCTTTCTGTTGAACCTGATCATGTAGGCGAAGACAAACAAAGCATTAGTGTTTCTTTGCGACTGGCATCGGATTGTGTGCTTTGGGCTACGATCACTCCCTGGGCGTTAGATGACCTTAACCTTCAGTCGGGTGACCAGGTGTATGCACAAATTAAAGGGGTGAGTGTGACTCAGCGGGATGTTGCCATGGCTCACCAGTCAGACTAGGCCATGTCTTTTATTTACAATAAAAAAGGCCGCAATTGCGGCCTTTTTAAACGCTTACCTAAAATTACTTGGCAAAAACTTCTTTAAACTCGCGTTTAAGCAGTGGGTCACGGCGTGCTTTTTTAAGCTGTTTCACCATGTCTTTAACACAGTTATATAGTACAGAATCGAGCATTTGTGCGCGATACTGATCTTTATCTTCCTCTGTCATACCTTCAGGCAGGTTGAGCGTTGGGAACTCTTCCATAACATTGATGCCAGCAAAGGCCTGACCAACAGAAACCAAAGCGTGGAACTGTTCAAAGTTATCCAGAATGTTTTGCGCGCTGGCTGGCAGTTGATCCCAGGCTTCGCGAACAGACTCTTCTGACACTTCATGGATAGAAGTGACCATTTCGAACATTCCCTCAGGAACCTGATCGAACTCAATCACTTTACGTAGTTCAGGAGAAATGCTCTCTAGATCGATTTTTTTGCTTTCACTGTTCGTTGCTTCTGACATGGTACGTCTCTTACATTACAAAAGGCCGGAATATTAATATCAAATGAGTCAAATAGCTACCATAAGTGAAGTTTGAATCCGTGATGCGCAAACAAAATTTAGCAGCTCAAATGCGTCTTTTTGGGCAATGTATCAGTTACTATGATATACGTTTAATAATAATAGCGATTTGGAAGCAGGATATGCAGCAGTCAGCGACCTCGATGCGTATTGTTCTGGTCGACGATGTTCAACTGGACAGGATGCAGTTGGCGATTCGTTTGAAGCAGCAAGGTCACATAGTAAAGGCAGTAAGCAATGGAAAAGAGGCTTTGGCAGTATATAAAAGCTTTGATCCTGAGCTGGTATTACTGGATATTTCGATGCCGGACATGGATGGTTTTGAGGTGTCTCGGCGGATCCGTGATTCATTTCCTGACTGGGTTCCTATCATCTTCTTAAGTAGTCATGAAGAACCTGAAATGATCGCCCGTGCGATTGACGCCGGGGGAGACGACTATTTAATCAAACCAGTGGATAAGCTTGTACTTAATTCTAAGTTGATCGCGATGCAGCGTATCGCTCAAATGCGCCGTGAGCTTAAACAAGCGACCGCCCAGCTTGAAGAAATGAACCAGAAACTGCAGCAGCAAGCGAATGAAGACGGGCTGACTAAGTTGTATAACCGTAGGTATATTGACCATACACTTGAAACCATGATTGGCTGGCATGGTCGGCATAAACTGGCCATGACTCTCATCTTGCTTGATGTCGATTTTTTTAAACCATTCAATGACAATTACGGTCATATTGAGGGAGATAGATGCCTGCAAGCTCTGGCGAAGCAGTTGAAAGTTACCTTTTGCCGTTCGGGTGAGTATGTGGGTCGCTATGGTGGGGAGGAGTTTGTCGTATTGTTGAGTACTACAGATGCAGAAGCGGCAGAGCAGGCGGTAGCAAGGATTGAAGAAGCAGTACAATTACTGGCTTATCCCCATGCATTTTCCAGTGTTGCTAGTTACGTGACGGTGTCACAAGGGGCGTATGTCTTCCAACCTACCGGACATGAAGCGATTTCAGATGTATATGACCAGGCTGATAATGCTTTGTATTCGGCAAAGTCTATGGGGCGAAACACCCATACGATGATCACTACGCTATAATCACTGCCAAAATGCGCTGACGCTAGGAGAATTTAATGCAGTTCCGACCAGCTTTTTTCGCCTTGTATAAGGCATCATCGGCGAGTTTGATGACCTCTTCCGGGTCACGTTCTACCCGGCTGTCAGCGACACCAAAGCTTGCGGTAACAAATACCGTTTTATGTTCAGCATCACCTTTACCACGTTTTTGTATGCCTTGTTCGTGATCATCCGGACGCAACATTTCATTGCGCACAACCACCCCGTACTGTTCGATTTGCATTCGCGCGTCTTCAATGTAAGTTTTACATTGTTCCGCATACTTTCCCTTAAATACCAAAGTAAATTCTTCGCCGCCGAAGCGGTAGGCGATAGCGCCGCCGCTGGTTTTACTCAAGCGTGATGCGACCATTTTTAACACATCATCACCGACGTCGTGGCCATAGGTGTCGTTGAACTTTTTAAAGTGGTCAATATCCAGCATGGCAATGGTATATTTACGGCCCAAATGCTTAAGGTCGAGATCCAGTGCTCGTCGGCTGGGTACTTGGGTCAGGCTGTCAGTAAAAGCGAGTTGGTAGCTGGCTGATGTAGAGTAAACAATAATCAGCAACCCCATTAAGGTATACATTGTGCTGGAGATGTACTGCACGTCGAAGAATATGAATGTGGCGGACGCTAAGACAATAGCAGAGTACAAAATTGCATGGATGATTTCATTCTTTCTGAGCAACAGAATTGCTAGGAAAAGGATAATTCCCACGCAGTAGAGCACAAGTACCAATGGCAGTTTAGATATGCTTGGTACAATGAACAGGATGCCGTTAGTCCAGTCCTCAAAACCGCCTTCTACGTAGTAACTTAACGTGATGTAAGACCAAAATACAAACATGGCCAGCAGTAAAATGTAGATTAGGATTGCTTTAGAGTCGAAACCATCCTCATCAAACAAAAACACCGCGAAGAGAGACACCGGTAACAGAGTAGTTAGTAGTGTTAGTTCAAGTAATGTCGTTCCTGAGCTAAGAGGGACCTGCAGGCGGTACTGGATGATGAAATACGACAGCAACATAGCGATACACACTTTGCACGCACGCCCCTGCCTAAACGAGTAACACATCAATAGTGCACTGCTCAGCAAAACATAGGGTAAATTCTCCGCAACTCCCCAATTGTTTTTGGTCAACTGAATAATACTGTCCATACCTTGGCTAACAAAAGCCAATAGCACGATAGGGAAGAGAAATCTAACCCCTTTAGAGGTCACTAAAGATGAAGACATCTATTATAAATTACCTGCAAATAGTTGAGTATAGCTTAAGAGTTGCATGACAGATTGACCCAACACCACATGAATAAACTACACGCGCAATTATTTTAAAAAAACTAAGAATACGTGTATTTATGAAATTTCCAAGCCTTTTGACTCTGTTTGCGACAAAAACAGAGAAGTTGGTTAAATTAAACACAATCAATGAGTTGTTGTAATATTAACCTTGCTATAATGTAGTTGTGTCTAATCAAAGGAGTCCGGTATGCAGATAAGTTCAGACGTACACAATTACATGGAAACGCTAGTCGGGCAGGAACTCGCAGCAACGCAGTACACGGAGCAGTTCAACCATGAGCAATTGGCTGATATTGCATGTTTGGCTCTGGTTCAGCTTAAGCCCGTCTACATCAGACACGATATCGATTTCCTTTCCGCCCTCCCTGAAAATAAGCTTGAACAGTTTAAACAGAGCGTTGAGGTTGCAGTAACCAATGCGGCCCAGATGGTTATCGAAGATCGGCGCAAGAATCGTGAAAGTGATGTTCCTGTCATTTTCTCCCATACCCGTTATGATGAAGACTGTGAACTGGATTGGTTTGAAAAACCTATTCTCAATATTAACCTGAAGTAGAGCAAAACATTTAGTTGTGAGAGCACTAAATAAAGTATTACCCGGGAGGTACAGTGGGACTGTTTTCACGATTGTTCGGCGGCCGCAAAGAGCCTGAACAACCAAAGGCTGTAGAACCGATAGAGTATAAAGGTTTTTTGATTTATCAAGAGAGTATTGCTGAGGGTGGACAGTATCGGGTTGCCGGGCGAATAACTAAAGAGATCGATGGTGAAGTGAAAAATCACCGCTTTATCCGTTCAGACTTGCTAGGCTCAGAGCAAGACGCCAACGAGTTAATGCTGAAAAAATCGCAAATGTTCATTGATCAAATGGGTGAGAGCATCTTCGATTAAGAATTGTTGTCAACTTGATTCCAATCATCATAGCAAGAGCTGTTAGTGTATATGCTAGTGGCTCTTTTTATTTTTTTTAGCGTTTATGTACTTGTTATGTAAGTTTTTATTTCATTCTGGTCTGACCTCTGTCTAGTGTAGTAACTTGTTGTTATTTTTCACTGACACGTAGACAATCAACGATTACCTAGCGTTATATGTAATGAAATTTTGTTTTTTTGTTACAAAACACTTGAAGTCAGGATAGACGTTCGATACAAACAGAATATTAACAGGACTGTTAGTCAAGACCGTGGATGTTAAGTGAATGACCACAACACCATCATTCATTTGACAAATTTGAGTAGTAAACAGAAAGAAATAAAACAGAATCAAACTCGGGCTCACGCTCAAGTTTTTGGACCATTTTATAGTTATGTATACAAGGAGTATGCGTTTTGCAAATCGGTGTACCTAAAGAAATACTCGCTGGTGAATCGCGGGTGGCTGCCTCGCCTAACTCGGTAGAGCAGTTGATGAAACTGGGTTTCGATGTCGCTATCGAATCTCAGGCAGGGGTGCTGGCGAGTTTTGATGATGCGGCGTATGAAGCGGCTGGAGCAAAAATCGTATCTAGCGAAGAAGTGTGGAAGTCAGGTCTTATCCTCAAGGTTAATGCACCTATTGTTGATGAAGAGAAAAACATCGATGAAATCGCACTCTTGCAAGATGGCGCGACACTTATCAGCTTTATCTGGCCAGCACAAAATCAGGAACTGATGGAGCAGCTTTCCAGTAAGAACATCAATGTACTTGCGATGGACTCTGTACCACGTATCTCTCGTGCGCAAGCTCTGGATGCACTTTCTTCAATGGCAAACATTGCCGGTTACCGTGCTGTAGTTGAGGCGGCGCACGAGTTTGGCCGCTTTTTTACCGGTCAGATTACAGCCGCTGGTAAAGTGCCACCTGCGAAGGTGTTGGTAGCTGGTGCCGGTGTTGCCGGTTTGGCTGCAATCGGTGCAGCAGGCAGCCTGGGTGCGATTGTTCGTTCTTTTGACGTTCGTCCTGAAGTAAAAGAGCAAGTTGAATCAATGGGGGCGGAGTTCTTAACGGTTGACTACCAGGAAGACTCAGGCTCCGGTGACGGCTATGCCAAAGAAATGTCTGATGAATTCAACAAAAAAGCCGCCGAGCTTTACGCGGCACAAGCCAAAGATGTTGATATCATCATCACTACCGCTCTGATCCCAGGTAAACCTGCACCAACGCTGATCACTAAAGAAATGGTCGACAGCATGAAAGCAGGCAGCGTGATTGTTGATTTGGCGGCGGCCAACGGTGGTAACTGTGAGTACACGGTAAAAGATCAGGTCATCACGACGGACAACGGCGTGAAAGTTGTTGGTTATACCGATATGGTTGGCCGACTGCCGACTCAGTCTTCTCAGCTTTATGCCACCAACCTTGTCAACCTTCTGAAACTGTTGTGTAAAGAGAAAGACGGCAACATTAACATCGATTTTGAAGATGTAGTGCTTCGTGGTGTGACCGTTGTAAAAGAAGGCGAAGTCACTTGGCCTGCGCCACCGATTCAGGTTTCTGCCCAGCCTCAGGCAAAAGTCGAACAACCAGTTAAGCCAGAGCCTAAAGTAGAAGAGCCAACTTCTCCGGTGAAAAAATTTGCCGCACTAGCAGTTGGTGTCGGAGCATTTGCCTGGGTTGCTTCTGTTGCTCCTGCCGCATTCCTATCTCACTTTACCGTATTCGTGTTGGCGTGTGTGGTTGGTTATTACGTGGTATGGAATGTTACTCACGCGCTGCATACACCACTCATGTCGGTTACTAATGCTATATCTGGCATTATCGTGGTGGGTGCGTTGCTGCAAATTGGTCAGGGTAACGGTGTGGTTACCTTCTTGTCTTTCATCGCCGTCCTCATTGCGAGCATCAACATCTTTGGTGGTTTTACTGTCACCAAACGTATGCTTGAAATGTTCCGCAAAGATAAATAATAGGGAGTAACCAATGTCTGCAGGATTAGTACAAGCGGCATACATCGTTGCTGCGCTATTTTTCATCTTAAGTCTCGCGGGACTTTCTAAACAAGAATCGGCAAGAAACGGTAACTATTACGGTATTGCAGGTATGACGATCGCGTTGATCGCGACGATCTTCAGTCCAAGTGCCGAAGGCTTTGCCTGGATCATCATCGCGATGGTGATCGGTGGCGGTATTGGTATCCACTATGCGAAAAAAGTGGAAATGACTGAAATGCCTGAACTGGTTGCAATCCTACACAGCTTTGTTGGTATGGCAGCGGTGTTGGTAGGCTACAACAGTTTTCTTGCGCCACCTGAGCCAGTATCAACTGATCTGGCTGGTATTCACGCAGAACATGTGATTCACATGGTGGAAGTATTCCTTGGCGTGTTTATTGGTGCAGTAACTTTCACAGGTTCTATCGTCGCGTTTGGTAAGCTACGTGGTGTGATTTCTTCTTCACCACTGAACCTTCCGCATAAACACAAAATGAACCTGGCTGCGATCGTAGTTTCTACGCTGCTAATGATCTACTTTGTTAAGGCTGACGGCAGCATGTTCGCACTTATTGTGATGACATTGATTGCATTTGCCTTTGGTTACCACCTGGTTGCATCGATTGGCGGTGCTGACATGCCAGTGGTCGTTTCAATGTTGAACTCATACTCCGGCTGGGCTGCAGCTGCGGCAGGTTTCATGCTGGCAAACGATCTACTGATTGTGACCGGTGCGTTGGTTGGTTCATCGGGTGCGATTCTATCTTACATTATGTGTAAAGCGATGAACCGCTCGTTTGTCAGTGTTATCGCTGGTGGCTTTGGCCAGGAAGTGGTTATTTCTGGCGATGAAGATCACGGTGAACACCGCGAAACAACGGCAGAAGAAGTGGCAGAGATGCTGAAGAACTCAAAATCTGTGATCATCACTCCGGGATACGGCATGGCTGTTGCACAAGCTCAGTACCCAGTGCATGAGATCTCAGATACACTTCGTGCCCAAGGTATTGAAGTACGCTTTGGTATCCACCCAGTAGCGGGGCGCTTGCCTGGTCACATGAACGTATTGCTGGCAGAAGCAAAAGTACCGTACGATATCGTTCTGGAAATGGACGAGATCAACGATGACTTCTCCGATACCGATACTGTTCTGGTTATTGGTGCGAACGATACAGTTAACCCGGCTGCACTGGAAGATCCGAACAGCCCAATCGCTGGTATGCCAGTGCTGGAAGTTTGGAACGCCAAAAATGTAGTTGTATTCAAACGTTCAATGAATACGGGTTACGCTGGTGTACAAAACCCATTGTTCTTTAAAGAGAACACATCAATGTTGTTCGGTGATGCAAAAGAGAGTGTAGAGGCGATTTTCAAAGCGCTGTAATCTCTATCGGACAAAAATCAATCAAGGCCAGCATTCGCTGGCCTTTTTTATGTCTGCTCAATGTTATAGAAATGCAAATCCTCCGGCTGGCGAATATTATTTGGCGATCAATTGAGGTATAGTCCGATTTAGTGCTGAGAATGATGGTAACAGTTTGATCAAACAGTTTTTGCAAATTTCTGCGTTGGTATTTTCGGTGATATCAGCCCCAGTAGTAGCAGATTCATTACCTGAACGAATAGACACCTTTACTGAGCTATTCGATTACGAGTTTGCCAATAAAGGGTATGATATACGCATTATACAGTCGAACTATCCGACGAAATTAATTTCGCCGGAGTCGATGTTGCCACAAACCGCTGATTATCCATTGAAAGATATACAACAATTGTATCGGTTAGCGAATACATGCAGAGGTAAGTTGCCGTTAAGTCCGTTGATTACTGAACCACTGGTGTTTACCAGAGCCGTGTGTAAAGGAACGCGTTTAAGTTGGCGATGGTTTTCTCGTAGTGGCCTTATTCACCCCGGAGGTGGGAGTTATGCGGCCCGTTACGCTGAAATTTACCCGGAGCTTAAATCTGAGCTTGCGCAATATATGCATATCAAAGAGCGCAGCAATGAGGAGGGGGATGAGCTATTAACCCACCTGCAGCAGATGAATGATGACGCAATCAGTGCTCTTATTGCAGGTTCCAGCATGTTTATCGATGGTGACGAGCTGTGGTTAAGACGGGGTGATCATTACTTCGTATTCCCGAAAAAAATCTGGCAAGAAAATGTAACTAATGCGGGTTTAACCTATAGTCTGGCAACGACAAGTCAGAGCTGTTTTGTTAAGCGTGGCAATATTTGCTGGGACGTTGAAGATCACTCTCAAGTGTTACAGATCAGTATGATTGTTCTGGTCATAGCAAATATTATGTTGGTGATCGGCTGGTCAGTGTATCGTTGGAATAGTAAACGGCAGGAGATGAGGAGCCGTATGCTGGTTCTGCAGATCCTGACGCATGAGCTCAGAACACCAATTGCATCATTGTCTATGACAGTGGAAGGGTTTAGAAGAGAGTTCGAAAATTTACCGGAAAGTGTTTACGATGAGTTCAGACGTCTGTGTGAAGATACTCGGCGTCTTCGTCAGTTAGCAGAAGCGAGTAAAGACTATTTGCAATCTGACAACCAGCAACTCGCTACCGACTGGGTTCCATCTGTCTCAGAGTGGCTGGAATATAAAATTGAAGAAGAATTTGACGGTGCAGTACGGTTCAATTTAAATCAAGATGTGGCGGCTAAAGTTAATGTATACTGGCTTGGCACCTGTATCGACAACTTATTGCGTAATGCACTGAAATATGGTCAAGCGCCGGTAGAGCTTCGTGTTGATACCAGCGCGGAGAGATTACTCATCCAAGTAAAAGATGCTGGCAGCTTAACTGCGAAAGACTGGGCACATCTTAAAAAACCGTTTGTAAGTAAAAGCGGTTTAGGACTTGGATTAACAATTGTTGAATCAATGGTGGGTCGCATGGGCGGAAAGATGTCCTTAGTAGGACCACCCACTACTTTTATATTGGAGATACCTTGTGAAACAGACACTGCTTCTCGTTGAGGACGATAAAAACTTGGCTGATGGCCTGTTAGTGAGCCTGGAACAAGCAGGATACGAGTGTTTACATGTTGAGCGTATTTCGGACGTTGCGCCGCAATGGAAAAAAGCTGATCTGGTTATTCTGGACCGACAGCTTCCTGATGGTGATTCAGTGGACGTATTGCCGGAATGGAAACAGATTAAAGATGTTCCAGTGATTTTGCTGACGGCACTGGTGACGGTGAAAGATAAAGTTGCAGGTCTGGATTCTGGTGCGAACGATTATTTAACCAAGCCATTTGCTGAAGCGGAGCTATTTGCCCGTATTCGTGCTCAATTGCGAGCGCCGGATGCTGGTGAGCAAAGCAGTAATGATAAAGTAATAACAGAAGAGCTAGAGATCAACCGTGCGACACGCGAGGTTCTCTTTAAAGGGGAAATGATTACGCTAACTCGAACTGAATTCGATCTGCTGTTGTTCTTGGCATCAAACTTAGGCCGGGTATTTACTCGTGATGAGCTTTTGGATCATGTTTGGGGCTACAATCATTTTCCAACCACACGTACTGTTGATACGCACGTACTACAACTTCGCCAGAAATTACCTGGTTTAGAGATAGAAACCTTACGTGGTGTTGGATATAAGATGAAAGCGTAATTGATGAAAATCAGACTACTTTTCATTTTGACATTGATGTCGTTGAAACCAGTTCAGGCCATGGACTGGTTTCAATCTAATACGCCTTTAACCCGGGCCCACCAGTATTTACTTGAAGATGATATGGGTAGAATGTTCAACACACTTGTTGAGCTATGGCAATCAGAATCTGCTAATAACCTTACCCAGCATTTAAATGATCTATTGCGTCAGTCACTTTCTCGAGATTGTGGGAAATCTTTGACTGGTGTCACTCTTCCTGAATGGATTACCGGTGTCAACGTAATTCGCCAGACAATTCAAAGTCCTGGTCGTGACACTTTTCGTTTAATGGTAAAACTCAGAGCCACAAGCGAGATTGACAATATTACATTTCGTCGTTGGGCTGGTAGTTCTATATCTTCTGATAGTTCATTTGGGAAAACTGTCAGTGACACTGTCACGTCACTACTCAATGAGCAAGAATACCTTAAGCGTTATAACCTGACTGGTAATCTTGAGCCGGGACTTTATCATCTCACCGTTACCAGTAAAGATGGCCAGGTATACCAGACCTGGGTTATTCTTGCGAACTCAAATTCTTCACAATATGTTCGCTGGACATCAAAAGAGAACTGGAAAGTAGAGAAAAGTGCATTGCGCAATCCCCATTGTCCTTTGCCGCTATTGAAAGTAGTGTTATATGACAATATCGACGGTCAGTATAAACACGTATGGGAAAAGACGTATGAGTCTGATTATCCAAACGCACTTGAGATTGATGATATTGCAAATGATCGTTATGTTCTTGCTGTTAGCATCAATAGCCGCCGTTGGCAGGGTGACTTAATTGTGGAGCAAGCTCAAACTATTAGCCGTACTTATGATGTTTCCAGGGAAGAATAAGTTAAAGTCTTAGTATTTAGGCCGATATAAGCTTAGGAACAACCAAAACATAAGTGTAGCATGAAGACACAAATTAAATTATTGGCAGCAATAACCGCTGCGGCAATTTCTGGCTCCGCGACTGCGGCAACGTATGCAATAGAGGCACGCAGTGACGCGATGGGTGGAGTAGGTACCGTTTCTGCCTCTTATCTGACCGCTCCGTTTTTTAACCCCGCACTCACGGCTATCTATCGTCGTAACGATGATGCTGGCATGATAGTCCCCAGTTTTGGGATTAGCTATAACGATCCGGATCAGTTGATCGACGAGATCGAACGGATTGGAGGGTTGGGTGATCCACTGGAAATTGCGGAGGCTTTGAACGCGGTTAACAATAAAAAAATGGATTTTAACCTCGGCGGTGTAGTTGCCTTTGGTATTCCAAACCAATTCTTATCAGCGACTGCCTACGGCAAGCTCTACACAGAGTCATTTGTCAGCCCAAACATTGACGAAACTTCTCCTGATCTTAGTAACAGCTATGTACAAGGCGTAACCATCGGCGTTGCTGAAGCCGGGATATCCCTTGCCAAATACACTACATTCATGCATCAACACATTGCTTTGGGTATAACACCTAAGTTGCAACGCATGTATACCTACTCTTATGCCACAAGTTTTAACGGCTTCGATACCAGTGATTTACGCGACAATGAAACCGCAGAGACCATATTCAACTTGGATGCCGGCGCGCTCTGGTTTTACGGTCCATTCCGGGTTGGTCTGACGGCAAAAAACCTTATTGGGCGTGATGTTAAAACAAAATCATTTACCTTTGGTACTGACACAATCCAGTCGTATGAATATAGTATGCGACCACTGTATACGTTGGGAGCGGGGATCGTTGCTGACTACTTTACCTTTAGTGTCGATTACGACTTAAATGAAGAGAAGCGCTTTTCTTCGTTTGATGATAATACACAAATGCTCCGCGCTGGTTTTGAAGTTGATATTCTGCGTCAGATGGCTTTGCGAGGAGGTTATATGACCAATATCGCACGCAGTGATGATGAAGGAACAATCACGGCAGGTATTGGCTTATCGCCGCTTAACCTCATTGAACTGGATCTCGCGGTTCAATACACCAATGAGAACGCGATGGGAGCGTCAATTAATTTCCTTGCGACATACTAAGTGAATCGCTATAGTCAGCTCCTCTAAAAGAGGAGCTTTTTTATGTTTGATGATCTACCACCTCTGTCGCACGAAGAACAGCAGAAAGCTGTTGAGCGTATTCAGCAACTTATGGAACAAGGTACCAGCACCGCAGAAGCGATAAAGATAGTCGCTGACCAGATTCGTGCTGAGTATGCCAAAAAGCGCTAGCACAATCTGGATAATCCAATAACAGTAAATTGAACAGAGCAGGGGAAGTCTCCTGCTTTTTTTATGCCTGCCACACATCCCTAATTTCCTATCCCGTTCTTCCATGATTGCGTGACCGTGTCACGTCAATGTAACTGCAAATTCCCACAAGGTGATTAGTAAAATTTTACTAATTCACATTTACGCCTGTGCTGCGGATGCAGGCTTTCCTGTTAATTGAATTGATTTTAGGAACAAATGCAATATAAACAAGGATTTACCATAGTTTAAAGTGCTTAACCTTTATTTGCTATGACATGCTATGTAATTAAATTACACATCAGCAATCTAATCGTTATTCGGGCAGCAGAAAATGCTAAATGGCTGGATTTGATACAACGTAACGTTAGCTCAATCTCATTTTCCCTTTACCGGAAGGCGGTGTTAGCAACAGTAAGCACCAACCCACATTTGGAGTAAGGTTGGTTGATTGCCGCAACTCGGTTTATGGATCTGAGAAATGAGGATGGACGGGCTAGTTAAAAAAAGCGGCTTTGTTTCATTTTCAACCTCTTGATAGCTATTAGGGTGCTCGAGTTAGGCTTTGGTAGAGCAGGGATGTTAGGTATAATGCGGTGACGTGGTAACGTAATTTGAGTGGAACAGCTTTGAGCTTCTTGTGTTTATGGAGCTTGCGAACTTTGTGATGATGTTAATTGCCCAAGTCACCAAACACACCCTAAGTCAATGTGTTGCCAGGATTAAGTTTAAAAGGAATTTAGTAGTGCTTAAACTTAAGACGAACTATAGTGATGGTGACACTGTCACCAATAAATGAAATGCCGGCTTATAGGGCGACGAACACCGAATTTCTTTAAGTAGCGGAGAACTGATTTGAGTGAGTTTGGCATAGAATGTGATGCCGAGCGAACTTAATTAAGCACTATCAAAAAATCCCATTTACTCATATGGCAAAAACTCTGGGGCGCTCAGCTCATTCAATATATGTTCGTTCCAAGAAACTCATTCGAGATGGGCTTATCGTAAACGACCAACGTTGGAGAAAATCTCATTACAGTGCTAAAGAAGATGCGTTCATCATTGCATGCCAAGATAAAATGTCGTTCGAGCAAGTTGGTCACGTTCTTGGCCGTAGCAGAGACTCAGTAAAAGTTAGAGCTGGTAAGTTAGGCGTCTCATACAGAAAAGTTGCAGAGACTTCACCTGTAGTGAAACTCTTAAATGATGATGTTGAGTTGATACGCCAGCTGTCAGAACTAGGGTTAACTTATCGCGAAATCTCATATAAGTTCGAGGTTGAGGAAAGTCATGTGAGAAGAGTCTGCACGTTCGAAGCTCGGTTGTATGTCGATAAAGAGGACTTCTTGAGTCACCACGCTAGGCAGCTTGATGCAATCGACGATATGGATTAACACAGTAAATGACTGATTAATATGCCAAAATTACCCATAAAAAGTGCGTATTATGTATATTATGTTAAATTGAGTTTAGCTATGATTAAGTGTATTAGTTCCGACTAGATCTGACACTTCAATTTGAAAAGAAGAGAGTTACCCACTTTGATTAAAGGTGCTGAATCTGTAATCAAAGACAATAAGAGGTAACTCTCATGCTTCATACTAGCA
>NZ_JARHUF010000011.1 GCF_029223195.1 Vibrio sp. CAU 1672 | reverse complement strand
AGAGAGTTTTACCCTGCCGGAGAGAAGAGAAAGAAGCTACCCAAGAGCAGTAAAGAAAAGGCCTAGTCGCTATGCGACTAGGCCTCCAAAAAAGCGTTAAGTTATCTTAACTTACATGCATTACGCCAGCCGGCGAGCTTTTTTTATGCTTCGACAATACTCACGCTATCCGAACAACAGAGCCGATTCACTTTTACTGGCTTTAACCGCCGCCAAGAGGACTATCGCTGCACAGAATGCTCGTTCGTTCACGTAAAGCAACAAATGTATGGCAATCTATGCGTTGGTGTAGCGCTTATGCGTGTGTTGAGCGTTGATGGTCATCTGGGGGACTGCGCTGGCCTTCGGGTATTCGCGGTGATAGGCGGCGAAGGAGAAAGCCGAACGCTCTGTACCAGTGGGCAATGCTGCGCTTGAGCTTGCTGCGGGTAGGCGTATCGCTGTCTGAACATGGTGGCTCAGGGGCGAAATGGGAACCGGCTCGCAGAATGAGGCGGGCCTTTTTTTGGGTAGAAGGAATCAGAGCCAATAAAAATGCCCGCATTAAGCGGGCATTAAGCATTCAGTCATAACGCTGAATTAGAAGTCGTAACGTAGACCTAGAGCTAGTTCGTCTTCTGCGTCAATCTTAGTTGCAGTAGTGTTGCCACCAACTTTACCCAGTTTGTCGCCAGAGTCGATTAGGTTGAAGTTGTATGACATGTAACCGCGGAAGTTCGGCTTGAAGTAGTAAGATGCGTCAACAGCGAAGTTGTTTGCAGAAGTCTCGTCGTTAGTCTCTGCATTATTGTACGTTGTTGTGAACACTGTTTGACCTAGTGTGTAAGCACCAGCCAGTTCATAACCTGTGTAGTCACCGTCTTTTTTCGCTTTTTCACCGTCAGTGAATACGCCTGCGAAGTACAGGTCACCCATAGTGTAAGAAGCCGCTAGCATGTACTCGTTAGCTTCGTCTTGGTCAGCGTAGCCAGCACCCAGCACTAGGCCAGTGTCTGCTAGCGCGTAAGTCGCAGAAAGCGAGTAACCGTCTTCGCCGTTGTTTTTGTACTCACCGTTTGATTCAACGCGGTCAGCGAAGCGGTAGCTGGCTTTCACGCCAAGGTCAGCGAATTGACCTTTGTAAGCAAGCATGTTGTCTGAACGGTCAGCTGCTGCCAGTTTGTCAGCTGCTGAGTTACCGTGGTAAGCCATGATATCAGTGAAGTCTGTGATTACGCCAAGCGCACCGTCGTTTTTACCGTAAGTTACTTCACCAAATGTACCGCCTAGGCCAGCGTATGCGTAACGAGTATCAAGATCGCTGTTGCCATCAACACCGCCGTTTTCAGCAGTTGTGAATTCGCCTTCCCAGAAGCCTACACCGTATAGGTTGTTGTTGATTTCTTGTTTGCCAAGGAAGTTCAGGCGGATACGAGATTTGTCAGCTACGTCGCCGTCTTTCATTGATAGGCGAGCTTCCGCGCGACCACCCATTTCCAGAGATGTACCGTCTTGGTTGTAAAGCTCAGCGGCGTTCACACCAGTAGCCATTGCTGCTGCAGATACAGAAAGCGCAATTAATGTCTTTTTCATGCTATTTTTGTCCTAGTTAGCTGTCCATATATTTTATGGGTGAGAGACACCTCCCACTGCCAGCTTGCTCTGACCCCAGACTACGTACGGATATTATTTATGCCTTTGTAGGTCTGTTCAGCACAAGCTGCTGGACACGTTTTACTGGTAAAGTTCCTGTATGGGTTAGTAAAATAATATAAATCAAACTAATGAACGCTGTTCGATTGTGGGTTTCTTTTATTTAAGTTTTTGTATTTGTTTGGTTTGTTTGTTTTTGGTGAGTGTTTATCTTTGAGTTGTTTTTAGATGTTTTGATGTTTTTTCTGCTGTGGAGTACAGTTGCTGTCGGGGTAGCTGGCAGCGACAACCGACGTTAAAAATACCGATAAACAGTTGGTATATCAATATAAACCGAGTGATCTCGAATTAGGATGATTTCAAGACTAAGTTTGTTTAAACTAGTGACAACACATTCATTTTTACTCCCTACCCAGTCTTTGACTGGGTAGGGTTGTTTTATCCAAAGTTCCCTTTGGCTTTGAGGTTATACAATGGAAAAAGTTCCTATGACAGTACGCGGCGAGCAAAAGCTGCGTGCAGAGCTGGATCGTTTATTAAAACTACGTCCACAAATTTCAGAAGCGATTGCAGAAGCTCGTGAATTAGGTGATTTGAAAGAGAACGCCGAGTACCACGCAGCACGTGAAGAGCAGGGTATCTGTGAAGCGCAAATTCGTGATATTGAGTACAAGTTATCTGTTGCTCAAGTCATCGATGTGACTAAGATGGACAACACAGGGAAGGTTATTTTTGGTTCAACCGTGACCCTGATTGATTGTGATACTGATGAGGAAAAAACTTATCAGATCGTCGGTGATGATGAAGCGGACATCAAAACCGGCCGTATTTCCGTCAGTTCACCGATCGCCCGTGGGCTGATAGGTAAAATGGAAGGTGATGAAGTGGCGATTCAAACCCCTGGCGGTGAGAAAGACTTCGAAATCGACCGAGTGGAATACATTTAAGCTGTATGAATGCTCACATGGCCGAATGCAAAAAAGGTCGCCAATGGCGACCTTTTCTTGTTTCACAACAGAACAAGCAGAAATTACTTACGTGGAATTTCTATCTTACGCTCTTCAGATTGACGGTATAGTACAAGTACTTTCCCGATAACCTGTACCTTTTCCGCGCCGGTTTCACGCAGAATAGCATCAACGATCAGCTGTTTGGTCTCACGATCTTCTGATGCAATTTTTACTTTGATCAATTCGTGATGGTCTAGAGCGATTTCAATTTCTGCTAGCACGGCTTCTGTAAGTCCATTTGCGCCCATTAGCACAACAGGTTTTAAACTGTGAGCTAGGCCTTTAAGGTGTTGCTTTTGTTTGGTGCTTAGGTTCATTACGCGGCCAATTTTCTTTAAAATAAGGGTTGAAAAAACCTATTTTAACGCCATCTATTGCTGAAGACTATAATTTATTGAGCAATAGGATGGACCTATTAAAACGATAGCTCCTATTTGTGTCTTGTTGGGATTAGAATGAGTAAACAGAAGCACTCGGCCAGTTCGGGCCGTTGGTTGAAAGAACATTTTGACGATAAGTATGTGAATGAGGCCAAGAAAAAAGGCTACCGCTCACGTGCTATCTTTAAAATTGAAGAGATTCAAGGTAAAGACAAATTGTTGAAGCCGGGGATGACAGTGGTTGATTTAGGCGCTGCTCCCGGTGGCTGGTCCCAATACGCGGCGGGAATCGTTGGTGAACAAGGTCAAGTTATCGCTTGTGATATTTTGCCAATGGACTCGATTGCCGGTGTGGCGTTTCTGCAGGGTGATTTCAGAGAAGACACAGTACTGGAAGCCCTGCTGGAGCGTATTCAGCCAGACATGGTTGATGTGGTAATGTCGGATATGGCACCGAATATGGCGGGTAACTTGTCGGTCGATCAGCCACGCGCGATGTATTTGGTTGAGCTGGCTTTAGATATGTGTCGACAAGTTCTAGCCCCTAATGGTAGCTTTGTCGTCAAGGTTTTCCAGGGAGAAGGCTTCGATCAATACGTGAAAGAGGTCCGTGACATGTTTAAAGTCGTAAAAATTAGGAAACCAGACTCTTCGCGAGCACGCTCCCGAGAAGTCTATATTGTGGCCACTGGTTACAAAGGTTAACTATTTTGCCCGTTTGGGGGCAGGTTAACACTATAGCTACAGTGAATAAACTGTAGTACCCTACCTTTAATTACAATTAGTTATCGAGAGGCTGACACCTTGAGTGACATGGCAAAAAATTTAATTCTGTGGCTTGTGATTGCCGTCGTATTAATGTCGGTATTCCAGAGCTTTGGCCCTGGGGAAAGCAATGGCAGAACAGTGGATTACACCACTTTTGTACAGGAAGTTGGCCAAGGCCAGATTCAAGAAGCAACGTTTAAAGACGGTGAAATCACTTTCACGCGTCGCGGTGGCGGAGCCAAAATGGTTACCTACATGCCGGTTTACGATCAGAAGCTTCTGGATGACCTAATTAATCAAAACGTGAAAGTTCAGGGAACGCCTCCTGAAGAGCAGAGCCTGCTAGGTACTATCTTCATTTCCTGGTTCCCAATGATCCTGTTGATCGGTGTCTGGATTTTCTTCATGCGCCAAATGCAAGGTGGCGGTGGAAAAGGCGCTATGTCGTTTGGTAAGTCTAAAGCGCGGATGATGAGCGAAGACCAGATCAAGACAACTTTCGCCGACGTTGCCGGCTGTGATGAAGCGAAAGAAGACGTGAAAGAGCTGGTGGATTACCTGCGTGATCCAAGCCGCTTCCAGAAGCTGGGTGGTAAGATCCCGACCGGCGTACTGATGGTTGGTCCTCCGGGTACCGGTAAAACGTTGCTGGCCAAGGCCATTGCCGGGGAAGCCAAAGTACCGTTCTTCACTATCTCTGGTTCAGATTTCGTTGAAATGTTTGTTGGTGTTGGTGCATCGCGGGTGCGTGACATGTTTGAACAAGCAAAAAAAGCCGCACCTTGTATTATCTTCATTGACGAGATCGATGCTGTTGGTCGTCAACGTGGCGCTGGTGTAGGTGGTGGTCACGATGAGCGTGAACAAACACTAAACCAAATGCTGGTTGAAATGGATGGTTTCGAAGGTAACGAAGGCATCATCGTTATCGCGGCGACCAACCGTCCTGACGTACTTGATCCGGCTCTGCTTCGTCCTGGCCGTTTTGACCGCCAGGTAGTTGTTGGTCTGCCGGATGTCCGAGGTCGTGAACAAATTCTTAAAGTTCACATGCGTAAAGTGCCGTTAGCGAGTGATGTAGAACCATCGTTGATTGCGCGTGGTACTCCGGGATTCTCTGGTGCAGATCTGGCGAACCTGGTCAACGAAGCAGCACTGTTTGCGGCACGTGGCAATAAACGTAACGTTTCGATGGTCGAGTTTGAGCTGGCAAAAGACAAAATCATGATGGGTGCTGAGCGCCGTTCAATGGTGATGTCGGAAGAAACCAAGGCCTCAACGGCATACCATGAAGCGGGCCACGCGATTGTTGGCCGTCTGGTTCCTGAGCATGACCCGGTTTACAAAGTGTCGATCATTCCACGCGGACGAGCGCTGGGTGTGACTATGTACCTGCCTGAGCAGGATCGCATCAGCATGTCTCGCCAGCATTTAGAGTCAATGATTTCCAGTCTGTACGGTGGCCGTTTGGCAGAAGAGCTTATCTACGGTGCAGAAAAAGTGTCGACTGGTGCCTCAAATGACATTGAGCGTGCAACGGAAATTGCCCGTAAGATGGTGACACAGTGGGGTTTCTCTGAAAAGCTGGGTCCGCTTCTGTACGCAGAAGACGAAGGCGAAGTATTCCTTGGACGCAGCGTAACTCAGACTAAACATATGTCTGATGATACGGCGAAGCTGATTGATGACGAGGTGCGTACCATCATCGACCGCAACTACGATCGCGCTAAGCAGATCCTGGAAGACAACATGGATATCATGCATGCGATGAAAGACGCACTGATGAAATACGAGACCATCGATGCGGCGCAGATTGATGATCTGATGGAACGCAAAGCAGAAATCCGTGAGCCTGCTGGCTGGGGCGACAACCCGTCTAATCCACACCCGCAGGAAAAACCTCAGGCAAAAGCTGAGGAAAAGACGGATGCATCAGCAGAGCAAAGCGACACATCAAGTGAGTCACAGGAAAAACAAGACTCTGAATAAAGAGTCGTGATAGTAAACCCCGAGTTAAGCTCGGGGTTTTTGTATTTTTATGAAGATTAAAGCAAACCATAAATCGTTGGATCTCTCTCGCCCGCATGTGATGGCGATCCTCAATGTCACTCCCGATTCTTTTTCCGATGGTGGTAAGTTCAACTCGCTCGACTCAGCCCTGACGCAGGTTGATAAAATGATCGCAGCTGGTGTGAGTATCATCGACATCGGTGGCGAGTCCACTCGCCCGGGGGCTCCTGACGTCGGACTGGAAGAAGAGCTGCAGCGAGTAATTCCGGTAATTAAAGCGATCCGTGATAAATACGATGTCTGGATTTCGGTCGATACCAGTAAAGCTGAGGTCATGCGCCAGGCGATAGCGGCAGGCGCGGATTTGATTAACGATGTGCGTGCCCTGCAAGAACCGGGTGCCCTGGAAGTGGCAGCAGAAGCACAGTTGCCGGTCTGCCTGATGCACATGCAAGGCCAGCCGCGAACGATGCAAGCCAATCCTCAGTATGATGACCTGATGGAAGACGTTGGCGCATTTCTGCAGGAACGGATTGCGGCTTGCGAGGTGGCTGGCATCGATAAATCACAACTTATCCTCGATCCGGGTTTTGGCTTTGGCAAAAGCATCGAACACAATTATCATATGCTCGCACATCTTGAGCAGTTTCATCAGTTTGGCCTGCCAATTCTGGCTGGAATGTCACGCAAGTCCATGATCTTCAAGTTACTTGATAAAAAGCCTGAACAGTGCACCAACGCCAGTGTCGTGTGTGCGACACTGGCAGCGATGAAAGGGGCACAGATCATTCGCGTGCACGATTTTGCAGAAACGCTTGAAGCGATGAAAGTCATCAAGATGATGAACGACAATATTTAATAATAATTAAGGAAACAGTATGTCGAATAAAAGACGTTACTTTGGTACGGATGGTGTGCGCGGTAAGGTAGGTCAGTACCCGATCACGCCTGATTTTGTACTTAAGCTTGGCTGGGCAGCTGGCCGTGTGTTGGCCAAGCAAGGCACAAAAAAAGTGATCATTGGTAAAGACACGCGTATTTCTGGTTATATGCTTGAGTCGGCGCTTGAAGCCGGTCTGGCAGCGGCGGGCCTGAAAGCCACCTTTACCGGGCCAATGCCGACCCCGGCGGTGGCTTATCTGACACAGACGTTCCGCGCTGAAGCGGGGATTGTCATTTCTGCCTCGCATAACCCTTACTACGATAACGGTATTAAGTTCTTCTCTTCGGAAGGGACTAAACTGCCGGACGATATTGAGCTGGCGATTGAAGCTGAGCTGGACAAAGAAATTGAATGTGTGGAATCGGCCGAGCTGGGTAAGGCAACGCGCCTTAATGATGCCGCTGGCCGCTACATTGAGTTTTGTAAAGGCACCTTCCCATCTGAGCTGAGCCTGGCGAGCCTTAAAATTGTCGTCGATTGTGCCCATGGGGCGACTTATCATATCGCACCTAACGTATTTAAAGAGTTAGGAGCAAACGTCATTGCGATGGGCGTAGAGCCAAACGGAACCAATATCAATGCCGAGGTTGGTGCGACGGATGTACGTGCACTACAAAAACGCGTGGTTGAAGAGCAGGCGGATCTTGGTCTGGCATTTGATGGTGACGGTGACCGGATCATCATGGTCGATCACTTAGGTAATAAAGTTGATGGTGACCAGATTGCTTATATTATTGCGCGTGATGCTCTGCGCCGTGGTGAACTGAAAGGCGGTGTGGTTGGGACGCTGATGACCAATCTGGGTATGGAAAATGGTTTGAAGCAATTAGGCATTCCATTTGTACGCGCTGCTGTTGGCGACCGTTATGTAATGGAGCAACTGCTGGAGAAAGGCTGGAAGATCGGTGCTGAAAACTCGGGGCATGTGATTTTACTCGATAAAGTGACCACCGGTGACGCCATCGTGGCTGCGTTACAGGTACTGGCATCAGTGGTTGGCAGTGAAATGTCGCTATACGACCTTTCTCAAGGCATGACCCTATACCCTCAAGTATTGGAAAACGTCCGTTTCTCGGGTGACAGCAACCCTCTCGAAGCCCAAAATGTGCTTGATTCTGTGGCTGAGGTGGAAGCCGAGCTTGGCGAGAAAGGTCGGATTCTATTGCGTAAATCTGGTACAGAACCACTGATTCGGGTCATGGTTGAAGGCGAGGATGCGGCATTGGTACAAAGTTCAGCACTCAAAATAGCCCAGGCAGTTAAAGCCAGTTTCTGAGCCAAAATGTATTGCCATCCGGGAAATAGTATAGAAAAGGGGTGCTTTGCCCCTTTTTTGACCGTTTAACGCGTTGGTTTTGATTTTTTGGCAATTTTCACTTGTCAGCGTAACTGGCTTTCGCTAGTATTGCTCGGCCTCCGGAAAGGGGGTCGCTAGCCTTGTTCTATTGTCTTCTTATCGAAGTCGATGAGCGGCGCTGGCTCAACAATTTGGAACATAGGTGGAAAAAATGTTTTCAGTTCTACTTGTGATTTACCTGTTGGCAGCGCTTGGTGTAATTGGCCTTGTGTTGATTCAACAAGGTAAAGGCGCAGATATGGGAGCCTCGTTCGGAGCTGGTGCTTCAAACACAGTGTTTGGCGCGAGCGGCTCAGGTAACTTCCTAACCCGAACTACTGCTATTTTAGCAACCGTATTTTTTGTCGTGAGCTTGCTATTGGGACGTATGTCTACGCATAAGACTGAATCTCAGTGGGTTGACCCAACACAAGGTCAGGTCATCGAGCAAGTTGACGAAGCAGCGAGTGATGTACCAGCACCGACAGGTGATGAAATCCCTCAATAAGCTGTAAGGTTTGTGTAGCCGAGATGGTGAAATTGGTAGACACGCTAGCATGAGGTGCTAGTGCCTTTGGTGTGAGGGTTCGAGTCCCTCTCTCGGCACCATATATTTACAAACTTGTAAATCACTTGGTTGTGCGTATAATGCTCAACAAGTCGGACGCGGGGTGGAGCAGCTTGGTAGCTCGTCGGGCTCATAACCCGAAGGTCGTCGGTTCAAATCCGGCCCCCGCAACCAATCTTTTATCTCATAAAATAGTGAGTTAATTGCGATTGGCAAGTTTGCGCAGTCCTAACCATACTGCGAGTTAAGCTGGGTATTTTCCACTAAGCTTAACGTATCAGGGTCCAGCAACATAAAACCCCGACTTTCGGGGTTTTTTGTTATCTGAGTTTCTGTAATCGAACTCAGGTGGTTGCTTGGTTTTTCGATTGGGCTCTGAGCCCTTTTTTTGTTTCTGGAGTGGTTTAAATGACTGGTTTAGAAAGACAACTTACTGAAATGCTTGAAGCTCCAGTTGAAGCATCAGGTTATGAGTTAGTTGGATTAGAGTTTATTCGTGCAGGTGCGCACTCAACGTTACGCATTTATATCGACCATGAAAATGGCATTAACGTAGATGACTGTGCAGAAGTCAGTCATCAAGTAAGTGCTGTTCTTGACGTTGAAGATCCAATTTCGGTTGCCTACAACCTTGAAGTGTCTTCTCCAGGTTTAGAAAGACCACTTTTCAAAGCAGCACAATATGAGCAGTTTATTGGTCACGAGGTCAGCATCGTTTTGAAAATGGCTGTCGCTAACCGCCGTAAGTGGAAAGGTACAATCCAGTCGGTAGAAGGTGAAACCGTTACAATTAGCGTTGACGGAGAACAAGAAGAGTTCGCGCTAAGTAACATTTCAAAAGCTAACCTGATCCCTAAATTTTAGGTCCCTAAAAAATTTAAAGCTTAGAGGCTAAACAATGAGTAAAGAAATTTTAGCGGTAGCAGAAGCGGTATCGAACGAGAAGGCGGTACCTCGTGAGCGTATCTTTGAAGCTCTTGAGATTGCTCTGGCAACTTCTACAAAGAAAAAATACGAAATCGAAATTGATGTACGTGTTGCTATCGATCGCAAAACCGGTGAGTTTGATACGTTCCGTCGTTGGTTGGTAGTCGAAGATGTAGAGAATCCAACTAAAGAGATCTCTCTAGAAGCGGCACAATTCGAAGACGAGTCTATCCAACTGGGTGATTTCGTTGAAGACGAAATTGAATCAGTAACGTTTGACCGGATTACTACCCAAACGGCGAAGCAAGTTATCGTACAAAAAGTTCGCGAAGCTGAGCGCGCGCAAATTGTTGAACAATTCATCGACAATGAAGGCGACTTGGTGACGGGTGTGGTGAAGAAGGTTAACCGTGACACCATCATTCTGGATCTGGGTAATAACGCTGAAGCGGTTATCCTGCGTGATGACCAACTTCCTCGTGAAAACTTCCGCCCTGGTGACCGTGTTCGTGGTCTTCTTTACAAAGTTGCTCCAGAAGCACGTGGTTTCCAACTGTTCATTACCCGTTCTAAGCCAGAAATGCTGGCAGAACTATTCCGTGTCGAAGTACCAGAGATCGCGGAAGAGATCATTGAACTGAAAGGCGCGGCGCGCGATCCGGGTTCACGTGCAAAAATTGCAGTGAAAACTAACGATCGTCGTATCGACCCGGTAGGTGCGTGTGTTGGTATGCGTGGTGCGCGTGTTCAGGCCGTATCAGGCGAGCTTGGCGGTGAGCGTATCGATATCGTACTTTGGGACGACAACCCAGCACAGTTTGTGATTAACGCAATGGCTCCGGCAGACGTAGCTTCTATCATTGTAGATGAAGATGCGCATGCAATGGATATCGCTGTTGAAGCGGATAATCTGGCTCAGGCGATTGGTCGTAACGGTCAGAACGTTCGTCTGGCTTCTCAGCTGACCGGCTGGGAACTGAACGTAATGACGGTTGCAGACCTGCAGAAGAAACACGCAGAAGAATCTCAGGCTTCAATTGAGAACTTCATGAAGTACCTGGATATTGAGGAAGATTTTGCTCAACTACTAGTGGAAGAAGGTTTCTCTACACTGGAAGAAGTGGCTTATGTCCCAGTTAATGAACTGCTTGAAGTCGATGGCCTGAACGAAGACCTGGTCGAAGAGTTGCGCAGCCGTGCGAAAGATGCACTGACTACTATCGCACTGGCACAAGAAGAGTCTTTTGACGGTGTAGAGCCGGCTGAAGATCTGCTGGGCCTAGAAGGTCTGGAACGTGAAATGGCATTCAAATTGGCAGCTAAAGGTGTCGTGACACTCGAAGACCTGGCTGATCAAGGTATTGACGATTTAGAAGGTATTGAAGGTCTGACCGAAGAACGTGCGGGTGAGCTGATCATGGCTGCTCGTAACATTTGTTGGTTCGGCGAAGACGCATAATTTCAGCAAGGAGGAAGCGGCATGACACAATTAACAGTTAAAGCACTGAGTGATGAGATTGGTACGCCAGTCGACCGCTTGATTGAACAACTTGCTGACGCTGGCATGAAAAAGGCGAGCACTGATAATGTTACTGATGAGGAGAAGCAAAAGCTTCTCACTCATCTTAAAAAAGAGCATGGTGATACATCAGGTGAAGCTGAGCCAACTCGCCTAACGCTACAGCGTAAAACTCGCAGCACGTTAAGTGTTAATGCGGGTGGTGGTAAGAGTAAGAATGTTCAGGTTGAGGTGCGCAAGAAACGTACATACGTGAAGCGCAGCGCAGTCGAAGATGAAGCAAAACGTGAAGCTGAAGAAGCAGCCAAACGTGAAGCAGAAGAAGCAGCAAAACGCGCCGCTGAAGAAGCGGCAAAACGTGAAGCTGAAGAAGCTGCCAAGCGTGAAGCTGAAGAAGCGGCAAAACGTGAAGCGGAAGAACAAGCGAAACGTGAAGCTGAAGAAAAAGCGAAGCGAGACGTAGATACGAATGCACAACGCAATGCTGAAGAAAAAGCAAAGCGTGATGCTGAAGAGAAAATTAAGCAAGAAGCAGCGCGAAAAGAGGCCGACGAGCTTAAACGTCGTCAGGAAGAAGAAGCTAAACGTAAGGCTGAAGAGGAAAGTCAGCGCAAGCTTGAAGAAGCTCGCGAAATGGCTGAAAAGAATAAAGAGCGTTGGTCTGCTGCAGAAAAGAAAAAGGGTGATATGGAAGATACAGATTACCATGTAACGACTTCACAATATGCACGTGAAGCCGAAGATGAAGCAGATCGCAAAGTAGAAGGCGGTCGTCGTAAGAAGAAGAAAGCTCCGGCTAAAGGCGACCAAGCTCGCGGTGGCCGTAGTAACCCGCGTGGCGGCAAAAGTCGTAAAGGCAAACTGGCTAAACCGACTTCAATGCAACACGGCTTCGATAAGTCTGCAACCGTTGCTAAGCAAGATGTTGTAATTGGCGAAACGATTGTTCTATCAGAACTTGCGAACAAAATGTCGGTAAAAGCGACAGAAGTCATCAAAGTAATGATGAAGATGGGCGCGATGGCGACTATCAACCAAGTGATCGACCAAGAGACAGCACAACTTGTTGCTGAAGAAATGGGCCACAAAGTGGTTCTGCGTAAAGAGAATGAACTGGAAGAAGCAGTTCTGTCTGACCGTGATACAAACGCAGAAGCAGTGCCACGCGCTCCAGTTGTAACTATCATGGGTCACGTTGACCACGGTAAAACGTCAACACTTGACTACATCCGTCGTACTCACGTTGCTTCAGGCGAAGCGGGCGGTATCACACAGCACATCGGTGCTTACCACGTTGAAACTGAAAACGGCATGATCACCTTCCTTGATACTCCTGGACACGCGGCGTTTACTGCTATGCGTGCTCGTGGTGCTCAAGCGACAGATATCGTTGTTCTTGTAGTGGCAGCGGACGATGGCGTAATGCCACAAACCGTTGAAGCGATTCAGCACGCGAAAGCGGCCGGCGTTCCTCTGATTGTTGCTGTGAACAAGATCGATAAAGAAGACGCGAACCCAGACAACGTTAAGAATGAGCTGGCTCAATACGACGTAATCCCTGAGGAATGGGGCGGTGAGAACATGTTCGTTCACATCTCTGCTAAACAGGGTACAAACATCGATGGTCTTCTAGAAGCAATCCTTCTTCAGTCTGAAGTTCTTGAACTTACTGCTGTTAAAGAAGGCATGGCATCTGGTGTTGTTGTTGAATCTCGTCTAGATAAAGGTCGTGGTCCAGTAGCAACAGTCCTAGTTCAATCTGGTACGCTAAACAAAGGCGACATCGTTCTTTGTGGTCAAGAATACGGCCGTGTTCGCGCAATGCGTGACGAACTAGGTAAAGAAATCACAGAAGCTGGTCCATCTATCCCTGTCGAGATCCTGGGTCTTTCAGGCGTACCATCTTCAGGTGACGAAGCAACAGTCGTACGTGATGAGCGTAAAGCGCGTGAAGTAGCTAACTACCGTGCTGGTAAGTTCCGTGAAGTGAAACTTGCTCGTCAGCAGAAATCTAAACTAGAGAACATGTTCTCTAACATGACTGCCGGTGAAGTTGCTGAACTGAACGTAGTTCTGAAAGCAGACGTTCAAGGCTCTGTAGAGGCGATTGCAGACTCACTACTGAAACTGTCTACCGACGAAGTGAAAGTAAACATCGTTGGTTCTGGTGTTGGTGGTATTACTGAAACTGATGCTGTACTTGCAGAAGCTTCAAACGCAATCATCCTTGGCTTTAACGTACGTGCTGATGCATCTGCTCGTCGCGCGATTGAAGCAGCAAGCGTTGACCTGCGTTACTACTCAATCATCTACCAATTGATTGACGAAGTGAAACAAGCCATGGGCGGTATGCTTGCTCCAGAATTCAAGCAAGAAATCATTGGTCTTGCTGAAGTACGTGACGTATTTAAGTCACCGAAACTGGGCGCAATCGCTGGTTGTATGGTTACTGAAGGTCTGATTAAGCGTAACAACCCAATTCGCGTGCTACGCGATAACGTGGTTATCTACGAAGGCGAACTAGAGTCGCTACGTCGCTTTAAAGATGACGTTCAAGAAGTGAAGAGCGGCTACGAATGTGGTATCGGCGTGAAGAACTACAATGATGTTCGCGTTGGTGACCAGATCGAGGTGTTCGAAATCGTTGAAGTTAAGCGTACTATCGATTAATTGACTAAAATTGCCAGTAGCTGGCAATGGTAGGTTGTTGAATACGCCATGGGGGGCTGGGTTGACCATCCCCCCATTCTTTCTATGTAAGAGATAAGATATGTCAAAAGAATTTAGCCGCACGCAGCGTGTTTCACAACAGCTGCAAAAAGAACTGGCCTTGATCCTGCAGCGTGAAGTCCGTGACTCCCGTTTAGGTATGGTGACTATTTCTGATGTGGAAGTGTCGCGAGATCTCGCGTACGCCAAAGTGTTTGTCACTTTCCTTTGTGTCGGTGAACAAACGCCTGAATCCTGTTTAGCCGCATTACGTGAGCACGAAGTGTCGATCCGTATGATGCTGGGTAAACGCATCCGTCTGCGCCTGACTCCAGAAGTCCGCTTCTACTACGACAATACGCTGGTTGAAGGTATGCGTATGTCAAACTTGGTCACGGAAGTGGTTAACCAGGATAAGCGCAAGCAGAAAGATACTGGTCGTGAGGATGAGGAATAATGGCACGCCGTCGTAAAGGTCGTCCGGTCAACGGGGTGATTTTGTTAGATAAGCCAACCGGCATTTCTTCCAACGACGCCCTGCAAAAAGTTAAACGTATTTACTTTGCCGAGAAAGCGGGCCACACCGGTGCTTTGGATCCCTTAGCGACCGGAATGCTACCTATCTGCTTGGGTGAAGCGACCAAGTTCTCACAGTTTTTGCTTGATTCGGATAAGCGCTACCGCGTGATCGCCAAGCTGGGTGAGCGTACCAATACGTCTGACTCTGATGGGGAAGTGGTAGAAACCCGCCCTGTCAGCGTGGATCTGGCACAACTTGAAGCGTGTATCGACAAATTCCGCGGTGAATCTGATCAGGTACCATCAATGTTTTCGGCGCTAAAGTACCAAGGCAAGCCTCTGTACGAGTACGCCCGTCAAGGGATCGATGTGCCGCGCGAAGCGCGTAAGATCACGGTATACGAGATCGTACTGCATCGCTTTGAGGGCGATGAAGTCGAGATGGAAATCCATTGCTCTAAGGGCACTTACATCCGTACTATCGTTGATGATCTCGGTGAAATGCTCGGCTGTGGCGCGCACGTAACCATGCTGCGTCGCACGGCGGTGGCAAAATACCCGTATGAGAAAATGGTCACGCTTGAGCAACTGAATGAGTTGCTTGAGCAGGCCCATCGTGAAGACATTGCCCCGCGTGAACTGCTCGACCCGCTGCTGATGCCGATGGATACTGCAGTCCAGGATTTGCCTGAAGTAAACCTGATCCCTGATTTAGCGGATATGGTGCAACACGGTCAGCCGGTGCAGGTATTTGGCGCACCGACGCAAGGGCAAGTTCGCCTGACGATGGGTGAAGAGCGATTGTTTATTGGCGTCGGGCAGATGAACGACGATGGTAAAATTGCTCCTAAGCGTCTGGTCGTTTTCCGCGACGAAGCTTAAGCCTGAACATACTAATATTAATATCGGCCCGAGTGCCGGTATTTTTGTATTGCACCCTTGGGGAAATTTCCCTATAATTCGCGCTCCTCGTGTCGGCTGAATCAGAGATTGGCTGGCACAACGATTAACCTACTCTTATTAGGAGAGAATTATGTCTCTGAATGCAGAAACTAAAGCAGCAATCGTTGCAGAATACGCACAAGGTGAAGGCGACACTGGTTCACCAGAAGTACAAGTAGCTCTACTGACTGCTTCTATCAACCACCTACAAGGTCACTTCAAAGCGCACAAAGGCGATCACCACAGCCGTCGTGGTCTGCTACGCATGGTTTCTCGTCGTCGTAAGCTTCTAGATTACCTAAAAGGTAAAAATCTAGCTCGCTACCAAGACCTAATCAAACGTCTAGGCCTACGTCGCTAATCAGTGACTGCATAGCACAGTTTGTTTAAAAAAGGGGCGTTAGCCCCTTTTTTGTTAGCTAAATTTAGCCAAATCCTCTTTAAGCCGTTATACTACGCACGGCGTCTCTCAATGAGATTTCACCACAGCTCTTAGCATTACAATTCAATCAGAAAGAAGATCATAGAATTTAGTTCCCAGCTTCTTGTGGCACGCTTTGCTGCCGGGCGCTTGGAACTAAACTCTAGATTCTTTTTTCAGTAATGCTCTGAGTCTTAATCAAACTATCTAAGTAACCCTTAGAGCAAGGAAAAAAAATGTTCGAAAAACCAGTTGTTAAAACGTTCCAGTACGGCAACCACACGGTTACCCTAGAAACTGGCGTTATTGCTCGTCAAGCGACGGCAGCCGTGATGGTCACTATGGATGACACTGCGGTATTTGTTTCAGTGGTAGGTAAAAAAGAAGCGGTTCCTGGTCAGGATTTCTTCCCGCTAACGGTAAACTACCAAGAGCGTACTTACGCTGCAGGTAAAATCCCTGGTGGCTTCTTCAAGCGTGAAGGTCGCCCTTCTGAAGGTGAAACACTGACTGCACGTCTGATCGACCGTCCTATCCGTC
The DNA here is from genome assembly GCF_029223195.1 of Vibrio sp. CAU 1672. GTDB lineage: Bacteria > Pseudomonadota > Gammaproteobacteria > Enterobacterales > Vibrionaceae > Vibrio. Next base: position 117,872 of record NZ_JARHUF010000011.1, on the reverse strand, counting down.
CGCTATTCCCTGATGGCTTCAACAACGAAGTTCAGGTGATTGCAACTGTAGTATCGGTAAACCCAAATGTTCAGCCAGATATCCCAACTATGATTGGTACCTCTGCAGCACTTGCTATCTCTGGTATTCCGTTCAATGGCCCAATCGGTGCAGCACGTGTGGGTCACATCGATGGCCAACTGGTTCTTAACCCAAGCAACACTGAGCTAGAAACGTCTAAGCTTGATCTTGTGGTAGCGGGTACGGAATCTGCGGTACTGATGGTTGAGTCTGAAGCTGACAACCTGACTGAAGAAGAAATGCTGGCAGCGGTTGTGTACGGTCACGATCAACAGCAAGTAGCTATTTCTGCAATCAACGAATTTGCTGCTGAAGTAGCGACACCAGCGTGGGAATGGGAAGCGCCAGCAGTTAACGCTGAGCTGAAAGAAAAAATTGCCCTTCTTGCTGAAGCTCGCCTGACTGAAGCGTACCAAATCACTGAAAAGATGGCGCGTTACGAGCAGGTTGGTGCGATTAAGTCTGACGTTGTTGAAGCGATCCTGGCTGAAGACGAAGAACAAGACGAAATGGAAATCAAGAAGATGCTTGGTTCCCTGGAGAAGAACGTGGTACGTAGCCGTATTATCGCTGGTAACCCACGTATCGACGGTCGTGAGAAAGACATGGTGCGTGCACTAGACGTACGCACTGGCGTTCTGCCACGTACCCACGGCAGCGCTCTATTCACTCGTGGTGAAACTCAGGCATTGGTTACAGCAACGCTGGGCACACAACGTGATGCTCAAATCATTGATGAGCTGACAGGCGAGCGTAAAGATCACTTCCTGCTGCACTACAACTTCCCTCCATACTGTGTGGGCGAAACAGGCTTTGTTGGTTCACCTAAGCGTCGTGAAATCGGCCACGGTAAATTGGCGAAGCGCGGTATTGCCGCTGTAATGCCATCAGTAGATGAGTTCCCATACACAGTACGTGTGGTATCAGAAATCACGGAATCTAACGGTTCTTCATCAATGGCTTCTGTATGTGGTACTTCTCTTGCTCTTATGGATGCAGGTGTGCCAATCAAGGCTTCTGTTGCGGGTATCGCAATGGGTCTTGTTAAAGAAGGCGATGATTTCGTGGTTCTTTCTGACATCCTGGGTGACGAAGACCACCTGGGTGATATGGACTTTAAAGTGGCGGGTACTAACGATGGTATCACCGCACTTCAGATGGACATCAAGATCGAAGGTATCACCAAAGAGATCATGCAAATTGCGCTTAACCAGGCACAAGGCGCACGTAAACACATCCTATCTGTAATGGACCAGGCGATTTCAGGTGCTCGTGAAGAGATCTCTGAATTTGCGCCACGTATTCATACCATGAAGATCAGCGCAGATAAGATCAAAGACGTGATTGGTAAAGGTGGTGCGGTAATTCGTCAGCTAACGGAAGAAACCGGTACGACCATCGAGATCGAAGACGACGGTACGATCAAGATCGCCGCGACCGACGGCGACCAAGCGAAAGATGCGATTGCACGCATTGAAGCGATCACTGCAGAAGTGGAAGTCGGTAAGATTTACACTGGTAAAGTTGCTCGTCTTGCTGATTTCGGTGCCTTCGTAACGGTATTGCCAGGTAAAGACGGTCTGGTTCACATTTCTCAAATTGCTGAGAAGCGTGTAGAAAAAGTGTCTGATTACCTGACTGAAGGTCAAGAAGTTCAGGTTAAAGTACTTGAGATTGATCGCCAGGGCCGTGTACGTCTGAGCATGAAAGAAGCGGTAGAAAAGGCAGAAGAGCCAGCTTCTCAAGAGCCAGCGGCTGAATAAGCCAGCTTGAGAAGGGTTTCAGTCTTTTATTAGCGAAACAGACTGAAAGCGTGCTATAAAGGGGAGCGTTTTCGCTCCCTTTTTTTGACCTGTTCAAACCGTGTTCGTCTATGTTATAGGACAACGTTAGGTAAGAATTTCGGGCCAAAGCGGTCCACACAGGAGTATCAATTAGTGAAATGGTTTCAAACCGCAAGTTTGTGTATTGCTGTCGCTTTGACAGGGTGCGTAAACACGTCTAACCAATCCGAGAAGCAGTGGTTGTACCCGCCAATGGCAGTACCATTGCAGCCTAGTGTGCAGCAAGAGGTACAGATTGCCCGGCTTTCGCAACTGCTGCAGCGCCCTGACTTGAGCACTGATGTCCGCGCGAAAATGCATTATGAACGTGGTAACTACTTTGACAGTGTCGGGCTGCGGGACCTTGCGCGTTTGGATTACAACCAGTCACTGCAACTGAACCCGGCGCAACCGGATATCTTTAACTTGCTTGGGGTGTATTTCACTCAGGCGGCAGAGTATGACGCGGCCTACGAAGCGTTCGACTCAACATTAGAGCTGGATCCGGATAACTCGTATGCCGAGCGTAACCGTGCCATCGCACTCTACTATGGTGGCCGTATTGAGCTGGCGCTGGAAGATATGACCAAGCATTATAGTGAAGACCCAACCGACCCGTTCCGGGTACTGTGGCTGTATATTATTGAAGCGGAGCAAGATCCCCTGCAAGCGAAAGCGAACATGCTCGAGCGATATCAACAGTCGCGCAGTGAGGCGTGGGGCTGGGTGCTGGTTGCCATTATGCTGCGAGATGTGTCGGATGAGGCGGCACTGAAAGCGATTGTCGATGGCACCCGGGAAAACCACCGTCTGGCCGAGCGTTTAACCGAAACCTATTTCTATCTGGCGAAACGCCATCACTTGGAAGGAAATATTGCCGAAGCCTTTTCGCTTTACAAGCTGGCCTTGTCCTTCAATGTTTATGAGTATGTCGAGCACCGCTATGCGTTTATCGAGCTGGCGAATATTTTTGATCAACTTCAGCAAGAGAAGCTGGCACAGCTGAAAGCAGAGCACTCCGCAAAATAACCGTTACCGGCCGCTCAGATGAGCGGTTTTTTTTTACTTGCCTAACAGTAAACGATTAGATTAAATTAGTTAGCAATGTTAACTAAATGCCGGGAGAAATGGGGTATGGCTTTAGAGGGGTGTCTGATTGAACTTGAACGCTTTTGTGCCAAAGCCTGGCGTGTGTATGCCAAACAAGATCCGCTCGCACATCTTAGCTTCAATGAGTTTGACTATTTACGTGTTATTCAGCTGTACCCACAGGGAGTACGGATCACTGATCTGGCCGAAGAGCTAAAGGTAACTAAGCCATCAGCTTCTAATATGGTGGTACGTTTGGAGAAAAAAGGACTGGTGAAACGTATCGCGTGTTATGAAGATGCGCGCTCAAAACGGGTACTTTTAACGGAACGGGTCATTCAGGAAATGTCTCTGGAGCAAGAGGTGTTCAAAGACATTGCTGAGCAAATGAAACAAAAGTTAACCGGCGATGAAGCGCAGCAACTGCAGGCGCTGTTGAAAAAAGTATTAGTGAAAGATTAAACCAGAATATATTTTTAACCATTTAGTTAGCCTTGCTAACTACTGGAGGGGGTATGCAAAACTCAGTTTATAAACAGTTTTGGAAATATACGATTCCAACTGTTGCGGCAATGTTGGTCAACGGCTTGTATCAAGTTGTCGATGGCATTTTTATCGGTAGATATGTCGGTGCGGATGGCTTAGCTGGGATCAACGTGGCCTGGCCGGTCATTGGCTCGATACTTGGGATTGGCATGATGGTGGGGGTCGGTACCGGTGCCCTGGTCTCGATCCGGCAGGGGGAGCAAGACAGCCAGGGCGCGAAGCGCATTCTTTCGACCGGCTTGTTGCTGCTGGTGGTCTTGATACCTTTCGTAGCCACCACGCTGTTTGTCTATGCAGATGATTTTATTCGCTGGCAGGGCGCAGAGGGGCGTGTGTATGAGCTTGGTCTGCAGTATCTGCACATTCTTATCGGCGCATGTATGTTTTCTCTTGGCTCGATAGCGGTGCCGTTTCTTTTGCGCAATGACAACAGCCCTAACTTGGCCACTTTGCTTATGGTTCTCGGGGCGATAATCAACATTGTGCTGGATTATATCTTTATCGCCTGGTTGAACTGGGAATTGACCGGTGCCGCGATCGCGACGGCATTGTCGCAGATGGTGGTAACCATCCTGGGTGTTGGCTATTTCTTTAGTGCCAGAGCGCAGTTACGGCTGACGGTGAGGGATTTTAAACTCCAGCTTGATGCGGTACCTAAAATCATCATGATCGGCACCTCAAGCTTCTTTATGTATGCCTATGGGGCGATGATGGTGGCGCTGCACAACAGCCTGTTTGCCCAATATGGCAGTGCGTTACTGATCGGTGCTTACGCTATTCTGGGCTATATTGTGACGGTTTATTATCTGATTGCCGAAGGCATTGCCAATGGTATGCAGCCGCTGGTGAGTTATAACCACGGTGCTCGTAACCCGGGCAATATTCGCAAATTATTGAACATAGCGATGGGCACATCGATACTCGGCGGGGTGGCGTTCGTTATCTTAATGAACCTGTTTCCATATGAGTTTGTCTCGGTGTTTAACAATGCGGATCAGCTACTTATCGACAGTACGGTCACAGGCATTCGTCTGCACATGTTTGCTTTGTTCCTGGATGGCTTCCTGGTGGTGACGGCGGCCTACTATCAATCGGTCAACAAAGGCAGCAAAGCGATGTTTGTCACTATTGGCAATATGGTGATCCAGTTGCCTTTCCTGTTTATTCTGCCCAAACTATTCGGCGTAACCGGTATCTGGATTGCGTACCCGTTATCCAATATTGCCCTGAGTGTGGTGGTGATGAGTATGTTATGGCGTGACATCAGGAAGCTGAGTAGTCAAAGTACACTTGAGTCAGTTGCACAGGTTTCTTAATGGTATAAAAGGCAAAAAAGCGAGGGGTAACCTCGCTTTTTTTGCCGTGCAGAACTATAGATTCTTAACGTCTAAACCAGCCAGTTGGTGCCAGTAGCCGTTGCATTGGCGATGCTGCAGCTTCTCAGGGTTGCTGCCTGTCTCGTTGGCACGGAAACGAGACAGCTCAGAAAATGTGCTAAGGCCGAGCGGGCTCAGACGTACCACATCGACCAGGCCTTGCATACTCGGCAGGTCGTTGAGCAGACTGTAACAATAGCCCGACTGAGTCTGGATACCGTTAAGGTTAAACACTTCCTGGCCTTCCTGACTACTCACCTGAATACCGGTCGGGTACTTGATGCAGCAGGTTTCACAATCGTCTTTGGCGCGGTTTTCTGCGCGAGCCGTGAAGCAACGTGCCGAGTAAGCCAGCGGCAGGTAACCATGGCTGAACACTTCTACTTCAAACTTGTTGCGGATACCCAGTTCATCACACTGAACCAGGGTGTTATTTAACCACTCGCGAGACAGTTCCACCGGCATACACCAACGGATCATGCCCTGTTTCAGGAACAGGTTCAGTGTGTGCGCGTTATATGTGTTGACCGCCGGGCCGACCACGAATGGCACCTTATTTTGCGCCGCCAGTTGAATGGCAGACACATCGTTGGCTTCAATCGCAAAATCACCGTTGTCGATGTATTTCTTCATCACGTTGATTTCACTGGGAGCCTCCAACAGGGCCATGGTCGAAAGCACCACCTGCTTGCCCGCAGCGGACAGTTCTTTTGCTATCTCAAACCAGTGGGCAGGCTTCATTTCGCGGCGCTTGGAACATACCGTCTCACCCAGATAGATGATGTCTGCCGAACTTGCTTTCGCTTGTTGGTAGAAGGCTTCGATATCTTGCTTGGGCCAAAAGTAAAGCAATGGGCCAAGTGCGTATTTCATTGAATTATCCATCTTAACCTCTTATTGCCATTTACGATGGTAAGCGCCCAGGGTGGTTTGTGTCCCTTCTGAAACGTTCGCCAGTGCGGTATTCCAGGCCGCTTCAACTTGGTAACCTTCCGGATTGGCCTGGTAGCGATCAATCGCAGCGCGCCAGGCGCGTGTGACTTGTTCGACATAGGCCGGACTGCGTTGTCGGCCTTCGATTTTGACCGAAGCGACGTTGGCCGCAAACAGCTCTGGCAGCATTGAAAGGGTATTCAGACTGGTTGGCTCTTCCAGGGCATGGTAGCATTTTTTCTCGCCGGCAATTTCAGCTTCAAAACGGCCTTTACACAAAGTCGGGTAGCCGGCGTTTTCACCAGCACTGTAGCGATCAATCAGGATGTTATTCAGGCGAGACTCCAGGCCCCGTTCCGTTTCTTGCCAGCGGACGTATTTGGCCGGTGAACACGCCCCGACTGTATTAGGTGATTCACCCGTCATATAAGATGACAGGTAACAGCGGCCTTCTGACATGATGCATAAGCTACCGAAGGCAAACACTTCCAGTTCAACATCGCTGGTGATGTTACGTGACAGCTGTTTCACCTGATGAATAGAAAGCACACGTGGCAAGACGACGCGCTTAACGTTGAAGTTCTGCTGGTAGAAATCAATCGCCGCAACGTTAGTTGCTGAGGCCTGCACGGAAAGGTGCAGTTCAAGTTCCGGGTATTTGCGCGCGGCGTACTCAAGTACGGCAATGTCTGCGACGATCAGGGCGTCCACCCCAAGTGCTGCTGCATTGTCGACCGCGTTAGTCCAGCGTTCAAAACCATTGGGGTGGGCGAACGTATTGAGTGCGACGTGGATCTTTTTATTGCGCTCATGCACATACTGCACAGCTTTTTCTAACTTTTTACCATTAAAGTTCAGACCAGCAAAGTGACGGGCGTTGGTATCGTCTTTGAAGCCGATGTAAACCGCGTCTGCACCGCAGTCGATGGCGGTTTTTAGTGCAGGTAAGTTACCCGCAGGACACAAGAGTTCCATATGCTCACAATCATCGAGAATAAAAGGTGCCCGCATTTTATGAAGGATTATGAACAGCGGAATTGATATAAATTAGGTTTAGGCCAATCAGTGAGATAATTACCACTTAAGAGGAAAGCGGCCGGCTCGAAAACGGTACCGCCGCTCGCTGAATCCATCAGGTTAGTTTTTATGGCGGCGGTTTTGCGCAAACAGCTCTTCGACTTCATGTTTTGGCTGCGGACGATAGAAGTGGAAACCCTGAATGGAATTGCATTGAAGGTTAGAAAGCAACGTGGCTTGCTGGTGGGTTTCCACGCCTTCCGCCACCACAGCCAAGTCCAGAGATTTACCCAGATTGATGATGTTTTCAATCACTGTCACCTGTTTGGGCAGCGTGTCAATATCGTTGATGAACGCGCGGTCAATCTTGAGCTCATCAAGTGGAAAGCGGGCCAGATAAGAAAGCGAAGAGTACCCGGTACCAAAGTCGTCTATCGACAAAGCAAATCCAAGCTTTTTGATCGCATTGAGCATTTGCAAAGTGTGTTCGCTGTCACTCATGACCGCACTTTCTGTCAGTTCGAAAGTGATGCATCCTGGATCAAGTTCAGTGGTACGCAGTAAAGTCTCCATAAAATCGATCAATTGGGGGTTGCCAAATTGTTCTGGTGATAAGTTAATCGCGACGCGTCCGGGCAAGATCCCCTGTATTTTCCAACGTTTAACGGTATTGAATACATCGCGCATCACCACCCGCCCCAGGTGCTCGATCAGGCCAGCCCGTTCCGCGACGGGAATGAAAGCAGCTGGGCTGATATAGCCTTCAACCGGATGCTTCCAGCGTACCAGTGCTTCAGCGCCATTGATGCTGAAATCACGCGCGTTGACCTTAGGCTGGTACCAGACTTCCAGACCGTTCTGCTGCAGTGCTTTTTGCAGTTCAATTTCTAACCATAAGCGCATCCGGGCTTCTTTGTTCATCTGATCGTTAAATTTGATCAGTCGATTACGGCCGCGATCTTTGGCTTCATACATCGCGGTGTCAGCGTTTTGCAGCAATATGCGTGCATCCTGGCCGTCTTCCGGATAGCGCACGCTGCCAATGGAACAGGCAAGCCGTTTACTGAAGTGGTGTAAGTCGAACGGCTGATTGATCAAGGCGATGATGCGATCGGAGAGTATTTCTGCGGTGCGGGGACTTTCTGGTTCTGGCAGGATGATGCCAAATTCATCTCCTCCCAGGTGGCCGATGATCGCCTGGTGGGGTAACAGACGCTTTAATCGCGCGGAAACTTCCTGAATGACCCTGTCCCCAATGTGATGACCCAATGAATCGTTGATGTTCTTAAAGTTATCGATATCTAAATAAAACACCAGCAGTGGTGTCTGGTTTTTGATCATTTGCTCCAGGCGTTTGGTAAAGCCGAAGCGGTTGTACAGTTTGGTCAGTGAATCGATGTGGGCATTTTCGTTGTTGTTACCCGCAAGGCTTTTCGGGGTGTCGTCAGCATCCTGGATGAGAATAATCTGCGATTCTCCCCCCAGGATAGCCGTGGTGTCAGCATGCAGTTGCACTCTGCGCTCGAAACCGCACCGCGCGCTGGTCAGGCAAACGAAAGGTTTGCCCGACAACAGAGAACTGAGGCGGTGGCTGAATACTTTTTTGCTGTTTTCATCAATAAACAGACGCGACAGCTCTTCGCCTAACAGTTCGTGTGGTGAGTTCAGCCCGAGCAAACGTGCCGATGCCGGGTTGGCAGAGATGATGATATCGTCTTCAACCAGCAGTAGGCCATCAGGCAGCAAATGGGTCAGTTTGGAGAACTTGCTTTCTGACTCCTCAAGAGAACGTACCAGAATGTGTTTCTCTGAGGTATCCACGGCATGAAAGCAGATATAGCGGATCTCGTTGCCATCTAAAATTGGTGAAATACTAAAATGAAGGCTGGTTTCCAGATCCGTTTCATCGAGCGTGATTTCCGCTTCAATGTGGTCTCCATTGAGTGCGCGCTGATAATAAGGTGCCAGTTTTTGATAAAACTGCTCACCGAGCACCTGGGTATCACATAGCCCTATCAGTTCATCGTGACTCAGGCCTGCGATATCACAGTAGCGTTCACTGACCATTCGATAATTGTGTTTCTTATCAAGAATGGCAAAAAAGAACGGGCTATTTGAGGTAAGCGTCGCAAACCAATGTTGTAATTGCTGGGAAGGCATTAGGGTATTACCGATCTCCGATGAGCCTGATTATTCGTCCATGTAATAAAAACGCGGTCTGACTCACTATAACTTTGAATATGGCTTTATTAAAGTGTTTATCAGTGACTTAGCGCCAATACTTCCCGTAAGTTCAAAAAACGGTGCTTTTGTCGAAGAAATGAAACACTCTTAAATCAGGACAAGCATATTTGTACGGATGAACTGGGTGAATATTGTGCAATGTGGCGCGCGGGCTGAGTAGTTCAATGACGATTGCTAAGCTGGCGGTTGATAAATGAAGCAAATTAGAGGGAGGCAGCCATGTTTGCGCTCCCGGCTGAGTACTAACTGCCCGCGGAGTACTAACTGATCGTGGCCTGAGGTGTAAAGCTTCCGGGTTTCTCCGAACATGCAACAGATTTATTTATTGATGCATCACAGGGTATGCCAGTATGCTATTGCGTATGATGAACAATTCTATGACAGACTAACGGATAATAAACGTGTTAGACAAGATTCGCACTCAGCTGGTTACGAATGCTGCATCTATACTGCGTTCACCAGCCCAGTTATTACCACAGCCGGTTCAACATAAAGCCTTGCTGGAAGGCCTGAAAATGGTGTTCAAAGAGGCACTGGAAGACGGTGACTTTGAATTTCTCGAAGATAAGTGGCTAAAAGTGGCAGTCAAAGACTTAAATTTGTCTTGGTTAATCAGTTATCAGAATGAGAAATTGGTGGTGGCTGATAGCCCGGTCAAGGAAGACGTTAGTTTTAGTGGTAATCTCAATGACTTGGTGTTGATCGCTGGTCGTAAAGAGGATCCGGATACCTTATTTTTCCAACGTCGCTTATCGATTGAAGGTGATACTGAGCTTGGGTTGGAAGTTAAAAACCTTATGGATAGTGTTGATTTGGAACAGCTGCCAAAACCGATCCAGATGGCGATGAATCATTTGGCAGGTTTTGTGCAAAAAGGTGTACAAGCTCCCGCACACTATGATGGAGCCGTTAATGCTTATTCGAACTGAGGCTCCAGCGGATCTTTTACAGATTGATCGTTTATTAAAACAGACGTTTCCTACTGAAGCGGAAGCCAATCTCGTGATGAGCTTGCGTGAGAACAGTAAGCTGACGCTGTCACTGGTCGCGTGTAATGATGACGGTGAAGTGATCGGCCATGTGCTGTTCAGTCCGGTTACGCTCAATGGTCAGGAAAATAGCTGGCAAGGGCTGGCTCCGGTTGCGGTGCGTGAAGACTACCGTCGTCAGGGGATTGCCGCAGCATTGATTAAAGAGGGTTTCGCTTCACTGCGTGACTTCGGTTACCCGGTATGTGTGGTGCTGGGGGATCCGGATTATTATGCGCGTTTTGGCTTTAAGGCCAGTGAAGAAATGGGCTTTTCCTGCGCATATGATGTACCGCAGGGCGCATTTCGTGTAGCGGAACTGGTTGAGGGCGCGTGCGCTGGCCAAACCGGGCGGATTGATTACGCTCCGGAGTTTTCGGCACTGTAATGAACCAAATCAGTCAAATCTAACCCGCGCTTGCGCGGGTTTTTTATTTGGCGCCAGTCTGACTGGCTGCAGGGTGACAGGTTAACAATAGCGGCGAATAGAAAGCGGTATAACCCGGTTACAATATTTGTTAGGATCGCCCGGTTCAAATAGGTGGCAAAAATGTCGAGTAGAGAGAATCAGTATTTACACGAAATGGGGATCAGTCTCTGGGAGCTGTGTCATCCGGAGCGTTTGACCGGGTATCAGGCTCCGCAGCTGGAACTGCCGCTTGATTGCAAGCTGCTGTTGGTCTCCCCGGTTTGTCCTGAAAACCAAACGGCCTTGTTGTTCGAACGGGTATTGAAAAGCATTCATTTACCCCTGGAGCGCGCGCGCCACATTGAACCTGAGCGCTTGTTTCAGCTTGGTGAGCATCAACTAGAGTGGGTGTGGTTTGCCGGTTGCCAGGCCAGCACAGAGGTGCAGGCTAAGATATTGACTTCGCCACTGTTGGCGGACATTGATGGTAACAACGAACAGCGGCGCGCATTGTGGCAGCAAATCTGTTCTTACGCATAGTGAAAGGAAAGTAAAACGCCAATGATTGAAATAGCCCCTATGAATACCGGACACTTGGATCAGGTATGGCAGATTGAGCAGCAGGCGCATAGCCATCCATGGGCGGAGTCGTTGATCCGCGATTTGTCCAGCCGCGGGGCCTGTCATCATGTCCTGATCGATCAGGATCAAGTGTTAGGCTACTTTTATGCGCAAAATATCGTCGGTGAGGTGACGCTACTTAATATTGCAGTAGCTCCTTGCCAGCAGGGCAAAGGTTATGGGCAACAACTGCTGGATGCTTTCCTGAATCACTGTGAACGGGCCAAAGCGGAAAGTGCATGGCTTGAAGTCAGAGAGAGTAATCATCCCGCGATTCATATTTATGAGCAGGCGGGCTTTAACGAAGTGGATCGGCGTTACAACTATTACCCGGCAGAGACGGGTAACGGTAAAGAAGACGCGATCATCATGAGTTACCTGTTTTTTATGTAAGTACTGCAGAGAATTTCCTTCTGCCGGATCTCGAGTAAAGTTGCCCCTGGAGCAATAATGAGCGAGAATACCGCGCAAAATTGAATCGACAAAATCTTGTTCATGTATTGAGCAAGCATTCAGACCTCAAAGAAGACCAGTTTCATGTCAAATACACCTTTTCTAAGCGAAGTGTCTAAGCGTAGAACCTTCGCGATTATTTCTCACCCGGATGCGGGTAAAACCACCATTACCGAAAAAGTGCTGTTATTCGGAAACGCGATCCAAAAAGCCGGTACAGTCAAAGGCCGTGGCAGCGCACAGCATGCAAAATCAGACTGGATGGAAATGGAAAAGGAACGTGGTATTTCGGTTACCACGTCGGTGATGCAGTTCCCATACAACAACTGCCTGGTTAACCTGCTGGATACCCCGGGACACGAAGACTTCTCGGAAGATACCTACCGCACCCTGACCGCCGTGGACTCGTGCCTGATGGTGATTGATGCGGCGAAAGGTGTCGAGGATCGTACCCGTAAGCTGATGGAAGTAACACGCCTGCGTGACACGCCGATCGTAACTTTCATGAACAAACTTGACCGTGATGTTCGTGACCCAATGGAAGTTTTAGACGAAGTTGAAAACGAACTGGGCATGATGTGTGCGCCGATCACCTGGCCTATCGGCTGCGGTAAAGAGTTTAAAGGCGTGTACCATATCCACCGTGATGAGACGATCCTGTACGAATCTGGCCACGGTCATGAGATTCAGGAAGTCCGTATCATCAAAGGCCTGGATAACCCAGAGCTGGATGACAAAGTGGGTGCGGATCTGGCTGAAAGCGTGCGCGAAGAGCTGGAACTTGTGATGGGTGCCTGTCCGGAGTTTGATCATGACCTGTTCCTGACCGGTGAACTGACGCCAGTTTATTTTGGTACCGCGCTGGGTAACTTTGGTGTGGACCACATGCTGGATGGCCTGACTGAGTGGGCGCCGGCACCGAAAACCCGCCAGGCTGTTGAGCGTGAAGTCGAAGCGACGGAAGAAAAATTCTCTGGTTTCGTGTTTAAAATTCAGGCAAACATGGATCCGAAACACCGTGACCGTATCGCCTTTATGCGCATTGTATCGGGCACTTACACTCAAGGTATGAAGATGAACCACGTTCGTCTTGGCAAACAAGTCAGTATTTCCGATGCGGTTACCTTTATGGCGGGTGACCGCTCTCGTGCCGAACACGCTTATGCCGGTGATATCATCGGTCTGCATAACCACGGTACTATCCAGATTGGTGATACTTTCACTCAGGGTGAAGCGCTGAAGTTCTCTGGCATCCCTAACTTTGCCCCGGAACTGTTCCGCCGCATCCGCCTGAAAGATCCATTGAAGCAGAAGCAACTGCTAAAAGGTCTGGTTCAGCTTTCTGAAGAAGGGGCGGTGCAGGTGTTCCGTCCGCTGCAAAACAACGACTTGATCGTTGGCGCCGTTGGTGTGCTGCAGTTTGACGTGGTGGTAGCACGTTTGAAATCAGAATATAACGTTGAAGCCATCTATGAGGGTGTCAATGTCGCCACGGCCCGTTGGGTAGAGTGCGGCGATGACAAGAAACTCGAAGAGTTCAAGCGTAAAAACCAGGCTAACCTGGCGTTGGATGGTGGTGATAACCTGTCTTACATTGCGCCAACCATGGTCAACCTGAACCTGGCTCAAGAACGCTTCCCGGATGTTGATTTCCGCGCCACGCGCGAGCACTGATAAAGGTTAAGCGGTTTTCCACCGTAAACTAGATCCTAAGCCGCCCTTAGCTATACACTTAGCTAAGGGCGTTTTTTATGGAGAATGGCAACGTGAACTGGTTGAAAAAAGGCATAAAACGGTATGACGACTGGTGTAAAGAGCTGGGACTGACGCCAGGTCAGAAACGCAGTTGTGTGCCATATCGTGAAGAACCTGCCCAGCATGAGGATAATCAGGACAACGCTCCTGCCTCTTCCTCACCTGATAAATCTGCTGAGAGTTGCTGTGATAAAACTGTTTGATACCCACTGCCACTTTGATTTTGAGATGTTCAGGGATGATTTTGAGCACCATCTGCAACGGGCGAAAGAGCAGGGGGTAGCGAGAATACTGATCCCTTCGGTTGGCCCGCAAAACTGGTCGCGCATCCAGTCCTTAGCCGCGCAGCATACCAGCTTATATTACGCGCTTGGTTTTCATCCTTATTTCCTTGACGGTAATTTCCAACATCATCAGTCACAGCTCGAGCAGTTGATTGCCCGGGCGGACGATCGCTGTGTGGCGATTGGTGAATGCGGCTTGGATTTTGCGCTAACGGTACCGGTTGAGTGGCAGGAAGCGGCACTTAGCGCGCAGTTCGACCTGGCGAAAAGCTACGATTTGCCAGTTATTTTACACTGCCGTAAAGCACACAACCGGCTGATTCAGCTAGTCAAAAAAGCGCAGCTTCCGCGAGGGGGGGTAGTACATGCATTCTCTGGTAGCTACCAACAAGCCATGGAGTGGGTGAAGCTTGGTTTTTACATTGGTGTTGGTGGCACCATCACTTACCCACGGGCCAAAAAAACCCGTGATGCGATTCAAAGGCTGCCGCTTAACACTGTGGTTTTGGAAACCGACGCGCCGGATATGCCGATACTTGGTTATCAGGGGCAAGCCAATCATCCAGACAAACTCATTCATGTGCTAAAATCATTGTCAGCGTTGCGTGGAGAGCCGTTGCAATCGATTGCTAGCCAAGTGTGGGAAAATAGCAATTTTGCTTTCTCCTTATGTGAATGCAATCCAAAGCTGTAGGTTAAAATCGAAAACGTTTTCCTACTTATTGTGAGTTAACTCACAAATAGGAGTGAATGAATGATGAGTCTTATAGGAAAGTGTGAGGCTGGCATTACTTTAATTGATTCCGGATGAGTATAATTGCCTCCGCTTTATAGCTCCATTTTGTAACACGCCAATAAATAACTTTATAAGGAAGTCATAAACTATGAGCCTGTTTATGAGCCTAGTCGGTATGGTAGTGCTTCTTGCAATCGCATTTGCACTATCCGCAAACCGCAAAGCTATCAATTTTAGAACCGTGGGCGGCGCTTTTGCCATCCAATTCGCATTAGGTGCATTTGTTCTTTATGTACCTTGGGGCCGTGATCTTCTGAACGGTTTTTCTAGTGGTGTTTCTAACGTTATCAACTACGGTAACGATGGTACATCTTTCCTATTCGGTGGTCTTGTTTCAAACAAGATGTTCGAAGTGTTCGGCGGCGGCGGTTTCATCTTCGCATTCCGTGTTCTTCCTACACTGATCTTCTTCTCATCACTGATCTCTGTATTGTACTACCTGGGTATCATGCAGTGGGTTATCAAAATCCTTGGTGGTGGTCTACAAAAAGCACTAGGTACTTCACGTGCTGAATCTATGTCTGCAGCAGCGAACATTTTCGTTGGTCAAACAGAGGCGCCTCTGGTAGTTCGTCCGTTTGTACCAAGAATGACACAGTCTGAGCTATTTGCAGTAATGTGTGGTGGTCTGGCATCGGTTGCCGGTGGTGTACTAGCGGGTTACGCATCTATGGGTGTACCTCTAGAGTACCTAGTAGCAGCGTCGTTTATGGCAGCACCAGGTGGTCTTCTATTTGCTAAGATCCTATTCCCTGAAACTGACAAGCCACATGAAGACATCGAAGATGCACTAGACGGTGGTGATGACAAACCTGCTAACGTTATCGACGCAGCAGCGGGCGGTGCGGCAGCTGGTCTGCAACTAGCACTGAACGTAGGTGCAATGCTTATCGCCTTCATCGGTCTGATCGCGCTACTTAACGGTATCCTTGGTGGTCTAGGTGGCTGGTTCGGTATGCCTGAGCTAACACTAGAACTGCTTCTAGGTTGGATCTTCGCGCCACTAGCATTTGTTATCGGTGTGCCTTGGGAAGAAGCAACAATTGCTGGTTCTTTCATCGGTCAGAAGACAGTTGTTAACGAATTCGTTGCATACCTGAACTTCGTTCCTTACGTTGGTGAAAATGCACAAGTCGTTGCGGCAACTGGTCAGGTAATGTCTGAGAAGACGCAAGCAATCATCTCATTCGCTCTATGTGGTTTCGCGAACCTATCTTCTATCGCGATCCTACTTGGTGGTCTGGGTGGTCTTGCTCCAAGCCGTCGTCATGACATCGCTCGCATGGGTATTAAAGCGGTTGTTGCTGGTACGCTTTCTAACCTGATGGCAGCGACAATTGCAGGCTTCTGCTTAAGCCTTGCAGCACTGTAATTAGAAACGGTTTTTAATATATAGACGCCGTTTGAAATCATGCCCTGTAGCAAGAAATTGCTGCGGGGCATTTTTTTTTGGCCCTTGAAAAACCAGCCTTAAGCGTCGAGTTAAAGGATAACTGCGCTAGTGGCGGGGGAAGGCTGAAAATTTTGAGATACAAACCGTTTGCGCTCTATTTGGTGCTACAGTTTTGCGATGAATATCTATAATGTAGTAATCACAGGGCAGTGGTTAGGGAGAGTATTTAATCACTGTGTGAATGCGTTACAGAAAGGGCAAATGATTTGCCCTGAAATCCACATCGACAGAGTTGTTCTCTGACCGATGTGGTAGAAAGACACCGCAATCATAGATTGTTGTGCCATAGACCAAACTGGTACTGTGCGGTGACAGGGATAGCAATTGGTACATGTTAGCTGTATGTACCGAGTCTTCAAGGAACCAAGTCCGTTCATTAATAGACTGTTTAGCTCATTTTCACACTGTCTCAACTTATCGATGATAGTTAGAGGAGTGAGGTAAGGCTGAGTAGAAAAATTTTTGAATATTGATCGGAGATAGAAATGAGCGATTTAAAAGCTGCTGCGCTACGTGCACTTAAACTTATGGACCTAACCACGCTGAACGACGACGACACTGATGAAAAAGTGATCGCACTATGTCATGACGCGAAATCTGCAGTAGGCAACACAGCTGCAATCTGTATTTACCCTCGCTTTATTCCTATTGCTAAGAAGACACTTCGTGAGCAAGGTACGCCAGAAGTTCGCATTGCGACAGTAACGAACTTCCCACACGGTAATGACGACATCGAAATCGCTGTTACTGAAACAAAAGCGGCTGTTGTTTACGGTGCCGACGAAGTCGACGTGGTTTTCCCATACCGTGCCCTAATGGCAGGTGATGAGAAAGTAGGCTTCGAGCTAGTTAAGCAATGTAAAGAAGCTTGTGGTGATAACGTTCTGCTGAAAGTTATCATCGAAACAGGTGAACTAAAAGAAGAAGCGCTAATCAAGAAAGCATCGCAAATCTGTATTGAAGCAGGTGCTGACTTCATTAAAACTTCAACTGGTAAAGTGCCGGTAAACGCAACTCCAGAATACGCTCGCATGATGCTTGAAGTTATTCGTGATATGGGTGTTGCAGAAACTGTTGGTTTCAAACCAGCAGGTGGTGTGCGTACAGCTGAAGATGCAGCGGCATACCTGGCAATGGCTGACGAAATCCTGGGTGACAACTGGGTTGATGCCCGTCACTACCGTTTCGGTGCGTCTAGCCTGCTGACAAACCTACTAAATACATTAGAAGTCTCGGACGAAGTCGCTGATCCAACAGCGTACTAATTCCAATAATAACGTCTGAACGGTAGCACCTGTACTGGTGCTACCAAACCTCTTTTACCCTACTTTACCATGGCTCTTAGAGAGCTTGGGAGGCACTAATGTATTTACCACAAGAAATTATCCGTAAAAAACGTGACGGCGAAGTTCTGACTGCCGACGAGATCAACTTCTTTATTCAAGGCGTAGCAGACAACAGTGTATCTGAAGGTCAGATCGCAGCTTTTGCTATGACTATTTTCTTCAACGAAATGACAATGCCTGAGCGTATCGCCTTAACTTGTGCAATGCGTGATTCCGGCATGGTTATCGACTGGAGCCACATGAACTTTGGTGGTCCGATTGTTGATAAACACTCAACTGGCGGTGTAGGTGACGTAACTTCTCTGATGCTTGGCCCAATGGTGGCAGCATGTGGTGGTTTTGTTCCAATGATTTCAGGCCGCGGCCTGGGCCACACAGGTGGTACGCTAGACAAACTAGAAGCGATTCCTGGCTACAACATTACACCAACGAATGAAGTTTTTGGTGAGGTAACTAAAGACGCCGGTGTGGCGATCATTGGTCAAACTGGTGATCTGGCACCTGCTGATAAGCGCGTTTACGCGACTCGTGATATCACAGCAACTGTAGATAACATCTCACTGATCACTGCTTCTATTCTGTCTAAGAAGCTAGCAGCTGGCCTTGAGTCTCTGGTGATGGACGTAAAAGTAGGTTCGGGTGCATTTATGCCAACTTACGAAGCGTCTGAAGAGCTGGCGAAATCAATCGTAGCCGTTGCTAACGGTGCGGGCACTAAGACCACGGCGATCCTGACTGACATGAACCAAGTATTGGCTTCTTCAG
The DNA here is from genome assembly GCF_029223195.1 of Vibrio sp. CAU 1672. GTDB lineage: Bacteria > Pseudomonadota > Gammaproteobacteria > Enterobacterales > Vibrionaceae > Vibrio. Next base: position 99,874 of record NZ_JARHUF010000011.1, on the reverse strand, counting down.
CCGGTAACGCAGTAGAAGTCCGTGAAGCGGTACGCTTCCTGACCGGTGAATACCGTAACCCACGTTTGCTTGAAGTGACCATGGCATCATGTGCTGAAATGCTGGTACTGGGTAAACTGGCAGAAAATACCGAAGACGCACGTGCGAAGCTAATGGAAGTGCTGGACAACGGCAAAGCTGCAGAATGCTTTGGCAAGATGGTTGCCGGCCTGGGTGGTCCTGCTGATTTTGTTGCAAACTACGACAATTATCTGGAAAAAGCAGACATCATTAAACCGGTATATGCGACAGAAACCGGCATTGTTTCAGCAATGGATACCCGTGCGATAGGTATGGCAGTCGTGTCGATGGGTGGTGGTCGCCGCGTAGCGACTGATGAGATCGACTACGCGGTCGGTTTCGATAACTTCATCCGTCTTGGTGAAGTGGCAGACAGCGACAAACCGCTCGCGGTGATCCACGCTCGCTCTGAAGAGCAGTGGCAAGAAGCGGCAGCAGCACTACGCAGTGCCATTACCATTGGTGGTGAATACACGCCTACACCAGAGGTATACCGCCAAATCCGCGCTGAAGATCTTTAATTATTAAATAAGGCCTGCTCAACCCCACTTTACATTCCATGCCGAGTGGGCCTAAGGAAACAGAAATGAAAAGAGCATTTATTTTAGTACTAGACTCATTTGGCATCGGTGCAACGGCGGATGCCGAACAGTTTGGCGATGTTGGTTCAGACACCCTGGGTCATATTGCTGAGCAGTGTGAAAAAGGCCTGGCTGATAACGACCAGCGTCAAGGCGCACTTCGTCTGCCAAACCTATCGAAATTGGGTCTGGCAATGGCGCACAAAGAATCGACTGGCCGCTTTGCTCCTGGGCTAGACCAAGATGCTGAAATCATTGGTGCCTACGGTCACGCGGCTGAGCTTTCTTCTGGTAAAGACACGCCGTCTGGTCACTGGGAAATCGCAGGTGTTCCGGTTCTGTTTGACTGGGGCTACTTCACTGACAAAGCCAACAGCTTCCCGAAAGAGCTGACTGACCGTATCCTTGAGCGTGCTGGCCTGGACGGTTTTCTGGGTAACTGCCACGCATCAGGTACTCAAGTTCTTGATGATCTGGGTGAAGAGCATATGAAGACCGGCCAGCCAATTTTTTACACCTCGGCTGACTCTGTATTCCAAATCGCATGTCACGAAGAGACCTTTGGTCTAGACCGCCTGCTTGAGCTGTGCCAAATCGCCCGTGAAGAGCTGGAAGATTACAACATCGGTCGTGTTATCGCGCGCCCATTCATTGGCCCGGGTAAAGGCCAGTTTGAGCGTACCGGTAACCGTCGTGACCTGTCTGTAGAGCCACCATCAGCAACCGTGCTACAAAAACTGGTGGACGAAAAGCAAGGCAATGTTGTTTCTATCGGCAAGATCGCAGACATTTATGCTAATTGTGGTATCACTAAGAAAGTGAAAGCAACCGGCATTCCGGCCCTGTTCGAAGCAACGCTAGAGCAGATCAAAGAAGCGGGTGATAACACAATCGTATTCACTAACTTCGTTGACTTTGATTCAGCGTACGGCCACCGTCGTAATGTGGCTGGCTATGCTGCGGCGCTAGAGTACTTCGATGGCCGTATTAACGAAGTGCTAGAGCTGATGGGTGAAGACGATGTGCTGATCCTGACGGCTGACCACGGTTGTGACCCAACCTGGCAAGGTACTGACCACACTCGTGAGCACATCCCAGTGATTGTATACGGTAAGCAAGTACCAGCAGGTTCGCTTGGCCGTCGCGATACGTTTGCGGATATCGGTCAGACACTGGCAAGTTACTTCGGTACATCGCCAATGGATTACGGCAAGAACTTTCTATAATCACGTCAATAATTATCAATAGAGGGGCTGGCCCCTCTATTGTTTTGTGAATTCAACAGGGTTAATCAACCATAAGGAAATTGAATCATGGCAACTCCACATATCAACGCTGAAATGGGTGCATTTGCAGACGTCGTACTGATGCCGGGTGACCCGCTACGTGCAAAATACATCGCGGAAAACTTCCTCGAAGACGTAGTTCAGGTTTGTGATGTGCGCAATATGTACGGTTTCACGGGCACTTACAAAGGTCGCAAAGTATCGGTTATGGGCCATGGCATGGGTATCCCGTCATGCTCAATCTATGCGACAGAGCTGATCAAAGACTTTGGTGTAAAGAAAATTATTCGTGTCGGTAGTTGTGGCGCAGTCAGCGAAGACATCAAAGTTCGTGATGTTGTGATTGGTATGGGGGCGTGCACCGATTCAAAGGTTAACCGTATTCGTTTCAAAGGCCATGACTTTGCGGCTATCGCAGATTACAAGATGGTTCGCGCGGCAGAACAAGCGGCGCAAGCGCGCGGTATCGAGGTCAAAGTAGGTAACCTGTTCTCTGCTGAGTTGTTTTACACGCCGGATCCGGAAATGTTTGATGTGATGGACAAGTACGGCATTGTGGGTGTTGAGATGGAAGCGGCTGGTATCTACGGTGTATGTGCGGAGTACGGCGCAAAAGCATTGACTATCTGTACCGTTTCAGACCACATCAAGACCGGTGAGCAGACGACATCGGATGAACGCCAGACAACGTTCAACGACATGATGATCATCGCTCTGGACTCAGTGTTGCTGGGTGACCAAGACTAACTGTCGCTTTACTTGCAAAAATGGCCCGTTTAACGGGCCATTTTTTTTGGGGGGCTATTTGGTCAGCAGGAGGTTTTCGCCTCTGTGGCGGCGGTTTGGTTTACGGCGCAGGATCACCACAAACAGCATGCCGCCGATATAACTCATTAAGATCATGATGTACATGTAGCGATCACTTTTCCGGTAGTGGTGATCGGAAATTGCGGTAACGCGGCCAGTTTCAAATGTGATACGAACAAAACCGATGATCGCATCATCGGCAAATACCGGCTCGACCAGCTGCTGGCGGCCGATAGACGAGGTGGCCAGCGGGGTATCAATGCCCAACACTTCACGTACGGATAAGGCATCTTCACTCGACGCTAAACGGATCCCTTCTGCGTCATAAATGGTGGCATCAAACACCAAACGGTCCTGCGCCAATTGATTGGTCAGTTTTAATAACGGTTCCTGATCTTTGGTTAAGATCATCTCGCTGGCAGACAGGGCTGCCTGAGAAATCAATACCTTGGTCAGTGTCTCAAGCTGCTGCGCCTGGATTTTTTCATTCCCTTTGCTGATCACCACACTGTTCTTAATGGTGATAAAAAACATCACGCACAGCAGAATAAGGGCAACAATACGTAGGGCGTTTCTTACTGAGAATAAGGACTCACTCATACTCATTACTCGTCCATTCAAAACAAAACAAAGACTTGCCTTTTTAGTTTGTTAAGGTAACGTTTTAGCAAAGTCACTACGGATTATATACATGGACGCGTTAAAAAGCTTGCCTATCAGAAGGCATACCTCTCTTTTAAAACGATTACCTGAAACTCGCGATGCGACGCAGTTAGAGAAAGCAAGAGCGAGTTGGATTGTATTTGCTGAATACCTCTCCCCAACACACTTTGAAGACATCGATTTCTTTACCGGTTATTACAACCCGGTTTTAGATACATGGAAAGTTGGCCAATATGACGTGGCTCTGATGTCGGGAGAGTTGACCCCGCAGCATGAAATTATCCTTAAAAACTTGAATCTTGACTATGCGTCACTGAATGAAGTCCCGGATTTATCCAGTCCGGGCTTAGTCGTGTTCGACATGGATTCCACTGCAATCGAAATTGAATGTATCGATGAGTTAGCTAAGTTAGCCGGGGTGGGAGAAGAGGTGGCGGCCGTCACTGAACGTGCCATGCTGGGTGAACTGGACTTTGAACAGAGTTTACGTCAGCGCGTGGGTAAACTGAAAGGCGCCGATGAAGCCATTTTAGAGCAGGTACGCAGTCAGTTGCCTTATATGCGTGATTTTAAAGCCGTGGTCACGACGTTGAAGGCACTTGGCTGGAAAACGGCAATTGCTTCTGGTGGCTTTGATTACTTCTCCGACTTTATTAAACAGCAAGTCGGTCTGGACTATGCCCGCTCCAATCAACTGGAAATCGTCAATGGGAAGTTGACCGGGCAGGTTGTGGGGGATGTGGTCAATGCACAGATCAAAGCGGACATTTTGGTAGAACTTGCCGAAGAGTATGAGATTGAACTGCACAATACCGTGGCTGTTGGTGATGGGGCAAACGACTTGGTAATGATGCACGCCGCCGGCCTTGGCATCGCTTATCACGCCAAGCCTAAGGTCGTTGAGCAGGCACAAGCATCAGTGTGCTTTGCCGGCTTGGGCGGCGTGTTGTGTATTTTGTCCGGTATATTAGTCAAACAGCAAAAGGTCAGTTGGAAAACCAAACCATAGAGAAAAGCAAACACCGCCTCAAGGCGGTGTTTGCTTATGCGGTCAACTCCAGCCTAATCAGGACTTCTTCAGTGATATCTTCGATTTCACTGTAGCCAGCCAGGGCAGCCAGTTCCTTTTCAAGTTTGCTTGCTTGATGAACACTGAACTGGGTGAGGTCAATTAAGTCCTGGCGTAACAGCGAGGTCATGGGATCGAAAATGGGGGCTGTCGAAATCCGTATGGCGAAGAAATCGCCGTACATACGTGCTTGCTTGATAAACATGATGCGTTCTTTAACGCCGGAAAAGTCTTGATGTAATTTGGACTCGATCGCGGTGATCTTATTGCCGGTTTTGGCTACGCGCAGATAGAGGTAATGGTGTTTGGCTTGCGCGCCTTCAATCCGTTTAATTGGCTCGGCAATCAAAGTGCTGGTGCGCCCTTTGAATAGTGGTTCCAGAGAAAACTGTTGGTTGTGGCCCAGCCGAGCATACAGTTCGAGGTACTTGGGGAGCGGAAAGTTTACCCCGATCACCGGAATTTTGAGTGATGATGCCGCAGCTTTACTGATAAACAGTGGCGCACTGAGGGTCCGTGACAGCAAAATGCTATGCAGTCTTTCTAACAGGGCGTTGCTGGGCAGCACTTCTTTTTGCGGCAGCAACTTGTCCTGATTGTGTTCGATGATGCTGTTAAAAAAGGCAATCACCCGCATGGTCTTACTGTTCTCATCGATAACCAGCTGTACGTTACGGCCGTCCGGGCTAACACGAATAACCCGGTAAGGGACATTATCGAGCGGCAGTTTCTTATCATACAGCTGCAATTCGCGATAGTTGATCCGTACTTCTTGTCCCGAGCGCAGTGCTATCGGCTTTGCCAAAGTGATCCCCAGCCCCCGTTTAGACAAGTCCATTGTCATCCCTTGCGAGGTGTTATCAGGCCCGGTGGTGAGTTCCAGTGGGGTTTTAAAACGATAGCGTGGCTCTTTACGCCGTGACTGGGCATCGAAATAGATGCCTTTGGGACTGCCGACAATTTTACGCACATGACGAAAGACGTTGAGGCTATTCGCTGGTAAACGTGGCTTTTCGGTCAGTAAGTAGTCCTGTCCGGATTTCTCGTCGGCTATTTCTTGTAAGATGCCGACGTGAGTCAGGGAGCGGGAGCACTCGGCAAGTTCTTTAGAGTGGGTGGCCAGGTCGTCTTTTTCTTTATCCGACAGTTCAAAGACGGAGATACGGAATGCGCGCCAGGTCGGGCGTTTAGCACCGAGATGCCAGAATAACTGGCGCTGTTCACGCGTCGCTTCCGGCATCATCATTGAGTAGAAGTAGGTTTTGTGGTCATGTTCATGGGTGAACGAGTACAACACGTTGCTGGTACCTGTGACCCCCGGTTGGATCAGTGAGGTGACGCGCTGCTGGTGAAACAGGGATCCCAGCACTTGCTGGTTACGTTCATCGTGCCAGTATTGCCATAATCGCTGGTTATTTGGTGTCAGCATTGCCAGCTTCAGCTCAGTGCCCTCAAAAAACAGCGGCAGGTTGCTGGTGTGTTTCAGTGCGATGTGCTCATAGCCCCGGGTACGTGCCCGAATGATCTTATCTTGGTTATCATGTCGGGCTCGTTTTACCGCGCTGTTAAGCGCTTCATCTATCACGCGCGCCACTACTTTGGTTTCAGTCAGGCGAATGGTACGCAAATAGCGGATAGCGTCATTTTCATAGCACTCATCAACCGCCAGTACCCGATACTGTATTGGCTTCTCAACGCCGGCCACCTGTGATGTCGTGGCGAACTCGGAAAACGTAACCTGGATCACCTCACCAAGGTTATAGTTGAAGGCGCTGGGGACTTTAAATCTCGCCCCTGAGCAGGAGAGATCGACACTCAGCCCATGTAAAATCTGGCCTTTAGAACGTGTAATTTCTACCTGAGACTGGACTTTCAGCCTTTTTTCCTGGCGCTTTAGATCATAGCCAATATGCAGCGGTTCCGCTAAAAATGGGCTCTTAGGGTCTGTTAACGGTTGTTCTTTGGTTTTGGTGCTACTTTTGCTCATGACGCGAAAGTTATTACGCGTGTTCACCAGCGCTTCCCATACGCCTTCTGTGTAGCTGCCGTATTTCTTAGTGCTTTTGTGGTAGGCGTTAAACGCTACATCGTCCAGCCAGTGTGAAATGCCATCCAGCAAATATTCGCGGCAGTCGCCTTTTACGCGACCACGTAAGTCGATGCTTTTTTTGCACGGTGCCATCAAACGGTTTAGCTCCATCTTGACTAAGAGCTTAGCCGACGGAGGTTCACTCTCCGTGAGCTGGCCCAACACAAAGTCAAAATCGTCGGCGCCGTAAACCGGGATAAGCCGTTCCGCGAGCGAGAGTATTTCAGATTGCTGCATGTTTTCTGTTAGAGTATGTCGTTAACTTTTAAGTATATCGGCCAAGTGAATCAGAACTTAAGTATATCAATAGTGAAGCGTTGATATGGAACGAGTTAGTCGGATTTGGTCACATTTGTTGAAATTGAGGCAGCATGGTAAAAGCAAAACGAGCATATGTATGTAATGACTGTGGCGCGGACTTTCCTCGTTGGCAAGGACAGTGTAATGCGTGTGGTGCATGGAATACCATTACTGAAGTGCGAATTGCAGCCTCTCCTGCAGCAGCCCGAAATGAGCGCCTGAGCGGTTATGCGGGCGCAGTGACTGAGGCAAAAGTGCAAACCTTAGCCGAAATTGATTTGCAGGAAGTGCCGAGGTTTACCAGCAGCTTCAAAGAGCTGGACAGGGTGCTTGGCGGCGGGATTGTACCGGGCGCGGCAATTTTGATCGGTGGTAACCCCGGTGCCGGCAAGTCGACTTTGCTGTTGCAGACGATGTGCCTACTCTCGGCACAGATGCCGACGCTCTACGTGACCGGGGAAGAGTCATTACAACAAGTGGCCATGCGCGCCGCGCGTCTGGGGTTGCCTAAAGATCATCTTAAAATGCTGTCGGAAACCAATGTTGACAAAATTTGCCAGATCGCCGAGAAAGAGCAACCGCGTATTATGGTGATTGACTCTATTCAGGTCATGCATGTGGCCGATGTGCAATCTTCACCGGGAAGTGTCGCTCAGGTCCGGGAATCGGCCACGGCGCTGACGCGTTATGCCAAACAGAATAATGTGGCGGTGTTTATTGTCGGTCATGTGACCAAAGACGGAACACTCGCCGGTCCTAAGGTACTTGAGCATATCATTGACTGTTCGGTGCTGCTTGATGGCGGCACAGACAGCCGTTTCCGCACCTTGCGCAGCCATAAAAACCGTTTTGGCGCGGTCAATGAGTTGGGGGTGTTTGCCATGACCGGACAAGGGTTGCGTGAGGTGAGTAACCCTTCCGCGATTTTCCTTTCCCGCGGTGAAGAAGAAACATCGGGTTCCTCGGTGATGGTGGTGTGGGAAGGGACCCGCCCACTACTGGTTGAGATCCAGGCGCTGGTGGATTATTCACAGCTGGCCAATCCACGCCGGGTGGCGGTTGGGCTGGAGCAAAACCGGCTTTCTTTGCTATTAGCTGTATTGCATAAACATGGCGGGCTGCAAATGGCGGATCAGGACGTCTTCGTCAATGTGGTTGGTGGGGTCAAAGTCACTGAAACCAGTGCCGATCTGGCACTGGTGATGGCGTTGTTGTCGAGTTTTCGCGATCGTGCGCTGCCAAAAGATGTGGTGGTATTTGGTGAAGTCGGTCTGGCGGGGGAAATTCGTCCGGTGCCAAGTGGTCAGGAACGCTTAAACGAAGCATTTAAACACGGCTTTAAAAAGGCCATCGTGCCTGCAGCAAATATGCCGAAAGGTGGGATTCCAGGCATGCAGATCCACGGGGTGAAGAAGTTGTCGGAAGCCCTGAGTGCATTTGATGAACTGTAATCCGTTGTGAATGGCGCAACTTAATTAAAATAGCAGGCGATCTTGTTGAATCTCTCCTCATTATTAGCAAAAAGAGTACACAAAACTTTAAGTTTGACTATTATTTGAGGACAGAAAATCTAGGTTAAAAGTTTTTTTTCTTCCAATGGCATGCAAGGGTATCAGTCTTGACAGATTGTGATATACTCTGCGCGCAATTTATACCTTATAAACAGAGTAAGACAATGGCAGATTTATCAAAGTACAGAAACATTGGTATTTTCGCGCACGTTGATGCGGGTAAAACTACCACCACTGAGCGTATCCTTAAGCTTACTGGTAAAATCCACAAAACTGGTGAAGTACATGACGGTGAGTCTACAACTGACTTCATGGAACAGGAAGCTGAGCGCGGTATCACAATCCAGTCAGCTGCGGTAACTTGTGAGTGGAAAGGCCACCGCCTAAACGTTATCGATACTCCGGGACACGTTGACTTTACAGTTGAAGTATACCGTTCACTTAAAGTACTAGACGGTGGTATCGGTGTATTCTGTGGTTCTGGTGGTGTTGAGCCTCAGTCAGAAACAAACTGGCGCTACGCGAACGATTCAGAAGTTGCTCGTCTGATCTTCGTAAACAAACTAGACCGTATGGGTGCAGACTTCTTCAACGTTGTTGACCAAGTGAAGAACGTACTTGGCGCTAACCCGCTAGTAATGACTCTGCCTATCGGTCGTGAAGACGATTTCGTTGGTGTTGTAGACATCCTAAACCGTCAAGCTTACGTTTGGGACGAAACCGGTCTACCAGAGAACTACGAAATCCAAGATATCCCAGCAGATATGGTTGACGACGTAGAGCAGTACCGTGAAGAGCTAGTTGAAACTGCTGTAGAGCAAGACGACGACCTGATGGAAGCTTACATGGAAGGCGAAGAGCCAACTGTTGAGCAACTAAAAGCTTGTATCCGTAAGGGTACTCGTGACCTAGCATTCTTCCCAACATTCTGTGGTTCTGCGTTTAAGAACAAAGGTATGCAACTTGTTCTTGACGCGGTAGTTGATTACCTACCAGCGCCAAATGAAGTTGATCCTCAGCCTCTGACAGATCCAGAAACTGGTGAGCCAACTGGTGAAGTAGCGACTGTATCTGCAGATGAGCCACTAAAAGCGCTAGCATTCAAGATCATGGATGACCGTTTTGGTGCACTAACATTCGTACGTATCTACTCTGGCCGTCTGAAGAAAGGTGATACAATCCTTAACTCAGCAACTGGTAAGACTGAGCGTATCGGTCGTATGTGTGAGATGCAAGCGGACGAGCGTAACGAACTTACTGAAGCTCAAGCGGGTGACATCATCGCTATCGTAGGTATGAAGAACGTTCAGACTGGTCACACTCTATGTGATCCTAAGCACGAATGTACTCTAGAAGCGATGATCTTCCCAGAACCAGTAATCTCTATCGCTGTTTCTCCGAAAGACAAAGGTTCTACTGAGAAAATGGGTATCGCGATCGGTAAGATGGTTGCAGAAGATCCATCATTCCAGGTTGAGACTGACGAAGACTCAGGCGAAACTATCCTGAAAGGTATGGGTGAACTTCACCTAGACATCAAGGTAGATATCCTTAAGCGTACTTACGGCGTTGAGCTAGAAGTAGGTGCTCCACAGGTAGCTTACCGCGAAACTATCACTCAAGCAGTTGAAGATAGCTACACGCACAAGAAACAGTCTGGTGGTTCTGGTCAGTTCGGTAAGATCGACTACCGCATCCGCCCAGGTGAGCCAAACTCTGGCTTCACGTTCTCTTCAACAGTTGTTGGTGGTAACGTACCTAAAGAATTCTGGCCTGCAGTTGAGAAAGGCTTCGCATCTATGATGGATACCGGTGTTCTAGCTGGCTTCCCAACTCTAGACGTAGAAGTTGAACTGTTCGACGGTGGTTTCCACGCAGTTGACTCTTCAGCTATCGCTTACGAAATCGCTGCTAAAGGTGCATTCCGCCAGTCTATGCCAAAAGCGGGTGCACAGCTTCTAGAGCCAATCATGGCTGTTGACGTATTCACTCCAGAAGACAACGTTGGTGACGTAATCGGTGACCTTAACCGTCGTCGTGGCATGATCAAAGACCAACAAGCTGGTACTACAGGCGTTCGTATTAAAGCTGACGTTCCTCTATCAGAAATGTTTGGCTACATCGGTCACCTACGTACTATCACTTCTGGTCGTGGTCAGTTCTCTATGGAGTTCGCACGTTACTCAGCTTGTCCAGCAAACGTTGCTGAGCAAGTTATCGCAGAAGTTAAAGAGCGTAACGCTAAGAAGTAATTCTTAAGTTAACTTGGTAATTTAAAACCCCTGTCGCGTAAGCGTCAGGGGTTTTTTGTTGGCTTGGGTTTATTGATGCCTCTGGCTTAGGTGGGTATTACGCTAATTCTTTCTTATACTTGCAAAGTGGTCCTGCCAAAACTTTTTATTCCGGGCCCGTCTTTTCGGTGCGCGCTCTGGGTTAACGTAAGCACCGCTGGCTAAGTCACCGTCACACAATTAGGGTGGTAAGCAGTGAATTATGCTCGATTAGCATCAGTAAATGAATCCACCAGATTAACGGTTATAGCCATGCTGGTATGGGGGATCGCAACACTGGCCTTCACTCAGTATGGCTACCCGCTGCTTGAACAGGGAAATCTGGGTGATAACGACAACTACATGCGTCTTTACCAGGTGCAGTTGTTGTTGGATACGGGGCAGTGGTATCAGCAACCCCTGCCACAGTTTAATCCTGAAGACGGGCGTATTTTGCATTGGTCGCGTTTGCCTGACTTACCGGTTGCCGCTGCAATGATACTCCATCAGTGGTTGGCAGGAGAGGCTGATGGAATCGCATTTGCGGTAAGCGTTGTACCGGCAGTGTATGGGGGGACACTGATCCTGGCGGTGACACACCTGACATACCGGGTATTCGGTTTTCCGGTTGCTGTACTCGCTGCTATCTCCACGCCATTATCTTTTGCCTATGCGAAATTCTTTCCCGGCAATATTGATCACCATAATATCCAGCTGATGCTGTTTGCGTTGTTTTTGCTGATGATGCCGTTGACGGCGAACGAGGCGCGGGACGTGTCGGCAAAAAACGCGCGTTGGGCGGCGGTATTTTTTAGTTTAGCGCTGTTGATCGGGCTCGAATCGATGCCATTTTACCTGCTGGTCATGTTTGGATTGTTTTTGGCGGTGGGAAGCAACGTACAGCAAGCCATGACACGATTTATTGGTTTGATTGGCCTTTGGACCGCTTTGCTGGGGGGGCTGGGACTGCTGCTCACCGAACCGTTTGATTATGCTGCCGCTGTGCATAGTGATGTGGCTTCATTGCCGCTGATGGCCCTCATCGGCGTGGCAGGGCTGGGATGTTGCTTTGGGGCCAAGACGGAAAACCGGATGAAGCTTAAAACACTCGTGATAACCTTACTGCTGGTGTCTCCGCTCGTCTATGGGTTTCCGGATATGCTGTTGGGGCCATACCACCATTATCCTGAAGTGTTGAAAACGTTTTGGCTGGATAAGGTTCAAGAGGCGATTCCGTTTTATAAACTACTGCTGGCCGTTCCGGGAGATCGGTTAACGATTTATGTCTTGATTGCGTTACTTACCCCGGCGATTGCGGTGTTTTTCGTTAAACAAGCCGAACAGAAACTGCTGTTGTTGTTGTACCTGGTTAGTGTTGTCCCGGTATTGTTCTGGCAAGTCAGAGTGATCACCTATTCATGTCTGCTAGGCTTGCCGCTGGCTGCGTATGTGATTTACTCCTGTTACCAAAGAGTGAAATTGCCATTCGTGCGGTTGTTGCCGTTTGTGATCTTTACTCCTGCTATTTCCTTTTCGCTATTTGCTCACGTGGTAAATCTCGCTGATTCTGCTGAAAGCTCTTTGATGCGCGGCAATCAGCTGGCAACAGTAGCAGCGCTGGCTCGCTTAGGTATTGAAGACAAACGGGTCTTGGCATCAATGTCGCTGGGAGCACCGATAGTGGCATACAGCAGTAACTCTGCCATATCAGCGCCTTATCACCGTAATATTGACGGGAATTTGTTTGCCATCCAGACCTGGATGAGTGAAGAAAGGGCACTCTTACATCATCAGCTACTGGCGAAGAAGATTGACTATGTGGTGGTCGATGATCGCGATCCGTTTCTTCGCTACCTTGCTAAACGGGCGCCGGGGCAGAGTTTTATTCATCAATTACTCGCCAGAACTAACCCTCCTTGGCTGGACTATGTTGGCGGTGATGAGCACGTGGCCATTTACCAGGTCAAGGAATAAATTTAGCCCTCATCCATAATCGGGCAAGGGCTAAAAGTGAGGTGATAACTCAACGTTAAGCGCCAACAGCAGGAGTGGCTTACTGCGTGGAAACTACTCTTCCCACACCACCAGTTGGCCTTTCGGCCAGTTCTGGCCTACCTGATGGTATTTCTGTTCAAGTACATGGCGTTTAATTTTCAGGGTCGGGGTTAAAATGCCGTTTTCGATTGTCCAGGGGTCTTTAATCATCAGTACCCCTTTGATTTGTTCGTGTGAGTCTAACTGTGAGTTCATTTTTTCAACGACTCTCTTGGTTGTGCGCTCATAACGGGCTCGGTCAAAGTGCGGGAAGTCATGCGGTACCACCAGCAGGATTGGCGCCGGGAGGCCGAGTCCTATCAGGCACATCATTTCTACGCGGCTGTATTCAAACAGCTTTTTCTCAATCGGTACCGGAGAGACAAATTTGCCCTTCGCCGTTTTAAACGTGTCCTTTTTACGCCCTTGAATGGTGAGGTAACCTTCAGCATCTAAACTGCCGATATCACCGGTGTGCAGCCATCCCTCGGAATCAAAGGCTTCCTGACTGGCAATGTCATTTTTGTAGTAACCGGAAAATACCCCTTGGCTGCGAACCATGATTTCATTGTCGGCGGCGATTTTCAGTTCTATGCCCGGGCCTGCATTACCAACGGTACCGATTTTGTCTGCACGGAACGGATAGTTCAGTGTGCTGTAGGCAAAAGACTCCGTCATGCCCCATGCTTCGGTAATGTTTAAACCAACCTGGTGATACCACTCCAGCAGCGCCGGGGAGACGGGGGCAGAGCCACACCCCAGTACTCTGGCTTGATCCAGTCCCAACCCTTCAGCCAGTTTTCGCTTAATCAGGGTATTGATAAGTGGGATTTTCAGCAAAAGATTAAGTCTTTTTTGTGGCAACTTATCCTGGATGCGCTGCTGAAACAGAGTCCAAAGACGTGGGACGGAAATAAACAGCGTAGGGCGATGCATTTTCACATCTTCAATAAAAGTATCAAGAGATTCAGGAAATGCAGTGGTAACCCCACCCATAATAGAAGAGCCGAAGATGTAGACTCGCTCAGTAATATGCGCTAGAGGCAGGTAAGAGAATAACCGGTCATCTTCTTCAATTCCGATATGATTGATCAGTTGTTGGGTTGACCAGTTGAATGCTCCGTAGGTCAGCATTGCCCCTTTCGGTACACCGGAGGTTCCCGAAGTATATACCAGCGACATCAGTTTATCATCGTAATGCTGGGGCCGTTCCAGGCTGGGTTCAACGTCAGCGATCAATGCTTTGAACTGATATTGGCAATCTGGCGCCGAATCATATGGTAGTGCGATACTAATCACATCGCTCAGCGAGTCAATCACTTGTTGTGTCACCGTGGCATCGTCGAGTTTTCCGGCGATTAAGGCCTTGCTTTCACTATGGGTAATGCAATACTCGATCGTGTCTGCACCTGCGGTCGGAAAGATCGGCACACTAACGTAATCACCAAGCATCAGCGCCAGATCGGTGATAAACCACTCGGCGCAGTTTTTGGAGATCAAAGCGATTTTGTCACCGGGTTCAAGGCCGAGCTTGCGCAACGCACTGACCAGCTTCAAGGCTTGGTCTGCCACGTCCTGGTAAGTGAAATCGACAAATTGTCGGTTGATGATCTGTCTTAGATAGACTTGGTTGGGACGCTCCTTGGCCCATTTCAATAACATTTCATTAGGTGGGGGGAGAGCGCAGCCAGCAGTAACAGTTGGGTTAGGCTGATTCATGTTCGGTGACTCCATGTCTTATCGAATTAGTTATTATGCTTGTTAATGCATTGTTAAATTTAGCATATTATTGACGGTGTTAGCAGCACTAATTCTTAAATATTTGTCATGGAAGCAAATGGGCGGGATCTGCTGATGTTGTATTGGTTTCTTTAAAGTATTGCTGGCGATAACTGGCAGGTGAAAGCCCGGTACGTTTCTTAAAGATCCGTGCGAAATATGAGATGTCCTGGTAACCGCACTGGTAGGCGATATAGGCAATTTTGAGTGAGGGCTGGCTGAGGAGCAGGCTTTTTGCCAGCGTGAGGCGCTTCTCAATTAAATAATCACGAAAACAAACCCCCATCTGCTTGCGAAAATATTTGGAAAAATAGGTGGCAGAGTAGTGGCATATTGCGGCGACGTCTTCTTCGCGGATTTCGCGCTGCAGGTTGTGTTCAACGAAATCAAGCACCTTGTTTAAATCGGTGTTAGCTGAGGGCTCTGAAGGGGAGATCACGATGGGATGGAGGCTTTCTGTGGGGTGAAGAAAGTATTTACGCTGCAGATGCAGTAACCACGGTGCAAAGCTTGCGCTATCTAATTGATAGACTTCACTGGTGATGGCGCGATCGGGCAGAGTTACCTCCTCTCCTTTGTCAGAGATGATAATAAGCTGCTTGTTTAAGTTGTTGCATAGTGTGCTTATGCATTTAATGGGAAGCGGGCTGTTATTCCCCAGATAGAGGAAAAAATAGTGCACACCAGGATCGCTGATGATCGATATATCATCACCGTACTCAACGACATGAAAATGTTGGTTGAGCTGTTTCAAGCATACCTGAGGCAGGGCCTTGGTCGGCTTTCCCAGCCAGCAAATCCGTGACTTCATCCACTGCTCCGTTTGTTTTTTGTTCATTCTGGCATTGCAGCTTGTGAGCTGGTCCATTTAGTTAAGCGTAGATGAAAAAAGCGGATGAGGAGCCCCTGACTCTCTGAATTGAGTCAGCGGTCATTATTTCAGGTTAGATAAGATGTGATAGTAAATAGGCCTACTCAAAAACAAATAATTCTGACCGTGTGATAAATGGTCGCCTATCTTTGAAGTATGCTGCAACTCAAAAAGAGCATGCATCATATTGATCATCTTGTTTAGTTGGACAACAGGGGAAGGAAAATGGACAAGTTCAAACAAATAGTCAAAAACTTCTGCAATGATGAAGAAGGACTGACTTTACTGGAATATATTTTGGGTGCGGCACTGATCGTTGCGGCAATGCTTAGCCTGGGCTTCTGGGAAACATTGGCCAATGCGTTCAGCAATGTATCCAGCGATATTGACGGTATTTAAACCTGATCTGTCGTCAGACGGTTAGATTAATAGTGATGAGAGATGGCGGTAGCTTATCGCAACCTGGGTACCCGGTGCGTATACACCGGGTACCCAGTTAGTTATACGCAACACAATTTTAGTTTTTGTCACGGTTTGACTTGCAGAGCCAGAGTTTATATCCCGTTGTCAGGGGAAAAGATAGTAGCCATCATAACCATTGGTGATCGACGTATCATTGCCATCAGCCACCACTCAAATAACTCGCCAGAGCCACGCTAAGCATGCCTGTGAGCGGGTTTCGGCCAGTTTAGCCAACCAGTGACTTTCTGTTTTTATCCACTCTTCAATTTGTCTTTTCTTCATCATGGTAGTGCTGTTTCCACGTGGACCCATTATTTAAGTGTAGATAAAAAAATGGCGGCTAAGAAGTCGCTAACTTCCTGTATTGAGGGAAGTGTCATTATTTCACAGCAAACAAGCCACTATGGCAAAAAAGTCCTACTCAAAGACAAAAAAGTCCTAACTAACAAAACAGTCTCTAATCTATCTTTGAATTGTGACGCATGTCGAAAAGATGGTGTCACCTTAATCATCTTGCTTGATAGGACAACAGGGGAAGGAAAATGGACAAATTCACACAAGCAGTTAAAAACTTCTGGAATGATGAAGAAGGTCTCACTTTACTAGAGTACATTTTGGGTGCAGCACTGATCGTTGCGGCTATGCTTAGCTTAGGTTTCTGGGAAACATTGGCAAACGCATTTAGTAACGTCGCGAGTGATATTGACGGTATCTAAATGTAACTCGTAATTCGTAATGATGAGGCTAGATTCATAATGATAATAGATATTGCGATCTGGTCGTTGCTCATCGCAATCGGGGTATCCGATGCGCAAAGACATCGGATACCTAATCAAATGGTGGTGCTGCTGCTGGTATTAGTCGTAACCGCAGTTGCCACCATTTCACCAGCTGACTGGTCCGAACACGCTTATGGTGGAATTGTTACTTTCGGCATTGGTTTGGGCTTGTATGCCATCGGGGCTATGGCTGGTGGAGACGTTAAACTGCTCGCAGTGATTGGTGCGTGGTTAGGGCTAGAAAAAATGGGAGAGGCGGTGGTCTGTATAATCCTTGCTGGTGGAGTAGTGGGTGCGTTCTATTTGGCACTTTTCACCATTCATTCCGGTTATTCAGTGTCTCATCAGGCCAAAGGTTATTGTTTAGATAAAGTCACACCAAACTTTGGCCGAAAGTCAAAAATGGTGATTCCTTTTGCTCCCGTGATTGTTATCGGCTTAGCGTATTACTCATATACCCATTAGTACCAGTCTGTCTGACGAAGCGTGTCAGTATCATTGGGAATACTACAACCGATTAACAGGAGGGAGCAATATGGGCTCCGTAATAATGGATAAGCTCGTGCCGCAAATCAGTCCACCCAAAGTCCCAGCCTCTGAAGATGCGTTGGGTATCCCTCCGTCAGTGGTTGAAAATCTGGTGCTGAAGCATCTATCTGCCTACCCGAAATGCGATTTAATTGAGTTAACCAACCGCTTGTGTGTGGTTTCCCACATTGTGGAAAATGCGTTGGCGCAATTGCGAAAGCGCAGCTGGGTCGAAGTGTATCAACCGGTCACGGAGCAATTAACTAATGCCTACACTAACGTGCGTTATGGTCTGACAGAACTCGGGATGGCCGAGGCCGAGCTGGCCTTTCGCAAAGATGCCTACATCGGTCCGGTGCCGGTATCACTGGAGGCGTACTGGGCTGTTGTGGAGGGGCAGGATTTGAGGAAATATCCGATCCAGCGGCCAGATGTTGAGCGGGCACTGTCGGATGTGTTTGGCTCCGAGCGCTTGGTCCCGATATTGGGGCCAGCGATCAACTCGGGCCGGGCGATGCTGCTTTACGGTCACGCGGGTACGGGTAAAAGTTATGTCGCGGCCCGAGTGCTGAATGCATTGAATACTGCGGTGTTTATCCCCTACGCAATATATGCTGACGGCAATATCATTAAAGTCTTTTCTGAGCACCATCACCGCCGGTTGGATAACTCACACTCCCAAGTGTTCGTTAAATTGGATCAGCATTATGACAAGCGCTGGGTGCTGTGTGAACGACCGAACATTCAGGTCGGCGGGGAGCTGACCCTGGACATGCTGGAAGTGAATCACAGTGAGCATAACCGGGTGTGGATTGCGCCGCTGCAAATGATGGCCAATAACGGCATTTTTGTTATCGATGATTTGGGACGCCAGTCGATGCCGGTTGACGCCTTGCTCAATCGCTGGATTGTGCCGATGGAGTATCTGTTTGACCACCTGGCATTACCCAACGGGCAGCAAATTACCGTGCCGTTCTTATTAACTCTGGCGTTCTCATCTAACTTACCTCCGAGCGTGATTGCCGATCCGGCTTTCTTGCGCCGCCTGGGTTACAAAGTGGAATTTATTCCTCTGGAACTTAAGGATTACACCGCTTTGTGGAACTCGCTGGCGAAAGATTATGCGATGGAGCTTCCCAGCGGTTTTTTTGACGACTTAATAGCGTTACATAACGACAGTGGCACAGCGTACTTCCCTTGTTTACCCAAAGATTTACTCGGTATCAGCCGGGACATTTTGCAGTTTGAAGGGAAAGAAAAAGTGGTGACCTCAGACATCCTCACCAGAGCCTGGGGATTGTACTTCACCGTGGATGAATAAAGGAGAAAAGGATTATGAGCCGAACTCAAGTTGTGATGCTGCTGCTCCTTTCCGTTGTTTTTGGTCTTGGCGCGGTGATTATTGCCAAGCAATGGTTAGAAGGGCAAAACCAGCCGACGGTAGAACTGGAAGAAGTTGAGCGTCATCCGGTACTGGTGGCGGCAATGGAGCTGGAACCGGGAACCATCCTGGAAGAGAAACACTTATCGACGAAACTGATGGAGGTGGAATGGATCGGTGAAAGAACATTGAAGGTGCCTGAGCAAGCGGTGGGACGCATTGTTGCCAATACGATTTATGACGGTGAAATGGTACACCCTGATCGTTTGGCCCAGCCCGGTGAAGGGGCGACTCTGGCTGCATTGATTCCGGAAAGCAAACGTGCGGTGACTATCCGGGTTAATGATGTCATTGGGGTTGCCGGATTCTTGCTGCCGGGGAATAAAGTGGATGTGCTTAATACGGTCAAACGGGGTAAAAACAGTGCCTCGACCAATACGGTGTTGAAGAACATCAAAGTACTGGCAGTGGACCAAACCGCCAAAACCAAGGACAACCGGCCGGTGATTGTCCGTGCTGTCACCCTCGAAGTGACACCCAAAGAAGCAGAAAAATTACTAACGGAAAACAGCAAGGGGCATATTCAATTGGCACTGCGTAATCCGCATGAAGTTGACAAACCAGTGGCCGCGAAGCGTTATGTACCACGACCAAGTGTAACCGTAATTAAAGGCACTCAAGCGTCCAGCGTTAGAGTGAGTAATTAGGTGAACTATGAAAACAACAATACTTATCTTGTGTCAGTTACTTTTTGTGAGCTTTTCAGTCAACGCGGCTACCGCTCAGTCCGGGAAAATAGTCAGCGTACCACATCATCAATCGACACAGTTGATGATTTCTGGCAAAGCGAAGAAGGTGACATTGGGGGATCCGGAAGTACTCGATATTTTGGTGTTGCGATCCAATGAGCTGTTTTTAATTGGTAAAAAACTCGGGACGACCAACGTCTCGGTCTGGGACAGCCGTGGCCGGATTATTGAATCCTTTAACGTAGAAGTCACTCACGATCTCAATACCTTGAAAGCTAAGCTTCACCAGTTTTTACCGGATGAGAATATAGAAGTGCACAGCTCACTGGAAAAAATTGTCCTCAAAGGCTTGGTCAGCAGCCAGCAGAATATGGATACCGCGATCAAGCTGGCGGAAACCTTTTCCTTTGGTGATGCGGCCGATGAAGGGGAGGATAAAGGCGGTAAGGATGAAGAGAGCCCGGTGATTAACTTGCTCGCCATTGGTGGGGCCCAGCAGGTAACGCTGGAAGTGACAGTAGCCGAGGTGCAACGTTCGTTAGTACGCCGTTTCGACTCCAACTTCCACTTTTTCCAACGCAGTGGGGATTTTACCTGGGGAGCGACCACCGCTGGTGGCGGCATCGATAATATTGGTCCGATTTTAAATGTGCCAAGTGTCGATGATTTTGGGTTCCTGGGGTCGTTCATTGATAGTAATACCCTGTTTACCTTCGCTTTGGATGTGGCTAAACAAAACGGTGTCGCCAAGGTGTTGGCAGAGCCAAGTTTGACGGCCCTGAGTGGCACAAAAGCGGAGTTTGTTGCCGGTGGGGAATTCCCCATTCCGGTACCGAACGACGATGGTATTACCATTGATTATAAAGAGTACGGTGTTCAGTTAGACTTTGTGCCTTTTATTCTCAGTGATAAGAAAATTAACCTTAAGCTCAACGTTAACGTGAGTGAAATTTCCAATTCTGGTGTGCTGACTTTCAATCCTGGAGAAGTGAATGCAACATTTTTCATTCCGCCAATTACCAAACGCAGTGCAGGCACTACACTTGAATTAGCGGATGGACAAACGATAGGGATCGCTGGCTTGTTGAGTGAAAACTCTCGCAATGTTGCGGACGGTATTCCGGGAGCAAGTGATATTCCGGTTTTGGGGCGATTATTTAAGAGTGAAGAGTTTACTTCAGGTGAAACCGAGTTGGTCATTCTGGTAACGCCGCGTTTGGCGACACCAATAGACCGACGCAGGATCACTTTGCCGACCGATGCGTATGTCAGTCCGAATGATGTGGAGTTTTACCTGCTAGGCAAAGGGGCTGAACTGGATTTCGACCGTTATCGGCTCAATGACATAAATGAACAATCTGATAATAGTGCCTTACAGTATGGAACGTCAGAAGGTGGTTCTGAGGGTAAATTCGGGCACAGCCTGTAAGTGGAGGAAAAGATGAAAAACATAATGCTATTAACCATTTGTTTCACATCGCTCGGCTTGCTCGGCTGCGCGAATGACCCTGAGCTTGGCATATCTTTAAGCCAGTTACGTGCGGAACAAACACTTAACACTAATGCCTGGTATGAAAACCTCGATTATCTACCGGAAGGAAGTGGTGAACGTACTCAAACCAGCTTAGAGATATACAACAATAACGGGGTAGCCAAAAAGAAATAAGTGAAGTTTCACTTGGGGAGGGGCTATGGTCAGGATAAATCGCCGGGCACTGAAGCAATATCAGCAAGGCATTACTTTGGTGCTCTTGAGTCTGGTGATGTTGATATTGCTAGGTATGGCAGCATTTGGTATCGACATTAACAACCAGGTTCTCAACCGGACAAGACTGCAAAATGCGGTCGATGCTGCGGCGTTGGCCGGGGCGGTGGTTGCGGATGACAGTAGTGACGTTGATGCGGCGGAAGCGGCAGCCAGGGCTACGTTAGTTAGCTTTGTCGCCACATCCGGCAATAACCAACTGATCCGCAATGAAAACTTCAGTGTAAGCAATGATGGCAACACGTCGGTGACCTTCTCACATGATCTGGAGAACTTTGTTGACGCGGCCAGCTTTGCCCCTCCTGCGGGTGATTATGACATTTATGTCCGGGTTCAGGTTACGGGGATGCCGCTCACCCAGTATTTAGCCGGTGTGTTTGGGATTGGGCAGACAGTGTCTGCCAGTGCCGTCGCGGGGCGCAGTGCGGCGGTGATCGAGTCGTGTAACCTAACGCCGATTGCCATGTGTGGCGAGCCGACTGGTAGCGCGGAAGATGCCTGGGGATATAACCCGCTGGGTTATGATCCAAATACCTCAACCGACCCGACACTGGTGCACGAACTCAAGGTCGGGGATCAGGACAATACCGACATGGGGCCGGGTAACTTCCAGCTTCTCGACTTTGGCCAGGATACCGCCAACAGCGGTGCAGCACTGGTGCGTGATGCGTTATCCGGCGCTTACAATGGCTGTGCGACCATTGGTGATACAGTCGTCACCAAGCCGGGTAGTAGTGTCGGTCCGGTGGCTCAGGGGATTAATACCCGGCTGAATGATTTTTCCGGTCCGATCAAAAACGACGGCACCGTATTACCGGACAAATATGTGCGTGAGCCGGATGTGTTAGCTGAGTCAGGGGAGCTTTATGCCGGCGATCTCTATTATTCCAATTACCTGCAAGAGCTAAGTGCATGCGAAAGTGGTGGCTCTCCTTGTGACTCTGCCAGTTACACCGGTGACTCAGGTGAGCGTGGCCGGCGTATATTACGCGTTCCTATCGTTAACTGCACGGCGTCGACAGGTAAATCTGAATTTGATGTGCTCGGCTTTGGTTGTTTTTTCCTGCTGCAGAAAGTGGACAATTCCGGACAGGCAGCAGTGTTTGGACAGTTTTTGTATGAGTGTCCGATCAATAACGGATCTACAGGAGTTGATCCGACAGACAAAGGCTTCTATCGCATTCAGCTTTACAAAGATCCATCAGGTGGGGCGTCTTAGCATGAAAAACAGCAATATTCAGCCCTTAATACATGGGGTAGGTAAGCGTCAGGCAGGCTTAGCGGCCGTTGAGTTTATCATTGCATTGCCAATGTTGTTGATCCTGACAGTACTGGTGATTGATGTCAGCCGGGCGTTTATCCAATATACCGAAGTTAACAAGGCGCTGCAAAATGGTGCCCGTTATGCAGTGGTCGAAACGTATGGGACTTTATCATTTAATACCATTGCGGAAGAGAGCGAGATAAAGAATGTCGTGATCTACGGTAACCCGGTAGGGGGTAGTACACCGATTCTCACCTATATCGGCGTGGATGATGTCATTGTTACTCCGCCTACAAGTGTCACCAAAGAAGTAACTGTATCTGCCACTTACAATTACGTGCCGATTTTTCTTCAGCTGCCGATTGTAGGCACATCGCTGGAGTTCAGTATGGGCGCGTCGGCAAAAATGAGGACCGCACCATGATGAGAATCATAAGATCCAAGCAAAAAGGACTGACTCAGGTGGAGTTTTCTTTGATTGCCTTAGCCGTCATTCTGATTTTGTTTTTGATAATTGAATTTGCCGCCTACTTTTATTCGGTACAGATGGTCAATGAAGTGACACGCCGGGCGGCCCGGTTGGCTACGGTTTGTTACATCGCGGACAGGGATGATATTCCGCAATTGCCGGCCGTCTCCGATTTGTACCCGGCAGGGTTTACTGCTGCCAATCTGGAAATCGATTATCTGGATGCCAGTGGTAACCCAGTCGATGTTTCAGGCTTTTTGACCACTCCTCCGGCTGACAGTGATACGTTGAATGCTGCGTTTGCGCAGATTGAGTATGTAAGAGCCAGATCGGTGGGGTATACGTTCCGGTTTTTTGTGTTGTCGGTGTTGATAAACGCGGTGGGGAATACCCCCAGTTTAGAAACCATATTGCCTGCTGAGAGTCTGGGGGTAAAACGCCCTGAAGGTTCTAATGTCATCGAAGATTGCTAAAGGAGTAGCACTATGTTGAGACCTGTAAATATGGAAAGGCGCGATTACAAGACGCTGAAGACCAACCTGGTGCTTTGGATTGTCTATTCGACTTCGAGTTTTAGGAACCACATCGAGAAAGAGCTGTCACAATGTGTCAACTTAAACATCGAGTGGATTGAGCTCGACGTGTTCAACAATGACACCATTCATAATAAGCCAGATCCGGATTTGCTCTATATCGAAACCGGAGAACTTTGGGTGCAGAAAGTTGAGCTTATTTACTCCAACGAGAGCAGCCTGCAACAAAACCATACCGCATTGATAGTATTTGGTGATGAGCATGATACCGTCTCACTCAAAATGGCATTGCGGCTCGGCGCCACGGACTACTTTTCCAGCACGGTAGATTTTAGTGAGCTGTATCCGTTATTGAAAGTTACGGCAGACGAAAAAATTTCCAACAAGAAGATGGGAGATTTGACGCTGTTTATCAATGCCAAAGGTGGTTCTGGGGCGACCACATTAGCATTAAATACTGCGATTGAACTGGCCAGTTATGCACGGAGTAACGTGTTACTGATCGATTTAGATATGCAGTTTAGTGACGCTGCGGATTATCTTAATTGCAAGCCTAAATACAGCATTAATGATGTGATCAACGCTGCCAGTGATTTGGATGAGATGTCTCTGGAAGGGTTGGTGTTTAAGCATTCGTCAGGGCTGAATTACCTCTGTTTTGACCAGGATAATATTCGAGAGAACTATCACAATGCGACTAGTGTGAGCAAGTTATTGCCGCTACTGCGCCAGTTTTATTCGCACATCATCGTCGATATGTCGCATGGTATTGAACACGCTTACCAACAAATCATCTCCCCGGCTACTCACGTTTTTCTGGTGCTTCAGCAAAATGTTACCTCAATAAAGCATGCATCAAATTACGTAAGATCTCTCGAGTTGGACTATGGTTTAAGTAACCATCAGGTTGAATTGATCGTCAATCGCTTTGAAAAAAAAGCCGAAATTTCGCTGAAGGATATTGAGAAAACACTGCCAGAACGCGCTATCCATGTTGTGCCGAATAACTTTGCTGTGGCAATGGAGTGCGCCAACTTAGGTAACCCGATCGTTCAATCGAAACGTAACAGCGCCATTAAGGAGTCTCTTGCGGAAATATCGCACCTACTGGAAAACCCCGTAGAAGAGAAAAAAAGCTGGATCAAGAAACTATTTTCGTAACAGGGGAAGAATATGTTCTTTAAGCGTAAGAACGTCGGAAGTGCATTACGGTCGACAGATGAAGATCGCCTTGACTCTCCACGACGCCATGAATCCATAGAAAAGAACGCTGAGCTAGGTGACAAAGACGAAAGAATGTTGTCCCCTGTTGAAGCGAAACTCAAAGCCATTGAAGAGCAGAAAAAACAGCTAGAGCAAGATTTGGCGGTAAAACATTATTATCACCAAAAGCTGCTTGATACCTTGGATCTTGGCTTACTGTCGCACTTACCGGAAGATCGCGCCAAAGAAGAACTTCGTGAAGCGGTAATACAGTTGATTGCCGAAGATCAGACTCATCCTTTGAGTTCTGAAGCGCGTAATCGCGTGATGAAACAGATTGAGGATGAGGTCTTTGGCCTCGGGCCTTTGGAGCCACTGCTCGAAGATGCGACGATCTCAGATATTCTGGTTAATGGCGCCAAGAATGTGTATGTGGAGCGCTTTGGTAAGCTGGAAAAAACGCCGCATACTTTCCTTGACGAGCGTCATTTGCGCAGCATTATCGACAGGATCGTGAGCCAGGTCGGGCGGCGGATTGACGAGGCATCGCCGATGGTTGATGCGCGCCTGAAAGACGGTTCGCGTTTCAATGCCATTATTCCCCCGCTGGCCATCGATGGCCCTTCGGTATCTATCCGCCGTTTTGCGGTTGAGCGGTTAAACATGGAAAACTTGCTTGAGCTTGGTTCCTTGTCACCGGAAATGGCCAAATTTCTTAATGCGGCGGTGGTCGGTGAGCTGAATATTCTGATTTCGGGTGGTACCGGTTCAGGTAAAACCACCACGCTCAACATTCTTTCCAGTTTTATTCCCAGCGATCAACGCATTGTTACTATTGAAGATTCAGCTGAATTACAACTGCAACAACCACACATTATTCGCCTCGAAACCCGTCCCGCCAACATCGAAGGTAAAGGGGAAATAACCCAGCGTGATTTGGTGAAAAACTCACTGCGGATGCGTCCTGACCGGATTGTGGTGGGTGAGGTGCGGGGCAGTGAAGCCGTAGACATGTTATCGGCCATGAATACCGGTCATGACGGGTCATTGGCGACCATCCACGCCAATACCCCGAGGGATGCGTTAAGCCGGGTTGAAAATATGTTCTCGATGGCGGGCTGGAATGTCTCAACCAAGAACTTGCGCGCTCAAATTGCATCGGCGATCAATATCGTCGTGCAGATGGATCGACAAGAAGACGGTAAACGCCGCATGGTATCGATTCAGGAAATCAATGGCATGGAAGGGGAGGTGATCACCATGTCGGAGATTTTTGCCTTCCAACGTCAGGGGGTCGATAAAGAGGGCAATGTGCTGGGGCGTTATGTGGCAACCGGTATTGTGCCAAGCTGTCACGACCAGCTAATTAAACGAGGCTTAGATGTACCATTTGAAATATTCAATGAAAAAGTGCTCTAGGAGTCTGCTATGGAAGGTCAACTGCCCTTATTTTTGTTCTTACTTTTTTTGTCGGTTGTGTTTATTAGCCAAGCTCTGATTCTTCCTTCTGCCGGTAAAAAAGTAAAGCACAAACAACTGGTTAAGCGGATTAACGAAAGTCATAAGCACATTGACGCAGAAAGCGTATCGTTGCTGCGTGAAAATTCGCTGAAAAACTTGTCGCTGATTGAACGCTTTTTGGTTCGTTTCAGCCCGTTTGAAGTGCTGAAGAAAAAACTTGAGCTGGCGGGTATGACAGTCAGTTTCGGCAAATTCTTGTTCTTGTCTTTTCTCTCAGGTTGCGTAGTCGCCTTACTGCTGCTGTTTTTTGAGCAAGTCTGGTATATCTGTGTCGGCTCGATGTTAGCGACCTGGCTGTGCATCTATTTTTATCTGCAAAAGACCATAGCCGATCGCCTACAGAAGTTTGAAGAACAATTACCAGAAGCGCTGGATATTATTAAGCGGGTGCTTCAGGCCGGTCAGCCCATCAATCAGGCATTTGGCGAAGTTGGTCGGGAGATGGCCGCACCGATAGGGCCTGAATTTCTTAATACCTTTAACCTGCTCAACTATGGTTACGACTTGCGGCTGGCGATCATGCAAATGACCGAGAGGACGCCGACCGTGTCGATGCTGGCCTTTTCCAGCGCGGTTATGCTGCATAAGGAAACCGGCGGTAATCTGGTTGAGAACATTGAAAAACTGTCCCGTATTCTGCGGGCCAGATTCAAGCTTGCGAGGAAGATCCGCACCATTTCAGCAGAGTCGCGTATGTCCGCCTGGGTGTTGGTACTTGCGCCATTTGGCTTGTATATCATCATTTCGATTGTTGACCCGAAATATATTGAGCTGCTGCATACCGAACCGCAGGGGGTTAAAATGGTGATTGGCGGTATGATCGCACTGTTTATCGGGACTTTATGGATCAGAAAAATTGTCAATATTGAGGTGTAGCTATGGACACACAACAAATCAGTGCCTGGCTCAGCAGTATAAATATCGACCAAGAGCTGTTGTTTATTGGCTTCATTTTGATCACGACCATGCTGGTGGTATTGACTTTAGGATCGCTGGTGATTGGCGTGAATTCACCGCTGAAACGCAAGTTGGCAGAGTTGTCCGGAGAGAGCAAAGAGCACATTTCGGCCAACGAGAGAATGGCGGATACTCTGGAGTCACTGGCACCGCTGACCAAACCTTCCAACGAAAAAGAGCGTGAAACCACCCGGACCAAACTGATGCATGCGGGGTTTCACCAGGGCAACGCGCTTACCTTGTTTTACTCGATTAAATCGGTCACCACCATTATCGGTATCTTGGTCGCGACATTGATCTACCTGACCATGCCCGAATCACCGAATTTGTATCTGATGATGGGGGCTTCGGCGTTTACTGGTTTGGTGTTACCAGATTTTGTGCTACGCCGCATGGTCAACAAACGCCAGCAGGCCATCCGTTCAGGCATAGCGGATATGCTGGATTTGTTGGTGGTGTGTACCGAATCCGGGCTGGGTTTTAATGCCTCGCTGCGCCGCGTGGCCGATGAAATCGTCATCTCCCATCCTGAGCTGGCAGACGAACTCGATACCGTGTGTGTCAAAATCCAGGCAGGTAAGCCGATGCCGGAAGCGCTGCGTGAGATGGTCACCCGGACTGGCCTGGAAGAGCTGATGGGGTTGGTGAGTATGCTCAGTCACGCGTCAAGAATTGGTGGGAGCTTGGTGAATTCGTTGCGTGAATATACTGAGGACTATCGTGATAAACGTCAGCAGGCGGCAGAGGAGATCGCCGCTAAAATTCCGGTAAAAATGATGTTTCCAATGGTGCTGTTTATCTGGCCGTGTTTCTTTATTGTTGCTATCGGTCCGGCGCTTATCATGCTGAGTAAAGCGTTTTCTTAACAGGGAAGGGGAAATCTATGCTAGTGAAAAAAAATATAATACTGCTGTCATTGTTAGTGCTCGTTGCCTGTTCCGCAACTCAGGATGAATCTGATTTCGATTCAACCCTGTACTCGGGTAAACCGGTAGAATCCCTGACCAATGATGAACCGCCAAAGAGTGAAGAGGAAGCCATATCGCGCGGTGACAGAGCGCTGACTAACAAAAATGTCGACTTAGCCTTGTATGAATATATACGTTCACTGGCGTTTCATAATGCCCAGCATAAAGACAAAACGCTGTTTACCATCGGCCGGATTCACACGGCAAAAGGCGATTTTGAGCTGGCGGACAAAGCGTTCAGAGCAGCGTTAAGCGAAAACCCGAATCATATCGGGTCACTTGAACAGCTCGGTAGTTTATATACCAAGCAAGGTCAGAAGGATGTGGGCAAGGCTTATTATTTGCGTGCGCTTAATGCTGATCAGGTACGCCTCGGTAGCTCTGCAAATGTGACAAAGGACAACCTTAATCAAGATACTATCGCTTCACTGCGGTTTGATGCTATGTCGCCGAAGGATGCCTATGTTGGCCTGGGAGTGCTGTATGACCTTAAAAAAGAGCACGAGATTGCTCAAGATTTGTTGAGAAAAGCACTCGAGATTGATGCCAAAAATGTCCACGCATTAGTCAGCCTGGGTTACTCATATTACATGGTTGCAGATTATTTCCGCGCTACCCATTTTACCAGTGCCGCACTGAGCCAAAGTCCGGGGGATGAGCGTGCGATAAATAACCTTGGCCTAATCGCTATCGCCAAAGGCAAGCCGCGTCAGGCGCTGAGGATTTTTGCTAAGCATATGTCGGAAGCTGAAGCGCTCAATAATGTCGGATATTTTTTGATCCTGCTTGATAAGCCTGAAGAGGCAATCCCTTATCTGCAGCAAGCGATAAATAAAAACCCGGCTTATTACGAAACGGCGAACAAGAATCTGGAACGTGCCCTGGCAATGCTCCGGGAGGGCAAAGATACTTCGACGGTCTTCTTACAGTAACCGGGAATAACTATACGCCGCAGCGGCAGCCAGCCTGATATCTGGCAGGGCCGCAGCGGCTTTTTACGTCCGGTTATACGCGGCCGGTAATGATACCTGCCACAACAAATAGCATGATCATCCAGACCACCGGGATATTGAGTCGCTTGTGGAGGTAGAAGCCACCAATGACCAGTGCCATGTCGATCGGGGTGAGCACGGCGCTGCTAAATACCGGTTGATAAAGCGAGGCCAGGAGCAATCCCACGACGGCAGCATTGACCCCGTTAATTGCACCAGACAGGGTGGGCTTTCCGGCCAGTGCCTGCCAGTTTTTCAGTACTCCCAGCAGTAAGAGGAAGCCCGGCAGGAATACACCCAGGGTTGCGACGAGGGCTCCGAGAATCGGCGTCTCTGACAGCTCATAACCAATGTATGTGGCGAAGGTAAACATCGGTCCCGGTACCGCTTGCGCGGCGGCGTAACCCGTCAGAAAAGCATCTTGGCTAAGCTGGTCGCCAACGATATTTTGTAGCAGCGGAAGTACCACGTGGCCACCACCAAATACTAAACTCCCCGCCTGGAAGAAGTCGCTGAACAAGCCCAGCATTGGTTCGGTGTGGGCTATAAAAGGCAAGCCGACTAATAGCGTTGTGAACAGCGCTAAAGGTGCGATGCTCGGCTGGAATGGTTGTGCCGGAGTGACGGACTCTTTTTTCAGGTACTGCATACCCGTTAACCCTGCTACAACCAGAACCAGCATTTGCGTCAATATGCCGGGGGCAAGCAAAAGGGCCATTGCCGTTAGTACACATAGCCCGGCCGTCAGTCTGCTCTGGCAAAAGTTTTTGTACATCCCCCAGGTCGCGTCAGCGACTACGACAACCGCCAGTAACTTCAAGCCGTGGACGATGTTTTGGAACAGTGCCGTATCGGTGACCTGGCTGCTCACCATTGCCAGAATCAGCATGATGATAACCGACGGCAGGGTAAAGCCGACAAAGGCGGCACACGCACCACCTAAGCCGCCACGTTTGTAACCCAGGGCAAAGCCTACCTGGCTGGATCCTGGGCCTGGCAGGAACTGGCTCAGAGCGACTATTTGTGCATATTCGCTGTCATCAAGCCATTGAAGCTGTTCAACAAATGTTTTACGGAAGTAACCGATGTGTGCCGCCGGGCCTCCAAAACTGAGCCAGCCAAGCCAGAAGAAAGTTTTAAAAATGGTAAACATATTGAGCCTGTTAAATCGATGATTGAACTGCCTCTACTGTAAAAAATGCAGTAAAATGACTCAAATTAATAGTTTTAATTATATCTATGAATTAAATGGGATGAGGATGGTCAGGTGAACGACGACATTCAATGGCGCAATATTGACTTAAATCTGTTGGTGACTTTCTCGTATTTGTATCGTTACCGCAGCGTCAGCCTGGCGGCAGAAAAGAGTTTCGTCAGCCAGTCGGCGATGAGCCACAGCCTGGCGCGTCTGCGTCAGTTATTTGATGATCCACTGTTTGAGCGCAAAGGGCACAGAATGGTCCCTACCGAACACGCGCACATTATTGCTCCAACGGTACACCGGTTACTCGATACTATAACCCGGGATCTGCTGACTAAATCTGCTTTTCAGCCGCAAAGCTACGCGGGTGTGTGCCGAATCGGGTTAACTGACTACGCTGAATTTATTTTTGCACCACTGCTGTATGATGAGATCCGCAAGCAGGCACCACAAGCCCAGATCAGTTTTATTAACGTCAATCGCAGCAACTATGTGATGTTAGCCGAGCAGGACAAGCTGGATGTCATTATAGGCAGCATGCCGGTTGTTGTTGATGATTTTGAGCGTCAGTACCTTTACACCGAAAAGCACGTGTGTTTGTGTGATAAGCGCGTATTACAAGGGGAACCGCAGCTGTCGATTACTGCCTTTGCCGAGGTTGAACAGGCCCTGGTCAGCCCTGACGGAAGCTTAAAGACACAGGTAGACCAAATACTTGCCGAGCTCGGTTTACAACGTAAGGTGACGGTGGCTTCACGCAATTTTCTCACTATTCGTAGCTTGCTTAAACAGCGTGATTTGATTGCGATTGTGCCGGAGAAAATGGCGTTGGCAGAAGGTTTTTGCGATGAGCTTGTTACCGTTGTGCCACCAATTACGGTGGCAGATTTTGATATCGCTATGCTGTGGCACAGTAGCCGCAATAACGAAGAAAAAGGTATTTGGCTGCGCAAGCTGGTAGCACAAGCGATTACTGCAGTATGAGTTAAGGCAGATACCCGCCAGCATGACGGCTGGTAACACAGTATCTGTTGAGCGCGTCCGTTCTGACTCGCGGTGGTTGTTAACTGAATTGTGGTTAACTGAACTGTTGTTAGCTGAACCTTTGCTTTAGCAAAGGCACCAGCACCTTTAGCCATTGTCCGTATGCGTAGGAGTTCAGGTGTAAATCATCACAGCTACACTCGAGTGGCAAACAGCCTTGCGGGCACAGTGTTTGGTTGAGATCGATAAAACGGATCGCTTGCTGCTCACACAACTCGTGCAGTTTTTGGTTCAGCTGAGCGACTTGCGGGTTGAGCGTGGCGAGGCGTTTACCTACATAAAGGGTCGATTGCACCCACACACTGATATCATGACTGCGCCAGTAGTGGATAAGCTCCTGGTAGTCGTTAAAAATATCATCAACACATCGGCCTTGTGCCAGATCGTTAATACCCGCCATGACACAAACTAACTTAGGTTTGCAAACCTTGGTGGTACTGAGTCTTTGCCGCATGCCTGCGGTGGTATCGCCTGCCAAACCGCGGTTAGCTAAGGTCAGGAACGGCAGGGCGTCATGCCATGGCCCCCATTCGGTGATGGAGTCTCCAAACATGACCACGTCGACCTGTTGAGCAAATGTGGTGTGGTTATCTGTTGCTTGAATATAACGGCTCATTTTGTGCGTTCGCTGGTTGAAATCGAGAGTATACGCAAGGTGGTCAAACTGCTCGCGGGTGATGTCATCACGGTTAAGGCTGCTGGTGAGTGATTCAATTTCGGTGACTAATGGTGAAATCCGCGTGCTCAGGCCATGTTGCTGACGCAGGTGGTAAAGCTGTTCAATGAGATCATAAAAATGGCAGCCAGGATTGGCTTGGTAAATTTTTACCAAATCCAGGCAGTGGTTTTCTTTAAGCTCTTTGAGGAGTTGTTCTGCGTTCATGTTGTGGTACCACGTAATTTTAGTTGGCTCGGCACGTATATATGCAAGGGGATTTCCCGGTTATCACGGTGCTTCTCGAGTAATAGGTTTACCCCCTGGATGCCCAGCATTTCAGAATGAATCCGTACTGTAGACAAAGGCGGGCAGGTAAAACGTGCGGTTGGAATGTCATTAACACTGATCAGTGCAATGTCTTGCGGAATACTAAGCCCGAACTCATGGATAGCACGCAGTACGCCAATGGCGATGGAATCAGAAGCAATAAACAGCGCTTTCGGGTAATCGCCTTTTTCCAGCATGTTTTTAGCTAACTCGTAACCGGATAAGCTGGAAAAATCGCCGCGAAAGATGTCATCTTCAGATATCAGGCCTTTCAGGCTGCCGTATTCTACAAACGCATGTTCACGCATAATAGTGTTGTTCAGTTCATCCTGCCCACCAATAAAACCGATACGCTGATAACCTTGGCGAATAAAGAAATCCACCACTTGCTGACTGATATGCCGTAGATCAATATCAACGCTATCGTAAGGGCATTGATGATCAGAAAAGCCTATCCGGACGATGCGGTTAGCTAAGCGTTTCGGCAGCCTGCTGATGGTGGCTTCCTCGATGTTGCCAACCAAAAGTACACCGGTGATCTTTTGCGTTTCGATATCAAGTTCGCGGTTGTAGCAGTGGGTGAGAGCTACACCAAGTTTGTCACATTGGGCTTCAATGCCATGGCGAATCGACAAGTAGTGTGGCTCGTTCACTTCGGCTTGTTGTTTGTAGTGATACAAAGCCAAAAAATGGTGCCGAAGCGCATTATCCTTACCGGCCTTCTTTGCGCTGCTGGTGCGATACTCGAGCTGCTTGGCAATGGCGAAAATTTGTTGTTTGGTTGCAGCTTTTACGCTCAGTGTCGGGTCATTATTGAGAACGCGTGAGACCGTCGCAAGTGACACGCCGGCTTTGCTGGCGATGTCTTTTAAAGTTGCCATTGTTGCACTTCCTGTTGGCAAGGCTCACTGTCTCAGTGAGAAAGGAGTAATCCGGTTATTGTAAACAGTTGCTTATGGATGCTCAAATGTTAACAGCGCGAACGGCGACACTGAGTTATGCTCGTTTCCGGCAGAATACTCAGGCTGAGTATTGCCATCCTAACTACCTACGGATATCTAAAGTGTGTGTGTTGTTGCTTATTTTTTGGTGATCCGGTTAACAAACTCACTTTTGCCGGTGGCAAAGCGTTGTTTCTCGGCCATGCTATTAAAACGAATGATAAATATAAAGAAATTATCAGCCTTAACAATGTAAGTCAGAAATATCTGTCGGGGTAGGTACGTCATGTTGAAGCTAAGAAATATGAGAGTCAGTCATAAGCTGGCAATGATTGTGGCGGTCGGTATTGCCGGTTTTTTACTGTTACTGTTCATTTCGGTTAACACACTCAAGAATAACCTGATCGCGGAACGCCATGCTCGCTTGAATGCGGTGGTTGACTCGGTGCTTTCTCAGGTTGAGTCTCTCAGTCAGACGCAAGACAAGCACCAGGCACAGCTCCAGGCTAAGGCGTTGATCGCTGCTGCACGATTTGACCAAGGTAACTATCTGTTTGTTATTGATGAAAATCGTTATACCGTTGTGCATCCGATTAGACCTGAGCTGGTTGGCCAACAGATGGGAAATGGCTCTGATGGTCAGTTCTGGTTCTCTATGGTTGATATGGGTCGTGCTGGTGGAAATGGGGCGGTGACTTATCCATGGCAGAATAGCCTGGGCCAGCCTGCAGATAAGCTTTCAGTTGTTCATGGTTTTGCCCCGTGGGGATGGATCATTGGCGCAGGGATGTTGCTGGATGATATTGAAACTGCCGTCAACCAACAGATCCTGAAAATGGGTTTAGCTACCTTGGCGGTTGCTGTGGTAATGAGTGTACTTGGCATGTTGATCAGTCGAGCGGTGATTGGTCCATTGCAAGCAATTCGCCACAGTATGAAGCAGGTCGCGGCGGGGGATCTGACCGCAAAAATTGAAGTACAGGGTAAGGATGAGTTTGGTCGTTTGGCAGGTGATATCAACCAGAGTATCGGAGCAGTAAGAGATGCCTTATTTGAGTCGGTGCAATCGGCATCAGAAGTGGCGGATGCCGCGGTGCGTATAGCCTCTTCGGCGGAAGAAACCAGCCAGGCGGTGTTGAGCCAGCGCGATCAACTGACCCAGTTGGCTACCGCGATGAATCAAATGAGTGCCACCGTTGCCGATGTGGCGGGACATGCCGAGGATACTGCCCGTGATACGCTTGATGCTACCAAAGAGGCGAATCTGGGGGATAAAGATGTTCACTCCAGTGTCGACAGTATTAAATCCCTTTCTACAGAGCTGGAAGTTGCCAACGGGCAGGTCGCTAAACTCAAAGAGGGCGTGATGCAAATCAGTGAGTTTACCGACGTAATCAGCAGTATTTCTGAGCAAACCAATTTGCTGGCACTGAATGCCGCCATTGAAGCCGCCCGGGCCGGTGAGCAGGGCAAAGGATTTGCGGTGGTGGCCGATGAAGTCAGAAATCTTGCCGGGCGTACCCATCAGTCGACCGATGAAATCCAAACCACGATCAATAAACTTCAGCAGTTGGCGGTTTCAGCCGTTGAGGCGATGCAGAAAAGTCAGACATTGGCACAAAGCAGCGTCGACAGAGCGGAACATGCGGGAGAAGATCTACAATTGATCGTTGATCATATTCATAATGTCAGTGATAAAGCAACGCAAATTGCGACTGCCGCAGAAGAGCAAAGTGCTGTGGCGGAAGAGATGAACCGCAATGTGAGCGGCATCAATGAATCAGCCGTAGAAATGTCTCAGGCCGCTAACTTATTGGCGGAAGAGAGCGAAACCCTGGCTGAATTATCGCGCCAGCTGGATCAGCGTATGACGCGCTTTCAGCTTTAGTCGCGGGCTGTCGGAGGGCAGGTTACGGGCAGAAGACGGTTATTCTGCTTTTGTATCGCGGTATCAGCCAGATTTACTGCTATGCCAAACAAAGGCTTATGATATCTCCCGCCGCTATGCTCAGAGTCTCAGCCGCCAGAGCGGAGTCGTCAGGTTCCTTTTGGTATCAGAGCATCTGGTATCAAGGCATCAATTAACGCATAGTGGTGATCCTGTACCCCGGCGAGGTTGCCATATTTGGGCTGGTGGCGATCATCCTGTTTCGGATAGTGCCAGCCGCGGGTATGGCGGACAAAATGTTCGGCAAAATCTTGTGACACTTCCAGGCAACCGGCTAACACGGTATCCACATAGCTTTGCATGATTGGGCTGAGCATGCATGGCGGTTGCGGGTTGTCTGTCACGTAAACCCAGATAGCGTGATCGGGATTAAACAAATTGCTGGCTGTTATTTGCTCCGGACGAAGCGCAATGCGCTGATAGCCCCGCTCACGGCGGTCAAATTCAGCTAAGGTGTGCTCATCCACTTCGAGTAAAACGCCGTTGACTTGTCCTTCTCCTTCAGTGACCACTAATGGTGATAAGCTGTAGCTGTCGTCGACCTTACTCCAGTGGCGTACCAGTCCATTAACAATCACAGGAATAGCCTGCCCTGTTTGCCCGGTTAACTTACGTGAGGCCGAGTTGATCAGGCTACCGTAGCCGAAAATATACATCGGTAGTGTTTTCCTTCCTTCGCCGATTGGATTGAACATAATTATACCTAAACATCGTAACCAGAGTAACGCCCGCTGGATACGGTTTACCCCTAAAGGATAGTCTTAAGTTATAACATGTATATTTAATGCATGTTTATGATAAGCTTTCTCCCTCTGAATACTTAATCCACTTCGCAAGCAGTATGAGGGCCTTACAATGCTGAATATCACCGACAAAAAAGTGGAAGAAAAAATTCCCGCATGGCTGCGCTTGGGATTCCGGCCGTTTTTCTTGTTTGGTTCACTTTATGCCATCGTTGCCGTCGCGGTGTGGGTGTGGATGTTTCAAACCGGCCAGCCTGATGCACTCCGCGTGCCGGCCCTGTGGTGGCATGTTCATGAAATGCTGTTTGGCTTTTCAATGGCGATTGTTGTGGGGTTTGTGCTGACGGCGGTACAAAACTGGACAGGGATTAACGGCACCAAACACTACCGGTTATTGGTGTTGTTTGGCTTGTGGCTCGCCCCGCGAATTTTGCTTTGGACAGCGGTGCCACTATGGGTCACCAGCAGTATCGAAGCGCTGTTTCTGTTACTGGTTGCCAATGAGGTGGGCAGCCGTGTGTATCGCAGCAAAGGCTGGCGGAACCTGTTTTTTGTTCCGCTGTTCCTGCTGGCTATCGTGGCCAATTTTGCCAGTTATGCCACGATCAAAGGTATGCCACCTTTTACCTCTTCCGCGGTATGGCAAGCCATGTTGTGGTGGTTCACTTTGCTGTTGTCGGTCATGGGCGGGCGGGTGATCCCGTTTTTTACTGCCAGGCGGTTTAATGCTGACAAGGCGCAGCCATTAGTGTGGTTAGACTGGCTGGCGAACTTACCTCTGGTGATGCTGTTCATGCTGAGCTTCTTCCCGGTTACGTTTGCTGAGCTTGGACATCCGTTGATGTTGTTTGCCGGTAGCGCTCAGCTGGTGCGCTTTTTGCGCTGGAAGCCCTGGTTAACCTTGAGTGAGCCGTTGGTTTGGTCTCTCCATGCGGCGTACCTGTGTTTACCACTGAGTCTGATTCTACGCGCGGTTTGGGGGAACGCGTTTGCCAGCCATAACCTGCTCCACCTGTTTGCGATTGGTGCGCTCGGCGGGTTGATTCTGGCGATGATCGCCCGCGTGACCATGGGGCATACCGGACGGATGATCTACCAGGGGCCAAATATGAGCCCGGCGTTTGCTGCCGTGATCGTAGCGGCACTGGTGCGCAGCCTGGGTGTGATCGTTGAACCGGCCAACATGATGCTGTGGATCAACATCAGTGGAGGGCTGTGGATAAGCGCCTTTGGTCTGTTTGTCTGCCAATTTGGCTGGATGTTGATCACGCCGCGGGTAGACGGCCATCCAGGTTAGATTTATCTGCTCGGGTGATGAAAGGGGCTACCTAGTCCCCTTTCATCTATGGTTTGATTAGTGTTTATTGAGCAGCCCCAAGCGTTTGAGTAACAGCCATTCTCCACCAAAGATCACCACCAGGGCGACGCAGAACCAGGTAAACGCCATTGAGGATTCGACCCCCGGCATGCCACCAATATTGATGCCCAGCAGTCCGGTCAAAAAACTGGTCGGTAAAAAGATGGTGGCCACCAAAGTAAACAGGTAGCTGTTTTTATTGGTTTTATCGTCTCTGTCGAGTTTTATCTCTTCCTGGAATAACGCCACCTCACCCAGATAGAAGTCAATGGTTTCGTTGATCCGGACGATGTTGTTATGGGCGAAGCGGTACTGGTGGGGTCTGGCGGTGACCAATGGCGATTCTGATTCTAATAAATCGCGGATAGCATACTGCTGCGGGCGAATAAAACGCTTAACTGAGATCAGCGCTTTTTGCGCAGTAATGTGCTTGTAGGTCGATTCATTGCTCACATCAAACTGATTGAGCGTCTCTTCGATGGTGTCGAGGTAGAGGTCAATTTTTCCGTTCAGCCCTTCGATGATCTGGTTGAGCAAACTGGTGATGTTTTTCGGCCCTTTTTGTTTCGCTAAGGCCTGGCGAATTTCTAAAATGGCGCGTGACTGGATTTTTCGTGTCGAGATCAGAGCCCCTTGATAATAGAGAATGCGAATACTGAGCATGTCTTCCGGGGTGGCGTTCTCGTTCATGTTGACCGCGCGTAGGATCAGCATGAAATCCTGGTTATCCAGTTGGTGAAATGACGGGCGGGTCTCGTCGGCGAGTAACTGGTCAATAGTGGCGGGCGGCACTTGGTTGTGCTCTAGCCAGCGACGTATGTCCGGATGTAATCGTTCGCAGTGATACCAGTGATCGGTCGCTATTTTGCCTGTGGTGGTGGCTTGTTGAGTGGCGACCGGGGTTGAAAAATCCCAGTGTTCAATCATAAAACTCATAGGGCTGTCCTTATCATGAGTGAGATCGCTTTTAAAATGAGTCTGCTGCCATTGTAGTTCGTAGCTCGCGCAATCGTGGTGCCGCGGCTGAAGAGCTTTGGCGGGATAAACAAAAAATGTCTGTGATTGGCAGGCCAGGCTAACAGACCTGTGACAGGCTGACGATTTTGTGTTGCAGTTTCTGTTTGAGGTATTCTGTCAGGTTCTGTTGCTCACTTTCGCTCAGGTAAAGGCCCAGCTTGGTCCGGCGCCACAGGATATCCTCATCGGTCTGGGCCATTTCGTGGTGAATCAGGTAATCAATTTCTCGCTGGTACACCCCTCCGGCCTGGGCTGAAAAGCAGTGGCCGAGATCGTCTTCACCGGACGCGCCGCTGAGTAAATCCCAGGTCTGGGTACCAAACTGGCTCACATACCGTGCCAGCAGCATCTCGGGGATCCAGCGGTAGGTGGTGTGGATCTGTCTGGCTAACTGTTCACAGCTGCCACTGAAGTTGCCGCCCGGCAGAGGGTGGTTGGCTGTCCAGTCTTTGCCCATGCCGGGAAGAAACGGAGCCAGTTGCTTCATCGCAGCTTCGCCCAGTTTGCGGTAGGTGGTCAGTTTGCCGCCAAATACGGACAACAGCGGGGCCTGAGAGTTTTGTGCATCCAGCTCCAGCGTGTAGTCGCGGGTGATCGCTTGGGGTGAGTCTGACTCATCATCACACAGAGGCCGGACTCCACTGTAGGTCCACACCACATCTTCGCGGTTCAGTTGACGGACAAAGTGCTGGTTGACGATATCGATAAGGTAATCGATCTCGTCATCGGAAATAGCCACTTGCCGTGGATCCTCCCGGTATTCGACATCGGTGGTGCCGATGAGCGAGAACTTATCCAGATACGGGATCACGAAGACAATGCGTTTGTCCTTGTTTTGCAGAATGTACGCGTGTGGCTCGGTATGGATACGGTCGACCACAATGTGCGAGCCTTTGATTAAACGAATGTTTCTTGGTGAAGTCTGCTCCAGTCCTTGGTCAAAGAACTGTTTGACCCATGGTCCGGCGGCATTGACCAGCGCTTTTGCTTTGCGCTCGAAACGTTGATTGGTGGTGACATCATGGAGGGTGACGTGCCAGTGCTCACCGTCACGACGGGCGTGCTCTACCCGGCAGTAGTTGCGCACTTCCGCGCCGTGCTCTTTTGCTGCCAGTATATTGAGCAGCACCAAACGGGCATCATCGATCCAGCAATCGGAGTATTCAAAGCCGATTTTCATTTCTGGTTTCAGCTGGCCAGACAGAGTCAGATTGACGGTTGTGCTGGCCGGCAAGGTGGTGCGTTTAGCCAGATGATCGTAGAGGAACAAACCGCAGCGGATCATCCACGCCGGGCGCAGGAACGGGCGATGAGGCAAACGAAAGCGCATCGCCCTGGCAATATGAGGGGCTTTGCGCAGTAGCACTTCTCGTTCGGCGAGCGCTTCCGAAACCAGACGAAACTCATAATGCTCAAGGTAACGTAATCCGCCATGTATCAGTTTCGAGCTGGCGGATGAGGTGGCGGAGGCAAAATCACCGGCTTCATACAACCCCACGGTTAATCCACGCCCTGCAGCATCGGCAGCGATGCCTGCGCCGTTAATGCCGCCCCCAATGATGATCACGTCTAAGGCTCTGGATGAGTCGGTAGTCGCCGTGTTGTGATGAATACTCATAAATCTGACCTCTTGATGAGCGAATGGGGGCTGGGTGCATATAGAAATTCTAGCGTGAGTTTCGGTTATAAGCCCATTTGCTCAGGTTAGTCATCGTCATCATGCAGTTCAGACCATGCATGGGTACATTTCACCGCGCGCTTCCAGCCCTTGTAACGACGGTTGCGTTTCTCCTCGTCATCATGGGGAACGAAGGTGCGATCCAGTACCGCTTTGTCCTGCAGTTCGTCAATGCTGTCCCAGTATCCGACCGCTAAACCCGCCAGGTAGGCCGCTCCGAGTGAGGTGACTTCCGTTATTTTCGGCCGGTGAACTTCGGTGTTCAGCACATCAGACTGGAACTGCATCAGGAAGTTGTTAGCTACCGCGCCGCCGTCTACCCGCAGGTTGGCCAGCTTGATCCCCGAATCAGCCTGCATCGCATCCAGTACGTCGCGGGTCTGGTAGGCAATACTTTCCAACGTCGCCCGGATAATATGGTTGGCATTTATGCCACGTGTCAGGCCGACAATGGTACCGCGGGCGTAAGCATCCCAGTATGGTGCGCCAAGGCCGGTAAAGGCAGGTACAATGTAAACACCGTTCGAGGAATCGACTTTGGTGGCGAAATATTCAGAATCTTCTGCGCCAGGCAGGATCTTCAGTTCGTCACGCAGCCATTGGATCGAAGCGCCGCCCATAAACACTGCGCCTTCCAGAGCGTAAGCTGGCTCACCTTTCGGGCCGCAGGCGAGGGTAGTCAGTAAACCATTTTGTGAGGTGACTTTTTCTTGGCCGGTGTTCATCAGCAAGAAGCAACCGGTGCCATAGGTGTTTTTCGCCTGGCCGGCTTCGACACACATCTGGCCAAAAAGGGCCGCTTGTTGATCCCCGGCAATGCCGGCGATCGGAATACGGGTGCCGCCTTTACCGCCGAGGTTGGTCTGGCCGTAGATTTCCGATGAGCGTTTCACCTCTGGCATCATTGAGGCCGGAATGCCTAGTTCACTCAGCATCTTCTTATCCCAACACAGTTCATTGATATTAAACAGCATGGTGCGCGATGCGTTGGTGTAGTCGGTGACGTGCACCCGGCCCTCGGTCATCTTCCACACCAGCCAGGTGTCGACGGTGCCAAACAACAGCTTACCGGCTTCTGCCCGTTCCCGCGCGCCATCGACGTTATCCAGAATCCATTTGATTTTGCTGCCGGAGAAATAAGGGTCAAGCACCAGGCCGGTGTTTTCGCGGACATACTCGGTTAAGCCGCGACGCTTTAGCTCTTCGCAGATCTCTGCCGTTCGGCGACATTGCCAGACAATGGCGTTGTAAACCGGCTTGCCGGTTTCTTTGTCCCACACAATGGTGGTTTCACGTTGGTTGGTGATGCCGATGGCGGCTAACTGGTCGCTGCGGATACCGGATTTAGCCAGTACTTCAACCAACGTCGAGCTTTGGCTTGCCCAGATCTCCATTGGATCGTGTTCCACCCAGCCAGCCTGGGGATAAATCTGGCTGAATTCGCGTTGGGCGACACCGACGATGTTAGCATCGTGATCCAGAATCACAGCACGAGAGCTGGTGGTGCCTTGATCGAGAGCAATGATGTATTTGGAGTTACTTTTCATACTGTTGTCTTTCTTGTTATATCAAATTGTATTTCAATAGTTTAGTTTGCCTAGCCTATTAAAAGGAGCAGTAGGGAACGTAAAAGGAGTGAGATAAGTACCTAATAAAGGTAGTATTTAACCCTGTTGATAGGGAAGTGCTTTTTTTTAGATTCTTGATGCGAAACCAACATGAAAGTCAGACTTGAAGTAGAACAATTACGGATCGGCCACTATGTCTGCCTCCCGTTAAAATGGGGGCAGCACCCCTTCTTACTCAATTCATTTAAAATTAAGAATGATGAGCAGCTGAGAATCATTAAGCATTTAGGGCTGAAGAGCGTAACCATCAATCCCCTCAAGAGTGATGTTCACGATGAGCCTGCTGAGCAGCCAGGTTGCGAGCGGATGCCAGAGCCGAATGTTGAGAGTGATACCGAACTGGTGAGTAAAGAAGTGCTCGCGGAGCTGTGGTCAAAGAAGAAAGACAGCCATAATCAGTTAGCTGCGATCGAAGATCGTATCCACCGTTCTAAGCAGGCGTTCGCTAATACCCTTAACGATGTCCAGGACATCTTTGATCAGGATCAGCTGGCCAAGAATCCCAGCATCAGCAAGTCACTGTCGATTGTCAGTGGTATTTATAAGAACGTAAATAAAGAAGGTAACAGCACTATCCATTTAATGAACGATGCTGCCGGTTATGACAGGCTGCATTGCCACTCTTTAAATGTTTCGTTGTTATCGGTGTTGATAGGTCAGGCTAAAGGGTTTACCCCTAAGCAATGTCAGTTAGTGGCTTTTGCTGCTTTGTATCATGACATTGGTAAAATCAAGCTGCCTTTAAGTCTGTTGTCCAAGCCTGCGCCGCTGGATGAGGATGACCAGCAACGGCTTTGCTCACATCTTGATAAGAGCCTTAAAATTGGTGCCAAGATCCCTAGCTTTCCCGATGCGGCACTAAAGGTGATTGGTCAGCATCATGAACGGAATGATGGCTCAGGCTATCCTAAAGGGCTGGCAGAAGCGCAGATTAATCCGTTATCGCGAGTGCTCATTTTGGCGAATACTTATGACAATCTTTGTAATGGTGCTCATAGCCAGTACAGCCCGCATAAGGCATTAACTTATCTTTACCATGAGTGTCGAGAGCTGTATGACGTTAAAGATATGATGGCGCTGATTAGTGTTGTCGGGGTTTATCCCCCGGGTACGATTGTCGAGCTTTCTGATCGTCAAATCGGCGTGGTGATCTCAACCAACGACGCCTCTCGTTTGAACCCATACGTTTTGGTTTACGACCAACATGTGCCGCGTGATGAGGCCGCGATCATTAATATTTCTGATTTTGATTTGAGTATTGCGAAAGTATTGGATGCGGATGAGTTAACCCTCGACCAATACCACTATCTGAACCCGTCATCGCAGACGACTTACTTTATTGATGTCGAGTGATACTGAGAGAAAAAGCCCTCAGCTCATTGAGCTGAGGGCTTTTTGCTGATGCGGACTACTCAGAGCTTAGTTGTTTTTGTGTAGCTCAGCGTTGAGTTCAACCGCGCTCTTGTTGGCAAGACACTCGATTTGACCCGTGACAGAGTTACGGCGGAACAGCAGGTCAGAAACGCCAGCCAGATCACGCGCTTT
Source organism: Vibrio sp. CAU 1672 (assembly GCF_029223195.1). GTDB lineage: Bacteria > Pseudomonadota > Gammaproteobacteria > Enterobacterales > Vibrionaceae > Vibrio. The sequence goes on along the minus strand of NZ_JARHUF010000011.1, from coordinate 56,896 downwards.
CACCATTTCGACTTCTTTGCCTTCTGAGTCCAGCATACGGACTTTCGAGCCGGCAGTGACATACAAGCCAGATTCGATGGTACAACGGTCACCCATAGGGAAGCCAAGACCGGCATTTGCGCCCAACAGCGAGTTTTCACCGATAGATACCACCACTTTACCACCGCCGGACAGGGTACCCATGATAGAGGCGCCACCACCGATGTCTGAGCCGTCACCAACCACAACACCTGCCGAGATGCGGCCTTCCACCATGCTTACGCCAGTGGTACCCGCGTTGAAGTTGATAAAGCCTTCGTGCATAACCGTAGTACCTTCGCCCACGTGTGCACCAAGACGAACCCGAGAGGTATCAGCGATACGTACGCCAGTTGGCACCACGTAGTCCACCATTTTAGGGAACTTGTCGACACAATCGACGCTCAGAGTACGGCCTGCCAGGCGCGCTTCAATTTGACGATCCGCCAGTTCAGGCAGGTCAATTGGGCCTTCGTTGGTCCATGCGATGTTGTGCAGCAGGCCAAAAATACCATCCAGTACCGTGCCGTGTGGCTTAACCAGGCGGTTAGAGATCAGCTGCAGCTTGAGGAAGCCTTCAGCCACCGACTGAGGCTGTTCGTCCGTTGCGAGGATAACCAGTACCAACGGCTGGGCTGATTCGGCTGCTTTGGTTGCAAAGGCCGCATTGGCTGCATCGCCATTGGCTTCAAATGCACCTGCCAGTTGTGCACTTTGTGCGGCAGAGATCTCGATAGCTTGGTTGCCTTGCTCGTAACCGGCTACCGCTGCCAGTGCATTGACGAGTGCTTCGCTTGGATTGAGAACCGGGTTTGGGAAAAACGCTTCGATGATTTTACCGTCGCGGTTTTTAGTTGCCGTACCAAAGGCAAGGGAAAAGAAAGCCATAGTTGATCTCCATGTGTTGAGTCTTGTGTCTCGTCCATTCAATGACAAGAAATCGTTGCGTTATTAGTCATCATAATGACAGTGCTGAGGAGTTTAAAGAGGGGAAAGGGAGAAAGTCTGTAGATGGATACCGTTTGTCTTCTGGCAGATATGTTTGTCTAATGAGAAATATGCATTCAAAATTATTCTTCGAGTCTAACGGCATTAATACCTGACTGGGCGGGGCATGTTTTCGCGCTTTAGCCGGAGTCATGTTCTGGAACGGCCGGAGCGAGCCTTTGGAAACAGCTTGTCATAAATAGTGCGCAGCGCCTCAGTTGGTTCTGATAAGCAGGTTAGCCTGAACCTGAACCACGCTCGTCCTTTACGGTTAAGGTGAGATCTCATTTTCCTGGTTTTCAGGTATAAAAAAACGCCGCAATGGGCGGCGTCATCTTGAAATGAATAAGGCGCTTATGCTGCGTCTTCCTGCTCGTCAGCGTCCACAGCTTCAAGCTTTTTGGCTTTTTTTGGTGCTGGCTTACGTTTCGCGCCCAGTGCGTACAGCACTTCTTCTTTATTCTGTGCCAGAAACATCGCCAGATCTTCCTGTTTGCTTTCATCTTCAAGAAGTTCACTTTTACCCAGCAGTTCGAATAGCTCATCCGCCATATCCAGCATTTTGTCGTATGCGTCCGCTTCCGCTTTAGAGGTAAAAGTCATTTTCTCTTCTCCATTGCGTTCTACCACGTACTTGACGATTACAGCCATGGTTGGTCCTCTACCTTAACATTGAGTGAATTTAATACTGGCTTTTTATACAGTTTTTAGTCAATTAAGTCCAGCCGCACGGCGAGTATTGAGATCCAGCTGCCTATTTGCGGCATTATTTAGCGACGCTGTTCGCATTGCCACTGGTGGCAAAAATCAATAAAGGCTTTTAGCAGTGGGCTCTGGTATTTTTCTTTGTGCACCAGCAACCAGAAGCGGCGCTTCATATCTAGAGGTACATTGAGAACTTTGACTCGCCCGTCACGAATGGCCGGTTGTGCGGAAAGGCGTGACAGGCAACCCAGCCCCAGTCCGGCTGAAACGGAGTTAATCAGTGCTTCGGTGGTATTGAGCTGAAAGGCTTCTTGCCACTGCTCCAGTCGGGGAGCAACCACGCGGAGGAAAAACTCCCGTGAGCCGGAACCAGCTTCGCGTAAAATCCATACACTGGACTCTAACTCGCTCAAAGTAATGGGTAGATTTGGCTGGAGAGGGTAATCCGGGGCACAAATGATGCACATTTCATCTTCACTGAACGGTGTGGATGCCAGTTCCGGATGGAGAGTTTTTCCTTCGATCAGCGCGATATCGAGTTCGTAGTCGATCAGCATGTCACAGATTTGCGACGAGTTGGAAATAAACAGGCTTTGTGACTGATGGAGGGTATGGCGGCGAAAACCGCTCAGCAGATAGGGGGCTACCTGATTGCCAATGGTGTCACTGGCCCCGATACGCAACTGGCCGGAAAGTGACTGTTCATCGCTAAAGAGATGTTCGATATTACTGGCTCGGCTTAATAACTCATCCGCCAGTGGCAGCAGTTTGTGCCCTTCTTGATTGAGGATGAGGCGATTATTGACGCGATCAAACAGGTGGTGGCCGAGCTGCTTTTCCAGTTCCGACAGGGTCATGCTCACCGCGGCCTTGGAGAGAAACAGGCTGTCAGCCGCCGCAGTGAGTGTTTTGTGCTGGGTGATGGTGGTAAAGACTTTGAGTTGTTTCAGAGAAATATGGCTGGCCATGGCTTGATGTTTAGTAATTATGAACGTGAGTTTTAAATAATTAGATATATCAGAACGCAATGCAAGGGTATTATCCGCTGCAGAACAATGAACCTAATTGAGGTTGTTATGATCCAAAGAGCGAGAACAGCGGTAATCGGCTTACCCACCCCAATGGCGGGCCTGGCACTGGGTATTGCGAGCCTGGGCTGGAGCTGGGAAAATTTTGCCCGGTTAGATGGTTATGGACAGGCGTTAGGCGCCTGGCTCGGCGGCGGGTTATTAGTCTTACTGGCGGGCAAATTCTTGTGCCATCAGCGCTTATTGAAACAAGATCTTGCCCACCCGGTGGTCGGTAGTGTGGTGCCGACGTTTGCGATGGCAAGCATGGTGGTATCGAGTTCACTCGGGCATGTTTTCCCTGTTGCCGGCGATGGCGTATGGCTGCTGGCCGTAGCACTGCATGTTGTGTTTTTGCTGAGTTTTCTGTACCACCGGAGCAAAGACTTCGAGCTGCATCACATGGTGCCGAGCTGGTTTGTCCCTCCGGTGGGGATCATTGTCGCGGACGTGTCGTTCTCCGGTAACCCGATACTCGTCCCTGTTGCTCACGCCGCGCTGATGTTTGGTATGACAGCATACGCGATTATGCTGCCGGTGATGATTTATCGTTTAGTTTTTTGCGCTGAGGTTCCGGATGCTGCCAAGCCGACGATAGCGATTATGGCGGCACCAGCCAGCCTGTCATTGGCAGGTTACTTAAGCGTGACAAGCGCACCATCACCAGTGATCATTGCGTTGTTATTTGGTATCGCCGTGTTGATGACCGCTATTATCTACCTTGCGTTCTTCAAATTATTACAATTGCCATTCAGCCCGGGCTATGCGGCATTCACTTTTCCGATGGTGATTGGAGCTACGGCGTTGTTCAAAACGGCAAATTGGATGGAAGTGCAAGGACTTGCGGCGAATTATGTACAACAAGTGCGGACGTTGGCTGGTATTGAGTTAATTGTGGCAACGCTTGTGGTGGCTTATGTCACACTACAGTTCATCAACAACTTGTTGATTCAGCCTCGCCTTATATCGGCGAATCATGCTTAGTTTGACAGCTTAACTAAAGCCTCTTGGTGTATAACCAAGAGGCTTTAGTATTGTCACCGGCTGGTAGATGCTAACCCTTTTTATAAAACCGGGACATTTCATTCAGAGAGTGGCGGATCACATCAACGGGAACGTGATGCTCTTTATCCACTCTCAGCCGGGCATTTAACTGCTGCGAGTGCCCGCCCGGGTTCACGACCAGCATTGTATCCTTACCCACCAATGCGTAGTTGTAATAGCTGCCAGCAATGTACCAATCGCGTGGTGCGCTGCTATCAAACAAGTTGTGGCCAACGCTGTAGGATTTCGCTGTGCCTTGTACATCAAACAACATGTTCATCATAGTTGGCACGACATCAAAGTGCGTTGTGCGGTAGTCAACCTGCTCTGGCTGACGGTCAGGAGCGTAGACATATAACGGTACATGTACTTGCACATCACTGTAATTGCCCGTGTGGCCCCAATAGTTCATTTTGTGGTCATTAAACTCTTCGCCATGGTCAGAAGAGATCACCACAATGGTGTTGTCCAAATCGACGTTTTCCAGTACTTCACCAATCAGGCTATCGATATAGTACAACGAGTTTTTGTAACGGTTGTGGTACAGCGAGGCGTCAAAATCGTTATTGAGCAGAATGTGATCGACTCGTTCCCAATAGGGTTTGAATTTAGCAAACTCAGGCTCAGGGAAGCCGGTGCCGTGGGCAGAATCATAGAACAGGAAGCCAAAATACGGTTTATCGCTCTCTTGCTGCTGGAAATCAATGAACTTGTCGGTGATCAGTTGATCATTCTCGACTGCCGACTTTCCGTTTTGCCTCAGGGTTAAGTCGGTGACTTTTTTGAACACCGTACGTGAAAGCGGCGGACTGGTTAATGGTGCGGAGCCAAAGATCCCCATCCGGTAGCCGGCATTTTGCAGGGTATCCATGAACAGCGGTGAAGTCTGGCTGGCGTAGAAACTTTCCCAGTAGGTGGCCGGCAGGCTGTAGAACAGGCTGAAAATACCCGCCTGGGTGGAATTGCCGCCACTCATGTGTTGGGAAAAGCTTACGGTTTTTTGCGCGAAATTGCTGACATTTGGCATGATCTCCGGTGTTGCATCACTGTAGCGCCAGGCATCCACCAGAATAAACAGTACGTTTGGTTGTTGGGCTTTGCTCTTCACTTCTACTGAGTTGAGCGGGTAGTTAAGTGTACTGTGTCTAACGTTGGTCAGTTCGACACGGTTCTTCGAGGCAATACTTTCATAAACCAGATTGTGTTTATAAATGAACTTACGCGCGGTAAGCGGATAGTACAGTGGCCAGTTGTTGCTGAACTGGCTGACTTCATCGTCGTAAAGCGCGTTTTTGTAGGCATGGATAATTTGTGTACTCAGTAACACCGCGAACCACACGCCCACCAGGACAAATTTAGTGCGGCTTGGTGTCAGTTTTTCGCTCAGCCAAACCGTGAAAGCCAACCCGATAGCAAGCAATGCGATTTCACTGATAAAAATTAGCCAGGTCATCCAGGAGATGGCAAATACGTCTGAGCCACCTTCAAAAAACATCCGAATCAACAACGCATTGATGTGCAGTTTATACTGCTGAAACACCAGGATATCGATTTTGAGCAGGATTAACAGGCCGATCGCAATGGCAATCACCACTGCTTTGAAGATGCGGGTCGGCAAAAAAGTGAGTAACAAACTCAATAGCATAAATGGCAGAGCAATTAAGCCAAGCCAGCCATATTGCGTCGACAGCAAATAGTATTCTTGCAAAAGCGTCAGCGGTTCATTCTGGCTGTTAGATAGCAAAAATGGGTAACAAGCGATGGACAGATAAACTGCAAAGCAAGCAAAAAAAGCAATGAGCCAAGCGTTGTTGGCAGACAATTTGCGAAACATACTTTTTGGTTATTTATTATTGATGGGGAGAATGATTATAAAACAGTGTTTTTTATTTTGGAATAGTTGCGAGATAAATCACACTTCGTTTTTTTGTTGTACGCTTTGGTTGACAACGATTATCCTTGACCAATTACGCATAACTTGATGCTTTATTAGCCTTTTGTTTATTCAGCCGACCAGATCTCTGCGGGAAGGGATAAGCCTGTGCTAAGCTAGCCTGCATTGTCTGTCCGTGTACGGTGTCCCATTTTGTTTACTGTTTACCACTCCAACCAAGTGGATGTGCTCAAGTCGTTGCTGGTTGAGTTGATCCGCCTTAATCCGCTGGAAAACCCGTTTGAGCAAGAACATATCCTGGTGCAAAGCCCGGGGATGTCGCAATGGCTGAAAATGGAACTGGCGAAAGAATTTGGTGTTGCCGCGAACCTGGAGTTCCCTCTGCCCGCGACGTTTATCTGGGATATGTTTACTCAGGTATTGCCCGATGTACCAAAACGTAGCGCGTTCAACAAAGAGGCGATGACCTGGAAGTTGATGCACCTGCTGCCGGGCTTACTCAATCAAGACGCTTTTGCGCCGTTGGCTCGCTACCTTCAAGACGACAGTGACAACGCTAAGTTGTATCAATTGGCTGAGAAAATCGCCGATATTTTTGATGGCTACTTGGTATATCGCCCGGAATGGATTGCCAGCTGGGAAGCCGGGCAAAGTGTTCCTGAGCTGGAAGACGAGCACCCGTGGCAGCCGATCCTTTGGCAAGCGCTGTATGATCATACTGTGACACTGGGCCAGTCGCCTTACCACCGCGCCAACTTGTATGAGCACTTTATTGACACGCTAGAGAACTTCAACGGCCGTTTCGACCACCTGCCGCAGCGCTTGTTTGTGTTTGGTATTACCTCGTTGCCTCCACGTTACATGGATGCGCTTAAAGCCATTGGTGAACACATTGATGTGCACTTGATGTTCACTAACCCGTGTCGTTATTACTGGGGCGAAGTGCGTGACCGTAAATTCCTTGCCCGCTTAGCGGCCAAACAGCGTCAACATGTGGTGTGGCAACAAGATCACTCTGAAGTACAGGGTGAGACTGAGCAGCTTAAGGGCTCGCTTGAAGACAATGTGATCGATGAACTGCACACTGATGTGGTCGGCAACAGCTTATTGGCTTCGATGGGTAAGCTGGGGCGCGACAACATGTACTTGCTGTCGCAACTGGAATCCCATGAGATTGAAGCTTTTGTTGATGTTGAGCGCGACAGTCTGCTCCATCAACTGCAAGCGGACATTCTTAATCTGGAAGAGCATCAGGACGACCAGCAAATCGACACCAGCCAACATAAACAAGTGGTAAGCCTCGGTGATAAATCCCTGAGCCTGCATTCGTGCCACAGCCCAATGCGTGAAGTGGAAGTGCTGCACGATCAACTGCTGGCGATGTTTGATGCCGATCCAACCTTGAAACCGCGTGACATCATCGTGATGGTGGCGGACATCAACGCCTACAGCCCGGCAATCCAGGCCGTATTTGGTAATGCTCCGGGGGAGCGATTCATTCCGTATTCGATTTCGGACCGAACCGCCGATCAGGAAAGCCCGATCCTTGCCGCGTTCATGCTGTTGGTAAACCTGCCGAACACGCGTTGTCTGGCGTCGGAATTACTTGAATTGCTGGAAACGCCCGCGATCTTGACGCGTTTTGACCTCAGTGAAGAGGATTTCTTGCAAGCTAAGCAATGGGTTGAAGAAGCGGGTATTCGCTGGGGGTTAGATGCGCATACCGGCAGTGAGTTTGAGTTACCGGAAACCCGCCAGAACACCTGGCAGTTTGGTATTCAACGCATGCTGCTTGGTTATGCGATGCCAGAGTCGGCAGGCTTGTTTGAAGCGCAAGAGGGGTGCTTATCTCCTTACAACGAAGTACAAGGGATGGGGGCAGAGCTCGCTGGCAAGTTAGCCCACTTTATCCAGAAAATTAGCCAATATCGCCGCAAACTGTCACATGAACAGCCTATTGATGCTTGGCGTGAAACCTTAGTTACCATGCTGGATGACTTCTTCTCCGTTGAGTTAGAAGGGGAGATGGCGCTGAAATCCATCCGCGATACGCTGAGCCAGCTGAAAGAACAGCTAGCCGATGCCGCTTTTGAACAAGCTCTTTCACCATCCATCATCCGCCAGTATTTACAAAACAAACTGTCCGGCACACGCGTCAGTCAGCGTTTCCTGGCCGGTCAGGTTAACTTCTGTACCCTGATGCCGATGCGCTCGATCCCATTTCGAACCGTGTGTTTGCTCGGCATGAATGACGGGGTGTACCCACGTTCGATGCCGCCGGAAGGATTTGACTTGATGACCGGCCGCACCAAGCCGGGTGACCGCTCACGTCGAGACGATGACCGTTATCTGTTCCTTGAGGCCATGCTTTCGGCGCAGCAAACGCTGTACATTAGTTATGTCGGACGCTCAATTCAAGACAACACTGAACGCGTGCCGTCGGTACTGGTTTCGGAACTGATGGAATACTGCCACCAGAATTACTGTTTGGCAGGCGATGAAGATCAGCCGGTCGACCAATCTGGCGATAAGCTGCTGCAAGAGCTGATCAATGTGCATGCGATGGTGCCATTTAGCCCGAGTGCATTTCAGGGCTCGCACTCGAGCTACGCCAAAGAGTGGGTTCCGGCAGCGCTGACGCAAAGTAGCCAATCTCAAGGTTATGCGCGTCGCGAGTTTAACCGCGCATTGGATGATTATCTGTTGGGCGCTACATTCCCGCTCGAACTGGATTTGGTCGAGCTACAACGCTTCTGGCGTTTACCGGTGCAGTACTTCTTTAATCGCCGGCTGAAAGTGATGTTTGAACCGCCATTGCCAGTGATGGAAGATGATGAGCCATTCGTGCTGGGTGGATTAGAAAGTTACCAGATGCGTGAAGAGCTGCTTGGGACATTACTTGAGACCGCACTCACCCAGCCAGAAGCAAAAGCGGATGTACTCAAACACTTCATCAGTAAGCAGCGTGCACAGGGCAAATTACCAGTAGGCGCGTTTGGTGATATTGAATTTGAAACCAACCGGGTTCAGGCGGAAGAGCTGGTGGACAAACTGGCGTTCCTGTCTGGTGCGCCACAAGATGATTTAGAAATTGATCTGACCTTCGATACTCTTTTTGAGCAAAGAAAGGGGGAAGACAAAAATGTCCGCCTGACGGGTTGGCTTACCCAATGTTACCAATCCGGTTTAATTCGTTACCGTAGCGGTAAGATCCGCGCGCAAGATCACCTTGCCGCGTGGGTTGACCACCTTGCGATGTCGGCTTCTGGTCACGCGAAGAAAACCCACATGATTGGTTATGATCGCAAAGAAGGCGTGGTACATCTTATCTACCCGGAAATGGCAGATGCGCAACAAGCCAAGCAGCTTCTGGCTGAACTGGTGCGTTTGTTCTTTGCAGGTATGACCAAGCCACTGCCGTACTTGCCAAGAACCGCCTTAGCGTGTGTTGAAGCTGGCTTTAGCCGTGGCAACTGGGCGGACGATGAAGAGAAATCACTGAAGAAAATGGCCGATGCTTTCAATGATGGTTTCATGAGTCCGGGTGAAGGCAATAATGCGTACATTTCGCGTATCTGGCCTGCCTGGAATGATGAACTGGCAGCAGAAGTTCGCACGTTAACGGCTTTGGTTTTGCAAGGTGCAAGATTAGCGGCAAAAGATGCCAATGATGATAAATAGGGTTGGGAGAGTAGGGTGGCCGCCAGAAAATCATTATTTTTTGTAGGGCGTTCGCTGTACGGCCACAAGGTCAGAGGGACCATGATTCGTTTGAGTGTTGCCGCCTGAAAGGCTTGGCTTATCTCGTGAGGCGCATACTAGCGGTACTCCAAAATGATAACCGTGAGTGAGATCCCACAAAGGTCTAAATAGTCCGACCTATTAGACATATAAATAGAATTTTTAACGATAGATCACAGTTCGATCAGTCGAAAATCCGGAGAGATTCAGCGTTATGGCGCAAATGTCAGTTCCAACTCCACTGCAAACCATGACTTTTCCATTGCATGGGGCGAGGTTAATTGAAGCATCGGCAGGTACGGGTAAGACCTTTACCATCGCGGGTTTGTACCTGCGGCTCCTTTTGGGTCATGGCAATGCCGAAACCAAACACCGCGTTCCATTAACCGTGGATCAAATTTTGGTGGTGACCTTTACTGAAGCGGCAACCGCGGAGCTACGCGATCGTATTCGCGCACGTATTCATGATGCGCGAATCGCCTTTGCTCGCGGTCAAAGCTCGGATTCGGTGATTCAGCCGCTGCTGGAAGAAACCGACGACCATAAGCAAGCGGCGCAGATCCTGCTGCAAGCTGAACGCCAGATGGATGAAGCGGCGGTGTACACCATTCACGGCTTCTGCCAGCGCATGCTGACACAAAACGCCTTTGAATCCGGTAGCCGCTTCAACAATGAATTTGTCACTGACGAAAGCCACTTGAAAACGCAGGTCGTAGCGGACTACTGGCGGCGTAATTTCTACCCATTGCCATTGGCATTGGCCGGGGAAGTGCGCCAACTTTGGGGTTCTCCATCAGAGCTGCTTTATGACATCAGCAATTACCTGACGGGAGTGCCGCTCAGTTTATCGGTCCCGGCCATGCAGGGCAGCCTGGCGGATTTGCATGAGCAAAATTTGAAGCAAATTGATGCGCTGAAAGCACAGTGGCGTGCAAGCCAGGATTATTTCCTCGCGTTAATTTCAGACTCGGATGTCAACAAACGCAGCTATAGCAAAAAATCTCTGCCAACCTGGCTGGAAGCCGTCAATGCTTGGGCCGCAACGGAAACCGCGGGTTACGACTATCCGGATAAGCTGGACAAGTTTGCGCAGAATGTACTGATTGAGAAAACGCCGAAAGGCACACCACCTCAGCATCCGGTATTTGCAGCGATTGAAGCGTTTCTCGCTAACCCAATCAGCCTAAAAGCGCCACTACTCGCACATGCGATTGAGCATTGTCGCGCGATGCTGGCAAAAGCCAAAAACCAGAAGCAGTGGCTATCGTTTGATGACTTGCTGACTCAGCTTTCCGCCTCGATTGATAGCGATGAAACCGCATTGCTGACAGAGCGGATCCGCACCCTTTATCCCGTGGCGATGATCGATGAATTCCAAGACACGGATCCGCTGCAGTACAGCATTTTCGGCCGTATTTACTTGGATAGCCCGGAATGCGGCCTGTTTATGATCGGTGACCCGAAGCAGGCAATTTACGGCTTCCGTGGCGCAGACATTTTCACCTACATCAAGGCGCGTAACCAAGTTAGTGCTCACTACACGTTAGGCACCAACTGGCGTTCGAGTGCGGATATGGTGCGGGCGGTAAACCAGATTTTTGAGTTGCCGGACAGTCCGTTTATTTACGACTCGGATATTCCATTTTTGCCGGTCAACTCCAGCCCAGGCGCGGACCAACGCATTTGGACCATGGGTGGTCAAAAGCAACCTGCTCTGACTTATTGGCTGCAAGAAGCCGAAGACAAACCAGTGCCAAAAGGCGAATACTTAACGGCAATGGCGGAGGCGACCGCGAGCCAAATCCAAACCATTTTGACCGCTGCCCGGCAAGGACAAGCGTGCTTGGTGAATGGCGAGCAGCAAAAGCCGGTCAAAGCGGGTGATATTGCGGTATTGGTGCGAACCGGTAGTGAAGGCCGGCTGGTCAAACAGGCGTTGGCAGACCAGGGCATTGCCAGTGTTTACCTTTCTAACCGTGACAGCGTGTTTACCAGTTCGGTCGCACAAGACTTGCAGCGTTTGTTGCAAGCGGTACTGACGCCAGAAAATGACCGAGCATTGCGCGCCAGTTTGGCATCTGAGCTTTTTGCTCTGGATGCGGCCAGTTTAGATGCGCTCAATAACGATGAAACCGTGTGGGAAAATGCGGTGAATGAGTTTAAAGAGTACCGCAAACTTTGGCTGCAACGTGGCGTACTACCAATGTTGCGCGCGGTGATCAGCAAACGTCATATTGCCGAGCGTTTGCTGGAAGAAGGTGCTAACTCGCAACGCGAAAACGGTGAGCGAGTCCTTACCGATCTGATGCACATTGGTGAACTGCTCCAGCAAGCGAGTAACGAGCTGGACAGTGACCATGGCTTGCTGCGCTGGTTGGCGCAAGCCATCAGCGATGCCGAACATGGCTTGGGCGGTAGCGATGACCAAATTCAGCGCCTGGAATCCGAACGTAACTTGGTGCAAATTGTCACGATCCACAAATCAAAAGGTCTGGAATATGACTTGGTCTTGCTGCCGTTTGTGTTTGGTTACCGTGAAGCCTGCGAAGCCAAATATTACGATGCCGATAATGACCGCACAGTACTGGATATTACCGGCAACGACGCGTCTCTGAAACAGGCAGACAAAGAGCGCCTGGCTGAAGATTTGCGTCTTATCTATGTCGCGTTAACCCGTGCGGTCTATGGCTGTTTTATCGGTGCTGCACCGCTACGCAACGGACGTTCAGGTAAAGAGCCGACCGGTGTTCACCGCAGCGCGATTGGCTATTTGGTACAAAACGGTGAGGAAGGTGGTATTAACGACCTGGTGCGTGGTTTAAAGCAGCAACAAGATAAGCTGGAGAGCGTGGTGGTTTGCGCTCCGCCGAAACAACACGAAGAGATGTATGTTACCGATCAAGCGCAACTGGAACAACTCACTGCCAGAGAGCTACAAAATCCGATTGATAGAAACTGGCGTATCACCAGTTACTCGGGTTTGGTCAAGCAAGGCGCTCACCACGGCGAACATGATGCAACGATTGAAATTACCGGCTTTGATATTGACTCTTCAGCAGAGCAGGATGAAGCCGAGCTGGTGGCACCCGAGCGTTCTATTTTTAATTTCCCGCGTGGTGCGCGTCCGGGTACTTTCCTGCATAGTCTGTTTGAAGAAATCGAGTTTACTCAGCCAGCGACGACACAAGAGAACACCCAAATCATCCTCGGCCTGATGGAAAGCGAGCAACTGGATGCTGAATGGCTGCCAATCCTTCAGCAACTGATTGATACCGTGCTGGCGACGCCATTAGATGGCAAAGCGTTGCTGCTCAAGCAAAAAGGTTCAGCACAGCGTTTGGTGGAGATGGAATTCTTACTGCCGATTGAAGTGCTGTCAGCGCCTGGATTAAACCGGGTGATTCAGCGTCACGATCCGCTATCTGCAAGAGCCGGGGATTTAGGTTTTCAAACTGTGCAAGGCATGTTGAAAGGCTTTATCGACTTGGTGTTTGAACACCAAGGTAAGTACTACGTGCTCGACTGGAAATCGAACCATTTGGGTGATGAGGTATGCCACTATCACGGTGATGCCCTTAAGGCGGCGATGGCCGATCACCGTTATGATTTGCAGTATCAAATTTATGCCCTGGCACTGCATCGTTTCTTGCGCAGCCGGTTGCCTGATTATCAGTACGAGCGTCACTTTGGCGGCGTTTATTACCTGTTCCTGCGTGGTATGGACGGGCAAAGTGATCACGGCATTTTTGCCGCCAAACCAAGCGCAGAGTTTCTACAAGAAATGGATCATTTGATCGATGGCCAAGTACTCGACACGCGATCCAGTGAATCGGGTCAGATGGAGTTAATTTGATGAAAACTGATGATCTTCTGTCTGCACAAGGCAGTTTACTTGCAGCTCTAGAGCTTTTGGCTCACAAGGGCGTGATTCGTCAACTGGATTACCAGTTTGCCCGTTTTATTTACTCTCAATGCGAGCAGGAGGTGAATCGCCAACCACTCGCTTTTATCGCAGGTGTAGTAAGTAGCGAGCTGGGTAAAGGGCATATCTGTCTGCCGCTTTTCGACGAGCAAGGGCAACCTGCCGAGCTTGCCGGCAAGCTGGGTTTGTTTGGTGAATCGGCACTGGCGCTGAACTCTCAGCTTCAAGTTATCGACTGGGTTGAAGTACTACAAAGTTCATCACTTGTTGGTACACAAGGTGAAGCGCTACCGATGATGTTTGATGGCGAGCGCCTGTACTTACATCGCTACTGGCATTACGAAGTTACGCTGGCTGAAAAGCTCAACCAGCTGAGTGCTGCCGTAAACCTGCAAGCGCAAGAGTTTGAACGTTTGTCTGAGCTGTTGCATCACCTGTTCGCTCGTCAGTACCACTTCTTGTTCAACGCCTTAGCTAAGGCGAATGAGGCGGGCAGCAGTAACCAAGTGCTGCGCCAGCAACTGGTGTGTGACCACTTAGATATTGTGACGGTTGATTGCCTGGATTGGGCTGCGATTGACGCGACTGTCAGTCGGGCAAAACAAGTTCAAGATTTACAAGTGTTGGATGAGCTAGTGCCGCTTTCGGCCTGCGTGAACTGGCAAAAAGTCGCGGCATCGGTCGCCTTGACGCGTCGCTTCGCGGTGATTTCTGGCGGCCCGGGTACGGGTAAAACCACCACGGTCACCAAACTGCTTGCGGCCTTGATTGCGCAAGCTGGACGAGAGCGAAACTTAACCATTAAGCTGGTGGCTCCAACCGGTAAGGCGGCGGCGCGATTGACTGAGTCGATAGGTAAAGCAGTGCAGGAACTGCCGGTTGCTCCGGAGCTAAAAGCTCAAATTCCCACCGAATCGAGTACCCTACACCGCTTGTTGGGAGCGATCCCCGCCAGTTCGGAGTTTCGCCATCACCGGCACAACCCGCTGCATCTGGATATTCTGGTCATCGATGAGGCCTCTATGGTCGATTTGCCGATGATGTACAAAGTGGTCGATGCGCTGCCCAAGCATGCACGAGTGATCCTATTGGGTGACAAAGACCAGTTAGCCTCAGTGGAAGCCGGTGCAGTGCTGGGGGATATCTGTTCTTTTAATGCTTATGGTTACGGCAAAGAGCAGGCGTCGGCAGTGGCTCATCTAACCGGTTTCGATACTTTAGCGCACAGTGCCAATAGTACCGCTATGATTGCAGATAGCTTGTGTATGCTGCAAAAGAGTTACCGCTTTGACGCACGCTCCGGGATTGGTCAGCTGGCCAAAGCGGTCAATGCAGGCTCCGCTGCCAGAGTGGATAGCGTTTGGAACCGTGATTTTTCTGATATTGAACACTTTGGGTTAAACAGCCAGAACTACAACCAAATGGTGCAGACACTGGTGCAGGAGTATGGTCATTACTTGAAGCGTATTGGGCAGCAAAATATCGACCCTAAAACCGGAGAGCCGGAAACGCTGACCCACAAAGCTAAAGCGGTATTAGATACCTTCAATCAATGCCGCTTGTTGTGTGCGATTCGTGAAGGTGACTTCGGGGTTAGCGGGCTTAACCAGCGCATCGAAAAAGCACTCGCAGCCCGTAAACTGATCCAAACCCAGGACGAGCTTTGGTATCACGGCAGGCCGGTAATGGTCACCCGTAACGACCATGGTTTGGGGCTGTATAATGGTGATATCGGCATCTGTATGCGTGATGACAGTGAAAGTGAACCGCGCCTGAAGGTGTTCTTTGAACTGCCGGATGGCAGCGTGAAGTCGGTACTGCCAAGCCGGGTGCCGGAGCACGAAACCGCGTACGCGATGACCATTCATAAATCACAGGGCAGTGAATTTGATTACACCCTAATGATCCTGCCACCAGATTTTAGCCCGATTCTGACCCGGGAGTTGATTTACACCGGTATCACCCGCGCCAAAAAACGCCTGGCGATGTATGTGGACATGAATGTACTCAAGCGTGGGATTAAAGCCCGAACCATCCGGGCCAGTGGCCTGATTGAACGCTTGCGTGGATAAACAAACAAGACCGGGCATGATGGCCCGGTCTTTGGTTTTAGCTCGCTTTACGGCTTTGGGTAAAAGCCGTAGTGAAGGAAATGCTGCGGATCTTATGCCGTTGCTGGTATCCCAGGATAATGTCTTTAATGGTATCGTTGATTGGGAACACACAGTGCACATCAAGTCCTTCCAGAAACTGGTTGTCAGCCATGTCCCAAAAGCTTTGCAGCGAATTACAAATAATGGTTTTCATAACAGTGCTTTCTCGGCTTTTACTAAAAGTCAGATTAACAGCTGTCCCTGGTACACAGATACTTGATTGGTGTGACACCTTGGTAATCAAGTCTTTTAGGGTGTGAAAGTCGCTGCTTGCACACCTAGATCCATTGCTATTGGTGGTTAAATAATCACCAGCGCACAAAGTATAGCCAACTAAGTGAGTATTGAAAAGAGAGAAATGAGACATTCGTCAATGTAATGCATTGCATATTGTGAATGAGTGACCCCGATTGAGGTCAACCAGCTCGTTCACATTGAATGTCTGTTAGAGATCCAGAGCCAGAATTTTTGATTTTCGCTGGTAGTTATACAGTCCTTGTTTCGCTCCCGGCAGATCATCGACACTGACCTCATAGAAACCCTGCTCGCGGAACCAGTGCAAGCTGTGGGTGGTAAGTACAAATATTTGTTCGATACTTTCCGACTTAGAGCGGTGCTTCATGTAGTTAAGCAGCAGCAAGCCGCGATTGCCATCGCGATAGTCCGGGTGTATCGCTACACAAGCCATTTCTGCCTTGCGCTCTTCAATGTATGGATACAACGCTGCACAGCCGATGATCAGGCCGTCTTTCTCGATGATGGTGAACTGGCCAATTTCCTGTTCAAGCTGTTCACGCGAGCGTCTGACCAGCACGCCCTGTTCTTCTAATGGGCGGATCAAAGCCAGTATGCCACCGATATCATCAATGTTCGCCTGGCGAACCTGTTCGGCACTGGCCATCACCACCTGGGTGCCAATGCCGTCGAGGGAAAACAGTTCCTGGATTAAGGCACCATCCACTTTGTAACTGATGAGGTGGCTGCGTGGAACACCTGCACGACAAGCGGTGACCGCACCTTTAAGAAACCGTAGGGTACCAGTGTGGCTGTCCTGATCGGTCAGGCTGCGTTGGGTCAGCGTCGTGATCACGTGTTCAGCCTCGACCGGTAATAGTTCAGCGACCGCATTACCGTTGTTATCGATCACCCCCTGTTCGGAGCAAAAACCGATCAATTTGTCGGCCTGTAGCCGGATCGCGACCTGGGTGGCGACTTCCTCGGATAATAAGTTGAAGCATTCCCCGGTGACGGAGCTGGCAATCGGGCCTAATAGTACAATCGAGCCCTGATCTAAGGTACGGTGGATGGCCTGGGTATCAATTCGGCGAATCCGGCCACTGTGGCAGTAGTCAACGCCGTCATCAACGCCTAACGGTTGGGCGATCACGAAGTTACCACTGACTACGTTAAGTTCGGTTCCGGCCATCGGTGTATTATTGAGGCTCATCGACAGCCGGGCGGTGATCGCCAGTTGCAACTGGCCGGCGGCCTGCATAACCACAGAAAGTGAAGATTCATCGG
Organism: Vibrio sp. CAU 1672; assembly: GCF_029223195.1. Classification (GTDB taxonomy): domain Bacteria; phylum Pseudomonadota; class Gammaproteobacteria; order Enterobacterales; family Vibrionaceae; genus Vibrio. The sequence goes on along the minus strand of NZ_JARHUF010000011.1, from coordinate 39,844 downwards.
TGACCCGGATGTTTTTGTGATAAGGCGTTTCCTGCTGATGTTGGGCCAGGAGTTGATTGATTTGCGGCCGTGCACCATAAACCAGTACCACCTTGATGCCGAGGCTGTGCATCAGGGCAATATCATTAATAATGTTACCCAAATTTTTGTCGGCTACCGCTTCACCACCCAGCATAATGACCATGATCTTGCCCCGGTGAGCATTCACGTAAGGTGTAGATTGGCGGAATCCTTTGACAAGCGCTGTACTACGAATCTTCACTGTAGCGATCTCTTTGTGTTTATTTATGCTGTTATTTTGCCTTTTTATTCATTTTCTGGCAAGATTTTTTTTGGAATGAAGGACAAACATCAAGTGTATGTGCTTTCATTCTTTTTTGATAAATGTGTAGAATAATTCTGTCTTTTTAAGCCTGTGAATCTTATGTCTTCAGTTGTAAATAAGAGTACTGCGACGGCTCAAAATGAGTCAGATTTCCCGCTGAAATCACCGGTGCGTAAGTGGACTGAACGTGTCTTAATGTTTATTGCGATGGTCGGAACCGTTATTGCGGTGATGTTGTATGGTGATTTGATTACCCGTTTTATAAACCCACCGTTGGCCAAATCCATCATCTATGGCAGATGGGTTGAGCAGGATGTTGCTCCCTACGCGAGAGAAGAATTTACCCTGAGTGAGCAAGGCGTATCGGTGCGGGGATCGATTGTGGCGACCGACTTCAAGTTCGATGGTAGCCGCTTTGCCTACAAAGCCGGTTCACACTGGCGTGAGTTCCAGTTTGTCGGCCAGGATTATGTCGAGATGAAACTTGATGCCAGCGCCCATTACCTGCCGGTATTTCGTTTAGAAGGTAAAAATACATTGTCATTACGCTAGTCCTCAGGGCTAGCGCTGCCACTGCACTACATAAGGCTCAAAGCGAAATTTCTTCTTAAAGCGACGCAGATTTGGGCTGGCGCCAAAGAATTTATCGTAGACGTAGTATTTTACCTCCGGGTAATGCTGATACTTGTAGTGTGCGATTTGCGCGATTAGCAGGGGGACCACGCCGTCCGACTTGTAGCCGTCATGGCCAAAAACGGTCGCGAGCAGCAGCATATCCCCGGCGACCAGGCACCCGGCATAGGCCACCAGTTTGTCATCTTTAAACACGCCAAAATATGGATAATCATGCACTAAATCAGCAGAGGCCGGATTGTCAACGGGCTTCGGCATCTCACTGAGCAACTCATCAGGCATCTGGCCTTGCCGCACTGGCGCTGAGCGGTGTATCTCACCGATCGCGCCTAAGTGTTGATTGTAATCGATGCGCCTAAACTGGTAACCAAGGCGTTCGGCTTTACGGATATTGCGCCGGGCTGAGCTCTCCAGAGCTTTCAGATAATGGCCAAAATCAGCGGGTAAGCGCATAACAGCCACGCCATATTGCAACTGGCGGATCAGCGGGAACTTAGGATGGCGGCGTGTGGCTGACTGGTAAAAGTCACTCACCACCTGAGAGAAAAAAGGGTGGTTGTGATTTGAGCGGCTATGGTGAAGAGAGATGGTCAGCTTAGGTAAAGACAGTGCTATTTTGACGTCAGTGACGAGTTGTTTGATTTCCATATCGGGTCCTAGCTTTTAAACTCTGCATGAGGTCGGCCAAATTCAAGCTTTTCTATCGATCGCAGCATGGCGAAGTTGGTGGCTTGAGTGTCAATATAAAACGTATCTCGGCCACAGTTGAGCATATGGTTCATTGCCAGGCGGATCCCTTCGGTGGCCAGCCCCTGTCCCCGTCGCTTGGGGTGAGTCCAGATTGAGCCAATCACCACATCGCCGTATGCGACGGAGTAGTAATGGCAAAAGCCGATCGAGAGATAACCGTAGGCAATCAGGGTGTCGCGATCGGAAAGGAAATAGAACACCCGGTTGCGGGTGAAGCTTTTCAGTAATATTTTGAGGTACTCCACCATGCCCAAGGCGCGAAGTAACGGGCGCGCATGCCTAAGTGCACCTGCTGGGGTGTCGATCCGCCGAAACTGAATCGCCGGATTAACGGAATAGGGGGTATGCCTCTGCTGTTTAAAAACGTAATTTATCATTAGAGACCTGCCTAACTGCGTGTTTTTTATCTACTTAGGCTAAGTTTAGACAAAGTCCGGACAATTGAAGGCGTTTCATCCTGATATCATCGATTTTTCATCTTGTGCCGGCAGGTCGATGTCGTGAAGGGGATGGGAAGGACGTTCGCCTGATTCTTTCGCACAGAGATACAATTTCACTGTGTTTTTTCATTGCTTCACTGCCGTTTGTTTGCCATCCTTTTGCAATCTTTGATTACGGGTCAGTTACGTGTTTAGAAAAATCCTCCCTTTTGTTTCCGTCAGTTTGTTGATTGGCTGTGCTCAACCAACCGATCGTGCTCAGCAGTACCTTGATGGTGAGTTTGCCCGCACCTTAAATCAGGTTGAGTTGGTGCAGTCAGACAAACCACGCGACTTTACCAAATTTAACCATCAAGCCGAGCAGGTGCTGAGCAACTCCCCTTCGATGGCAAAGACCTATCAGCCACTGTATGAAAAGCTCAACGAGTGGGTGATGCAAAGCGGCGATACTACGGAGCTGAACGCGTACGGCATTCAGGCCGCACAACTTGGTGGTGGCGATGGCCAGGGAAATGTATTGTTTACCGGTTATTTTTCACCGGTGATGGAACTGCGTCATCAGCCTAACGAAAGGTTTAAATACCCGGTGTACGCCAAGCCGGATTGTGATGCAGACTGTCCGACCCGCGCTGAAATCTATGCGGGGGCACTAAATGGGCAGGGTCTGGAGTTGGGTTATGCGGCCAGTCGGATTGATCCATTCATGATGGAAGTACAGGGTAGCGGCTTTGTCCATTTTGAAGATGACGATACGCTGGAGTACTTTGCGTATGCCGGTAAGAACAATAAAGCCTACGTCAGCATTGGCAAGGTGTTGATTGAGCGGGGGGAAGTAGCGCGGGAAAAAATGTCACTCAAAGCGATCAAAGAGTGGGTGATGGCGAACGAGGAAGGCACCGTGCGTGAGCTGCTGGAGCAGAACCCATCGTATGTGTTCTTTGAGCCGCGGGCATCGGCACCGGTTACCGGCTCAGCCGGGATCCCGCTGCAGGCGATGGCCTCGGTTGCCGGGGATCGGACAATTTTGCCGATGGGAACCCCCATTCTGGCCGAAGTACCGCTGCTTAATGCCGACGGTGGCTGGAGTGGTGCACATCAACTGCGCCTGCTGATCGTATTGGATACTGGCGGGGCGGTGAAACAAAACCATCTTGACCTTTACCACGGCATGGGCCCGAGGGCCGGCACCGAAGCCGGACACTATAAGCACTTTGGCCGGGTATGGAAGTTAGGGCTGGAGGATTCGCCGACCCAGGCGCCTTGGGCTTTACCACCGGAAAAGCTACAATAACGCTCTGTTGGGGGGAATCATTCCCCACCATCTAGACATTTCTGCCAAGAGTGCGTATAAATCGCACTCTTTGTTTTTCTATCGAACCTCAGGATTTTTACACTATGCGTGATCTCGATACTCCGGCATCTGACAGCTATAACCAGCGCTTTGGCGGCACTCGTCGTTTATACGGTAACAGTGAGGTGGAAATCCTGCGTGCGGCCCATGTGTGCGTGATCGGGATCGGCGGAGTCGGCTCATGGGCGGTCGAAGCACTGGCGCGTACGGGGATCGGTGAGTTAACCCTGATTGATATGGATGATGTGTGTGTCACCAATATTAACCGTCAGATCCATGCGATGAATGGTTCGGTTGGCCAAAGCAAAATTGAAGTGATGGCAGACCGGGTTAAGCTGATTAACCCGGAGTGCAAAGTTAATCTTATCGACGACTTTATTACCCCGGACAACCAGCATGAGTACCTGAGCAAAGAGTTTGACTATGTACTGGACGCGATTGACAGCGTAAAAGCCAAAGCGGCGCTGCTGGCCTATTGCCGTAGCAATAAAATCAAAGTGATCACTACTGGTGGTGCTGGCGGGCAAGTGGATCCGACCCAAATAAAAGTGGCCGATCTGACCAAAACCATTCAGGACCCTCTGGCGAAGAAGATCAAAGATACTCTGCGCCGTGTGCATAATTTCCCGAAAAATCCGGCGCGTAAATTTGGTATTGAGTGTGTGTTCTCTACCGAGCAGCTAAAATATCCTCAGGCTGATGGTTCGGTATGCGGGGTGAAATCGACCGCAGAAGGGCCAAAACGGATGGACTGTGCCAGTGGTTTTGGCGCAGCAACCGTGGTGACTGCGACGTTTGGTTTTGTCGCGGTAGCGCGCATTGTTGAAAAACTGATTCAAAAATACAAACAATAGAAGAGAACAGCATGACCGAGTTTCCTGTTTCGCCTTTTGGTTCCCAGATCACCAGTGACGATATCGTTGACACCATGGCAAAGTTAAAAGGCTGGGAAGATCGCTATCGCCAGGTCATCCAGTGGGGAAAACAATTGCCGCAGATGCCAGAGGCGCTTAAATCCGAGCAAGTCACGGTGGCCGGGTGCGAAAGTCAGGTGTGGTTAGTAAGCCAACAACAAGCGGGAGTCTGGCATTTCTGCGCCGATTCTGATGCACGGATTGTACGTGGTTTGATCGCACTGGTGATGGCGGCCTATGACGGCAAAACCGCGCAGCAAATCCAGGCGTTTGATGTTGATGCTTATTTTGAGCAGCTTGGCCTGATTGCTCATTTGAGTCCATCACGAGGCAACGGGCTAAAGGCGATTGTGGAGCAGATCAAACGTTCTGTTTGATGCCATGATGGCCAAGTACAATAACGCGAAGCGGTGCTAAACTGTTTCGCGTTTTTTATCTGCCACGTCTGATACTGGTGAATATCACCCCCTCTCCTTGTGGCAGAAATTTGTCTGTCGTATCGATCCTTTCCGCTTTTTCATTCCTTACCGATTGATTTCGTTCTCTGGTTTATATTCACTATTGTGCACGTACTTAATTAATTGCTTATATTTAAACAGTAACCTTTACGCTCCCGAGGGCGTTGTGTTACCTGAGATGGACAGCGATTAGGAAGTCACATGCTATTCACATTGGAACATGCCAAGGAAATTCTGAGCTGTATGCCAGACCCTATTTTTATCCTCAGTGATAACGGTATTTACGTGGATATTTTTGGCGGCAAGGATACCCAGTCTTACCATGACGGCAGTGGGCTGGTGGGCAAATCACTGTATCAAGTAATGGAGGCCGGGCAGGCGGATTGGTTTGTCAGCGAAATCCGGCGGGCGTTAAAGCAAAACCAGATTGTCACTGTCGAGTACCAGCTCAGTGCCCAAGATGTTAAAGGGCTGGATCAAACCAGTGGTCCTGAAGGGGTTCTCCATTTTGAAGGAAAAATCTGCCCGTTGAGCCTGGATTATCAAGGCCATGCTGTCGTGCTTTGGCTGACGAGGAATGTTTCGCAGCGCTGTGAGCTGGAAGCGTTATTGCGTTATCAATCTCAGACCGATGCATTGACCAATATTTTTAACCGTCGGGTATTTTTTGAAAAACTGGAGCAGGAAGTGTCGCGGTGTAACGGCACAGACTATCAGGCGGCGTTGCTGCTGTTTGATTTGGACTTTTTCAAAGCCGTTAATGATCAGTATGGTCATCATGCCGGTGATTTTTTACTGGTCACATTAACCGAAGTTGTCTCAGGTATGCTGCACTATGGCGAAACTTTTGCGCGAATGGGCGGTGAAGAGTTTGCGATTGTTCTGCCTCACACATCCCCCAGCCAGGGCAGGGAACGTGCAGAAAAAATCCGTGCCATGATCCAGCGTCAGCGCTTTAAGTACCAGCAAGTTGCCATGTCGGTGACGGTCAGTTTCGGGGTTACCGACATTACCCGCTCAGAAAGCAACACGCAAATTTATGCCCGGGCAGATAAGGCCTTGTATCACGCCAAGCGCAATGGACGTAACTGTGTGGCTCTGATCGAGTCACTTGCTTAGCAACCGGAGCGCCAGTCGTGGCGGAGCTTTCGCACATGCCAGTTTCGCTGCCAGACGCTGAGGCAAATCATCCAGATCCAACCTTACTGGTTGTCGCTGTAAATCGCCCGATTTCTGCCCGCTTCTTTGGCTTTGTATAAACATTGGTCCGCTTCGACAAAGGCGTAAGTATTATTGTGCAGTTCTGTTGCGGGTAACGGGCGACTGATCCCAATGGAGACGGAAGCCGAAATTGGCCCGGTTTGGGTTTTGAATGGTGTCTGGCTGATCGCCTCAAGCATTGAGTCGATTCTGGCTGGTACCGCGGGCCCCTCTTTTAGCAGGCAGAGAAACTCTTCTCCTCCCCAACGAACCAATATTTCGTCACTGTCCAGTTTCTCACTCAGCCGGCCGGCTGTTTGTCTCAGGACTTGGTCTCCTGTTTCATGGCCGTACTGGTCGTTGATTCGTTTAAACCAGTCAATATCCAGCAACACTATCCGGTACCCGGCCGAACGGTCAATTTGGGTAAATGCCTCAACCTCGTTCTGGTAAAAGCGACGGTTGTACATACCGGTAAGCTGATCTTGAAAAGAGAGCGCCAGTAGTTGCTTATTCTGGGCGCGTATAGCAAGGGTGCGGCGGAGCATTATGACCAGAATGGTGGCACCGATCGCGCCCAGAACCAGCAGTATTTTGAAACGAAGCTGTTCTTGTTTTAGCTGCAAAGCGTTTAACTTGTTTTGCGTGTCCAGCAGATCGCGCTCTTGCTGGATCTGTTGTGTTTCTAAGCCAAATTCTAAAGCATAGAATTCACTTAGTAGTTGATTGCGTTGCTTCTCATGGTACTGCTTATACAGCGCCAAGGCCTCGTTACTTCGGTTTGCTGTTTCGAGCGCATTTGCCTTAAGCAGGTGAGCTTGGATCAGCCAGCGGGGGTGGTTGAGGGCAGAGAAAATGGCGATAGATTTTTCTAACTGCTGAAGTGCTTGTTGGTGATCCCCTAATGCTAATAAGCTTTGCGCGGATATATACCAACAGATCGCTTGCTGTTTAGGGTAGTCGGGCGCTTGTGGGTGATCAATACACGCTTGGGCTTTGCTCATGCCCTGTTTGGTATCTCCCAGAAAGTTGAGTAATCTGGCAGCATTCTTAAGATCCAGGATCTGGTTATACGCGGGTGAGTTGTCATTCAGGTATTGCTGGGCGGCCCGGTATGACGCCTGGGCATTCAGTTTATCATTCAAGTGAATATAGACGAAGCTCTCGTTAAGCAGAGTGATGTGCATCAGGTTGTTTTTTACCGGTGACATCCGGGTAAACAACTGCCGGGCTTTATTGAGATGGGAAATCGCTTTGTCCCAACGCTCGAGGTGTACATAAAGTAAGCCCAGGTTATTATAAAACTGGGCATTAAACTGACTTTGCGGGTATTTTTGCGCCAGTTTGAGCCCCTGAGTAAAATAAAGCAGGGATTGCTGCAATTGATTGGTGGCGTTATACAAGATGCCGCCAACATTGTAGGCATGAATCAATAATCGCTCGGCGTTGAACTGTTTGGCTAAGGTAATGGCATGCTCAATGGTCTCAATGCCCTGTGGATAGTGACCTCGTTTAAGGTTTACGTTCGCCTGATCAATTTTCAGCCTGATATCCAACCAGTTGAGCCGGTGAGTTTGAATCAACTGCTCAAGCCTGTGGGTGGTCTCGTCAGCTTGGTCTGATTTGCCCAGAGTAAGATAACTGTGGCGTTTGAGCCACAGTAAATAGGCTAGTTCGAGTGCGGATAAGTCATCGGCATGGCTGGACTCAATAGCTTGCAGCTGCTCCAAAACACGGCTTGCCTCTGACGGTTTGCTTTCTGTTAAGGTAATAAGTCGCTGTCCGAGCGGTGTGTTACTCAGTTCTATTTCCGGCGACTTTAGCGTCGTTGCATCAGGCTTCGCCACCGGATGCTGCCAAAATACGTACAGCATAGCGAGCAGAATGACTCCCAGGGAGCCCAGTGTGAACAGCCGGTATTTGGTCATATATATTGTCACGCGTTAGATGTGGTAATTGCCATTTAAGCCGGGGCCTGACTACAACATATCAACCGATTTTTTGACGGCTGCAATCAAAGCCTCAACATCAGAAAGGGTGTTATAGATACCAAATGACACCCGCACCGTTCCTTTTACCCCTAAAGCATCCATCAGTGGGTGAGCGCAGTGATGCCCGGCACGGACTGCGATGCCTTGTTGATCGAGCAGGGTGGCGATGTCCTGGTGATGCACGCCGTCCATAATAAAGGTTAGCACGGCGGCATGGCGTTGATAGCCCAAAATATGAATATCTTCTAATTGACAGAGTGCCTGGTAGGCTTTGTTTTGCAGCGAATGCAGGTGCGCTTCCACCTCTTGCCGGTCAAAGCTTTGATACCACTCAATCGCTTTGGCTAACGCAATTGCGCCGGCGACGTTTGGTGTCCCTGCTTCAAATTTACCCGGCAGCGCCGAAAAGGTGGTTTTTTCAAATGAGACCTTCTCGACCATTTTACCGCCTCCGTGCCACGGCGGCATAGCTTCAAGCAGCTTAAGCTTGCCATACAGGACGCCGATCCCGGCCGGGGCGTATAGCTTGTGTCCGGAAAATACGTAGAAATCTGCATCCAACTGGCACAGGTCTACTGCTTCATGCACTATGCCCTGGGCACCATCCACGACCACGACCGCACCTTGTGCATGGGCAAGGTCGATAATTTGTTCAATTGGTTGGCGTGTACCGGTCACGTTGGTGATGTGCGCACAGGCGACGATTTTGGTGCGCGCGCTTAATAAGCACTGGTATGCGCTCATATCCCACTGGCAATCACTGGTCATCGGAACCTTGATGATTTTTGCCCCGGTTTGTTCAGCGACGAGTTGCCACGGCACAATGTTGGCATGATGCTCCATTTCACCAATTAAGATCTCATCATCGGCCTGTAATGTTTTGCGTGCGTAGGTCTGTGCAATCAGATTAATTGCTTCGGTGGCACCGCGGGTCCAGATGATTTCTTTACTGCTGTGGGCGCCGATGAAATTGGCGACCGTGTCCCGTGCCGCTTCAAACCGGCTGGTGGCATGAGCAGTCAGGCTGTGGCTGCCACGGTGGACGTTGGCGTTTTGTTCACTGTAGTAATGGCTGATGACGTCGATGACACACTGCGGTTTTTGTGTGGTAGCGGCACTGTCGAGGTAAACCAGAGGTGCTTGGTTTACCGATTGTTTTAACGCGGGAAACTGGGCGCGTATATGGTCAACGTTAAACATTATTCATCACCTAACTTGTGGTAATGCAGGGTAGGGATGGTGACCATTGGTTCGGCAACCCCCCAGGCGTGTTTTTTGCCGGATAAACGGATGATCACTTCCATGGCAAACTCCAGAGCTGTGCCAGGTGCCTGGCTGGTGATCAAGTTATGGTTGGTGTCGATGGTGACCCGTTTGCTGCGCCAGTTCGCCTCTGGAATATGAGACCGAAAGCTGGGGTGACAGGTCATGATTGCATCTGGGTACAGGTTGTGGTGTTGCAGCACCAGCGCCGGCGCGGCACAGATAGCTGCCACCAGTTTACCTTCATACATATGCTGTTTAAGGATTTCAATCATCACTGTGCTGTCACGGAAGGTTTCTGCACCTCCTACGCCACCTGACAGGACGATGGCATCAAACTCGTCATCCGCAATATCGACCAGTTTGCAGTCAGCGGTTAGGGTGACGCCACGAGAGGCCTGCATGGTTAATGCACCGTCAAAGTCGGCACTGGCCGTCACCACCTCGTAGCCGGCACGTACCATCAGGTCAATCACCGTAACTGCTTCCAGTTCTTCGGTGCCGGGGGCGATGGGGACTAGGATTTTTTTCTTCATGATTGTGTCCAGCTTTGTTCAATTTGTTTGATGCGTTGGTAGAGTCTGGCATTCTCTGGCGTATTGATATGATGTATCTCAGCTACCTGGAGTAAATAGCCAGTAATAAAGTCTATCTCGGTACGACGCTGGTGGAAAACATCTTGCCTCATGGAAGAGTAGTTTGCTGCGGTTGCACTGACCACTTGCATAATCGTGGCGTGCAGAGAATCGAACTCAACTTCTATCCCTTCTTTGCTCATCACCTCGACCAACTCGCGAGTAATGTTCTTGAGTGTGCGCGAAAACTCCGCTGCGGCAAGCGCGCCATTTTTACATTGGTGAATGGCAGTCAGCGGGTTGATGGCACAGTTTATCGCCAGTTTGGTCCATAAGGCGGCGTTGATGTCGGGATTCCAGTTTACCTCTGGCAAGGCGTGATTCAGCACTTCTTCCAGAAATGCACATTGCGAACCCTTGGCATTAAACGCGCCAATTTGCGTAGAACCACGTCCGGTATGCAAGACCTGCTGTTTACTTGGTTTATAAGCGCCATGGGTAGTGGTCGCAATCACAATAGGGTTGTGCTTAAGTTGCTTTTCTACTAACTGTGCCGTGCCCATACCGTTGTGCATCAGCAATACAATTGAGTCGGGATTAATATGTGGCAGAAGTGGTTTAATAGCCGATTCAACTTGCCAGGCTTTTACCGTCACGATAATCAGGTCGGCCTTCTTTAAAGAAGCAACATCTTGATTAGGAAAACGTGTTGTCGGGCTGTCATCAAGTTGGAGAGATTGCTCGCTCTCTGCGCTTCTTCCCCACAAAGAAACATTGTGCCCGGCCTGTTTGAGTTTTGTAGCCCAGAGTGAGCCTATCGCTCCGGGGCCTAGGATGAGAATATTCACCAAACGCTCTCAGTAAAAAGGTTTGCTGCAAGGATAATGAGGGAAAAATGGAAAGCAAATAAAAATGGCGCCATCAGGCGCCATTTTTTGGGGAACTTATCGGTTCAATTAGAACTTGTAAGTTACTGCTAGGTAGTGGCTCACGCCTGTTGACTCTAGCTGTAAGCCATTGCCAATGTCTAGGCCGTCTTTCACACCGTATACGTCTTTGTATGCTTTCAGGCCGTAACCCACTGCGAAGCGGTCAGAGTGCCAGTAGATACCGTTGAACATTGCGCCGCCGCTGCTCGCTGTTGCACCCAGCTCTTCTTTCATGCCGAATTGCCAGTCGATGTAACCCTGGTAAGAGATGAATGAGCCGTTCTCAAAGAAGTAGAATGGTTTGAACCAGTTGGTTGCAAGGTGGTAGCCATTCCAGTCTTTTTGGTTGCCGTCGTAAGTGCTGTATAGGTTCAGGCCGATTTTACCTAACCATGGCACGTTTACGTCAGAGCCAAGACCGATTTTCTGGTTGTTTACACCACCGTTGTTACCGCCCCACTCAAATAGAGATGCAACATATAGCTCTTGAACAGGACCGAAAGACAGGTCTTTACCAGTCAGGCCGTCCAGAGACATACGCGGTGCAAATTTCATGAACATTTTGTCTGGAGCGTGGTTTTCAAGAGATTTGTCTTGGTCGTCTTTAGTGCCCAGGTTGAACACGTCAACGTAACCGTATAGGTCGAAGATGCCCGAGCGGCCGCCGAATTCCATTTCCAGGTAATCGTGAGTGTTGTCATCCGCGCCTTTTACGCGTGGCATCTCATCGATTGAGTACATGTAGTTAAATTGCATCCACTTGTAATCGTTCTTGTGGATATCGCCGTCAGAGTAATCTGCTGCCATTACTGGTGCTGAAGTAGCCGCTAATAGGCCAAGAGCTAGAAGTGATTTACGCATAAGGGGACTCTCTATGTTTGTATTGATTTAGAACACGCAATCTTCGCTGCGCTTCCAATTGGCGTGAATAATAGCGAACAAAATCCCAATTGGAAGTGATACAGCGTGCAAAAACGAACGTTTTGAGTGATCGCTATCACGAATCGGATTTATTACGCGGAACTAAAATTATCTTGCATGATTTTGCATAAAATTCGTGATCTTGATCGTTTGCTTGGGTTTTTTGCTGCCTTTTTAAGGTAGTCGATAAACCAACATAATTCGTTAGTGATCGCTCTAAAAAGCCATACGTATGAGTTCATGAATCAAAGAGGATGATTGAATGAATGAATTGATGTTGTTTCCACTGACCTCGGTTGTGTTACCCGAAGGCAAAATGAATCTGCGAATTTTCGAGCCGCGCTATCAACGCCTGGTTAAGGAATGTTGTACGAAAAATATCGGGTTCGGTGTATGTCTGGTCGGCGGGGATTCGCAGCAGAAAACAGCGGGCAATCTCTCCTCAGTCGGCACTTTGGTCCACATTGTTGATTTTGAAACACTCGAAGATGGGCTTCTTGGCATCACCGTGGTCGGTGAAAAGCGTTTTTCAGTCAGGCGGGTACGGTCCGATCCCGATGGGTTGCGCCGTGCCGAAGTAGAGTGGTTGGAGAACTGGAACTCGCCCCCGATGCCGCTCGATTTTGTGCCTCTGAGTAAGCAACTTGCGCAGGTTTACGAGCAGTTTCCCCAGCTAGGCCACCTTTACCAGCAGCGCTTTTACGATGACCCGAGCTGGGTGGTGCAACGATGGCTGGAGTTACTGCCTCTTGACCGTGACTTGTTTGAGCGGCTGGCCGGCGCTGCAGATTGTATTCCGGCTCTGGAATTTTTGATCGAAACCATTGAAGCCCCAACACCAAGAGAGAAAAGGATATGAATAAATTACAAGTAGCGGCGGTTACCGTCATCACTGCATTGGGTATCACTGCCTGTGGATCGGATAGTGACCCGGTTGAATATACTTATCTGCAGGCCGTGCATGCGTCAGCAGATGCACCAAGGGCTAATGTTTGGGTCAATGACAGACAAACCTTAACGGATGTAGATTACGGAGTCGGTTCGGGTTACCTGAAGTTGCGAGAGGGGCAGAACTCGGTTCAGGTGGAAGTGCAATTACCCGGTGATGATACGCTCACCGTGATTGAGCGCACCATGTTAGATCTCGATTCAGAACTCCAATATACGGTGTTGGTCGTTGGTGATGCCGATGGCAGTAATAATCCGGTCGAGCCGCTGATCGTGACTCGCAGTGTTGATTCGATGGCCGACGAGAACAGTCTGGATGTGCAGGTCGTGCATGCTGCGTCGGGTGTGCCGGCGGTCGACCTTTACGTGACCGCACCGGGTGCTGAATTGGCATCTGCCATTCCGCTCGCCTACAAAGCTTCAACTGAAGTCATTAACATTCCGGCGGGTGACTACCAGATACGGTTGGTGGCCGGAGAGACGGTTGCGTTTGACTCAGGACCTTTGCCGCTTGCGGCTAACGCTAATCTGACTATTGCTGCCATCAAAACCGCAGATTCCAACAGCAGTTCACCAGTACAACTGTTGGTGTTAGATGGCTCAGGTTCAACTACACTGCAAGATATTGGCAGTGCAGCGGAAGTGCGAGTCGGCCATCTGGTCGATAGCGCGCCGGTGGTGGATGTACATGTCAATGGTGGGGTATTTGGTCCGCTGGCTGATTTGGCGTTCAAGCAGATCCGAGGTTACCTGGATTTAGTTCCGGGCAGTTATGACGTCGATGTGTTTTTGAACGACACCACCAGTGAACCGATCATTTCTGCCACAGGGCTTAGTGTTGAGGCAGGCGGTGATTACAGCGTTTATGCGGTGGGTTCGCTCATTGAGAACGTCGAACTTGAACCTCTGGTTGTTGCAGACGAGCGAAGAGCAGTGGCGACCAGTGCGGTGCTGAATGTGACGCATGCGGCGGCGAATCCCGATGCCAGCACGGTTGATATTTACCTGACTACTAGCTCGGGGATTGAGGGTAGTGATCCGGTTATCACTGATTTTGCGTATAAAGACAGTGTGCAGGGAGTGTACGTAGCAGAAGGGGCCTATTTTGTGACCGTCACCGCAGCGGGAGATCCTTCGACCGTGGCGATTGATTCGGCACCGGTTGCGGTGACAGATGGCGTCGTTTACCAGGTTGTCGCAATTGACGATGGCAATAATGGTGGATTCAACTTACTCGTAGATGACATTACGGATTGATACAGGGGAGGGGGTGCCCTCCCGGACAACTAAGGCTGATTATTATGAGTGATGGCTCCGTGACCTTAGGGCGAAGCGATTGGAACGCCTACATGGACAAGGTAAAAAATCGGGACAAAGAGGCATTTGCGTTTGTTTTTCGGTTCTACGCCCCCAAACTTAAACAGTTTGCCTATAAACACGTGGGCAACGAGCAGGTGGCGATGGAGATGGTGCAGGAAACCATGGCGACGGTATGGCAAAAGGCGCATTTGTATGATGGCAGTAAAAGCGCGCTGTCGACCTGGATATACACCATTATCAGGAACCATTGCTTTGACTTGTTAAGGAAGCAGAGAGGCAAAGATTTACATATCCACTCTGACGATATCTGGCCTTCCGATTACTATCCGCCAGATTTAGTCGACCATTACTCTCCTGAGCAGGACATGCTCAAAGAGCAAGTGGTTAAGTTTTTAGATATGTTGCCCAAAAACCAAAGGGAGGTATTGCAAGCGGTGTATTTGCAAGAGATGCCTCATCAACAGGTCGCGGAACTGTTTGATATTCCTCTGGGGACAGTAAAGTCGCGCTTGAGGCTTGCTGTTGAAAAACTGAAGCATTCAATGCATACGGAGCAATTATGAACACTCACCCAGACTTCCAGTTATTAGAAGCTTATGCTTCAGGAACCATTGACGCCGTTTCAGGTCTTGTGGTCGCGATTCATTTAGAAACGTGTTCTGACTGCAGGCGATATGTGAATCAGTTTGAAGATGGCAGCGGGGTGCACTTTCTGGAGGTATCGACAGAATACTCTATCGAGTTTGACCGCATGCTGAACGATATTGTTTCTGCTGAACCGGTTGAAGACGGCATAGAGATTAGTGATATCGCCACGGTTGAGGTGGCCGGTAAAACATTTGATCTGCCGAAGTCATTGAGTCGGTTTGCCGACCTGGTCAGTGACTGGCGCAGTTATGGCGGCAAAGTATACAGTGCACAAGTTGAATTGGGCGAAGATGCGCGGGTCAACTTATTGTATATCGGTGAAGATGTCCGCATCCCTCAGCACACGCACAAAGGGCTGGAATCGACCTTAGTCCTGCATGGTGGATTCAGTGACGAGGACGGCCATTACCATGCCGGTGACATGATGATACGTGATGGTTCGGCCAGACACAGCCCCTACACCAAGGCCGGCGAAGACTGCCTGTGCTTAACGGTACTAACAGAACCTATGCTGTTTACCCAAGGCGTCGCACGAATATTTAATCTGTTCGGTAAAGGAATGTATCCTTGAGTTTGAACCAACAGTAAAAGCCATCGCGGGGCGATGGCTTTTACTGTTGGCGGACGGTTAGTGCTGCTCGCGGGCCTTTTCCAGCAACTCGGCAAAGTAGTGGCGCAGTGAGTAGAGCATGATCAGGCTTGGGATAACCATCACCGCGGTGAGGACAAAGAAGGTCGGCCAGTCATTGAGATACTCGACCAGTTCACCACTGAAAGAGGCCAGAGTGGTCCGTCCCAGGTTGCCCAAAGAAGCAAGCAGGGCGTATTGGGTCGCGGAAAATGCCTGTCCGGTCAGTAGGGTTAAGAAAGAGACAAATGCCACGGTGGAAAAGGCGGTGGTAAAGTTGTCGACGATGATGGTCGCCAGGTAGAGTCCTTCACTCGGGCCAACTTTGGCTATCCAGGCAAACATCAGGTTACTGGCCGACATGGCTATCCCGCCAATCATTAGTCCGCGGACAATACCAAATCTCACATTGAACATACTGCCAATGATGGTAAAAACGGTGGTCGCTCCCCAGCCGATCAACTTGGAGTAGTAGCCGATTTGCTCATTGCTGAAACCGATATCCTTATAAAAGGCGATCGACATACGACCCAAAAACGCTTCGCCGATCTTAAACAGGAACACAAACAGCAAGAGCGTGATAGCCACCCGAACACCATTGCGGTTGAAGAAATCCAAGAAAGGTTCAACCACAGTGACGGTAAACCAAGCGACCAGTTTAGAACCAATCACGGCCTGATGACGTTTTTCGGCAGCGGACTGCAACTGTTCACGCTGCGTCGTAGGCTCACCGACCAGAATAGTAAACAGCATTAAAATGCCGACTATTGCCGCCATGCCATAATAGACGCCGTTCCAGCCAATGCTGTCCGCGTTGATGAAAGCAAGGTAACCGGGCAGCGAGTATCCGGTCCACCAGCCGGTGACCGCCATCGCAGAGGCCTGCGGTAATTTGGATGCTTCAGACTTTGGGAAGGTGTCAATGCGAAATGCATCGATGGCGATATCTTGAGTTGCCGACGCCGTCGCGATACATAAGGCGAGCAGAGAAGCAAACATCAGATTCTCTGCCGGATTGACGCCAGCGATAAATAATGTCGCGCACAGCACGATGCTCTGGCAAAAGAAGATCCAACTGCGCCGTTGGCCCAGCAGTGAATACAAGAGCGGCAATTTTACCCGGTCAACCAGAGGTGCCCACAAAAAGTTAATAGCATAGACCGCGAAGACACTACCGAAATAACCGATAGCGGATAGGGTCAGGCCGGCGTCTTTAAGCCAGCCGGACATATTTGAACCGATCAGCACCCAGGGAAAGCCGCTCGAACAACCGAGCATGAATACCCACATTAAGCGTTTATCAAGGTAAGATTTTACCGTTTCCAGCCAAGTGATGGAAGGCAATGAAGACATAGTGATTTCCATTAAGGGAAAGCCCTTATATACAAAGGGCTTCTACCCGAGCAGCGGTAAAGTGCATCAGCAGAACCTTACCGGGGGGGGTTATTTGATTAACGTTGCTTTGGTGATCACAATCTGCTTCACCGGTACATCGCGCATGCCTTTCACTGTCCCGGTAGGCTGTTTGGCCATCATTTGGATGACATCAAACCCTTCAGTGACCTGACCAAATACCGCATAACCCGGCGGGCGGGAAGCAAAGTTGAGAAAATCGTTATCCACCAGGTTAATGAAAAACTGACGGGTGGCCGAATGAGGATGGTTGGTTCTGGCCATCGCGATGGTTGCCTGATCGTTTTTCAGACCGTTATTTCCCTCATTCTTGATCGGGGCATAGGTCTTCACCATCGCCATATTTTGATCAAAACCACCCCCCTGTGCCATAAAGCCGGGAATAATACGGTGGAAGATGGTGCCTTCATAGCTGCCATCTTCGACATATTGAAGGAAGTTAGCCACGGTAATCGGCGCTTTCTCTTCATTTAACTCCACAGTAAAAGAGCCCATTGTGGTTTCAAACGCCACTTTCGGTCCGGCCATAACACCGCAGCTTAGCAGGGCGAGAGAAAGAATCGCTTTGCGTAACATTAGAATCGCTCCTGCATGTATTGACGAAGTTCGGCATCATTTGCCATCTCTTTCAGTGTCAATGCAATGACATCGTTCAGGGTTTGTTCAATATCATCGTCAGAGGCGCTGAGTGCTCCGGTGCGCTGAGCGGTCCCGGTGTACGTCTTCACCAGCTTACCTTGAGGGGTTGCCGCCGTGATTTCGAGAATCACTTTCGCGTCCATTTCATTCTGCATCACCGAATGTTTGACATTGATTAAGGCTTCTTGAACTTGCAGCTCAACCGTGTTGTTGCTGTTGAGATCGGTGCGAAAACCTTGTGAGGCAAACTGTTTTTCCAGAGCCTCTTCGATAGTGATGCGCAAATTCTGTTTTGCGTGCAAAGGAAGGATATTGGAGCGGCCATTATCAACCAGAGCGACATACTGAGCAGCGCGTACATCTTTACTGGTTAGGCTGTACGTTTTGCCTTGTACAATCGGATTGGTGCTTAATGTCGTTTCAGGCATCACATTAAGTTGGGGTTGCTGCGGTGCAGAACACGCTGCAAGCAGGGCAACGGAAGCCACGAGTGCCAGTTTTTTCATTATATTCTTCCTTCGTAAAGTCATAGCTTTATTGCTTAGCGGTTAATTTAGCAGGATCTTTTGTCGCCTGTAAAATCACGAACTTATTGTTAGAGGCGACCAATTTCACATTTCTTTCGCCGAACAGACGTTTCAGCTTGGCATCATAACCCAGATGGCGGTTGCCGATGACCATTAACTGACCGCCATTGACCAGAACCTGCTTGGCGTCGCAGAACATTTGCCAGGCAATGTGATCGGTAATGGCCTGGCGTTGGTGAAACGGCGGGTTGCACAAGACCAAATTTGCACAGTCACGTTTGAAACCATCCAGGCAGTTGTTGGCAATGCATTGGATATCCCGATCGGGCCCCAGGTTATCAATCAGGTTCCGCTGTGCCGATGTGACGGCCATAAAGCTTTCGTCGACACAGGTGAGGCGCGCCTGGGGATTAAGTTGCCCGGCCTTAACCGACAACACTCCGTTTCCGCATCCCAGATCGATGATGTGGCGTAATTCAGGATCCTGTGGCAGATGCTGGAGCATAAAACGTGCGCCTAAATCCAGACTTTCGCCAGAGTACACATTCGGCATATTTTCCAGATGGATCGCTTCATTGTCCACATCCCAGCCTGTAACCGACACCACTTCTATGGCTGGTTGGCAGTTTGGTTTAGAAAAAACTAAGCGGTGTTTTTTCCACGCCAGAGAGGTGGTCGTCTCACCGAGGTATTTTTCAAACAGGCTGAGTGTTGAGCTGTGAATGTCCTTGGCTTTATTGACCGAGATAACCGGACAACTTTCAGGGAGTGCCTGGCGCAGTTGACTGAGTAACCATACTAAGTGACGGTTACTTTTAGGTATCTGCATCAACACCAAATCGGTATCGGCCGGGATGTCGTCCATGGTAGTCAAGAACGTTACCTTGTTACACCGGTTACGTTGCAGGTTTTTCAGGGTGCCCTTATGGGCAACGAAAGAGTCACTCATCATCGTGACTGTGTGTTGCTGTGAAAACCAACAAGACAGCGCACCAAAATTATCGTTGAGGATAACAATGTTACTGCCTGCTGGCAGGCCCATCTCTTCGATATGGTTAATCAGGTACTCATCGCCGGCATCCCAGGCTTGCAGTGTCTCTTTCGCACGTTTGGGAAAGCGATGGAGGGTCAGGTGTCTTGCATGAAGGTGTAGTTCGGATTCCATATAATTGCGGATAATGAATCTATAGTTACTGAGATTGTCGCAGATGATCACCACTCAAGATACAGAAAGCTGTCAAATTTCTCATTTTCCGAATGACTTTTCTTGCATGTCAGCCTTGCAGAAACCGGGTTGAGAGCACACAGTACGGAGGAAAATCACTTTGTATATATTTTCTTTAACTAACTTGCGTATATACTTGAGAGATTCGCAGCAACGAGGGTGAAGTATGATTCAACAAATCAT
This sequence comes from Vibrio sp. CAU 1672, assembly GCF_029223195.1. Lineage (GTDB taxonomy): Bacteria > Pseudomonadota > Gammaproteobacteria > Enterobacterales > Vibrionaceae > Vibrio. Next base: position 20,563 of record NZ_JARHUF010000011.1, on the reverse strand, counting down.
AGAGAATAAACTGCATAGTGAGTTGCAACCGAGCTACCTGAAAGTGGTTAATGAGAGTTACATGCATAATGTCCCTCCGGGCTCGGAAAGTCATTTTAAAGTGATCGTTGTTTCGGATGTGTTTGAAGGGCAGCGTTTAGTTGGACGACATCGTCAGGTGCATCAGATTTTGTCGTATGAATTAGAAGAAAAGATCCATGCCTTAGCGATCCACACCTACACCGAAGCCGAGTGGAAGGCTGAGCAGGATGGCGCACCTGATAGTCCGATGTGTATGGGTGGCAGCCACTAAATCAGGGCGGAAATTTACTATAAAAAAGGATGGCGGTAGCCATCTTTTTTTGTATGCGAGACGTCTCGGAAAAAACCGATCTAAATGGGTGGTGTTAAAGCATAATATTAACAGTGTATCAACAAATGAACGAAAATTAATGTATGTGACAAGGCGTGAATGTTTTATTTCCACAGCCATTTTGGGGCTTTTTCGTTTGTGCGATGGCTCAAATTTATGATTATTCTTTAGCCTAATACACCGGATTTCATCGAAATATCACCACTAATCCTACGATTGGTCATGGCATCAAGTTCCTAAAAAATGCTAGACTACCGGACCTGACAAATCTCGTCCGATTTCTGTGATGAGATTTTTAATAGGATGTTGCGATTCTGGCGTTTTAAACAACGCCAGAACCGGACACTGATGTCGTGTCTAAAAGTTACGCAATCAAAAGAATCTTTTTCCCGATAAAAGTAGTGCAAGTGCGTATGATTACAATAAAGAAGGGTTTGGATCTTCCTATCGCAGGAACTCCTTCCCAGGTGATTAATGATGGTAAAACCATCAAAAAAGTCGCCTTGCTTGGCGAAGAGTACGTTGGCATGCGTCCTACCATGCATGTCCGCGTTGGAGATGAAGTAAAGAAAGCGCAAGTTCTTTTTGAAGATAAGAAGAACCCTGGCGTGAAATTTACTGCACCAGCAGCCGGTAAAGTGATCGAAGTTAACCGTGGCGCTAAGCGTGTCCTTCAGTCTGTTGTGATTGAAGTGGCGGGTGAAGAGCAGGTGACATTCGATAAGTTCGAATCAGCTCAGCTAGCAAGTCTGGATCGTGATGTGATCAAGACACAATTGGTTGACTCTGGTTTATGGACTGCTTTACGTACTCGTCCGTTTAGCAAGGTTCCAGCAATTGAGTCTTCTTCTCAGGCTATTTTTGTGACTGCTATGGATACTAATCCTTTGGCAGCCAAGCCGGAGTTGATCATCAATGAACAACAAGAAGCCTTTGTTGCCGGTCTTGACATTCTTTCAGCCCTTACAGAAGGCAAGGTTTACGTCTGTAAATCTGGCATTAGCCTGCCACGCTCTTCTCAACCCAACGTCGAAGAACATGTCTTCCATGGTCCACACCCGGCAGGCCTTGCCGGCACCCACATGCATTACCTTTACCCGGTAAATGCTGACAACATGGCGTGGAGCATTAACTACCAAGACGTGATTGCATTCGGCAAGTTATTCCTGACCGGCGAACTGTATTCAGAGCGAGTGGTGTCTCTGGCAGGGCCAGTGGTCAATAACCCTCGTCTGATCCGTACGGTGATGGGGGCGAACCTGGATGAGCTTACTGATAGCGAGCTGATGCCTGGTGAAGTCCGTGTGATTTCTGGCTCGGTACTAACCGGTACTCATGCCATCGGTTCTCATGCCTACCTGGGCCGATACCATGTACAGGTTTCGGTACTGCGTGAAGGTCGTGACAAAGAGCTGTTCGGCTGGGCAATGCCGGGTAAGAACAAGTTCTCGGTTACCCGTTCATTCCTTGGTCATCTCTTTAAAGGTCAGTTGTTCAACATGACAACTACGACTAACGGTAGTGACCGTGCAATGGTTCCAATTGGCAACTACGAGCGGGTAATGCCGCTGGATATGGAACCTACTCTGCTACTTCGTGATCTCTGTGCAGGTGATACTGATAGTGCTCAGGCACTGGGTGCGCTTGAACTGGATGAAGAAGATCTGGCGTTGTGTACCTTTGTTTGTCCTGGTAAGTACGAGTACGGCGCGTTACTTCGTGAGTGCCTGGATACGATCGAGAAGGAAGGGTAATTTTCATGGCTCTCAAAAAGTTTCTTGAAGACATCGAGCATCACTTTGAGCCTGGTGGTAAACACGAGAAGTGGTTTGCTTTGTATGAAGCAGCGGCGACGCTGTTCTATACTCCGGGTCTGGTGACAAAGAAAAGCTCGCACGTTCGTGATAGCGTTGACCTGAAACGTATCATGATTATGGTTTGGTTCGCAGTATTCCCGGCAATGTTCTGGGGTATGTACAATGCGGGCGGCCAGGCTATTGCTGCACTTAACCATATGTATGCTGGTGACCAACTGGCGGCAGTCGTCGCCGGCAACTGGCACTACTGGCTAACCGAAATGCTGGGTGGCACTGTCGCCGCCGAGGCGGGTGTGGCCAGCAAAATGTTGCTAGGTGCGACTTACTTCCTGCCTATCTACGCGACAGTATTTCTTGTCGGTGGTTTCTGGGAAGTGCTGTTCTGTATGGTGCGTAAGCATGAAGTGAACGAAGGTTTCTTTGTTACTTCTATCCTGTTTGCCCTGATCGTTCCACCAACGCTGCCGCTATGGCAAGCCGCTCTGGGTATTACCTTTGGTGTTGTGGTTGCGAAAGAGATCTTCGGTGGTACCGGTCGTAACTTCCTTAACCCGGCATTGGCTGGCCGTGCATTCCTGTTCTTCGCTTACCCGGCACAAATCTCGGGCGACGTAGTCTGGACCGCAGCCGATGGTTTCTCTGGCGCAACCGCGCTGAGCCAATGGGCGCAAGGTGGTAACGGTGCACTAGTGAACGCAGCAACCGGTGCTCACATCACTTGGATGGATGCTTTCATCGGTAATATTCCAGGTTCGATTGGTGAAGTATCAACGCTGGCGCTGATTATTGGTGCGGCAATGATCGTGTACATGCGAATTGCGTCCTGGCGCATTATTGCGGGCGTTATGCTGGGTATGATCGCAACCGCTACACTGTTTAACGTGGTCGGTTCAGATACCAACCCTATGTTCAATATGCCATGGCACTGGCACCTGGTTCTGGGTGGCTTTGCGTTCGGTATGTTCTTCATGGCGACAGACCCTGTATCCGCTTCATTTACTAACAAAGGTAAATGGTGGTACGGCGCACTGATCGGTGTAATGTGTGTACTTATCCGTGTAGTTAACCCGGCGTACCCTGAAGGTATGATGCTGGCGATTCTGTTCGCGAACCTGTTTGCACCTCTGTTCGACCACTTAGTAATCGAGAAGAACATCAAGCGGAGATTAGCACGCTATGGCAAGTAATAACGACAGCATTAAAAAGACGCTGGGTGTTGTTATCGGGTTGAGCCTTGTTTGTTCAATCATCGTATCAACAGCAGCGGTTGGTCTGCGTGATAAGCAGAAAGCGAATGCGGTTCTGGATAAGCAGACAAAAATTATCGAAGTTGCCGGTATTGAAACGGCAGGTAAAAAAGTACCAGAGCTATTTGCCGAGTACATTGAACCGCGTTTGGTTAACTTTGATTCTGGTGACTTCGTAGAAGGCGATGCAGCGACTTACGATCAGCGTAAAGCGGCCAAAGATCCTGCTGAGTCAATCAAGCTAGGCGCTGATCAGGACCAGGCGAAGATCCTGCGTCGTGCTAACACCGGGGTGGTTTACCTGGTGAAAGATGGCGATGCGGTGTCTAAGGTTATCCTGCCGGTTCACGGTAACGGCCTTTGGTCAATGATGTACGCGTTTGTAGCCGTTGAAACTGATGGCAACACTGTATCAGGCATCACTTACTATGAGCAGGGGGAAACTCCCGGACTTGGTGGTGAGGTTGAAAACCCAAGCTGGCGTGCTCAGTGGGTTGGCAAGAAACTGTTCGATGACAACCACCAGCCTGCTATCAAGATTGTTAAGGGTGGCGCGCCACAAGGTTCCGAACATGGTGTCGATGGCCTGTCTGGTGCAACCCTGACTGGTAACGGTGTTCAGGGTACATTTGATTTTTGGTTAGGCGACATGGGCTTTGGTCCATTCCTAGCAAAAGTTCGTGACGGAGGTCTGAACTAATGTCTAGCGCACAAAATATTAAAAAGAGCATTCTGGCGCCGGTATTGGACAACAACCCAATCGCGCTACAGGTTCTTGGTGTTTGTTCTGCACTGGCAGTAACAACAAAACTAGAGACGGCATTTGTTATGACGCTGGCGGTTACCTTCGTAACGGCCCTGTCTAACTTCTCGGTTTCTCTGATCCGTAACCACATTCCAAACAGTGTGCGTATTATCGTGCAGATGGCGATCATCGCCTCTCTGGTAATCGTGGTAGACCAGGTGCTGAAAGCTTACCTGTACGATATCTCGAAACAGCTATCGGTATTTGTCGGCCTTATCATCACCAACTGTATCGTAATGGGGCGTGCTGAAGCATTCGCAATGAAGTCTGCGCCAGTGCCTTCGCTTATCGACGGTATCGGTAACGGTCTTGGTTACGGTTTTGTTCTTATCACTGTTGGTTTCTTCCGAGAGCTGTTTGGCTCAGGCAAACTGTTTGGCCTGGAAGTATTACCTCTAGTGAGCAACGGTGGCTGGTACCAGCCTAACGGCCTGATGCTGCTGGCACCGTCTGCATTCTTCCTAATTGGCTTCATGATCTGGGTTATCCGTATTCTGAGACCAGAACAAGTAGAAGCGAAGGAGTAAGGACGTCATGGAACATTACATTAGTCTGTTAGTTAAATCGATTTTCATCGAAAACATGGCTCTGTCTTTCTTTTTGGGTATGTGTACGTTCCTGGCGGTATCTAAGAAAGTAAAGACCTCTTTCGGTCTCGGTGTTGCGGTTGTGGTTGTACTGACCATCGCCGTGCCGGTCAATAACCTGGTTTATAACCTGGTTCTGAGAGAGAACGCGTTAGTTGAGGGCGTAGACCTTAGCTTCCTGAACTTCATCACCTTCATCGGTGTAATTGCAGCACTGGTACAGATCCTGGAGATGGTGCTTGACCGTTTCTTCCCGCCTCTGTACAACGCGCTGGGCATCTTCCTGCCGCTGATCACTGTAAACTGTGCGATCTTCGGTGGTGTATCTTTCATGGTACAACGAGACTACAACTTTGCTGAATCTGTGGTTTACGGCTTCGGTTCTGGTGTGGGCTGGATGCTGGCCATCGTTGCTCTTGCAGGTATCCGTGAGAAGATGAAGTACTCTGACGTGCCTCCGGGTCTGCGTGGTCTGGGTATCACGTTCATCACGGTAGGTCTGATGGCGTTAGGCTTTATGTCTTTCTCTGGTGTTCAACTGTAAGTCGGGTAAACCGCAACAATTAAGGAATAGTCAATGGACATTATTCTTGGTGTAGTGATGTTTACTCTGATTGTGCTGGCGCTAGTACTGGTGATCCTATTCGCTAAGTCTAAGCTGGTACCAACAGGTGACATTACAATTTCTGTGAACGGCGATCCTGAAAAAGCGATCGTGACACAACCGGGCGGTAAGCTACTGAGTGCTCTGGCGGGTGCCGGCGTATTCGTATCTTCTGCCTGTGGCGGTGGTGGCTCTTGTGGTCAGTGCCGGGTAAAAGTTAAATCTGGTGGTGGCGATATTCTGCCGACCGAGCTTGACCACATTACAAAAGGTGAAGCGCGTGAAGGTGAACGTCTGGCGTGTCAGGTGGCAGTGAAAACTGACATGGACATCGAGCTTCCGGAAGAAATCTTCGGCGTGAAGAAGTGGGAATGTACGGTTATCTCTAACGATAACAAAGCGACATTCATCAAAGAGCTTAAGCTACAAATTCCAGATGGTGAATCTGTACCTTTCCGTGCAGGTGGTTACATCCAGATTGAAGCACCGGCTCACCACGTGAAGTACGCTGATTTCGATATTCCTGAAGAGTACCGTGAAGACTGGGACAAGTTTAATCTGTTCCGTTACGAGTCGAAGGTTAACGAAGAGACCATCCGTGCTTACTCTATGGCGAACTACCCAGAAGAAGAAGGCATTATTATGCTCAACGTGCGTATTGCTACGCCGCCGCCTAATAATCCGGATGTACCACCGGGTATCATGTCTTCATTCATCTGGTCGCTGAAAGAAGGTGACAAGTGTACGATCTCTGGTCCATTTGGTGAGTTCTTCGCCAAAGACACTGACAATGAGATGGTCTTTATTGGTGGTGGTGCGGGTATGGCACCAATGCGTTCGCACATCTTTGACCAGCTTAAACGCCTGCACTCGAAGCGTAAGATGTCTTTCTGGTACGGTGCGCGTTCTAAGCGTGAAATGTTCTACGTAGAAGATTTCGACGGCCTGGCGGCTGAAAACGATAACTTCGTGTGGCACTGTGCACTGTCTGATCCTATGCCAGAAGACAACTGGGATGGTTATACGGGCTTCATTCACAATGTTCTTTACGAGAACTACTTACGTGATCACGAAGCTCCAGAAGATTGTGAGTACTACATGTGTGGTCCACCGATGATGAACGCAGCGGTTATTGGTATGCTGAAAGATCTCGGTGTCGAGGATGAAAACATCCTACTGGATGACTTCGGTGGTTAATCTACCTAAGTGATTGAATCTATGGCTGGCTCGAATGGGTCAGCCATTGTTTTTCTAGCGCGCATATTTTTCCATATCCATCATCCAGAGTGGTCATAGTCGATGGGCTTTTTCCCAGAGCAATGGGCTATTCCCGTTCCGTATAATAAGGAGTCAAACAAGTGAAAAAGTGGCTTGTTGCATTTGCTTCTCTATTGGTGTTGGCTGGTTGTGAACAGCCGGCAGATCAAATTCATCTAAGTGGCCCAACAATGGGTACGACTTACAATATTAAATACATTGAGCAAGATGGTCTTCCATCGCCTGAAGCGTTTCAGACAGAAATCGATCGCCTCCTTGAACAGGTGAACGACCAAATGTCGACCTATCGCAAAGATTCTGAACTGAGTCGTTTTAACCAACATCAGTCAAATGCACCGTTTGAAGTGTCACCACAAACGGCAACGGTAGTGAAAGAAGCGATTCGTCTGAACGGGCTCACGTTAGGCGCGCTGGACGTAACGGTTGGCCCTCTGGTTAATCTTTGGGGATTCGGTCCTGAAGCACGCCCAGATGTAGTACCGACAGACCAAGAGCTGGCGGCCCGTAAGGCAATGACGGGGATTCAGCATCTGTCTGTTGCAGGAAACGCCTTAACAAAAGACATTCCTAACCTGTATGTTGATTTGTCGACAATCGCTAAAGGCTGGGGTGTCGACGTGGTTGCTGACTATATTCAGTCGCAAGGTGTTGAAAACTACATGGTTGAAGTTGGTGGTGAAATGCGTCTCAAAGGGCTAAACCGTGACGGGGTGCCCTGGAGAATCGCGATCGAGAAACCAACCGCTGATGAGCGCGCCGTCCAGGATATTATTGAGCCGGGTGATATGGCGATTGCCACATCAGGAGATTATCGCAATTACTTTGAACGTGATGGCATACGTTACTCACACATTATTAATCCGCAGACCGGTAAGCCGATCAATCACAAAGTCGTGTCCGTTACGGTACTGGACCGCTCGTCGATGACGGCTGACGGCCTGGCAACCGGTTTGATGGTATTAGGTGAAGAGGTTGGTATGCAAGTGGCAAATCAACACCATATCCCGGTACTGATGATCGTCAAAACAGAAACCGGCTTTAGGGAACTGGCCTCGGACGCCTACCTGTCGTTTATGAAGAAACCACAAAAGTGAGCCTGATATTATGAGTACATTTCTAATTACTTTTGCCGTTTTTGTTGCTGTGATAGCAGCGATGGCCGTTGGCTATATTTTCCAGAAAAAGGTCGTCAAAGGCAGTTGTGGCGGCTTAGGAGCAGTGGGGATTGAAAAAGTGTGTAACTGCCCTGAACCGTGTGATGCGCGCAAAAAGCGTGAGGCCCGCGAGGCTGCACGTGCTGAAAAGCTGGCAGCGTGGGAAAAAGATCGCATCGCCTAGACGCTTGCCCTGTGTAAGAATGAGATTGGCCCGGCATATTGCCGGGCTTTTGCTTTCAGTGGCCGCGATAGCGCGCCAATGCCGTTCAGGCGGCTATACTGAGGCATGATGAGGCATAATAGGGAGTGATTATGGAACTGCATCAGCACAGTATGCGTGAGTTATTTGCGCAATTAGGATTGGGCAGCTCGGCAGCCGAAATTGAACAGTTTGTCCGGCAACACCGGCAGCGGCGTGACTCGGTACCGCTTTGCCAAGCACCTTTCTGGAACAAGGCTCAAGCGGAATTTTTGAAACAAGCCATCGAAGAGGATGCGGACTGGGCAGAGTTGGTCGACCAGCTCGATGTGATGTTGCGAGACTAAAAGGTGCACAGAGCGGTTTAGTTCCTGCCCCGCATGCCAGCTTTTCAAGCGAGGTTATTCCTTATATACTGTATTTTTAACCAGTATTAAGTGTGTGCTGGCATGCCGGATCAGATCAGAAAAATTATTCATGTCGATATGGATTGCTTCTATGCCGCGGTAGAAATGCGTGATAACCCTGAATACCGTGGGGTGCCTTTAGCTGTTGGAGGGCACGAGAAGCAGCGTGGTGTGATTAGTACCTGTAACTATGAAGCGCGAAAATTTGGCATACGCAGTGCTATGCCAACCGCACGTGCCCTGCAACTGTGCCCAAATCTGGTGGTGGTTCCCGGGCGTATGCCGGTTTATAAACAGGTTTCGCGGCAAATTCGTGCTATTTTCGAACGCTACACTCCTGTTATCGAGCCCCTTTCGCTGGATGAGGCCTATCTGGATGTCACCGGAGCTGAGATCTGTCTGGGATCTGCGACGCTGATTGCAGAATCTATCCGGCGTGACATCTGGAATGAGTTGCGGTTAACCGCTTCGGCCGGCATTGCACCGATCAAGTTTCTCGCTAAAGTCGCCTCTGATATGAACAAGCCTAACGGGCAGTTTGTGATTCCCCCGGATAAGGTTCAAGAGGTGGTGGATAAGCTTCCGTTGGAAAAAATTCCGGGTGTCGGGAAGGTGAGCCTGGAGAAACTGCACCAAGCCGGCTTCTACTTATGTGAAGATATCAAAAACAGTGACTATCGCGAGCTGTTGCTTCAGTTTGGCCGTCAGGGGGCGTCGTTGTGGAAACGCAGTCATGGTATTGATGATCGCGAAGTGATCGTTGAGCGCGAACGTAAGTCGGTTGGAGTCGAGCGCACCTTTAGCGAGAATATCTCAACGTACGATCAGTGTTGGCAGGTGATTGAAGACAAGCTTTATCCAGAGCTTGAAAAGCGTTTGGAACGAGCCAGTCCAGATAAGGCGATCATCAAGCAGGGCATTAAGCTTAAGTTTGCTGATTTTCAGCTTACGACAATCGAACACATTCACCCTCAGCTTGAGCTAGAAGATTTCAAAGTTTTGCTGAGAGATATCCTCAAGCGCCAGAACGGCAGAGAAATACGTTTATTGGGCTTGAGTGTAATGCTCAAGCCCGAAGAGCAAGCGCGCCAATTAAGCTTCTTTTAAGCTCGCGCCAGTTCGACTTGGTGCAACACCTGCTCAAACGAGACATTCGCCATCGCACCATAACCTTGCAGCTTGCTTGCTTTTAGTTGAGCAATGATTGGCGTGCTTATCCCGCATAAGAAGCGCGCGACGGCTGCATTGCTGATGGCAGTTGGTGATAGCTGAATAAACTCGTTTATCCAGGCAGACAAATGGGCCAGTTCTGGTTGTTCATGTTGCGGTTGGGGGAAGGTAGCAACTTGCCCACGGCACACTGAACAATGACCACACTGGGCAGGGGCGTTGTGATCGGCAAAATAATCCGCCAGCTGGTGGCTTAAACATTGCGAAGACTGGAACAGCCGCAGCATGGTGTGGATACGTTCAATGTCTTTGTGCTCTTTCGACTGGAACAGCTCCTCCAGGTGTTGCAGCAGATCTTGTTGATTTCGGCAGCCGGGCGGCACCGAGTACACATCGGTTAATTGCTTACTCTCTAACTCAATCCAGCCATTCTGGTGAAAATAGTCTAAAGCGGCGACTACGCGGCTGCGCTCTGACTGATAGTTCATCCACAGCGCTTCTAAGTCCACTTGGCACCACACTTTGGCTTTGGTCGAGCAGGCAAAAATGGCGTCGACAAACTGGCGGCGCTCTCCCTGGAACTGTTCAATAATGAACTGCTGGTCTTGTAAAAATTTGAATCGGTATTCGGCGAAATAGCTGTACTTGGCTTCAATGACTTTGGCGAGCTCCAGATACACCAGTAAGGTTTTTAGCGGCAATTGGCGTATGTTGCTTTCACGGGACAGGCGCAAAGGCACAACTTCCCATTGTGGGGCATGCGCTTCGAGCTGTTCCAGTACATGCTGGATAGAGGCCTGTTCTGGCGTGTCACCATAGACAAAGTTCTCTAATACGGTCAGCCCGGAAGTGTTGCCCAGCAGAATACACTGTGAGCGCTGACCATCCCGTCCCGCGCGGCCAATTTCCTGGGCATAGTTCTCTATTGATTTGGGCAGGTCAAAGTGGATCACCCGGCGGATATCTGCTTTATCGACGCCCATGCCGAAGGCGATGGTCGCGACAATACAGTCTGAGTGGCCAGCCATAAAACGCTGCTGGATCTGCTCGCGCGCCTCGCTTTTCATACCAGCATGGTACGCATTGGCGTTGATCCCCAACTCTGTCAGGGCATTGGCCACCTGTTCGGCGGTTTTCTGCTGGGTAACGTAAACAATGGTGGGCAGCTCAGGGGCTGAGGTGATGATGGCGTTGAGCCGGGCCTGTTTCTCAGACTCTTCACAGGCGATGACAGTGATATCCAGGTTTGGCCGGTAGAAGCCCGTGACGGTGGTATTCTTGCTGGCAATATTGAACTTGTGCTGCATGTCGTCGATAACCGCTGGAGTAGCGGTTGCCGTCAGCAGCAGCGACTGAGGGATACCCAGCTCGCGCTGATATTGTGGCAGTTTTAAATAATCGGGACGGAAGTTATGCCCCCATTCAGAAATACAGTGGGCTTCATCAATGACCATCAGAGAAATGGGCACCTGACGAATAAACTCACGAAAGCGTTCGTTTTTAAGCCGCTCGACCGAGATCATCAAAATCTTGATCTGGCCGTTTTTAACTGCGGCCATTACGTGCTGAGCTTCTTCACGGCTTTGCTGGCTATCAATAGAAGCGGCAGCAATCCCTTTGCTTTGCAGGAAGTTTAGCTGGTCTTTCATCAGGGCTAACAGTGGCGAAATGACTAACGTCAGGTTGGGTAGCTGCGTTGCAGGCAATTGATAGCAAAGTGACTTTCCCGAGCCGGTCGGAAAGATTGCCGCCGCCGAATGGCCCTTCATGATGGCCTCGATCACCGGGCGCTGACCGGGCCTTAATGAGTCAAACCCAAACACAGATGTAAGGGTTTGCTGAAGAGGATCACTTTGCATAATAGGGAAACCTTTGTTTGGTGATAAACTGTTAGGTAAAACTACCACATTCTAAATGCTTAACGCGTATCCTAAAAGTATGAACAAAGCCGAGTTAGTCCAAACAATCATCCGCCAGTTAGAAATCAAGCTCGAGGTGGCACTTTCTGCAACCCAAAGGGCTATCGATGCCGCGACGGACGAAGAGACAGTCCCGGAGCACAAGTACGACACCTTGGCCCTTGAGGCCTCTTATCTGGCGCATGGGCAGGCGATGCGTGTCCAGGAGAGTGAACAAGAGCTGAGCCAGTATCGCGCCTTACCCATTCGCGATTTTAGCGATGTACCAATTGGTGTCGGGGCGTATGTGGTGCTTGCTGATGAGAATGACACCGAGAAGTCATTTTTTATTGGCCCGTGCTCCGGTGGCCTGACACTGGAATGTCACGGGAAAGAAGTTTTTGTTTTAACTGTAAAATCCCCGCTTGGCCGTGCACTGATGGGCAAAGAGGAAGGGGAAGAGGTCGAGCTGTGCATCGGCGAGAAAACCACGGTTTTTGAAGTCGTGACGGTTTGCTGACATCCGGGGTATTCAGCGCTGTTATGGTTCGCTTAACAATGATGTTCATCAGAGAGAAAGTAATGAAGAAGCTGCTCATCTTGCCGTTGTTGATGGTCAGTGTCTCTGGCTACTCTGCGCAGTGCCGGGTCGACATTAACCATGAAGTTCATCTGGACGGACAACATCTGGAAATTCAGCGTAGCACTGGCGATAAAGCCTGGCTGGATAATGACAACAACCTGTTTATCAATGGAGAACCGCTTGAACTTAATGCGGGCCAAACTGCAGCGCTTGAGGACTACCGCGAAAAAATCACCGCTTATCTCCCCCAGGCCAGGCAGTTAGCCAGCAATGGTCTGGCTGTCGCGCACGATGTCATTGACGATATTGCGGTGAGTTTGGATGCCCCGGAAGCGTTCAACAATGTAAAGGTTGCGATAAACGCATTTTATGCCGATGTCGAAGCCCGTTATTATCAGAATGGTGATTTTATTCTGCCAGCAGCGAGCTTCGAGTCGATGAGTGAATCCTGGCGTGCAGATTTGGCTAACGCGCAGGAGATCTTCCATAAAGAGTTTATTACCAGCGCGTTTGAGGTACTGGCAGCGAAGATGCGTGAGGATGGTGATTTGAATCTGACCGAGTTATCTGAACGTATGCTTGAACTGAAAGTGAAAGTAGCACAGCGTTTAGCCGAGAATGCTAAAACGATGCAACTGCAGGCCGAGAGCCTGTGTGATTCAGTGGAAAGGATGGCCGAGCAAGAACAACACCTCCAGCAGCTGATCCCTGAGTTAAAAAACTATCAGGTTTTTTCCATCTAATAACTATGCTATGTGCAGTCTGGGACCGTTGGTAATAACCAACGGTCTTTTTGTTTTGCTTGTCGATGGTATAAATATGGCCAGAGAATGTAAGATGTACGTAGATATTTACAAACTGAATTACGGCTAATTATTCTGGATGTCGAATAAACAACCAATCTGCTCTTGTTGTAGAGAGGATATTGCTATAGTGTACTAGTCAGCTAGTTCATTGATATATTGTGTGGGTGGTATGACACAACAAACTTCTTCTCAGCCTCGTGAGCATTTTGGCTCTCGCCTCGGATTTATCTTAGCCGCAGCTGGTGCCGCTGTGGGGCTGGGCAATATCTGGGGTTTTCCGACCCAAGCGGCCAGCAATGGCGGGGGTGCCTTCTTGCTGGTGTATTTGGTGATGATCCTTATCGTCGCATTCCCAATGCTGGTGGTTGAAATGGCGATTGGCCGCCATGGCCAGGCCAACCCGGTAGACAGTATGCGTGCTCTGACCGATAACCCGGCCGGTAAAAAGCTGGGTGGGTTGGTCGGCTGGATTGGTCTGAGTGTGCCAAGTGCGGTTCTGGCGTTCTATTCTATTGTCGGTGGTTGGTTGATCTGCTTCTTGCTGGGGGCGGTTACTGAAATCATGGGCCTGGAAGTCGCGACGCAATGGTTAAAAGGCTTCAGCGTTGAGCGCAACCTGTTCGGCACGATTACCTTTTATGTACTGACTATTTTGATCGTTCAGGGTGGTGTGAAACAGGGGATCGAGAAGTGGTCTACCCGCCTGATGCCAGCGTTGTTCGTCCTGTTTGGTTTGCTGTTTGTCTATATCATGACGCAAAACGGTGCGATGGAAGGATTGAAGCACTACCTAGTGCCGGACTTTGACAAAATATGGGACAGAAAGCTGATCCTGGCGGCGATGGGGCAGGGGTTCTTTTCGCTGACTATTGGCGGCTGTTCGATGCTGATTTATGGCTCTTACCTGAGTAAGAAAGAGAATCTGCCGAAGATGGCGATGAATGTCACTCTGGTCGACACCGCCGTTGCCTTTATTGCCGGTCTGGTGGTGATGCCGGCGATGTTTGTTGCGATGCAGAAAGGGGTGCAAATTTACGCGGAAGACGGCTCACTGCTCAGCTCAGATACCTTAGTGTTTACTGTGTTGCCGCTGATGTTTGACAGTCTGGGCTTATTGGGTCAACTGTTTGCTATCGTATTCTTTTTGCTCTTGACGATTGCTGCGCTGACGTCCTCTATCTCTATGCTGGAATGTCCGGTCGCCCTGGTGAGTGAACGGTTCAATACCAAACGTGGCTCTACCAGCTGGGTATTAGGTGGTCTGATTGCGCTGTTTAGTGCGGTAATTGTGTTTAATTTCTCGGCTATGTTTGGCCTGGTGGCGACCATTGCCACCCAGTACCTGCAGCCAACGGCGGCACTATTGTTCTGTCTGTTTGGTGGCTGGGTATGGAACCGCCATTCGAAAATTAAAGAGCTGGAACAAGGGTTTCCGGAGTTCACTCAAGGCTGGTTCGGTAAGCTATGGCCCGCTTACGTGAAATTTGTCTGCCCGGTGTTAGTGGCAACGGTCATTTGGGCTTCATTCGGCTAAGCCTCATTCGGCTATGAGAGTGGGCTAATAACAAAAGGGCTTGATGATATCATCAAGCCCTTTTCACTATGTGATTCTGGCGTGGTTAACGGAACTGGCCCGCCTCTGGTAGGAAATCAAAGCCTGCAGTAGCCAGTTTGGCTTCCAGTGCTGTGCGGTCAATATCGAAAAAAGCAGCCAGCTTATCCAGATCGCCGCCGAAGTCGTCGCGCAGTTTCATGTTGACGATACTCATCAGCATCACAGGATCCATTGATTCAAAGTTGGCCAGATTCACTACTTATCCTCAAAATCTGAAATCAATAGGTTTGCCGCGGCAAATGCGGCCTTTTCACGCACTTCTTTTGGCAGAGATTCATCCGCCGCAATTTCGTTGAGTGCTTTCACTGCACATGAAATTGCCTGAGGGACGTATGCCTGATCGCCACTACCGATTTGAGCGTAAAGCTCACGAACCAAATCACAACAGCCGTATACTTGCATGTTTTCTTTCCACTAAATGATAATTTATCTCAATATACACATAGCTGTTTTGAAACTCAAAGCCGAGAGTTGTTTTGGCTCAAATTCAGCGTCAACTTGAACAAACATTCATCACTGTAATTGTGCTTCCAGCTGGTATGTCACTTCAGCAGAGAGGTTAAGCTGCTTAGCCAGTTCCTGTAGGTAGGCTTTCTCCATAAAGTTTTGCTCATCAGCTACGATCAATGAAGCAAGATATACTTCTGAGGCCCGCTGGGGAGAGGTGGCCTGGCTGGCAAGCTCAGCGGGATCCAGTGGTTTGTGCAGTTCTTGCTGTACCAACTGCCTGACGTGATCGTCGGCGCCCATCTCAGTCAGCGCTTGTTCGATGCGCGCCATTTCTTGTTCATCGACGTGCCCATCGGCCTTTGCTGCGCCAATCATGGCTTTTAGGATCAACTTTGCGTGCTTGTTATCATCAGGGTCAAAGGGTTCGTTGATGCCCTGACTATCCTGCTTCGCTTGCCAGTCGTTGTAGACTTTGTAAGCCAGTGCGCCAAGTGCTGCCGCGCCACCCACTTTAAGTGCACCTTTGCCCATTTTCTTTGCCATCTTTTTGCTCTTTTTCGAGCCGATTAACATGCCGATAAGGCCGCCGCCAATAGCGCCGGCACCAAGGGTTGTTAGTTGACTTGAGCTTGATGAAGATTTGACGTTGTTGGTTTTTCTGCCGAGTGCATCGGCACCTTGCTTGACCAGGTCTGAATTGAGCGCTTGATTAAGAAGACTTTTTAGATCCATGGCTGACCTCCTTACTAGATTAAATCAAGTGTAAGGTGATGAATCTGAACCAAAGATTAACGCTGCAAATGTTACAACGGTTTTCTTCAGGTGTAAAAAAGGGCTGACCGAAGCCAACCCTTTTTATCGCTATGTGTTTAGCACAATGTGCTTAGTGCAGCTTATTGAAGCTGAGCCTTAACGTGCTCAACGATGTCTGCCATGGCAACCGCGGTTTTCTCACCAGAGCGGCGGTTCTTGTACTCGAAGTTACCTTCTTTCATGCTGCGATCGCCGATCACGATAGTGTGAGGAATACCGATAAGTTCCATATCAGAGAACATCACACCCGGGCGCTCTTTACGGTCGTCGAACAGGACTTCGATGCCCATAGCCGTCAGTTCAGCGTACAGCTTCTCAGCCGCTTCTTTCACTTCTTCAGACTTGTGCATGTTCATTGGAACGATAGCGACCTGGAAAGGTGCTAGTGCGTCGGGCCAGATGATGCCGTATTTATCGTGGTTCTGCTCGATTGCAGACGCAACCACACGTGATACACCGATACCGTAACAACCCATCTCCAGGATGACGTTCTTACCGTCAGGACCAAGTACACCGCAGTTCATTGCTTGAGAGTAAACATTACCCAGCTGGAAGATGTGACCCACTTCGATACCACGTTTCAGCATTAGCGTACCTTGACCACATGGGCTTGGATCGCCTTCTACTACGTTACGCAGATCTTCAACCTGACCTAGCTCAACGTCACGACCCCAGTTGATACCGAAGTAGTGTTTGTCATCAACGTTAGCGCCCGCGCCAAAGTCGCTCATTACGGCAACCGTGCGGTCTACGATGAATGGTAGCTCAAGGCCAACAGGGCCAAGAGAGCCAGGGCCTGCACCGATTAGCGCGCGAATTTCTTCTTCTGTTGCCATTTCCAGAGGAGCAGCTACCTGAGGAAGGTTTTCAGCTTTCACTTCGTTCAGCTCGTGATCACCGCGGATGATCAGCGCAATGATGTCAGCATCCACTTCTTCAGACGCTTTAACAAATAGAGTTTTAACCGTCTTCTCGATTGGCAGGCCGTGTTGCTCTACGAGTTCGGTGATAGTTTTCGCGTTTGGCGTATCAACCAGCGTCATTTCCTGAGTTGGCTGTGCGCGCTCACCTGCAGGAGCTGCGGCTTCCGCTTTTTCGATGTTCGCGGCGTAATCAGACTCAGTAGAGAATGCGATCAGGTCTTCGCCACTTTCAGCAAGCACGTGGAACTCTTGAGAGCCACTACCACCGATAGCGCCAGAGTCAGCCAGTACCGGGCGGTACTCAAGACCCATGCGATCGAATGCTTTACAGTAAGCGTCGTGCATCGCCTGGTAAGATTTCTCCAGACCTGCTTTGTCGATGTCGAAGCTGTATGCATCCATCATGCAGAATTCACGTGCACGCATTACGCCAAAACGTGGGCGACGCTCATCACGGAATTTAGTCTGGATTTGGTACAGGTTTAGCGGCAGCTGTTTGTAAGAGCTCACTTCGTTACGCACTAGGCTGGTGATCACTTCTTCAGCGGTTGGGCTAAGAACAAACGGACGAGTATGACGGTCAGTAAAGCGAAGTAGCTCAGGACCCATCTTCTCGCTGCGGCCTGTCTCTTCCCATAGTTCAAACGGCTGAACAACGGGCATCAAAGTTTCGACTGCACCTGCATTGTCGATTTCTTGACGAACGATGTTTTCGACTTTACGCAGCACACGTAGACCAGTAGGCAGCCAGGTGTATAGACCTGAAGCCAGCTTACGGATCATACCCGCACGTAGCATGAGCTGATGGCTCACTACTTCTGCGTCGTTTGGAGTCTCCTTCAGAGTAGAAAGAAGATAATTACTGGTACGCATTAAATTTATCCGTTTATTAAAGTTAGATACTCAAGCCAGAATGGACCGGAGTATGAGGGTCCCACGAGGGGGAGAATTGTCAGCCGCTTATAATATCAGCCAATTAGCCTTGTCAAAAGCTTTCTATCACGGTAACCGTTATTAAGTTGCCGCAAACGGTGAACTTGACGTTTAAATCGAACAAATTTACCGCATATTCTTTGCTGTCCGGCTTGTTCTTTTTGTAAGCGGGACGAGGATCTTGTGCCAGAACTTGCTCGATGACGGTTTTGACATACTCAGTATCGCTGCGCTTTTCGAGTATCGCCAGTGCTGCTGATGAGAAGTCCACCTGTGATGTCTCTGGTGCTTCTCCTGCGTAGCCGCTATGTGCCTCTGGAATGGCGTCCGAGTAGGGGATATAAGGTTTGATATCTACGATTGGCGTGCCATCAACCAAATCGACGCTGCCAAGATCGAGATACACTTGTTCACCTTTCTTTGTGATGCTTTTGACTTCTACCGCAGACATGCCAATGCCATTAGGTCTGAACGTTGAACGCGAGGCAAACACGCCAATCCGTTCATTTCCGCCTAAGCGTGGCGGGCGTACGGTTGGTTTCCAACCCGCGGCGAGATTCTGGTCAAACAAAAACAGTAGCCATACGTGAGAAAACTGCTCTAAACCGCGAACGGCTTCGGGGCTGTTTGCGTCCCCGACGAGTTTGACGCGTGATTTTGCCGCAGGCACCAAACGCGGTTGGCGGGGAACGGCAAATTTCTCTTTATATGGGCTTTCAATAATGCCAATCGGCTCTATGGAGTACATGGACTGTGTCTTCAATAAAGGTTTGACGGGCAAGGTACCACAAATTTTGTTTGCTTCCTTTGCTGAGAGTAATTATCAATTGTTGCGTTATAACAAAACAATTGATCTGAAGGGAAAATTGATATGAAACCAGGTATCCATCCTGAATGCGCTCCTGTGGTATTTCACGACACAAGCGCAGACGAATCCTCGTTTTAAAGCAGTGCAGAAACAACCCCAAATATCGGAGATGCTCATGAGAGCTGTTGACTTATAATGCTGAATTATGGTCATTATGCGGTTGATTCATCTGATATTTTGCTGATAATTGGTCGTCAATTGCACTGTTGGTTACTTTCTGTAACGTTTTGAACTTTTACTTAACCCTTGTGTCGAGTACCCTGCGCAGGCTTTGTGACATTTTTGTCACATATGCGCAGGAATAAATACAAGGAGGGAACAGATGAGTTCATCTGCTTCGATTAAACAAAACTCACCGAGAAAACCGCTATTTACGCGTTTTCTCGATACCGTTGAATACTTGGGGAACCTGTTACCCCACCCGATCACACTATTTGCCATTTTCTGTTTAGCCATTTTGGTGATGTCGGGAGTTGCCGGATACTTTGAAGTCTCAGTTGTAGACCCACGTCCGGAAGGTGCCCCGGGCCGTGCGGCTGACGGTATGATCCAGGTGGTCAGCCTGCTTAATGCCGATGGCCTGGAGCTGATAGTCACTAACCTGGTGAAAAACTTTGTTGGCTTTGCCCCGTTAGGTACCGTACTGGTAGCCATGCTGGGGGTTGCGATTGCAGAGCATTCAGGCCTGCTTTCTGCTGCCATGCGGGGCCTGGTGATGGGCGCTTCTCAGCGTATGGTAACGGTAACCGTGGTTTTCGCGGGTATCATTTCTAACACGGCATCAGAGCTTGGCTACGTGGTGCTGATCCCACTGGCTGCAATGCTCTTTCACTCACTGGGTCGCCACCCTCTGGCTGGTCTGGCGGCGGCGTTTGCGGGCGTGTCTGGGGGCTACTCTGCCAACCTGCTGATTGGTACGGTCGACCCACTGTTGTCAGGTATTACCGAGACAGCAGCGCAGATGATCGATCCAACTTATACGGTTGGTCCGGAAGTTAACTGGTACTTCATGTTTGTTTCCACTTTCTTTATCGCGGGAATGGGGGCGTTCGTCACCGAAAAAATCGTGGAGCCCAAATTGGGTACGTATAGTGATGAAGAAGCCGCAGAAGACTTAGCTCAGGATAAAATGGGTAAACTGACCACGGTCGAGAAGCGTGGTTTGAAACTGGCTGGCGTTGCGGTACTGGTGGTCTCGGCACTGCTGGCCTGGACCATTGTGCCCGCTGATGGGGTTCTGCGTTCTGAAGCTGGTACCGTTGCCGGTTCGCCGTTCCTGAAGAGTATTGTGGCCTTCATCTTCGTCTTTTTTGCTGTGCCGGGTTTTGTGTACGGTAAAGTGGTCGGCACGATGAACAACGATCGCGACGTGATCGATGCAATGTCGAAGTCGATGTCTTCGATGGGGATGTACATCGTACTGGTGTTCTTTGCAGCCCAGTTTGTTGCGTTCTTTAAGTGGACCAACTTCGGTCAGGTCTTTGCGGTTGCCGGGGCCGATTTTCTGCAAAGCATCGGTCTGACGGGGCCAATGTTGTTCTTCGCCTTCATCCTGATGTGTGGCTTTATCAACCTGATGATCGGCTCTGCATCGGCACAGTGGGCGGTTACGGCACCTATCTTTGTCCCAATGTTAATGCTGGTGGGTTACGCTCCGGAAACCATTCAGGCGGCTTACCGTATCGGTGATTCAACCACTAATATCATCACCCCGATGATGAGCTACTTTGGCCTGATCCTGGCGGTAGCTACTCATTACATGAAGAACCTGGGGATCGGCACTCTGATCGCGACCATGCTGCCATATTCCATCTGCTTTATTGCCGGCTGGAGTGTGCTGTTCTACCTGTGGGTGTTTGTCTTTGGCCTGCCGGTCGGCCCGGGTGCGGCGACGTTTTATACGCCTTAATTAGTGTTTTTCACATGGCTGACCCGTCCTGATATGGGTTGACACTTTTTAACTAAAACGCTCGATGTACTTCATCGGGCGTTTTGTATTTCAAAGCCGTATGAGGCCTCATTTGATTATAGATCTCTACGGATTCTGCTAC
>NZ_JARHUF010000010.1 GCF_029223195.1 Vibrio sp. CAU 1672 | reverse complement strand
CTGATGTTGGTTCTACGTTTTGACTACCTGATGAACCAAACGCTGCAAAACACATTGTAAGTATAATTTTTGATTTGATTTTCATTCTCTGACTTCTATTTTTACGCAAAGAGAGCTAACGCCGCGTTAAGGGGTGCCGGCACGCAATACATAAGCTTCTGCAATGCACCATAAACACTGAACCCAACGCATATTAAAAATGCCACGCGTGCCAAATCCCTCTTAAACGCTTTGTTATACGCATGAACGTTAAAGCCAAAATTCTACGACAAGCCCTACTTTGAAACCATGATTTTTATGTGCTTTGATGCACTCAAGTCAGGCTTAGACTTACAGCAACTTGCCACTGAAACCACTTGGAACAAACCACGCCGTAGAAAACGGACTGACAACACCAAAAAGCGCTTTTGAAAAGACAATTTCACAATGAGGACTTTCCACAAACTCACTGAAACCACGTGAACTCACCACACCAAAGAAAGTGCCCTTTCAGCGAGTAAAACAGCTTTTAGAAAGGCAAACTCACAGAGCTGAGTTTCAGCGAAAAACGCAGCCTGGACTGACCCTGAAAAATCAGCACCAAAGAAGAAAACCACCGATAAACGGTAGGCCAAAACTCAGCCACGGACCGGAGAAAACGAGAACTGAAACCGGGAAATCATGATGCCCAAACCCCAGGACACAACGCTGAAAATTGAGATTATTGACCTGAATTTTTAGGCTTTCTTCATATAGCGTATAACGCCTTGCTAAGGTGTGAGCAACGTAATGACCAAGCCTCTGCATTACACCTTAATCACATAAATCAATGCATAGTGAAAATGCCACGCGTTGCGAATCACTCTTAAGCAATTTGTTAGTAGCAACCTTAAGCGCGTGCACCTTGGTAACGCAAACCCAATGAGAAAGCCTGTTCATCTGTTATTACTTCCTTTTTCTTTAGCAAACCTATAATTGAATTAGGCTTTCTTGCTACATCCAGAGCAATCACGTCAATTGATGCGTTTGCATGGTATTGATTTATAACATACTCAACACTTTCATCTGTCCAAGGTAACCCATGATTTTTAGGTAAACCTTTTTCTACGTTCTCTCGCTGTTTTTCTTCAAGAGACCTTTTATGTTTTTTCTGAACAGGCTTATTGCGAAGTATGTAGAATAGTGCGCGAATTACGTCTGGATTATTATAAGGAGAGTCTTCTGGGAAACACTCTCCCGTATTAGGATCAATTCCATTCGCTAAAGCATCAATTATTGAATACGCTTTTTCTTGCTCCATATTTATATCCTCAAATGTAGAATACTACCGATTGCTACTAACGCCGCGTTAAGGGGTGCCGGCACGCAATACATAAGCCTCTGCAATGCACCGTAAACACTGGACTCAACGCATGTTGAAAATGCCACGCGTGCCAAATCCCTCTTGAACGCTTTGTTATACGCATGGACGTTAAAGCCAAAATTCTACGACAAGCCCTACTTTGAAACCATGATTTTTATGTGCTTTGATGCACTCAAGTCAGGCTAAGACTTACAGCAACTTGCCACTGAAACCACGTGGAACAAACCGCGCCGCAGAAAACGGACTGGCGATACCAAAAAGCGCTTTTGGAAAGACAATTTCACAATGAGGACTTTCCACAAACTCACTAAAACCACGTGAACTCACCACACCAGAAAAAGTGCCCTTTCAGCGAGTAAAACAGCTTTTAGAAAGGTAAATCCATAGAGCTGAGTTTCATCGACAGACTTCGCGTCAACTGACCTGGCACTATCAGCAGCAAAGAATAAAACCATCCCCAAACGACGGCCAGAATGTGAGCCTCGAACCGAAGAAAACGAGAATTGAAATGGGAAAAACTTCGACGCCCAAAAACCAAAACTCAGCGCTGAAAACCGAAATCTTTGCCCTGAATTTTTAGGCTTTCTTCATCTAGCGTATAACGCCGCATTAAGGTGTGAGCAACGCTACCACGAAACTTAACCATACCACCGTAAACACAAAACCCAACCTTGAACTGGAAATGCCGAGCGTTGGGAATCACTCTTAAATGCTTTGTTATAACCGTCTTTCCATACGTAAAAGACCCCAAACCTCACCGTCGAAAGAACGAGAGCCATTTTCATGCGCTGTAACGGTAAAACCAAGCGATTCATAGCAATTTCTCGCAACTATGTTTCGTTCAAATACAGCTAGTGATAGTAAGCTAGCGCTGTATTTATCTTTTGCTAGATCGACTAATTGACCAAGCATACGCTTTGAAATGCCCTTTCCACGAAAGCTGTCTGAAACAAATACGCGGCAAATCCTAAAGTGCGAATCTGAAACTTTGAATAGCTCAACATAGCCAGCGTTCTGACCTGAGACAACAAAGATAAACGGAAACACTTGCTCTTGGGAACAGTGTTTAGAAATTTGCACTGAATCCAATGGAAACTCAAAGTTTGGACCACCCCATTGATAATTCAATTTATCTGAGTCGATCCAACCGATAAGCAGGTCATGATCTTCCTTTTCAAATGCTCTAAGTTCCATTTTTCCCTCTAAGGTTATAACGCCTTGCTAAGGTGTGAGCAACGCCTTGACCAAGCCACCGCATTGCGCCGTAATCACTAAACCCAACGCAAGCCAAAAATGCCACGCGTTGCGAATCACTCTTAAGCAATTTGTTAGGTGAATAACTGGATTGCACATGGCTTATTTTTTTGCGATATAAGCAACACCATCTATTTGCACATGAAGACCTGATGACTCTCCACCTCTATGAGCAAAATCAGTAGAAATCGTTTTTCTCGCAGGATAGCCATTCTTAAAACGTTCTTTGATAACTTTCTCTACTAATGGAATATTCCATACATCCCTGAGCAAAACATCGATTTTCACTACACTATCTAACGTTAGATTTTCCATTTCAAGCTTTCTAGCCATATCATCAAAAGCTCCGTTTATTTGTTCTTCGACACTTTTCCCAACATTGCCAACACAATAACCAAGGAAAACATAATCTCCAGCTACAACGTAACCTGAGTGTGCCCATTCTTCATTTACATCACATCTCTTAATTTCGCTCATTCTATCCCCCCGATCTTGTTGAATTATCGCAATTCACCTAACGCCGCATTAAGTGGTGAGCGACGCTAAACACCGATGCCTCGACAAACCACTTAAAACACAAAAACTGAATTTACACTAAAAACACCAAGCGTTGCGAATCCGTCTTAAATGCTTTGTTATGCAAATTCAATAAGATAAACATAAAGTTACACCAAATTGAATTAAGAAAACAGTCGAAATATTGATTAAGTGAACCAAAAATCAACCATAGCCTGAGCCTTGATAAATAAGCCGCCAAAACAAAGTCCACCTTTCAGCAACAAACTAAGCTTTTGAATCAGGAAAACTCAACGAGCGAAACCTTCAGCAAAAGAAAAATGATCGATTAACTTGCCCTTTCCACACTTTGCGCCCGCAAAATTAACAACGCGCCAACGCTAAAACTGATTGAGGCAAGCAAAGAATCTTGCCTGTTTTACGGTCTGAGTTGACCACGAATTTGAAGCCGAAAATGCTCATTTGCCGACAACACAAAACAAATGGCCGGAGAAATCCAAAAAGATTAAAACCCTAAATTTACCTGAGTTGCATAACGCCCTGTTAAGGGGTGAGCAACGCAATACCGAAGTCACCGCACACCACCTTAATCACTTAAACCAACGCATAGTAAAAATGCCACGCGTTGCGAATCCCTCTTGAACAGTTTGTTATGTTTGTGCTTGCAGTATTGTGATTAAATCAACAATCAAAGTTAAAGCAAGTACACACAACATGTTGCGCTGTATTTTATTGGACTCTGCCGAATACTCGAAACCTTTTAACGTCAACTCCTCTTTAACGCTGGAGTTGATATTACGTTGCTTCTGCTCTTGTTCCTCAATCCAGTGTCGAACTAAATACCAATTTTTTGACTCTGGTCTGCCATGTTTGTGATTTAACCATTGAACTTTAACTTTCTCCAAACCGCGATTTTCTAGAGCTAAAAAGTAAGAATCATTGCTACTCATGCCACTCTCCTTATATTGGACACGACATTCTTATAGCAACAATCTAGAATCCGCTAAAGCTATTATTTCCACAAAAAACATAACGCCCTGTTAAGGTGTGAGCAACGCAATACCGATACCACCGCATACCACCTTAAGCATTAAACGCAACGCATAGTAAAAATGCCACGCGTTGCGAATCACTCTTAAACAGTTTGTTATACGCACGAACGTTTAAGCCAAGATTTTATGCCAAGCCCTACTTTGAAACCATGATTTTTATGTGCTTTGATGCACTTAAGTCAGGCTTAGACTTACAGCGACTTGCCACTGAAACCACGTGGAACAAACCGCGCCGCAGAAAACGGACCTGCAACACCAAAAAGCACTTTTGGAAAGACAATTTCACAATGAGGACTTTCAATAAACTCACTGAAACCACGTGAACTCACCACGCCAAAGAAAGCGCCCTTTCAGCGAGTAAATCGGCTTTTAGAAAGACAAACTCACTGAGCTGAGTTTCAACGACAAATTTCGCATCAACTGACCTGGCACTATCAGCAGCAAAGAATAAAACCATCCCCAAACGGCGGCCAGAATGTGAGCCTCGAACCGAAGAAAACGAGAATTGAAACGGGAAAATTTTGACGCCTAAAAACCAGAGTTCAACGCTGAAAACTGAGATTTTTGACCTGAACTTTTAGGCTTTCTTCATATAGCGTATAACGCCCTGCTAAGGGGTGAGCAACGCAATACCGAAGCCGCTGCAAACCACCTTAATCACTGAAATCAACGCATAGTAAAAATGCCACGCGTTGCGAATCCCTCTTGAGCAGTTTGTTAGGCATCTTTGCTCAATATTTGCACTGCAATTTCAGCAGCTTTTCGTGTGTAGTTACTACAATTAGAACGAAGGTTGTGAGAACGGAAATGAGCCATACCCTCTTCTGTTCCAATGTCACAACCTAAAAGCTTATGGCAGTCTTTTGCGCCGAATTCACTTTCAAACTTCTCGACCAATTCCTGCGTTGCTTCGTACGTGGCTGCGACAGTATCACTTTGTGATTCACGACCTAGAACTAAACTAATGCCCATAACAGCTCCTGATAAGGCACCACATGGTCCACAAGTTCTAGCCATACCACTACAAAATCCCGTCGCCATTTTTGAGGCTAATTGGTCATCCACCCCGTGATATTCAGCTATAGCAGAAACGACACTTTCAGCACACAAAAGCCCATTTTCGAAATGAACTTCAGCTAACCTACCAAATTTTATTGATTCTTCCATGACAACAACCTCCTTGATGCCTAACGCCCTGCTAAGGGGTGAACAACGCAATACCGAAGCCGCTGCATACCACCTTAATCACTAAAATCAACGCATAGTAAAAATGCCACGCGTTGTGAATCCCTCTTGAGCAGTTTGTTAGTTTGCAGACCCAAAGGGTTGATTTTACGTTATTTTAAACTTTGCAAACAACAAACTTTATGTACTTTGATGCACCCAAGTCAGGCTAAGACTTGCAGCGGCTTGCCACTGAAACCACTTGGAACAAACCGCGCCGCAGAAAACAGACCTGCAACACCAAAAAGCACTTTTGGAAAGACAATTTCACAATGAGGACTTTCCACAAACTCACTGAAACCACGTGAACTCACCACACCAGAGAAAGCGCCCTTTCAGCGAGTAAATCCGCTTTTAGAAAGGCAAATTCACAGAGCTAAATCTCAACGAAAAACGCAGCCTGGACTAACCCTGAAAAATCAGCACCCCAGAAGAAAACCACCGATAAACGGCAGGCCCAAACCGAACAAAGAACTGAAGAAAACTAGGATTGGAGCAGGTAAATCTCAGCGTCTCAAAACCAGAGCTCAAGGCTGAAAACTGAAATTTTTGACCTGAATTTTTAGGCTTTCTTCATATAGCGTATAACGCCCAATTAAGGGGTGAACAACGCTTACATCAAAACCTAAAGCATTGTGCCATAAACACTAAAACTGAAGTAGAAGCAAAAGTGCCAAGCGTTGTGAATCCCTCTTAAATTGCTTGTTATGTTTTACCACAAACGATTGAATTACTTGAGAAAGAACTGCTGTTTCAGACCAATTTTCCGAACCAAACCACAAGGTTTAAACCAACTTGACCGCCAAAGGCGACCAACCTGAAACAAGTAATTCCTCTTCCCTGCCCAATGAGGCAACCCGACCGAGTAACAACAAGCGCCCTTTCTTTCCAACCAAAGCGCAAGACAATGGCAAATTGCCGAGGCAACTGCCAAGCCGAAATGCTGATTGGTTAAGAATCCAAAAGCGACTTTGAGCCAGTCAAACAAGAAGCCGACCGCCACGACCTGACAATGAAGCAACCCACGAATATTGGCATGTTTTACGGCCTGAGCTATTCAAGAACTTAGGCCGACAATGCGGATTTGCTGAGTCTACTAGGGACGAATTGCTAAAGGGGCAAAGAACTAGAGCCTAAGAACTTTAAGCCTTTGAATTTCAAGTAAACATAACGCCCTGTTAAGGTGTGAGCAACGCAATACTAAAGCCGCCGCATACCATCTTAAACACTAAAAGCAACGCATAGTAAAAATGCCACGCGTTGCGAATCACTCTTAAACAGTTTGTTAGGCATATAGTTTCTTTTGATAAGCATTGACAGTTCTCAAACTTATTTTCATCGAATAAGATATAAACAAGTTGCTATAACCTAAATCAAATAATTTTTCCATTGTCGCTTTCCCTATTGGAGTGATTTGATTGTTACCCTTTCTGTTGTCAGGATGTATAGGCTTCAATAGGTGTATATGTTCTGATGCAAACCTATCTTGCTCAGCATTTAAACGCTCGATTTCTAATTTTCTTTCCTCATACAACTTATTTATTTTACCTGCCAATTTTTTCATTTCTTTTTTGTATAAATTTTCAGCATTCCTAAAAACATAACTATCAGTACTAATTGTGAGGAAATAATTACCATTCATATTTTCGACTAATCGTTCATATACTTTTTCAGCTTTTACTGCAGCACCATGATTATAAGAGAACTTTTGTGAAACAAATTTTGACACATCATCAGTGTTTAGATCAGAAAACAAATCTGCGAGTGAATGAGCTGAGTTATTTCTGAACTCAATCAGGTCTTCTATCAATATCCTATCACTTTGCTCTAGTACACCTTCGGAAACAAGAATATCCCATAGCTTCTGATATTTTTTCTTTGTTTTAGGGCTTATTCTTGGCTCTCCAAACTTACGTTGGTCATTAGACTGAATAGTCCTCATAGCGAAATTTTTTATTTCCTCGACATAGAAGACTACTAAAAGAACTTCATATGAACGATATTTCAAAATATTTGATTCTAGAGCTCGAAGCCTATCGCCAAATGGATTAAATCTCACCACCTTCTCCTTACAATATGCCTAACGCCCTGTTAAGGGGTGAGCAACGCAATACAAAAGTCGCCGCATACCGCCTTAAACACTAGAACTAACGCATAGTAAGAATGCCACGCGTTGCGAATCCCTCTTGAACAGTTTGTTATGTGAATTTTTACTCGTACGTCTTACCGTTGTGCTTTAACCAACCTTGCGGGTGTTTATTGTTTGGGTCATGGTGTGTCCAGTGCATAACACCACCTTTTTTATTCCATTCATATTCACCGTAAAACTGAACTCGATCGCCCACTTTTAGGTTTGGAATTCTGGGAGCCAAATCAATATTGTGAGCAACAAGTAAGGTCTGTTTACTGTCCAACTTTAAAATAAACTTTTGATGCCTACTTCCTTCGTTGTCATCACGTAGCAAGCGAATTACTGTGCCTGAGCCTTGAACTTGAACATCACTTTGATGATT
Organism: Vibrio sp. CAU 1672; assembly: GCF_029223195.1. GTDB lineage: Bacteria > Pseudomonadota > Gammaproteobacteria > Enterobacterales > Vibrionaceae > Vibrio. The sequence goes on along the minus strand of NZ_JARHUF010000010.1, from coordinate 139,404 downwards.
ATCATATGCTTGTTTTAACTGATGATCATTAGCTTGAGCACCAATCGAGGCTAGACAAAAGAGTGCTATAAATATAGCGATAAACTTCTTCATATAGTCAATTTCTCCAATTCACATAACGCCGCATTAAGTGGTGAACAACGCGACCACCCAACCTTAAACCTTGCCACATTCAGCACTGAAGATGACCTAGGCTGAAATCGCCAAGCGTTGAGAATCCGTCTTAAATGCTTTGTTATGTTTTAGCACAATTCGTTGATTTACTTGGCAAAGAACTGAGATGCAAAGCTAGATTTCTGAACTAAATCACAAGCTCAAACTCACTTGACCGCCAGATGCACTAAAGCAGAAACAAGTAAGTCCACTTCCCTGATAATGAGGCAACTCGAACAAGCCACAACAAGCGCCCTTTCTTAGCAACAACAGCGCAGAACAATGGTGATTTGCCGAGACAACTGCCAAGGTTATTGGCTGATTGGGAAATACGCTCAAAGCGGCTTTGAGCCAGAGAAACAAGACGACCAAACCACCCGAAAACTCGAATGAAGCAACCCGCGAACCTTGGCATGTTTTACGGGCTGAGAGATTTAAGAACTTAGCGACAATAGTGATTTGCTGAGTCTACTCCCAGCGAGTAGCTAAAGGGGCAAAGAACGACTCAAAGGCACTTAAGTCATTGAAATTCTATTAAAACATAACGCCGCATTAAGTGGTGAACAACGCGACCACCTAAGCCTAAACCTTGCCACATTTAACACTGAAGCTGACCTAAGCTGAAATTGCCAAGCGTTGAGAATCCGTCTTAAATGCTTTGTTATGTTTTAGCACAATTCGTTGATTTCCTTGGCAAAGAACTAAAGTGTAGACCTAGTTTTCTGAACCAAATCACAAGCTCGAACTCACTTGACCGCCAGATACGCAAAACCTGAAACGAGTAAGCCCACTTCCCTGCTAATGAGGCAACTCGATCAAGGCTCAACAAGCGCCCTTTCTTAGCAACAACAGCGCAGAACAATACCGATTTGCCGAGGCAACTGCCAAGGTTATTGGCTGATTGGGAAATACGCACAAAGCGACTTTGAGCCAGAGAAACAAGACGACCAAACCACCCGAAAAATCGAATGAAGCAACCCACGAACCTTGGCATGTTTTACGGGTGAAGTAATTCAAGAATTGGGGCAGACAATTGTGATTTGCTGAGTCTACTCCCAACGAATGGCTATAGGAGCAAAGAACGACTCAAAGGCATTTAAGCCATTGAAATTAAATTAAAACATAACGCCGCGTTAAGGGGTGCCGGCACGCAATACAAAAGCTACCGCATAGCGCCGTAAACACTGAACCCAACGCATACTAAAAATGCCACGCGTGCCAAATCCCTCTTGAACGCTTTGTTATACGCATGAACGTTTAAGCCAAGATTTTATGCCAAGCCCCACTTTGAAACCATGATTTATATGTACTTTGATGCACACACGTCAGGCTTAGACTTACCGCGACTTGTCACTGAAACCACTTGGAACTACCAGCGCCGTAGAAAACGGATTAGCAACACCAAAAAGTGCTTTTGGAAAGACAATTTAGCAATGAGATCTTTCCACAAAGTCACAGAAACCACGTGAACTCACCACACCAAAGAAAGCGCCCTTTCAGCAAGTAAATCGGCTTTTAGAAAGGCAAAATCGCAGAGCTGCATTTCAGCGACACATGTTGCCCAAATTGACCTGACATCGTCAGCACCGAAGAAGAAAACCATCACACAAACGGCAAGCCGATAGTGAGCCACGAACCGAAGGAAACTAGGATTGAAATGGGAAATTTTTGACGACCAAAAACCAGAACTCAACGCTGAAAATCGAGATTATTGGCCTGAAATTTTAGGCTTTCTTCATATAGCGTATAACGCCCAATTAAGGGGTGAACAACGCCTCCACCCAAACCTAAAACATTGTGCCATAAACACTAAAAATGAAGTAGAAGCAAAAGTGCCAAACGTTGTGAATCCCTCTTAAATTGCTTGTTATGTTTTACCACAAACACATGATTTACTTGAGAAAGAACTGCTATTTCTAACTAGTTTTCTGAAGCAAACCACAAGGCTGAAACCAACTTGACCGACAAAGGCGACCGACCTAAAACAAACAAATCCACTTCCCTGCCCAATGAGGCAACCCGACTAAGCCCCGACAAGTTCCCTTTCTTTCCAAACAAAGCGCAAAACAATGCTGAATTGCCGAGGCAACTGCCAAGCCAAAATGCCAATTGACTCAGAACCTAGATGCGACTTTGAGCCAGTTAAACCAGAAGCCTACCGCCACGACCTGACAATGAAGCAACCCACGAACATTGGCATGTTTTACGGGCTGAGAGATTCAAGAACTTAGACCGACAATGCGGATTTGCTGAGTCTACTAGAGACGAATTGCCAGAGGGACAAAGAACTAGAGGCCAAGACCTTTAAACCTTTGAATTTCAAGTAAACATAACGCCCAATTAAGGGGTGAACAACGCTTACATCAAAACCTAAAGCATTGTGCCATAAACACTAAAACTGAAGTAGAAGCAAAAGTGCCAAGCGTTGTGAATCCCTCTTAAATTGCTTGTTATGTTTTACCACAAACGATTGAATTACTTGAGAAAGAACTGCTGTTTCAGACCAATTTTCTGAACCAAACCATAAGGTTTAAACCAACTTGACCACCAAAGGCGACCAACCTGAAACAAGTAATTCCTCTTCCCTGCCCAATGAGGCAACCCGACCGAGTAACAACAAGCGCCCTTTCTTTCCAACCAAAGCGCAAGACAATGGCAAATTGCCGAGGCAACTGCCAAGCCGAAATGCTGATTGGTTAAGAATCCAAAAGCGACTTTGAGCCAGTTAAACAAGAAGCCGACCGCCACGACCTGACAATGAAGCAACCCACGAATATTGGCATGTTTTACGGCCTGAGCTATTCAAGAACTTAGGCCGACAATGCGGATTTGCTGAGTCTACTAGGGACGAATTGCTAAAGGGGCAAAGAACTAGAGCCTAAGAACTTTAAGCCTTTGAATTTCAAGTAAACATAACGCCCAATTAAGTAGTGAGCAACGCCACCACCTACCTAGACCATTGTGCCGTAAACACTGAAGCTGATTCAAACCTAAATTGCCGAGCGTTGCGAATCTGCTTAAATTGCTTGTTAGTTTTGAAGCTCGCAGCTCATGAGAGACTTAACCGCTGGGTCTGTCCAAAGAATCAAAGACTGTGTGTAGACCTTAACATGACTTCCTGTTTCAGTTTTTTCTATATCAGCTAAATGGACTAGTTCACCATCTAAGTACTGCATTACCTCATACCCTAACGATGATTCATGAAACGTCACCATTGGGCTATAAACTAAATAGTCTAAGTTTTCCCATTTTTCAGTAATACAACTAGCAACAGCAGGTGGGCTCATCGAGCTAGATGACTGAAACACCGGCTCTGAATGACGAAGTTTTTGTGGTGTTGTCGCACATGCTGACAGCAATAATGCCATACTCATCATTATCAAATATTTCATTTAACCTCCATAAAAACTAACGCCCAATTAAGTTGTGAGCAACGCTGCCAAAGCACTCAAACACTTCACCGTAATCACCAAACTAATTGAAACCGAAAGCGCCGAGCGTTGCGAATCAGCTTGAATTGTTTGTTAGGCAAATTTTCCTGCGCACTCACTAACTTGGTTTGAAAACAGAATACCTTAAACACGATAAGCAACCAATCACCCACTGACTTTTTGTGATTCAAGAACAACTGAAGCCGCTATGTTACAGCCGAGGTATCAACAACTGCGAAACGCAGACGTTCAGCGGTAAAGTAGCTTTTAAACTGAGAAACTAAAAGCTGCGAAATGACAGCAATAACGAAAGCTTCGGCTACCTTGCCCTTTCCACGCCTTGAGCCAGTTAAGCCCACCACCGACCGACACCAAAAATCAATGAGGCAACCCACGAAATTTGGCATGCTTTACGGTTGAAGAGATTCAAGGATTTGAGCCGACAATGCGGAATTGCCGACTAAAGAAAACGATGACCAAAGGGAACACGAAGATTAGAACAAAAGAACTTTCTGCCCTTTGCCTAACGCTTTCTATACGGCACTGTGCCAGGTTTCCGACCAAGCTACCGCCCTCTTTCATAACAAAAGCGACCTGTATATTATCACTCATGCTTATGAAACCCATAGAAAAATAGTATGAATATATGTGCTTAAGCGAGCAATTAGAAGGCTGTCTGCATGTTAATTTGGACAAATGCCTTTACAGTAGTGGCACTGTATAAATTTACATATCACTTATCCAATGAAAAGTCAGTTCTTACTCAGCTTAAAAGATCATATGATGTCCCGACATTATGCGAAGAAAACCATTCAAACTTATCTATTTTGGATAAAGCGTTTTATCGTTTTTCATCACCTCGCTCATCCATCAAAACTGAATGAATCTGACGTAGAAGCCTTTCTTACCCATCTTGCTGTTAATGAAAATGTCTCCGTCAAAACTCAGGCACTGGCACTAAACTCCATTTCTTTTTTATACAAAGAGTTTTTACAAACGCCGCTTTCTCTGGATATGCGTTTTCAAAAGTCACTCACCGAAAAGAAACTCCCCGTCGTATTGACTCGTGAAGAAGTACGTCGGTTCATCCAGCATATTGATCCCAAATATACGCTGCAAGTTCAATTGTTATATGGCTCTGGATTAAGGGTGATGGAGTGTCTGAGGCTAAGAGTTCAAGATATCGATTACGATTACGGCGCTGTTCGCATTTGGCAAGGAAAAGGAGGTAAGAACCGCACCGTCACTCTGGCCCACGAGCTGCACGAGCCGCTTAAAGCTCAAGTAGCAGTTGCCCGGCGCTACTATGAAAAGGATCGCCATATGCCCGGCTACATTGGCGTGCATATTCCCAGCGGGTTACCTAAAAAATACCCAAATGCTGAGCTGGACTTTAACTGGCATTTTCTGTTCCCATCCACAGCGCTCTCCAGAGATCCTGACAGTGATTTACTGCGCCGTCATCACCTTAATGAATCTGCGATTCAGCGGGCAGTCAAACGGGCTGCCAGAGACGCCTTGATTGAAAAGAATGTAACCTGCCATACGCTACGACATAGTTTTGCCACCCACTTGCTGGAATCCGGTGCCGATATTCGCACCGTTCAGGAGCAGTTAGGCCATTCCGATGTCAAAACTACCCAAATCTATACCCATGTGATCCAGAGAGGTGCCGGAGGGGTTTTAAGCCCACTCTCCAACCTCTGATGCAATAAAAAACCACCCTGGCAAAACGGGTGGTTTTTAACAGACCGATAAAAAAACAGCACTATTGGCGAACGCCAAGTTTCACGCTGCCAGTGGTATCAAACCACAGAGCCTGCGAACGGCGACGGGCGATTAAGATCGGCCCGTCATCGTAGAACAAAAAGTTCTTCCAGTACTTTTTAAATACCGACCATTTGGTCTCAATTACGTTGTATTTTTCGTAGCAAAAGTACACCGTGACGTCATCCTGCCAATCGAGATGTTCCAGCACTTCTTGTGGCATCTCAGGGGCGTCCGCTTCCCATGCGGCCATCCAGTCAGTTTGCTCAGACCAGTTTGATTCTTTCATCGGCCAGTCTTGTGAGCTCAACCGATCCATATCCGGACTCTGCGCACTGATATTTTCTTTCCAGAACTGCGCCGAACGCGCTTGAGTCATTGGCTTGATCTGCGCTAGATCCTCATCAGGCACCGGCATCGATTGGTGAGTAAAAATCCATTTTCTTTGGTATTCGTCCAAAGGCAAATAAGACATTCAGTCTCCTTTATTAAGACTTCAGCCAACCCTTCTCGGTGGCTTCTTCAATAAGTTGTTTAGCTTTTTGCCATAAAATGGCAGAACCTTGTTCAATTCGCTGGTTAATGGTCATCGCTTGCTCGCGGCTCACACCATTTTCCTGCCAGCTTTGACCATTATTATGGTAATTCAATAGCATTGGGATCAAGCGGTCGAGTGCCTTAGCAAACTTTGCATCGTCTGACTGCGCGGCTTCAAACTCATGCCATAAGGTTAGCAGTTCTTGTTTTTGATCCTTTGGTAACATACCAAACAAGCGCTCCGCAGCCTGCTGCTCTTTCTCAGCCTGCTCCTCTGACGCACCAGTGTCATAAACGAACGTATCACCGGCATCAATCTCGACCACATCGTGTATCAGCAACATTTTAACCACTCGGGCAATATCGACAGGAGCGTTAGCATGTTCCTGCATCAGGATGGCCATCAACGCGACATGCCAGCTATGCTCAGCACTGTTTTCTAACCGCTTGTCGGCACATTTTACCCGTGTGCGGCGTAATACGTTTTTCAAGCGGTCCAGCTCTAACACGAGTGCCAGTTGTTGCTCAAGTCTTTCCATCTTATCGTGGCTCCCGCTGCCAATTGGGGTTAGTCAGTGACATCAGGATATGATCCTGCCACTCACCATTAATCAATAAATAGTCTTTCGCGTACCCTTCGCGAACAAAGCCGACATGCTCTAAGACCGACTCACTGCGCAGGTTGTGTGGCATGTAACCAGCCTGAATACGATGTAATTTCTGATGCTTAAACATATAGTCACACGCCATTTTAAGCCCACGCCGCATGTAACCTTTTCCCTGGGCTTGCTCTGCTAAGGAGTAACCAACATTGCAAGCATAAATCGGAAAATGCGCCAGGCTGCTGAATGAAATGGTACCCAGCATTTTTCCCGTACTCTGCTCGATCAGCAGGCAGTAATAACCAAGCCCTAGTCGATGCAGCTCATTCAGCTTGATCAGTTTTTGCAGCCAGCCATTGACGGTAAAAAACGCGTCTTCTCTTGTCGGCTCAAACGGCGCCAGGTAGTCACGATTTTGCTGAAAATAAGTCGCGATCATATCAGCATCACCGACTTCGGCCGTTCTCAGTAACAAATTGCCATCCAACTTGTGTACAGCTACCGAGGTGCTTTTATCTTCCATTGGGGTTTACGAGTTCCTTTTACTTAATCCACGTACTCAGTTTTTGCGAATGCCATAATCGCGCAGTTTGTTGGCAATAGAGGTATGCGATACATTCAGACGTTTTGCCAGCTTTCGGCTTGAAGGGAATGACTGATACAAACGCTCCAGAATTTGTGACTCGTAATCACGCATGATTTCATCCAGTGAACCATCCAGATTCAACGTCGCTGAACCACCAGCCACCGCCTGGGGTGGAGGCAAATTAAAGTGCTCGAGTTTCAGCAGCTCGCCTTCCAGTTCGGTCAGTGCCCGCAAGACCATATTATCCAGCTGGCGCATGTTGCCTGGCCAGTGGTAACTGCCTAAACCATCAACTAAGTCTTGGTCAAGCTCTGGCTTTGTCAGACCAAGCTGTTGCGAATGCTTAGTCACAAATAGCTCCAGCAATGGCGCAATATCGTTAGTCCGCTTGCGTAACGGAGGAATGGTCAGAGTCAGTACATTGAGTCGATAGAAAAGATCTTCCCGGAACTGGCCGGCTTCAGATAGCTCCGCCAAATTGTGCTTGGTTGATGCAATAATGCGCACATCTACATGCATCTCATCTTCTGCTCCGACCCGGCGGAAATTACCGTCCTGCAAAAACCGTAACAGTTTGATTTGCAGGTGCGCACTCATTTCCCCGATCTCATCGAGGAACACCGTGCCGCCGTCAGCCTGCTCAAAAATACCTTTATGGCCCTGCTCATGATTAAAAGACCCTGGTGCATGACCAAACAGCTCGGTTTCCGCCACATCATCAGGCATTGAGGCACAACTGAGAACCATAAACGGCTTATTCGCCCGGCCAGAACGGCTATGGCACGCTTTTGCCAGCATCTCTTTACCGGTACCGGTTTCACCTTCAATCAGTAGAGGCTGATCCAGTACCGCCAGCTTTTTCGCCTGATTCATCAATGCTTTATGGCGGTTTGAAACGCCGACAAAATGCTCAAAGCCAAGTGAATTTTGCAACGGTATGCTTTCTTCAATCTGAACACCGGGCTGACTGGATCGAATCGTCATCAGAGTACTTGCCAACGTGGAATTCTGAGCCTCGTCTTTGATATAGACCGGCATCAACTCCATAACATAATCCAAACCATCAATGACCAGTGTCTCACGCGTACGCGCATTTACCCCTTCAGTCCAGCGTGAGAAACGCACGCTCGGCAACAGAGCGCTGATGGGCGTACCTATCACATCCTGCTTGTGCTGACCAAGTAAAGACAGTGCCGCCATGTTAGCCATATCGACACAACCTTTGAGATCAATAGCAAATACCGGCTCTGGCAGGTTATCCACCAACGACAGGAGTTCGGTATTATGGCGCTCCATCGGCATAAACTGGATTTTACGCACATCCTTGACTCCCGAAATGCGACGGATCTCTGCCATCAGTTCACTGAAGGTGTCAAAATCAATATCGGGACAATTAAGGTAAATAATACCAACGATATCAATTTCTATACCGCGCAAATCGATATTTTTAGACGCTAAAATATCAAGCAGCTCTCGGGTTAAGCCGAGTCTATCTTCACATAAGACCTCAAGACGCACTGAGATATCCCATTTCACAACTGTCAGGAAAAGTTGACAGTAGTTTCTACCAAGCGTGTTCAACCGTCAAGTTTTCCGCATGGCTCATCAGTGATATTGGTTAAGGTTTCACTGTCATTGATGTAACTTTCGCCACGATTTCCTTACGAATGCCACCCAGTTTGACTTGCCTGTCAGGATGCCACGGCAACGGGCGCAACAGTGCCATCGCTTTTAACCCCAACCGGGCGGTTAAAATACCGACCCCGATCCCCTGCCCGGCCCGAGCGGATATTTTCCCTACCAGATCCATCGACATCAGATCCATACCCGCATCAATCGCCAGCTCACTGGCTCCGGCTACCGCAACGTTGATAAACACCGCGCGGATCAGTTTGAGGCGCGACGCGTATCCGAGCTCGACACCATAAACCCGGGACAGATTGTCGATCATTTTGAAATTTCGCCACGCCACCAGCAACATATCTGCAGCCGCCAGAGGGCTCACCGCGCACAGCGCCGCAGATTCGGTTGCATGCTTAGAGACAATCTGGGTAGCCCGTTTATCTTGCTGGTTCACCACCATCGCGTCGTACATGTCGAGGATCTCGGCATCACTGTGCGCGGGATTAATGCTATTGAACCATCGGTCGTAGGCGGGACTCTCGGCCAAAACCCCACTTTGCGCGGCAATGTGCTCACAAAAGGTTTTTCCTTTACCGACACTTTGACTAACGAGCAGGGCTTCACTCTGCTGCTGAATACTAAAGTGGTGGCGCAGTTTGCGTAGCTTCCACAGTTCTTTGCCTAACGCCCCTAACCCCAGGGAGGCAACAATCGCGGTAAAGCCAGTCCAACCAAGAGCCAGCCAGTCTGCTGACTCGATCGCACCGGCAACCGTATCCACTGCCTGCCAGCCGACCAACCCGGAAAACGTGACAAACAAACCCGTACTCAGCCAGCGGCGTCTGGTACTCGGGCGAATGATCGGCTCAAGATCCACCTCGGCAGCAGTATCTGCCGCTGAAGGCTCAAGGTTAACCGGAACAAATTTATCCCGGGATGAAAAATGCTGCTGAGCAGTCAGTTCAGCGCCCGCATCTTGTGGTTTGCTTGTCGAGAGCTTGTTGGTGAACACCTGTTTCTGCTTCAACTTACTCATTTGAGTTTATCCCCAATCAGGTAATCCAGAGCTTTATCTATCCGGATATGTGCCAACGGCTGATCTTGCTCGGTTGGCAACGGAAGAAAAGAGCTAAATTCAAACCCCTGCGTTTGCCAATAATGTTCATCAGGCACTTTCTTCGGTACCTCGCCTGGGAACAGGGTCAGCACCTCCCCCTCTAGAGTAGTTCCTTGCAAAGCTGGAACCGTCTTATCACCGGATGAAATAAAACCTGACGTGGTGGCCTGAACTGAAGCAATGCACATACAGTTCATATCAATATTTTCATACGCGGCCGTTTGCCACGCGGGGTGGACCATCTGCTGCAACAACGACACCAAATGAGGATGCTGCTCCGGCGTCACATGATCGGCCTTGGTTGCGGCAAACAACACTTTATCGATTTTCGGCGCAAACAGCCGGCGCAGCAGATTACTCTGTCCATAGCGGAAGCTGTGCATGATTTGCTCCAGGGCATGGCGCATATCATAAAATGCCTCATCACCGGCATTAAGTGGTTGTAAGCAGTCAACCAGTACAATTTGCCGGTCAAACGTCGCAAAATGATGTTTATAGAACGCTTTCACCACCTTCTGCTGATATTCACGATAGCGCGTTTCCAGCATGGCCAGATTACTGCCTTTATCACTTCGGTGTTCAGCCCCCACCCGACATGGGAAAAACTGCAGCACCGGCGCACCGTCCAAATCCCCGGGAAGGACAAAACGGCCCGGCTGAACCCAATGTAAACCGGCATCTTTGCAGGCATGCAAATACTGTGTGTAAGCCTGAGATACGTGTTCAAGCTGCTTTTCATCCACCTCAGCGTCGAGATCAACCAGCGCCAGTGCATTCAGCCAATCTTCAGCCAGTATTTTTCGCTCGCCTTTCAGCGCGGCAAACTGGCTTTCCGACCACTCAGCGAAATCCATCGCCATCAAAGGTAAATCGAGCAGCCATTCTCCCGGGTAATCAATAATATCAAGGTTCAGTACCGCCGTTTTACCCAGCAGTTTTTTAGTCGTTTTGTTGGGTTTATATTTGATGGCTAAACGAATTTCGCTGACATCTCGCGTTGGAACCGGCCATTGTGGTGGTGTCGCATGGATATGCTCCATTGCCTCATCATACGCAAAGCGCGGTACCATCATGTTCATATGTGGCTCGCGTCTGGCCCCAATCAAGCGTCCGTCCCGGGCAGCACTCAGTAACGGCAGGTTATTGTGGGTGGCCGTATGCAACAACTGGTTCACCAGCGAACTGATGAATGCCGTTTTGCCTGCACGCGATAACCCAGTCACGGCAATCCGCACATTACTGTCCATGCCGCGGCTGATAAAGTCATTCACTTCTTGCGTTATTCGTTTCATTATTTTGCTGTGTTACCTGTCTTACGCTGCTAAAGGGCTACCAAGCCCTCAACTATTCTGAAATAGTGTAAAGCCACTCACCTTAATCAAACATGAACAACCACATTTCAGGACGGGACAACCAAAGCACAAAAGCCCCTGACGCATGCAGAGGCTTTTATCGAATGGTCAAACGGGTTGGGATGCCTAGTCGTCTTCGATTAACTTGTAAATCACAAACAGCGCGATCTCAAGCACCACCGCCAACACACAAGTGATCGTCACGTACTTTTCTTCAAAAATACTGATCCCGTGCAGGATCAAGTCATAACCAACAAAAGCACCAATCACAACGACAAGAATGAGCTGTAAAAGCTGTATAAAGCGAGGCATGCAGTCTCCTAATCATTATCGACACACCAATTACTGTTTGATATGCCGTTATACGTATAACCTATTATATAGACAAAAAGTGCCGCTTACGCCGCACTTTTTTCAACTGTTTACTAGTTAAATCAGCAGTTTGTCACACTATTACGGCGATGATTAAGCCTGTGCTTCCATTTCCTGAATCTTCACTTTCCACATGTCAGGCCCGATTTGATGCGCATTTGCGCCGTTTGAATCGACGGCTACCGTCACCGGCATGTCTTCTACTTCAAACTCGTAGATCGCTTCCATACCCAGATCTTCAAAGGCCACGACGCGGGCTTTCTTGATCGCTTTTGCCACCAGATACGCAGCGCCGCCCACTGCCATCAGGTAAACCGCTTTATGATTTTTGATCGACTCGACCGTTGCCGGCCCGCGCTCGGCTTTACCAATCATGCCCATGATCCCGGTTTCGTCCAGCATCATGTCGCTAAACTTATCCATTCGGGTCGACGTTGTTGGGCCCGCCGGGCCAACCACCTCATCACCGACCGCGTCCACCGGGCCAACGTAGTAAATGAACTTGCCTTTCAAATCCACCCCTTCCGGCAGGCCTTCACCATTGTCCAGCATAGTTTGAATGCGTTTATGGGCCGCGTCACGCCCGGTCAGGATCTTGCCCGACAGCAGCACGGTTTCGCCAGTGCGCCACTGCTGCACTTCTTCTTTGGTCACCGTATCTAAGTTGACACGGCGGGTGTTTTCACCGGCTTCCCAGGTAATGTCTGGCCAATCTTCCAGTTTCGGCGGGGTCAGCTTCGCCGGGCCGCTGCCATCCAGCGTGAAATGGACGTGGCGCGTTGCAGCGCAGTTCGGGATCAGGCACACCGGTTTAGAAGCCGCGTGGGTTGGTGCGGTTTTGATCTTGACATCCACAACCGTAGTTAAGCCGCCAAGACCCTGTGCGCCAATACCCAGTTTGTTGACGCGGTTGAAAATATCCAGACGCAACTCTTCTTCCGCATTCTGCGGGCCACGCTCAATCAGTTCATGAATGTCAATGTGTTCCATCAGCGATTCTTTGGCCAGTACCGCCGCTTTCTCTGCCGTACCACCAATACCGATGCCCAGCATACCAGGCGGACACCAGCCCGCGCCCATAGCTGGCAGGGTTTTCTCTACCCACTCGGCGATATCGTCAGATGGGTTAAGCATGACCATTTTGGTTTTATTTTCACTACCACCGCCTTTCGCCGCGATCTGGATCTCGACTTTATCGCCCGGCACCATGTTGATATGCACAACCGCAGGGGTGTTATCTTTGGTATTGATACGCTTACCCGCCGGATCCATCAGAACCGATGCACGCAACGGGTTATCCGGATTGGTATAAGCCTGACGGACGCCTTCGTCTACCATTTCCTGTACCGTCATATCGGTGGAGTCCCAGTGCACGCCCATACCAATATTGACAAAGCAGGTCACAATGCCGGTATCCTGACAAATAGGACGATGCCCCTCCGCCGACATGCGCGAATTGATCAAGATTTGGGCAATTGCGTCTTTAGCTGCCTGGCTCTGTTCGCGATGGTAGGCCTTTTCAAGGGCCTGAACAAAGTCTAACGGGTGGTAGTAAGAAATGTATTGTAGCGCGTCAGCGACACTGCTGATCACATCCTGCTTGCGGATTACCGTCATTGCATGCCTCGTTATAGTTATGCTTCCATTATTGGCCTGGCTCCTGATCGTGTGATGAGCTGATGGTGCGAAACGCGTGTTTTAACGTAAGTTACGAACGATGTCGACCAATCACGATCCAAGGAAGTCAGCGATCTGTTTCGGTGTTTATGATACTCTTGCTTCCCACGACATGCCATGCAGTGAATGAACTCTTTGTCACAAATTAAACAAATGAACAACATGGACACTCAACTCCTTGATTTTAAGGCGCTGGACTACGCCGAAGACCTCGCACTTACCCTGTTTTCCCGTATCGAATCCCAGCCATGGGCCATGCTATTACGTTCGGCCTCCCAAACCCATATTGACAGCCGTTTCGATATTCTGGTCGCCAACCCCATCGCAACCCTGAAAACCACCGGCCAGCAGACCCGCATCGTTCACCAGCAACACACTGAAGTGTCTGATACCGATCCGTTTACCTTGCTCGATCATTATCAACAGCGCTTGCTGCCTGATCTGGCGCTGGAGGGCTGTGAGGACCTACCTTTTGTCGGCGGGGCTCTGGGGTATTTCAGCTACGATCTTGGCCGCCGGGTTGAATCAATCCCTAACCTGGCAAAGCAAGATCTGGCCACGCCGGACATGGCGGTCGGACTTTACGCTTGGGCGGTGATCGTCGACCACCAACAGCGTAAAGCGACGCTGGCCGGCCAGGATGTCAATCAGGCATGGCAATGGCTAAACCAGCAACGCGCAACAGCTAATCCTGATTTTATGCTGACCGGTGACTGGCAGTCCAATATGACGCAGCAAGACTATGCCAAACGGTTTGATGCGGTGCAGAATTACCTGTTAAGTGGCGACTGCTATCAGATCAACCTGGCACAACGTTTCAGCGCCACCTATCAAGGCAGTGAATGGCAGGCGTACTGCCGTTTAGAGCAAGCCAATCAGGCGCCCTTTTCCGCCTTCATCCGGATGGCCGAATCGAGTATTTTAAGCATTTCCCCGGAACGCTTTCTGCAGCTTAACGCCGGAGTGATCGAAACCAAACCAATCAAGGGTACCCGCCCTCGCAGCGATGATCCCGATCAAGATCAAGCTTATGCTTACGATCTGCAAACGGCAGAAAAAGATCAGGCAGAGAACCTGATGATAGTCGATCTGCTGCGTAATGATATTGGCCGGGTGGCATCACCAGGCAGTGTCCATGTACCGAAATTGTTTGATATTGAAAGCTTTCCTGCAGTCCATCATTTGGTCAGCACCATTCGCGCTGATCTGGATGACCAGTATTCTCCGGCGGATCTGCTGCGTGCTTGCTTTCCGGGTGGTTCAATCACCGGAGCGCCCAAAGTCAGGGCGATGGAAATCATTGAAGAACTTGAACCCCACCGACGTAGTGCCTATTGCGGTAGCATCGGCTACATCTCCCGTCATGGCCGGATAGATACCAGCATCACCATTCGTACCTTAATCGCAGAAAACCACCATTTGCATGCCTGGGCCGGCGGCGGCGTGGTGGCCGACAGTGAGTGCGCTGCCGAGTACCAGGAAACCCTCGACAAGCTGTCGAAAATTTTGCCCGCCCTTAAGTAACCGGAATGGCCCTCTCATACCTCGACAGGGCTAATCCTCCAGCCATTTAAACATTATTTGCTCAATGTCTGCGGCCGTGTAGGGTTTGGTAAGGATGTCATTCATGCCTGAGTCGATGCATTTTTGCCGCTCCTCTAACGTAGTACCGGCGGTCAGCGCGATAATTGGCTGGGTAAAACCAATGCTGCGCAAATGCGCGGTGGCTTCATAACCGTCCATTTCCGGCATCCGGCAATCCATCAGGATCAGCTCATAGTGTTTGTCTTGTACGGCTTCAACGGCTTCGATACCGTTACTGCGCAAATCGGGCTGGATACGCAGTTTTTTCAGCATCTGGGTCACAATTACCTGATTCATCCGGATATCGTCAACCACCAGAATACTGCGTCCTGCCAACTCGACCGGCTTGCCGGTCGCGCTTTCACCATACGGCGCAAAGTTCCGACTCTCCCCCTGCGGCAGCGGTATCGCAATTTTAAAAATCGTGCCTTTGCGCTCTTCACTGGTGAAGCCAATCTCACCATGCATCAAATCAACCAGGTTTTTACAAATGGCCAGACCTAGCCCTGAACCTTCAAAGTTACGCTTGGTTGAGCGATCCGCCTGAACAAACGGATCGAACAAAGTAGCTTGCGCAGATTTAGGGATACCAATCCCGGTGTCCTCCACTTCAAGGTGCATCATCCCTTCTGACCACTCGACCCTTAACACCACCCCGCCCAAATGGGTAAACTTAATCGCATTCCCCACCAGATTCACCAAAATCTGGGTGATCCGCTCAGCATCACCAATCAGGTACTCAGGAATACCGACTTTTTTGTCGATTGAAAAGTGAATGCGTTTCTCGGCTGCTTTGGCGGCAAACACCCCGGTAATAGTGTTTTCCAGCTCAGCCCAGGCAAACACCTTATCGATGATTTCCATCATCCCAGCGTTCATTTTACTGAAATCAAGCAGATCATTGATGATCACCCGGAGTAGTTCTCCCGAATGCATCAGATTACGTAAATATTGGCTCTGTTCCAGACCTAACGGGGTTTTCTCTAACAACTCTGCACTGCCCAATACCCCATTGAGCGGCGTACGCAACTCATGGTTTATCATCGCGACAAACTCTTTGGTCGCCCGTTCCGACTCTTCGGCCCTTTTGCGCAGCGCCACTTCACGTTCCAGGCTCAGATGACGACCAATCACGCCATGAATCAGATCAGAGACTAAGACCATCTGTTTCGCGACTAACTCACGGCTAACATGGTCAAGGTTTGCTACAAACACCAACTCACCGACAATTTGTTCCTCAACAATAATCGGGATATGCAGTTGATTGTCTTGCCAGCACATTTTCCGCTGAATTACCCCGTCACTTTCAAGCTGTAAGTGGCCAAATCGATGCTGGTTTAGCGATGGGAAATAGGCTTCATCTAACCACATGAAGGTTGCCGACAAAATGGCATTAGATGTCAGCCGCTCTAAAAAGCTGGCGACAAGGGTTTGGTCAAAGGCACTAGAGAGGAATGTGCGGCCGAACTTAATCAGGGTGATGTCGATCTGCTCTTCAAACTCAAACTTACGCAAATCCTTCTGTGACTGCAGTTTGAGCTTTTTGACCGCAACACTCAGCTGCTGGTTGGCCTCGTAGAGCTCGAGGCTTTTTTGCTCCAGCAAATGCTCAGCGGCCTTGCGCGAGGCGATTTCTCTTTCCAGCTTTCTCTCTAACGAAGACTTCGCGGCCATGGGCAGTTAGTTGGCCTGCAACCAAAACCGCACCTGGCTGCCGTCATCGCTCAGTTGCTGCTGCTTAACGCTGATCTCTTCACCAAAATGGCTGGCGCAGCCTTTGATCAGCCCCAGGCAAACATGGGCCATGCAACGTGCGCTGCGGTAATCAAACACCAGCTCGCTGACCGTTTCGCTGATAAAGTCAAACCGGGGCGGGTTGGCATCCGGATAGAGCTTCTTGACTTCAACGTGAATAAAATCTTCCACATGACGGATAAACTGAAAGGCCGAGCTGCATTGCTGTAAACTCGCATGGCTGGGAACCGAGCGGAGCAGGTTGTGAAACACACATTCACCAAACACCTGCTGTAGCGCCTCTGGCGCAACCCCGGTCACTTTACTCAGGTTGACAATCAGCTTCACCAGTTCCCGGTGGTCATAGCTGCCAACCGCAGTATAAACCCCGCGGTTGCCCGACAGGTCAAGTACTTCATCCAGCACTTCCAGACCAAACTTGTTTTCCACCAGCTCCATAAACTCGGTGAAAATTATCCCTTTCATCGGCCGCTCCTTCTCCTTAAGAAACGTGTTAAGTTTAAGAATGGTGTATAACATTATAAGTTTCAAATTAATGTCGACCGCAGGCACATGCCTGCTGTTGTGGCATGCCACGTACCGGAAACCAGTTGGCCGGGAGAAGCAATGTTGGCCTAGAGAAGTAATGAAAGGAATAACGTATGGAAATAGACAAAGCGCAGTTGCTGCAAGTTTTTCAGTTGACCCTGCCCAGTGGCTACCACAGCGAATCGTTGCAGCGCCTTGCCAAGCTCAACAAGCAATCCTTCCGCGATGCGGCGGTGTTGATCGGTTTCGTTGAAAGAGAAAACGGCATGCAGGTGATTTTGACCGAGCGCGCGAAACACCTGCGCCATCACCCCGGGCAAATCAGTTTTCCCGGCGGTAAGTTTGAACCGCAAGATAAATCATTGGCCCAAACTGCCCTACGGGAAGCCTACGAAGAAATTGGCTTACATCCTGAAAAAGTTGAAATTTTTGGTCAGCTTCCGCGCTTGCCAACCATTAGTCTATTTCATGTCACACCATTTTTAGCATTTGTCTCCGCAGACTACCATACCCGGATTGATCACAATGAAGTGGCAGCGGTGTTTGAAGTCCCCGCCAGTCATTTGCTCGACGCTGAAAAGCTTTTCAGCGCCAAATTTCGAGTAAGAGATCATCACCATCGGGTCTTTGCCATTCCTTACCAGCAGCACTTTATCTGGGGAATGACGGCGCAGATCATTGAATCGTTACAGCAACACCTCATTCTTCAGAGCTAACTATCAACAAGCTTAAAAACTTTCATTCACATTAGTTTAATTAACCATTTCCAACGCAAACGTTTAGTTTGCCAAAACTTTGCAAAGTTTATCTTAAGATTAATTTTTCTAATCCGAAGTATTAACAATAATCACATGTAGCACGGCGTTTTCGTGATAAGACGCAGCTTTTTGATACATCATTCAATAAGCTCGAACAATATATGATTTAGATCTATTTTTCGCTTTGCAAAATCTTGCAAAATCGCTGCCGACTTATTTCCTGTTCCCAAAAATGAGTATCAAAAAATGACTACTAATACTTCTGCGGTTTCTACCGCACAATCGTCTAGTAAGTTTACTTACAAAGACTTTACCTGGTGTCTGTCTCTGTTCGGCACTGCTGTGGGCGCTGGCGTCCTGTTCCTACCAATCAAAGCAGGTGCTGGCGGTTTCTGGCCATTAGTAATTCTTTCACTAATTGCTGCACCAATGACCTGGTTTGCTCACAAATCTCTGGCGCGTTTCGTACTATCTGCAAAAAACCCTGAAGCTGATATCACTGACACAGTGGAAGAACACTTTGGTAAGACTGGCGCAAACCTTATCACTTTTGCCTACTTTTTCGCCATCTACCCAATTGTTCTGATTTACGGCGTTGGTATTACCAACACAGTAGATTCGTTCCTGGTCAACCAGATTGGCATGGAGTCAATCCCTCGCTGGCTGCTATCGGGTGCGCTGATCGCGGCAATGACAGCAGGCGTGGTGTTTGGTAAAGAACTGATGCTAAAAGCCACATCGGCGATGGTATACCCACTGGTATTTATCCTGCTTGCGCTGTCTTTCTACCTGATCCCGGACTGGAACAGTTCAATGATGGAAGTTTCACCTGACTGGGGTTCAATGCCAACGATTGTATGGCTGGCGATCCCAATCATCGTGTTCTCTTTCAACCACAGCCCAATCATCTCTCAGTTCTCTAAAGACCAGCGCCTGCAACACGGTGACAACGCGGTTAAGAAAACTGACGCGATCACTGGCGGCGCAGCAATGATGCTGATGGGCTTCGTAATGTTCTTCGTATTCTCTGTAGTTCTGTCTCTTTCTCCAGAGCAACTGGCTACAGCGAAAGAGCAAAACATTTCAGTACTTTCTTACCTGGCGAACGTTCACGAATCTCCACTGATCTCTTACATGGGTCCGCTGGTTGCTTTCGCGGCGATCACTTCAAGCTACTTCGGTCACTTCCTGGGCGCGCACGAAGGTCTGGTTGGCCTGATCAAGTCTCGCTCTGAAAAACCAGTAAGCAAGATTGAAAAAGCTTCACTACTGTTCATCGTTATCACGACTTGGATCGTAGCTATCGTTAACCCAAGCATCCTGGGCATGATTGAGACCATGGGCGCACCAATGATTGCCGCTATCCTGTTCTTGATGCCAGTATTTGCAATGCAAAAAGTACCAGCGATGGCGAAGTACAAAACTTCTGCACCTGTACAGATTTTCACAGCAATCTGTGGCCTTGCCGCTATTAGTTCTGTAATCTACGGCGCTCTTTAATCACTGCTGATTAATCACGCGTGGTTGAATTAAGAATATAACGATAAAAAGTAAGCCTCCCGCTCTACGGGGGGCTTTATTCTGAGGTAATCGATATGATTAGTGTATTTGATATCTATAAAATCGGTGTTGGTCCTTCCAGCTCTCACACTGTAGGCCCCATGAAAGCGGGTAAAGAGTTTATTGATGACCTGCGTGCAATGGGAAAATTGCGCGACATCACTAAAATCACCGTTGACGTTTATGGATCACTATCACTGACAGGGAAAGGTCACCACACGGATATCGCCATCATCATGGGTCTTGCAGGCAATACCCCTGAGAAAGTTGATATCGACTCTATTCCGGGCTTTATCGCGCGCGTAGAAGAAACTGAACGCCTACCTGTTGGCATGCACTGTCATACAGTCTCGTTCCCTCGCGAAGGCGGGATGAACTTCCATACCACTAACCTTGAACTGCACGAAAACGGCATGCAGATCCATGCGTGGATCGATGACAAAAACGTGTACTCGAAAACGTACTACTCTATCGGCGGTGGCTTCATCGTTGATGAGGAAAACTTTGGTAAGGAAGCAGAGAACCCAATCAAAGCGCCTTACGAGTTCACCACTGCAGAAGAGTTAGTTAACCAGTGCCGTGAGAATGGCTTGTCTATCAGCTCGCTGGTAATGAAAAACGAGCACTCCCTGCATTCTGAAGAATCGACCCGCACTTACTTCGCTAACATCTGGAAAACCATGCATGAATGTATGGAACGCGGTATGAATGAAGAAGGTATCCTGCCGGGACCACTGCGTGTACCACGCCGTGCAGCAGCCCTGCGCCAACAGTTGCTGACATCAGAAAAAACCTCTAACGACCCTATGTCTGTGGTTGACTGGGTGAACATGTTTGCCTTCGCCGTCAATGAAGAGAACGCCGCCGGTGGCCGTGTCGTGACTGCACCGACTAACGGAGCGTGTGGCATCATCCCTGCGGTACTGGCCTACTACAACAAGTTCATCCAAACCGTTACTGAGAAAGATTACATCCGCTACTTTGCAGCATCTGGTGCAATCGGTGGTCTATACAAGCGTAATGCCTCGATCTCTGGTGCCGAAGTGGGCTGTCAGGGTGAAGTCGGCGTGGCATGTTCGATGGCCGCAGCCGGCCTGGCTGAGCTGATGGGTGGTAGCCCGGAGCAAGTGTGTATGGCGGCGGAAATCGCCATGGAGCACAACCTGGGCCTCACCTGTGACCCGGTTGCCGGTCAGGTGCAGGTTCCTTGTATTGAGCGTAATGGCATCGCAGCGGTAAAAGCGATCAACTCAACCCGCATGGCTATGCGTCGTTCTTCTGCACCGCGTGTTTCTCTGGATAAGGTGATTGAAACCATGCTGGAGACCGGTAAAGACATGAACGCCAAATACCGCGAAACCTCTCAAGGTGGCCTGGCAGTAAAAGTTATCTGCTAATGCCGCACCTCCTTCGTAAAAGCCCGGGCATCGCTCGGGTTTTTTTATCTGTTTACTTTTGATATTCCGTTGCCACAGCTCAACGCTGCGTTTTATAATACTAGTATCCTGTATAAATTCCCCGTCACCCCATGATTGCCTTAAAGCCAACCCGCTTGAAAGACTTTTCCAGCTTGATGCAACTTACTGTGCAAGATGACCAAAAAGATTGGTTTATCCCGTTTGAGCAGGCCTATCAGCAACGCAGTCCGTCAGATACTTTTGTCACTATCTATTACAACTACGTCACTGCCGGATTCTTAATTATCGACAAAGGCTTTTTCCAACATGCGCCATTTGCAATGCGCCACGAGCTAGGGTTGAGCTATATCATGATCGACCGCCGCTTTCAGCGTCAGGGGATTGGCAAAGCCGCGCTGACAAAGCTGCTCACCTATGCTTATGCGATTGATACCGAGAGTACATCACTGTGTGTCTCTGTACCCGTGCGTAACTCATCCGCCTGCCGTTTCTTTACGGCAGCAGGTTTTGACAGCACCGAGAAAACCATATTGGGTAATACCGGTAAAGAGAACATCATGCGCCATGAGCTTGCCTGATACCTGTCTGGATAACTAGCGGTCCAGGTAATGGCGCAGGAAAAATCGCTTCAGACAAGGCGCAATTTTCGGTTAACTGGTTATTCCGATTATCAAATCTACAACGCCGTTATCTGCGATGTTAACCAGCAAGAATGATCATATACTGATGAAGATTGGTATAACCTGCGCCTGTACGCAAAAGTGAGGTACAAAAAAAGCAAGCGTAGCGCTTGCTTTTTTACTTCTGCATCGAAAGCTCAATCATTCACCCTTGTAAATGCAGCCTGCGGTACACGTTTCTTTAATTTCAACTTTACTCAATAGTGGCAGGTTTGGCTTTAACTGTTGCCAAATCCATTTTGCCAGCACTTCACTGGTTGGATTTTCCAGCCCTTCAATGTCGTTCAGATAGTAGTGATCCAGACGGTCGTAGATAGGTTTGAATGCCGCTTTGATCTCGGCAAAGTCAACAATCCAACCGGTATGTGGATCCACCTCGCCTTCCACATAAAGGCGCACTAAGAACGAGTGTCCATGCAAACGGCCGCATTTATGCCCTTCAGGCACGTGTGGTAGGCGATGTGCTGCCTCGAACATAAATTCTTTATATAATTCCATTGTACGGGAACTCAAAATAATAAACCTTTGATTTAACTAATATTTATTCAAGTAAATACAGCGCAAATTCCTATCTGGTGAATACACAATGTTCCATGGTTGCTGCGTCGCTCTTCCCTGTTTGATAAAAACGCCATATTCGCAGCACGTAGTATATCGCACTCCGTGGACTGTGCCACAATTCTTCTACGGCTAGTATTAATTTTATCAATACCATTCCTCCAGGGCGCTGCGATATAAGCCGCACCACTATGCTTCAGGGTTGATTTGCCACCGGTATTCCATTTGGCGTGCGACCTGCCCGGCCAGGGCCGGGCTGTGAAGTATCGATACCAGATATAAACTCATATCAATCCCGGCCGAGATGCCACCAGAAGTAATGTATTTGCCGTCAACAATCCAGCGTCGGTTGTTCACCACATTCAGGCCGGGAAACTGACTGGTAAGTTCGGGAATGTCCTGCCAGTGGGTTGTGACCGAACGGCCATCAAGCAGCCCCGCTTGTGCCAGCAAAAATGCCCCGGTGCATACCGAGGCCATTATCCTGGCAGTAGGTTCCAGCGCTCGTATCCAGCGGCTCAGCTCCGATTTGGCCAGTTCACCGCCATGCACACCGCCGGCGACCAGCAGGACATCGATGGGCGGATGGTGCTGGATAGAATAGTGCGGCAGCACATGGTAACCGCCGCGCGCGACAACCGGTTTAGTGTATTCCGCTATCAGAAAGACATGCCAGTTCTCAGCACCCAGGCGTTTTGCCGTGCTCAGCACTTCAAAGGGCCCGGAGAAATCCAGCACCTCTGCGTTATCATAAATATAAATGCCAATGTTCATTGTGCCTCCCTGCCCATAAAACGCGATAAGTGAATCCCCTGCTTTCGTCCTGACCACCAAACCAGTGGTCATTTACCCATGCTAATCCCGGCATTGCACCTTGCCATCAAGCACAACTAGCACCTGATATGCCGATCACGCTTTTCTGTTGTCATTTTATTGGCATTACGCCAAAATATTGATTACACGTTAATTACATCACATTTACATCAACCGCACTGCCTATGGGGTCACATTCATATGTCGGGTAAATCGCCCATCCCTCGCCAAAGCCCTACAATATCTGGGTTCAATTAAAATAAGATAAAAATAAGATAATATGCGCTCAACCATCACCTTCAAGTTACTTCTTACCCTGATCGGCGTGTTCAGTTGCGTACTCGCTGTGTCAACGGCGTATCAGTATTACCAGCAAAAATCCCTGATCAATGATGTGCTCAGTGAGCAACTGCACGACAAAGCCAGTAACTACTTTGACAGCCTCAATATGATGATGCTAACCGGCACCATGGCACAAAAAGAGACGCTCAGGCAAAAAGCCCTGGCGCAAGACGGGATCGAACAAGTCAGAGTCCTGCGTGCAGAAACGGTGTCCAAACTCTATGGCCCGGGCCAGAAAGACCAGCAGCCGCAGGATGACATCGACCGGCGCGCGCTCAGTGGTGAGTACGTGATTGAGCCGATCAACGCCGACTGGGGTCAGGGGATCGTCGTCGCGCTACCAATGAAATCAAGCGAGAACTATCGTGGCACCAATTGCGTGTCCTGCCATATCGCGCCTGAGGGTGAAGTGCTCGGTGCCATTCGTCTCGAATATAACATGAGCCATGTCAGTTCAATGATTGACAAGCAAGCGCTGTACGCCATGGGGATCATGTCCACAATCGCTTTTGTCGGCTTTCTGATCACCATGGGGCTGATCCGCAAAATCATTGTCCGTCCAATCCAGAAAACCTCGACGTTTATGTCCAACGTCAGTGCCAGCAAGAACCTCGCCCAACGCTTGGTTCACGCTCAACACGACGAGGTGGGCCAACTGGCAGATTCGATCAACTCGTTCATGGATACGGTGTCTGAAAGCCTGACCAAAGTACAACAAACCTCGCACTCGTTGGCAGACTCAGCCAGCCAACTGACCAATGTCGCTCAATCGACGGATGATGCGGCGAATAACCAACAAAGTGAGACCAGCGAAGTACAGCATAACATCAGCGATATGCAGCTACAGCAATCTGAGGTCGAACAGGCGACCATCGAAGCGACCCGGGTGATCAACCATACCGTAGAAGTCGCGACGCAAAGCGCTGCGCAAGCCCACACCGTAAGTGAAGAGATCAAAAGTTTAGTTGGTGATATTGATACCGTAAGAGAAAAAATCACCACGCTAAATCAACAAACCAGTGAAGTCTCAACCATTTTAGATGTGATTAAAGGCATCGCTGAGCAAACCAACTTACTGGCACTGAATGCCGCGATTGAGGCGGCACGGGCCGGAGAGCAAGGCCGGGGATTCGCGGTAGTGGCCGATGAAGTACGCAGCCTCGCCTCACGTACCTCCGAAGCAACCGGTAACATCGAGACTATTATTGCCCAGTTCCAGCAAGGCAGCATCGAATCACTCTCCTCGGTGGATCATGTCTGTCAGTACGCCCACCAGCGCTCAGTGGAAGTGGAAACCTTGTCTGACAGCATGCGTGTAGTCGTTGAGGAAATGCATCAGGTGCTCCAGCACGCCCAGCTAATTCAACAGCAAACGCAAACCACCTCTCAAGTCAGCCTCAACATTCAAAATAAAGTCGATACCATCACCCGGCATGCCAATGATACCTCCCAATCCGCATCGCATACCCGTGATATTAGTGTCGCTCTGGAACAGCTCTCTGATCATCTGGAGAGATTGTTGAACCAATTTGCATTATCGGAGAGCAAAAGCGCCAGCAAATAACAAAATCTCGCCGCCAAATTGATAATAAAGGTTGAAGCTGGCGAATTGACAGGTAATATGTGCCGTTGAATCTGTAAAATTCTATACAACCCGACGCCTTGCTGTTTTTTTAAACAAAAATATTTTGTTTCAAGCACTTTTGTTGAGCATCGGGTTGAATTTTTACCTCAATGGAGAATATTTATAACATGACTTACGCGCCTGTATCTGACGTACTATGCGGTAAGCTTGCGGTAGACAGTGAAGTCACTGTTCGCGGCTGGATCCGTTCACGTCGTGATTCCAAAGCTGGAATCTCTTTCCTTGCCATTTATGACGGTTCTTGTTTCGACCCGATTCAGGCCGTGGTCCCTAATAATCTTAATAATTACAACGACGAAGTGCTAAAGCTTACTACCGGCTGCTCTGTTGAAGTAACTGGTAAGATTGTTGAGTCTCCGGCGAAAGGCCAGGATTTCGAACTCGCCGCAACTGACGTTAAAGTAGTTGGCTGGGTAGAAGATGCTGATACTTACCCAATGGCAAAAACTCGTCACTCTATCGAGTACCTGCGTGAAGTCGCGCACCTGCGTCCGCGCACCAACGTGATCGGTGCAGTAGCCCGTGTACGTAACTGCCTGTCTCAGGCGATCCACCGCTTCTACCACGAGCAAGGTTACTTCTGGGTTTCTGCGCCACTGATCACCGCTTCTGACGCAGAAGGCGCTGGTGAAATGTTCCGCGTTTCTACGCTGGACATGGAAAACCTGCCTCGCACTGACGCTGGCAAAGTGGACTACAACGAAGACTTCTTCGGTAAAGAAACCTTCCTGACCGTATCTGGCCAGCTAAACGCGGAAGCTTACGCTTGTGCACTAAGCAAAGTTTACACCTTTGGCCCGACTTTCCGTGCTGAAAACTCAAACACCAGCCGCCACCTGGCGGAGTTCTGGATGGTTGAGCCTGAAGTTGCGTTCGCCGAACTCGATGACGTAGCGAAACTGGCTGAAGACATGCTGAAGTACGTGTTCAAAGCAGTACTTGAAGAGCGTCGTGATGACCTTGAGTTCTTTGCCCAGCGCATCGACAAAGAAGCTATCTCTCGTCTGGAGCAGTTCGTGTCTTCTGACTTCGCCCAAGTAGACTACACTGACGCGATCCAAATCCTGCTGGATTCTGGTCGTGAGTTCGAGTTCCCGGTTGAATGGGGTATCGACATGTCTTCTGAGCACGAGCGTTACCTGGCTGAAGAACACTTCAAAGCGCCTGTTATCGTGAAGAACTACCCGAAAGACATCAAAGCGTTCTACATGCGTATGAACGACGATGGCAAGACTGTAGCAGCGATGGACGTTCTTGCACCAGGTATCGGTGAAATCATCGGTGGTTCTCAGCGTGAAGAGCGTCTGGACGTTCTGGATTCACGTATGCGCGACATGGGCATCGACCCTGAGCACATGAGCTGGTACCGCGACCTGCGCCGTTACGGCACCGTGCCACACGCAGGCTTCGGTCTGGGCTTCGAGCGTCTGGTATCTTACGTAACCGGCATGGGCAACGTTCGTGACGTGATCCCATTCCCACGTACGCCACGCTCTGCAAACTTCTAATCAAGAAGTAAAGTTATTGTTCAAAAGCCTCCTTCGGGAGGCTTTTTTGATCTTATCGGGCTAAACATCGGCCGATGATGAGCTGAGTCCATCCCAATAGTACACAAGCCTGTCACTGGCTCCACAACCGCTAGCAGAATGTGGAGATGTTAACCGGAAGTGCTCCGGAACATGCGCCATGTTTATCCGCACACCGGGAATACTAAAAACCTGATTTTAACCTCCTGCCCGGGAAGGTTATCTTGTCACGGCATCCCGCCGCCACCAGCGACTCATACGCCGCTCACTATCTCTGATGTGCAAACTCACACTATGTCTGGACTGCATCCTATTTCGCTATGATTCCGCTGTTCAATCTCCACCAAAAACTCATTAAAAATATTTCAGCGTGATTTCAATTTATATTCCATACTATCAATGAGATGAAAAGAACCCTATATCAGGAGGTTATGATGAAAGTGTTTACCATGGACGATCTATCCTATAACGGCGTGCATAAGGGCGTACACAGCTGGGATCACCCCACAGGTGGTAACCCTTACTACTGGCACCCGGACTGGTTGCATATTGCTGAGGATGCAATGGGATTGCAGTCAAAAGGTGACTTGGATGTCCCGGAAGGTGAAACCCCAACTGAAGAACACGCCAAACAGGCCATACTCAAAGATCTAAACCGCAAATAAAATCGCGCTCAACGGGTGAACCTGACCAGCCGCGCACAGTACAAGATCAAACGTATGTCTTCGTTTGTGATCGGCATAAAAGCATCGAGGTAGCCCGTTGACGTAAAAGCGAGTGACATCACATCTTTTTTGTTCCCGACTGTTACATTGAATAAGCAATGGTGACGCACACCGCAACTTATCACTGTAAGAGACAATAACAATGACCAAGTACCACGAAAATGACATCGAATATAAAGGTGAAACAAACGGCATTCATACCTGGAACACGCCATCTGGCCAGCCTTACTACTGGCACCCTGACTGGCTGCATATTGCCCAAGATTCAACAGGTAACCACCCAAAAGAAGCACTAGAAATGGGTAATGACGAAACCCCTAATCAAAAGCATGCACTGAAGGCGATTTTAAAACATGTCAATGATTGGGCTTCGGATAAGTTCACCAAAAACCCAGACATCGAAACCAACGCCATCGAGTCGGAAATTAACTTAAAGAACTAGCCCCCATCGTCTGGTTATAAACGCTCCGCTACCGGAGCGTTTTTTTATCCGGGCTTATCCGCTCCCTGTATAAAAAACCACCTACCAATGATCTTACTCCGCGCTTTAGTCGCCATTTTTGCAAGGTTTTATTGGTAAAAGCACTGTTAATGTTAGATTTCTGTTTCAAATCAAAATTTTTTTAAGTTTTCTTTTCTCTAACTGTTGTATCGGATATTGCTCAAAGGTATAAATGTCGTCATACCCCTTCGATTAACATGGATGACGATTATGTTTGAAAAAGTAGTTGCCGCTCCGGCTGACCCTATTCTTGGCTTAACTGAAGAGTTTAAACAAGATCCTCGAGCTGAAAAGATTAACCTGGGCGTTGGTATTTACAAAAACGAACTCGGTGAGACCCCGGTCCTCGCAACCGTTAAGAAAGCTGAAGCTGCACTGGTTGAAACAGAGAAAACCAAATCGTACCTGACGATCGAAGGCACGGCTGAATACGGTTTAGCAGTACAAAAACTACTCTTTGGTGCGGA
Source organism: Vibrio sp. CAU 1672 (assembly GCF_029223195.1). Taxonomy (GTDB): domain Bacteria; phylum Pseudomonadota; class Gammaproteobacteria; order Enterobacterales; family Vibrionaceae; genus Vibrio. The sequence goes on along the minus strand of NZ_JARHUF010000010.1, from coordinate 111,326 downwards.
CGCCGAGATTGTTGCTACAAAACGGGCTAAAACTGCACAAGCACCTGGTGGTACCGGCGCATTACGCGTCGCTGGTGAGTTTATCAAGCGTCAATTGGGCGATGTGAAAATCTGGATCAGTAACCCGACCTGGGCTAACCATAACGGTGTATTTACTGCTGCCGGCCTGGAGACTAAGCAGTACAGCTATTACAACGCCGAAACAAAAGATAAAGACTTTGATGCGATGCTGGCCGATCTGCAAACGGCTGCTGAAGGCGACATTGTACTATTGCATGGCTGCTGCCATAACCCAACCGGTATCGACCCAACGGCAGAAGAGTGGGAAGTGTTAGCCAAACTGGTTGCCGAGAAAAAACTGCTGCCTCTGTTCGACTTTGCTTACCAGGGTTTTGCCAAAGGAGTAGAAGAAGACGCCGCAGGCCTGCGTACATTCGCGAAATACAACAAAGAGATCCTGGTGGCCAGTTCATTCTCAAAGAACTTTGGTTTGTACAACGAGCGTGTCGGTGCCTTTACGCTAGTGGCAGAGTCTGAGGAGATCGCTACCACCGCATTTTCACAAGTAAAAGCCATCATCCGCTCTATTTATTCCAACCCGCCAGCACACGGCAGCGCAGTGGTGACTCACATTCTAGGCAATGCCGAGTTGCGCGCTGAATGGGAAGCCGAAGTGGCAGAAATGCGTGACCGCATTCAGGAAATGCGCGAGCTGTTCGTCGCAACATTGAAAGAGCAAGGCGTAGCGGCTGATTTCAGCTTTATCGAACGTCAGAACGGCATGTTCTCATTCTCCGGCCTGAACAAAGATCAGGTTAACCGTCTCAAAGAAGAGTTCGGGATTTACATCGTCGGCTCGGGCCGTATCAGCGTCGCAGGCATGACAAAATCTAATATGCTGCCGCTGTGCAAAGGCATTGCAGCCGTCCTGTAACGGCTCTATACGGTAAAAAAACAAAAGGTCAGCATTTGCTGACCTTTTTGCTATACCAATCTGGATAAACCGGTGTTCAGATAATTGTGCAGGACAAATCGCTTAGCACAAGGCATAGAACTCCCGCACCTTAAAATACACCTAGTATAAGAACCTCAGACTGATCCCCGCTTCGTTAATATAGTTCGACTCAACATCTCGGTATTGATAATACACGCCGGTACCGATGACATCGTGCCACTGATAATTCAGCGCCAAGCGATAGTTGTCCTCATCGACCCAATCACTGCGGGTTAATTTGACTTCCGCCGTCGCAGTCAGGTTTTCTTTGATCAGATAGTGCACACCCAACTTGGCAGCCTGAAGAAACTCACTCTCAGAATAAATCGTTTTATCGTTACTGTCTGCTGTCGCTTTAGCTTTCAACGCGCCGATACTGTAGATACCGTAGATATCTAACTTATTATTAAGCGGGTAACGGTAACCGGCACCCAACAACAACCGGTCGACGCGCAAGGTAAAATCTTGCGGATGAATAAACTGCGCAGAATAATCAAGATTAAACATCCAGTTGTCCGTGAACAGGTAATTCCCGCCTAATGCAAGAGTGGTTGAGTTCGAATTCTCCAGCCATTCTTCATTGGTGGTGCCAACCCCTGCATCTAACTGTATGTACTCATAATCAAATGTCTTTGCCGGCGCTTTATCTGCAGCAAAACTGAGCAAAGGCATTACTATCAAAGGGGCTGTTAATAACAATCTCACCATTTTACGTCCTTCCATGAGTGTCACTTGAATCGTGCTTTAACAGCACAACAGGCTTTTTAAAAACTCAGCTTGCCTGCTCTTTAAATCTTAACCGAAAACACAGAAAAATACCGTGCCAGCTACGGGAATCTTATCATCAAGTTATAAAAACAGTGATCCGATAAGACTCTGTTTTAAAACTAAGTTATGATTACGCTATCATTTGTTCACCAAAAGGCACCCTGATGGATGCAGAACTTCTCGAGATTTGTAACTTCCTCGCCAAGTATCCCCCTTTCAATGAGCTACCAGAAGAAACCCTGAACAAGACGGCACAAAGTGTCGAGATTTCTTATTACCGCCAGGATACCCCGATCATTCATTTTGGCGACCATATCCACGATATGTACGTTGTCCGCAGCGGTGTAGTCGAAGTCTATCGACGCAAGGGAGAGCTTTATAACCGCTTGGATGAAGGCGACCTGTTTGGGCAAATGGGGTTGTTGACCAATAATAAAGTCCGTTTCCCGGTCAAGGCCATCGAAGATACCCTGCTCTACTGCATTCCGGAAGAGATGTTCCAGGAGCTATACGACAATTTTGACACCTTTGCTGATTTTGTCGAAGTAGAAAACAGTGCCCGTCTTCGCCAGGCAAACTTAGAAAACAGCGACGCCAACGACCTGACGACATCCAAAGTCAGAACCTTGCTGCACCGAGAAGTCCCGACGATCGACAAAGGCCAGAGCATTCAGGAAGCGGCGCAAAGAATGGCCCAGGATAATGTCTCATCACTGCTGATCGTCGACCCGGACAGCGAACCCGATGAAGACGGCCAGCCCTCCCCGGTGCTGGGCATCATCACCGATCGCGACTTGTGCACCCGGGTACTGGCGGAAGGGCTATCCCCCCAGGATGATGTCACCTCGGTGATGACCACGGAAGTGATCTCGCTTGATCACAACGCCTATGTCTACGAAGCCATGTTGACCATGCTGCGGTACAATGTCCACCACCTGCCGGTGGTCAAAAACCAACAACCGATTGGCATTATCGAAACCACCGATATCGTGCGTTACGAATCACAAAGCTCGCTCCTGTTGGTGAGCAGTATCTTCCAGCAACAGACCATCGAAGATTTAGCCACTGTGGCCGATGAAGTGAAGAGCAGCTTTGTCCGCTTGGTCAACGAAGATGCCAACTCACATATGGTTGGCAGTGCGATGTCGGTGATTGGGCGCAGTTTCAAGCAACGCATACTGGAGTTAGCCGAAGAAAAACTGGGCCCCCCTCCGGTGCCATACTGTTTCCTGGCGCTGGGTTCGATGGGAAGGGATGAGCAACTGCTGGTGACAGATCAGGACAACGCCATCATCCTTGACGAAACCTACAACCCCACCAAACATAACGCATACTTTGAAGCCATGGCCAAATTTGTCTGTGATGGACTCAATGCCTGCGGTTACAGGTACTGTACCGGGGACATCATGGCAACCAATCCAATTTGGCGTATGACCCGATCGGAGTGGGAAGCGTGCTTTGCTGACTGGATCGACGATCCCAATCCAAAAGCCTTATTAAATGCCTCAATTTTCTTCGATTTAGATGGTGTTTATGGCCGGCTAAAGTGGGCCGAGCAATTAACCAGTTTCATCGTCAGGCGCGCACGCAAAAACAACCGTTTTCTGGCCTGTTTAGCGCGTAATGCGCTAAACCGCACCCCACCACTCGGGTTCTTCAAAGACTTCGTGATGGAAAAAGACGGTCGTCACAATAACTCGATTAACATGAAACGACGCGGTACCGCCCCGCTGGTCGATTTGATCCGCGTTCATGCGCTTGCCGTGGGCTCAAGAGCACGAAATTCATTCGAACGCCTGGATGATATCATCGACGCCGGGATCCTGCCCAAAGGCCGGGCCCAGGACCTTAAAGATGCGCTGGAGTTTATTTCTATGGTGCGTATCCGCCACCAGGCATACGACGTCGAGTTGGGTATTGAACCAGACAACAACATTGAGCCGGAAAACCTGTCCGATTTTGAGCGCCGCAATCTGAAAGATGCTTTCCAGATCCTCAGCAATGGCCAAAATTTCTTGAAATTTCGCTATCAGGCCAACAACAAGTTTAAATAGGGGAAACCATGCTGAAAAAACTCTTTCACCCCCCGGCGATTCAATGGCCGGCCAAATTTGCCCAAAAACTGGAGCGGGTTGCCGATGAACGGCTCAAAGCTTTTTATAGCGAGCAACTGCCCGCCGCAAACACTCCGCTTACCGAGATTGAGTTTGTCGCACTGGATCTGGAAACGACCGGCCTGAAACCCGATAAAGATGACATTATTTCCATAGGACTGGTGCCGTTTAACCTCAACCGCATTTTCCTTAAACAGGCCCGACATTGGATCGTCAGGCCACAAAAACAACTTGGTGAAGAGTCAGTAATCATTCACGGTATTACCCACAGTGAGTTGGTCGATGCCCCCGACTTGTCTGATATTCTCACCGAACTGTTGCCCTGCCTGAGCGGTAAGATAGTCGTGGTGCATTACCGCCGGATAGAACGAGAATTCTTGGATAAGGCGCTGCGCTCACGGATTGGGGAGGGCATTGAGTTCCCCGTATTGGACACCCTTCAACTGGAAGAGAGAATCCAGAAGCAACTGACCGGCGGATTGTGGAACCGGCTTAAGGGTGTGAAACCCGCATCACTGCGGCTGGCACAGTCGCGGCGTCGCTACGGCCTCCCCGACTATACGCCGCACCACGCATTAACCGATGCCATCGCAACTGCGGAGCTGCTTCAGGCTCAGATAGCCCACCATTATGCTGCAGATATGCCTGTCGGTGATTTTTGGCTCTAAAATTTGCATTGAGACACCTCATCAGACAGTCATCAAAAAAAGGAGCCTTACGGCTCCTTTTTCGTCTTGCACATGTCAGCTGATCATAACTTGAATCGTTTGATCTCGTTTTCCAGCTCATGAGACAACTCTGACAGCTCCGCCGCTTGCTGCGCCGCATGCTGCGCTTCCGCAGACAACTCATTAGACACATCGCGAATACCTTCGGTATTGCGCGTGATCTCAGTGGTCACCGACGCCTGCTCTTCCGCAGCCGACGCGATCTGCGTCGCCATATCACTAATACGCTCAACCGCAGTGTGAATTTGAGTTAAGCTCACCGCCGCTGAGTTGGCGTCATCCACACTGGTGTCAGCCAGACGGCGGCTGTCGCCCATAATGCCGACCGCGTTCGCGGTGGTACCTTGCAGCAGTTCAATCGTTTCCTGAATCTCTTGGGTCGATGCATGTGTACGTTGGCTTAAAACACGCACCTCATCGGCAACCACCGCAAAACCGCGCCCTTGCTCACCGGCACGGGCTGCTTCAATTGCCGCATTCAGGGCCAGTAAGTTGGTCTGTTCAGCAATACCCTGAATCGTCGATAAGATCGTATTAATGCTGTTTCCATGCGCTTCCAGTTCTTGGATTACATCGGTTGCAACCTGAACTTCTTGTGCCAGGTTCTGAATAGAACCCTGGGTTTGAGTCACCTGACCGGAACCATGCACACATGCCTGTACCGCTTCTTCCGAGCTTTGTGCCGTACTATCTGCGTTGCCGGCAATTTCTTGTGTCGCCGCGGCCATCTCGTTCACCGCAGTCGCCACCATGTTGATTTCATCCTGTTGGTAAGAAATGCGCTGGCTACGCTCTTCGGCCTGCTGTGCTGTCTGACGTGCCTGTGCTGACAGTGACACCGATACGTCACTTAACCGCGACACCATACTGTGCATGTTACCGACAAACCGGTTGAAGTTTTCCGCCAGTTTACCCACTTCATCATCACTGCGCGGTTCCAGACGCTGAGTGAGATCGCCTTCACCCGATGCAATTTCTTCCAGCGCTTTCGATACCCGGCCCAAATCACGGAACAGGAAGTTCACCAACGCAGAAACTGCCGCCACGACCACTACAGTGATCAGCAGTGCGGTAAACAACATCTCACGCAGCAACTGGCTATGGCCCGCCTCTTCAGTTTCACGATCCATTTCGATGGCAAACATCCAGGAGGTACCCGGTACCGCACTGAAATAGAACAGCTTCTCTTCGCCATCAACATCGATACTCTCAATGCTGCCCGTGTTAGCCGCTTGCTTAATTGCGCTTGGCGATAGCTGGCCCAACACACTGGAAATCGGCTTAAGCGTCACATTCTTGTCCGGGTGTGCCAGGAAAGTCCCCATGTTCATATCAATCAGCATGGCATGGGCATTGTCACCGGCGTCCAGGCTGATCACATCATTAATCAGTTGATCAATCAGTACATCAGCGCCCACCACACCGACAAATTCCCCGCCCAGGTAAACCGGCTCAGCAATAGTGATCAATAAGGCGTTGGTGATCGCATCCTGATAAGCCTCGGTAATGATTTGCTTACCGGCTTTACGCGCTTCTTTGTACCACGGACGGGTACGAGGATCATAGCCAGCGCGGTTGCGCTCTGGATGGGAGCGGTACATCTCGCCTTTCGGCGTGCCTAAGAAAATATCGTCAAACCCACCCGCCTTACGGGCGTGCTGCAGGTAAGAGACCACATTTGATTCCAGGCTGTAGTCGTTAAATGAGCTGGCAATGTCTTTACGAATCGCCACCCAGTCAGCAATACCACCCGAGGCAGTAGTACTCAGGCTATGAGCACGGGCTTTGACACCAGAGTGAGTTTGATCAGCAAGTTGATCGGCAGATAACCAAGTCAGCGCAGCTGCCATTACCACCACTGCGGAAAGGCTGGCACCAATGAGCTTTTGTTTTAATGATAAGTTCATAATAATGCGATTAATTGCAAGAACAGTAAAAGTGACACGAGTTTACACCCTACTGGTGATTCTCGCACCATTATTTATACATGAATCAAAACAAATAACCATTTGTAATCCTTAAGGTTTATGGTGTTATTTTTTTGTCGCCCGTCAATAAAACGGCACAAAAAAGCCAGCTAGCTGCTGGCTTTGATTCAAACACTGCCCGGTCTGTTATGACCGATGACTAAGTTAACGCCGCTCGGTGGTCATCCCGAGGATCAGGCTGACACACATGGCCAGCAAAACAAAAGTGAACGGCAACGCGGTTGAAATTGCGCCGGCCTGCAGTGCCTGCACCGCTTCAGAGCCACCAATCCACAATAGGGCTACCGCAATTGCCCCTTCCATTACTGCCCAGAAAATCCGTTGCAGTACCGGGGCATCCACTTTACCACCAGCGGTAATGCTATCAATTACCAGCGAACCCGAGTCCGATGAGGTAATAAAGAACACCAACACCAGTACCACCGCGATGATCGACAGCAGCGAGCCAAACGGCAACACATCAAACATCTGGAACATCGCCAGCGACACATCAGTTAAGCCCTTAGCGCCCAGCTCACCCACTTGGTTGATAACCTGTTCAATCGCCAGGCCACCAAACACCGACATCCAAACGACAGTAACCACGGTTGGTACAATCAATACCGCAGTAATGAACTCACGTACCGTACGGCCACGAGACACACGCGCAATGAACATACCGACAAATGGTGACCAGGAGATCCACCACGCCCAGTAGAACACCGTCCAGCCCTGGAACCACGCTTCGTCTTCACGGCCAAACGGATTACTCAGTGGCAGGATGTTCTCTGCGTACGCCATCAGCGTGGTCGGAATAGAACCTAAACTTGCCGCCCAGCCAATCAGGCCAACTAAGATTAGCAACAAAAAGGCGATGATCATGTTGATGTTACTGATGACTTTTACCCCACCATCAATACCGCGAACAACAGAGACCACGGCCAACAGGGTGACGATGGTGATCACCACCACCTGCAGGCCTAACCCCGGCTCTAACCCGAATACATGATGGATACCACTGGCTGCCTGCTGCGCTCCCAGACCCAGCGAGGTCGCCAGACCGAACAGGGTCGCCAGTACCGCTAAAATATCAACGATATGTCCTGCCCAGCCCCATGCCCGGTCACCTAACAGCGGGTAAAAAATAGAGCGCATGGAAAGAGGCAGGCCCTTATTGTAAGTAAAGAAAGCCAGAGAGAGCGCTACCACGCCGTAAATCGCCCATGGGTGCAATCCCCAGTGGAACATGGTTGCGCCCAATGCCAGCGTCGCCGCTTCCGGCGAGTTCGGCTCAACGTTTAACGGCGTCTCATACCAACCGGTAAAGTACGCGACCGGCTCTGCCACGCTCCAGAACATCAGACCGATTCCCATCCCTGCGGCGAACAGCATGGCTAGCCAGGACATAAAAGAATAATCTGCAACGGCATCACTGCCGCCAAGCCGGATCTTACCCAATGGGGAGACAATCAATACCAGGCAGAAGATCACAAAGATGTTACCTGCAATGATAAACAGCCAGTCAAAAGACCCGATGATCTGCCATTTCACCCCATCCAGGACCGTCTTGGCAGTATGGGCGTCCAACACGAGTGCGGCGACCAGAAATAGCGCGATCAAGCCGGCACTGATACCAAAAACCGGGTTATGAACATCAAAGCCCCATTTTTGCACATTGTCCTGACCGACCGTATAGTCGGTACTGTCAATACTGTACTTATCTATACCTTTCGTCATTTTTCCTCTCTTTCGTATCCAAAACCTGAGCACAAAATCACAACTACTTTGAACACGATGAATTTTATTTCCATAAAGGTTGAAGATCCTAACATTTGCGGTCAGTTTGTCTAGATTTGATTGGCATAATCCAACGACTTACAGCACATGGCGCTCATTTAACCCACAGACGAACACCCGGCGCAATCTTTCGACCACAAACCATTATTACTAAAAATAAATCATAGCAGTCAAAATCGCACCCCATCCCTGCGAATTATTATATGAAAAACATCAAAATTATTTTGAGAACAATGGGGGTTATGCTGGCAAAACTCTTTTCATAGCCAGCGATTTACGTTAGTGTCGCGCAATAACAGCTTCCCCCATTTAACTGGATTGAGAAATTGGAAAAATACGAAGAAGTTTTGGTCTCGATTCGCCAAATTATCCGGGCTATCGATTTACACTCGAAGAAATTAAGTAAGGAATCCGGGCTGACCGCGCCGCAGTTGATTCTGATGCGTGCGATCGAAGAAAACAGCAATGTGACCATCAAGCAGTTATCGACGCAGACCAATATGAGTCAGGCCACAGCCACCACGATTCTCGACCGGCTGGAGCGTAATCAGTTGGCCGAACGACGCCGCAGTGTCGAAGATAAACGTAAAGTGCACGCTCACCTGACAGAAAAAGGCAAAGCGGCACTTGCCCAAGCCCCTACGCCATTACAGGAACACTTTATTAACCGCTTCCAGAAGCTCGAAGAGTGGGAGCAGAGCTTGCTGCTGTCTTCGGTACAGAGAATATCCAGCATGATGAACGCCGAAGAGTTCGATGTTGCGCCAATGCTGGAAATCGGTAGCATCACCAAGTCTGAATAACACCAGCGCCGAGTGAGTGTGCCAGCTCCTCTCCTCCGGAGGTTTAAGTCGCCCTCACTCTTTTATTCAATCAACCCCACTTCCAGTGCATACTTAGCTAACTCTGCCGTAGAATGCAGATCTAACTTGTGCTTAATATTATGACGATGAGTCTCTACCGTGCGATAACTAATATCCAGCAGCGTGGCAATTTTCTTACTGCTGTGCCCCTGAGCCACCAGCTTTAGCACTGAGGCTTCGCGGCGACTAAGCGGGTTTGGTTTTTGCGCCACAGGAACCACCTCTTGAGTAAACAAGGTTTGCGTGACGGATTCGCAAAAATAAGTAGACCCCTGATTCACCGTTTTGATCGCCTGAACCATCTTATCCGCCGAAATCTCTTTTAGCATATAGCCGACTGCACCGGCCTGCATCACTTTCATGATGTACTCTCGGTTATCATGCATCGTCAGCATCAGGATTTTACTGCTCGGCCGCTCTTCTTTGATCACGCTGGTGGCGTCGATGCCGTTCATGACAGGCATACTGATATCCATCAAAATCACATCCGGATCGAGTTGCTTCACCACATTAATTGCTTCCAGACCATTACTTGCGGTTCCTACGACTTCAATATTCGCTTCCAGTTCCAGCCGGGCCAAAAATCCATCCAGTACCACCTGATGATCATCAACCACCACCACCCTAATTGGCTTGTCCATAATTTAATCCATCTAAATTCAACAACACGGTGATCTCTGTCCCCAGACCCGGTTCACTCATCAGTTCAAACTCCCCGCCGATGAATTCGACCCTTTCGCGCATGTTGCGTAACCCAATCCCCTGCCGATGAAGGGAATGGTCGGCCTGGAACCCCATGCCATCATCACGTATCAACAATTGCAGCATATGACCCATTTTTTGCAAAATTACCGTAACTTTTTCTGCTTCTGCATGTTTCTCAATATTGTTGAGCGACTCTTGCGCAACCCGATACAACGTGGTTGCGACTTCCGACTTGAGCTTGTGCTGTTGGGTATCAAAATGGCTATCAATCTCGATCCCGGAATGCGAGTGAAAGTCCTGCAGTAAAGTGCTAAGTGCCGCTTCAAGGCCAATGTCATCCAGCGCACTCGGGCGCAGTTGATGGGAGATATGCCGCACTTCGTTAATCGCAGTCAACAGTGAGCGTTGGGATTTTTCCAGATGGGATTTCAGGTTAGGGTCGTGCAATCGATGGCTCATTAGGTCTAAATGACATTTGCTCGACACCAACAGTTGATTGATCCCATCGTGCAGTTCGCGTGCCAGGTGCTTTTTCTCATCCTCCTGAAACATAACGGTTTTATAAGCCAGCTCTTTGAGGTTTTTATCCGCCAGACGGTGTTCGTGCAAGTTGATCGCCAACGTCAGTACGATGATCACCGCGACTGTCACCACCAAAATCACCACTACCGTAAAAAAAGTGGTTTCTATGTTTTGATTAACTGCAGCGCGCATATTAGCGACTTCATGGTGCACATCTTCGATATACAGCCCGGTACCGATCATCCACTCCCAGCGATCCAGCCAGGCGGCATAGCTCAGTTTAGGTACTACATCACCGGTCGATGGTTTTTGCCACAAATACTGATGAAAGCCCCCCCCTGACTGCGCTTGGTACAGCAGTGCTTCAATCAGATGATCGTCATTTTCATCCTGCAAATGTAACAGGTTCTGCCCCACCAGTTGCGGCAGAATTGGATGAACCAGGTTGGTACCATGTTTGTCGTAGGCAAAAAAGTAGCCGTCCGCGCCGTAGCGTAAGCGCGACAGAATACCTTTAACCTCAGCCTGAGCTGCCTGTTGATCCAGACTGGTATCGTTGTAAATGTGCGAGATGGCATCAAACGCCAGTTCAACCGTATCCTTGAGCGCGTGTTCTTTCGATTGGATCAGGCTCTGACGAAAAATCTCAACCTCCCGCTGGCCGAGCGTTTTCGCCTGATAGATCGAAATCCAGCTGATGCTGGCAGTGACGAGCAACAACGGAACCAGAGTAAGCAAAATCAGTTTAGCTTTAAGAGGCATACTCCCTCCATTAAAAAAACTGCTTATCCGGCAGAATAAGCAGTTTTACTCTAACAATTTGTTATCAAAGGGTGAAACGATTAAGTCACACTTTACCGGACTGGTCAGCCCATGCCGTAAAATGCCGGGAACAGCAGCAATGAAGCCAGTACCACTATCTGGATGGCAATAAAGGGCATCACTCCACGATAAATATCTGATGTGGTCACCCCCTTGGGTGCTACACCTTTGAGATAAAACAGGCTAAAACCAAAAGGTGGCGTCAGGAACGAGGTTTGCAGGTTCATGGCGATCAGAATCGCAAACCAGGTCATGTTTATCCCCAGCAGCTCGGCGACCGGTGCAATAATGGGGACAATAATGAAGCAGATTTCCACAAAGTCGATGAAGAACCCCAGGATCAGGATGACAACCATGGTGATGATCAAAAAGCCCCATTTCTCACCCGGGATCTGTAGCATCCACTCTTCAACCAGATAATCCCCGCCAGTATAAGTAAACGCCATGGAAAAGGCAGTCGCGCCGAGCAGAATGGCAAACACCATTGCGGTCACTTTGACGGTCTCTTTGGCCGAGTCGTAAACCATAGCCCAGCTGAACTGCCGGTAAAGTAGCGACAACACAATCGCGCCGGCCCCGCCTAACGCAGCTGACTCGGTTGGTGTCGCAACCCCGGCGAAGATAGAACCCAGCACAACAATGATCAGAGCCAGTGGTGGAATGACCGCTTTGAGCGCCTTCAGTACCTCTTGCCTGCGGCTGATGGACATATCACGCTCCAGCGCCTGCGCGGCGTCAGGGTTCAGCTTAGCGTAGATTAAAATATACACCACATAGGCACCAACCAGCATCAGTCCCGGCCAGATCGCCGCCTGAAATAAATCCCCCACCGGGACACCCAACACATCTCCGAGCAAAATCAGCACAATGGAGGGCGGAATGATCTGCCCCAGCGTCCCGGACGCGCATATCGTGCCGCACGCCAGGCCTTTGTTATAGTTGTACTTGAGCATCACCGGTAACGAAATAAGCCCCATCGCCACCACCGAGGCGCCTACCACTCCGGTCGATGCCGCCAGAAGCGCCCCGACCAGAACGGTAGAAATCGCGATTCCGCCGCGAACTCCGCCAAACAATCTTCCCATCGACTCGAGTAGCTGCTCTGCCAAACGAGTTTTTTGCAATACCAGCCCCATGAAGACAAACAGTGGTACCGCCATCAACACGGTGTTTTCCATGATCGACTGGATACGGTAAGGCATGAAAGCAAACATCTCGATGCCCTCCGCCCATACGCCGAAGATCAGCGCAATCCCGCCAAAGGTAAACGCCACCGGAAACCCCAACAGCAGTGCAAATAAAGCAACAAAAAACATTACAATACCGATCATGACAACTTCCCTTTACGACTGGCGGCTACTACCGGCATAGATGAGATGAGGATTCACAATTTTATTAACCGAATGAAGCAGTAATCCGATACCACTCACGGCCATAAACAAAAATGAGAGCGGAATAATGCCTTTAATGATCCAGCGGTAAGGTAAGCCGCCGGGATCTCCTGACGTCTCCCCCAGTGCGTAGCTCTCTTTGGCAAAATCCAGCCCAAACCACGCCACCAGCAGACAAAAAGGAAACAAGAAAATCAGGGTACCGAGAATATCGATGATCGATTGCGCTTTGTAGGACAGCCGCTCGTAAAAGATATCTACCCGCACGTGGCCGCCCGCTTTAATCGCGTACGGCACGCCTAACAGGAATACAGCGGAAAACAGATGCCACTCCAGTTCCTGGAACGCGATTGAAACATCATTAAACACGTATCGCATAATGACGTCATACACCACATTGGCGAGTAGCAGGATAAATAACACACTGGACAGCCAACCAAGAAAGTCACCAAAACGATTGAACATTCGTTCGATATAAATAAGGCTTCTCATGCCGAACTCCATGGAACATTTGTACGGCTCCGCCTGTTGGCGGAGCCATTTTTATTTACTTCTCAGGTGAGAAGTTTTCCTGGGCTTCATGACCCGGCTTAGTACTGCAAGCCGGAGGGTAGAAGTCGTTACTGGGCCTGGCTGTTTAAGTAAGCCCGGTGCGAGATATCAGACCATGGACGTACCTGCTTGAGGTAATCAGCCTGAGACTGTTGGATCTCTTTGGTAAGGGCGTCTTTACTCGCATGATCTTTCAGCAGCTTATCGTTCGCCTGACGCAGTGCATCAATCACTGACGGTGGGAAATCTTTAACCTGAACGTTCGGATATTCAGACTTGATCGACGCCCAGTTTTTACCACTTTCATGCTTGGACTGGGTATACATGTCATACGCTGCCGTTTTCATCGCCACTTTGAGGATCGCTTTCAGATCATCAGGCAAGCGCTTCCAGGTGCGTTGGTTAACCAAAAACTGCAGTTCAGTGGCTGGCTCATGCCACCCGGTGTAGTAATACGGTGCAATCTTGTGGAAGCCCATGCGCAGATCCAGAGAGGGACCGACCCACTCCAGGGCATCAATCGTGCGACGTTCCAGAGAGGTGTACAGTTCACCCGGAGCTATATTGGTTGGCTTGGCACCAAGTTCTGCGAGGATTTCACCAGCGAAGCCCGGTATGCGCATCTTCAGGCCTTGCAGGTCATCCACAGAGTTGATCTCTTTCTGGAACCAGCCGCCCATCTGAGTATCAGTATTACCGCCGGGGAAAGACAGCAGATTGTGCGGTGAGTAAACTTTCTCCATCAACTCCATGCCGCCACCGTAATAGAACCAAGCGTACTGCTCTGTCGGCAGCATTCCAAACGGCATTGACGTAAAGTAGAGTGTGTTCGGTACTTTGCCTTTCCAGTAATAAGACGCCGAATGGCCCATGTCATACTGACCGGATTTCACCATATCAAACACACCAAAAGGCGCTTTATGTTTGTTGGCAGAATCGATTCGGATCTGTAAACGACCGTTAGACATTTCTTCCGCCATTTTAGCCATGTTTTTGGTCGCATCGCCAAATATGGGGAAATTGGGCCCCCAGGTTTCTGCCAGTTTCAAGCGGTACACTTTTTCAGCCGCGTTAGCCGAAGTTGCTGCCAGTGCCAGAGCCGCAGCCATGGCTGTGGTTTTAAGTACTCGCTTCAGAGATTGTTGGATTAGACTCATCGTTCACGTCCTTTGTAACCGAAAGTTATATGGGGAGTAATTATTGTTACGGATTCGGAGTAAAGATGATGCATGGCACCCGATTAGGAAATCAGCATGAACACGCAACAACTGATAGCCTGTCAAAGCGCATTAATCTAAAGTGGTACGTGGATGTACGTAATCAATTTGCCGCTACCATTAAAATTAACCTATTAATCAGTAGGATATCACTCTCGCCTGCACAAAGGCCATCAGGGATATACTTACGTAGATAACAGTGGATATATTTACAAACTATTTAAGAAAATGTGACAAACGACAGTTTGGAACCGGTATAGTGGCGTGCGGGGACCTTCTTGCGCCTGGATAACACGGCCGGGAACGGGCAAATAGGGCAAAAAAATGCCCCGACAGAATCGAGGCATTAAAAAGTAGTTATAGCAGCAACGGCAATTAAACGGCTTTGTAAATGACTTTATTGCCAGCTAGCTGCTCTTTTTGAACCAGGTTTTCTTCAAGAAGCTTCTTCAGTGCTCCCGTAGCCCAAGATGCCGCTTTGGCGTCTTCTTGGCCAGCTGCCAGGCCGATACCTTTAGGGTTGATACCGTCGGTGTTCGCCACAACGATATCCAGCACTTGGCGCTGCTTAGGGGTCAGCGTGATATCTGTTGTTTTTGCTGCAGCTACTTTCTTCTCAGCTACTGCTTTCTCCACAACAGGTTTTTCAGCAACCACTTTTTCAACTACAGGCTTCGCGGCTTTCGGTGCGGCTGCCAGGTTTGCTACTGTCGCTTTAATGCGTTTTTGCAGTTTCATCTGCACTTTACGCTTGTGAGCAAGTCTCATTGAATATTTCTCCAGTTCACTGCATCTCAGCAGGGATGAAAATTTGAAGCGCGTTTTATACCAAAATTCCGGTTCAATTTGTAGGTTTTTGCGGCGAAAGGCGATGAAAAATGCGCGCAATGCTTAGAACGTCTACTATTTAGACAGCCGCGAACTGAAGGTCTTTATCAAATACTGGGTATAAAAACAGAGGTTTCAGCTCATGGATGTGCAACAAGATACCCAAATAACCACGACGGATGACCAGCAGACACAACGAGATGAACGTATGGAAACTTTGCACTTAACCAACTCCCATTTCAAGCCGGATTCCCCGCTCAATAAGCTTATCATTTTGGTGTTGGTGATCGTGACTTTGTCTTTGGTGATCATCGCCCCGGGCTGGCCCCAGGCTGTGCTTTCTGTCGTTTTGATGGCGGTAATTGTCGGCTTTGCTACTCTACTGATTAAAAAGAGTCAGGTCAGTTTTACCCTGACAGCTTACCATCTGCAACAACACCTGTTTAAAGGAGGCTGGGTGGTTAAATGGCGCAACATCGATAACATCGGGATTTGCACCTATGAACAAGAAGGATGGCACCAACCGCTGCCGTGGATCGGTATTCGTCTGAAGCATTACTCCCCCTATTTAAACTCCATTTGCCCACGTATCGCGACAGAAGTACTGCTCAATCAACGCGCCTTACTATACTTGGGAGCAAGACAGCACCAGCGTGAAAGCGAGTTTGAAGACATGGTGCTCGATCAAACACCTTACATCAGCTCTGAGGGGGTACAATATAAGGGGTTGCTGGCCATGCTTGCCAACCGCATGGCATACCAACGCAAATTTTATGGCTATGATGTGTTTATCTCAGCCAGTGATCTGGATCGGGATGCAGAAGCGTTTGTTGGACTGGCCCGGCGTTACTTAGCAGCCGCCGAGCCGGAATGATTAATACAGTGGCATCTCATCCGCAACGAACGGGTTAGAGCGTCGTTCGTGACCAAACGTTGACTGAGGTCCATGGCCGGGCACGAACGTCACATCATTACCCAAAGGCCAAAGTTTGGTCTTGATTGACGAAATCAGAGTATTGAAGTCACCTTGCGGGAAATCAGTGCGACCGATACCACCATTAAACAAAACATCACCAACGAACGCCAGTTTTGCTTCTTCACTGTACAGCACAACATGCCCGGGAGTATGGCCCGGGGTATGGATAACGCGCATCACCTGCCGACCAAACGTGACAGTGTCACCATCATCTAACCATTGATGGGGTTCAAAGGCTTCAGTCAAGGGGAAGCCAAACATCTGACTCTGCCCTTCCAGGCCTTGTAGCCAGAAATTATCGGCTTTGTGCGGCCCGACAATTTCAACGCCACCCAACGCTGCAGCCAAAGGCTCGGTACCGCCGACATGATCCAGGTGGCCGTGAGTCAACACCAGGTTAACCACTTCAACGCCCAGTTCTTTTATCAATGCAGCCAACTGCTTAACGTCACCACCAGGATCGATCACGATGCCTTTCATGGTTTCGTCACACCATACGATTGAACAGTTTTGTGAGAAAGAAGTCACCGGGACTACTTGGTATTTCAGCGCCATAGAAAACCTATTGTGGAAAGTGGATAAAAAGCTCGGCCAACTATGACACTAACCTATGGTGACTGCAAGCACCCGCCACGCACCATAGCATGCTTGCTGGTTAGCACGACCTGATCGAGCCGGTATCAAGGTGAATGCGATGGCTTTACCCAGCATGTGACAGCTTTTTCGCTGCCCTGGCCGTACGGTTGTTAAAGGCATTATTGGTGGGCGGGGAGCGGCAGGCGGAAACTATCAGTACTTCGGATCTTGTGCCGTCAGCAAAATTTCTTTTGGTAACCAGTATTAACTATCACACCTGCTAGCCTTGTTGATCATAGTGGTAGATGTCATCACGGTAATACAAAGTGCCATCTTCCAGCCATGCTGTCTGATAAATAATATGCACTGGGATCCGCTGCCCAAGCGGTACGGAAGTATTTGCATCCGGCTCCTGCTGACGGCTGGCCAGCAACTCTTCCAGCCCCTGGATCTTAAACAATAACTCCGCAAACTGATCCGCATTCTGCACGCGGACGCAACCTGAACTGAAGGCCCGGCGGTCTTCTTCAAACAAATTTTTGCTTGGCGTATCGTGCATATATATCGCTTTCGGGTTAGGCATATTGAACTTATACAAGCCAAGCGCATTATGTGTACCAGAGAGTTGCCTCATCCGATAAGGAAACGTACGTGGATTGATACTTGACCAGTTGATGGTGGTCGGATCGATAACCTCAAACGAACTCCAAGAACGAATGATCTGAATATTATTCTCTATCAGGTACATAGGATTACGTTTTACCTTAGGTAAAATATCCTTAACCATAATTTTCCACGGAACATTCCAGGTCGGGTTGAGGATCACGGCATCTAGCTTACTGGTCATGATCGGCGTTTTGCGGCTGGTGCGCCCGACCACCACTTTTGACTCAAACAACGGCTCGCCCTGATGCCAGTAGGTCACTTCAAAGCCGGGAACATTAACAAACACCACGTTATCCCGCTCCTGTGCCCAGATACGCGAACGTTCCGCATTTAACGCCAGCGAGTGCAGCCGCTGTTGAGGCGTAAAATTAAGCCAGCGTAGTGTATTAGGGCCGATGATCCCGTCTTGTTTCAAACCATGAATGCGCTGAAACTCTTTCACTGCATGTTCCAGTTCCTGATCGAACAGCCCCCCCATTTCACGCAGGTGAACCACCTCAACACCGACAACGGCCATTCTGTCGAGCAATGCCGCTTTATTGTTTAATATATCCCCGACCCGGGTCAGGCCTTGCTGCTCATAATTGGCAAGCGCTTGTCTGGAAAACGCCTGTAAAGAGTCATACACACGATTAAAATCCGGATCGCCCTGAAGCGGTGACATCAACCCCGCCAGGAAGCGATCCAGCTGCCCCACGGTAATATCATCACTTAACCTGGCGAGGGAGAGTGATGAAGGAGCCGGTAGTGACAACGCCTGATTAACCGAAAACAGCCAGCTTAACCCTTGTTGCGGCACCTGCTCGACATAACTGAGATACATCAGCAGCGAATCGGTCATCACCAGATCGTAATCGAGTTTATCACCATGGCGTTTCACCAGTTCAATACGATGATACTGCTCGTCAAAAACCGGACTGATATTGGCTAGGATAAGCAGCTGCAACTGGAACTCAAATCTCGCAACATCATCAGGATTCTGCCAGGTAAGGCGATAGTTGGTGCTGTCATAGAGCTGGTCGACAAGCTCGGGATAGCGGATCATCTTCTCGATCGAAAGCTGTATGACCGCTTCCTCTTGCTCGGTCTGAGCTGAGGCCTCGGGGGACACCACCGTCGGATAACTATAAAACGGCATCAGGAGGGCCGTTATGATCATAAGCCGTGCTAACACTGGTCCATCCTTGTTTCACTTGCCATAAAAAAAGTATGGCAAAGATCTCCATGCTTGCTGGCGAATATTTGAGATTCTTATTCACGATACGCCTGTGCCAGGATGAAACCACACTAGAGCAGTGGTTATCCCACTGCCGCCGCTGGCAGTGATAAGCGAGGCCATGTTGACTTGGATTAAGCGTTTTCCTACGTTCATCAGGAGCATCCTTACTGAGCTTTTGCAAACCGTTCCGTTACTGTCAGTACTTGTGATTTGCGCCAAGAGTCGCAAGACAAAGCCAATCTGCATTTTATTGCAACAACAGATACAAAAAAGCCTCATGAACATGAGGCTTTAAAGGCAAAAACGTGTGTTTGAGCTCAGCGTGTCACACTTTAAGGTGATGTTTCCCGTGTGAAACTTTGGCTTTGAGGTAGTATTCGTTGCCCTCTTTAACATGCGCCGAGGTATGCACAACCTCAACGATATCGATGCCGTACTCTGCCAGTTCACGGATTTTTTTTGGGTTATTGGTGACCAGGCGAATTTTAGTAACGCCCATTGCCTGAAGCATTTGTGCCGCCTCTGTAAAATCACGCAGATCATCGTCAAAACCAAGGTGATTATTCGCTTCATAGGTGTTCATACCCTGACTTTGCAGACGATACGCGTCGATTTTGTTATACAGGCCAATACCACGCCCTTCCTGGCGCAGGTAGAGTATGATGCCACCATGCTCGCCCATTAGGTTAATGGTCTCTTCCAACTGTTCGCCACAGTCACAGCGTGACGAGTGGAACACATCACCAGTCAGGCACTCTGAGTGCATCCGCACCAGAGGTATGTCTTGCGTTTTATCCGCTTGCTGAAAAATAACCGCGACGTGCTCTTTGTCTGTCTTCAACCCGCGAAACGACAGAATCTCTGCATCGATATTACTTTTAGCCCCAACTTTAAAATCCACTCTGGCACGTACTTCCGCCATATCTTTACTCACTCAATTTATTGCTTGATGCATTGTTGTTATCGCGTTCACCGGAACACTCGCATTTGCTTTCAACTATGGGGACTGATACCCAATTTTTCAACATTGAGATCACAAAGACGGGTCATTCTCTCCGCTATACCACGATGAAGCCGTCTCTCAGCACACCTGTTCTTGACGACAAGTGTTATAATATAACATTTCTAACCAACTACAATAAAAAACCCCGGACAAATTTGTCCGGGGTTTTTCAAATGTTCTGTATAGCTGTTTAGTGCGCCTGACTTTTCTTCCACACAACCAGTTCAATCCAGGCGTTTTCCAGTTCCTGAAGTTCCTCTTCAGTTAACACGGCAAGCGTGGACTTTACTTGTGGCAGTTTCGGTGACTGTAATGCATGAATCTGCGAATAAAAGTCCTTTTTTAATTTCGTTATTACTATATCCACTACACACACCTATAAGATTCTATTATTACATTGAAAACTCAGGTTTTCTTGGTTGCAATGCTCAACTTTTATTCAAACAAACTAAATCATCGAAGATCATATCATTTTGCTTGTTATATGCACAATTTATTTCAAAGAGTGGAATAATGGTCACATAATTAATGACGAGTCATTTGGATCGAAAATAAACCAAAAAAGATCATTAACACTAAGGGAATGATCCATAATAACGCGGTAGAATAATTAAATTCTGGATCATACAAAATAATATCTCCATACCTAATAATTAAATACTGCTTAACTTCATCTTCCGAATAACCGTTATTAATCATAGTATAAACTTTATATCTCAAATCCTTAGCGGACTCAGCATTCGATTCTATCAGGTTCTGGTTTCGGCACTGGGGGCAGCGTAACGTCTTTGCCAGCGTGATGGCGCGCTGTTGAGTATCAGCATTATGAAACTCAAAAAGATCCAGATTTTGATCCATCTGATTAGCATGCACTGGAGACATAAATCCCAGTAATACCATAAAAATAATCACAAAATAGCTATATTGAGACATCAAAGTATCCTGAAAATATATCATTCCACGCTTCTGGCGTAAGTTGCCCCCGGTATTTGATCAAAATCTTGCCATATTGATCCACCAGATACGTTTCTGGTGTGCCTATTACTCCCAGTTCGATCGCCAGAGAGCCATTTGGATCACTGATCACTTCGTAATAAGGATCATGGTTAACCTGCAAATAATTCCTCGCCGCCAGACTTTGATCACGATAATTTAACCCGATAATTTTCACTCCTTGCTGCGCCAACATTAACAACTCATCGTTTTCACGTTTACATACTCCGCACCAGGAAGCCCAAACATTCAATAACTTGTATCCCTCCCCCTTAAATAACCTCTCCGAGACTGCCTGCCCAGAGATGAGAGAAACCGCACTGAACTGAGGTACAGTCAACTCGCGGGGCTGGGACAATACAGCCTGGGGTTTATCGGATAACGCGACCAAGCTCACAGCAGCAAATGCGATCACTGCCACAACCAGTCCTGCCAATTTAAGCGAGTTTCTTTTTGATGACATGCGCACTCCTGCGGTTTCTACCCGGCATACTCCCCAGCGCACCCGTGACCGCAATCAAACCGCCCGACCAAATCCACCAGATTCCAGCGCGATACTGTACTTTAATCGCATAGGCATTTTCTGCGACTCGGTCGCCTAAAGTCACATAATAATCACCATGCCACAATGAACGTATCGCCGGCTCGGTCATGTTCATTACTCGTACTGGGTAATGGCGTTTTTCCGGAAGCAGGCGGTATATCCCGTTGTTTTCCGTTCGTAACGTAACCTGTGCCTGTTCAGCCGTGTAATTTGGCCCGACTCGCCACTCGATCCCGTGAAACTCAACGATCACCCCTTGTCTCTCATGGATAACACCAGGTTCAGCCCTCAAAGCATACTCATAGGAGTAATCGCTGTTTACGACCGCACCGGCTGTGGCCAATGCAAACCCGCAGTGCGCTAACACGGCTGGCATCAGTGGCGCTTTCTTCTCTGTTGTGAGCAGAAGGTAAATATGAGAGGCGGCCACCCACACAGCAAGAAAAACCGTGATGAACGTACTCGACTTTACATCATCGACAAATACGCCCAACAGCCCCACAGCAATGAGCGAAACGGCACCAGAACCTGCCGTGTGGGCCTTCCAGTGACGCTGCACTCCCTGCTGCCAGCGTAACACCGGCATCACGGCCAGCATGAACAAGGCAACAACAGACAACGGAAAGACCAGGCTATTGAAGTAAGGGGCACCGACGGAAATATTACCTAAACCCATCAACTGGTAACCTAGCGGATAGAAAGTCCCCAGGAATACGATCGCCGCAGTAATAACCATCAGCCCCATCGCCACATAGAGCAGGTAGGCCCGGCTCCTCAATGACCGCAACCTGAACGGCCTGATGGCCTCGCCGCGGACTATCAGCAGACCAAATGTCATCACCACCAGTAAACTCAGCACGCCCAGCAACATTAGCCCCTTGGTCGGATCGACCGCAAAGGCATGCACCGAGGTCAGAACGCCCGAGCGGACAATAAAGGTGCCCAAAACACTCAGGCTGAATGTCGCAAACGCTAAAGCATAGGTACTCCACACCGCCGCCTGATGACGCTTGGCTAATACACCACTGTGTAGCAGAGCACTCCCGGTTAGCCAGGGCAACAGTGAGGCGTTTTCCACTGGATCCCAGAACCACCAGCCTCCCCAGCCCAGCTCATTATACGCCCACCACGATCCGACCAGGATACCGATGGTTAACGTTGCCCAGGCGAAAAACACTGCGTAACGCGCTGCGTCATACCACTGATGTAAAGGATGCTTACCCAGTAACGCCGCCAGGGCAAAAGCGAGCACAGCCGCGTACCCCACATAGCCCAGATAAAGTAACGGCGGATGAACAATTAAACCCACATCCTGCAGCATCGGGTTTAAGTCCCGCCCTTCATTCACCAGAACCTGCGCGTAGGCAAATGGATTGGATGTGGTTAAGGTGAACCAGGCAAATATCGCAATCAGAACATGCATGACCGCAAGGCAGTCTGCGGTGTAACGCCGGCTAATCGGGGTCTTGAGCGCAATGAAAGACGACCAGGCGCACAAGGTTACCACCCAAAACAACATCGATCCTTGATGCCCGCCCCATGCCGCAGCGACCTTAAAAGGCAACGGCAGTTGGCTGTTGGAATGCGTCACGACATATTCCAGTGCAAAGTCGTCCCGGACAAAACAGACGATCAGCAGCAGCAGACAAAGCACAGAGGCTAAACTGATCAGGTGCGAAACCGCCTGCTGATGCTGCAGCACCGGCATTTTTCCCAGCGACCGGAGAGCCCAGTGGCTCACCGCCATACAGGACGAGCCAACCGCAACCAATATCAGTAGGAAAAATCCCAGTTCAGCCTCCATCCTTGCTCCTTACACGATGGTCATCTGGCCGGCGTACAAAATGAACGTACGCAGCATCAACACACCGACCAGACTCAGCGTGGTGACAACAAAGATGTAACTGCCTTTATGCCGCACTCCTGAGGGCATCAGCCAGTTAAGCGTCAGGGGTGTCAACATGCCAATCAGCACTACTCCCACCCAGAACCACTGGGCCCAGAAGCCACCTGCGATCGCATTCCACGCTGCCACTTCATTTTGACCACCGCTAAAGATAAGCCCGGTAAAAAATGTCACCAGTACAAACAGTTCAAACAGCACAACAGGACGTTCAAAACCGTGCACCCAAGAAACACTCGGGCTGCTCGTCGGCTCTTTAAACACCAGAATGCCGAACATCAGACACGCTGCGGCTCCTGACGACAAACTGGAAAACAGGAACAAGATGGGCAACACCGGGTTATTGAGCATCGGATAAGTTTTTAACGCCGACAACAAGAAACCGGTATAGGCTGCCAGGACTATCGCCAACAAGCCCAAAAACAGCTCAATCGCATTGTTTGCCCGGCGAGCTTTAAGAAGGAAGCCATCAACCAGGTCCAGTAAACCACCCGGTAGCATGCCCTCACAGAAGTTGATGATCTGATGACGGAAAATCACACCAATCCAGATAAACAACACCAGCATATACACCTGGAACAGAATAACCCCCATCGACATCACTGAGGTTGGGTTGTAATAGATCATGATCTTCCAAAACTCTAACGGTTTGGTCAGGTGAAAGATCAAAATCACCAACCCGGAGATAATGCCAAATGGTGCCAGCCACGCCATTGCCTGCATGATGCCGTTATTCGCCGGATCGCCATTAATCACTTTACGTCTGAGATAAATAGCGATCATTACCGCCCCCGCAGACATACCGGCCAGGAACAAGTAGATCGCAATGATCCAGTCCCACACTAAGGAATCAAAGTGGAAAGCACTTTCGAAGCCGTTCATGATGACACCTCCCCTTTGTCATGCGGTATTTTGTAAAGCTTAGGCTGAGTGCCCAGGTGTGACTTATCGCGATACACCACATGGTTTTGTATCGCTTTGCTGACTTCACTGCCTGGATCATTCAAGTCCCCAAATATCAGTGCTTTCGTTGGGCAGGATTCAACGCAGGCGGGTTGTTTGCCCTGGGCTAAGTTGGTATCGCGACAGAAATTGCATTTGTCAGCCGAGTGGTTTTCCGGGTGGAAGAAACGCACCTGGTACGGGCATGCCGCCAAACAGTAGCCACAGCCGACACATTTTTCTTTGTGTACGTCAACAATACCCGTTGCTTCATCTTTGTATGCGGCCCCGGTCGGGCAAACGTACACGCAAGGCGGGTTGTCACAATGTTGGCAAGACTCGCGGGTAAACTGGTATTCCACATCAGGGAACACGCCCATCGGTTCACTGCGATGAATTTTAAGCCGTGTCACGCCTTCCGGAACCTGATTGACTTCACGACACGCATCGGTACAAGCACTGCAGCCAATACACGCATTTTCATCATGCACCATCCCCAAACGCCTGGCTTGCTCATCGTCACCGGCATAAAGAGAAGAACTCACAACGGCAGTGCCCGCTACCCCGGTGGTAAGAATCAGAGCGCCGCTACCGGCTAAAAAGTTTCGTCTAGAACATTTCATCTTACCTCTCCTCCTCTTTGGCAAATTCAGAGTGGCAGTCAACACACTGCTTGATTAGCTGCTTGCTGTCGTATGATAAAGCCTTAGTTTTTTTGGCATGGACATCATGACAATTTGAGCAGGTAAGGTTTTTGGCGTGCACATCATGCGTCCAGTGGCTTTCACGCTGTTGCGTTGGTGCGTGGCAATCAACGCACTGGCTATTCGCTTTTAGTATCAGGGTGGGATCAAGCCAGGCCTTGCCATGAACCGCTTTAGACTGCGCTGCAGAGAATTTTATCACCTCAGGTGCCCCTTCCCGGTGGTCAGGTCCGATATTACTGTGGCAGTTGGTGCAGTTCAGTACCTGCCCTTTGCTAAGCAAAACCTGGGGATCATGCGATTGACCCAGAGTCTGTTTCGATTCCTTGTGACACTGAAGACATTTATAGTCCCGGTCGCGAATCAACTCCACTTGATGACGCTCAGCTTGAGCGCCATCAGCAGGCTCTGAGGGAGTCGCATGGGCGGCGATTGAAAAACCATAGACGGCAAAGACGAAGAGAAATTTCAGCATTGTCTCTATGGTCAATTTTATGTTGCCCATATTTTCTTTCCTTAGCTCAAAAAATAATTAATAACTATTCTCAATTATTAATTCGAGCGACAATTAATTACCTCTGAAGGTATTTCCATAACTTCAAATGACATCAATTCTTATTTTGGAAAGCCACAACGCTAAACCTGTATTTATCATAACCCTATTGCTTATAAGAGGCAGGTTAGCTTGCTTAAAAAGCGAACTAAATCACCCTATTAATCCGACACTCAAAACGCGACCAGTTAGGGAATGAAGGGCGCTTTCACTACCCCTTTTGGGGTATATGAAACTAAATATGACTCAGATCACTGGCCTAAATTGATCTGAAACAAAATATAAATCGCTCACTATTTCATCAACCACATTAAGCAACAATACTAATACCAGATCTCCGATTCTTATTTGGAATAGCTCCTCACAACGCTGCTAATAAAAAATGAATATGGAGATAACACCGTGAATATAAAACACTGGATGAGCGCACCTGTCGCGGTAGCAACCTTATTCGCCAGCCAGTTTATTTGGCTTGGCTCTCCGTTGGCGGCGGAAGATAAAGGTCTCGTTGATCCTCGCAATGACGCCTTCGAACAAAACCATCCTGACCAGTACCATTCCTGGAGAGCAACCTCTGAGAGTGAACATATTGAAGATGCCCTGAGTGAAGATCCTAATATGGTGATCCTGTGGGCAGGCTACGGCTTCGCCAAGGACTATAACAAAGCGCGCGGTCACTTCTATGCACTGGATGATGTCAGGCAAACGCTTCGTACCGGAGCCCCGACAGACGCAAACTCCGGGCCAATGCCAATGGCATGCTGGAGCTGTAAAAGCCCTGACGTAGCAAGGGTGATTGATGAGCGCGGCGAAGACGGCTACTTCAACGGCAAGTGGGCGCGTCTGGGCGCGGAGATCGCCAATCCTATTGGCTGCTCTGACTGCCACGACACCCGTTCAGAGCAATTTAACCGGGGTGAACCATCGCTGGCGTTAACCCGACCTTATGTTGAGCGAGCGTTTGATGCGATCGGCAAAAACTTCGATCAACAGTCTCGCCTTGATAAACAAGCGTCCGTTTGCGCTCAATGCCATGTTGAATACTACTTTACCGGCCCGACCAAAGCCGTGAAGTTCCCTTGGGATATGGGCACCACCGTCAATGACATGGAGCAGTACTATGATGCGCTGAACTTCAAAGACTGGACGCATGCCGTTTCCAAAGCCCCAATGCTAAAAGCGCAGCATCCTGGCTACGAAACATGGCGCGATGGTATTCACGGTAAGAACAAAGTGGTATGTGTCGATTGTCATATGCCGAAGGTCACCAACGAAGACGGCACCGTGTACACTGACCATAAAGTCGGTAACCCATTCGACCGCTTCGAAGACACCTGTGCCCAGTGTCATACCCAAACTAAAGAGCAGTTGCGCAACATCGTATCAGCCCGCAAAGCTCAGGTGCTTAACATGAAACTCACCGCGGAGAAGCAAATCGTTGCAGCACACTTTGAAGCCGGTGCCGCATGGAAAGCAGGCGCGACAGAGGAAGAGATGCAGCCAATTCTGCAAGATATTCGCCATGCACAATGGCGCTGGGATTACGCGATCGCTTCGCACGGTGTCCACATGCACGCGCCGGAAGTCGCACTTGAAGTTCTGGGTACTGCCGTGGACCGCGCCGCAAACGCAAGAACCAAACTTGTGCGTCTGTTGGCAACCAAGGGGATAACTGAACCCGTGCAACTCCCTGATATCTCGACCAAGGCAAAAGCGCAACAAGCGCTGGGAATGGATATGGAGAAAATGAACGCCGACAAACAGCATTTCCTGGAAACGGTCGTTCCGGACTGGGATAAAGCAGCAACGGAGCGCGAAGCGACATACTAAACTTTGGACAACCACCAACCGGGGCGCACTCTGCGCCCCCTTTTCTCATGTCATGGGGTTATCACCTGCCACTTGTCGTCCACTGACGGCTCAAAGCCGCGTCCAACAGCTACATCATCGCTTTTGCCTGGTTGATGGCATTAATGATGTGTACCCGGTCCAGATTCGGATCATCAGAGTCTAGCAACCGTACCCAGGTATCTATGGCCTGCTGAAAACGGAATGATAAAAAGTGGTCATTGGCAATCAAGGATAACGCGGTTTCGTTATGAGGCTCGAGCTGCAATGCTTGCTCGAGAAGCAAGCTGACTTCGTCTGTCATGGTTTGTTTATCAAGGTAATACAGTACGGTGGCTTTTGCCGCTAACTGCCTCGCCGTTACCGGATCCGTCAGCTGGATAGCATAATCAAAACAAATCAGCGCAGCATCAAGCTCCCGTTCGGCCAAATAGCCTTGCCCGAGCTGAAACCAAAGCTCAGCGTTATTGGCATCGTTACGAAGTTGCTGTTGGATCTCTTGCATGATGTCCGGAGTGGTCATCAGACGTGACACTTCCGCTTGAGGCGGGGATGGCGGTGGCTGTCTGAAAAGAAGGAAGCTCGCACTAGTAAGTACTAACACTAAGGTACAAAAACCAAACCACTGCGTTGGCTTAACTTTTGCCGCACTGAGCGACAAAAACACAATCAACAACCCCATTAAAGAGATTGCAACGAAAAACCAAACAGACATAACGCTATCCATAAATAAAGGTAGGCTTAGTGTACAGATATAGCTTCGTCATTGCGGTGATGCAGATACAAAAAAGCCGAGCGTGATGCCCGGCTTTCAACATTAGCGATTAAGATGAAGAATTACTCTTCCTCAGAACCTTCTGCTGCGTCATCTGCTGCAGGCGCTTCAGCTGCCGGCTGCTCTGCATTGGCCTCTGTCGCTTCATTTGCTTCTGCTTCTTCGCCTTCTGGCAATTCAGCTTCTTCAACTTCCTCGATACGCTGCAGACCAACGACAGATTCGTCATCGGCGGTACGGATCAGGGTCACACCCTGGGTATTACGGCCTACCTGGCTGACTTCGGCAACACGGGTACGTACCAGAGTACCGGCGTCGGTGATCATCATCATCTCGTCGCCTTCTTCTACCTGTATCGCGCCGACAACCGGACCGTTACGCTCAGAAACCTTGATTGACACCACGCCCTGAGTTGCACGGCCCTTAGTTGGGTACTCATCCAGTTCCGTACGCTTACCATAACCGTTTTCTGTAACTGTCAGGATGTCACCTTCATGCGACGGTACGATAAGAGAAACCACCTGATCATCATCACCCAGCTTCATGCCACGAACACCAGCAGCTGTACGGCCCATTGGACGGACTTTGTCTTCACTGAAGCGAACCACTTTACCGGCTTTCGAGAACAGCATGATGTCGCTGTCACCTGTGGTGATATCAACACCAATAAGCGAGTCGTCCTCGCGCAGGTTAACCGCGATCAGACCGTTTGAACGTACGTTTGCAAACTGATCCAGTGACGTCTTCTTAACGGTACCGTCACCGGTCGCCATGAAGATGAACTTGTCTGCTGAGAACTCATCTACCGGCAGAATAGCGGTAATACGCTCACCGTCCTCCAGTGGAAGGATGTTAACAATCGGCTTACCACGGGCGGTACGGCTTGCCAGTGGCAATTGATACACTTTCAAGCGGTAGGTCTTACCACGGGTAGAGAAACACAAAATGTTGTCGTGGGTATTGGCCACCAGAAGACGCTCAATATGGTCTTCATCTTTCATCTTCGTGGCGCTCTTACCTTTACCACCGCGGCGCTGGGCTTCGTAATCGCTCAGCACTTGGTATTTCACGTAGCCACCGTGTGATAGCGTTACTACTACGTCTTCACGAGCAATCAGCTCTTCCATGTCGATATCATGGCTGGCAGCCGTGATTTCAGTGCGACGCTCGTCACCGAAACCATCACGCACCGCTTCTAACTCTTCACGGATCACTTCCATCAAACGCTCAGTGCTTGCAAGGATATGCATCAACTCGGCGATTTCTTCCAGAAGTGCTTTGTATTCGTCAAGAATCTTCTCGTGTTCCAGACCGGTCAGTTTGTGTAGGCGTAGATCCAGGATAGCTTGTGCCTGCTGCTCCGTCAGGAAGTACTGACCATCACGGATACCGTACTGTGGCTCAAGCCACTCTGGACGTGCCGCATCGGTACCGGCACGCTCCAGCATCGCAGCAACATTGCCAAGGTCCCAGCCACGAGCAACAAGACCAGCTTTTGCTTCAGCCGGTGTTGGCGCGTTACGGATCAGTTCGATGATTTCATCGATGTTGGCAAGTGCCAGTGCCAAACCTTCCAGGATATGGGCACGCTCACGTGCTTTGCGTAGTTCGAAGATAGTACGACGAGTCACGACTTCACGACGGTGGTCAACGAAGCACTTCAACATCTCTTTCAGGTTGAAAAGCTTAGGCTGGCCATTGTCCAACGCCACCATGTTGATACCGAAAGTCGTTTGAAGCTGAGTTTGAGCGTAAAGGTTGTTTAAAACCACTTCGCCGACCGCATCACGCTTACATTCAATAACGATACGCATACCGTCTTTGTCAGACTCATCACGTAGCGCACTGATGCCCTCAACTTTCTTATCTTTCACCAGCTCAGCGATCTTTTCGATCAAGCGAGCTTTGTTCACCTGATAAGGGATCTCGGTAACCACGATGGTTTCACGGCCATTTTTTTCCGTCTCGATATCCGCTTTAGAGCGCATGTAGATCTTACCGCGACCGGTTTTATAAGCATCGACGATGCCTTTACGGCCACTGATCAGTGCAGCGGTTGGGAAATCCGGGCCGGGTATGTAACCCATCAATTCATCAATAGTGATCGCTTCATTATCGATGTATGCCAGACAGCCATCAATCACTTCACCCAGGTTGTGAGGTGGAATGTTGGTCGCCATACCTACCGCGATACCGGAAGAACCGTTAACCAGCAGGTTAGGAACTTTAGTCGGCAGAACCGCAGGGATCTGCTCAGTACCATCATAGTTAGGTACGTAGTCTACCGTTTCTTTTTCTAGGTCAGCCAGAAGTTCATGGGCAATTTTTGCCATACGAACTTCGGTATAACGCATTGCCGCAGCAGAGTCGCCATCGATCGAGCCAAAGTTACCCTGACCGTCGACCAGCATGTAACGAAGCGAGAACGGCTGAGCCATACGTACGATGGTGTCGTACACAGCACTATCACCATGCGGGTGGTATTTACCGATTACGTCGCCGACAACACGGGCTGATTTTTTATATGGTTTGTTCCAATCGTTGCCTAGTACGTTCATCGCGTATAGCACGCGGCGGTGTACTGGTTTTAGGCCATCACGCACATCCGGAAGAGCACGACCCACGATAACGGACATCGCGTAGTCTAGGTACGAACCTTTAAGCTCGTCTTCAATGTTTACGGGCGTGATCTCTTTAGCTAAATCGCTCATAGAGCCATTATCCCTCTATTTTCTGATCGTAAATACGATACGTGTAAGGTGCAAAAATATAACACACAATTCCGCACTTCGGCATCTCTTTCCCTCTCCTTTTATCAGGTTGTGAGGTTGGTGATGCCTCAAATGACGAGAATTTGCACACTAGTCCCATATCTTTCTGATAAGTGACTACATTTCCATCAGCACAAGCCAATTTCACTCTGATTGGGCAACTTTGAAGACAAGCTGTTTTGTCCATTTGTTGCATTAGAGTATAATCGCGCCACTCAAGGACTCAGAACTAATCCAAGACAAACATGATGACCAAAGCCCAAAACGTCGATCCGAGTGAAATCCAGAAATTTGAAGAAATGGCTTCACGCTGGTGGGATCTGGAAGGTGAATTTAAACCGCTGCACCAAATTAATCCGTTACGCTTGAACTATGTACTCGAAAAAGCCGATGGTTTATTTGGCAAACACGTACTTGATGTCGGTTGTGGTGGTGGCATTCTTGCTGAAAGCATGGCCAAAGAGGGAGCGGTCGTTACCGGCCTGGATATGGGTAAAGAGCCACTGGAAGTCGCGCGGTTACACGCGCTGGAAACCGGCACCAAACTGACTTACATTCAAAGCACCATCGAAGACCATGCGGCAGAGCACGCTGGTACTTATGACGTGGTAACGTGTATGGAAATGCTCGAGCATGTTCCCGATCCACTTTCGGTTATTCGTTCGTGTGCCATGC
This sequence comes from Vibrio sp. CAU 1672, assembly GCF_029223195.1. Lineage (GTDB taxonomy): Bacteria > Pseudomonadota > Gammaproteobacteria > Enterobacterales > Vibrionaceae > Vibrio. The sequence continues at coordinate 79,910 of NZ_JARHUF010000010.1, read as the reverse complement.
TGGTCAAGCCCGGCGGTCACGTCTTCTTCTCGACGTTAAACCGCAACATCAAGTCATACTTATTCGCCATTGTTGGTGCTGAAAAACTATTGAAAATCGTGCCGGAAGGCACCCATGATCACGACAAATTTATCCGCCCGGCGGAAATGCTGAAAATGATCGACCAAACCGATCTGACCGAACTCGGTATTACGGGCCTACATTACAACCCGCTTACCGACAGCTACAAGCTGGGGTCTAATGTCGATGTCAACTATATCGTTCATACCCAAAAATGCTAATGCGTTAGCGGGGCAGCATTACCATTTTTCCCTGGCCCCGAAACAAATTTTCACCTAAGGCGATAGCACAAATGCATCGCCTTTTTTACTTTCGCTGCCGTTTTTTTGTGCACTCGGCGGCATTCTAACCAATCTTTTTTTGCTAACAAAAAATTGCCAAAGATCAAGGAAATTTTTTTTATCTGCGGTTATTTATGAACCGATCGCCAAAAGCCACTTTTCCCCCATCAACTCTGCCCTTTTCTCATCGGTTAGTAACCACTTACTGTTTTTTTTGTTTTTCCAAGTTATCCACAACTCTTCCAGTTTCTGCTCCCTTGAAAACTGCCAGCAATAGCACTATCTTGTAACCCGAAAACAAACCAACCCCTATATGTTGTGTTTAGACTACAATATATAGGTAGACCATGATCACAAAGCCGACGCAATTTTTACAAAAATTGCACATAAACAAACAAAAACACGGCTTTAATCAGTTTTGTTAGGGAAATAAAGCAGAATGAACCAAAAACTTACCGTCACAAAGCGCGATGGTCGCCAGGAAACTATCGATCTCGATAAGATTCACCGCGTTATCACGTGGGCCGCAGAAGGCCTGAACAATGTTTCTGTCTCACAAGTCGAATTGCGCGCTCACATCCAGTTTTATGACGGTATCACGACCTCAGATATTCATGAAACCATCATTAAGTCTGCGGCAGACCTGATTTCAGAAGAAACACCGGATTACCAATACCTGGCTGCTCGCCTGGCGGTTTTCCACCTGCGTAAAAAAGCTTACGGCCAATATGAGCCACCAACGCTCTACGATCACGTGTCGCGTCTGGTTGATATGGGTAAATATGACAAGCATATTCTGGAAGACTACACCAAAGCAGAACTTGATGAGCTGGACAGCTATATCGATCATAAACGCGATCTGGATTTCTCATACGCAGCCGTAAAACAGCTCGAAGGAAAATACTTCGTCCAGAACCGCGTAACCGGGCAAATCTACGAAAGTGCCCAGTTCCTGTACATCCTGGTGGCAGCCTGCCTGTTCGCTAATTACCCGAAACAGACACGTCTTGATTACATCAAACGTTTCTACGATGCGACTTCGACATTCAAGATCTCTCTGCCGACGCCAATCATGTCTGGTGTGCGGACCCCTACCCGCCAGTTCAGCTCGTGCGTACTGATTGAGTGTGGTGATAGCCTGGATTCTATCAACGCAACCGCAAGCTCAATTGTTCGTTACGTTTCTCAACGTGCCGGGATCGGTATCAACGCCGGTCGTATCCGGGCGCTGGGTTCTGAAATCCGCGGTGGTGAAGCATTCCACACTGGCTGTATCCCGTTCTACAAATACTTCCAGACTGCGGTGAAATGTTGTTCTCAAGGTGGTGTCCGTGGCGGCGCAGCAACGGTGTTCTATCCGATGTGGCACGGCGAAGCTCGTTCTCTGATGGTACTTAAGAACAACCGAGGTGTGGAAGAGAACCGTGTTCGCCATATGGACTACGGTGTGCAGCTGAACAAACTGATGTATCAACGCCTGGTTGAGGGTGGCAACATCACCCTGTTCTCACCATCCGACGTACCGGGCCTGTACGACGCATTCTTCGAAAACCAAGAAGAATTCGAACGCCTGTACGTGAAATACGAGAACGATCCTTCAGTCAAGAAAGAGACCGTTAAAGCGATTGAGATGTTCACTCTGCTAATGCAAGAGCGCGCATCAACAGGTCGTATCTACATTCAGAACGTGGATCACTGTAACACTCACAGCCCATTCGATTCAGAAGTAGCACCAGTTCGCCAGTCGAACCTATGTTTGGAAATCGCACTGCCAACTAAGCCTCTAACCAACGTTGAAGATGATTCAGGCGAAATCGCACTATGTACGCTGTCGGCGTTTAACCTGGGTGCCATCCAGTCTCTGGATGACTTTGAGGAATTGTCGGATCTGGTAGTACGCGCACTCGACGCGCTGCTGGATTACCAGGATTACCCGCTGCCAGCGGCCTACAAGTCGACCATGAACCGTCGTACCCTGGGGGTTGGTGTTATCAACTTCGCATACTACCTAGCGAAGAATGGCGTTAAGTACTCTGACGGCAGCGCAAATGGCCTCACTCACCGCACGTTCGAAGCGATGCAGTACTACTTACTCAAAGCGTCGGTAGCGCTGGCGAAAGAGCAAGGTAAGTGTCCTTCATTCGGTGAGACCAATTACGCAAAAGGTTTGTTGCCAATCGACACTTACAAAAAAGATGTCGACCTGATCTGTGACGAAGAGCTGCACTACGACTGGGATAGCCTGCGCCAAGAAATCATGCAGCACGGCTTGCGTAACTCAACCCTGACTGCGCTGATGCCTTCGGAGACCTCTTCCCAGATCTCAAACGCAACCAACGGTATTGAACCACCACGTGGTTACGTGTCGGTAAAAGCATCAAAAGACGGTATCCTCAAGCAGGTGGTGCCGGAGTTCACGGAACTCAAAGACAACTATGAGCTGCTTTGGAACATCGGCTCTAACGACGGTTACCTGCATCTTGTGGGCATCATGCAAAAATTCGTAGACCAGGCGATCTCGGCGAACACAAACTACGACCCGTCAGTTTACGAGAGCGGCAAGGTTCCAATGAAGAAACTACTTCAAGACCTGCTGACCGCGTACAAGTTTGGGGTAAAAACACTTTACTACCATAACACCCGTGACGGCGCGAAAGATGACCAGAAAGACGCAGTTCAACCACAAGATGACGATTGTGCAGGCGGCGGTTGTAAGATTTAATCTTCCCCACACTAACAATCCGAACTAGCTGAATTAATAACAGAATATCGAACACCTCCCCTTTTGGGGAGGTCTAAAAGGAATTGAGGCATTATGGCTTACAGTACTTTTAACCAGAACAAAAACGACCAACTAAAGGAACCAATGTTCCTTGGCCAATCCGTAAACGTGGCCCGTTACGACCAACAGAAATTCGAGATCTTTGAAAAGCTGATTGAAAAGCAGCTGTCTTTCTTCTGGCGCCCGGAAGAGGTAGACGTATCCAGCGACCGTATCGATTACAACAAGCTGCCAGATCACGAGAAACACATCTTTATCTCCAACCTGAAGTACCAGACGCTGTTGGATTCTATTCAGGGCCGCAGCCCGAACGTAGCGCTGCTGCCTCTGGTTTCTCTGCCTGAGCTGGAAACCTGGATCGAGACCTGGTCTTTCTCAGAAACCATTCACTCTCGTTCCTACACGCACATCATTCGTAACATCGTCAACGACCCAAGTGTGGTATTTGACGACATCGTTGAGAACGAGCATATCCTAAAGCGTGCCAAAGACATCGCCCACTACTACGATGACCTGATCCAGGCGACCAACGACTATCACCGTTTCGGTGAAGGTGAGCACGTGGTCAACGGCCAAACCATCAAAGTCAGCCTGTACGAGCTGAAGAAGAAACTCTATGTCTGTCTGATGTCCGTTAATGCACTGGAAGCGATTCGTTTCTACGTCAGTTTCGCCTGCTCGTTCGCATTTGCCGAACGTGAGCTGATGGAAGGCAACGCGAAAATCATCAAGCTGATCGCGCGTGATGAAGCTCTGCACCTAAACGGTACTCAGCACATGATCAACCTGCTGCGTAACGGTCAGGACGACTTCTCATTCATGCAAATCGCTGAAGAAGCCAAACAAGAGTGTTTTGACCTATTCAAAGCAGCGGCTGAGCAAGAGAAAGAATGGGCTGAGTACCTGTTCAAAGATGGTTCAATGATCGGTCTTAACAAAGACATCCTAAGCCAATACGTTGAGTACATCACCAACATCCGCATGCAAGCAGTTGGCCTGCCTGCTGCTTATCCGGACGCCACCAGCAACCCCATTCCGTGGATTAACGCCTGGCTCTCTTCAGATAACGTTCAGGTTGCCCCTCAGGAAGCAGAAATCTCTTCTTACCTTGTTGGTCAGATCGACAACGAAGTAAGTGCAGACGACTTCGAAGGATTTGAGCTGTAATGCCGAATATCAAAATCAACAAACTCGTCAGCATTGAGTCCAACCCATCCAATACGATTTTGGAGACAATGGAGCAAGCTGGTCTATTACCAGAGTACAACTGTCGTGATGGGCACTGTGGTGCGTGTCGTTGCAAGTTGGAATCAGGTGAAGTGGAGTATGTTGGTTTTGCCATGGCCTACACCCAAGGGAACGAAATTCTGCCGTGCATTTGCAAAGCGAAATCAAACCTTAAGCTGACTGGTGTCAACTACACGCTGAAAGAAAAACAGCGTGCGTAAGCCCAGAGCAGAGCAATTAAAAAGCCGAGGCAATGCCTTGGCTTTTTTGTCTGCGTTATCTTAATTCAGTTCACTACGATGTGCTTATTACATCGCACTTTTCGGTATGTGCATTTCTTTAACCGTATCAAGGAACATATATCGGCCAGACATGGGCTTACGCTCCAGATAACGCCGCAGCAGATCCAATGCCGTTGCACTGATCACTTGGGCGCGGTCTGAGCCGGAGTATTTTCTCGACAGCTTGTATAACGCCCCCCACTCGCCCGCTGGCGTGGATAGCGCAACCGAAAACACCCCATCCTCTACTTTGCCAGTAACCAAGGCAAGATCACTGCCACACTTATCACGTGTCGCCCCGGCCAACGCAAAAGTCGCCGCGAGCGGATCACCCTGATCGGCAACAGCAACGCCTTGCTCAGACAATACCCAACCATGGCCAAACTGGCTGGCGAGCTGCTCATCACCATTTAACCAGTATGTCAGGTGACCATGGCTACTTTGCTCGGAAACCGACAAACTTAGCGACCGCTCAACCAACAACTGGCCGACATGAGCCACCATAGGTATATCAATACTCACGGTGTTACTCTCCAGATGACTGTAGATGATCTGCATCATCTTGAGCCGCTGTTCCAACTGACCTGCCGGTCCAAACAGTTTGACTTCAATAAATGGCAGGTAAGAACGATAGCCCAGCTCAAATCCTGATGGCAACTTTAGCCGGTCCAGTTTATCGGAAATCCCGGATTCAGACAGACCAAAGGTAAACAAGCGGCTACACTCAAAAGCAGCTGTATCAGGATAGCGGCGTTTAAGATCAGGTAAAACCTGCGTTTCGACCATCAGCTTAAATTCGCTCGGTACACCCGGGGTGAAATAGAACACCGCACCGTTAATTTCCATTTGAAAACCACAAGCCGTACCGATTGGGTTATCCAGAATGGTCGCTGTTTCCGGTAACATCGCCTGCTTTAAATTACTATCAGGCATTGGTTTACCCCTGCGGGCATATAATTGCTCCAGATGTGCCAACCAGTCCCGGAACAACACCAGCTTACACTCTGCGGCCTTAGCTGCCGCCGATGCGCTCATATCATCGGTGGTTGGCCCCAGACCACCGTTGACGATAACCACATTATTATTGAAGCTGAGCATCAAAAGCTCTTCGACCAATGCGGACAGTTGATCGCCCACTGTCGAGCGTTTAGTCAGCGCAAATCCCTTCTGGTAAAACAGATTAGACAGCCAAGCGGCATTGGTATCTACAATATCTCCGTGAAGCACCTCTTCACCGGTGCTGAGCATCGCAATTTTCACAACTGACTCCTAAAAATCATTAGAATCTCTTCTAGTTATAAGGGAATTTATCGTTTTTATTTCTCGATCTGGAGATTAAGGCCTTAAGTTTAGGTTTTCTGAAATCCAAGTGTTTAAATGACTGTTCTTTTGGGGGATAATTGTGAGCTCGATCATTAAACATTACACTTGGAGACCTTAGTGTCAAACTCAACTACGTTCAAAAGAACTCTAGCTAGCCTCGTCATGACCGCCTCTGCTGCGACACACGCGATGGCATACGATGCCAGTCAGGATATTGAGTTTTCCTACTCTCCTACATGTCTATCAGACTACTGCGAAAGCCCCGCTCTGTATACATTTGACACGATTAATCCTAGTCTCACTTTTGAACAAAACAGTGAAGACGCCTATGATCTGGATGCTGGCTTGCACCCAAAACACCAAATCGTGCCAAAAGATAAAGATTGGGACTACCTGATGGGGCAAACCTACACCATCCTCGGGCTGAGCGTTGCCACCGTGGGCTTAATGACATTTTTACCAGAAAGTATTACCAAGTGGGATGAAGAAGACCGCGACATGAGCCAACTGGGTAAAAAATGGAAAGACAATGTCAAAAATGGACCAGTGTGGGATCGAGATGAACATTTCCTGAACTACATTATGCACCCTTATTTTGGTGGTGTTTACTATACCGCAGCGCGTCACGCGGGTTACAACGAGTTTGAGTCTTTTCTTTACTCTGCCACCATGTCGACCTTTTTTTGGGAATATGGCGTGGAAGCCTTTGCCGAAGTCCCATCCTGGCAGGATATCTTCATTACCCCTTTCTTTGGCGCCGTCGTCGGTGAAATGATGTTAACCGCAGAGCAAGATATTGTTAGCAACGGTGGTGAAGTAATGGGCTCAGAAACCATGGGTGATGTCTCGTTATTCCTCCTTAACCCTGTCGGGCACATCCATTACTGGGTTTCCAATGCCTGGGGAGGCAGTGCCGATTTTCAGTTTAGCTCAACGCCTTGGTTTGGTAACCAAGACGCCGCACAGTTCGCAATGGATGCCGGAGCCAGTTACGACCGCCAATTCTACGGGGTAGAACTGAAAATGACGTTTTAATCACATCACTATCTGAGAAAGCAGCGGAAACGCTGCTTTTTTTTGTGCCCTAGCCAGAGTTTTCATTGTTTGCATCACGAATTAGTAAGAAAAATTGACTTTTATCAAACACAGTGATGGGCTTACACCTACACTGAAATAAAGGGATTTATTCCAATAACTTAAGCGTCTCATTTGTGGTGGCGCGTCCTAAGCTTTTCGCCGGGAGGGGACAATATGAACACTGTATTTATCGTTAATTTCATTGGTCAGGCATCGCCTGCAACCATCAAGCAGCTCGCCGCAGTTACGCATGAAAATGGGGGTAAGTGGTTAATCAGTAAAGTTAACTTTATTGAAGACCAAGTGGCAGGCGTCATTAAAGTCGAACTTCCGGCCCAGAATGCCGACATCGTAAAAGAAGCGTTTTCAGCCTGCCAGACATTAACTGTCCATTTTGTCGATTCTGATCTTCATGCACACCGCGAAGACACCATTTATCAAATTCGTCTCGACGCCAACGACCGCGCCGGTATTGTCAACGAGATCACCCATGTTCTTGACGGACAGGGCATTTCTATCTTAGATATGGACTGCCAGCGGGTGTTCATTGCCGGAGGGGGAGGCATCAGCTCAAGTCTGTTCACGGCGAAGATAGCGCTCAGACTACCCAATGAGATGGACATTGATGATATCGCCAACGAGCTTGAATCACTCAGTGAAGATACCCGGGTCGTGATTGAAAGTTAAACCGGCATAAAAAAGAGCAGCAGACGCTGCTCTTTTTAGTTGTGAGGTTTCCGGCTTATTGCACCGACCACTGCGATAAAGAACGTTTAAAATCTGAATAATCAAACTCATTCAGTTTTTGGACTTCGCCATTTGAACGCTCACAGTACACCGATGGCATACGCAAACCGTTAAACCAGTTTAGCTTCACCATGGTGTATCCGGCACTGTCCATGATGTGTAAACGCTGACCAATCTCCAGCGGTTGGTCAAAGTTCGCCACACAGAACTGATCCCCGGCCAGGCACGAGCACGAACCGATCACGTATTCATGAGCACCGTTTTCTGATGCTTCCAGAATAGAGGCTGGCTCATCATAAATCAGCGTATCAAGACGGTGTGCTTCTGTCGCAGAATCGACGATCGCAGTCTTCTTCACGTTCTCTACGATATCAACCACTGTAACCACCAGATCTGTGGTCTTAGTGATGATCGCTTCACCCGGCTCTAAGTACATTTGTACGCCGTGTTTCTCAGAGAACGCTTTAAGCGCTAAACCTAGCTTCTCAATATCGTAGCCTGGCCAGGTGAAAAATACGCCGCCGCCCATGCTCACCCAATCTAGCTTATCTAAGTACTGACCAAACTGCTCAGAGATTGAATCCAGCAGACCGATAAACGCATCCACATCTTTGTTTTCACAGTTCATGTGGAACATCACACCATCAATACCATCGAAGACTTCAGGTTTGATGTGGTCTGCTTGTACACCAAGACGAGAGAACTGACGTGCCGGGTTTGCCAGGTCTTGGCCTGCGTAGCTCACGCCCGGGTTCAGGCGCAGACCAATTGACGCTTTGCCTTCAATGATATGACGGTAAGCCGCGAGCTGAGACTGCGAGTTGAAGATCATCTTGTCACAAATGTCTGCCACTTCACGCACGTCATCTTCGCTATAACCCACACTGTAGGCGTGCGTTTCGCCGCCGAACGTTTCGTAGCCAAGTTTTACTTCGAACGGACCCGAGCTGGTTGTGCCGTCTAAGTAAGGCTTGATGATGTCGAATACGCCCCAGGTTGAGAAACACTTCAGTGCCAACACCAGCTTGACGCCTGAGATTTCTTTTAGCTGTTTTGCTTTCTCCAGGTTCGCAATCAGCTTGTCTTCATTGATCATGAAGTACGGGGTTTTTAGTTCATTGTGTTGCATGTTAATACCTTGAGTCCCCTCGCCCAAACGAAGGCACTATAAAATCGAACAAAGCCGACGCAGTTGCATCGGCTTAGATTTAGTTAAATCAAGATAAGTCTAGGCTTGACGACTTACTTTTTAAGTTCGTGGATAACTGGTAACCCTTGAGCTGGTTCCAACTCTTGAACATGCCAGTCCAGACCGATAGACGGCATGGTTTCCAGGAACGGATCTGGGTCCAGCTGTTCCATGTTGAACACACCTTTATCTGCCCACTTGCCGCGGAAGAACTGTAGCGCTGCCGTGATCGCCGGTACACCTGTGGTGTAAGAGATCGCTTGGTGCTCTACATCTTCGTATGCCACTTCGTGGTCAGCGTTGTTGTAGATGAATACGCTACGCTCTTTACCGTCTTTCTTACCCTGAACCCAGGTACCGATACACGTCAGACCGGTGTAACCCGGTGCCAGAGACGTTGGATCTGGTAGTAGTGCTTTCAACACGTGAAGAGGCTGTACTACGGTGCCATCGTGCAGCGTTAGCGGATCTGGGCTAAGTAGGCCGATGTCACGCATTACGTTGAAGTAGTTCAGGTAACGGTCACCGAAGCCCATCCAGAACTCAATACGTTTGGCAGGGATGAACTCTTTCATTGAACGCACTTCGTCGTGCGCCATTGAGTACACTTTGTGCGAGCCACAATTCGGGAATTCGAACTCAAGCATACGTGAGTGACAAGGTACTTGCTTCCACTCGCCATTTTCCCAGTAGAAAGAGTCACCCTGGATCTCTAGCATATTGGTTTCCGGGTCAAAGTTAGTTGCAAACTTCTTACCGTGGTCACCCGCGTTTACGTCCATCACGTCGATGGTGTCGATCTCATCGAAAAGGTGTTTAACTGCATATGCTGCAAACACAGATACGACGCCTGGATCGAAACCAGCACCCAGGATACCAGTGATACCGGCTTCTTCGAACTTCTCTCGGTAGCCCCATTGCCAATCGTAAGCCTGTGGAACTTGCTGACCTTCAGAGCACAGGTCAACCGCTACTGATGTATCTAGGTATGACACTTTTGCCCGGTAACACGCTTCCATGATTGGCATGTTTACCCATGGAGGACCTGCGTTGATCACCAGGTCCGGCTTCACTTCTTCAATCAGAGCAACAAGAGCATCTACGTCGTCAGCATTTACTGCACGAGCTTCTAGTTTCTTAGCTGAATCTTTCAGATTGTTTTTCTTCTGAATCGATTCGATGATTTTCTCACACTTACCTACGGTACGTGATGCGATTGTGATATCACCCAGAACGTCGTTGTTTTGTGCTGCTTTGTGTGCAACTACCCAGCCAACGCCGCCTGCACCAATCTGTAGAATTGCCATAGTTTTCCGTTACCTTTGTTAAACTAGCTCAACTGCTAGCATATTGATTTTAGAGAGCAGAGATTCAAAGTCCGCTGTCGTTAGACACGGGTTCAAAATCGTAAATTTCAGAGCGGTTTTACCGTCGACAACGGTTTCACCCAATACCGCGACACCGCGAGTCAGCGCTTCCAGACGTAGCGTTTTATTCAGTTCGTCGAGATCGGCTGATGCGTGTGTTGCACGGAACAATACCGTTGACAACGAAGGCTCGGCCAACAGTTCAAACTGATCGTTCGCACGGATCATGTCTGCCACGTCCAGCGTTTGAGCCAGTAGGTGATCGTACATATCACCAAGTGCTTTCGGGCCAACGTTTTGCATTGTCATGAACACTTTCAGAGCATCAAAACGCTTGGTCGTTGCGATTGACTTGTCCACTAAGTTCGGCAACTCGTCGTGTTCACGATTCAAGTAATCAGCATGATGAAGCAGGAACTTGAAGTTCGACTTGTCGTTGACCAACAGACTGCCACAGCTAATTGTTTGGTAGAACAACTTGTGAAAATCAACACTGATTGAATGTGCTCGCTCTACGCCTTTCAGACGCGCTTTGTGGCTGCTAAGAATTAACGCACCGCCGTACGCGCCATCAACATGCATCCACATGTCATGTTTTTCAGCCATGTCCGCGATGAAGTCTAAATCATCAATCGCACCGTGGTCTGTCGTGCCCGCGGTACCAACAATCGCAAATGGGATTAGCCCTTCAGCTTTTGCCTGAGCGATCACTTCATCCAGCTTAGTGATGTCCATCGTGCCATCTGCGTTTGCATCAACGGTCATCACCGCTTTTTCACCCAGCCCCATCCAAGATGCCGACTTTTGCACCGTGAAGTGAGACTTCTTCGAACATACGATGCGCAGTTTGTCCGCGTATTCAGGAAGGCCTAGCTTCTGAATTGAGTGGCCACTTAGCTTGTCTGCTATCCAGTCACGCGCCAGCATTAAGCCCATTTGGTTGCTTTGGGTGCCACCGCTAGTGAAAATACCGTCGGCTTTTTCGCCCAACTCGTACTTATCGCACAGCCAGTTCACGACCTTCTGTTCAACGTAAGTCGCAGATGAAGCCTGATCCCAGGAGTCCATTGACTGGTTCAGCGCCGCGATCATCGCCTCTGCGGCAACGGCCGGCATCAAAGGCGGCGTGTGCAAATGCGCAATACAATCAGGATGTTGCGTGAAGATTGCGTTTTTAGCCACAAGCTCTGCCGCATCATCAATCACCGATGTTAGTGGCGCGTTTTTGTTGTCCAGATCGACAGCATTAATCGCATCTTCTAGCGCTTTAGGATCCATACCTGAATACGGTGCGTCAACTTGCTCAAACACCGACTTCATGGCCGCAGTCGTGTGGTTCATCACCGCTGCAAACTCAGTGCTACCTAGTTCGCCGGTATGGATGAAATGTTTTTTCCACTCTTCTTGTGGTGCCGCTTCAACATGGCTACCACCTGCAGCGATGATCGCTTCTTCCAGAACACGCAAGGCAAAGTCGATTTGCTCAAAAGTAATGATCAACGGAGGAAGGAAACGGATCACCGAACCGTCACGACCACCTTTTTCAACCATCAAACCACGCTCTAACGCGGCGCGTTGAATCGCCAGTGTCAACTGACCATCAGCCAGAGGTTCACCGAACTTATTGAGCTCGCCGTTAGGGTTCTTGATTTCAACGCCTAGCATCAAACCTTTACCGCGCACTTCAGCAATACAGTTAACGCGTTTTTGGATACTTTCCAGACCAAATCGTAAGTACTGACCGGCAACGTTGGCATGCTCAACCAGGTTGTCACGCTGAATAATTTCAAGGGCTTTCGCACCTGAAACCATCGCCAGTTGGTTACCACGGAAAGTACCTGTGTGCTCACCCGGCTTCCAGGTGTCGTGCTGTTTGTTAATCACCAGCAGTGACATTGGCAAACCGCCACCAATGGCTTTAGATAAGCACAGGACATCTGGCACAATACCCGCTTCTTCAAAGGCGAAGTTGTAACCTGACTTACCAACACCACATTGAATTTCATCGAAAATCAGCAGGATTCCGTGCTCATCACAAATACGACGAAGCTCGCGCAGCCAGAATGCCGGGGCAGGAATTACACCGCCTTCACCTTGAACTGGTTCGACAATGATCGCCGCTGGTTTCATGATACCCGCTTCATCATCGTTTAATAAACGCTCGATATAACGGATACTGGCTTTAGCACCTTCGTCACCACCCAGGCCAAACGGGCAGCGCAGGTTATAAGGGAACGGCATAAAATGGACATCAGACATCAACCCGGTACGACGCGCTTTGGTGCCCAAGTTACCCATCATCCCCATGGTACCGTTGGTCATGCCGTGGTATGCCCCGCGGAATGCAAACATGGTGTTGCGGCCAGTGGTTTGTTTGGCAAGCTTAATCGCAGCTTCTACCGCGTCGGCACCAGATGGTCCACAGAACTGGATCACACTGTTATCGCCCAGCTCTGCCGGCAAAAACGACTTCACAGACTGAATAAACTGAGTTTTTGCACTCGTCGCAATATCCAGAGTCTGATATGGAAGGCCAGAGTCCAGCTGTTCTTTCAATGCCTGATTAATTTCAGGATGGTTGTAACCCAGTGCTAGCGTTCCCGCACCTGCTAAACAATCTAAAAAGACCTGTCCGCGTGTGTCTTCAACCAAACAGCCGTAAGCCTGCTTAATCGCAATCGGCAATCGACGTGGATAAGAACGTACTTCTGATTCATGCTCAGCCTGATCCAGCAGCACTTGATCCGGCGTTAAGTCATACAAGCCCTCAACAACGGGGACGAGAGAAGGAGAAATATTCGCGATAGTATTATCGACTTCAAAGGCGGTGCTCATACGTTGATCCCTTGAATGTGGTAACTTCAATTCCTGCTATCAGGATTCGGTGGTAAATAACAGGCAACATAAATCAGTCACTCTGCTTGCTAAATCGCAAACATAAGCAACTCGTCGCGATAAACGCGACTTCTAAAACGGATGGGAAATAATCAAGGTTCCGTAATGCAGCTATCTTGTCGAACTGGGCATTTCGGTAATATGAAGCTGATTAATGTGTGATTATTTAAAGATTTCAATGTTGGGTTTCCCATTAACATGCTGCTTTCTGCAACATTAGTATCCCGTCTATCAGTAATAGGTGCTACTGATACCTACCCTACGTAGTGTCACAATCAGCTTGAATGGTCACTACGCGTATCCCCCAGAGATGTTTTCGTCGATTTCTATCGCTCCGAGATTGCGCGCGAATTTATCACAAAACAAAACGCTCTGGCAATCATTTTTACACTCTATTTTTAGAACAAGATCACATATTAACGTGTACAGAATGAGCCTTTGGCAACTAAGCCAATATCCGTATCACCCTGACGACTTAATATCCGCTTACCGCGGACCAAATCATGCGCACCAAAGCCAGCGATAAAGTCAGGCTCATTCACAGCCTTAACCCAGCACAAAGGCGTCTGAATCGGGTCCCATTCCGGCGTGCAATCGCGTTACATTCAGCGTGTTGTGAAGCGTTCAGGTCGCGTTCAATAGCTATTGAGAGATGTAGACCTGCCAACGGCATGGCAATGTCTTGCTTATTGCAATAAAAAAAACCAGCATAACCACCTGGTTGTAACTCAGGCCTGAACTGAAGACATGCGGGCATCCAGGCAGGGCAACGTTATGCAATACTTTTACCCTAGGCAGAACGGTGCGATCGCGATGGCTTTCCGGATCAGAAAAATTCTAGTGAAGAAAAACGACAAAACCCAGCACGAGGCTGGGTTTTATAATCTGGAGCGACACACGAGGTTCGAACTCGTGACCTCAACCTTGGCAAGGTTGCGCTCTACCAACTGAGCTAGTGTCGCAAAATATTGAGATGGTGCCCCGGGCCGGACTTGAACCGGCACAGCGCGAACGCCGAGGGATTTTAAATCCCTTGTGTCTACCAATTCCACCACCAGGGCACACAAATATACTTTGTGATGCCATTACAGAAAAGTAACACACCATCTGGATACCGCTTACGCCATATCACCAAATCTGGAGCGACACACGAGGTTCGAACTCGTGACCTCAACCTTGGCAAGGTTGCGCTCTACCAACTGAGCTAGTGTCGCAAATGGAGGCGCGTCCCGGAGTCGAACCGAGGTCCACGGATTTGCAATCCGCTGCATAGCCACTCTGCCAACGCGCCTTCTTAGTTGTAAGAAGTTTATCTTACTCCCCTTTCAAGCCATGCTCTCTTGGGTACGGGATGCATTCTACGGATTCGTGCAATCGAGTCAATACTATTTTTAGTTTTTTAAACCGTTTGACTAGATTTTGTGCGAAAGACGAAAAATCGACTAGTTTCATCACAAAAAATCACCGTAGCGCACTTGTTTATTGAGAGATTTGAACTACCTAAGTCGCCATTTCCTACCGACATTAAGAGGGCGAGAGCTTCAGTTTAGTCAGCCAAACCGGACTAACTTTCCATCTTAAGCGAATAACAAGACTCCGCTCACATTTTCCTTTCCGCGAGACGAACGACCAGGTAGTCGTGACTAAGTCACCTAGAAAACAAAGTCACCTAGAAACAACCTACAAAGAAAAAAGCAGGCTAAGCCTGCTTTTTAAGAATCTAATGATGCTCTTCATTGAGTAAGTCATCTTTGGCCGCAGCCAAATACTGCACCATGGACCAGTAGGTCAGGAAGGTCGCGATGTACAGTGCAGCGAAACCCAGCCACACCATCCACTCGTCATAGCGCCAGATCAGTACCCAAAGTGCAAACATCTGCGAGGCAGTTTTCACTTTCCCGACCCAGGAAACCGCAACACTGGCTCGTTTGCCGATTTCCGCCATCCACTCTCGCAGTGCAGAAATAATAATTTCGCGGGCAATCATGGTTACAGCTGGAATAGTGACCCAAATCGAATGGAAGTGTTCGGTAATAAGAATCAGTGCGGTAGCGACCAGAACCTTATCTGCCACCGGGTCAATAAACGCGCCAAAACGAGAGGTCTGATTTAACTTACGTGCCAACATCCCATCGAGCCAGTCGGTAAAGCCGGCGACAAAAAAAACCATCGCAGCGGCAAATGGCGCCCATGAGTAAGGCAGATAGAAAACGACCACAAAAATCGGGATAAGGAACAACCTTAACAGGGACAGTATGTTGGGGATATTCAAACGCATTTTATTATTCTCTTACACATTGCGTCTTAATGGTGCGGGATTTTGCTTATTGTTTCAATGCTTGGAAAATAATTTCTGCTAAAGAGTGACTAATACCCGGCACTTTGGCGATTTCTTCGACACTTGCGCGTTTAAGCTCTTGCAGTCCCCCCATATATTTCAATAGTGCCTGGCGGCGTTTTGGCCCGACCCCCTCGATGCCCTCCAGCGGACTGGTGCGACGCGTTTTACCACGTTTCGCCCGGTGCCCGGCGATGGCATGATTGTGGCTTTCATCTCGAATATGCTGGATCAGGTGCAGTGCAGGGGCGTCACTGGGTAAATGGAACTCCTCCCCTTCTACGCTAATCAGCGTCTCTAACCCGGGTTTGCGTGTTACCCCTTTGGCAATACCGATCATCACCGGACGCTTAGGCCAGTCGCCCCAATAGCGGGTAATGATCTCATGGGCCCGGTTCAGCTGACCTTTACCACCATCAATAAAAATGATATCCGGGATCTTTTCCACATCCAGTTGTTTGGAATAACGACGCTCCAGCGCCTGCCCCATCGCGGCATAATCATCCCCTTCCGTGATCCCCGTGATATTGTACCGACGGTACTCCTGTTTAACCGGACCTTCACTGTTAAATACCACACACGAAGCGATGGTGCTCTCCCCCATAGTGTGAGAGATATCGAAACACTCCATACGGCTAATCGATGCCATCCCCAGCACTTCACGCAGCGCAGTGAAGCGCTGATGAATGGTCATTTTATGGTTAATTTTGGTGGTAATCGCCGTTAACGCATTAGTATTGGCAAGTTTCAGATAGCGTCCCCGCGTGCCGGTCGGCGAGGAATGGAACTGAATTTTACGCCCCGCCATGTCACTCAGTGCCAACTGGATAGAAGCGAGTTCAGAAGCGAGCTCTTGATTGAGAATGATCCGTGCCGGAATAGTGCGCGCTTCATTGTGACTCAGGTAGTATTGAGTCAGGAAGCTATCGAATACTTCCTGTTGGCTGGTATTTTGCGGAATCTTCGGGAAGTGGCTACGACTACCCAGCACTTTGCCCTGGCGAATCATCAGGATATGGATACAAGCAATGCCGTTTTCCTGGGCGAAACCCAACACATCCAAATCTTCGGCACTGTCTTCCGACACATATTGTTGCTCTTGCACGCGACGGATCGCCTGGATTTGATCACGGAATTTTGCCGCTTCTTCAAAGCGCAGCTCGCGGCTGGCCGTTTCCATTTTGCTGATCAGCAGTTCCAGTACCTGCTTGTCTTTGCCCTGAAGAAACAGCCTGACCAACCCCACCAGTTCCGTATATTCCTGATCAGAAATAATACTGCTGACGCACGGCCCGGCGCAGCGGCCAATTTGATACATCAGGCAAGGCCGGGTCCGGTTGGCGTAAACCGTATCTTCACACTGGCGTACCGGGAAAATTTTTTGCAGCAGGTGCAGCGTTTCGCGTACAGCCCCGGAATCAGGATACGGACCGAAATACTCACCTTTGCGTTTTTTCGCCCCCCGGTGCAATGATAAACGGGGATGCTGATGACCGCTGATAAAAATATACGGGTAAGATTTGTCATCACGCAGCAACACATTGTATTTAGGTAAATACTGCTTGATGTAGTTGTGCTCTAAAATCAGCGCTTCGGTTTCCGTATGGGTTACGGTTACGTCAATTTTGGCAATGTTGCTGACTAACGCGCGGGTCTTCTCACTGTCGACTTTTTTGCGAAAGTAACTCGAGAGGCGCTTTTTCAGATCTTTGGCTTTACCGACATAAATAACCACAGCGTCGGCGTTGTACATACGGTACACGCCGGGCTGATGAGTCACTGTCTTAAGGAAGGACGCCGAATCGAAAGCAGGAATCACACTAAAGCGTCTCGGTGTCCAGCATTCCGTGGCGGATGGCTAAGTGGGTTAACTCCACATCACCATTAATGTCCAATTTGCTAAACAGGCGATAGCGATAACTATTGACCGTTTTAGGACTTAAATTAAGTTGCTCAGAGATGTCCGTGACTTTCTGGCCTTTTGTGATCATCATCATGATCTGAAGCTCACGCTCGGACAAATCCTTAAATGGGTTCTCAGATGCCGGCGAGAATTGACTCAACGCCATCTGCTGCGCAATTTCTGGCGAAATATAACGCTGCCCACTATGAACTACACGAATTGCATTGACCATTTCATCCGGCCCTGCACCTTTGGTCAGGTAGCCAGAGGCCCCCGCCTGCATCACTTTTGTTGGAAACGGATTTTCCGTATGAACAGTCAGTACAATGATTTTCACGTCCGGATTAACACGCAGAATCTTTTTCGTCGCTTCCAAGCCACCGATTCCGGGCATGTTCATATCCATTAAAACGACATCTGCATAATTACTGCGACACCATTTTACCGCTTCTTCACCGCTGTCAGCTTCTCCTGCTACGTTCATTCCACGGACGTCTTCAATAATACGTCGTATCCCTGTGCGAACCAGCTCGTGATCATCTACAAGGAAAACATTTATCAAACTTGTATCTCCACACTTTTTATTGGCTCTGCACCCACATAACAGTTGTTCAATGTGGATATCAGTATGATTGCCTATATCGTAACGCAATAGACAAAAAATTGCTTTCTAAGAATATGTGCTGAAATGCAAACTTTAGCAAGAACTTATTCAAAGAGAGCCGTTTTATTTCTCAGCAGGCTGTACAAAACCTTACTTTACAACTGGTAAGCTAACAACATTACCCTCTACAAATCAAGCAGCTAGGTTGCATATTGCCGTGTCCGGCACAAACTTCTCCGGGATTGATTAGTCCGCATACAGCAACGCTTAAGAACCATACAGCAGGCAAATCATTCCTGCCGCTGCTACCGTGATGACGTGGCACTCCGCCATACCCTTTCTGCGCCAGAATGCTAGAATGGCGACGAAGTTATTCGCTGAGGTTGCAACGCTCTTGACTATTGAACAAGGTTTCTTACTTACCCGCCAGGCGCGGGATGTGGGTGGACAGACCCAAATAGAACTTTGGTTAGCCACCGACCGGGGTGCAACCCAGCTATTGATAAACGGCGAAAAACCGGTGTTTTTTGTTCCTCAGGCACAACAAGTTCTGGCGGAAAAACTCGCTGTTAGTAATCACATTAGTGCTGATTTCAAAGCACTGCCTCTGAAGAGCTTCGCTCAACAGCCACTCACGGCCTGTTATACTCCTACGCTTAAAGAAGCCCGAACCCTGCAACTGGCGTTGACCCAACAAGAAATTGAAGTACTGGAAGGGGATATCCGTTTGGCTGACCGCTTCCTGATGGAACGTTTCATTAAAGGTAGCGTCGAGTTCAGCGGGCCTTTGCAACAACGCCTGGGGTACCGTGCTGCCGTTAACGCCAAGTGTCGTGGCGGCAATTACCTCCCGCGTCTGCATGTGGTATCTCTCGATCTGGAGTGTTCAGAAAAAGGGATACTCTATTCCATTGGCCTCGACAGCCCACAAGACAGCCGGGTAATCATGATTGGCAAACCCGAGTCGTCTGATACTCCTATCCAGTGGGTCGCCAATGAACGGGCATTGCTTGAAGCGCTCGTCGCCTGGTTTACCGAGTTTGATCCCGACGTAGTCATTGGCTGGAACGTGATCGACTTCGATTTTCGTTTACTGCACAAACGCGCCGAATGGCACCAGCTCAAACTTGCCATAGGCCGGGCGGGACAACACAGTTTCTTTCGCAGCGCTGCGCAAAGCCAACAAGGCTTCATTTCCATCCCCGGCCGGGTTGTGCTTGATGGGATCGACACGCTGAAGACCGCAACCTATCATTTCCGCTCCTGGTCACTGGAGTCGGTCTCGCAGGAGCTGCTGGGTGAAGGTAAAGCCATCCATAACGTGCATGATCGCATGGATGAAATTAACCAGATGTACCGCAGTGATAAACCGTCTCTGGCCAAATACAATCTGCAGGATTGTGTGCTGGTCAACAGGATCTTCGCCCACACCCACCTGCTTGACTTCGCCATTGAACGTTCCCGCTTAACCGGAGTGGAGCTGGACCGGGTTGGTGGCTCGGTTGCAGCCTTCACCAACCTCTACCTGCCTCAACTCCACCGCGCCGGTTATATTGCGCCTAACCTCCATCCGGAAAACTGGGTAGCCAGCCCCGGAGGCTACGTCATGGATTCGCTCCCGAACCTGTATGACTCCGTATTGGTGCTCGACTTTAAGAGCCTTTACCCGTCGATTATTCGCTCGTTCTTAATCGATCCGCTGGGACTGGTTGAAGGGCTTTTGCTTGAAGTAGGTAAAGGCGATGAGCAGGCAGTGGCGGGATTTCGTGGTGGCCAGTTCCACCGTTCCAGGCACTTTTTGCCCGAGATGATTGAAAAATTGTGGGCGGCGCGTGACGTCGCGAAAAAGAATCAAGAGAAGGCATTTTCCCAAGCCATTAAGATCATCATGAATTCATTTTATGGCGTTCTTGGCTCGTCAGGATGCCGTTTTTTTGATACCCGCCTGGCTTCCAGCATCACGATGCGCGGGCATGAGATCATGAAGCAGACCAAAGTACTGATTGAACAACAGGGCTATCAGGTTATCTACGGTGATACTGACTCGACGTTCGTCTCCCTCGATGGTCCCTACAGCCAGGCGGACGCCGACAAAATTGGCTATCAGCTGGTCGATTACATCAACAACTGGTGGCACGAGCACTTGCGCTCGGAGTACAACCTCACGTCAATCCTTGAACTGGAGTATGAAACCCACTACCGCAAGTTCCTGATGCCGACCATCCGCGGGGCAGAAACCGGCTCGAAAAAGCGCTACGCCGGGCTGATTGGTGAAGGTGACCAGGAGCGGATCATCTTCAAGGGCCTGGAGAGTGCACGTACCGACTGGACAGCGCTGGCGCAACGTTTTCAGCACCAACTGTACCAAATGATCTTCCACGGTGAAGACCCCAGTAACTACATACGTGAAACCGTAGAGAAAACCCACAATGGTAATTTTGATCATGAACTGGTCTACCAGAAACGCTTACGCAGAAAGCTTCATGAATATCAGAAAAATGTACCGCCACAAGTGCGCGCGGCGCGTCTGGCCGATGAGATCAACGCCAGGCTGGGAAGAGCACTCCAGTACCAGAACCGGGGGCGGATAGAATACCTGATCACCGTGAACGGGCCTGAGCCTGCTGAGTATCGCCGCAGCCCGATTGATTACCAGCACTATATAGACAAACAACTCAAGCCCGTCGCCGATGCGATTCTGCCCTTTATCGGCACTGACTTTGAGCGCCTGTGTGCCCCACAGCTCGGCCTGTTCTGAATACGGAGAGCGAGATTAATGATTTAACCGATACGAAACTCAGTCTTTTGATATTGCTTGACCAGCCACTGGCCAAAACTGTCAATCAGGCCGATGACCGAGCGTTTGGGTATGGGCCGCCCCGAGAGCAAAATCCCCAACCGCTCAATTTCGGTCGCTTTCTCGGGGTGATACTGAAGAAACTCCTCTCCGCACCTCAACGGGTCATCAAACCAACGCTTATCCTTATACATAATCAGCGAATAGGCAGCACGTAGCAATTTCTTGGCAATCACCTGCTGTGCCTGCACCATTTGCTCACGGCCACCCGCCTGGGCGATTTTTTTCCGGTACACTATCAGCCAATCTTCAACATCCATATTCCAGTGTTTGGCAATTTCCCAGCTCGGGACATAGTCGCCAAAACACTCGCCGAGGTTTTCGCCATAAAGGCAGACACAGCAGTGTTTGAGCATAAAGCCCCAGGTAAAGATGCTGTCGAGGTTGGCCACTTCCTTAACCAAAGCACATCGGATTGATACCCCGTTAACATGGGGGTATTCCTTTTGCACTCGCCATTTAATGGTATTGAACAGAGTGGCTTTGTGATCCTCAAACCCGCTGTGTGTCACGACCACTAAATCAATATTCGACTTACCGGGTGTCGCCGTTTTGCGCGCAACGCTGCCATAAACATACAGACTGTGGAGTTTATTCCCCAGCCCGCTTTTTAAGCAGTGCAGTAAATCTTGGATCAGTGGAGCATATTCCGGTTGAAAAGGAGCTTGGGGATCAATAACAGCAAGTGACATGGACAGGAAAAATACTCAATTTAAAAGGCTCTGCCGACTATGATCCAACAGGTTGCCACTCGAATCAAGATCCTCTTGCCGAAGGATTTTAGATGCCAGTCTGTGAACTTAGCGCTATAATCACCCCGTTTTGCTTAATACGTATAAATAGGAATAGATAATGCCAAAGGCAAGTGAAATCAAAAAAGGCTTTGCCATCGAGTCCAATGGTAAAACGCTTCTGGTGAAAGACATCGAAGTAACCACTCCTGGCGGCCGTGGCGGTGCAAAAATCTACAAAATGCGTTGTACTGACCTGTCCACCGGTGCGCGCGTTGATGAGCGTTTCAAATCTGATGACGTGGTGGATACGGTCGAGATGAACAAACGTGCGGTTGTGTACTCATTCGCAGACGGTGACGAGCATATCTTCATGGATAACGAAGACTACTCGCAATACACGTTCAAACACAACGAAATCGAAGATGACCTGCTGTTCATCAATGAAGATACCCAAGGCATTCACATTATCCTGGTTGACGGTTCCGCTGTAGGCCTTGAGCTACCATCGTCGGTGGAACTGGTAATTGAAGAGACCGATCCGTCAATCAAAGGCGCATCTGCATCGGCACGTACCAAACCGGCCCGCTTTGCTTCTGGTCTGGTGGTTCAGGTTCCGGAATACATTGCAACCGGCGACCGCGTGATCATTAACACCGCAGAACGTAAATACATGAGCCGAGCTTAAACCATGTCTGATTTGATTTCTTACGATGACGTGATTGACGCGGCATATGACATTTTTCTCGAAATGGCACCGGATAACCTGGAGCCCGCCGATGTCATTCTGTTTACCGCACAATTTGAAGATCGTGGTGCTGCAGAGCTTGTCGAAACCAGTGATGACTGGGTTGAGCATGTAGGCTTCGAAATTGATAAAGAAGTGTATGCAGAAGTGCGAATCGGCTTAGTGAACGAAGAAAATGACGTGTTAGATGACGTATTCGCTCGTATGCTAATCAGCCGGGACCCTGAGCATAAGTTCTGTCATATGCTTTGGAAGCGTGACTAACGCTGCCCAAATCATGCATTAAAAACGCCAGCCTTACGCTGGTGTTTTTTATCTCGGGTATGAACTGTCACCGTATCTGCAGGCTGAAAGGATAGCCAGATAAGAAAAAGGCTTGCCTCATGGCAAGCCTTTCTGATGTTTACGCTCAATTAGCGATGCTTATTACGTGCACCTTGTTCACCGGCATTTTTCTTTGGCTTACGGCGAGCAGGATTGTTACTACGGCCTTTAGACGTGTTAACACGTTCTTCGTGACGCTTAACGGCGCGACGGATTTTTTGGCTACGGGCACGTTCACGCTTGCGTGATGTATTGTCTTTGCTCAGGTCCAGCATGGTTTCTTTCTCTGGACGAAGTTCTACCAGCTCTCGCAGGTAATTGACTTCTTTCAGATCCAGTTCCATCCACCCACCACGAGGTAGCTTCTTATCCAGGAAGATATCACCATAACGTACACGTTTCAGACGACTAACCGTACACTCTTGTGATTCCCACAGACGACGAACTTCACGGTTACGGCCTTCGTTGATCACAACGTAGAAAGTGTGATTCATGCCCTCACCGCCAGCATATACGACGTCTTCAAAACGAGCCATACCGTCTTCCAGCTCAACACCTTTTACCAGATTGCGAACTTTTTGTTCGGTTACTTCACCAAACACACGCACCAGGTATTCACGTTCAACTTGGCGGCTTGGGTGCATCAGGCGGTTTGCCAACTCACCATCCGTAGTGAAAAGCAGCAGACCAGATGTATTCGCATCCAGACGACCAACTGAAATCCAGCGAGAACCGCGAATTTTTGGCAGACGGTCGAAAACCGTACGACGACCCTCAGGGTCATGACGAGTACACAGTTCACCCTCCGGTTTATAGTACGCAAGTACACGACAGATCACTTCTTCCTGAACCTTCGCAGATACAATGTGACCATCGATACGAACGACACTGCTCTCGTCTTCCAGTCTTTCACCAAGTTTAGCTACCACACCGTTCACGCTTACGCGACCGGATTTAATTAACGATTCGATCTCTCGACGAGAACCGTGACCAGCACGTGCTAAGACTTTTTGTAACTTTTCGCTCATTTATCTACCTATGTGTCGTCTTCACAGACGTCTAGACCGGAATGGCCTACATTATGCTTTACCCAACGACCTGGGATTTTTTCGGTCGGACATTATACGAGATAATCGTAGCCAATGTAAGTGAAATCGTCGCCACTTCCACTTACCGTAATTCACCTTTGCAACCGGGCTGGCAAACACGCTAACAGACCCATGCTCCGGCGCTAAAAAAGGAGGCATTATGCCTCCTGAGTAAATCGGGTTATTCAAACGGTGACGGGTCACCGGCACCTTGGCGCACCAATACCGGCTGATCATCGCTGAAATCAATGACAGTGGTCGGCTGCTCACCCAGATAACCACCATTGAGAATCACGTCTACCGCGTGTTCCAGCTTGTCACGGATCTCTTCAGGATCGGATTCTGTAACTTCATTACCCGGCAGGATAAGTGACGTCGACATTAACGGCTCGCCCAGTGCTTCAAGCAAGTCCAGTGCAATACGGTTATCAGGTACACGGATACCAATGGTTTTGCGCTTGGCATTCATCAGGCGACGCGGTACCTCTTTAGTGCCTTTAAAAATAAAGGTATAAGGCCCCGGAGTATTGTTCTTCAGCAAACGAAACGCAGTGTTATCGACGCGCGCATACAGCGATATTTCCGACAAATCACGACACAATAACGTAAAGTTGTGTTTATCATTCAGGCGGCGGATCTGGCAGATACGCTCCAGGGCTTGTTTGTTTTCCAGCTGGCATCCCAACGCGTAGCCAGAGTCAGTCGGGTAGACCACCACCCCGCCATTACGAATGATTGCTACGGCTTGATTGATCAAGCGAGCCTGTGGGTTTTCTGGATGAACGTAAAAAAACTGGCTCATTATAATTCCTCGTTATCGAGCCTCTCGGCTCTATATTCTATGGAGTGTCATCCTGAGCTGTTACAGCCAGAGATGGCTCAATCCCCCAATCTTTCCATACTGGTTCGACACCTGCGGGTAACCAGAGGTTTCTTCCCAATTCCATCCAGGGGGATGGATAATGAAAATCACTACCTTGGGAAGCTAATAGTTTGTATTGTATAGCATAATCGCCCAAGTTGCGCTTTTCTTGTGGGGCTTGTTGTGGTTGCGACACTTCCATCGCATCGCCCCCGGCCTCAACAAACGCGGTCAACAGGCGTTTCAGCCACTTCGCGGTTAGTTGATAGCGACCGGGATGCGCCAGCACTGCCTGGCCTCCTGCTGCATGAATGGCATTGATGGCATCATTCATCGAGCACCAGTTGGGCGGAACATAACCTGGGTTTCCACGCGTCAGGTATTTTTTGAACACCTGTTGCATGTTTTTCACATAGCCGCTGTCCACCAGCCACTTAGCAAAATGCGCACGTGTCACCGGGGCACCGTTGGCAATTTGCTGCACCTCGGCCAACACCCCTTCCCGGGTTGCTTTTTGCAGCCGCTGGGCAATGAGTTCAGCCCGGGCAATACGGTGCTGTTGTTGCTGTGCAATCAAAGTATTGAGCGTCGCATTATCCGGATCAACGTTTAATCCCACGATATGTATGTCTTTATTCTGCCACACAGTCGAAATTTCAATACCATTAATTAATTGTAATGGCAGCTGCTTCTCGGTGATGTACTTTTTCGCGACCATCAGCCCATCCAGCGTATCGTGATCCGTGATGGCCAAAACCTCAACACCAAAGCTCAACGCGCGGTCGACCAGTTCTTGCGGTGTAAACCTTCCGTCAGAAGCGGTGGTATGGCTGTGTAAATCTATTCTCATATTTTTCGTAATTTAGTGCGGTTTTGGGGTTGACTTTTCACCCTTGCACTAGTTAACTAGTACACAAATACAAAACACATGAATTAAGGCTCACCATGTTACAAGAGTTTAACTACCAGCAGAAAGCGAAAATTGCGATTCATCTGAATCAGGCGCATTCCGCGGATCTGTCTTGGTGGCGTACTTGGAAAACATCCGGGTGGGCACCAGTGCATTTCTGATTAAAGAATCTAAATTCGCAAAGCCCGCTTCCAAAGCGGGCTTTTTAATTTGTCGTTTATCTCACAGTTAATTGCTTAAACATTCAGCGAATCAGGCCAAAACGCCATTGGGTGAACGTTTGCTTTGTGCGACTATGTACGACAGGACGATGTAAACAGCTACAAGGAGGTCTTGTGAACAAGGCCATACAAATTAAGAATCTCGGACAACTCGAAGTGCTAACAGCTGCCGTGCCATATGCTTCAGATCCAACCCGCTTGTTCCATACCCTGTGTGAGAACAAAACCGACAGCTTATTGCTTGAATCAGCAGAAATTGATTCCAAGCAAAACCTAAAATCGTTGTTAATTGTCGATTCGGCCGTGCGCATCGTGTGCCACGGTCATACAGTTCGCATGCAAGCCCTGACGGAAAACGGTAGGAACTTGCTCGCACACCTGAATCAAAATGTACGCAGTAAAATCAGCAGCCAGTTTGATGGTCAGACCCTGACACTGGAATTCACTCAGCCATGCGACACGCTGGATGAAGACTCCCGACTGAGTGAAGCGTCTTCATTCGATGCGTTGCGTCTGGTTCAGCACAGTTTCGATCTTTCCCAGCAAGACAAACACGCGATCTTCCTGGGGGGATTATTTGCGTATGATTTAGTCGCCAGCT
Source organism: Vibrio sp. CAU 1672 (assembly GCF_029223195.1). Lineage (GTDB taxonomy): Bacteria > Pseudomonadota > Gammaproteobacteria > Enterobacterales > Vibrionaceae > Vibrio. The sequence continues at coordinate 53,494 of NZ_JARHUF010000010.1, read as the reverse complement.
TCGAACCGCTGGGCGACGCAGAACCGGCCAGTCAATGTCCCGATTACGTGTTCTACGTAGCAGAAACCTTACTTGTTATCGATCACCAGACCGAATCTTGCCAGTTGCAGGCAACCCTGTTTGTTGATGATTCACAGAAAGCAGCGTTAGAGACTCGCATTGCTGATATTAGCGCGCAATGTGCTTCACCAAAGCCTCTGCCAGGTGCGACCCAAGTTGCCAATGTTGCCGCTCAACCAAGTATTTCCGATCAAGATTTCTGCCAGATCGTTCGCGATTTGAAAGAGTATGTAGTAAAGGGCGATATTTTCCAGGTGGTGCCTTCTCGCCGTTTCACCCTGCCGTGTCCTTCACCGTTAGCAGCATACAAAGAACTGAAACAGAGCAACCCCAGCCCTTACATGTTCTACATGCAGGACGAGCTGTTTACCCTGTTTGGCGCCTCACCCGAAAGTGCACTGAAATACGAGACCGCGACCAACCAAATCGAGATCTACCCCATTGCGGGCACTCGCCGTCGGGGTAAGCGTCCAAACGGCGAAATCGATTTTGATCTAGATAGCCGCATCGAACTTGAACTGCGTACGGACAAAAAGGAAAACGCCGAGCACATGATGCTGGTTGACCTCGCGCGTAACGACGTGGCACGTATCTCTCAAGCTGGTACCCGGCATGTCGCAGACCTGCTCAAAGTAGACCGTTACAGCCATGTGATGCACCTGGTATCTCGCGTGGTTGGTCAACTGCGTGGCGATCTGGACGCGCTGCACGCTTACCAAGCCTGTATGAACATGGGCACTCTTACTGGTGCGCCGAAGATTCGTGCCATGCAGCTGATCCGAGACGTGGAAGGGGCCCGCCGCGGCAGCTATGGCGGTGCGGTCGGCTACCTGACCGGCGAAGGTACGCTGGACACCTGTATCGTGATCCGCTCAGCGTATGTGGAAAACGGCATCGCTCAAGTACAAGCAGGCGCAGGGGTGGTATTCGATTCTGACCCCCAGGCAGAAGCTGATGAAACCCGCGGAAAAGCACAGGCGGTTATTTCCGCGATTCAATCAGCTCATCTGCAATCGGCACATAAGGAGTAGCAGCTCATGGCCAACATCGTATTTATCGATAACTTTGACTCGTTTACCTACAACCTTGTAGCTCAGTTCCGTTCACTGGGCCACTCAGTCAAAATTTACCGCAATCACATTCCAGCCGAAACCATTGAACACGCAGTGAACAAACTGGAAAACCCGGTTGTTTTGCTTTCACCGGGGCCCGGGGCACCATCTGAGGCAGGTTCGATGCCCGAGCTGATCCAGCGCTTAAAAGGCAAAGTGCCGATGATCGGAATTTGTTTGGGCCACCAGGCCATTGTCGAAGCCTACGGCGGCACCGTTGCCGGAGCGGGAGAAATCGTACACGGAAAAGTCTCGATGATGGCGCACCAGAATCACGCAACCTACACCAATCTGCCGTCACCACTGGCGATTGCCCGTTACCACTCATTGGTGGCGACCAAAGTCCCGGAAAGCCTGACTGTCACCGCAGAGGTGGATAACTTGGTGATGTCGGTGGTACAGGAGCAAGATAAAGTGTGCGGATTCCAGTTCCACCCGGAATCGATTATGACCACCTATGGCGCGACACTGTTAACCAATGCCATTGCATGGGCGCTTGAGAAGGCTGAGTAAGGAGAATCATCATGGAAAAGATCATCAATAAGTTATACGCGCAACAATCGCTGACTCAGGAAGAAAGCCAACAGTTATTTGACACCATTATCCGCGGTGAGCTCGACCCGATTCTGATGGCCGCAGCACTGACCGCACTGAAAATCAAAGGCGAGACGCCGGATGAAATCGCCGGCGCGGCCAAAGCACTGCTGGCCAATGCCAACCCGTTTCCACGCCCGGATTACGATTTTGCCGACATCGTCGGCACCGGGGGGGACGGCCACAACACCATTAATATATCGACCACAGCAGCATTCGTTGCGGCAGCGTGTGGCCTGAAAGTGGCCAAGCACGGTAACCGCAGCGTGTCGAGCAAATCCGGCTCTTCCGACTTGCTTGACTCCTTTGGCATCAATCTGGCCATGAGTGCCGAAGACACCCGCAAAGCGGTGGATGATATCGGGGTAGCGTTCCTGTTCGCGCCGCAATATCACGGCGGAGTGCGCCACGCGATGCCAGTTCGTCAGACCATGAAAACGCGTACTATCTTCAACATTCTTGGTCCACTGATTAACCCTGCGCGTCCCAACATTGAATTAATGGGGGTTTACAGTGAAGAACTGGTTCGTCCTATCGCTGAAACCATGCTACAAATGGGTATGAAACGCGCCGCGGTGGTACACGGTAGCGGGCTGGATGAAGTCGCCATTCACGGCCCGACCACGGTTGCGGAAATAAAAGATGGCAAGATCACTGAATACACCCTGAGCCCAGAAGATTTCGGCTTACAAGCACACCCGCTGGAAGCGATTAAAGGTGGCGATCCAGAAGAGAACAAAGCCATCATCACGAACATGCTCACGGGTAAAGGAACCGAGGCTCAACTTGGTGCCGTTGCCGCTAACGTTGCTTTGCTGATGCGTCTGTTTGGCCATGAAGATTTGAAAGCCAATGCGCAACAAGCGATTGATGCCATGAATTCCGGCAAGGCTTACCAGTTGGTACAGCGACTCGCCGCACACGCTTAAGGAAATGATGCAGATGACTGACTTCAACACGCAACAAGCTGACAACCTGTCTGAACACGTTTCAAAACAAGAAGCTGAAATGGCAGAAGTACTGGCCAAGATTGTTCGCGATAAATACCAATGGGTGGCAGAACGCAAAGCACTGCAGCATCTGAGTACGTTCCAGTCCGAATTAGAGCCCTCTGAACGCAGTTTTTATGACGCCCTGAGTGGTGACAACACCGTGTTTATCACCGAATGCAAAAAAGCCTCGCCATCAAAAGGCCTGATCCGCGATGACTTCGATTTAAATTACATCGCATCGGTTTATAACCGTCATGCTGATGCTATTTCTGTGCTGACTGATGAGAAATATTTCCAGGGTAACTTCGACTTCATTCCGCAAGTGCGCAGCCAGGTAAGCCAACCGGTTTTGTGTAAAGACTTTATGATCGATACCTACCAGGTTTATCTTGCGCGCCATTATGGTGCCGATGCCGTACTGCTGATGTTGTCGGTACTGAATGATGACCAGTACCACGCTCTGGCGGAAGCAGCGCACAGCCTGAATATGGGCATCCTGACGGAGGTCAGCAACGAAGAAGAACTTCAGCGGGCCGTTAAACTGAAGGCTCGTGTTATTGGCATCAACAACCGCAATCTGCGTGATTTGAGCACCGACCTCAACCGAACCAAACAGCTTGCACCGACAATTCGTCAACTCGCGCCTGACGCAACGGTGATTTCAGAGTCCGGCATTTACACCCACCAGCAGGTGCGTGAACTGGCTGAATACGCGGATGGCTTTCTGATTGGCAGCTCGCTAATGGCAGAACACAACCTCGAACTGGCTGTCCGCAAAATTACGCTGGGAGAAAACAAGGTATGTGGCCTGACCCACCCTGACGACGCTGCCAAAGCGTACCAGGCGGGGGCGGTATTTGGTGGACTGATTTTCGTGGAAAAATCTCCGCGAGCGGTGGACTTGGAAAGCGCACGCCTGACCATGAGTGGTGCGCCGCTTGATTATGTGGGCGTGTTCCAAAACCACCCGGTTGATTTCGTGGTGTCAGTTGCCACCTCTCTGGGCCTAAAAGCCATTCAGCTGCATGGTGAGGAAGATCAAAATTACGCGAATCAACTAAAAGCCGAGCTGCCTGCCAGTATCGAGATTTGGAAAGCGTATGGCGTCAAAGAGGCACGACCTGCCCTGCTGAGCGAAAACATTGACCGTCATCTACTTGATGCACGGGTTGGCAACCAGTCTGGTGGAACAGGCGAAGTGTTTGACTGGAGCCTGATTGGCGATCCGAGCCAAATCATGCTGGCAGGAGGATTGACGCCAGACAATGCCCAACAAGCCGCAACACTCGGCTGTCTGGGTTTAGATTTAAATTCCGGTGTCGAAAGCGCACCAGGCAAAAAAGATTCACAGAAGTTGCAACAAGCCTTTGCTGCAATTCGCAACTACTAAAAGTTTACGAAAAGGAAGATCACCATGGCAAAACTAAATGCCTACTTTGGCGAATACGGCGGTCAGTACGTTCCGCAAATTCTGGTTCCGGCGTTGGATCAACTGGAGCAAGCCTTTATTGACGCACAGCAAGACCCAGAATTCCGCAGCGAGTTCATGACGCTGCTGCAAGAATACGCGGGTCGCCCAACGGCACTGACGCTGACTCGTAACCTGACCAAAGGCACAAAAACCAAACTGTACCTCAAGCGTGAAGATCTGCTTCATGGCGGTGCACATAAAACCAACCAGGTACTAGGTCAGGCACTGCTGGCAAAACGCATGGGCAAAAACGAAATCATCGCCGAAACAGGCGCGGGTCAACACGGTGTTGCTACTGCTCTTGCGTGTGCGCTGCTTGGTCTTAAATGCCGCGTTTATATGGGCGCCAAAGACGTTGAGCGCCAAAGCCCGAACGTGTTCCGCATGAAACTGATGGGCGCGGAAGTGATCCCGGTTCACTCTGGTTCTGCCACACTAAAAGACGCCTGCAATGAAGCGCTGCGGGACTGGTCGGCTACTTATGAAGACGCACACTACCTGCTCGGCACTGCGGCGGGGCCTCACCCATTCCCGACCATCGTCCGTGAATTCCAGCGTATGATCGGCGAAGAGACCAAAAACCAAATCCTGGCGCGTGAAGGCCGCCTGCCAGATGCGGTGATCGCCTGTGTCGGTGGCGGCTCCAATGCGATTGGTATGTTCGCCGACTTTATTGAAGAAGAAAGCGTTCGCCTGATCGGGGTCGAGCCAGCAGGGAAAGGGATTGATACCGACCAACACGGAGCACCACTCAAGCATGGAAAAACCGGTATCTTCTTTGGTATGAAGGCGCCGTTAATGCAAGATCCAAATGGCCAGGTTGAAGAGTCTTATTCGGTATCGGCCGGACTGGATTTCCCGTCTGTCGGCCCTCAGCACGCCCACCTCAATGCGATTGGCCGGGCCGAATACGGCAACGTCACCGACGACGAGGCACTGGAAGCCTTCCAGGAGCTTGCGCGCAATGAAGGCATAATCCCGGCATTAGAATCGTCACATGCATTAGCGTTTGCGCTACGCATGGCACGGGAGAATCCGGAAAAAGAGCAACTATTGGTAGTCAACCTGTCCGGTCGTGGTGACAAAGACATCTTCACCGTGCACGCCATCCTAGAAGAAAAAGGAGTGATCTAATGAGTCGTTATGAGAAGATGTTTGCGCGCCTGAATGAGAAAAACCAAGGTGCATTTGTTCCGTTCGTCACTGTTTGCGATCCAAACGCGGAACAATCATACCAGATCATGGAAACGCTGGTTGAATCAGGAGCTGATGCCCTGGAGCTGGGGATTCCTTTTTCCGACCCGCTTGCGGATGGCCCAACGATTCAGGGTGCCAATATTCGTGCGTTAGATTCAGGGGCGACACCGGAAATCTGTTTTGAGCAAATCGGTAAAATCCGTGCCAAATACCCGGACCTTCCGATTGGCCTGCTAATGTACGCTAACCTGGTGTTCTCCGGTGGTATCGAGAACTTTTATGAGCGCTGTGCCAACGCCGGTATTGATTCGGTTCTTATCGCTGACGTACCCACTAACGAAAGTGCCGAGTTTGTTGCAGCGGCGGAGAAGTTTGGCATTCACCCGATCTTTATCGCTCCTCCGACAGCCAGTGATGAGACCTTAAAACAAGTCTCTGAACTAAGCGGTGGTTACACTTACCTGCTTTCACGCGCAGGTGTAACCGGCGCCGAAACCAAAGCCAATATGCCGGTCGGTCACATGCTGGAGAAACTCAAGCAATTTGACGCGCCACCAGCGCTGCTCGGTTTTGGTATTTCCGAGCCAGAGCAAGTGAAACAAGCACTGGTATCGGGTGCCGCCGGTGCAATATCCGGATCTGCGGTGGTGAAGCTTATTGAAACAAACATTGAACAGCCACAAATCATGCTGGATAAACTGGGCGAATTTGTCTCTGCCATGAAAGCTGCAACACAAAAATAACGTACTACTAATCTTTACGTATCAGATCGATCTCTTATCACACCTGAGAGATCGATCATTTCCGTTACATCTCACGCTCATGTCTCCCCCAATATCAACCAGCAAGCTTATCAATACCAAGCGTCACATTCATACCACAAGTCAATGGCAACCGTTTGCGATCGATTAAAAAATTATCACCCATCAAAAAAGTCGCAAGTAGCAGGGTAATTTGTACAGAGTTTGTATTGCCAATTGTGAAGGATAAGTGTAAAAAACAAATCGATATAATTATCCATAATTGTATTTTAACTTAGTGGGTAATTTTAGGATTTTATAATTAATTAGCACAGAGGTTATGGAAGTGTTAAAAGAGAAGAGTTTGCTAAACAACATTGGCGTTCAGGTCGTCATTGCAATGATCGTAGGTACTGCCGTGGGTGCCTTCATGGGTCATAGCGCGACCGTGTTCGCTCCATTAGGTGCTATCTTTATCAACCTGATTAAAATGCTGGTCATCCCTCTGGTGGCGGTCGCATTGATCTCAGGTGCAGCTGGTCTGGGCAACAGCCAGTCAGCAGGTAAAGTAGGCCTTGTAACACTAGGCTATTTTGGCCTGACATCAGCCCTGGCTGTATCGCTGGCGCTATTCATGGGTGAAGTATTCCAACCAGGCATGGGCATCGACGTTTCTGGCGTAGAAGGCATGTTCTCGGCTGAATACGCTTCAAAAGGTGAACTACCCACTTTCTGGGCAACCATCACTGGTATGATCCCAACCAACGTTTTCCAGTCACTGAACGAAGCGAACATCCTGCAGATCTTAGTATTCTGTATGTTCTTTGGTATTGCGATTTCTAAGCAAGCGAAAGAACGCCGTGAGCCGATCATCAATGGCGTAAACTGCATTGTTGATGCCATGGTGTGGATGATTAACAAAGTCATGATCATCGCCCCAATTGGCGTATTTGGTTTGATGGCGGAAGCTGTAGGTACTTTCGGCTTTGGCGCTTTGATGGTGGTATTCAAACTCTTCGTTGTATACACAGCTGCGATCCTGATTTTCGGTTTTGTTGTGTACCCTCTTATGGTCCACGTATTCACTAAGACTTCTGCCAAGAAATTTGTCTCAGCGATGAAGAAACCACAAGCAGTGGCACTATCTACAGCATCGTCAATGGCAACCCTGCCAGTCACAATGGACACCTGTGAGAAAGAGCTGGGCGTAAAAAACTCAACCGCCTCTTTCGTACTTCCTTTGGGCGCGACCATCAACATGTCTGGTAACGCAATCTACTACGGTTTGGTGGCCATCTTCTTTGCCCAGTTGTTCAACATCGATCTGGGCATGGGGGCATACATCGCGATCATCATAACGTCTACACTGGGTGCGGTAGGTCAGGCTGGTGTTCCTGGTCCATCTTTCCTTGTGGTTGCCGTTCTGCTGGCCGCTGGCATTCCAATTGAAGGCCTGCCTCTATTATTCGCACTTGACCGTATCTTCGACATGATCCGCACCGCACTGAACATCACCGGTGATGCCGCTTGTGCCGTGATCGTAGATGCCCTTGTTGAAGAAGAAGCTGAACAACCAGAACTGCAAAAGCAACAGGCGTAAGTCCACTACTCATATTTTGCTCATCAAAAACCGGAGGCCACTCCGGTTTTTTTGTCTTTCCAAGATCCGAATCACATTCTGGTCAAACCACTTCCACATGCTCATGCGCATGCTATGAAACCAGTGTTATTAGGTTTAGTATACAAGCCATAACTAAATTTACTTATACCTTTATAAAATAAAGAATAAGTTAATTAAAAAATCAACGTCATAAGAGGCTGGGATGGCACATCACTCAACCCTCACCCTGTCGAGCCTAAACGAGCATCCTATTTCAGGGAACAAGCTGCACAAACTATTTGAAGAGTTTGTACGGCTTGAGGCAACTAACGGTCCGGATACGATCAGCGACATTTTTCAGCAACGGCTGGATGCAGCTCTGGAGAAAAGCCTCAACCGAAAAAAAGCAACCAACATCAGTACGATTACAGCTTCTGACAATTACCAGCGAGCGATCAGAGAACCACTTGCCAACGCCTCCAAAGAGCTGAACGAACTGGAACAGCAAGTCCATTTGCACTTCAGTTCCTGGGCGGAATTTTGGTGCGAGTTCCTGATTTACAAGCTGCTGAAAAAATATGGTGTTACCCAATTGCAAGCCGGCTTCACGGTTGGTAGCCTGTCTCTTAATGATGAAGACTATCAGGCTGAACTGATCGACGATATCGGCACCGCCGCAGATTACTTTTTGACGCCCTACAGCCCGGTGCCCCTGACACTTTCTGATGCAATCTTAATCAGCAACTTACAAACGCTGGTTAAAGAAGAGAAATGGTATGAGATGTTATTCAGCATCGAGTTGTCCAGCCGTGAAATGCATTTCATTATGTACACTCCCGCGACCCCTTCCCGGCATAAACTGCTGCTCGCATCCGCTAAAATTCAACCCGGAACCGCGCTAACCGGCTGGCTCTATAATGAGCCATTTTTTAATCAAACCCACTGGCAAGAACTGAACAACACGCACGCACTCAAAATATTAAAGCAACACCGTCTCTTTGCCGGGCTCTCTGTTGTTAATTGCAGCCTTGAAGATTACCTTAGACAACCCTCCCCCCACGCCGGACAGATTTGTGAAATCATTCGCTTAGCCCTCACGGCCCCAAAGCCACTGCGGCTATATTTTGTTTATCTTAGCCAAAAACAACTCGCCTACCTTCTGGAGGCGCAACACTTTATGGTGGCGTTCATCGTGACACAAAACCCCGCGTTACTGGATTTCTACACCACTCTGTCCAGTGATAGTTATATCGCGCTCAGTCGCTTACAGCTTGGCGATGAAATCGTTTACAAAGGTATGTGGTACCTGCCGTCAGTACGTGAAGATTTCGAGTTCATTCGATTTCGTGATTACAAAACCCGGCTCATCTCCGCTAAGCGCAAGCAACTAAGATCACACAACCATGACTGACATTTTTGCACTAATCGCTTACCCCAAGGCAGTTACCTTATTACTCACTGCAATGTTTGTTCTGGGTTGGGTAGGCTATTTCATTCATACCTTTAAACGTAAACAGTACGATGTTGGTCGTGGTTATCATCGCTTTTACATCGGTTACTCGCTCAGCCTGTGTGCGTGGATTATCAGTAACGCCTATTTCCATACCGAGCTGCCGTTGCAACTTAGCCACAGCGCATCGATTGGCATGGCAACGATTTCCAATCTCTGCGCATACTCCGCGTTTGCCTTTGCCTATGTATTTTCATGTAAACTGAGAGCCGACGAACACACACCCAGACTAAACTTGGTGCAAAAAGCCTTGCTTGGGGTATTAAGTAGCCTCACATTTGGCATTAATCTCGTCCCCGGGTTAACCATTGTTGATGTCGCCGTAACCGCTCCCAGCCAGTTTGTGATTCAGTTTGGTTCACTGACCAGCCTGTTCTTTAGCCTGGTAGTTATCCTGATCATCTTAACGCTGAACAACCTGCTTAATATCCGCAGTCAGCAGTTCCGCCTGCTGAAGGTACGTTCTAGCTATATGATTGCAGGCATCGTTATTTTCATGTTGTCGACGCTCACGATTCAGGTGGGAATGACTTTCTTTTTTAACGATTTTTCGTTGACTTGGTTGCCTCCTGCGCTATCGATCAGTGAAATGCTATTTGTCGGTTACGCTTTGCTGACCTCACGATTTTACAGCGCTAAATACCTGACTTATGCTGCAATAAGCATCATGCTGACTGCCGGTCTCTACTCAATATCTCTGCTGCTGATTGACATCCCGCTACCGTACACGACACATCCACTTGCCATTGCTGTCATTTGCGCGCTGGTCGGCCTTACATGGCGTCCGATTTACCAAAAAGTCAGTCATGTGGCATCGCTGATCATTTATGGCGAAAAACTGACGCCGGTAGAGCAGATCTTAGCCCTTGAAGAGAACTTCAAACACTCAATCGACAGTGCCATCGTTCAGCTGGCAAGTTTACTTAATATTCCTTGTGATAAGTTACGTCTGGTCACCAGCAATTACAATCACATCCAGTATGCCGAGTATTTACCGACTAACAGCTCTGCACTGGTCTACGATGAACTCACCGAACAAATCGGGTTTTCCTACCAAAAGGCCCGCCAGCTGAAACAGCTGCATGATAAAATGAACTCCAGCAACGCTGCTTTGGTTCTGCCTTTATTTAATAACAAAAGATCCATTACCCACTTTCTGATATCACCACATAAAATCGACAACAGCGTGTTCTCCAACGAAGAAATCTCGGCACTGCAGCGACTGTTGCAACGAGTGCAGAACACCATAGAAGCCGATCGGAAAGTGCGGCAGAGCCAGGCATTGGCCAACTCAATAGCGCACGAAATGCGTAACCCTTTAGCACAGGTACAACTGCAGTTTGAAACGCTAAAACAACATATTAATAGCCACGCTCCGGACACTATACTGCTGGACGGTATCGATAACGGTCATGCTGCTATCCGCAGAGGGCGCCAACTGATCGATATTATTCTTCGGGAGGTCAGCAATGCATCGCAGGAGCATGAACCAACAGCGATAACATCCATCCACAAAGCCATCACACAGGCCGTAGAAAGCTACGGTTTTGACAACGCAGATACTCGCTCAAGAGTCCAACTTCCGACACAAGCGGACTTTGCGGTAAATATTAATGAAACCCTGTTTAACTTTGTCATTTTCAATTTACTTCGCAACGCCATTTACTATTTTGATTCCTATCCGGACAGTCAAATTGACATTCAGACACTGACAGGCCAATACGAAAACGTATTGATCTTCCGTGACACCGGGCCAGGCATCCCCGAACCGATCGCCCATCGGATTTTTGATAACTTTTTCTCTTACCAGAAAAGCGGTGGCAGCGGTCTCGGGCTAGGCTACTGCCAGCGAGTCATGCGCTCATTCGGAGGACGCATAGAATGCCGGTCAGCCGAAAACCAATACACAGAGTTTCTCCTCTACTTCCCGGCACTATCACACATACACCGTGAACTGCATCCCCAGCACGCTTCCGTTAACGCCCGGCTCGATACCGCACCTTGCCCTGCTGAGCAGCCCCGGCGGCAGGTTCTTGTTCACCACCACTCTCCGACGGTGCTTATTGTCGATGATAAAGAAGTACAGCGAACTCTGGTGGATATGTATCTAAGCCAGCTTGGGGTCAACTGTATTCAGGCCAACAACGGCAGAACTGCGCTAAACATGTTTAAATCCAATCAGGTTGATTTAATTCTGATGGATGTCCAAATGCCGGTGATGAACGGCTTCGATGCCAGCCGGCAAATCAAAGCGATCGCGCCGGATATCCCCATCATCGCCCTGTCGGGAGAGTCTGGCCCGAAAGAGTTAGCGATGATCCAAACCTTAATGGATGACAGGCTGGCCAAGCCGACCACCATCGCTGCCCTAAAACAGGTTTTGAACCGATGGCTCAATTTCACCCCTTCTCCACAAGAAGCTGTGGTTGAACATTAAATTTGGCATCTGTTATGCGTTGTTATCTTTACCGTAACTGATTGGATAAGCTCAAGCCCGATGCCCGTCGCTGGAGCTTGCAGGAGATACATGATGCTAATACACAGACATACATACTACGGTTTAATCCATCACGGCATTAAAACGCTGCTACTCGACCGGGTTGGTCACTTTAACGAATATGAGTATCACCAGTACCTGAAACTGATGACAGGAAAGTCAACCTGTTTCACCATGTCACTAGATGAGTTAGAGATGACGGTCGACTATCTGCGCGGTGAAGGATATCTGGAAGATGTAAAATCACTGATCTTCCGCTATCAGGGCGTCGCATAAAAACATCGCAAACTGCTGCTGGTATCGCGGCAGTTTTTTGTATCCAATTGTCTCCGGCTATTCACATTAGCTGAGATTGCGTTAGACTGTCAGCAGTTCAATAACCAGGTAATATTTTGCGACATGAAGCAAATTCTTGATTTTATTCCACTGATTGTCTTCTTTGCCCTGTACAAGATGCAGGACATTTACGTTGCAACCGGTGCTTTGATTGTAGCCACCGCCCTTCAGATCATCATCACATACGCTTTGTACAAGAAAGTGGAAAAGATGCAGCTGATCACCTTTGCAATGGTGGCCATCTTTGGCGGCATGACGATTTTCCTGCACGATGACAACTTCATTAAATGGAAAGTAACGATTGTTTATATGCTGTTCGCCATCGGCCTGGCCGTCAGCCATGTGATGGGTAAATCCGCAATAAAGGGCATGCTGGCAAAAGAAATCAGCTTGCCGGAAGCGGTTTGGACACGAATTAACTGGGCCTGGGTCGGCTTCTTCAGTTTCTGTGCCGGCCTTAACGTGTATGTAGCATTCGAAATGCCGCTCGACGTTTGGGTTAACTTTAAAGTGTTTGGTTTGTTGATCGCAACCTTCGGCTACATGATTGCCACCGGTTTTTACATCTATAAACACATGCCCAAGGAACAGAATAATCACTCCACCGATGTTTCGGTTGATGATTAAAGAATCATTTTTGCTATAATCCGGCTGAATGAATTTCACAGCGACCTACGGGTCGCTGTTTTATTGTTGTGGCGGAAGACTTATTTCAATCGCTTGTCGTGCTTATTTGCACCATAACCCGTCACTTTCTTTGAGTTAATGGATGTCAACATGAGTAAAGAAGTCTGCTCCCCAAGAGGCCAACTCCTCCTCCGTACTCTGGCAATGCCAGCCGATACCAATGCCAACGGCGATATTTTTGGTGGCTGGATCATGTCCCAGCTCGATCTGGCCGGCGGGATCCTGGCAAAAGAGATCTCAGCCGGGCGAATTGTCACCGTATCAGTTTCCAGCATTACTTTTAAAAAACCGGTCAAAGTCGGCGATGTAGTGTGTTGCTACGGTGACTGTACCAAAATTGGCCGTACCTCTATGAGTATCGATCTGGAAGTCTGGGTTAAACCAATCAAAGAACATGGTATTGAAGATCGCTTCATGGTTTGTGATGCTACCTTTAATTATGTCGCGATAGATAGCGAAGGAAAGCCTCGACCAATCGCCAAGTAACGCCGTCAGGCAAGTATGCACTCACATTTTTGCCCGCAGACTTGTTACTGAGTAGAAAAAGGCGCTAAATTAGAGCTTTACTGTCACCCACCAGCTAAGGAATCAAGTTATGTGGTATGTCATCTTTTCTCAGGATGTCGAGAACTCTCTAGAAAAACGCATGAGCGTCCGCCCGCAGCATCTGGAACGTTTACAGAAGTTACAAGATGAAGGACGCCTATTAACCGCAGGTCCCATGCCTGCTATTGACTCGGATAATCCGGGCGAGGCCGGCTTTACCGGCTCAACCGTCATCGCTGAGTTTTCATCACAACAAGACGCTCAAGCATGGGCCGATGCGGATCCATATGTCGCTGCCGGTGTGTATGCAAATGTGATCGTCAAACCGTTCAAAAAAGTCTTTTAACTATGAAAAAATTACTGTGTTTGATACTGGCGGTAACTGCACTGGCTGGCTGCAGTGCAAACGATGACCAACAACGCCAACTGGAGTTAATGGCGTCGAACCGTGCCGGCATGCTCTCCGCCGGTTTGCCGCTGGAGTATGGGCCACTGAAGATTATGCGCATTTCTTCCAACAAGAACGTGGTGGAAATGATGATGATATATAACCAGGATGCGCCCGATGCGAAACCACTGAATCAAGTACTGAGCACCAGTATTTACAAATACTGTCATACCGAACAGGTGCGTGATCAAATTAACATGGGCCTGATGTATCGCTTTAAAGTCCGCAATGCACGCGGACAGTTGGTCGTCGATGAACTGGTATCACAACAAAGCTGTGAAGCGATTCAGAAGCCACGCTGATTATCACACAGTATTGTGTTAGAAATGGGGCCATATCGCCCCATTTTTTATCCTCAATCCCCGTCAGTTACGCCAACTCTGCTCTCAGCTTTTTCGCTGCCGACACCAGGTTAGTCAGCGCCGCCTCCGTCTCCGGCCAGTTGCGCGTCTTTAACCCACAATCCGGGTTTACCCATAGGCGCTGCACCGGAATTTTTTCTGCCGCTTTTTTGATTAAAGACTCAATCCACGCTTCCGCCGGAATATTCGGCGAATGGATGTCATACACACCCGGACCAATCTCATTCGGATAGTTAAACTCCTCAAATGCTTTAAGCAGCTCCATGTTCGAACGAGACGTTTCAATAGTGATCACATCAGCATCCAACGCGGCAACGGAGTCAATAATTTCATTGAACTCGCTGTAGCACATATGAGTATGAATTTGTGTTTCCGGCTTTGCGCTGGCAGCGGAAATCTTAAACGCCTCCACCGCCCATTGCAGGTATGCCTGGTGATCAAGCCGCTTCAGCGGTAAGCCTTCACGAATTGCCGGCTCATCAATCTGAATGATATTGATACCTGCCTCCTGCAGATCGTCAACCTCATCCCGTAACGCTAAAGCCAATTGCTGCGCGATCTCCTTACGGGTGATATCTTCACGCGGGAACGTCCAGCACAAAATGGTTACGGGCCCGGTCAGCATGCCTTTCATCTGTTTAGACGTCAGTGATTGAGCATACCTCGACCACTCCACCGTGATCGGTTTTTCCCGTTCAATATCTGCGACCACAATCGCAGGTTTTACACAGCGGGACCCATAGCTCTGCACCCAGCCGAATTGAGTCGTTTGAAATCCGGCAAGGTTTTCGGCAAAGTATTCGACCATATCATTGCGCTCTGCTTCACCATGAACCAGAACATCTAAATCCAGCGCTTCCTGACGCCTAACTGCCTCAGCGATATGCCCCTTGAGCTTTTGCACATATTCACTTTCAGACAACTGACCTCGGCGATACGCGCTGCGTTCAGTCCTTATAACCTCTGTTTGAGGAAAAGAGCCGATCGTGGTGGTCGGCAGTAGTGGCAAACCGAGAACTTCGGCCTGATACGCAGCCCGTTGCACATAAGGTACACTACGCCGGGTCAGAGCTTCAGTGATCCCGTTGACCCGGGCCTGGACCTGCGGTTTGTTAACGTGCTGAGCCGTTTTACGTGCCTGAATCGGCAAACTGTAGGTATCACAGGCCAGGATTGCTTGTTGGTCGCCATCGAGCGCTTTTCCCAGCAAAGCAACTTCCGTCACTTTTTGTTTGGCAAACGCAAACCAGCTTTTCACCTCATCACTCAGCGCTGGCTCCAACTCCAGGTCGACCGGGCTGTGAAGCAGCGAACATGAACTGGCTACCCACAATCGATCCCCCAACTGAGCTTTTAAAGGCTGCAGCTTGCTCAGTTGTGCACTGAGATCCGTGCGCCAGACATTACGCCCGTTCACCACCCCTACAGAAAGCACCCAATGCAGCGGCAGCTTGGCTACCACCTCTTCAAGTTGCTGTGGCGCGGCAGAGAGGTCGACATGCAGGCCGTCTACCGCTAATTCAACAATCTTATCCAAATTATCCGTAATCGCATCAAAATAGGTGGTCAGTAGCACTTTGACATCACTGCGGATCACCTGATACGCCAGTTTGAACGCATCTGCCCAGCGGGTTTCCAGCTCTAAAGCCAGGATCGGTTCGTCTATTTGTACCCACTCGACGCCCAATGAAGCCAACTTAGCTAAAATCGCCTGGTAAGCGGTCAGCAGACGCGGCAATAGTGTTAAACGATCAAAGCCCTCTTCAACTTCTTTACCCAGGTAAAGATAACTCAATGGCCCAAGCAGTACGGGTTTAACATTATGACCGGCCTGCGAAGCTTCACTTATCTCTTCAAACAGTTGGGGCCAACTGACTTCAAAACGGTCCTCACGACTAAACTCCGGGACAATATAGTGATAATTGGTATTAAACCATTTGGTCATATCAGAAGCAGCATGGCCGCCGCAGCCACAGTCTGAGCGTGACTGACCCCGGCCGACCCGGAACAAAGTATCGAGATTGGGGAACCCACCAGCGTGACGCTTTGGTACATGGCCGAGCAACATGCTGGTGGTGAGCACGTGATCATACCAGGCAAAGTCACCGGCAACCGTAAAACTCAGCCCCGCTTCATTTTGTATCCCCCAGTTGTCATTGCGCAACTGAGCCCCAACCGCGTGAAGTTCCGCCTGATCAATCTCGCCGCGCCAATAGCGCTCGAGGGCGAACTTCAGTTCACGCTGCTTGCCAATTCGTGGGTAACCTAAAATATGAGTAGTCGTTGCCATATCCAATTCCTTCTATGTCTCTGTTCTGTTAGCCACCTCAACAAGAGAATTGAGATGTCTGGATAGCTAAATATTCACTCAGAGGCATCGGCTGAACAACATCCAAATATTCAACTTGTTTATTAGAAAAATTCATCATGCCACTCAGTTCGGCTCACATTATGAATATTTAGACGTCTAGACGTTTACATATCTGGAATTTGTGGTTAAGTTAGTAGTGTTCATGATAGGAACTGAATGATGAGAGGGATTCATGATAGAACTGAAACATCTGCGTACACTGACGTCATTAAGAGATACTGGTTCATTGACCGCCACCGCAACTGCGTTACACCTGACTCAGTCCGCCCTCTCACATCAGCTCAAAGATCTTGAATCCCGCATTGGCGGTCAGTTGTTTCTGCGCAAAACACGCCCGGTGAAATTTACCACCGAAGGCGAGATCATCTTACGGCTGGCCGACGATATACTGCCGAAACTGGCCAAGGCAGAAAATGACCTGGCCAGCCTGAAAGAAGACGTTAATGGTCGCCTGCATATGGCGATAGAGTGCCATTCTTGCTTCCAGTGGCTTATGCCGGCGTTGAAGGAGTATCAATTATCCTGGCCCAGCGTCACGCTCGATTTTTCATCCGGTTTTGGCTTTGAGCCACTGCCGGCATTACTCGCAGGTGAGCTGGATTTGGTGATCACCTCAGACATTCAGCCACGCTCTGAAGTCCACTATGAGCCACTCTTCGATTTTGAAATGCGCTTGATCACTGCCACCAACCACCCTTTGGCACAAAAAGCCATGATTGAGCCGGCAGATCTCGCCGATCAGACCATGCTCTCTTATCCGGTACAAAAACAGCGTTTGGACGTGGTCAAACATTTTCTGCAACCGGCAGCGGTAGAACCTGCCAGGTGGAAACAAGCCGACAATACTCTGATGCTGGTGCAAATGGTGTCGGCCGGACTGGGCGTTGCAGCTCTCCCGAACTGGGCCATCGCAGAATTTTCCCGTCAGGGTTTGATCAGCAGCGTACCGCTGGGCCAGGGGCTATGGCGCCGCCTGTTTGCGGCAACTCGAAATGCAGAGAAAGACAAGCGCTATTTGCAGGCATTTTTTGCCACCGCAAAACTTCAGTGCAAAAGCCACCTTGACGGGATCAAGATGGCTTGACATAAATAACAGGTCAGACTCAGCCAGATTTAAATTGATTAGTGAGAGGGTCATATTGGTAGCCGAGCAT
This sequence comes from Vibrio sp. CAU 1672, assembly GCF_029223195.1. GTDB lineage: Bacteria > Pseudomonadota > Gammaproteobacteria > Enterobacterales > Vibrionaceae > Vibrio. Next base: position 35,817 of record NZ_JARHUF010000010.1, on the reverse strand, counting down.
ATCCAGTTTACCGACTACCGATTCGACATCCATTTCATACATAGAGACAAGCTCTTCAAAACTGTCACATTCCAGGCGCAATTTTTCGTTGACGATCCCCAACAAAATGTTGCCATCCAAATTACCAACATTGCTCAAGTCCATCTGCTCACTCCTATACACTCTTACACGGGTATACAGAAAGCGTAGCTAGGATCTGAAGTTTTGGAAGTGAGCTTGATCTAAATCCAGCGTCATATGCCCACCCAACGGCCAAACTTGACTGGAAATGTGACCCAGCAGTTAACTCTGCAGCCGTTAAACCAGCAGCGAAAACAAACCTTGTAAATGCGTCATCGATGCCAGAGCGAGCAACAGTGACACTGTCAACTGCCCTTTATGCGCCGCCTTATGAGTAAAGAGATGCCAGCACCACACTACAATGGTGGAAATCAGCAGCGCCAACGTTAACAAGATGCCATTGAATCCGCTCTGCAGCGCCGACTCATTCAGTTGGTAGGCAAACAATAACGTCGTGAATGCCAGTAACATCGCAGAGATCACCCCCACCACCGGCAATATGCGATGAAAAGCCTGCAGACGGCTACGCGCAATAGTCAGCAATAAGTGGGCAAAAGCGGCTCCCAGAAAACCGGCCATCAACACCATGGCGGCTCCCGCCGACCAGTGAGACTGTCCACTGATCTGAATCGACAGATAAGCAAATGCCAGGCCATTCGCCAGATGCATCACCCATAGCGGTCCCTTTTCCCGGGTTTTATTGGTCTGCACCTGAGAATAAAAGTAAAACAACGCGAACACGACCATAAAGGCTTCAATGCGCAGTGACGCGACAGCCAGCCAGAGGATCGCCATCGCCGGCAGCATCCGATGCAGTCGACCTCGCTGTCCCGGACAAATGTCACCCTTAACCAGAATCAGGGTCAACAGCGCTTGTGCGCCAAACAGCATGGGTGGAAAGGTAAGAAGCAGTTGTTCAATCATGTCAGATACAGGCTTAAAGATATTGAGGCAGGCGATAATAACAAATCGTCTACCTACAGACTACTGCCCTGCCACATCAATGAGACAATGAGTCTTCGCCCTACTCTCTGCTTGCCAAATAAGACAATACGTCCTCTTGAGTAATGAGTCCGCGAAAATGGTGGTTTTCATCACACACAACCCAGGGGAACTCGACCCCTGCCTGTATAAGCTCGGGAATCAACTTTAATTGCATACTGGCTTCTACACTGTGAAACTTGGTACTCATTACCTGATTTATCGGTTTTTTCCAGACTCTGGCCTCCCTTTCTGTCTCTAAGTCCGTCCCCATCGAAGGGGTTAAGTGCAAACTCACGTGTTCTTTGAGCACAATACCGACACATAACTTGTCGTTTACCACCACCAAAGGAGATTTTGAATCCAGATTCATCAGCTCGACAGCCAGTGAAAGTGGTTCACCGGGATCCAAATGGTGCACATTCGCATGACAAATTGAGAGTACAGTCGCATCCGGATCACACGGCCCGGAAGCCTCAGCAAACATCTTCTGGTAACTTATCGGCTGATCTAACTGGGTGGGAGGGAGCGCTTCAGAGAAAACATAACCCTGCATACAATCAACACCGATACGCGATAACGCGTTGAGTTCGCTAACCGTCTCAACCCCTTCAGCAACCACTTTTGCACCTAAGGCGTGGGCTAACTGAGTGATCGACTTCACCATGTTATAGGTGATGCTGCCTTGTTCGAGGTTTTCGACCAAGATCCTGTCAATTTTCAATACATCGAATTGCCCGGCTTTAAATCCGGCAAAAGAGGTCAGTCCGGTACCAAAGTCATCAATCGCCACACCAACCCCATGCTGCCTCAGTTGATCCAGTACTATGGCCTGCTCTGCATCCTGTTCAAAAAATACGGTTTCATTGAGCTCAAGCGTAATCTTGCGCGGGTCTACCGAACTGGCTTTAATGAACTGCAAAAAACGATGCAATCCCTGGAGGGAATCCTGCCGGGTATTGAGTGAACGATTGAGACTCAAACCGATATGTTCACCGTACACTTGTTGCAGATGTGGCAGTTGCTCTATTGCGCTTTGGCACACTAAATCATCCAGCGCCAGGATCAGCTCTATATCTTCTACGACGGTGATAATTTCCCAAGTTTCATATTGTTGGCCCTGAAACTGAAAACGTGCAAGCGCTTCAAACGCTGCCACCCGGCCCGATTTGACATCAACAATCGGCTGATAATACACATCGACATGATGTTGCGAGAGTTGCTCTTTAATAAAACGTTCCAGGTGCAATCTTTTGAGCAACTGTGCATGCAGTTCACTGTTGTAAAAATTGAACTCGTTTTCCACACCAGACTTGGCAGAAATCATCGCTTGAGTTGCATACACCATTGCCTTAATCGGGTTGTTGGTATCATAACCCATAACTGCAACGCCGGTTCTCCCGGAGAGCACCGCCTCATGCACCTCTTCCCCCAACTCGGATCTGAGCTCGGCAAAAAAGTTACGGATCGCAACGTCAATCAACCTTAACGGGCTTAGCCGGCGGCTTTTTGGGGCAACAATGCAAAGAGTAAATATGTTTTTCGTCAAATGGCCCGCCAGGCTGACGTGCTGACTACGCATCAGGAAATCCGAGAAACCCAGTAGCTGCTCAACCAACAGTTGCGGCTTGAATCTGGGGGCAAGGGTTATCACCATTTTTATGTCATGCCGATCCGCTTTGCCGCACAGGCCGGTCAAACATTTTTCAAATTCAGCTTTGTTTGGCAGCAACCGGAGCCAATGTGAACTGGCGCTTTCTCCGTTTGATAACCCATACCAGGAAGCCAACGTGTCGGTAGAATACCCAAGGTAGAGCACTCTGCCACTCTCAAACGCAAGCTTATACAGGCATAAATGGTGTGCGTGGTCTTCACCGGCCGCATTTAAACTGAACAAATTGCCGCGCCAAAAGCCTTCTCTTTCAACTTGCGCCCAAAGGGTGTCGTAGAAGCTTTTGCTGTGCAGTTCCGAGCTGAATATTTGGGTTTTGAGGCCCACAATGTCTGAGTTTTGATAACCCATCTGACGTTCAAAGGCGGCATTACAACCCAGAATCTTGGTATCCGCGTCAGCAATTAACACACCAACATTAGGCAGTTCAAATATGGTTTCAATGATCCCGGCGAGTTCTTCACTCCCTCGCACCGACAGTTGAGGAATTAAAGTCCCCTGAACATATGTGGCGTCAATTTTTTCAAACCAACACTCCACATGCACCAGGGTCGACTCATTCGGCATAATGCAACAGGTAAAAACGTCATCACCACCCTGTGTTTTTACTTTATTAAGTCGTGCTCTGGCGTCGTCTTTTTGCCCCAACACGATATAGTCAAACAACTGCTCAATGCTTTCTACCGCTGAATCCAAACGAAACTGGTTCATTAATGCCTGTTGGTCACATTCAAATTCTTGCGTATCGATCCGGTATGACCAATTAATGAAACTCGCTTCGTTGTTCCGTAGCGATGGTTCTTCGTGCACCATGTTAAGTACCTCACTCATCACTTAACCTCTCTCATCTAGCGCATCTTATGTTTTAATCTGAGTATACTAATGAATCGATTAAGCATGTGATTGTGTATTCGTAAACTTGCTTTGTATCAAATTGTGGATACCTGATACTCAAATCGCTATAATTCGCGCTCCCTGGAACAGAGAGCAATTTATGACCAACAACATCACCCCAATACACGAGCACAAAAAATACTGGGCAGAGTGTTTTGGCACCGCACCATTCTTACCAACCAGCCGCAAGGAAATGGACGCGTTAGGATGGGACAGCTGTGACATCATCATCGTCACCGGCGATGCGTATGTCGATCACCCGAGCTTTGGTATGGCGATCATCGGGCGTTTGCTCGAAGCTCAGGGGTTTCGCGTCGGTATCATTGCTCAGCCAGACTGGCATACCAAAGACGCATTTATGCAACTCGGTAAGCCAAACCTGTTCTTTGGGATCACTGCAGGCAACATGGACTCCATGATCAACCGTTACACGGCTGACCGTAAGCTACGCCATGATGATGCCTACACCCCCAATAACGAAGGCGGAAAACGCCCCGACCGTGCTACGCTGGTTTACTCCCAACGTTGCCGGGAGGCCTATAAAGGCGTGCCTATCGTCTTAGGCGGCATTGAAGCCAGCCTGCGCCGTGTGGCCCACTACGATTACTGGTCTGACAAAGTCCGTCGCTCGGTGTTGTTTGACGCCAAAGCCGACATTCTGTTGTTTGGTAATGCGGAGCGTGCATTAATTGAAGTCGCCCATCGCCTGGCTGAGGGTGAAGACATCACCACCATGACCAATATTCGTGGTACGGCAGTCAACCTGCCGGCAGCACCGGAAGGTTACACCATTATCGATTCTTCTCGTATTGAGAAACCGCGTAAGGAAGCATTTGTTGCACCTAACCCTTATGAAGTGGAAACCCAGTGTGAGACCAAACCAGAAGAGACACAGGCAAAACCGATCACCATTCGCCCGTCACGCCACGATGCGGCAACCACTGCAATTCGCCTGCCGCACTTTGAAAAACTTAACAACGACCGAATCTTATACGCGCATGCCAGCCGGGTGATGCATCTGGAGACTAACCCGTACTCCGGCCGCGCCCTGATCCAGCGCCATGGCGATCGTGAATTGTGGGTTAACTCAGCGCCGATCCCGTTAACGACGGAAGAGATGGACTACGTATTTGGGTTACCTTTTGCGCGTGTGCCGCACCCTTCATACGGCAAGGCAAAAATTCCGGCTTACGACATGATCAAAACCTCGGTTAATATCATGCGAGGCTGCTTTGGCGGCTGTTCTTTCTGCTCCATCACTGAGCACGAGGGACGCATCATCCAAAACCGCTCACAAGAGTCGATCCTCACAGAACTGGAAGAAATCCGTGACAAAGTGCCGGGCTTTACCGGTACGATCTCAGACTTAGGCGGCCCAACCGCAAACATGTACCGCCTCGGTTGTAGCGATGCCAAAGCAGAAGCGAACTGCCGCCGGCCATCATGTGTGTTCCCGGGGATCTGTAACAAGCTCAATACCGATCACAAACACACCATCGACCTGTACCGGGCTGCCCGCAAAGTCGACGGCATCAAAAAGGTGATGATTGCATCCGGCGTACGTTACGATCTGGCCATTGAGTCACCGGCGTACGTGAAAGAACTGGTCACCCACCACGTGGGCGGCTACCTGAAAATTGCCCCCGAACACACGGAGAAAGACCCGCTGGATTTGATGATGAAACCCGGTATGGGCACCTACGACCGTTTCAAAGAAATGTTCGAGAAATACAGCGCCGAAGCGGGGAAAAAGCAGTACCTGATTCCTTACTTCATCTCTGCCCACCCGGGTACCGAAGATGAGGACATGCTGAATCTTGCCTTGTGGCTGAAAAAGAACAATTTCGAATGTGATCAGGTCCAGAACTTTTACCCGTCACCGATGTGTAACGCCACCTCGATGTACTATTCGGAAACCAATCCGCTCAAGCGGGTCAAGTACAAAAACCGCGAAGTGGTCCCGGTAGCGAAAGGTGAACGCCAGCGCCGTCTGCACAAAGCACTGCTGCGTTACCATGATCCGGCCAACTGGCCGTTGATCCGTGAAGCACTGCTCAACATGGGCAAAAAACACCTGATTGGTGACAAGCCAAACTGTCTGGTTCCGGCAGAAGATATTGATGCTAAAACACCAGCTCAACGTCGTAAATCGGGCCGCCATGGCGCGCATCGCTTTGCAACCAAACATACCAAAAACCAGCCCGGTTTTGGTGGACACCAGAACAAACGTTCAGACGGTAGTCAGCAGAAAGACAAACAACCCGGTGGTAAAAATCGTGGCAAAAACCAGCCCCAGAGCAACCGCTCAAACGGTCAGGACTGCCCCCATTCATCACGTCCTGGCCAACAGGGTAAACCGGGCGGACAGCGCAAACCAAAACGCCGTTAACTACACCAAAAAACGCAGCCATCTGGCTGCGTTTTTTATTTTGCGAATACCCATCGGCTACTGAGCAGATAGTTGCTGACCATACCAACCAGAATCCCGGCCACCAGCGCCAGATACACCATCATACCCTGCTCACCTAACAGTATGGTTAACATTTTAAACACGGCTAAGTTGGGTAGCGCACTGATCGTGGCTGACAGGATAAACTTCTGCCATTGCCGGTACGGATTACGCCGATCCGCACCGGCAAAAGTGAGGTAACGATTTCCCGCCCAGGTCGATGTGGCCGCCACCATAAACGCCAGGATTCTGGCTATCATCAAGTCCAGATCCTGGACATAAAACAGCAGTGTGAACACAAATGTATCGACGCAAAAGCCGATCCCGCCCACGATGGCAAATTTTATCCATTTTTCCACGTTGTTCCCCATTACCCAGAATCAGTCCATTGCGCTGCATCTCGCGGACGATATCTACCTCAAGCTAAACACTCATCGACTTAACTCATTGGTGCATCATTGTTTATTGTAGCACCCGGCAGCAGCAGGCTTCGGTTTGCTCCACAATGACAAACCATCTCACTAACCTCGCGCTGTAAACATCACGGATCATCGTGTTACTCTTGCACTTTAACGGTAAAGTGACGTAGTCCGAGCCGCAGGGAAAAACCTTGTCATCGACAATTTTTTCACATCAGCAGTGAATAATATTGGCCAAATGATGGGGCTGACAGTCCATTTTACCCAATCAACCCTCTGAGGAAAAACCGATGAAGCGCGTGCTGTTGGTGGAAGACAATCGTGAAATCGCCGGAATGCTGTTTGATTACTTTGAATGTACCGGAGCAGAGTTAGACTACGCCGACAACGGGGAACTCGGACTGAAACTTGCCCAGGAAAACCACTTTGATGTGATCCTGCTGGATCTGATGTTGCCACGAATGGATGGCCTAACCGTATGTAACCGACTGCGTGACGCCGGCAATAATACTCCGATTCTGATGCTCACCGCACTCGATAGCCGCGAAGATATGTTAAACGGTTTCCAGCATGGCGCAGATGATTATCTCACTAAGCCCTTTGATCTCGACATTCTCGATGCGCGAATGAGCGCACTCATCCGTCGTTACCGGGGGACGGTGGCGGCCAGTCAGTTAAACTATGGCGATATCTCTATCGATCAGAAGACCCGTAAAGCCTATCGTCAGAATCAGTTACTGGCGCTAAACCCAACCACATACACTATTTTGGAGATGCTGGTCCGCCGTGCGCCGGAAATAGTCACCCGTGAGGAGATCGCGTTTCAGTTATGGCAGGAGAACGACCCCAACAACGATGTGTTACGCAGTCACATCTACCAGTTACGCAATCAAGTCGATAAACCCTTTACCACCCAGAGACTGAAAACCGTACCGAAGGTAGGCTTCCGTCTGGAGCTGGAGGTATGATCCCGCGCCTGTTAACCAACACCCACAGCATGACCGGCAGGCTGGCGCTGTTTTTCACTTTCGTATCCGTGGTGATCGGAATTTTTTGCTTTGCCTTGATCACCGTCTCTCTGCTGTGGTCAGAAGACCGCGTTGCTGAACGCCGTATTATGATCGACCGCAATGAGGCAATTGAGTACTTTCAAGCCCATCCGGGCGAAAACCAAATTCAGTTGGATTTGCTCACTACTGCATACAACAATAGCAGCGTCGTCCCGGAGCCATTCCGTCACTACCTTGAAGGACAGAAACACTTTCTCGACGAAGTCGGTGATGAAACCGACTCTCGAATGATTTACATGAGCACTTATTTCCACCAAGGTGTCGAACACCCGATCATCCTGGTCTCCCTGGTTGATGAGGTCGAAATCACCAGTGAAGAGTTTATTCTCGCCGTTGCGCTGGTGCTGGCCGTGGTCGCCGTACTGGTCGTGATCTTTGGCAGCCTGCTGCGGCGTCTGTCACAGAGCCTGATAAAACCGATCAACACCCTGCAGACCCAGCTGGATCAGCACCAGGGTGACCCAAGCCAGGTGTTTTCGGTCCCTCCTGGCTCAGCGCAGGAGTTCCAGACCCTGGCAGGCGAGCTCAACAAATATCGCCAGGAAGTCAGCAATCTTATCAAACGTGAGCAAGCTTTTGCCCGTTATGCGAGCCATGAACTACGTACACCCCTGACGATCATGCAAGGCTCAGGCAGCCTTCTTGCCAAAGGGGATAACCCTCCGTTCCAGAAGCGTCAAATCAAACGCATACAGGATGCCACCTTGCAAATGTCCACCATGGTTGATGCCCTGCTGGGCTTAGTCCGCTATGAGCGCAATCAAGATGACGCGCCATGGCGAGCCATATCAGAACAGGAGTTGTACTCCATCGTCCGCCAGAGCCAGGCCCAGGCGGATCAAAAGCAACTTGACGTTTCAGTCCGGATTGAAGGTTCCCCTCACACTCGTGCAACCACGGCCGTATTGACGATCTTATTAGGCAACCTGCTTCGCAACGCGATCGCCGCGACGCCGGACGGTACGATACGGGTCACCATGACCAACACTGCCATTCGCATCACCGATCAGGGCTTAGGGCTGGCTTCCACACCGGATGCCAACGGACACGGACTAGGCCTGCTGATTGTCGAAGATCTATGCCACCGCTATGGTTGGCAGTTCACCATCCACAACTCACCGGACAGCGGCTGTGAGGCCATCATAGACCTGACCAGCGAATTACCGTAAAACCTCAAACCACGAAAGCGTATCGAGCGCTTTTTATCTGCTCCGATTGAGGGTAGAATACGCCCCCTTTAGTCAATAAAACCGTCGTATTCTGGCCGTTACGCGCACCTGATATGAAACTCACTGACAGCCCCATTACTCAGCACCATTTTCATGGTCACGCCTTTTTCCTCAAGCGAGATGACTTACTTCACTCACATTTTTCCGGAAATAAGGCGCGCAAGTTTATGGCGATCCTGGACGAGCAGGATCCGACGCTCAAAACGTTAGTCAGTTATGGGTCTGTCCAGTCGAATGCGATGTATTCACTGGCAGCACTGGCAAAAATTAAAGGCTGGGCGTTTGAATATTACGTATCGCACATTCCAGCCTGGCTCAAAACTTCGCCGCTGGGCAATTATCGTGGCGCGTTAGATTTGGGAATGCGTCTCACCTCAATGCAAGAAGTAGGGTCAGTACTACACCCCCGTGAGTATATTCAGCAAGTTCGCGGCATTGACGAGACCAGCTATTTCGTCCCGGAAGGTGGTAGCCTGCCGCTGGCCGAAGCTGGGGTGAAACAATTGGCGATGGAGATCATTGACTGGACGCGCTACGAAGGGAAAAAGGAGTTCGTGGTCGCCCTCCCATCCGGCACCGGAACCACGGCGCTGTACTTACACAAACACCTACGCCCACACGATATTGAGGTACTCACTTGCCCCTGTGTCGGCGATGCACACTACCTGACTCAGCAGTTTAAGCAACTGGGTGAAGACAGCCACCCGACAATATTGACGCAAAGAGACAAACACCACTTTGGCCGCTTGTATGCCAGTGACTATGCAACCTGGCAAGCCCTGTCTTTACAAACTGATGTAGAGTTTGATCTTTTATACGATCCGTACATGTGGCAGTGTTTGCTTCCCTGGCTGGCAGACAACCCACACAAGGTGCTTATTTACCTCCACCAAGGCGGATTACTGGGTAATGAATCGATGTTGCCCAGATATCGACGCCAGTTTGAGCCATAATCACTTTATCAGCGCTAAAATGGCCTTAAATTCCGCAGCGCGGCAATCCTCTACCAGCTCATACAGGCACATCTCTAGACCAGTGAGCCCAATGCCATTGGCCTGCAGCTTATCCAGTGCTAACGCTTTATTGGCCGCGGTCCGCGAAGAAACGCAGTCTGTCACGAGTTCAACCTGATAACCCAACGTGCTCAGATGCATCGCCGTCTGGTAAACACAGATGTGCGCTTCGATACCACAAACCAGCCAGCTATCAACTTGGGTATTCTCCAGAGCGGCTTTGAACCCCTCATCTTTACAACCGTCAAAGGTAAATTTATTGATTGGAGAGAGGTTCTCGGCTAATGGTTTACGCACATCCGCTACCGTCGGTCCCAACCGCTCAGCATTTTGTTCCAGCCAGAGGATCGGTAAACCGAGCGCTTGCGCCCCTTTGACTAACTTGGTGGTGTTGGCAATTAAACACTCGCTCTCATGCATCAGTGTCGCCAACTTTCCCTGGACATCCACGACAACCAGGCCGGTAGTTTGTTTTGATAGCATAATGATTCCTATACTGGCTCACCTCAATATGCAACAAATAACACGACTCTCCGCTAAAGCCAAATGTCCTGCAAGCCTGTCTACCGCCACCTTCTGCTATTAGAGCTTCTCCGCAATACAGATCAAGTTGTCCGACTCCTCGGTATAGAGATTAGCAGTCCAGCTGCTGTATTTTTCTATAATCTGAAAGCCAGCACGATGCAGAGAGGTTGTATATTCGTCAAGGGTACGGAATTTAAGGTCGATCCCGGAGTGTTTGACCGAGCCGTCAGGATAACAGCGCTTAATTCTGTAGTATAAGATGCCTTTATCACTGTCATACTTGTCACTCATGCCAAAATATTCAACCTCACCCACCTCAGGTAGTGAGTAACTCTGCCATAACGCCATGTCACTATCGAGCTCTAAGTTGTATGCAGTAGGCATACGCGCGTCGAAGATAAACCGGGCACCTTGCTTCAAGTGCAGAGCGATCGAAGCTAATACGCTTTCAAGCATCTCATCATCCAAAAATGCCTGCACGGAGTTTCCAGTCATCACCGCAATATCAAACTGTCTGTGCAATGCAAACCGACAGGCATTTTGATTGATAAAAGCCAGATTATCTAGCTGTAACGCCTTATTCCGCGCGTGTTCAAGCATGCTGTCTGCGATATCAATCCCAATCACATCATCTAAGTGCTTAGCCAGTGGAATAGTTACAATCCCGGTACCACAGCATATATCTAACAGACTACGGGCCTGAGTTAACTCAATTTGGCTGCGGATAAAATCGACGGCCGCTTCATACAATTGATCGTATTGGGCATCATATTCGGTGCCCGATGCAAATTCACGCAAGTCTTGAATATCCATCGGCACTCCTTCCTACTACTTTCTCGTGGTGCTTAATCCGGTACTCTTTTAAGCGCCAGCAATAAATTACGCCCCACGTAGCCGGCAGCGTGATCCCACCAGCCACGTACTCCGGTGACGTCACCTCAAGCTTCGACAGTTAGCAAACGTGACAGTCATCATCCACAGTATAGGCGGTGTGGTTCACTCGATCACTGTGAGGAGGTGAGTGTATTATTTTTGCGAATCCACATAATTAAACCCACCCCATAAAATGAGTCTCTGTGCTCACCAAAAATAAATTGTTCATTATTTATAAACCATTTAGTGCGCAACGCATGTAATTACCAACATAGCAAACAGAACGCATACTAAATAGCACTAGGAGTAATAATCATAATCAACACTCCCTATAATTAGGTGCCGTCAATTGCTTGTGATATTACCTTGAGGTTGTTATGAAATTGACTCCCTGTTTAAGCTTATTTCTTGTCAGCGCAATGGCTAATGTATTCGCTGCTGACGATTCAAAAGCCTTGCTTGAAGATGCCCTGAGCGCAGCGCCTCCCACCATGCGAGATGCCGTAACCGTAATGGACTGGAACAACAACGTGCTGCAACAAGGTTCAAACCAATACACCTGCTTCCCGACCCCACCTCAGTTACAGGGCGTTGCGCCGATGTGTATGGATGGAACCTGGATGGAATGGGCTGATGCCTGGATGAACAAAAAACCGTTTGAAGCAAAAACCATCGGCATATCTTATATGCTGGCCGGAGATGGTGGCGCCAGTAACATCGATCCATATGCTGAAGGTAAAGCGGATGATAACCAATGGATCGTTGAAGGACCGCACTTAATGATCATCACCCCTGATGACGCTTTATTAGAGTCTTTACCCACCGATCCTTACTACGGTGGCCCATATGTGATGTGGAAAGGCACACCTTACGCCCATATTATGATCCCTGTTGGAAGCAGAAAATAAGATAACAAGCCCACCAGTCGGTGGGCTAACAGGGTTACATCTTATAGCGATCATCAATGACCGTCGTTTCCGGATAGGTTTTGCCACTCTTGATGGCGTTTTTCGTCTCTTTTTTCACTTCAGGGTCGATCCAGAAATTACCAATATCCATCGGGTGCAAGACCCACTCAGTCGCCTTGGTCATGCCATTGTGGGGAATTTTCACCCAGCGCCAGTGAGCAACGCGGGAATATGGCACCATGTAACCCGGAACAATGATGTTGGCTTCCGTCACGTACTTCTGAATTTGGTGTGACAAATCATAGCGCTTCTGTTGATCAAACTCGGCGTCATACGCTTCAATCAGTTTATCTAACTCAGGGCTACTGTAATTGGTATGGGCATTCGTCTGCGGTTTATTCGCATTGTCTGAGTGCAAATATTCCCAGTAAGCAGGGATCTCACCCGAGCCCATGTTCAAAAACGCCAATTGATGTTTTTTCTCCAGCATGTATTTAAACGCAGAAGAACCATCAACCAGGTTCAACGTGTATTCCAACCCGGCCAGTTTCGCCTGTTCTTTCAGATAAGCGATACGTGGCGTCCAGGTATTGTAACCATAGGTGATAGCAAAACTTAAGCGCTGGCCTTTATCATTCACCCGGATACCATCTGCACCAACTTTGTCAAACCCGGCTTTTTCAAAGTGCTTGATCGCCGTAGCGGCATCAAATTTTGGCGGGGTATTGCTGGGATCATCATATTCACCATGACCGAAACCCAGTCCATGCGGTTTACGTGAATAATCGCCGCGCATGATGTTGTCGATCATGCCATCATAGTCGGTCGCCGCCATGATGCCTTTACGTACTTCGAGATTATCCAGCATCTGCATAGCCGTGTTGATCCACAGACCGCCGGCTCCTTGTGGTGACTGGTTAAAGCCCCAGTATTTCTGGATATAACCGTTTTTATAAACATCGCTGCTGGTTTTGTCGTGCCAATAGTTAGGCAGCACCATTTCAAAGTAGTCCAGATTGCCTTTTTCAAAGTGTTTCATGGCAATATCCGGATCGCGGATCACGGTAATACGGAGTTTATCGACATTATACCGGTTCTTATAATAACGGTTATTGTATCCCCACCAGTCTTCCCCGACGTGCTTGAACGTAACGCTCTTACCTTTCTTTACTTTATCCAGATAGTATGGCGCGGCGGTCGGCTCCGCTTTGAAGTTGAACTTGCGTACAAAGTTGTCCGGCATGCCATCGTTGTTTGCATCCTTTTCCTTAGCAAAGAAATGCTCAGGGCGTGGCTGGAAACCGTTACTTGGCATGTTGATCAAAACCATCAATGAATCATGGCTTTGCGCCACCGCCAGATTAACTTGGATGGTGTAATCATCGATTTTCTCTATGCTAACAATACTGTTAGTGAAAAAGTCGTTGTACCAGGGATCAATGATGTCTTTCGAGGTGTAGTACTTCATCATAAAGGCATAATCATCAGCGGTGATCTTTTCACCATCTGACCATTTGGCCGTTTCATCCAGCTGGAAATAGACCGTTTTATTGTCGTCACCAAACGCCCACGCCTTAGCCAGCTGCGGGATCCATTTACCCGTATTCGGATGGCGCTGCGCGAGCTTAGGTGCGCCATCCATCAAGTATTGGCGTAACCCAGAGTTTGCATCGGGGCCAACACTACGCAGGGTTTGTGGAAAGCTCTGGATGTAATCACGATAAGTGCCGCCTCGTACCGCCTCATCTGAAGCAAATAACGGTTCATTATTGTTAGAAATCCACTCTATGTCAGCGGGAAGTGTTGCCGCATTCAGTTGAAAACTCACTGCAGTAACTGTAGCGAGTAGCGAGAATGGCAGTATTTTTGTCATGTTTCTTCCTTGTTGTATTTGCGCTCTGAGGCTGGGATCAGGAAGACGGTGAGTGAAGCTCACGAAGACGGCGAGCAAAGACTCGCAGAGAAGAAAGGATAGCATCTGATATGAAGTGACATCCTGCCTACTTCTATATTGATATCAACGAGTTCCACCAGGTCATCCCAGACCTTACAACGCAGTGAATGCATCAACGCCATAGTATTCTCTGCGCATTTATAACGCAACCCATCAACAGCATATGCTTGCATTTTAATAGCAACACATTTGTTTATGTTACAAAATTGTGATCTTTACAGAGCAATTTTCTGCCTTAACAGGCTTTAAGTGAAAAAAAGGTGAAGGACTAAGGCCTTCACCTTTTCACTGCTTAATGACGAATGCTCAACTGGCAAGACTGGCATTAATCGCTTGCAGTACCGCAGCAGGATCCGATGCCTGGGTGATCGGGCGACCAATCACCAGGTAATCAGACCCTGCCTGGATCGCCTCTACCGGCGTCATAATACGACGTTGGTCACCCTGCGCTGAGCCAGCAGGACGAATACCCGGCGTTACCAGTTTAAACTCTTTACCCAGCTCGCTCTTCAGCAGAGAAGACTCTTGCGCTGAACACACCACACCGTCAAGGCCTGAATTTTTAGTCAGCGTTGCTAGACGAATAACCTGCTCTTGAGGCGCAACGTTTAAGCCGATGCCCGCGAGATCGCTTTGCTCCATGCTGGTTAGTACTGTCACGCCAATCAATAGCGGACGGTCTTTACCGTAAGGTTCAAGAATTTCACGTGATGCCGTCATCATACGCTCACCGCCGCTCGCATGTACATTGACCATCCAGACCCCTAGCTCCGCTGCAGCACGTACCGCTTTGGAACAGGTATTCGGAATATCGTGAAACTTCAAATCCAGGAATACAGAAAATCCGCGTTTATGCAATTCACGTACGAAATCAGGACCAAATAGCGTAAACATTTCCTTGCCTACTTTGAGGCGGCATGACGCAGGATCAATTCTATCTACGAATGCAAGCGCATCTGCTTGGTTATCATAATCCAGGGCGACAATAACTTTTTGGTCGATCATTTCATCTCCTAACTATTTTTTGGTGCTTATTGCTTTTTACTTGTTAAACATAAGGTTAAAAAAATGCAGCGGACAGAAACTCTGCCAGCTGCATTAAGATTATTCACCGTCCAATCCGCGGATTGGCTTGATCGTCCCCCATCCTTTACAAGATGGACAATGCCAGTAAAGGGAATGAGTGGAGAAACCACATTTCCGACATCGGTAATGTGGTTTTACTTTTAATTGTTCACCAACCATGGCCTGTAAAGTCGACAAACTGTCCTTGGCCCGGCCATCTTCAGCTTCGGCGATATGGTAATCAATTAAACGGTAAAACCCTTTCATGGTCGGGTTTTTCAGTAACTGTTTGGTTAACAGCTCTTGCGCGGCAGCAACATTGTCATGGTGAGCCACCAGTTGGGCCAACATCAGCTCAGCGGATACCCCGGCCTTCTTGCCGATACATAAGCGCAGAAACTCCACCAGCTCATCTTCTTGGCCAAGATGGTGGTAACATTCGGCAATGGTAGGCAAAACGTCACTGACAAAATCTTTATCTTGTTCCAGCACCGGCTTGAGATACTTCAGTGTCTGCTTGTAATCTTCTTCCCCTAAATACAGCTTTCCTAGGGCAATACTGGCGCGGACACACTTTGGATCTTCGGACATGGCTTTTTTATAATATTGAATGGCTTTGTTTCGGTGGCCATCGGCTTGCTCTAACATCGCCAACTCACACCAAAAATGGGCAATGTTAACCCTCATCCGCTGATGCTTCTTACCCATTCTGACCAGTTGGTGGGCATAATGGATCGCCTTATCCCATTCACGGGTTTGCTGGTAAATCGTCACTAATTGCTGTAACGCACCTTCGCGGTGCTCAGGCTCTTCTTCCAGTTGCTCAAAGATTTTTTCAGCACGGTCTAAAAAACCCGAGACCATGTAATCTTTAGCCAGTTGTTGCAACGCGAGGTTTTTCTGATCCAAGGTCAGGCCGGAGCGAGAGATAAGGTTCTGGTGAATACGAATGGCACGATCTACCTCACCACGAGAGCGGAAAAGGTTACCTAACGCCAAATGGGTGTCTATCGTCTCATTGTCGACCTGCAGCAATTCAATAAAGTGGTCGACTGCCTTATCCGACTGATCAGACAACAGCAGGTTAAGACCCGTCATATACTGGCGAGAGATTTGATGTGATTGTTTCTGCTTGTCTTGCTGAGCGCTGCGATGCCCCATGTACCAGCCATACGCAGCCGCTATTGGCAATAACAAGAAGAGTAGTTCAAGCATTAAAGTTGAGCCTTATCCTTATGCCTGTTTTTCTGCGGTGGGCTTGATGACATCAGCCGGCTCATACTTTTTCAGTTTCTTTCTTAAACGTCGAACTTGCAGCTGAGTTTTAAACTGGATGCTGGCAAAAATAACCCAAGCCAAGCCAAAACCGGCCACAAACACTACACCAAGCAACGTTGAGAGGTGGAACTCACCTTTTGCGAGCAGGTAATTAAAGGTTACTACGTCTTGATTTTGCGAGCCTAGCGCCAAGGCGATTAAAAAGAGAGCTAAAACAGCAATGATTTTTATAATTTTCATCGTACATCACCCTTAGAGGAGTAAGTTGGTAAGATTATGCAGGAAAATACGTTTTCAGACCATGATTATTATACCTAAGTCAGTTCCAGGTTCTAGCTTGAGAAAACAGAGCTTTACGCCTGGTCATAAAAAAGCGGCATACAATACAGTATGCCGCTTTTAAAGTTCCGAGCCGTATTAGCTTGCGTTCACGCGCTCACGAAGCTCTTTACCTGGTTTAAAATGAGGAACGTATTTCCCTTCCAGCTCTACTTTTTCACCGGTTTTAGGATTACGACCGACACGTGGTTCGCGGTAATGAAGAGAAAAACTACCGAAGCCACGGATCTCAATACGCTCGCCACTTTCCAGTGTAGAAGCCATGTGCTCCAAAATATCTTTTACAGCATCTTCTACCTCTTTAGCTGACAAGTGGGTTTGCTCAGCGCAGAGTCTTTCAATCAGTTCCGACTTAGTCATAGTTGCCCTCTTTGAGTATCTTTATTACTGATTATAGTAAGTAATACTAATTCCAACAAACACTTGCTATCAATTCTAGACAACTTTCCAACAAAATGCTCAACAAAAAAATCAGCTTAATGACCGGAGTTATTGCCATTAGTAGTACTACTATCCATATTGCAAATATAAAAAAGGAGCCTTACGGCTCCTTTTTTGCTTAAGCGAGTAAATTATTCGCCTTTAGCAGCTTTGAAAGCGTCAGCCATTGCGTTGCCGAATGCATTGTCATCTTGCTTGTTGATAGATGCCATTGCTTCTTGCTCTTCAGCTTCGTCTTTAGCTTTGATAGATAGGTTGATTACGCGGTTCTTACGGTCAACACCTGTGAACTTCGCTTCAACAACATCACCAGCGCTCAGGATTAGAGAAGCATCTTCTACGCGATCGCGAGATACTTCAGAAGCACGGATGTAACCTTCAACGCCTTCTGCGATTTCAACTGTAGCGCCTTTAGCGTCAACTGCAGTTACAGTAGCGTTAACTAGAGCACCTTTCTTGTTGTCAGCAACGTAAGCATTGAATGGGTCGTTTTCCATTTGCTTGATGCCTAGAGAGATGCGCTCACGCTCAGCGTCTACTGCTAGAACAACTGCAGAGATCTCGTCACCTTTCTTGTACTCACGTACCGCTTCTTCGCCAGCAACATTCCAAGAAATGTCAGATAGGTGAACCAGACCGTCGATGCCGCCTTCTAGACCGATGAAGATACCGAAGTCAGTGATAGACTTGATCTTACCAGTAACTTTGTCGCCTTTAGCTTGTGCTTCAGCGAATGACTGCCATGGGTTAGCTTTACACTGTTTCAGACCTAGAGAGATACGACGACGTTCTTCGTCGATTTCAAGAACCATAACCTCAACTTCGTCGCCAACATTAACAACTTTAGATGGGTGGATGTTCTTGTTAGTCCAATCCATTTCTGAAACGTGAACTAGACCTTCAACGCCTTCTTCGATTTCAACGAAGCAGCCGTAGTCAGTTAGGTTAGTTACGCGACCAGTTAGTTTGTGACCTTCTGGGTAACGCTTAGCGATTGCTACCCATGGATCTTCGCCTAGTTGCTTAAGACCTAGTGATACGCGAGTACGCTCACGGTCGAACTTAAGAACTTTAACTTGGATCTCGTCACCAACGTTAACGATTTCAGATGGGTGCTTAACGCGCTTCCAAGCCATATCAGTGATATGTAGAAGACCGTCAACGCCACCTAGGTCAACGAACGCACCGTAGTCAGTAAGGTTCTTAACGATACCTTTAACTTCAGAACCTTCTTGTAGAGTTTCTAGAAGCTCGTCACGCTCAACGCTGTTCTCAGATTCGATAACTGCACGACGTGAAACAACTACGTTGTTACGTTTTTGGTCAAGTTTGATAACTTTGAACTCTAGCTCTTTGTTTTCTAGGTGAGCAGTGTCACGGATTGGACGTACGTCTACTAGAGAGCCTGGAAGGAAAGCACGGATACCGTTTAGTTCAACAGTGAAACCGCCTTTAACTTTACCGTTGATGATACCAACAACAGTTTCAGCTTCTTCGTAAGCTTTCTCAAGAACGATCCAAGCTTCGTGGCGCTTAGCTTTCTCACGAGAAAGTTGAGTCTCACCGAAACCGTCTTCAACAGCGTCTAGCGCTACGTCTACTTCAGAACCAACTTCAACTTCAAGTTCGCCAGCAGCGTTCTTGAACTGTTCAGCAGGGATTGCAGACTCAGACTTAAGACCAGCGTCAACAAGAACGAAACCGTTCTCGATAGCTACTACAGTACCTTTAACGATAGTACCTTGTTGGAATTCAGTCTCGTTTAGAAACTCTTCAAAGAGTTGAGCAAAAGATTCAGTCATTTATTTAATCTTCAATAAATTAAACGTCCACGGGTGTCCTACCACATGGGGTTATTAGCTTCGCCGGTCATCATCCTTGCGACCAACGTTCTTAGCCTGACCGGGTAAATTACCCAACCAGCTTCGATTCGATATATTGTAGTGCCTTTTCTACCACTTCGTCGATACCCATCGACGTAGAATCTAGCACAAGCGCATCCTCAGCAGGGCGTAATGGCGCCACTGGGCGGTTACGATCTCGGTCGTCACGCTCTTGGATCTCGCTTAAAAGGTCAGCAAATTTAACATCTAACCCTTTCTCTTGCAACTGTTTAAGGCGTCGATTTGCACGCTCTTCGGCACTTGCATCAAGGAAAATTTTCACTGGTGCTGTTGGAAAGACTACGGTGCCCATATCGCGACCGTCCGCCACCAGGCCAGGCGCCGTTTCAAACGCACGTTGACGACGCAATAATGCTTCACGGACACGTGGCAGCGCAGCCACTTTGGATGCCGCCATACCGGTCTCTTCTTTGCGCAGCTCGCCCGATACGTCTTCGCCTTCCAAAATCACTTTAACCAGGTCACCTTCCGCAACAAATTGAACATCCAGGTGAGTCGCCAGTGGGACAAGCGCATCTTCAGACTCAGTATCCACGCCATGGTGGATCGCCGCCAGTGCCAGCACACGATAAATAGCGCCTGAATCTAAGAGTTGAAAGCCTAGCTTCTTAGCCAGCAGCATACACAAAGTGCCTTTACCCGCACCACTCGGTCCATCTACGGTAATTACCGGAGTCTGAGAGGACATGTTCTTCTCCACCTATAGTTTCTTTTTAGCAATTTGCTCGGTTTTCGAGGCGCGTATTATACGGATAAACTCCTTGAGGGGCGAGGAAAAATGTCGTGTAAAGCATTACACCTACTTGCCAGCAGGCCGCCACAATTAGCCTACTGACATAAAAAAGCAGCGAACGCTTTTGCATTCGCTGCCTGAAGGTGATTGATTGCCCACCGGGTTACACAATCGGCTTCTGGCCTCGCTCAACAAGCTTGAGCAGAACACCGTCCGCGACCTTAGCCGCCACGCCTGCCAGTTTATCTGCCAGTTTTTTCTTCTGCACATAATGCATGGCCAGCACCGTTTTATCTTTGCAGGCCGCCACAACCAGATCATCCGAGGTACTGATCTCATCCACCAAACCCAGTTCTTTAGCCTGGGTGCCAAACCAGTGTTCACCAGTGGCGACTTTATCTAATTCGAGTTCCGGCCGACGTTCACGGATAAAGTCTTTAAACAGCACATGGGTTTCCTCCAGCTCTTGTTTGAACTTATCACGCGCTTTTTCGGTATTCTCACCAAACATGGTTAAAGTACGTTTGTACTCACCAGCCGTCAGTTGTTCGAATTCGATGTCATGCTTTCTCAGTAATTTATTAAAGTTTGGCAGTTGTGCAATCACCCCGATCGAGCCCAGGATCGCAAACGGCGCCGAGACAATTTTATCCGCGACACAAGCCATCATGTAACCACCGCTGGCTGCGACTTTATCCACCGCAATCGTCAATGGCAAACCGGCAGCTTTAACGCGATCCAATTGTGAAGCCGCCAGGCCATAGCCATGCACCATGCCGCCCCCAGATTCCAGACGCAACAGCACCTCATCACCTTCGCGTGCGACTGCCAATACAGCGGTGATCTCTTCTCGCAGCGAACCCACTTCCTTGGCATCAATGCTGCCCTTGAAGTCCAGCACGAATAGATGCGGCTCGCGCTTGTTGTCTAGCTCACCCTCTTTGCTCGCTTGTTTGATCTCTTTCTCGCGGTTTTTGGTTTTCTCTTTTTCTGCTTTTTTCACCGCTTTGTTACGTGCTTTGATAAACGCGTCATCATGCAGGTGATGCTCCAGCTCTTCCACCACCTGCTTATGTTGCTCTGACAAGTTGGTGATTTCCAACTCCCCCTTTGCCGCTCCCGATTTTCCACCCGCAGATTTTGCGATCACCAACAGTACAATTACTGCGGCCACAACAGTGACTATTTTGGCCAGGAACAGGCCGTAATCTAATAAAAATTCCAATCAGAAATCCTCTAATCTCATACCAGTGATGCACACCTAAATCATATAATCCCGGCCAGAAGGCAAAAGAATTGGGTTATCCCGGCGGGAGAAAACCAAACCAGTTATAGCGGTAAGAATTACATGCCCGGTGCAAGCTCTGGAATTGGTATAACATATGAATTGGTGTATTGTAACCGTCTTGTCACGATTACCAAGATTTTCCGTTAAGGAATGCGTGAATTTTGACGCCAACTACTTGGAACCACCTACAATAATAAGGATGAAGCACCGTGAACTACTCCGTTGCAACAGACGCCCTAAAAGGTAAAGTCATTCTGGTTACCGGCGCAGGTGCCGGAATCGGCCGCCAGGCAGCCCTCTCTTATGCGAAGCACGGCGCAACCGTGATCTTGCTCGGCAGAAACGTCCAAAATCTCGAATCAATTTATGATGAAATTGAAGCCGCCGGTTACCCGCAGGCTGCTATCATCCCACTCGATCTCAAAGGGGCGACAAAGCAGAATTACATCGATATGGCTGAGACCATTGAAGGGCAATTTGGCCGATTAGATGGCCTGCTGCACAACGCCGGCGTTCTCAGTGCGCTTTGCCCGTTTGAACAGATCAATGAGGAAGACTTCGACGATCTTATGCAAATCAACGTCAAAGCCGAAGTTCTGATGACCCAGGCCCTGCTGCCAATCCTGCGTAAGTCTGACGCCGGGCGGATAATTTTCACATCTTCCACCGTCGGCCATTCGGGCCGGGCCTTCTGGGGCCCATACGCAATTTCCAAATTTGCCGTTGAAGGTATGATGCAGGTTCTTGCCGATGAGCTGAGTGATACGCCAGTACGGGTGAACGCCATCAACCCGGGCGCCACCCGCACTCGTATGCGCGAGAAAGCCTACCCGGGCGAAGATGCCAGTACGCTAAAAACACCACTGGACCTGATGCCACTCTACCTGCACCTGATGGATCCGGCGGTAACCGATGTAAACGGTCAGTGTATTGACGCACAGCCGAAACGATAACGCATAGCATGACCGATTAAAAAGGCAGCAAACGCTGCCTTTTTTCATTTTTCTTCCGACAAACATCTTGCGACTTTCCATAACAGAAATATACTGTATAAATATACAGGTATTTATTATGCAAGATATTATCCAGCACTTAAAAAGCCAACAGCTTGTTTGGCAAGCCAATTTAACCAAGGCTGACCCGCACCAGTCGCTTAACAGCTCAGGGTTTCCTGAGCTGGATACCCTGCTTGGTGGAGGTTTTCCACCTCATGGTGTAGTGGAAATGGAATCCATCGGCAGCATTGGCGAACTGCGCCTATTGGGGCCTTATTTAAAAACGTCGCTGTCCACGGGGGTCACGGCATTCATCCAGCCACCCGCTTTGATCAACTCCCTGTTTCTGCACAGTATCGGCCTGGATCTCAACCAAGTTTGGGTCATCACGCCAGACCATCAGCGTGACACGCTTTGGGCGGCAGAGCAGTGCCTGAAAAGTGGCGTGTGTAGTAATGTCTTACTGTGGCAAGACGAACTCGAAATCCACCAGGTGAAACGCCTGCAAGTAGCCAGTGAGCAAGGATCCTGCCCGCTGTTTATACTTAAGTCCCCCCAAGTCAACCGCTTGCCTTTACCAGTTTCACTCAGTTTAAAGCTGCAAGGCCACCAACAAGGCATCAGTGTAGAAGTCTTAAAGCGCAAAGGCGGCTGGAACAAAGGCAAGGTCGAGATTAACTTCCACCACCACTACCCACAACTGGTGGTATCAAGCATGCCTCATCCTACTTCGACTGTGCTGCACTTCCCGATAGCCAGGCAGGGTTAGCAGCATGGCTTTGTGGATTTATTTGCATTTCCCCCGCCTGCAGCTGGATGCCCTGTTTGGTGACAACCAAACCCAACCCGTGGTGATAGTAGAAAGCCAGCGCTGCCGGATTATTCAATGTAACGACATCGCAGAGCGGCACGGTATTAAGCTCAATATGGGGCTGGGTAGCGCGGCCTCCTTGTGCCGTGACTTACAGGTACACCCTTACCATCCGCAAACAGAATTACACAAATTACAAGAAACTGCCCAGTGGCTGTACCTGATCACTTCTGATGTCGTGCTGATGCCAAAACAAGGCCTTTTACTACAAGCGACACCAATGCTCAACCTGTACGATGGGCTACAAAACTACTGGCGCAAAATCAGTACTCACCTGGCATCTTTAAAGCTGAGTTTTCAATTTGGCTGTGGCGGCTCTCCTTTTGCCGCAAAGCTGATGGCGCTTGCCGGCAGTAACCAACTGAGTGAAGACAAAGAATTCATTCAGCAGTCGCTCCGCCCCCTGCCCCTGACGCTGACCGACCTGTCCAACAGTACCGTCGATAAATTACAGCGGGTGGGGGTAACGACGTTACAAGGGCTGCTTGAGTTGCCTTTACAAGACATTGCCCGCCGCTTCGACATTGATTTGGTCAACTATGTCGGGCGCCTGACTGGTCAGTTCAAGCATCCGGTCGATTTTTATCATCCGACTGAAGCGTTCCGGGTGTATTTAGAACTGTTATTCGAGATCGAAAACGTGCAGTGGCTGGAAGAGCCCTTAACGAAGTTACTACGCCAGCTTGAAACCTTTCTCAGACTGAGAGGCAAAGTCGCTTTCGAGTTACAGCTAACGCTCCACCAGCGAGACAAGCAAGAACAGCATATTCAGCTCACTTCTGCGCAAGGTGATTATCTATGCCAGCGATGGCTGCAATTAGCCAGTTTGAACTTAGAATCACTGACTCTCAAAGGGCCGGTCATTGGTTTGACCTTGCAAGTGGTTCGCCAGGGCGAACCATTAAGTACCGCTTGTGATCTCTTTGCCGGTCAACAAGGCCGAATGAATAGATTAGAACTGCTGTCAGTATTACAAGCCAGGCTGGGGAAAACGTCAGTGCTCAAACCAGATATCGTTTGTGACCCACGGCCAGAGAAAACCAGTCAATATCGCCCGGCCGATGAGCCGAATGTCCCGCTTTCCTCGCCCCCTTCCCTGCTGCGACCGGCGATGCAGTTGCCCACCCCTATCCGATTACAAGAGCAGGTGTCGCTGATCCACGGGCCGGAACGGATTGTCTCTGGCTGGTGGGATGGGGATGAAGTCATGCG
The DNA here is from genome assembly GCF_029223195.1 of Vibrio sp. CAU 1672. Classification (GTDB taxonomy): domain Bacteria; phylum Pseudomonadota; class Gammaproteobacteria; order Enterobacterales; family Vibrionaceae; genus Vibrio. Next base: position 11,644 of record NZ_JARHUF010000010.1, on the reverse strand, counting down.
CGACTACTACATTGCCCACTCCAGGCAAGGTCGCTGGCTATGGGTGTTTCGCGATCAACACAAACATTGGTTTCTTCATGGGTATTTTTGTTAAATCATTATGAGTTACGCAGAACTTTTTTGTCAGTCCAACTTCTCTTTTCTTACCGGCGCCTCGCACGCAGAAGAGCTCGTGTTGCAAGCAGCGTTTTATCGTTATCACGCCATCGCGATCACTGATGAGTGTTCTGTGGCCGGAGTGGTCAAGGCGCATACGGCGATCCGGCAACACCAGCTGGATATCAAACAAATCGTCGGCAGCATGTTTTGGCTCAATAATGAGTGTCAGGTAGTACTGCTTTGCCCGTGCCGCAAAGCGTATGCCGAACTGTGCCGCATCATCACCAACGCCAGAAGACGCTGTAAAAAAGGCCATTACCAGCTGTCGGAATGGGATCTGATGTCAATCAGCCATTGCTTAGTACTGTGGTTGCCGGCACACCAAGCGAGCGATCATTACTGGGGGCGATGGCTTAACCAACATCACGCCAGTCGATTATGGATCGCGATTCAGCGTCACCTTGGTGGCGATGATGGTGCGTACACAGCGCACTGTGAAAAGCTGGCTCATGAGCTGCAACGACCAATTACGGCTTGCGGTGGCGTGCTTATGCATGCCGTCGAGCGCCTTCCTTTGCAACATGTCCTCACCGCCGTGAAACATGGTTGCAGTGTCGACAAACTCGGCTTTGAGCGCCTGTCCAATGCCGAGCGGGCCCTGCGTCCGCTGCATAAACTTGTCCGCATCTATAAACCAGAATGGCTGGCCGAGAGCAAATACATCGCTGATTTGTGTGAATTTCAACTCTCGGATCTCAAATACGAATATCCTACCGAGTTAATACCTGACGGCCACACCCCGATGGCCTACCTGCGCGGCCTCGTCGAACGCGGCAAAAAAACACGCTTTCCTGAAGGTGTGCCTGATGCGATTAATCAAACCATTGAAAATGAACTGCGTTTAATTGAAGAACTGGAATATCCGTATTATTTCTTAACCATTCACGACATTGTGATGTTTGCTAAGCAGCAGGGCATCCTTTATCAAGGGCGCGGCTCCGCCGCAAACTCGGTGGTGTGCTACTGCCTGGAGATCACTGCGGTCGATCCGCGACAGATTTCAGTGCTATTCGAACGCTTTATCAGTAAAGAACGCGATGAGCCGCCCGATATTGACGTGGACTTTGAGCATGAGCGGCGCGAAGAAGTGATCCAGTACATTTACAAAAAATACGGCCGCGAGCGGGCCGCCCTGGCCGCCACGGTGATCAGCTACCGCTTTAAAAGCGCGGTACGGGAAGTGGGCAAAGCGCTCGGCATTGAAGAAACCCAACTGGATTTTTTCATTAAAAACGTCAACCGGCGGGATCGCGGCCAAGGCTGGCAAGCCCAGCTCATTGAGCTGGGTTTACAACCTGAATCCCTTATAGGACAGCAGTTTATCCAGTTGGTAAATGAGATTATCGGCTTTCCACGTCACTTGTCTCAACACGTAGGTGGCTTTGTAATTTCATCCGGTCCGTTGTATGAACTGGTTCCGGTGGAAAATGCCGCCATGGAAGAGCGCACCATTATTCAATGGGATAAAGACGACTTAGAAAGCTTAAAATTACTGAAAGTTGATGTGCTCGCACTGGGCATGCTGAATGCGATTCGCAAATGCTTCCAGCTCGTAGAGCAACACCACCAGCGCTCACTTTCGATTGCCGAGATCACCCGACGCCGGGACGATCCCCATGTGTACCGCATGATCCAGAAGGCAGACACCATTGGCGTATTCCAGATAGAATCTCGTGCCCAGATGAGCATGCTGCCACGGCTTCAGCCCCGCTGCTATTACGATCTGGTGATTCAAATCGCGATTGTTCGCCCGGGCCCAATCCAGGGTGACATGGTACACCCTTTCCTTAAACGGCGTAACGGTGAAGAAACCATTGAGTACCCCTCGGAACAAGTGCGGCAGGTATTGGAACGTACCCTGGGCGTGCCTATCTTCCAGGAGCAGGTGATCAAACTGGCTATGGTTGCCGCCGGATTCACCGGAGGCGAAGCGGATCAGTTGCGTCGTGCGATGGCCGCCTGGAAGAAAAACGGCGATTTGGCCAAATTCAAGCCGAAACTAATTAATGGCATGCGTGAACGTGGTTATGAGCTTGATTTTGCTGAGCGGATCTTCGACCAGATTTGCGGCTTCGGTGAATACGGTTTCCCGGAAAGCCATTCGGCCTCTTTCGCGGTATTGGCCTATTGCTCGGCGTGGCTTAAATACTATTACCCCGCAGAATTTTACACTGCACTGTTGAACAGCCAGCCGATGGGATTTTACAGCCCCTCACAGTTAGTCCAGGACGCACGTCGACACGGAGTAGAAATCCTTCCTGTCTGCGTAAACCACTCGTCGTACCAACACCACTTAGTCAAACGTCCTAATGATCATCTTGGTATTCAGCTAGGATTTTGTTTAGTGAAAGGTTTTAGCGCAGAAAGTGCGAGTCGATTGGTCGAGCGTCGCCCGAGAACGGGTTATCACTCTATCCAAGAGGTGAAGCAGATCCTGCGAAACCGTCGGGATATTGAATTATTAGCGTCAGCCAATGCGTTTCATATCCTTTCAGGTAATCGCTACAACGCCCGCTGGGCAGCAATGGATTCACTCTCAGATTTGCCCTTGTTCAGTCATACGCAAGAGCCTGTAACGAGTTATCAAACTCAGCCTTCCGAGTACGAGAACTTGATTGAAGATTACGCCAGTACCGGGCTCTCGCTGCAGCGTCACCCCATTACCTTGCTGGAAGAAGCAGGCAAACTGCCGCGTTTTACCCGCATGACTCAGCTGGCTGAAAAAGAGCACAAATCATTGGTGACGGTCGTGGGTGTGGTCACTGGCAGACAGTCCCCTGGCACTGCGGCTGGAGTAACGTTTTTTACTCTGGAAGATGATACCGGTAACATCAACGTTGTAGTCTGGAGTGCCACTGCCCGTGAACAAAAGCAGGCTTACCTTACGGCGAAAGTGTTAATGGTCAAAGGCATTTTAGAACGCGAAGGGGATGTCACCCATGTGATTGCCGGAAAACTGATCGATTGCACATGTCACCTGGCACAACTGCAGAGCAAATCGCGGGATTTTCATTAACGAGCAACGTCCATAAACCAGCAGGGGAGGCGTGGCCTCCCCTGCTGTAAATTAACGGCCGGATTGCAGCACCTGGCGTAGTCGCTCCTGAGCCACTTCCACCAGCAAATCAGGCTGAAACTTAGAAATAAAACGGTTACATCCGACTTTTTGTACCATAGCTTCATTAAAGCTACCGCTGAGAGAGGTATTCAGAGTGACAAACAGCTCAGCCATCCGCGGATCACTTCGGACTTCATGGGTCAGCTTATAGCCGTCCATCTCCGGCATTTCTGCATCGGTGATCATCATCAGCAGCTCCTTAGCCACCTCTTTGCCTTCATCGCACCAACGCTTGAGTACTGTCAGAGCTTCCAGACCATCACGGCACTCAATGATATTCAGCCCCAGTTGCGACAAAGTATCGCGGATCTGATTACGCGCAGTGGAAGAGTCATCGACGATAAGAACATTACGCCCGACCATGGCTTGGGCTAACTCATGATCCAAAATACCTTCTGAGATCGTGACATCATAGTGAACGATCTCAGCAAGCACTTTTTCAACATCAATAATTTCAACAATTTGTGACGAATCACCGTCTTTAATCTGAGTAATGGCCGTCAGGTAAGTGGAACGACCGGATGTAGAAGGTGGTGGCTGGATTTCGGTCCACGCGGTATTGATGATATTACGCACCGGACCAACCAAAAAACCCTGCACCGTGCGGTTATATTCGGTAATGATCAGATTCTCTTCCTCGACTTCACCTCGGAGAGGCGGAAAGCCAATCGAGCTCCGCAGGTCAATCACCGGAACCGCGTCACCACGTAACGAGGCGACACCACGAATGTGAACGTGAGAGCCGGGAAGCTTGGTTAGCGGCGGAAGTTTGATGACTTCTTTCACTTTGAAGACGTTAATCGCGAACAACTGGCGACTGTTTAAGCTAAACAACAAAAGTTCCAGACGGTTTTCACCAACCAGGTTGGTGCGCTGATCAACGGTATTTAATACTCCGGACATACCACTACCTAAATACGAAAAAGACAACCTGTCACTCTTTATGACTTATGAATTATAAAAAGCGTTCAGCCTTTGAGATGAGTGACATACATCGCAACAAAGTACATTAACAGGCTAGATATAGCAATGGAGAGAAGCTCGTAGATTTAGCTAAATCACTAAATCCACGAACCCAGAGGTCACGGAGAGGAAAACTGGCTTAACCTTCGACGACTTTCATCAGAAGTTGGCCATCATAAAGTGCTTGTTTTACCAGCGCCGCACCGGGCATGGTTGCCTGTTTATAAAACCGTGATTCCACCAGTTCCAGATCCTGATGGTAAACCGGCAAACTCTGCTCTTCGATACAACGGCGGATCGCCGGGTACAAAACCTCTTTTGCCTGGTTTATCACACCACCAATAAGAATTTTTTCCGGGTTAAATAAGTTAATCACGATCGCAATCGCGGAACCCAGATAACGCCCCAGCTTTTCAATCACATCCACCGCCAGCGGATCACCATTTTCTGCGGCTTCACAAATACTCTCGATACTCATTTCTTCTTGCTCCGCAAGAATCGATGCTTCGCCAGCGGCAATACGCTCAACCACCTCTTCACGGATGGCTTGCGAACTCGCTACGGTTTCCAGGCACCCCCGGTTACCGCAATGACATCGCTTACCCTTGGGATCAATCTGGATATGCCCCAACTCACCGATATTGCCGTGCCGTCCTTGCAAAACACGGCCATCCAGGATGATACCGGCCCCCAGGCCATGGTGGATTGAGATCAGTACGGAGTTCTCGTTATCCTGCGAATGACCAAACAGTTTTTCCGCCAAAGCCCACGCTCGGGTATCGTTGGCGATAAACACTGGCAGACCTGTGGCCTTGTAGATCTCAGGGCCTAACGCCAGATCTTTGACATTATAATGTGGCATTTGCAACACCACACCTTGCTCCGAGTTGACTAAACCGGGTAACGTAATCGCAATACTGGTCACACGGTCAAGCTGATCAGCATAGGTCTGGAAGAACTCATCCAGCTCATAAAGCAAGCGAGCCAACACGTCATCCTGATCACGCTCATGGATCTCGATTTTCGTATCAATAAGCACATCACCACCAAGTTCGTGCAGTGCAATAGTAAGATAGCCCCGACCAAGCCGCATAGACAGGAACTGCCATCCTTCATTATTCACCTGCAAGCCGACCGCAGGCCGGCCACGACTAGTGGCTTCCTGCACCGTAGTTTCATGGATCAAGTGAGCTTCAATCAGTTCTCGAGTGATCTTGGTGATACTTGCTGGCGCAAGCTCACTCTGCTTGGATAAATCAATTCGAGAAATGGGACCTTTGAGGTCAATTAGTTTGTATACACGACCAGCATTGACCTGTTTGATATGATCAATATGGCCCGGTTGAGCCATGTACATCTTGCACTCCGAAAATCTATAACGACACAATTTTTTTACTTTGCGAAGTAATTGTGAAGTGAATTGATAAATCTCCGTGACAAGCATCACGTATAAACACGTTTGTTTGTGTATTCAATCAAATATCCGACATGTCTCTGCCGCAAATTTGGCTAACGAATCACTTATTTTTCAAACCAAATTAGGTATCTTAATCAGACTTTACTGCCCTGGCCGCCATTTAGGCCAAAAACCAACATTCCATAGGGAGTGTGCATATACTTATTACAATCACTAACACGATGAACCAGTCTCATTCCCACAGCGACATGCTTCGGAGACCTTATGACCCCTACATTAAGAAGAACCAAAATTGTTACTACGCTTGGCCCTGCAACTGACCAGGATAATGTCCTGGAAGAAATCATTAATGCGGGCGCCAATGTCGTCCGGATGAACTTCTCCCATGGCTCAAGTGAGGATCACAAACAGAGAGCCAGCAAAGTCCGCGCTATCGCGGCTAAACTGGGCCGCCAGATCGCTATTTTGGGCGATCTGCAAGGCCCGAAAATTCGCGTATCAACGTTTAAAGACGGCAAAGTCACACTAAATGTCGGTGATAAGTTCACCCTAGACAGTGACCTGGCGAAAGGAGAAGGCAACCAAGAAGCGGTCGGGCTTGACTACAAAGAGCTGCCTAAGGATGTAACACCCAACGACATTCTGCTGCTGGATGACGGACGGGTACAACTGCAGGTCACCAGCGTATCCGGGAACAAAGTTCACACCCGTGTAACCGTTGGGGGCCCACTGTCAAATAACAAAGGCATTAACAAAAAAGGCGGCGGCCTCTCTGCCGATGCCCTGACCGAAAAAGATAAAGCCGATATCCTCACCGCTGCGGAAATCAAAGTGGACTATCTTGCCATTTCCTTCCCCCGTAACGGAGAAGATATGCATTATGCCCGCCGGTTAGCCAGAGACGCCGGGCTGGAAGCCAAACTGGTAGCGAAAGTTGAACGCGCAGAAACGGTAGAAAGCAACGAATCCATCGACGATATTATTCTCGCCTCAGACGTGGTCATGGTTGCGCGAGGAGACTTGGGCGTCGAAATCGGCGATCCCGAGTTAATCGGGGTCCAGAAAAAGCTGATCCACCGGGCTCGCTCACTGAACCGCATCGTCATCACCGCCACACAGATGATGGAATCGATGATCAACAACCCGATGCCAACCCGTGCAGAAGTAATGGACGTGGCAAACGCGGTACTCGACGGCACAGACGCAGTGATGCTCTCCGGTGAAACCGCAGCCGGGGCTTATCCTATCGAAACGGTCAAATCGATGGCAGAAGTCTGTGTCGGGGCGGAAAAGATGGCGGAAGCCAGCCACTCCACCTACCGGATGGATCGTACGTTTGAGACCGCAGAAGAAACCATCGCCATGGCAACCATGTACTCCGCCAACCATATGCGAGGGATCAGTGCCATGGTCGCATTAACGGAATCGGGACGTACGGCGCTGATGATGTCACGTTTGAGTTCAGGACTGCCAATTTTTGCACTCTCGCGCAATGAAACCACACTAAATCAGGCTGCACTCTACCGGGGGGTAACGCCGGTTTATTTCGATTCTAAAGGTGAAAGTGGCCTCAAACCGGCCCAGGCAGCAATTGCCAGCCTGAAAGAACAGGGGTTATTAGGTGACGGCGATCTGGTGATCATCACCCAGGGAGATATCATGGACGTGGTTGGCTCAACCAACTGCATGCGCATTCTTTCAGCGTAATGACCAAAACCATAAGGGCTCTCCACCAGAGCCCTTAGTTACCCCACCAGCCTTCTGCTCCCGGGGAACTATGCTTATTCGCGGGCAACTATGTTTTTTTAAAAGCAACTATGTTTTTACAGGCAACTATGCTCGTTCGCGATCATCCGATTTAAGCCCATCATATAAGTCGACCAGGTTATACCCAGCTTGCAACCCCTGCTCATAATCATGCTCAAGTTGCTCTGGGGTACTCAGTAACGATGAGGACTGCAGCTCCTCTTTAGGTGCAACTTGCAAAACATACGCATCGTCGGGAGGGGCAGCCAGGAAAGCTTGGGTTAACTCATAAGTCTGATAGTGGATCATCAACATATCAGCAAGGCCTGAGTCAAAGTTCTCACCAATAATGTGACTCAAACGGTACAGATTTTCAGCACCAAACAACCAACGCCCGCCATTGAGCAACTTTCTACCGGGCTGTTTGCTTTGTCCGGCACTACTGATCTTCTGCTGAACAAACTGCGTCCAGTCTTCCTTCCACTGGCTGATTTTACTGTGCCACGAATCCTGAACTGAATTGAGCGATTCCCGGTACCACTCTGATGGCCGCTCACCCAACATACTCTGCGCCTGAGCTTCGATTTTTGAATAAGGCTCAGTCCTGATCACAATGATATTGCGCGCATTCTGGCGCCACGCCTCCTGAACAGGGATAGAAGCCGACACCCCGCCGTCAACATACCTCATTCCTTCAATTTCAACCGCGCTCTGATAAAGCTTGGGAATGGCACAAGTCGCAACCAGGGTAAGAAACCAATTATCCCCCAACATTGGTAGGTAATGATCCGTCAGAGAGTCTATGTCTGTCACGGCGGCAAACGCCCTCCGCTCACCCAACGCCCGGCGACCCAAGTCGATATCAAGCTTATAGGGGTACTGCTGAATACGCTCTAATGCCCAGTCCAGGCCAAGGTACTGGTTATGACGAATATAACGAAAGAGATTAAAAAAGTGGGTTGATGTAGTGAGGTCTGTGATGAAAGCCTTACCCATGCCATGCTGACGGCATAAGTATGAACAAAGGTTAAGTGCCCCGGCGGAAGTACCGTAAAATTCTTCAAAAGGGTCAAAATTGGATAACAAAAACGCATCCAGCACCCCGGCAGTGAAAATGCCCCTTTGGCCACCACCTTGGGCCACCAGAACCGTTTTGCCCTGCCAATAATGCCGGTAAACCGGCAAATCGATTTCAGTATGATAAGGCGTAATAAGCCCGCTATTACGTATCATTGGCTCAACCTTAGTTGGTTAAGCCGCAGTTATCGCAATCATACCAAATGAGATCAGCACAGCGAAAACCACCGCCACGATAACTAAGCTCATTTTTAGATCGTGTTCCATAAACACCTCCTTGTAATGTAACAAAGTAATAACACTGGTGTGAAATATGTTCAAGAAACGCCTAATTTAGTCGCACAATTTTGACTAAGGCATCACAATTAACTTAATCATAATAGGGAGATAGGAAAATGAGCAAGAAAGTTAGATGGATAATTGGAAACATATTGGCAATCATCAGCGTATCGACGAATGCTCAGATTTTGCTCACGCCATACTTAGGCTTTACCGGCGGAGGCGCGGTTGAAGATGAGGAGAAAAACACCTACAACCTCGATCCCGCCCTAAACCTTGCGCTCGCTGTAGAAGCCCCCTACGAGTCTGGAAGATTAGGCCTGTTCTACTCCCATCAATCCACCGAATTTGAAACCATTGCCAACTCTGCTGACGTACATTATTTACAACTGCAGAGCAGTGTCTATTACCCGCTGGATCAACACTGGTCGTCTTACATCGGGCTCGGTGTCGGAGGCTCTTACGTCAATGCCGACTGGGCAGATAAAAAATACGGTTTCTCTGCCAGTGCATTTGCGGGGATGGAATACGAGCTCTCCGACAATATGGCCATAACCGCTCAGATCCGCTGGCTGGGTACCGTGGTAGATAACGATACCAGTGGGGTGTGCGTATTACCCAATGATGGCTCCAACTGCGTGATCAAGTTCGAAACTGACTGGATGAATCAGTTCCAGTCCAATATCGGTTTTACCTTTCGCTTCTAACCTTGTGGTTCATCGACATTTCATCTGGCGGGTGTATGAATTACAGCCATACACCCCGAAAACAAAAAATAGATTAAATCACTAATACAACACCCCTTATACAGAGATTAAGCCGAGCCAAACGTCATCAAACCATAATAATGCTCCATACAAGAGCAAAATTAACAACATTAAAACCACACCCACCCCGTTGATTAACATATACATTCTATTGCGTTACACCCGATAACTCGTTAGTCTGAGGATATGCGGCAGATGATTATTTCAACTTTCGCAAACACACATCGAAATAACTAACATTTTATTCTAACCACTCTTTCGGTCACAGCTTTTATAACTACAATGAGATAAAACTTTAGAAGATGGTTTAGCTATAACCGATACCATGCAGCCTTTTCTTTTAGTTGAATTGTTACAAGTTGGGCATAAGAGAGCTTCATTCCGCAGGGAGTTGTATAGGAGTCAAGTATGAAGCGAGAACAATGGGGATCCCGTGCGGGATTCATCTTAGCCGCCGTCGGATCGGCCATCGGTCTGGGTAACATTTGGCGTTTCCCATATATGGCCTACGAAAACGGTGGCGGTGCCTTTTTTATTCCTTACCTTTTCGCCATGATCACCGCAGGTATCCCATTTATGATCCTCGAGTTCAGTATGGGACAAAAATACCGAGGTTCAGCGCCAACAACGCTAGCCAAAATCCACGCCAAATTTGAGTGGTTAGGCTGGTTTCAGGTCGGCGTTGCCGCCGTCATCGCGGTCTATTACGTAGCGGTGATCGGCTGGGCCATTTCTTACTTTGGTCTGTCGTTTACCCAGGGTTGGGGAGCCGACACGAACGCTTTCTTCTTCAGCGAATACCTTCAATTGGGCGATAACTCCCCGACTGACTTAGGTAGTATTCAATGGAAAATCGCTCTTTCTATGCTGATCGCATGGGCGATCACTTATATCGCGATCGCGAAGGGGGTCAGTTCAGGTATTGAGCGCGCGTCAAAAGTCATGATGCCAATCCTGTTTGTAATGGTGCTATTTTTGATTGTACGTATGGCTTTCCTGCCTGGAGCGTTGGATGGCGTGAACTACATGTTCGAGCCGGACTTTAGCAAAATCTGGGACGTAAAAGTTTGGGCCGCCGCTTATGGCCAGATCTTTTTCACCTTAAGTATCGGTTTTGCGATCATGCTGGCCTATTCCAGCTATCTGCCTGAAAAATCAGATGTTACCAACAACGCTTTCATGACGGTATTGATTAACTGTGGTTTCTCCATTCTGTCCGGCATCATGATCTTCTCGGTACTGGGTTACATGGCACAAGAACAAGGCAAACCACTGACAGAAGTCGTTTCTGCAGGGGTCGGGCTCGCCTTTGTCACACTGCCAGCCGCCATTAACTTGCTGCCAGCGCCATACATTTTGGGTCCATTGTTCTTCTTCGCCCTGGTTGTTGCCGGCTTAAGTTCACATATTTCCATCATGGAAGCTGTCACATCTGCGATCATTGATAAATTAAAATGGCGCCGTAAAAAGGCCGCAAATGTAGTAATCGGTACCGGCTTGGTTATTTCCATGGCCTTTGCCACCAACGGAGGCCTGCTACTGCTTGATTTGGTCGACCACTTTGCCAACAACATTGGCATTGTAGTCGGTGGATTAGTAGAAATCGTACTTATGGCATGGCTACTCAATAAAGTACCGGAAGTAAGAGAATACGTTAACGCCAAGTCAGATTTTACTATTGGCCAATGGTTTGAAGTCTGTTTACGCTTTATCACCCCAACCATACTGGCGGTGATCTTAGCCACCAAACTAACCACCCTATTCACCGAAGGCTATGGCGGTTATGACTTAACCCTCGGCTGGGCCATGATTGGCGCACTATTTACTTTCGGCCTCGCCATCAATGCCATCAACCGTGAGGAGCAGGCAAAATGACAACTAGCGCAATTATCATGATGATCATCGGCTTGGGTATTACCTGGGGAGGCGCGGCATACTGTATTAAGCGAGCGATAGACAAATAACCCAAACTAAAAAAAATGCCGGCATGTTGCCTAATGCATGTAAGTTAAGATAACTTAACGCTTTTTTGGAGGCCTAGTCGCATAGCGACTAGGCCTTTTCTTTACTGCTCTTGGGTAGCTTCTTTCTCTTCTCTCCGGCAGGGTAAAACTCTCT
>NZ_JARHUF010000001.1 GCF_029223195.1 Vibrio sp. CAU 1672 | reverse complement strand
TAATACTGATCGTCAAATCGATCCATAAGTCATTGCATTTTTTATGACATCACTGTAGAAATGAGTAAAAGTAGGCTCTCACTTAGGCCTTATTCCACAAGAGTTTTTCATGATCTTGCCCTGCTGCATCACCACATTCCTCATACATTTTTACCCACTGTAGTCTTTGTTGGATTTCTCTGTCCATAGACACCCAGTATAGTTGAAAGGATGTCTATGAATCACACATCTAATGATAGGGCTTGAAGCCTAAGCCCTATCATTTTTTAATATCAAGATAGTTTGCTTGATAGGGCCGATATTTGTTTGTGATTACGCACGGAAGCAATCCCATCTTCAACATGTGCTGCCCAAGCTTGTTGATATTGTTTACTATCAAGCTCTGGGTAGTACATTTTCAAAACTAACTCAGTAACATCGCTAGTCTCACCAAGCCAAGTATACTTATCCAACACAAGTGAACCGTCTAACTTAGCTTCTTGACCTTGGTAACGGAAATCACTTTCAATTGAACGGAAGAAAGCGATACGCGCCGATACGTTTGGAGTGATGCCAGTATAGCCCTTCAACTTCTTAAGCTGCTCTTCAGTAGTTCGGGTTAGGTTCATACGATTTGGTAGCATTACACTGCCTCCTTAACTGCTTCTCTCCAGAAGTAACCTTCTTTTAGCCTTGAAGATTTAGTCGAACCATCAAAACAAATTTCGTAAGTACGAGCCATATCGTCTTGGAGGCGACTCATGAAGTATTTCTTATCTATCTCAGTATCAGTAGATAGTATTACTACTTGATGGCTTGCGTGAGGAAAGTAACTCTCTACTAGTTTGTCACGGTGGTGTGAGTCCAGTCGGCCAAGTGGTGTATCAATAATAATTGGCAGTTTACGGCCAGAGGTTTTACCCAGAGCTTCCAGTATTGAGATAGCGTAAATTTGCTTTTCACCGGCAGACATAGCTTTACGGTTGATCTTAACGCCGTGTTCGTCCATCAGCTCAACGTCAAAAGTCGATGGGTTAATTGCTGCGGTAAGTTTAAGATCTTCTTTACGGGCCAGTTTCTTGTATGACCGAACGAACTCACTTTCCAGTTGGATAACACGGGCTTTGGTGAGCTGCTCTCCGAACTTGTCCAGAAGCAGGATTGCATTTTGTGCATTGCCGATGCTTTGGTTTTTACCTGCCTGATCTTTGTGCTTATCGTGAAGCTTCTGAATTTGGCGAGCGATTTCCAGAGCTTGTCGAAGCTCTCTTTTCGCGTGCTCCAAAAGTTCGTGATACTCGATAATCAGTTTTTCTTTCTTTTTATCTAGTTCGCGAATTTCAGCAAACAGCTCTTGCACTTGCTCTTGCTCTGGAGCTCGCGCGATATTGTTTGAGGCATTATCGATTTCTTCTTCTACCTTTTTAAGCCGTGTTCTCGCATTCTCAAAGCGGTTGAAAGAATCGGAGGACAGTTGTGTTACTTGATATTCTATCGTTGTTGCCTGTCGGTCAGAGATATCCAGTAGTAGTTCTTGGTTGTGAGCATCTCCAAGATGTTCTTCAAGACTGTCAGTAATCGCTTCTAATGCAGCTGGCGCTGAACTGCTAAGGTTAAACGATAATTTTGCTCGGAGAGTCTCAAGGAACGAATCTAGTTCATGGCCAAAGTTTTGCTTTTGCTTAACACTTTGTTCTTTTTTAATTAACCCAAGGAGAGAGCTCATTGTGTTCGGGGCCAGTGCGAAAGGTAGGCTTGTCTCCATCTCCATGCGGATTTGTTTTTCAAGCTCTATTTTCTCTTTGAGCAAGCTATCTACTTTTTGTTGCTCATCTTCTCGAGTTTTAGCCCAAGCGCCACCATTTTGGGACAACTTGTTTTCTAGTTTGAGGATATCGCGAGAAACAAGCTCTATTTGCGCATCAACAATGTCAGCTTCCCCACGTAACTTCTCTGCTGCGCGTTCATGGCTGATACGTAGCTCATCCAGAGAGTTCATTTCCTCTTTCAAAGACTGACTCAACATGCCAGAGCCTTGCTTTTTCAGGAAGATGTTTAAGTCGCTCTTGAGTTTAGCAATAACATCTAAGCCTAATAGTCGACGAACGGCCGTTTTCAGAACCGTACCTGACTCATCTTCTGCAAGATCAGCAATCTTTTCTCCGTCAAAGAAGAATAAGTCTGCGATGCCAGTAGGAATCAGCTCATTCAAAAAGCCCTGACATTGATCGTAATTAAGTTCTGGAATCTGAATGCCATCTTTTTCAAGGCAAAGGCTGTCTTTTTTACCGCGTTTCCAGCCACGAATCACTTTGTACGTGTTCTCTTCGCCGTTTTGGCTGTATTTGAACTCCAGTTCAATAGAAGCATTATCTTGAACGCCACCATGGCCGACGCCTTTGTGGATGAGCTCTGACAAAGCTTCAATGTATTCGCCGTTTGACAGTACTTGGCTAAAGGATTGGCGTCCGAATAGTGCTAAGCGTACAGCAGTTAAAATAGACGTTTTACCCGCGCCATTTAACCCACCAAATAAAATAATAGGACGTTCGGTGCCTTCAATAGGGCCATTTTTGCTCAGACGAGCAGGAGCTGGGCGTAAATCAACCTCATGTACGCCACGAAACACACGAAAGTTGTTGAGAGTTAGTTTAGTAATTAGCATGTTAGTGTTTAAAACTCTTTTTGAAGCTGCTTATCTAGGTCTGCAAGTTGCTCGTTGTAGCGCTCAATTTCTTTTTGGTGAATATCAAATTCAGCTTTGCTTTGTAGCGATGCATGCTTCTGTTTGATCTCTTCCAAGCTTCCCCAGTCTTGCTTCAGTAGTGACGCAATTTTATTCGAAATACCACTGCGACGACTTAAGCCTTCCATCGAGATTTCCAGCTCTATAAGTTTCATGATCATTTCTGGAGCGACATCGAAGCTATCACAAAGCTCATGAATCAGTTGAGCGTCATCTTTGCCAAAGCTAGCGTTGTCGTCATATACCCAATCAAGATCGTAGCCATATACTTCTCTAAAAATCGTTGGCAGAGAGTCATCCCAATCCGGCTCGTTTGGATCATGAATCCACTCCTGACGAATCGCGTGCAGCTCTGGAATGGTAATCAGCTCTATTTCCCTACCTTCTGATTTGAACTTCTTATCGAGTTCAAGTAACTCGCGTAACCATTGGCGACGATATTTTAACCAATAAGGGCCTGGTACGTGCTTACGCTCAGTGGCAATATCTTCGCCTTCTTTCGCGTATTGATAGCTTACTTTTCCGGTGCGGCGTTTGTGGTTTCGATATTCTTCTTTGTTAGCCGGATCGGTCGTCATTGATAACTTGTTCCGGAATTCCAGAAGCGGAGCCATCCACTCCTCGCCATTTTGGATAAGGCTTTCCATCGCACGGTCTTTGGTTACGACAGTACATGTCCAGCAGCCAAAACGAGAGTTACCACAAGATGGTGTTGTCTCATCAATAACCATTGGACACTCCCCCTGACCCGAGGAATCTTTGTATAGATTCCAAAGAACGAGGTTTTTACCACCCCAAGGGTTTTCCCATTCAAGATCGTACTTGTCGATCCAAATGTTCTTTGGCCCATAAGGTGTGTGCTTGGTTTCTAAATGGCAAAGACGCAAGAGTTTCCATACATCGTCTACACCCCATGTATCAATAGGGGTAAAAATGAACGCATTAGCAAGTGTTGTATGACGTGCTAATCGAGAGCCATCGATTTTATGTTTGGCGATAACTTGTGCACGTGACGCACTTTCTTGGCTACGAGAACCCAGAACAACAATCACTTCGTCAAATTGTGAAACTTTTGACTTGATGAAGTCGCTCACAGGATCAATCTTCATACGCTCTGTACACCAACGGAAAGAACGTGTTGGTGCCGGGTAGCCTTTACCAAGCAAATTTGCCCAGAACGTTTGGTTGTCTTGTGGAACTACCTTGTGACAAGTGATCGGTAGGTTATCGCGTTTTGCACCTTTCTCGATTGCTGCTAGTGAATCTTTGATATGGTTTACAACAACGGGGGTTTCAACCAACGTATCTGAAGAAACAACAAATACTGGTTTATGGCGGTCATTGGGCTCTAAGCCAAGTAGCGCTAAATAAACTAGTGACATCACCGCTGATGAATCTTTGCCGCCACTGTAACCGATAACCCAAGGGCGTTTGTCTGCGCAGTAGACGCGCTGCACATCTGCAATGTAGTGACTTAATTTGTTGTTGGCGAAGTCTTCTGCATTAATGAAGTCTTCGTATTCGGCTAAATCTTCTGCCAATTGTAGCTCGTGTATCATGATAACTGCTTCTCTAGAGCTTTTTCTTCAGGGGTTAATGGTAACCCGAGTTCAATTTTTAGTGCGTTGGCAGTAAGCTGAATGTTCGTGGTCGACTTACTCAGTTTACCGTGGTTCATGCTTCGCTGGATCCATTCCGGATTGGTTTTTAGCCAGTTCACTTTGGCTAGTTGTTTAAGCTTTTCTTTCCAATGTTTAGGTTCTTGGCAAAGAAGGTGTTTTCCTAGCACGCCAATGGCGTGTAATCCAACGCCGTGCGCGTGAATATACTCTTGGCGGAGTTGTGCAGGCGATACTTCTTTATCAATCACCATTTGCCAATCTTTAATGTGGCGAGTGACTTCTTCCCAAAACTCAGCAGCTAGCTTCTTCTCTTCATCACTGAAACCATCTTTCGGTCCTTTACTGAGTAAAGCTCGAGTTGATTGCTTAATGCTGCTTAAAGTGAAAAGTTTGTTTGATTTAGGACTGATGTTGGATTTTTCCATTTCGGTCAGGCCCATAAAGGGTCTGACGTTAGTTGCTAACTCGCGTGCAAGCTCAGAGCTTTCATCTCTATGGTCATATAGAGTACCCAGTGAAGGACTAGGTTTTACTGCGTATTTGTTGAGATCCGCAAACATTTGTTGACTGCGAGTCAGGCCTTCGTCAATGAAGAACAAAACTGGAATGTTGTCTTGGCCTAAATCAGGGTTCTCTCTCAGCGCTTCTTCAATGGCTTTGCGGCGGTGTTGTCCGTCATTAATCAGAATCTGAGCATCCATAGGAATTTTAAGGGTTCCCAAGTTTGGTGCTCCGTCATGATCCGCAAAGGCAATGTCTACGCCAACAGACGCAGTGAGTGCTGAGAAAACGTAATCTTTTGGGTTATCGAGTAAGTATTTGACCATTTCAGGTATACGAGTTTTGTTGAGAGTTCTCTGAGCTCTTAGCTCAGGAGGAACGTCATCTTCGTTATAGCTGAAAATTTTAGGGATGATCCTGAGAGGGCAAGTCGCAATGTAGAAAGGACGCCCTGCTTGAATGCCTCTAACTGCCGGGAAAGAGTAGCAGTAGCCTGAATCTTGAATTTGCATACGATACCTTAGTTGGTTTGTTATTTTATGACGTAATGACTAAAGGTAAGCCAAGTTTATATATCTTGGTATGTCAAAAAATAACATACTAAAAGTTCGATTATGTTATGTATGAGTTTCAGCTTTGCGAAATATTGCATCGGTTTGCCAAAATAGGTCGGACATTTTACAGGTATGTATGTGAGATTTCTATGCTGAAGTATGGATTTTCTGAAGGTTTAACTGACTTGTCGAGTACTTAAGCAGAACCCTTTGATTTGTTTATTGTGCTTACTCAAAAGTACCTCAAACTCAGTTCTATGCATCTGAGTTTCTTCATCAGGTTCAAACTCCATCAATTTCGCTAAGCGCTTGTCAAAACTCAACTGTTTTTTGTACCTTTCGTGGTCGGTTGGCATGTACAGGTGCTTGTTTATCAGAGGTGGCCTGCGCTCTTCATTCACATAGTCAAAGAAGTCGATATCTTGCTCCGCCATTTTGATTTTGATGCGCTCGACTAAGAAGGGCACAGATTTCTCAAAATCATCATAAGCGGTTAGGGTGAGTTTGCCTGAGGTGATGTGGATTTTGATGAGATCGATTTCTTCATCCAGCTCGCCATACATTTGCAATCCTGCGCCAACGTATGTACGAAGTAGCAACGGCAGTTCATCGATATAGTCACGGTGTAAGATGAGTGAGTGGCCGGTATTCAATAAACTTGCAGGCAGCTGTGAGTGAGCTTTTTCACACTGGTTGTTTATTAGCCCGGTATCGGCAATCGCAAACAACAGTTCTGCAGCGAGGTTAAGAGCGGTTTTGTAATCATCAAACAGCGCTTTGATATCGCGTTTGAGTGATTCTGGTTGCTGTGTGTAGGGCTTTCTTTTTTCAAATAATCCCATCGCAAAATACAATAGCAAATCTTCTTTGCGGCGTTTTTCAGCTTGTTCAAACTCTTTGGTATCAAACATCTCTTGCAGCAGGCTGAAGACTTTTTTATGGGAACCAATAAGCTCTCGTACCTTATTGGATTGCTCAAACTCATCGTTCGATGGTATACGGCCAAGGTCTAAACAGGTGTTCCAGAATCCGTCAAACAGTTCTTGATTTTGAGTAATCAAAAGCTTGGCTTTATCTTTCGCTTCAATAGGTGCCGGCGAGGTGAGTTGCTGCCATTTATGATGACGTTTGTACTTGCTTTGTAGATACAGCTGCTCTTCTAGCTTGTCTTTGAAGATGTAAAAAATGCCAGGTGCAACGGTGATGGCATCTTCTTGTAAGCTTCTCTCTATGTAGGCTTTTATTTCCGACTGGGCATAGTATTTTTGAAAGGTGTTGAGAGAGGTGATTACACCATCTTTATAAGGTTTGAACTGGGCGATATAGCTTTCGTTTGCTAGCATGACTGACACCACCAGAAACTTGTTTGCGAGCTCCCACGCCCCCAGTAGGGCGTCTAAACGTTCATCTTGATCTTCGATAACGTTGAGCACAAACCCCAAGTTAACGATGTCAGAACTTACTCTGTCGTTGTCTGGTTGAAAGTTTGGATCCCAACCTAACGCATCTAACCCGTGCGCTTCCAGTTCACGTAAGTCATCACCTCGTCCGCAGCCATAATCAAAAATAGAGTAAGTTCCCTCAAGGTAACCATGTTTAACCAATGTCTTCATCGGGGCTGATAGCTCATGCCTTACCAATGCGGTTTTGTGTCGGTCGATGCCGGATTCTTTTGTTTGAGCAACGGCGGAGCTGCGGAATAAACGCCCATCAACAAGTTCATAGCCATGACGTGCAATGATGTTCTCCCAAGAGCGCTTAAAACCGATCAAGCGGCTGTTTTCATACAAACCTGCGTTATCGCCTTCTTGTGTTAGAGAGGTGAAGTGTTGGTAATGCTCACTGTCCGGCAAGATCATGGTCTCTTTTCGGTGCAAGATGGGCGGATTATCAGAATCAGCGTAACTTGTGATTTTGTGGCTAAGTTTTGAAAGGTCGACGTTCAAGCTTTGTCGTAAGGCCGGGTAGGAATCTGTATAAAAGTCGGGGTAGTGCAGTAAAGATAAGCGGAACTCTCTTTTGAACAGCTTAACGAGGTTCCAACTTTCGTCGTCCAAACTCACCGCTTTTGCGACAGCAGGAATGAACTGAATCAAGACTTTAGGCAGGGCATTGAATGCGTCTTTGTGAAGGTAGATGGCATCTGGCAGTTGTTTTCCTATCTTAATTTGCGCGACGAGTTCAGCAAACAGCTCTTCGTTCATTCCCAATCCTTAGTGATGTTTTTAGGATTATAAGCCAGCAAATAAGGTCTGTGAGTACTGCCTTTTGCGCTTATTGCGTTTATGAAAAAACCGGTATTATGTATAAACTAAATGCATATAAATATGATAGTGATCACATATGGTTCGCAGTCGTATGATGTAAAGTTGGCAGCCTTTGTTAACTAATAAATAATGATAGAAATATAATAAAAACAAATAACTATTAGTAACTGTTGTGGTTTTCTGACCAATCACATGACCCCGGTTCAATCGGCTTATAGTCAGAAGTATAGAACTGTCTTCAATACCATTAACCTTGTTTCGAGGTGTCGGGAATAGATGGGAGTTGATATCTGACTCTTGACATAATCTATCTATGGAAAACCTATGGATTTTTTTAATCAATTAAAAACAAATATAAAATCGTCAGCGGCGCTAAATCAGATTATCAGTCATGAAACATTGCGAATTAGGGCGGCAATGATTCGGGCTGCGAGAGAACTGGAGTGCGAGCTGTTCACCTGGAACAGTCATGACAAATTGCGTCTCTACGAGGAGGGTATATGGCGTGACTTGGAGGATGGTGATCAACCCCATGAAGTATTGGAATGGTTACTTGAGCATAGTAAAACCGAGGGCAGGCGCGATTTTATTGTACTGCTAGAAGACTTTCATCATCACCTAACTTTGGCAGACCACGCTCTCATCAGTAGGCTTCGAGCATTTGCTATCGCTGTCGCATCCAGGGAAATATCAGGTTGCTCTGTTGTTTTGTCCCAGCCAATTCCATTGTTGCCAGTAGAACTGGAAAAAGATGTCCAGGTTATAGAAATGCCATTACCGGATATTGATGATATGCGTAAACTGATGCAGCAGGCAAAGGAACGCTATGATCTTGATGAGCGTGATTGTAGTGATTCACCTGAGTTACTTGAAGCAGCATTGGGCCTTTCTACTAGTGAAGCTCAGTTGGCTTTTTCTAAGGCTATCGTAGAGTTTAATCGCCTTACAACGACCGAGATTCCTTTTATCGTGAAGGAAAAAGAGCAAGTAATTCGAAAGAGTGGTCATTTGGAGTATTTTCACCCAGTAGCAACATTGGAAGATATCGGTGGTTTAGATAACTTGAAATCCTGGCTGAAACGGCGGCGTCAGGCTTTTACCTCGGATGCTCGTTCATTTGGTCTTGAATCCCCACGTGGAGTTTTGCTATTAGGTTTACCCGGGACGGGTAAAAGTTTGGCCGCAAAAGCTGTCGCTAATGCTTGGCAGTTGCCACTGTTACGATTAGATATGGGCAAGATTTATGGTGGCATTGTAGGTCAGTCAGAGGCCAATATGCGCTCAGCCTTGCAGATGGCAGAGGCACTATCACCCAGTATTCTCTGGGTCGATGAAATTGAAAAAGGGCTTTCAGGGATGCAAAGCTCTGGTTCTACTGATGGCGGTACCACTGCCCGTGTACTCGGGAGTTTTCTAACCTGGATGCAGGAAAAGGATAAACCTGTCTTTGTTGTCGCAACAGCCAACCATATTGCTCAGTTACCCCCTGAGTTACTCCGAAAAGGACGAGTAGATGAAATTTTCTTTGTTGATCTACCTGTAGAGCAGGATCGTAAAGAAATCCTTTCTATTCACCTTAAGCACAAAGACCGGCTAGATGATTTCTCTGATGATGAACTGAGAGACTTGGCACGTATGAGTGAAGGGTTTACAGGTGCGGAGTTGGAAGAAGCCATTAAAGAAGCGATGTTTCTCGCTTTTGATGAAGGGCATCAGCTTAATAAGGACGATATTCTTAAGGCAATTACCGCAACAACTCCATTGTCTCAAACTATGGCAGAGATGATTAGCCAGACTCGTCAATGGGCTGAAGGGCGCGCTGTGCCTGCTAGCTCTGCTCCACCAGAAGCATTAGCAAAGTCAAATACCAAAAAGCCGCGCCTTAAACAGGAAGGCGAGAATCCTTTTATCTGAGTGGTAGGGACTAATGGATAACCCGTTTTTTACTGCTTTAGAAAGTCCAGGTTTTAAAGCATCTAATTTGGCGTCTCAAACCGAAAAGGTTTTGATGCCGTTCATACATTACCTGGACAACAGCATTAACGCTCTTGAAGACAAAGAGGTCAGTTGTGAATGGCGTCCGGTTGCTGGTCGACGTTACCAATTGACTCCCGATAAACGAATTTATCAGGTAACACCTGTCAGCCAGATAGAGATCCTTTCCGAAGAGGAAGGCTGGTATGAAATTTTAAGTGAGGTCGGAGGGGGCTCTCTTGATGAGAATTTTGTCCCGACGATTGAAGACCCGGTAATCGTTGGTAAAGGAGCGGAGCGTCGTCGTTTTGTACTTGAAGAACCTCATTATCAATCTGGAAGTGGCCAGTTTAAGCTCTACCTGCCTGAGCTTGATTCAGCGACGGAAGTACAATGGAGTGGCTATCAGTTATCGATTCGCGCTCTGACCGTTTCATTAGAGGGGCTCAAAGAAGTACATGTTGATAGCCATGCCTGCAAGATTAAGTTAGTTAATCGTAACTGTGTGCACTTGTATGGTCAGGTTAATCCCCAAAGTACAGTGACTATCAATGGACAAAATACTCGGTTTGAGGTCATTGCGTCACTGGATGACAATCAGTTAGAAAGCTATTCACCACGTCAGAATGGTACTAGTTGGCTACTGTTTGCTCCTAATAAACCCAATTTTGATGGTTATCCTCTAAAGGACGTTACATCTAAAATGTTTGGTGAGCTGGTACCTGAGCATTTAACTATTGATGGTAGTGGATTAAGTCAAGAGCTTTGGTCGTTAGAGAACAATGATGAAGGCATACTTGTTTTGGAAGCAAGTGATATGCAATCCCCAGAGTTTGAGAATAACACTAAGCTTAATTGCACTCGTTTTTCTGAGGTCTTATTTAGTGTCAGCGAAGCGAAGGTTGATGAAAAATGGATTCAGCTTGTAGAAAAAGAATCTGGTGAGGAAACAGGTAAGTCTGATCTTGATCATTTCTTTGGTGACAATATCAAGATCCTAGATCATACCCAAAGAAAGTTCGAGGATGGGTTTCGGGTTATAAAGTCTAGACCGGAAGAACGGCAGATTTTGCTAGCGAAAAATACCCGGGGTAAGAAAAGCTGGAAGAGTGAGTATCCTAACAACCAAGGAAAAGTTCCTGAAATACGGGTTAGTGTTGATACGTCTCAGTTGAAGAGGCAAAAAGAGGCCATCAATCAGTTACGGAGACGCCCATCCTATGGGCATTTACCAATCATACACTTGTTACAAGAACGACAAAGGGTGCGTTGGCAGGATATTCAGCCAGAGAGCGGTATTGACTGGAAAGTTTTGACCAACTCTGACTTTGATGGTTGTGATCGTCAGCGTGAGTTTGTTGGAAAGGCGTTGGCAACACCAGATTTTGCCATTCTAGATGGCCCGCCGGGGACTGGCAAAACTACGACTATTTTAGAGCTGATAATCCAATTAGTGATGCAGGGTAAAAGGGTGTTACTTTCGGCTTCAACTCATGCTGCGATAAACAATGTTCTTGAGCGGATTCAGGAGGATTCAAAACTAAGTCAGCATATATTTCCTTTGCGAATCGGTGATGAGAGTAATGCTGTAGGTGTTGAAGGCTTTCAGTTTGATAATCTACATAAGCAGTTAAAGAGCAGCAATTGTGGGGAAGCGTTTAGTAAACAATTGATGGTCGATGCTTCTAACCTAATTTGTGGCACAACAATTGGTATATTACGGCTGTTTAATGAACGTGAAGTGGTACTGGATCGTGGTGAGCCACCGTTCGATGTCATGATTATTGATGAATGCAGTAAAACCACGTTTCAAGAGTTTTTAGTTCCGGCTCGCTTTGCTAAACGTTGGATTCTGGTTGGTGATGTCCGCCAGTTATCGCCTTTTACTGACCGTGAGCAGATTGTCGCGAATTTGGACAATTTGATGCTGACACCTCGTCGAGGCAAAACAGATGCTGAGACATTGTCTCCTGCCATACAACAGGCTTGTTTTCTGCTTGAAGAACTTAGAGGGAATAATAGGAACCCATATGAACAACCCATGTTGGTTTCGGTATCTAAAGGAGTTTTAAAGGCATTAAACGATGAGATTGAAGCTCGTGTGGGCTCTGAATTATTGAGCAAAGGGTTAGAAAATATTCTTCTCATCCAAAGTCGTCGTATAAGGGCTCATGAGCCTGCGTTTAACCAACTGACAGATATGAGAACACTGGAGAGAGAGCCTTGGCGGCTATATTCCCGTACGCTTTGTTTTGTAGATGAAACGTGTTTGAGCAGGCTACAAGCCATGCTTCCAGATGATATGCTGATGTTACACTCAGACTGGTTTAGAACAGAAAATGCTTTTCTTCATAAAGCAGCGGGTCAAGCTTCTGATAAGTCGTTTACAGTTAAAAATTCAGATATTAGTTCGACTACCGAGATTCATGGTGAGTTGCTGGATCGCATAGGTAGCACAAAGTGGTCAGAACAAGTTTGTTGGAGGTTGGAACGAGAGTACTGGCTGCGATTGTCTTCGAATAAGCGGCTTAAAAACAATTATGCGTCAACCCTAGACCGGTTATTCCCCAAGTCGATCAAAGCAGATGGACGTATCCACATTCTTAAAAATATTGCTTTCCCTTCAATTCTGGAAGCGTTATCAGGTGATGGTTTACAAAAACGTAAGAATGATGATCCTATAACTTTGAACCAAGGTTTTAAAAAACATGAGAAGAAGCAGCGTCATTCAACGTTAACTTATCAACATCGTATGCATCCCGATATTTCAAGTTTTCCCCGCAGCCAGTTTTATGAGCAAGGCGTGTTATTAGACGGAAGTAAAACACGAGGTGATCGAGATTGGGAATACAATCGTTACAAAAAACGTAACACCTGGTTAGATGTTCAAGGCAGTGTATTTAGAAACGTTAATACGAAAGAGGTAGAAGCTATTGTCCATGAACTTAAGTTATTTTGCGAATGGGCTGAAGGGAAGAGGAAAAACAAAAAAGATGAGGCATATGATGTAGCTGTTTTGACTTTTTATAAAGGTCAGGAAAAAGCGTTACGGGAGATGATGCAAAAATCCTTACCAGGTAATAATAATCGGTATGCACGTTTTAACTACAAAGGTATTTCTATAAAGCTCGCGACAGTCGACTACTTTCAGGGGCAGGAGGCTGATTTGGTTTTCTTGTCTATGGTAAACACGAGTCGGGATGGATTTATGGATTCACCAAATCGGCTTAATGTTTCAATTACGCGAGCACGCTATCAACTGGTGGTTGTGGGCAGCCATAATTATTTTAGTCAGCGCTCACGAACAAAAGAACTTAGTGAGTTAGCAACGTCAAGTGATGTGGTAGTGCCGAATAAAATGCACAATAAGAGAACCAGAAGGAATAGAAAATAGTGAACAAAAAACAAAATCCTTCAGTGAGCAAATCGACAGCGATTGGAGCTAGTTTTGGGAAGAATGAGTTAAATATTATTCTTAGACGAAAGGTTGAAGTTAAGCGCTACCCGGTTGTCGCCAAGGTGACTTTCAAGAAAGAAAGGCAAGATTTGGTATCGTTGCTGAAAGCAAGCCAACGGAGCGACGTGCAAATACCAGCTCGGTTGAGAGCATACTTAAAAAGGGAAACATTGTGGGATCCTGAAACGGCAGGATTAACCCAAAAAGGTCAACAAGTTATTGATACCTGTTGTATAGATCAGGAGGAGAGAGGGCTATACCATATTTGGTATACCAACAATGACCCTTTGCTGGGTACCCGTCCAATATTCGTTCAGAGGTATTCAGCTTTTGGTGAGCCAAATCATAATGTATGGAAGAAGGGAAATGATGCGTTTAATTCTGGTTTTGCTGTAAATACAAATTGCGAAGTAGATTTACTTGAGGAAAAACTCAACGCTCCGAAAACGGATCAACATCAGGGTAAGGCCATCATAGCGTCTATTAAGCCAGAGGTATTGTGCTCTGCAGAGGCTAAGGCTCATCTGGATTTAGAGTGGGCACTTAGTTATGGGCATTCAAGCGTTACTTTAAAAGGGCAAGTAGAAGCACTGAAATTCACAAGCAAGAGTGCTAAGGCGGTTGTCCGCGATTTAGAAATGAATATCGAAGACTATCAAAACCATCTTCCGGAGGTACTGGGTTATATTGCAAAGCAATTTGGTGGGGTGTGGGATACGCAAGCTAAGCGCATGCGCGTTACATTAGATGCGGTTCGCAAATATTCGCAAGCAGTACAAAAGCTTGAAGTGGGCAGTCGAACAATTCCGGGGCTGAATACACTTTTTGGAAACTTTGAACGAGTTCAGTGTCAGCATCTGCCAATTAAACCGGAAGATCCTTCCGATGCGAAACAGTGGCATCAATACTGGTTAGCGAGCTTTCATAGCAAAAAGTATTCTAGTGATTCAGAGGCTCACTTACAGCAGTCAAACTGGTTAGATCATGAAGGAATGAGTGATTTCGATCTTCCTCTCAAACTAGGTCAGGAGCTATTGGGTAGTTTTGGGCGTGAAAATAATCCTGAAGCATATTGGCACGTAGCAGCTGTAGCAGATTTGTCACCATCGAACAGTAAAAAACAATCCCTGCCAATTACCTTAATGCAGTCCGATGAACTCAGCATTGAGGCTCTTATTTATCAACTTGCCCATGGTCAGCAGGTTCAAAAGATAATTTATTCAGACCGGTATGTGCATACCAGAAGACAGAGTCATAACCTCAAAGTGTTTGCTGACAAATCGCGTGCGTCTCACGGGTTGTTGATGACATTAAATCCACCTTTAGGGAAAGGTGAAGCAGAGTTACCGATGAACTGGGAGAGGCGTACTTTTAAGAAAGATAGCAGTAATCACGGTCGTTACTGGATCTTGTTTGGTCGCTCACAAATATGGTGCTGGGAATGTAGCAGCGGGGTAGATTTTATTAGGCATTCAGGTGATACCTATATGGTTGAAGGTACACCAACTTTTACACCAAAGGAGAAAAACGAGTTACCACACTATCTGCAGGAAGAAATTAAAAAAATGAAAATGGAGGAAGTCATCTGATGGCTGTAATCGAAGCAAGGCAGGAACAGTTTCAAATTGATTATACAAGTGAGCTGTTACCCGGGTTATTTCATAAGCAGGATAGTGACAGCAACTTTTCGGATGCTCTTCTTCATGTCGATTGTGAATGGCTTAAAGCGAATTTGATTAAGTCGTCCAAACTCACTCTGTTAATTGCAGTTGAGCAAATCAGTGATCAAGGGTTAATTAAAGTCATTCAGGAGACAGCAGATCGCGGTGTTCGTATTTATTTGCTGTTAGGTGATGAACGCGTTAACCAAGCAGCCATCGATGCGTTGTCAGGACGTTGCTTGATTCGTACCGGAGTTGCTCAGTGCGGAGCGTTGGTGTTGGCCGACCATTCAACAAATAAAGCTCAAGGGTGGCTAGTAATGAACCATCTGATATTTTCCGATGATAAAGCTGAGGCTTGGGCGATTCAATTAGAGGCTGACCAAATAGACGATAGCTTTCGAAGCTTTTGTAAATTGTTCTGGGAACATAGCCAAAACGAATATTTGCAACAAAATTTGTTAACACAGAAAACAGAGCACCCAGACAAAAAGATCGTGACTAACCATTCTCACCATTTGTGTGGCACGCTAGAAGAATGTTTAGGAGATACCTTAGCAACACTTCAGGCTGTGAGTTGTTCTGAACTTGGGACTGAGGGTTCAAATTACCGCTTATTAAAGCATACCGACTCTTCTTCGATTATTGGACGGCAGGGCGTAGCTCTGACGGATACAGCAATTCCTTCTCTACTCATCTCAGAGCAAGGGAGTTGGCTGCTTCCTGATGCAATGGCGTTTAAGGTCGCTAACTGGTGTTTATGTTTATCTGAACAGCAAGGAAAGAAGATGGTTTCTGCTTATGAGGTGGCTTTCGAGGAAGCTGCCTGGCAATACCAATCAGAAGCTATACTTGGTGAGCTTTCAGATGAGCGAATGCTCCGTTTTTCTGACCAACCGGAACTGATCCGGCGGGTTAAAGCGGTTAGGAAAAAAGAGTTGGAAGCAGTATCAGTCCAAAGCTTGGATAGCTTCCTATACTCCAGCGCAGAACAACTGACAAAGTCTCAAACGGGTTGCCAAAGAAATTTCCTATCTCACAGGATTGATTACTCAGTTGTAATTCATCCACCTTATTGCCCCGTAACTGCGCAGCCTGACAAATTGTATAGTGATTGGCAGCAAGCTGAACATATTTGGCAGGAGCGACTTTCATCACTGCAACACAGACAAAGCTTTATTGATGACCAGCAGTCGGATATTGCGGACAAGCTAAAAGGCTTCCTGAAAAGTTTTATCCTTGGGCAAGGACAATCGGTGAAAGCAATAAACAGAGAGTTGGCTGAGCTCAAAGACTGGAGTGTAACGAAGGCAACACCTTCAGAGCGTCAGGAGTATCGTCGCCGTTTGGTTAAGTTGGCAGAAGACATTTCAAATAGAGGGCGGCATACAGCAACAGAACTGGATAAAGCCGAGCAAAATCATCGCTGGGAAGAGAAGTTGCAGAAGCTTCAGAGACAAGAGAGAGTGGCTCGTGAATTAGTTAGGGCTAAAAAGAGTGCTCACGATGCTTTGCTTGCAGATCGCAACAGTAAAAATCGGTCCGCAGAGAGAGACTTCACGCATAGCTGGCAAGATGCGGTGCAGGTGCTGTCCGATGAACAACTGAGGCAGGTTAGATTGGACGGGGTCAAACCAGAACAGTTTCTCCCAAACGAAATGCCGGAAGACAAAGAAGAGCAAGCAGCTGTAAAGCTACAAGCAGAAGGAGATTTTCTAGGGGCAGTCAGGGCTGGATTACTATCTATGGATCACTTGATGGCGGATGCGCTTCGTCAGTCAAGTAAGGAAAAAATATTCAGGAAGCATTACAGTAAGCTGAATCGGGCTATTGAGGATCATCATCAGGCATTACACAAAATTGATCGGGATTTGCAAGAAGCGCTGAAAGATGTTGAAAAAGCAAAGGTAACTTTGGCTGCTGCTGAAATGGCGTTGAAGAGTCACGGCTCTAAGTTTGAGTACCAGGTTAAAAATAGTGCAAACGCCTTCGAGCAGCAGTTAGGGCTCAAAGGTAGCAAACTAAATACTCACTTTGATTGGCCAAAAGAGGAGTTACCAGCAGCAGGTTCGGAACTGAAAGTTGACAATCAGCGGCGCTGGTTGGTGATCCGAAATACTGATCAAATTGACCAAGCTAAGATAGATGCTGAACTGCTGAATGCTACTGTTTGCGTAAATCGTCCGGCTAGTTATGGAGTGAAACATGCCTGAGCAAAAAATAATAATCACGATAGATGAAGAAGGTAGCATTACCGCGAAAACCGCCGGTTTTAAAGGTGAAAGTTGTTTAGAAGCACTGGATGAGTTACTTGATACTGAAGGGACAATAGCAAGTCTGAAGAAAACAGATGAGTTTCATCAACAACAGGCGGTG
The DNA here is from genome assembly GCF_029223195.1 of Vibrio sp. CAU 1672. Classification (GTDB taxonomy): domain Bacteria; phylum Pseudomonadota; class Gammaproteobacteria; order Enterobacterales; family Vibrionaceae; genus Vibrio. The sequence goes on along the minus strand of NZ_JARHUF010000001.1, from coordinate 498,465 downwards.
CAAACTAATCGTAATCAGAAAATTAACCGGAGTTAATGATGAGTGCAGTAATAAAAACAGCTACTCCTTTTGTCATAAAGTCAGTGTTGATGAAAGCGCTTGAAGAGGTTGGCGCAGAGCCTGTATTGGTGACTGAGCAAGAACTTCGGACATTTAGTCATCGAGGGGAGTTACAACTCGGAGACATTCTTACTAACCGCACTGATTATTACGGCCCGCAACATTTCCGCCAAGCTAATGAACAGTGGATTCTCAGACATGACTCTAGTGAGATGAACGGGCGGGTTACAACGCTTTCTGCTGCATCGAAAGGATATAAAAAGGTTGGTGATTTTTTGCAACTTGTTGGCAACGCTTATCAAAAGGCGTACCAGGAACACTTGGAAATATTGGCTGAGCAAGAGCGTATTCGTTTACAAGAAGAGCGTAAAGCACGAGTTGAAGCGACTCGAATGGCAGCGATAGAAAAAGCCAAAGCTCAGGGATATTCGGTAAAGGAAGTTAGAAAAGGACAGCAGATCCAGCTGGTTCTTACTCGTACGGTGTAAGTCAGTGGTTCAAGATTACGGCGAGTATTTTAATCTAGCTCATATCGAGCCATTGAGCCATATTTATGGCCCTGGTGATCGTTTTGTGGTGTGGTTTCAGGGGTGTGCGCTTGCCTGTGATGGCTGCTGGAACCGGGAAATGTGGTCTTTCAAAAGCAATAACCTTGTTCACAAGGAAAAGCTGCTGGAAGAAATATTAGATACGCCTGGCATTCGGGGGGTGACTTTCCTTGGGGGCGAGCCACTACATCAAGCTGATAACCTCTGGTGGTTAATAGAGCAAATCAGGATGCGCTCTAACTTAACTGTGTTTTTATTTACTGGTTATGAAGAGGATGAGCTGCTTCAGCAGGGCAATTTATCGCATATTCATCAGTTTTGCGATATCGCTGCGATAGGTCGATATCGCTCAGAACAACGAAACGTCGAGCAGCAATGGATTGGTTCAGATAATCAGGTTGTTGTCTATCCAAAAAGCTCCAGGGAAAACACTAACCCTTGCTCTGTCAATGAAGTAGAGATCATCATTGATGAAGATGAAAGCTTGAGGATTTTGGGTTTTCCGGATAACAAGTTAATAGAAGTATTATGTGAATAACCAGCTAAGTTATTAAAATAATTGGTAAGTAAGGATATACAAATGTCAGAGGCAGGAAAGCGGTTTGAACAGTCGATTACAGATGCAGAGGAAATGCTTGCTCGTTTCGATGTGGAAAAAGGTATACAGCAAGATCACAATGCTGAATCTTTGAAAAGAGCTGGTATGGTGCTTGCCTTAGCCTCTTGGGAAACATACGTTAAGGACCGATTTAAAGAAGAAATTAATGTTTGGCTCTTATCTGTGAGAGGCAGTCAATTGGGTAATTTTGTCCAAAAGCGAGTGGATGAAGATTTGAAACGTTTCTTTAATCCAAATACAGATAAAACCAAGCAATTATTTATGACCCATTTTGATGTTGACGTGACCGAAGGTTGGAAGTGGGATAGCTACCATCCACCTCAAGCTAAAAAAGTGCTTAACGAATTTATATCAAAACGCGGTGATGCAGCACATCAGGCTAATACATCAAATGGTCAGAGGCACTTAATTAAAAGAGATGAACTAGAGAAAGCGATACGATTTCTCAAGGGATTAGTACGTGCGATGGATGAGGTTCAAATAGCAAAATAACAGGTTGGACAAAGGAAATTGCTTAGGCAAGTTGCAGGGTGTCAATTCTACATTGAGCTATTTGGGCGAGAGGTAAAAATGCTATCAAAACCTTTTTTCATTACATAGTTAGTTGTCTAATGGCTTTATTTTAAAGAAGTTGATGAATGTATAGGTAAAGTAATGGTTAGCTACTAAGCCCGCTGATGTATCGTTAGCGGGCTTTTTGTTATTCAAAAGTCCAAGTGAAACCGTTGGTGTAGCTTCCATCTGGATTGGTCTGGAAGTAGCTCTCAACCTTGTTCCCATTAAATTCCGTTACGTAGCAGTGTGTGCTGCGAACGCCACTGGTTAAGCCGTTATTGACAAACGTCTGCCGCGAGGCTTCATGGCAATCATTGCCGGTAAACTGCTGCTGTTTTGGCGTTAAGCGTTGTACATATGATGCGCTCAACGAGTCGGTCAAACCTAACTCTTCCTCAAGGTTATCAAGAAATAGCGCATCGGCAGCCGCGGTACAGGAAAACAAAATCAATAGTGCACTTGGCACAGTATATGTCATAAACATCAAAACCCCGGTCTGATCAATGGTTCGGTGTGATTTGATTACTAGCGTAAATCGTTCTTTGGTGGCTTTCAATAAAAACTTATCGAAAAACGATAAGTTTTTATTGTGTTTTTGATTTCCGGTCACTAAGATAGCCTCAAATTATTAATTATCGAGGTTGGATATGTCACAGCAATCTATTAGCTCTTTTAGCCGTAAGTTGCTTGTTTTGTTTTGGTTTTCATTTTTCTTTGTGGCTGCGCTTGATAGCACCTTATGGTTCAGTGCGACCTTGTTTAACGCCCAGTGGTTCGATGCCACTTTTCCCGTTGAGGTCGAACTACCCTTGTCGTTGACTCGTTCATTGGTCGGTTATATCCCAAGTATGTTCTCCGCCTTTTTGACCATGGCGATGTTGTGGCAGTTAATTGTGTTGTTTGGTTTGTACGAAAAAGGACAAATTTTTGAACAGCAGAATGCCTACTGCTATAAGAGGCTGAGTTATATATTGATTGCTACTCCTTTTGTTAGTGCAATCAGTGAGTTACTTATGACTCTTGCTTTAACTTACGATGGCGAATCTTGGTACTACTCCATCGGTATTGATGACGTGGATATCACCATGATGGTGATCGGGTTGGTCGTGCGTGTCATCGCTGTGGTCATGGAAAGAGCGGCAGAACTGCAACAAGAGAGTGAGCTGACAATTTGAGTGAATAGTGTATGGCGATTGTAATTAATCTTGATGTGATGCTGGCGAAGAGAAAGATGCGTTCGAATGAACTTGCCAAACTGGTCGGTATTACAGAACAAAACTTATCTGTGCTGAAGAATGGTCGCGCTAAAGCGGTCAAGTTGGTCACGTTAGACGCGATATGTAAGCATTTAAATTGCCAACCCGGAGACATTCTGGAGTACACCCCGAATGAGACTGAATCTCAGGGTTAACTCAGACGGTTCCTATATTCATCATTGAGCGCGTAACCGCCGCTGACGTAGCGTATTTTGGCGGAGGTTATGAATTCACGGTAGTCGGATGGCTACACAACACAAATTATCGGAAGTAAACCATGGCGAAACGTTGGCTCTTGTCTGCTGTGAGTGTGGCACTACTCGGCGGCGGCGGGTACTTTTATCTGCAATCTTCTTCTCAACCCCAAGCCTTTGCGACTTTGAGCGTCGAAAAGGGAACGATAGAGAAACAAGCGGTGGCGGTAGGCAGTATCGTTCCCGCTCACTCTGTGTCAATCAAGTCACAAATTGACGGCATTGTCGGCGAAATATACGCCAAAGTGGGGGAGAAAGTGGCACAAGGGCAACCACTGATTAAAGTGCGTCCTAACCCTACGCCGCAAGCATTAACCGATGCCTCCACTGAGTTAATGCGCAGCGAAGCCGATCTGGAATCGGCCAGGCAAAAGCTCGCCAACTTAGAAAGTCTGGTTGAGCAAGAGATCATTCCGACGAACTATGATGAGTATGTTACTGCGCGCTCGGTGGTGAAATCCGCGCAGGCTAACGTATTGCAGAAGCGGCAAAATCTCGAGCTGATCCGCAGTGGTGAAGCGTCAATTGGCGATGCGCGTTTAACATCCACCATCTACGCGCCGATTGACGGCACCGTGCTCAATCGCAAAGTGGAAGTGGGTGAGCCGATCATCTCAACCCAATCGAGTCAAGCCGCGACAGAGATGATGTCACTGGCGGATATGAACAGCCTGATCTTTAAAGGCAGTGTCAGTGAACACGATGCGGCGCAGTTATCGCCGGGTATGAGCGTCTTGCTCACCGTTGCACCCTATCCAGAGCTGGAAATTGAGGGCGTACTGACCAAAGTCGCTATCCAGTCAGAAAACCTTAACGCCACGCAAGCGAACTCGGGTGCCAAGAGTTTTGATAATGGTTTTGGCGTGGAAGTGGGGGAGCTCAAGATCCCTGCGGGTATTTTATTGCGTTCGGGGTTCTCATCCACAGCGCACATCACCCTGCAAAAGTCGCAAGATGTGCTGACCTTACCGGAACGAGTGCTTGCGTTTGAGGGGGATAGCCCAACGGTGTTGATTCCGGATAGCTCAGAGCAGGGCTTCCATCGACAGCCAATTAAGCTCGGTTTATCTGACGGCATCAATGTCGAAGTGTTGGATGGCGTTGAACTGAATCAAGAGATCATTGATAACAGTATGATGGGAGTGGGCCATGGCTAAGTTGTTTCAGTTAAAAAGCAGCGCAGTACTACTGTTATCGGCGCTCAGTCTGCCAAGCTACGCCCTCTCTATTGAACAGGCGTGGCAGCAAGCGAAGCAGAATGATCCAAGTTTCGAACAGGCCAAAATAGCGGTTCAACTTGGTGAGGTGGGGATCGATTCAAGTCGCAGCTCTCTGTTGCCCGCTTTGAGTGCGACGGCATCTACTAGTTGGAATGAGACGTCCGATCACAGCAACAGTTACGGGGCGACGTTATCACAAACGATCTGGGACAGCCGTCTTTGGTCAAATTTGGAACAGGCCAATGCCAACTATTTAAAGACCCAACTTGAGTTATCCCAGGCTCACAATGCGCTGGCCGAGAAACTTCTCGCCAGCTATCTTGATGTGGCGAGTGCGCAAGGCGATCTGCAACTGGCCCAGTCCAAGCTGGATGAGGGGAGTAAGCTACTCAGCATTATTGAGAAGCGTTACCGTGCAGGTAAAGTCAAATCGATTGATGTTGAAGAGATGCGTGCCACGCAAGTAGCAGAGAAAGCGGGAATTTTGCGTGCGCAGGCCGATTTGCAAGCCAAGCGAGCCGAACTTGCCGCGCTGATTAATCATCTGCCTCAACAGGTGGACCAGGTCCGGACGGATTCGCTTATCCAGCCAACCATGTTGGTGACATCGCAGCAGCAGTGGCTCAGGCTAGCTAAAGACAGCAGCCCGGAGTTGTTAGTTGCCGCTCAGAATGTAAAAGCAAACGAGTTTGCGAAAGAGGCAGCCCGTGGCGGTTATTACCCAACCGTTACCGGTAACCTTGGCTACAGTGACGACGACCGAGGTTCGGATGGTGAGTTTAATGCCGGGCTTACGTTAAGTGTGCCGATTGACCTCAACGGCGCGACGCGTGCCAGGGTTGATCAGGCGTCACTCAATATTCTCAGTGCCAAGCAAGATTTGCGTAAAACAGAGATTGATATCGAGAAGCGCATTATTCAGCAATATACCTTAGTTGATATCAACTGGCACCAGATCCTGATGGCGAATGACTTGGTTGAGTCTCGGGCCAAAGTTTTGCGCAGTAAAGAAAAACTCTACGATGCCGGGCTGCTCGAGGTGTCAGAAATCATCAATGCCCACAATAGTCTATTTGAGGCAAGAAACAGCCTGCAAACCAACTGGTATAGCTATTGGCGCCAGAGAGTCGGCTTGCTGCGCACGGCAGGTAAGTTAGATGACGAGACAATGGCACAGATCTCGCGGGCTTTTAACTCATGAGCAGCCTGATACAGCAAACATGGCAAACCATACTGGCACACCGGATGAAAAGCGTGCTGGCCATTGTTGCTATTGCCTGGGGCGTGATCTCTGTGGTGGTGTTGATCGCTCTTGGTGAGGGCTTTTACCGCCAGCAAACCATGTCACTTTCGTTTATGGTCAACAATGTACAAGCGGCATTTCCTGCCCGTACCAGTAAACCCTGGCAGGGCTTACCCGCAAGACGTGAGATTAGCGTCGCGCAAGATCAAGTCGAGTTGATTAAGCAGGCCGGCTTCGTCCAGGCCGCATCGAGTGTCTATGGCAAACAGGACGCTAACGTCACCAATATTAAAGGCCAGTATTTATCGGGCTCGGTAAGTGGCATCGATGCGTCATACTTCTCGCTGATTCAGCGTCAGCTTGTCCCTGGTTCGAGAAACATTTCGCCGAGCGATATGGCTAATCACACCAGAGTGGCGGTGCTCGGCGATCAGATTGCAAAAATGGGCAATATCGCGATTGGTGAGCAGGTTAAAGTCAACGGGATTCCGTTTTTGGTGATTGGCGTGATCAAAGACGAAGATGCTGGCATTAGCTTTGGTGACAGCCGCAATGTGTTTATCCCACAAACCACCTATCTGGATCTGTGGGACAGCAAGCCGTGGATGCTACTGCTTAAGCCTGTTGATGGCATGGCGGCGGCCTCATTCAGACAAAGCATTGTCCACTTTTTTGCCCGGCAACTGCATTTTGACCCGAGTGACAAAGAGGCGATTAACTTACCTGATTTCAGTGAAGGTGCCGCGCTGATTAGCGGCATTTTTCGCGGTATCCAGATATTTCTTGGTGCCAGCGGCGCAATGACAATGGCGGTCGGCGCGCTGGGGGTGGCGAATATCATGTTCCTCTCTGTCACGGAGCGAACCAGAGAAATTGGGGTTCGACTTGCGATTGGTGCCACGCAAAAAACCATACTGAGCCAGTTTGTTCTGGAAGGGTTTATCTTGGTGGCGGCAGGGACGGCTTTGGGCCTGATGGTGGCATTTGGCGTGGTATCGCTACTTGCCAATATGGCGTTACCGCAATGGTTGGGTTCGCCCGTGATCACCCCTGACTCGATTGGCTGGTCGCTGCTGGTTGTCTTGGTTTTGGCTCTGCTCGCCTCTTACTTTCCGGCCAGAAGAGCATCGCGTTTGACTCCGGTTATCGCGTTAAGTGCGAGGGCGTAATCATGTTGTTACCGATGAGGCAAATCTTTCAAGAGATGGCGGCTGAGAAGCTGCGCTTAGGATTAACCATTCTGGCTGTGGCATGGGCAACCTGGTGTATCGCTGCAATGCTGGCCGTGGGGGAGGGGATTCGTCAGGGGGTGCTAAGAACGGCGCAAAATGGCAACGGCAATCTTATTTACCTCACTGGCGGTATGGCGAGCGTCGATCATGGCGCGTTCCACCAAGGCAAGTTCCTGACGCTGAACAAAGCGGATGCGAATGTGGTCCAGGCGCTGCCTGGGGTCCAAGCTGTTGCTCCGAGCGTGAAATGGAATGAGCCGATTAGCGTGGGTGATCGCGGCACATGGCTAGAGCCTTTAGCGGTCACGACCGAGTTTGCCGCGATGACCAACCTCACCCCGCTGCCCGGCGGGCGATGGTTGAATCCATTGGATCAAAAAGAGATGCGCAAAGTGGTGGTTCTGGGCTACTCATTAGCGGCTGACTTATTTAATCCGGTCGACGATTTTAGCTGGTTTGCTGCGGTAACCCTGCAAGTCAATCCGGTCGGTGAAAAGATCAAGATTGGCAACGAAGAGTTTACCGTTGTCGGGGTACTGGCCAAGAACAGCGCCATCATTGAGCAGGGTGATCAAATCAACTACTCGAGTTTTGTGCCGTTAGCCACCTGGCAGCGTTTTCATACCAATGGTGATATTGGCGCGATAAACGTTGAACCAGGCGCCGATGTGAATAGAGAAAGACTTGCGCAGACAATTCGCCAGGTCATTGCCCGCAAGCATGGGGCAAGCGTCAATGATGAGCAGGTTGTTCAGGTTGAAGATATGTTCTTACAACAAAAGAGCATGCAGCAGTTCCTGATGGGCTTACAAAGCTTCCTCGGCATTATTGGCTTTGTCACTCTCGCTGTCGCGGGGGTTGGGATCGCCAACGTAATGTACGCCACGGTCAAACGATCGACGCGAGATATCGGCGTGCGAATGGCAGTCGGTGCAACGCCAACGGCGATTCGGCTCCATTACCTGGTGCAGTCCTTGCTGACTATGATTATGGGTGGAGTGCTCGGACTGGGGGTTACTTATGCTCTGGTTGCAGCGATTGGCTCTATCAGCCTTGAAGGTAACGTTTTATATGAACAGTTAGGCAAACCTGTCCCGGAGCTCTCTTGGGCAGTGGTGGCCGTCGTGATCACGACCTTAGTGATCATCGGTGTTGCCTCTGCGTGGTTGCCTGCCAGTCGCGCGGCAAAAGTGAGCCCGCTGGAGGCGTTACAAAGTGAATAACCAACACTCTGGAGAGAGAATGTCTGACAAGCCGCTGGTCGAACTGACCAATATTTGCAAGTACTACTCAAGCGGAGAGACACAGGTACGGGCGCTGGATGGGATCGATTTGACGATTTACCCAGGTGAGCTGTTGTCGATCCTTGGCCCATCCGGTTCAGGTAAATCAACCTTGATGAACATATTGGGCTGCCTGGATAAGCCGAGTGATGGTGACTATCAGCTCGGTGGGCACAATGTCGCCCGGTTAAGTGCTGATCAGCTCGCGGCGATTCGCAATCAGAGAATTGGCTTTGTTTTTCAGAGCTTTAATCTGCTTGAGTACGCCAGCGCTCTGGATAATGTTGCGCTGCCGCTGGTCTACTCGGGAGTCAAAGCCAAACAGCGCCGTGAGCGAGCGGCCAGACTGCTTGAACAGGTCGGGCTCGGCGACAGGTTGGATCACAAACCGAACCAATTGTCTGGTGGGCAGAAACAGCGGGTCGCTATCGCAAGAGCGCTGGTGAATGATCCGCAAATCATTTTAGCGGATGAGCCTACTGGTGCGTTGGATTCTAAATCAGGGGCTGAGATTGAAGCCCTGTTTAACCAACTGCATAGAGAAGGCCGCACGTTGATCCTTGTCACTCACGACAATGCGCTCGCCCGGCGGACCGGACGCATCATTACCATTAAAGATGGTAAAGTGATTTCTGATCGAGACCAAAGCACAAATGCGGCGCAAAACAGTAAGGAATGTTGAGCACGGTTTAGCGCGGGTTGAGAATGATAAGGCTTATTTTGACAGACAAGAGCAGCATGAAGATATGCCGTTCTAGTGGTTCGCTCTGGCTGTTAATGAAGGCGGCTGACGGTTCCCGGCAAAGTCAGGGCGCTTCGGTTGATGCCCCTTGCGCCGTTGTTGTCCATATCCCGTCTGCCAAAGGATTAGCGAATCTTTACTATAGTTATTGATAACGTGTTTTCAATAATTTAAGGGCACGATTATGCTGCTTCTCTCCCTGCTGTTTATTGCCATTATCGGCTTTTTGGCACAAACCACCGGACTTTGTATGGTCCGTGGGGTTAAACAAGCCATAGGTGGCAATCCTGTTTTTTTGATGTCCATACTACTCAGTGGCGCTTTTGTCTGGCTAGCGATTGGTGCGGCGTATTCGCTGGGACAACCTGTCAATCTCAATGCCCAGTTCCCGACGTTGTTGTCGGCAGTCGGGGGACTCATTTTTGGTTTGGGCGCGGCCTTTAATGGTGGTTGCGGCGTGTCGACGATCAGTCGTTTTGCCCGGGGCCAGGTACTGATGGCCGCGACCATGATCGGGTGGTTGGCGTCATGGTTACTGTTTGCAGAGTTGTTTGTTGGCCACACGGGAAAGGGATATACCATTGCCCCTGTTTTACATATGAGCGTGTTGATTGGCCTCTCCGTCGCTTTGTTGGTGGTGGCTTTTAAAAATTACGCTAACGTTCGCAAACTATGGCTGTCGATGTTCGCTATCGGAGCCATGGCCGGGTTGGTGTTTCTTTATGAGCCACACTGGACACCCAGCGGGTTATTGAAATCGATGGGACTATCCATATGGAACGATCATGATGCGAGCTGGCCTAAAGCTGAGCGTTTTTACCTGTTTTTCTGTCTCGTTCTGGGGATGGTGGCCGCTGCCGTAGTGACGAGATCATTTCAGTTTGAACTGGCGGCCGTATCCCGACTGTTTAAACACTTTCTGGCGGGGATGCTGATGGGCATAGGGGCGGTGATGGCCGGTGGCGGGAATGACTCACAGTTACTGGTCGCTTTACCTGCGTTATCTGCCGCAGGCCTGGTCGCGACGGTGTCGATTGTCATCGGGATTTATATTGGTGTGAAACTTCAGGGTAATAGGCAATAAATGCGCCTCTAATCACACCGATGCCATAGCGCTTAAGTAACTGAACAATGCCAGCGATAACAAGCTGGCATTATTTTTTGTGTGGCTAGTGTTTGTTGCGGCTGAAACAGGTTTTAGCGAGGCTGGGGCCGGGGTTAACTGGCTACTGATGAGATTAACGCCGCCGTGAGACCGTTTTTACCGAATAGCGTCGCTGATGTGCATTCTATCACCTAAAATTAAAGGGAATCCCTTTATTGAGTGGTGGTAACAATGACAATAAAACGGAAATATCCACCCTTCATGCCCGCCGCGAGTATGATCCGGCATACCTTGACGGTTAACCCGGCCGGCTTAACCACCCTCGAAAAGCAGCTTTTTACCGATGCCCTGTATCAACTTCACTGCAAGATTTTTGATGGCGTGACCAGAGAGAGTTTTTGTTCTTATGTGGTGGATTCACCAGCCGACTATACCCGGATTCGGGTTTACCAGAACGAGCACAAAGAGTGGGTTGGCTACTGCGCGGTACATCGCTTCAAACGGCGCATCACCGGCCGGGAGCGGGTCATTTTCCGGGCCGAAGCCGGGCTGCTCAGGGAGTACCGAAAAAGCAGTCAGACCCTCTGGTTTGCTTTTAATCAGGCAGTTAAGTTTCGCCTGTGGCATCCGCTGAGTTCGATTTACTATCTGGGATCGTTTGTCCATCCTTCAGTGCTGTACATGTTTTCCAAGTATTTTAACCGCTGTTATCCGCTGCCCGGGCAGGTTATTCCGCCGCCGGTCAAAGCGATGATGCTGGAGCTGGCCGACAGCTTTGGCCTTGAACGGGTTGAAGGCCAGAGCGAGCTGGTCAGAAAAGTCGGCTGGATCACCAGAGAATCAGCGGCAGACAAACAGTACTGGCAGGCCAACATTAACCCGGTGGTACAATACTACCTGCAAACCAATCCGGGCTATGGCCGGGGTAACGGGCTGCTGACGCTGCTGCCTTTGAGTTTTGCCAATGTGTTTCTCTCTCTGGCGAAGTTCTTACGCCGAAAGCTGAAGGGATACATGCGCTGATAAAAGCTAATCACCTGCAGCAAAAAGAGCGAAGCTGAGAAGACGCAGGAGGGCGGCTTTGCGCCGCCTGAACGTTAATGCCTTGCCGGCGATCGTGTTGCGAGCCTGAACACATTAGTCAGGCTCGTGAGTCAGCGCTCTTTACTCCTCCAGCGTGGCTTGTGCCGGTCGGACAAGCCTTACAGGCCGAATGGCAGGCCGAGGCCATACCAGATAAAAAACAGCGCACTCCAGCTGGTGAGTATCGCGATTGAATACGGGACGGCGGTGGTCAGCAGATGACCCAGGGAAAAGGACTTGTTATAGCCCTGGATCACCGCCAGTATCAAGGGTAAGTACGGGTTAATCGGCGAGATCACGTTGGTCGAGGAGTCGGCAATGCGGTAGGCGGCCTGAATCGACTCCGGCTCTAACCCCAGCAGCATCAACATCGGCAGGAAAATCGGTGCCATCAGCGCCCACTGTGCAGAACCGCTGTAGATGAACAGGTTGATAAATGCCGCCAGCAAGATAAACCCGCCCAGTACCAGAGCGGGCGGCAGGTTAAGATTCACCAGCCAGTCGGCCCCGCTAACGGCGCCCACGATCGCCAGGTTTGACCAATTAAAGATCGCGATAAACTGGGCCACCATGAATACAATCACGATAAACCCGCACATGTCGCGCATTGCTTCTTCCATCAGGCGCGGAACATCACCGGCCCGTTTGATTTTGCCGACCAAAACCCCATACACAATCCCGGTTGTGCAGAAGAACAACATGATAATGGGCACCAGGCCGGTCATAAATGGCGACGGAAGTAAGCCGCCCCCGGCATTCCTTAACCCGGAGCTTTGCGGCACAACCAGCAGCGCTACCAGGGCAATATAGGCCAGGGCAACCAGCCCGGTTTTGCGCAAGGCGCGTTGCTCGGCCGGAGTGAGCTGCGCAACAGTTTCTTCTTTTTGTTCTGAGTCGTTTGAGACAAAGCGTGCCAGCATGGGTTCACTGTATTTGTCGTTGATGATGGTGATCACCAGCGTCATGAACGGCACCGAGACACACATAAAGAACCAGTTCGCCAGTACGCTGACCTCATAGCCCGGCCGTACACTCTGTACCACCTCGGTTGAGATGCCGGACAATAACAGATCGGTTCCGGCAATAAAGAAGTTGGCACTGAAACCAGCAAAAATGGAGACAAAGGCCACCACAATCCCGGCGATTGGATTGCGTCCGACGGTTTTATACATAATGGCGGCCAGCGGGGGGATCAGAAATACTGCGGCATCGGAGACCAGATTACCGATGATCGAGGTCATCACCACGGCGGGTGTGATCAGGCGAGGTGACACGTTAGCCAGCATGCGTTTGATGGTGGCGTCCGCCAGGCCGGTTTTTTGGATTAGGCCAAGTGCCAGCACCATGGTTAACACCAGGCCAAGCGGGCGGAAGCTGGTAAAATTGCTGACCGTTTTAGTGACCATAAATTCAAGCCCGTCCCAACTGAGTAATGAGCGAACCTGCACTAACTCGTTGGTGGCGGGATGGTGAATGGGGTTGGCCAAGATACTCATCAGCCCGGACAGCAGGAGGGTAATCGCAAACAAGGCGAAAAACATGATAAACGGGTGGGGTAAGGCATTGGCCAGGCTGGCAATGCGGTGCATTACGCCGGTGTTAGTCTCGGGGGCAAGGCTTTTACTTTCTTCCATGATCATTCTCCTTTGTTGCGTCTTACAGTTGTGGCATTTCGTGTTCAATCAGGCGGACAAACAAAGACGCGCCAGCCGAAATAATGTCGTCGTTAAAATCGTAATTCGGGTTGTGTACACAGACGCCGCCGGTTTCTCCTTCCAGGCCGTTGCCGATCAGCAGGTAACAGCCGGGGACGGCCTGGAGCATAAAGGAGAAATCTTCACTGCCGGACAGTGGCAGGCAGTCAGGGTTAACGTTCTCTGTGCCGACAACCTCACGGGCGACGGTGGTTGCGATGCGCGTGGCTACCGGGTGATTGACCGTTGCGGGGTAATTGCCGGGATGGAAAATGACCGATGCACTGGCGCCATATCCAAGCGCGGTGTTTTCGACCAACTGCTTCAGGCGTGTGATGGTGCGTTCACGTACCCCTTCATCAAAGGTGCGGATACAGCCCATCATGGTGGCCTTATCCGGAATGACGTTGAACGTACCGGATCCGGCGCGCACATCGGTGAAAGACAACACTGCCGACTCAAAGGGTGAGGTGTTGCGGCTGATGATTGATTGGCCGCCATTGATGATGGCACTCAGCGCCAGAAGCGGATCGACCGCCTGATGCGGCATCGCAGCATGGCCGCCTTTACCGCTGATTTCAATAGTAAAACGGTCGGAGCTCGCCAGGATTGCGCCTTCGCGCAACCAGAACTGCCCTTTGGGGATACCGGGCATGTTGTGCATGCCATAGATTCGCTGACACGGAAAACGCTCAAACAGGCCCTCGTCCAACATCACCTTGGCGCCGCCCAGGCCCTCTTCCGCTGGCTGGAAAATAAAGTGAACGGTTCCGGAGAACTCACGGTGGCGCGAGAGGTACCAGGCGGCGGCGAGCAGCATGGCAGTATGCCCGTCATGGCCACAACCGTGCATTTTCCCCTGATGACAAGATGCGTGGCGGAATGTGTTGTTCTCCGTCATTTGCAGCGCATCCATATCCGCCCGCAAGCCAATGGCGCGGGGAGAAGAGGTGTTGCCGTGCAGGACACCGACCACCCCGGTGCCGGCGATACCGGTATGCACTGCATCGAACCCCCATTCCGCCAACTTATCAGCGACGATCTGCGCAGTACGGTGTTCTTCAAACCCCAGCTCCGGGTGCTGATGAAAATCGTGGCGCCAGGCTTTAAACATTTCCTGATGCTGACAAATTTCTTCGATCATGACTTTATCCTTCTCTATTCCAATTTGTTATATTTAAATGTTATACAATTGGTGTGCGTGTGATATTTTTGTTGCTTTTTACTTTATAATGGCTCTGTTGCTGCTTTCTAATGACTTGTGATTATTGATGGATAAGGAAATGTTATGGCTCACCGAGGGTTTACCGACAGCCAGATCGAAGCTTTCATGTGGGTAATGAAGACCAGTAGTGCGACGGAAGCGGCAGATAAAATGCTGATCTCTCAGCCAGCCGTCAGCCGACTGATCAAGCAGTTGGAATCCCGACTTGGATTTGCGTTGTTTGAGCGTCAAAACAACCGCCTGTTGCCGACACGGCGCGGAAGTTTGTTTTATGATGAGGTGCAGCGGGTGTATCTTGGCCTGAGTCATTTGCGTCAGTTTGCTCATCGCCTGCGCGATCAGGCGGCGGGTCAACTGCGGATCGTCACAATGCCGTCGTTTTCGATGAGTCTGATCCCTGATGCGGCGGCCCAACTGGCAGAACCACGCCCGGATTTAGAAATCAGCCTGTATTGCTACCGTTCTTCTCAGATCCCGGATGATATGGTGGCGCAACGTTTTGATTTTGGCATTACCACCGATCTGCGTCCTGACCCGCGTTACCAGAGCTTTTTCTATTCACTGCCCGGTGTTTGTTTAATCCCGGCGGCGCATCCGCTGGCAGAGAAAGCCGTGATTGACATCGACGATTTTGAAAATGAAACCTTGATCTGCGGTGAGCCGAATGAGCAGGGCCGGAGTTTGCTGACCCAGCTCATGATGGAAAATCATATCACGCCACGGAAAATCTGGACGGTATCACTGAGTGAGATGGCACTGAAGCTGGTGGAAAATGGCACCGGTTTGTCGGTAGTGAATACGGTATCGGCTTGTGAAGCGCAGCGTGCAGGGATTGTTGTCCGCCCGCTGTCATTTGAAGTCCGCTACGATTTTCAGATCATTTTGCCGCTGGCAAAGAATATTGAGCCGGCGATTAATGCGCTTAACAATCAATTGGTCAGCTTCGTCGAGGCAAAGATACAGGCTAGCCTGGAGGTGTTATCCCGTGCGGATAAAGAGAAGCTTAATTGATGTTTAAGTACTTGTTTGTATATAGTATTTAAGCTTTAAGCTTCAGGAAGGCAAGCCACAGCTATGGCGAACAAGCCCTGAGACGCCCGGAAAGCACAGCAAGAAGAGGCTGCATGGAACGGGAGTGACGGGCAACAAAAAGCCAGTCACTGCGAGACTGGCTTTACTTTAACGTGGTTAGGTAGTTTGGGGTCAGTTTTGCTGGCGGATCAGGTAGTCAAATGCCCCCAGGCTTGCTTTCGCGCCTTCGCCCATGGCAATGATGATCTGCTTGTAAGGGACCGTCGTGGCATCGCCGGCAGCAAACACGCCATCCATACTGGTTTCGCCGCGGCTGCCCACTTCAATTTCACCTCTAGGTGACAGTGTCACATCAGAGTCTTTCAGCCACTCGGTATTCGGAACCAAACCGATTTGGACGAAGATACCGGAAAGCTCGAGCTGTTTGATTGCGCCTGTGCTGCGATCTTTATATTCCAGACCGGTTACCCGTGTGCCGTCGCCAAGGACTGCGGTGGTCTGTGCCATGGTAATGATGTCGATGTTAGGCAAAGAGCGGGCTTTATCGATCAGCACCTGATCGGCACGCAGCACATCGGCAAACTCCAGTACGGTCACGTGCTCAACAATACCGGCCAGATCGATCGCCGCTTCGATACCGGAGTTACCCCCGCCGATCACCGCGGTTTTCTTGCCTTTGAACAGAGGGCCATCACAGTGAGGGCAGTAAGCCACCCCTTTGTTGCGGTACTCTTGTTCACCAGGCACGTTCATCTCGCGCCAGCGAGCGCCCGGGCTTAAGATCACGCTCTTACTTTTCAGTGTGGCGCCGCTTTCCAGCTGAACATGAATGTAACCATCGCTGGTATGCGCGGCACCCATCAGTTTGCTGGCCTGCTGCTCGGTAACCACATCTACCTGGTACTCTTTTAAATGGGCGGCCAGATCGCTGGCCAGCTTAGGGCCCTCAGTATGCTTCACTGAAATAAAGTTTTCGATTGCCATGGTGTCCATCACCTGGCCGCCAAAGCGTTTGGCCACAACACCGGTACGGATGCCTTTGCGTGCCGCATACAGGGCCGCCGCACTGCCGCCAGGACCGCCGCCGACCACCAATACATCATACGGATCTTTCTGACTGAGAGTCTGCGCCGCCTTTTCTGCGGCGGTGTCATCCAGTTTGCTGAGAATTTCATTAAGTGACATACGGCCCTGGCCAAACAGCTCGCCATTTACATACACACTCGGCACGGCCAGAATGTCACGTTGCTGAACTTCTTCCTGAAACAGGGCACCGTCGACCATGGTCGTACGGATCTTCGGGTTAATCGCCGCCATCATGTTGAAGGCCTGCACCACGTCCGGGCAGTTCTGACAAGAGAGCGAAATAAAGATCTCTACCTCCAGTGATTTGTCCAGACGGGCAATTTGTTCGATGACGTCATCGTCCAGTTTAGTCGGATGCCCGCCAGAGTGGAGCAGTGCCAGCACTAGGGAGGTAAACTCATGCCCCATCGGCACTCCGGCAAAACGCAGTTCGCTGCCTTTGTCCGGGTTAGACACCGTCATTACCGGTTTGCGTTCGCTGGCACTGTCATCACGCACCACCGAAATATGGTCGCTCAGCCCGGCGATTTGATTGGCAAGCGCCAGCAGATCCTGAGCGGCTTTGCTTTCATCGAGACTAACCACTAGCCGGACGTCATGGCTGACGTTTGATAGATACTGTTTTAACTGTTGTTGGATTGCTTGGTCTAGCATGTTGAATCACACCTTTTAAATACAAAGAGAGTGGTTACTCTGGATAAAATCTTGTAGTGAGAGCAGGCCGGGGCAAAATTAATGTCTGCTATAGGCACCCGGCGTGCTCTTTTATTAAGGAAAACGCGATGAGCGTGGGTTGGTTAAGGCTTAGATTTTGCCGATCAGGTCCAGAGATGGAGCCAGCGTTTCTTCACCTTCTTTCCATTTCGCCGGGCAAACTTCCCCTGGGTTTGATGCGACATACTGCGCGGCTTTGACTTTGCGCAGCAGATCGTCCGTGTCGCGGCCGATGCCTTCTGCGGTGATTTCCATTGCCTGGATCACACCTTGCGGGTCTATCAGGAAAGTGGCACGGTCTGCCAGACCCTGGCCTTCACGCATCACACCAAAGTTATTGGTGATGTTGCCGGTTTGGTCACCCACCATGTAGTAGTTGATTTTGCCGATGGTATCGGAGCTGTCATGCCATGCTTTGTGGGTGAAGTGGGTATCGGTCGATACTGAGTAGACTTCTACGCCGCGCTTTTGTAGCTCTTCGTAATGGTCGGCCAGGTCGCCCAGTTCAGTCGGGCAGACAAAGGTGAAGTCGGCAGGATAGAAGAAGAACACCGCCCATTTGCCCAGAACGTCTTGTTCGGTAATTTCGACAAACTCACCATTTTTAAATGCTGTTGCGTTAAATGGCTTAATCTGAGTGTTAATCATAATCTTTACTTTCCTTTAAGTTATTAGAGTTGCAATGTCTTGCTGACGGAAAGTATCTTCCCATTTGACTGAATAAAAAGAAAATTGCTTGTTTCTATCCAATTGATAGGCAAAAGTTATCAAGACCAGATAAGCACTCGTGGCTGTCCGGGGAACTAAATCAGACCGGCAGTTTTTAATACTACGATGCCTAGTGTGCAGCTCAGGGTGGAGAGTAACGTGGTGAGGGCAATGATATTGGCGGCGAGGGTGGCATTGCCTCCCATTGCGCGGGCCATGACATAGCTGGCGGCCGCGACGGGAGAGGCGTTCATAAAAAACAGGATCCCAAGTTCCAGCCCTTCAAAGCCGAGCAGG
The DNA here is from genome assembly GCF_029223195.1 of Vibrio sp. CAU 1672. GTDB lineage: Bacteria > Pseudomonadota > Gammaproteobacteria > Enterobacterales > Vibrionaceae > Vibrio. The sequence goes on along the minus strand of NZ_JARHUF010000001.1, from coordinate 480,509 downwards.
TAGGCGCTAAGTGTAATTATGCCCGGGGCAACTATCAGTTTGTAGCTGCTGGCAAACCACGCCGGGCCGGTTTCGCGTTTCATTTGGCCAAAGTTAAGCGAGCCGCCGGTACAGAGCAGGGCAAGCGGCAGCGTCATTTTTGACAGGTAATCACCGGCTTCAATGGCGATCTGCGGGACCGGTATTGCAAGCAGGTAGAACAAGAACCCGGATAAGATGGCAATAATCAGCGGGTTTCTGGTTAAGGTGCCAAGCATCATTTTTACTGCTTGCGTGCCTGAGTCACGGTTTCTGGGTGACAGACAGAGCACCGCCTGGACGTTGTAGACAAACGTAATGGCGGCAACATATAACGCCGCCAGCGCTAATCCCTGTGAGCCGTAAGCATTGGCGACATAAGCGATGCCGATGATACCGGTGTTGGCGCGGAAGCTGCCTTGAATAATGATCCCGCGATCAGGTGAGCCGCTAAAGCACCATTGCACCGAGGCAAAAGTGAAGACAAAAAAGGCAATACTGGCCAGGGCCGAAAAATAGACGAACCGGCTGGCTGCCGAAAAGTCATGCTCGGAGGTGACAATACTGAGGAACAACATGGTCGGTAGGGTGACCTGAAACACCAGTTTCGAGCCAATGTCGATAAAATTATCGTTGATCACACCAATGCGTTTAAACACTACTCCGAGTAGCAGCATTAAGCAGATCGGTCCGGTGATCGACAGAGAGAATTGCAACTGGTGAAAAACAGCATCCATGCGAATCGTCACCTGAGTAAAAGTGGGTTAATGAGCCTGTATGCACAATTAAATCATGGTTTTGGGTGCAGCGGGGCATTATCCGGATATTTTTTGTCAGTTGCGCCAGGATGAAGAGGCAGCAGCGCCCACCGCTGGGGTGGGCGTGAGTGGGGCTGAGTATGCTTAAGCCACGTCGCAGAGCGGAATACCACTGTGGAACTTAAAGTCGTTATCCGGCGTTGAAATCAGCTCGGCCTCTACGCGGCCAAAATAGGCCACGCGCTCGCTGATGTCTTGACCGGCAATTTGCTCAGCTAACAGCAGGTAATCCTGATAGTGGCGCGCTTCAGAGCGCAGTAGCGATATATAAAACCTGGCAATGTCGTCATCCATGTGCGGTGCCAGTTTAGCAAAACGCTCACATGAGCGGGCCTCGATGTAAGCGCCGATGATCAGTTTGTCGATCAGGGTTTCTGGCTCATGAGTTTTCATGTGTGAGATCAGCGATTTTGCGTAACGACTGGCGGCAATATTCTGATATTCGATACCACGGCTGTGCATGATCTCCAGCACTTGGTAGAAGTGGTGCAGTTCCTCTTTGATCAGCAGGACCATTTTATCGATCAGCTCCTGGCTGTAGGGAGAGTCTGATTTCGCGATGATCGCTTTGGAGATATTGCTTTTTCCTTTCAGGGTTTCCAGCGAACCGGTTTTCCGGTAGGCAAAATCTTCATACGGTTTGAACCAATCCAGCAGCACATGGGCACTGCTCTGATCGACGGCATATTTGCGGATCAGATACATCGCAGATTGTCCCGCCTTAAGTTCACACAGCAGGTGATCCAATAAAATGGTGGTGAGGTTTTCCGGTTTTCTGGCTTCGGTGATCCACTCCTCAGGTGTTGCGCACTGTAGGAAGTGGCTGATAGGCGCCAGAAGATCTTGATAAGAATCTAGGTTAATCATTGTCGTTTTTTTGGCTTTACTTTCTTAATATACGAAAAAGGCTGCGAATCGCAGCCTTTATCCTGGTCTGGGTAGCAAAAACTACCACTTTTTCTTTTCGCCGAAGAGTTCGTCCATATCGTTGTTACGCTCACGATCAACGATTTGCTGCATCTCGGCATCATTTTTATCCTGACGGCGTTTATCCAGGTCACCGAGCATCTCTTCCAGCTTTTGTTTGGCTTGCACGGAATAAGCGTCATTTTTGGTGCTCAGTGCATCGATGCCTTTACGCAATAATTGCAGTGCCGTGCCTGGCTGGCCACGCGCAATGGCGTCGTTGGCACGCTTGATCACGTTCTCAATGTTGATCCGGATCTGCATGGTTTCCAGACGGGCATTTTCGGTGACGTAAGTTTGGGTATCCAAACGACCTTTGTTATGTTCATTACGTATGGTATCGCGCAGGCGCTTGACCAGTTTTAACATCACAATGGCTTGCTTGTCACTGCTGGGCATTTTGAAGCTGCTGCTTTCACCACCCTGGTAATTCTCTCTGAGCTGCTGGATCTGCTGCTTCATATTTTCAATACGTTGCGCCAGTTGTTTATTTCTTGGATCGAGCTCGTACATGTTCTCTAAAGCATCAAGAATTCGGTTGTTGAGGCACACCAACAGCTCTTTGCTGTAAGGAATGTGATGGGCGTGGCCAATCAACTCTTCCGTTCCGTCGATCAGGGCGACGTAGCGGGCTGATTCCTGACGCCTTGCTGTTTCGACCTTCACTTTGTATTGCAACATGATGTTATAGCCAAGGACTAACACCAACAGAATGGCTACTAAAGCGATAATTAAACCAATATTCATATCTTTATTGTCTGCTCTTCCGTTTTAATGGCTAGCGTTCAAGAATACATGAATATTATCTCAGTCGGCAGTTAATTTGTGTGAATATTTCGTCCATCACACATTTTGCTTGATATCTGAGTGCCCTATATCCAATCAAGCACTGTCATTGTTGCTTGCTAACCGGTACTTTTTGCCTCACTGGCTAGAGATGTAGCTATAAAACAACGATATAAGTTAGTTTTTCCTGTTCATTTCGTAATGAAAGCGTTATAACTATTGATTATATAGTCGGCGTTTAGTCTGTGGAATGAGTTCAATATGCATAACCTCTCTTTATTCGGGATGAGGGCCGGGCTCAATCTATCGTAATCGGTTTGACACTTTCTATCTCGAATTAATGAGTAAGGGATTACCATGAAGCTGCAGCAACTGAAATATATTGTTGAGGTTGTAAACCATAACTTAAACGTCTCCGCCACCGCAGAGAGTCTGTATACTTCGCAACCGGGGATCAGTAAGCAGGTAAGGTTGCTGGAAGATGAGCTGGGCATCCAAATTTTTGAACGTAGCGGTAAGCATTTGACGCAGGTCACGCCAGCCGGGCAGGAGATAGTGAGAATTTCGCAAGAAATTCTGGCACGGGTGGAAAGTATAAAAGCGGTTGCCGGTGAGCATACCCATCCGGAAATGGGGACGTTAAACATCTCAACAACCCACACTCAGGCTCGTTATGCACTGCCTGATGTGATCAAAGGCTTTACTGCTCGTTACCCGAAAGTGTCGCTTCATATGCATCAGGGAACGCCATCACAAATGTCCGAGGCGATTGCCAAAGGCACGGCAAACTTCGCGATTGCGACTGAAGCACTGCACCTGTATCAAGACGCAATTATGCTGCCTTGTTATCACTGGAATCGCTCTATTGTAGTCCCGAAAGACCATGCGTTAGCGAAGAAGTCGTCGATCACCATCCACGATCTGGCGGCATACCCACTGGTGACCTATGTGTTTGGTTTTACTGGTCGATCAGAGCTTGATACTGCCTTCAATCGTGAGGGGCTGACACCTAAAGTGGTCTTTACCGCTACGGATGCTGACGTGATCAAAACCTATGTCCGAATGGGGATTGGTGTCGGTGTGATTGCCAGCATGGCGGTAGATGAAGAACAGGACAGCGATTTGGTTGCGATTGATGCCAGCCACCTGTTTGGTGCGAGTACCACCAGCATTGGTTTCCGTCGCGGGACCTTCCTGCGCTCTTACATGTTCGACTTTATGGAGCGTTTTGCGCCACACTTGACCCGCCCGGTAGTAGAGCAGGCGATCTCACTTAAATCGAACGCGGAAATTGAAGAGATGTTTAAAGATATCGAGCTGCCGGTGAGATAAACTCGCATCGCCCGATAGTCTGGATGCCCAAGCCGTCACGAGATATGTTTCAGTCTGGCGGGCTTGGGTATACAATACGCCCCCATTGTAGGGGGAGCCATGAAAACGCAATTTCAATTTATTAATGACTGCTTGATCGAAAACCAATCGTTATGGCGCTTCGAACCTTTTCAAAGCAGCATTCATTCATCACTGCCCTGGCAAGAAAAGTACCCAGAGCTTTGCGACTGGCTGAATGCTCTCTCTCACTCTCAAATTGTCAACCTGAAGTCGAATCCGGACCTGGCGTTTACAGAAATCAGCGCATTTCTGCCCGGGATAAAGTCACTGGGTGACTTTGCCCATCTCGATTTGATGTCATTGCACGGCCTTGAGTTAGTTCGAGGTTTAGACAGTGGTATTCCCGGCCGCAAATTTGAACAAATCAGCGCCATGGGGGAAGCGGCCATTCAACACCACCAAGGTGATGAGTGGCTGGAGTGGTGCTCAGGCAAAGGGTATTTAGGCCGCATTCTTACCAGTCAGACCAGCCAGCCTGTGACCAGTTTTGAGTATCAGCAGGCCCTGTGTGATGCCGGGCAGCAGGCCGCGGATGAACAGCAGTGGAAGATGACGTTCATTCAGGGAGATGCGTTTGACGTGCAAGCCAAAGCGGTATTTAAGCCCAATCAACACGCAGTTGCGTTGCATGCTTGCGGTGATTTGCATGTCAGGTTAATGGAATATGCCAGCGAGAGTGGCGTGGCGGCCATGACAATTTCGCCCTGCTGCTACCATTTGATTCAGGCGCAGCAATACCAGCCTCTTTCAACTCTGGCTAAGGCATCGGCTTTAACACTCTCAAAACAGGAACTGCGTATTCCGCTGCAACAAACAGTGACCGGCGGCGAGCGTGTGCGGCGTCATCGTCAGCAGGAGATGGTATTCAGGCTGGGTTTTGATCTGTTCACTCGTCATGTACTGGGTAAAGAAGACTACCTGCCTGTACCGAGTATTCGTAAGTCGCAATTAAATGAGGGATTTGAAGCATTATGCCGTTGGGCTGCAGAATGCAAGGGCATACCGATGACACAAACTATCGACTTTGCTCACTTTGAACAATTAGCACAACAGCGCTTCTGGCAGATGGAACGAATCAGCCTGATCCAGTTGGTCTTTCAACGGCCGTTGGAAATATGGCTGGCGCTGGACAAAGCACTTTATCTTGAAGGGCGGGGTTATCGTGTTACATTGTCAGAATTTTGCCCTAAATCGATCACACCTCGAAATATTTTAATTTGTGCTTATAAGGTTTAGTTCTTTTTTATAACTAAATGCTCTAATTAAAATGCCCACTCTCACGTGGGCATTTGTAAATAAAACGTGACAATTTGTGTTGTCTATTGTCAGTTAGTTGAACATCGCGATGGCTTGTTCCGGTTCGATGTACTCCAGATCAAAGCTGTCTGCCACCTCTTTACAGGTTACTTTGCCGTGAATCACGTTCAGGCCTTCCAGGAAGCCCTGGTCTTCCAGTAGGGCATCACGGTAACCTTTGTTGGCTAGCTTCACAATGTATGGCAGGGTGGCGTTATTCAGCGCAAACGTCGATGTACGTGCTACAGCCCCCGGCATGTTGGCCACACAGTAGTGCACGACATCATCAACCACGTACGTTGGTTCTGTGTGCGTGGTTGCGTGAGACGTTTCAAAGCAGCCGCCCTGATCGATGGCGACATCAACCACGGCTGCGCCTGGCTTCATCTTGGCGATGTGTTCTTTAGTGACCAGTTTTGGTGCTGCTGCTCCCGGGATTAATACTGCTCCGATCACCAGGTCGGCAGACAGAACATGCTCTTCGATCGCGCCTGCGGTAGAATAAACAACTTTTGCACGGCCCTGGAATTCTTCATCCAGCCGACGCAGCGTGTCGATGTTACGGTCTAAAATCGTGACGTCGGCGCGCAGACCGATTGCCATACGAGCGGCGTTAGCGCCTACTACACCGCCACCAATGACGACGACTTTTGCTGGCTCAACACCGGGTACGCCACCCAGCAGCAGACCGCGGCCACCGTGAGATTTCTCCAAAGTTTGCGCACCAGCCTGGATAGACATCCGACCTGCCACTTCTGACATTGGTGCTAATAGTGGCAAACGACCCATATTATCTGTTACAGTCTCGTAGGCTATACAGACAGCCTTGCTCTTGATTAGCTCATCAGTTTGTGGAAAATCTGGTGCTAGGTGCAAATAAGTAAATAAAATTTGCCCCTCTCTGAGCATTGCTCTCTCAACAGCTTGGGGTTCTTTTACTTTAACGATCATGTCTGCTTTCGCGAAAACGTCAGCAGCAGTAGGAAGAATGGATGCGCCTACAGCGATGTAATCATCGTCTGAAAAACCAATGCCGGCACCCGCATTGGTCTCAACATATACTTGGTGACCATGTGAGATAAGTTCTCTCACGCTAGCTGGGATCATACCCACACGATATTCGTGGTTTTTGATTTCCTTCGGTACGCCAATGATCATCCTGTGTCCTCTTTCTATTGTGGTTGTATTAACTGTTGGTAGGGTGTTATTGTCGAATTTGTAACTAGTATAGTTATGCTTTTGTAAAATTTGGCACTGAATATTAAAAAGTTGTAGTATAATTTTTTGCAAGGAAGTAATAAGGTGGAATAAAAAATGGCAGACAACTATAAAAAGCCGTCCAAGGAGCTTGACCGTATTGATCGCAATATTCTTAATGAATTGCAGAAAGACGGTCGTATTTCGAACGTTGAACTTTCAAAACGTGTAGGGCTTTCTCCGACGCCGTGTCTCGAACGTGTGCGTCGTTTAGAGCGTCAAGGTTATATCACCGGATACACAGCATTGTTGAATCCGCAGTTCCTCGACGCATCACTATTGGTGTTTGTGGAAATCACGCTTAACCGTGGTGCTCCAGACGTGTTTGAACAGTTTAACTCAGCGGTGCAAAAGCTGGACGACATCCAAGAGTGTCATCTGGTATCGGGTGACTTCGACTATCTTCTTAAAACCCGTGTATCTGACATGGGGGCATACCGTCGACTATTGGGCGATACGTTACTGCGTCTTCCTGGCGTAAATGACACGCGAACTTATGTCGTAATGGAAGAAGTAAAACAAACTAACCAGCTAGTGATTAAAACTCGTTAATTTCTTGTAAAGAAAGCGGCAGATACTTCCGCTTTTGTCATTGAAGAATTGGGTTTTTCTCTTTGATATGGTTAAATCAATTTACCGAGCGGCTTTGGCCGCTCGGAATGTTTTTGCATATACCAATCTCGTCAAGTCAGTGTCCCGGGCACGTTGTGCGGAAACCACGTGTTGTACCGCAGCAACGGTCGCCGGTTTATAGATATAATGAAGGATGTGCTCACCGACCGGGTAATGTTCTTCATGACCGGATACCTGGCAGATTGGTATTATTTACCATTCACTCCAAATTCAAGTTGATTTATGTTCAAAGAGAACGCAAAGAAAGTCGAAACGATAATTAAAACCAGTGAAGAGCCTCAGTCTTCACGTCTAAATGGCTTCCAACGCTTGAAAGAGTGCTGTTTTATCGTTGCCGTTCTTAGCTCCGTAATACTCGCAATTGCTCTTCTGACCTTTAGCCCCGCAGACCCGTCCTGGTCACAAACTGCCTGGGGAGGGGAGATTAATAATGCAGGAGGGGTGCTGGGTGCCTGGTTAGCCGATACCCTGTTTTTTACCTTTGGTTCACTCGCTTATCTGATCCCTGTGCTGATTACCGTCGGTGCCTGGGTGGTGTGTCGTAAGCGCGGTGAAGATGAACCGATTGATTTAATGCTGTGGGGAACCCGTTTACTCGGCCTGAGTATTCTTATCCTTACCAGCTGTGGCCTGGCTGACATCAACTTTGACGATATCTGGTACTTCTCCTCTGGCGGCGTGGTTGGGGATGTACTTTCCAATCTGGCATTGCCGACATTTAATGTGCTGGGCACCACGATCGTTCTGTTGTTTCTTTGGGGAGCGGGCTTTACCCTGCTTAGTGGTATCTCCTGGCTGACGATTGTTGAGTGGCTGGGTGACACTACGTTGGCATTAATGGCTGCGCTGGCGAATAAAATCCGTGGCAGTGAACCAGAAGTGCTGGAACCACAGCTGGATGATTATGTGGAAGATACCGTGGCAGATCGCCGTCCAGAGCCTGAGGACGAGGAAGAGCCTCTGCCGCATATGACAGCTTATGATGTTGAGGAGGCCACAACAACGCCGCCCGCCCATGAGTATCCGATATATATACCAGCTTCCGGCTCGGTGGATGATTCGGCAGGCAGTACCGTTGAAACGCAACGCCCGCTGGCGCCGTTAACTGATGATCCAGCGCCGGCTTCAGACTGCGCCCAGGCAGCATCACCGGCTAGCACGATTGATCCGACAATCGAACGTAGCCGCCAGCTCAACGTCACTATTGAAGAGCTCGAACAGGCTGCCCGCCAGGCGGACGATTGGGCCGACGTGGCTCATGGTTCTCAAGAGCAAGCACCGCAGCAGATACCTGAAGACCCTGGCAGCAATGTTTGGGAAGAAGCCACGACATGGCAAGAAACTGCGACATTGGAAGAAGCCGGGTCGGTTAATCTTGATATTCAATCTTCGCAAATCCCGGATACATCAGGCGATAAGCTGCAACCGGCGGAGCCAACACTGGATTCAGCAGCACTGGATGACATTGCGGCCGAGGTGTTACCGGGCGAGCATATTGAGCCAACCATCTCTAACTTTGATGTGCTGGATGACGATGTGGCCGAGGTAACGGTTCCGGTTGAAACGGTTACGCCAGACAATCACACCATTGCTCAGGCGGCTGCTGTAGATGAACAGCCGCAGTCGGCGGTTGATGTTGAAGAAGTGAACGCAGAACAAGATGATGATGTCGCAGCGTTTCAGAACATGGTAGCCGGTGCGCAGGCCAAAGTTGCCGCACAGCAGAACCCGTTTCTGGTCCAGCAAGAAGAAAACCTGCCGGTTCCAGCAGAGCCGCTACCCACCCTTGAGCTGTTGTACCATCCGGAGAAGCGCGAAAACTTTATTGATCGTGATGCGCTGGAACAGGTGGCACGCCTGGTAGAAACCAAGTTAGCAGATTACAAGATCAAAGCGGACGTAGTGGGTATTTACCCTGGCCCGGTCATCACGCGTTTTGAGCTGGATTTGGCACCTGGTGTAAAAGTGAGCCGTATCTCCGGCCTTTCAATGGATTTGGCGCGCGCACTCTCTGCGATGGCGGTACGTGTTGTTGAAGTGATCCCGGGCAAACCTTATGTTGGTCTGGAACTGCCTAACATGAGCCGACAGACCGTCTATCTGTCTGATGTGATTAACAGCCCGCAGTTTGAGCAGGCCACGTCACCAACGACGGTGGTACTTGGTCAGGATATTGCGGGTGAAGCTGTAATTGCCGATATCGCCAAAATGCCTCATGTGCTGGTGGCCGGTACCACAGGTTCGGGTAAGTCGGTGGGGGTCAACGTCATGATCCTGAGTATGCTCTACAAAGCGTCGCCGGAAGATCTGCGCTTTATCATGATCGACCCGAAAATGCTCGAACTGTCGATTTACGAAGGCATCCCCCACCTTCTTTCTGAAGTCGTTACGGACATGAAAGATGCGTCCAACGCACTGCGCTGGTGTGTCGGTGAAATGGAGCGTCGTTACAAACTGATGTCGGCCCTTGGCGTACGTAATGTGAAAGGCTTTAATGAGAAGCTGAAGATGGCGGCGGAAGCCGGTCACCCCATCCACGATCCATTCTGGCAGGAGGGTGACAGTATGGACAGTGAACCGCCGCTGCTGGAAAAATTGCCTTACATCGTGGTGGTGGTAGACGAATTTGCCGACCTGATGATGGTTGTAGGTAAAAAGGTAGAAGAGCTGATTGCACGTCTGGCGCAGAAAGCGCGGGCGGCGGGGATCCATTTGATCCTGGCGACCCAGCGGCCGTCGGTGGACGTGATCACCGGCCTTATCAAAGCCAACATCCCGACTCGCGTGGCGTTTACCGTATCAACCAAGACCGATTCACGTACCATCTTAGATCAGGGTGGGGCAGAATCACTGCTCGGTATGGGTGATATGCTCTACCTGCCGCCGGGCTCAAGTCATACGACACGTGTTCACGGTGCATTTGCATCAGATGATGATGTTCACGCGGTGGTGAACAACTGGAAAGCCCGCGGTAAGCCGAATTACATTGAAGAGATCATCAGTGGCGATCAGGGGCCGGAAAGCCTGCTGCCCGGAGAGACAATGGAAGCGGATGAAGACGTCGATCCGTTGTTTGATCAAGTGGTGGAGCATGTGGTGCAATCGCGCCGCGGCTCAGTATCCGGAGTGCAGCGACGCTTCAAAATCGGTTATAACCGTGCTGCCCGCATCGTTGAGCAGCTTGAAGCGCAAGGCATTGTCAGTGCACCTGGGCATAACGGTAACCGTGAAGTCCTGGCGCCGGCTCCGGCAAAAGATTAGTGAACTTGTATTCCTCACCTCAGTCAAATTGGGGTGAGTTGTTCTTAACAGTAGGTATTTGAATGAAAAAATTGTTTTCCGCTCCGCTTTTCTCAGCACTTGTCTTAAGCCTTTCTCTGGCATCTGTGGCTGAGGCGGCATCGCCTAAAGATGAGCTGAGCCAACGTTTGGCGATGAACGATGGGTTCAGTGCGGATTTTTCCCAGCAGGTGATCAGTCCTGAAGGGGAGACCATTATGGAAGGCGAGGGGACGGTTGAAATTGCCCGTCCGAGCCTGTTCCGCTGGAGCACAACCGTTCCGGATGAAAATTTGCTCGTCTCTGACGGTAAAACGCTCTGGTACTACAGCCCTTTCATTGAGCAGGTGAGTATTTACTGGCAAGAGCAAGCGACCGAACAAACCCCGTTTGTCCTGCTGACTCGTAACCGCACCAGTGACTGGGACAATTATCGCGTGTCGCAGCAAGGTGATCAGTTCACTCTGGTCCCGACGGCGGTAGATTCTACTCAAGGCCAGTTTCAGATTAATATCGATGCAAAGGGTGTGGTGAAGGGCTTTAACGTCATTGAACAAGACGGGCAACAGAGTTTGTTCTCATTTCGCAACGTGAAACTTGGCAAACCTGATCCGGCCCGGTTCACCTTTACGGTACCCAATGGTGTGGAAGTAGATGATCAAAGGAACTAATTGGTCGTGACAAATTACACATTAGATTTTTCAGGGGACGAGGATTTTCGTCCCCTTGCTGCTCGTATGAGGCCGGAAACGGTCGAGCAATATATCGGGCAGCAACATATTCTGGGCCCTGGCAAACCGCTGCGCCGGGCACTTGAAGCTGGTCATATTCACTCAATGATCCTTTGGGGACCGCCGGGGACCGGCAAAACCACCTTGGCGGAAGTGGCCGCCAATTACGCCAATGCTGAAGTTGAGCGCGTTTCTGCCGTGACCTCCGGGGTCAAAGATATCCGCGCGGCGATTGAGAAAGCCCGTGAAAATAAGATGGCCGGCCGGCGCACAATTTTGTTTGTGGATGAGGTGCACCGCTTCAACAAGTCGCAGCAGGATGCCTTCCTGCCGCATATCGAAGACGGGACGGTGACCTTTATTGGCGCGACCACAGAAAACCCGTCGTTTGAGCTTAATAACGCATTGTTGTCTCGTGCCCGGGTATACAAGCTGACATCGCTGGATAAAAGCGAAATTTCTCTGGCGTTGAACCAGGCGATTAACGATAAACAGCGAGGCTTGGGCAACACCCCGGCGCATTTTGCTGACAACGTATTAGATCGCCTGGCTGAGCTGGTCAATGGTGATGCGCGCATGTCGCTTAACTACCTTGAGCTGCTTTATGACATGGCAGAAGACAACGCTCAGGGGGAAAAAGAGATCACCCTTAAGCTGCTGGCGGAAGTGGCCGGGGAGAAGGTTTCGCGTTTCGATAACAAAGGCGATATCTGGTATGACTTGATCTCTGCGGTACACAAATCGATTCGCGGTTCGAACCCTGATGGGGCGCTTTACTGGGCGGCGCGAATGATAGCGGCCGGTTGTGATCCTCTGTATATCGCCCGGCGCTTGCTGGCGATCGCATCAGAAGATATTGGTAATGCCGACCCACGCGCAATGCAGGTTGCCTTGTCGGCGTGGGATTGTTTTACCCGGGTTGGCCCGGCAGAAGGTGAACGCGCCATCGCTCAGGCCATCGTATACCTGGCTTGCGCACCGAAAAGCAACGCGGTGTACACTGCCTGGAATCAAGCGTTGTCTGATGCGCATCATCAACCGGAATATGAAGTCCCGCACCATTTACGCAATGCTCCCACCAGCCTGATGAAAGAGATGGGTTACGGTGCTGAATATCGTTACGCCCATGATGAACCCGGCGCGTATGCCGCAGGTGAGCAGTATTTACCGCCAGAAATGGGCGGGCGTCAGTATTATCAGCCGACAAATCGGGGACTCGAAACTAAAATTGGTGAAAAGTTAGATTATTTGGCTACTTTAGATGCAAATAGCCCACAAAAGCGCTATGAAAAGTAGGCGTTTTTGGATACATTGTTTCAGTTAATTATTTTAAACGCGCAGGTAGTGGATCGGCGCGTGATTTCACAACAAAAAGCATAGGATTAACAATGCTGGATTCTAAATTACTTCGTACAGAGCTGGATGAAACAGCTGCTAAACTGGCACGTCGTGGCTTTAAGCTGGACGTAGAGACTATCCGTAAACTTGAAGAACAACGTAAGTCCATTCAAGTAGAAGTTGAAAATTTACAATCCACGCGTAACTCCATCTCCAAGCAAATTGGCCAAAAAATGGCGGCAGGCGATAAAGAAGGTGCAGAAGAGATCAAGAAGCAAATCGGTACCCTGGGTAGCGATCTTGATGCGAAAAAAGTTGAACTTGAGCAAGTAATGGCCCAGCTAGACGAAATCACGCTTTCTGTGCCAAACCTGCCTGCAGATGATGTGCCTGTTGGTAAAGATGAAAACGACAACGTTGAAATTTCGCGTTGGGGTGAGCCAAAAACCTACGACTTCGAACTAAAAGATCACGTAGACCTGGGTGAAATGGGCGGTGGTCTGGACTTTGCTAGCGCAGTGAAAATCTCTGGCGCACGCTTCATCGTGATGAAAGGCCAGTTTGCTCGTCTGCACCGCGCAATCGCTCAGTTCATGCTGGATCTTCACACAGAAGAGCACGGCTACACAGAAATGTATGTTCCTTATCTGGTTAACTCTGACAGCCTGTTCGGTACCGGTCAGTTGCCTAAGTTCGGTAAAGATCTGTTCCACACTGAGCCATTGGCTGAAAAAGTGAACGACGAAGAGCCACGTAAACTGTCTCTGATCCCAACCGCAGAAGTACCGGTAACCAATCTGGTGCGTGACACCATTTCTGACGAAGCGGATCTACCACTTAAGATGACAGCGCACACGCCATGTTTCCGCTCTGAAGCGGGTTCTTACGGCCGTGATACGCGTGGTCTGATCCGTATGCACCAGTTCGACAAAGTGGAACTGGTACAGATCACTAAACCAGAAGATTCAATGAACGCACTTGAAGAGCTGACTGGTCACGCTGAGAAAGTTCTGCAACTGCTGGAGCTTCCTTACCGCAAAGTGGTTCTGTGTACCGGTGACATGGGCTTCGGTGCGCGTAAGACTTACGATCTGGAAGTGTGGGTTCCTGCTCAGGAAACGTACCGTGAAATCTCTTCATGTTCTAACATGTGGGACTTCCAGGCACGCCGTATGCAGGCTCGTTTCCGTCGTAAAGGCGAGAAGAAACCTGAACTTGTCCACACGCTGAACGGTTCTGGTCTGGCGGTTGGTCGTACCATGGTGGCAATTCTGGAAAACAACCAGGAAGCCGACGGCCGTATTGCCATCCCGACTGCACTGCAGAAATACATGGGCGGCGCTACGCACATCGGTTAATTGATTGACCATTTCAATTGTAGAAACCCAGCTCTTGAGCTGGGTTTTTTATTGGCTATTGAAGTGACTGTTACTGAAAACAGGCTGGATTTTGCAGCGCGGCTTCAATGGCGTCAACCAGCTGTTCGATGTGCTCAGGTTGGCTGATAAACGGTGGCATCATGTAAATGAGTTTGCCGAATGGGCGAATCCATACCCCGTGTTCTACAAATAACCCTTGGATGACTTCCATGTTGGCCGGGCGGTGAGTTTCCACCACACCGATTGCGCCAAGCCAGCGGGTATGTTTGACTAAATCGTATTTTGCTAGCTTTGGAAGTAGCTCAGAGAACAGTGTTTCGATTTGTTTGGTTTGTTGCTGCCACTCTCCTCGTTCGAGGAGTTCTAAACTCGCAGTCGCTACTGCGCACGCAAGTGGATTACCCATGAAGGTTGGCCCGTGCATAAAGCAGCCAGCTTCGCCACCGCATACTGTATCTGCAACGTGCTTGCTGGCCAGTGTCGCAGATAAGGTCATGTAACCCCCGGTCAGAGCTTTACCCACACAGAGGATGTCTGGCTGAACATCAGCATGGTCACAGGCAAATAGCTTACCTGTGCGGCCAAATCCGGTTGCGATTTCGTCAGCAATCAACAATAAGCCATGTTTGTCACACAATGCGCGCACGCCTTTGAGGAACTCTGGGTGGTAGATGCGCATCCCCCCGGCGCCCTGAACAATAGGCTCAAGGATCACCGCGGCCAGCTCGTGATGGTGCTGTTCTAATTTCTGGGTGAAATCCGCCAGATCGTGTGGTTTCCATTCATCCCAGTAACCACAAGTTGGTGACTGTGCAAAAACATGTTCCGGCAGAAAGCCTTTGTAGAGTGAGTGCATGGAGTTGTCTGGATCGGTCACTGACATCGCGGCAAAAGTGTCACCATGATAGCCATGGCGCAGAGTCAGGAATTTGGGCCGGCGCTCACCTTTGGCATGCCAGTACTGCAGTGCCATTTTGAGGCTTACTTCCACCGCTACGGAGCCGGAGTCGGCCAGGAAAACGTGTTCGAGATTGTCAGGGGCCAGAGACAGTAGCTTTTTACACAAACTGATCGCGGGTTGGTGGGTAATGCCGCCAAACATCACGTGGGTGACCTGATCAATTTGCTGATGTGCTGCCTGATTTAAGTGAGGGTGATTGTAGCCATGGATCGCCGACCACCATGAAGACATGCCATCGACCAGCTCTGTTTCGTCCTCAAGTTTAATGTGAACACCATTTGCGGAGATGACCGGGTAGCAGGTCAGAGGTGTCAGCGTAGAAGTGTAAGGATGCCAGATGTGCTGGCGGTCGAAGGCGAGATCCATGTTCGTTTCCAATAATAGATAAGGTTTACATATTAATCAGATGTAAACCTTGTGGTCTTATGTTGTGTTGACAGTTTATCGAGACTTAGTAGACTGTCAACACTACAAAAAAAGTGACCAAAGGAATACACGTGGAAGTTCGTCATAACTGGACGCATGCTGAAGTGCGCGAGCTAATGGAAAAACCATTCATGGATCTTCTGTTTGAAGCGCAGCTTGTTCACCGTCAATACCAACAAACCAACCATGTTCAAGTCAGCACACTACTGTCGATCAAGACCGGTGCCTGCCCGGAAGACTGTAAGTACTGTCCGCAAAGTGCCCGATATACCACTGACATTGAAAAAGAGCGTCTGATGGAAGTCGAGCGCGTGTTGGATGCGGCACAAAAAGCCAAAAATGCCGGTTCGACGCGATTCTGTATGGGGGCGGCGTGGAAGAACCCGAAAGAGCGTGACATGCCGCATTTAACCGACATGATCAAAGGCGTGAAAGGTATGGGGCTAGAAACGTGTATGACCTTGGGGATGCTGACGCCCGGCCAGGCCAAGCAACTGGCTGAGGCTGGTCTGGATTACTATAACCACAACCTTGATACTTCACCTGAGTTCTACGGCAATATCATTACCACCCGCACCTATCAGGATCGTTTAGATACCTTGTCTCATGTCCGTGATGCGGGGATGAAGATCTGCTCTGGCGGCATTATCGGTATGGGTGAAAGCGCTAATGATCGGGCCGGGTTATTGGTCGAACTGGCAAACCTGCCAACCCACCCGGAAAGTGTGCCGATCAATATGCTGGTCAAAGTCAAAGGTACCCCGCTTGAAGAGGTCGATGATGTGGAGCCGTTCGACTTTATTCGCCTGATCGCCATCGCGCGTATCATGATGCCGCAGTCCTCGGTACGTTTGTCGGCGGGACGGGAAAACATGAATGAGCAGATGCAAACCTTGTGTTTTATGGCCGGGGCAAACTCTATCTTTTACGGCTGCAAACTGCTGACTACGCCGAACCCGTCGGAAGACAAAGATATGATGTTGTTTAACAAGCTGGGAATCAACAGCCAGCAAGTGAGCCAAAAGCCGGATGAAGTGGAAGAGAATGAACTGCTCGATCGTGTAGTGGAGCGTGTGGCAGCCCGTCCGGGTAAAGACGATTTGTTCTACGATGCCAGCCTTTAAGTCCCGTATTGAGTCAGCCCTTGCCAAGCGAAAGCAGCAGGGGCTGAATCGTCGTCTCAATGTGGTATTGTCTGGTAATCAATCGATACTGGAGTACAACAGCAAGCGCCTGATTAATTTTTCCAGTAATGATTATCTCGGGCTGGCGAATGATCAGGAGCTGTTACGTGCATGGCAGCAGGGTCTGAGTGTGTATGGCAGTGGCAGCGGAGCCTCGCCGATGGTCACCGGGTTTAGCCCGGCGCACAGTAACCTGGAAGCGGCATTGACCCAGTGGTTAGGCTATGAGCGCGCTGTGTTGTTTGGCTCCGGCTTCAGTGCCAATCAAGCGCTACTGTTTAGTTTGCTGGAAAAGTCCGACCTGCTGTTACAGGATCGCCTCAACCATGCCTCATTGATGGAAGCCGGTGCATTGTGTCCCGCGAGCATGAAACGTTTCAAACACAACGACGTCACTCATCTCAATAAGCTGTACCGCTCCGAAACAGACACCCTGGTGGTAACGGAAGGGGTGTTCAGTATGGATGGTGACCGGGCCCCACTGGCAGAAATCGCCCGCAGCGCTGCGGCACATCATGCCTGGCTGGTGGTTGATGATGCCCATGGCATCGGTGTGCTGGGCGCATCGGGGGGCGGCAGTTGCGAAGCCAGCGGAGTTAAACCTGATTTGCTGGTAGTGACTTTTGGTAAAGCGTTTGGACTGTCAGGGGCTGCCATCCTGTGTGACGCCGCTGTTGGTGACTATCTGACCCAGTTTGCCCGCCATCATGTCTACTCGACCGCGATGCCTCCTTCCCAGGCATTTGCGCTGACCCATGCCGTTTACATGATCCAAACCCAGCACTGGCGCCGGGAAAAGCTGGCTGAGCTAAGTGCTCACTATCATGAAATGATGCATGGCTTAAAGGGCTACGTGAATAGTGAAACACCGATCAAGCCATTTATGATCGGTGACCCGGATCGGGCCGTCAGCATTGGCGAAAAGATCAGGCAACAGGGGATATGGCTAACGGCAATCCGTCCTCCTACCGTACCTCAGGGCACCTCGCGACTCCGGATTACCTTAACAGCGAATCATAATAAGCAGCAGTTAACTATGTTGTCGAATGGATTAAAACAGGTTTTAGGAGAAGATGAATGAGTTCCGCCGAGTTGCAAATCAGCACTGCAGGTTATCAGGACAAAGCGGCTATCGCTTCTTCGTTTGGTAAAGCTGCGCAATCTTATGACCAGCACGCGGCATTTCAGCGTGATGTTGGCGAACGTCTATTAGCGAGGCTGCCACAAGATCTGAGCGGAAACACGATACTGGATCTGGGCTGTGGCACGGGGTATTGTTCCGCCGCTTTACGCGCCAGAGGTGCACAGGTCGTGTGTGGTGACATTTCGCAGGCCATGTTGGATAAAGCGCAGGAGCGTTGTGGAACCACCGGTATGTTGTACCGCATTGCTGATGCTGAGAAGCTGCCGTTTGCCGATAACAGCTTTGATTACGTGTTTTCCAACCTGGCATTGCAATGGTGCGCGGATCTCAGTGTCGCGCTCAATGAAATGCGTCGCGTGGTCAAGCCAGGCGGGCGGGTGCTGTTTACCACGCTGTTGGACGGCTCATTAGCGGAGCTCCGCCGGGCCTGGGGAAAAATTGATGCATATCAACACGTGAATAACTTTATTACTCACAATCAGGTAAAAATTGCGTTAGCGCAAGCTCGTTGCCATGGCCATCAACTAGACTTGAACACCATCACAGTTTGGTACGAATCCGCGTTTAAAGTGATGCGCGATCTCAAGGGGATTGGTGCAAACCACGTAAGCGGCCGCTCACAGGGTCTGACCAGTCGTCGAGTGCTGTTGCAAGTTGAGCGTGAGTACCAAACATTCAAGAATAATCAAGGTCTTCTACCTGCAAGTTATCAGGTTTGTTTTGGAGTCATACATCTATGATTGATGCATTTTTTATTGCTGGTACGGATACTGATGTAGGAAAAACGGTGGCCTCAAAAGCCATTTTACAAGCACTTGCTGAAAAAGGTTTGAGCACGATAGGCTATAAACCAGTGGCTGCAGGAAGCGAAAAGACACCCGAAGGATGGCGTAACTCTGACGCGCTTCATTTGCAAAAAGCGGCGACGGTGGAGGCTGCCTATGAGGATGTTAACCCTTACGCGTTGTCGTTGCCATCTTCTCCTCATATAGCGGCCAAACATGATCACGTTGAAGTCGAATTTCAGGTATTAAGTGAAAAATTAGCCCATCATAAAGAGTGTGCTGATATCGTATTGGTTGAAGGGGCCGGTGGTTGGCGTGTACCTGTTTCCGATACTGACGGGCTTGCTAGCTGGGTTGAGCAAGAGAAATTGCCGGTGGTTCTGGTCGTGGGGATCAAATTAGGTTGTTTGAGCCATGCGATGCTAACCGCTGAGGTCATTAAGTCGGATGGCCTGAATCTAGTGGGGTGGGTTGCTAACCGCGTGAACCCGGGCACGGAACACTATGCCGAGATCATTGAGATGCTGGAACAACGTATCGACGCACCTAAGTTAGGTGAAATTCCGTACGTCCCGAGTGCCAAACGCAAAGATCTGGGCAAGTACATTAATGTTGAACCGCTGCTGAACGTGGCAGAGTAACCTCTCGACATTGAAGAGTCATCGATCTTCACGAAATAAGAAGGGCTGCCGAGGCAGCCCTTTTGTATACTATTGACACTTATTTTTCCTGGCTTAAACCCATCAGGGCTTGGTGTGTGTCGGAAGCCTGCGTTAGCATCGATGGTTCAGTAGAAATACCCAGCTGCTGTTTTGCTTCTTCCTCTGAAATCCCTAGATGACAGCATAACAAATCGATAGCCATTTGATAGTTGTTAGTTTCTACCATGATATTTTCCCTTTATGACATGGACTGGAAGAGGCGGGTAAAAGACTGGCAGTCTGCCGCACTCTCGGTTCACTACAATATTCTATTAGCCTGAGTCTAACTCGATCCGGTTGGTGTACAATAAGACCAAAGTCTAACCTAATGCTAAACATTTGTTTTTTGATAACTAAAAACAACAAACTTTGTTCAGTATAGAAAACAAATGTTGCAATTTAATACTTAACCTTGTTTATAACCCAGTTAGACTATATCTATAAAGCAGCATAGTCCAATTGCGTTTGATTGGGCTCTCACGATAATAAGCTTCCCTCGGAGAAAAGTAATGAAGCGAGTTCTGTTGTTCCTGGCAACCAACCTGGCCGTTGTGCTGGTGTTGAGCGTTGTTCTGAATATTGTTTATGCGGTAACGGGAATACAGCCCGGTAGCCTGTCTGGTTTGCTGATCATCGCTGCGGTGTTTGGTTTTGGTGGTGCGCTGATCTCTCTGCTGATGTCCAAAAGCATGGCTCTGCGCTCGGTCGGCGGGATGGTGATCGAAAGCCCACGCAACGAAACCGAGCACTGGTTATTGGAGACGGTTGGTCGTCAGGCACATCAAGCCGGTGTGGGCATGCCGACGGTAGCAATCTACGATTCACCGGACATCAATGCGTTTGCAACCGGAGCTAAGCGCGATGATTCACTGGTCGCAGTGTCAACGGGATTGCTACACAATATGACACGTGATGAAGCCGAAGCGGTTTTGGCCCACGAGGTAAGCCATATCGCTAATGGTGACATGGTTACGATGACCCTGATGCAGGGGGTGGTGAACACTTTCGTGATCTTCTTATCGCGTTTTATTGCCAATATTGTCGCCTCCGGTGATGATGAAGAAGGTGAGGGATCCAACGTGATGGTTTACTTTGCCGTTTCGATTGCGCTTGAGTTAGTGTTTGGTTTTCTGGCCAGCTTTATTACGATGTGGTACAGCCGTCACCGTGAGTTTCATGCCGACGCAGGCGCGGCACAGCTAGTCGGTAAAGAAAAAATGATTGCTGCACTGGAGCGTTTGAAAATGAGTCATGAATCTAAGCTGGACGGAAGCATGATGGCATTTGGTATCAATGGTAAACAGTCATTGACCGAGTTGCTGATGAGTCACCCGCCGCTGGACAAGCGAATCGCGGCGTTACGCAGCCAGTAACACTAAACAGTCGCTAACTGAATCGAAAGGCCTGATTGAGAATCAGGCCTTTTTTATATCTGTTGATCCTGATCGCAATCAACTACGTAACACAGTTGAGAAATAAAGTTATACAAAATTTTTTTTGTACAACTTTTATTGTTGAACTATCTTGTACATATAAATATTTTGTACACTTTTTGAATTGCGTATACAGGAGTCCGGACGATGGATGTGGAGTCAGTTGGCAATATCTATCAGCAACTGAGCAAGACCAACTTGCATTTGCTTGAAGGTGTCTATCACCCGGAGGTGGTGTTTGAAGACGCTGCCCATCGCCTTGAGGGCTGGCCTGCGCTGTCTGGTTATTTTCAGTCCCTTTATTCTAATGTTTTGCGCTGTGATTTTATTATCCACGAGCACCAGCAAGTCGGGGATACGGGGTTTCTTACCTGGACGATGGATCTGCAGCACCCTAAATTGCAAAAAGGTGCGCCGATAACGGTTCAGGGGGTATCACACTTGAAGTTCAGCAATGGCAAAGTGATTTACCATCGCGACTACTTCGATTTGGGTGAGATGTTGTACGAAAACCTGCCATTGCTGGGGGCGGTGGTGAAAGCGGTCAAACAGAGGTTAGGGCAATGAGTGACAGTGTATTGATTACCGGGGCAACGTCTGGCATTGGCAAAAGGCTGGCACTGGACTACGCCGACAGTGGTTATGATGTTATTGCCTGTGGCCGCAACCTCGCTGTGCTCAATGAGCTGAAAAACCACAACAGTAACATCGCGACTTTACAGTTCGATGTTACCGATCATGAGCAGACACTTAGCGCGCTGGAAACGCTACCGTTCATACCGGCAACATGGATTTTCAATGCCGGTGACTGTGAATATATGGATGAGGGGCGAGTCGACGCCAAGTTGCTGGCCAGAGTGCTTAATGTGAATGTGGTTGGGGTGGCTAATTGCATTGAAGCGTGTCAGAAGCACTTTACCCGCGGGCAGCGGGTGGTGGTGGTCGGGTCGATCGCCTCGGAACTGCCGTTCCCGCGTGCGGAAGCGTATGGCGCGTCTAAAGCGGCGGTGAGTTATTTTGCCCGGAGCCTCAGCGTTGATTTGAAAAGCAAGGGCATCAAAGTGGTGACGGTTTTTCCGGGATTTGTTGAAACACCGCTGACCGATAAAAATAGTTTTGAGATGCCGATGATCATCTCGGTTGAGCAAGCTTCGAAAGCCATTCGAAAACAGCTCGCGGCGAACAAGAGCCATATTTACTTTCCAACCAGATTTACTGCGCTTCTGCGCTTGCTGGCTCTGCTGCCATACAGTTGGCAGGCGCGGATTACCTCAAAACTGGTCTCATAACGACGGGTATTTCATTATCAAGGAACGAGCATGAAGATTGCGATTATTGGTACAGGGATTTCAGGACTGACCTGCGGTTACTACTTACACAAACAGCATGATGTTACGTTGTTTGAAGCCAATGACTACATTGGCGGGCATACTGCAACTGTCGATGTCCATCTGGACGGCACAGATTATGCGATTGACACTGGTTTTATCGTTTACAACGACCGTACCTATCCCCATTTCATTAAGATGATGAGCGAAATAGGCGTGGAAGGGGTACCGACCCAAATGAGCTTCAGTGTGCGCAACGATGGAAACGGACTGGAGTACAATGGCCACACACTGTCGACGTTGTTTGCACAAAAGCGCAACTGGGCAAACCCTTACTTTTACCGTTTTATCTTTGAGATTTTGCGCTTTAACAAGCTGGCAAAATCCTTGGCGAACGAGCCGTCGGCTCACGTGCAGACGTTAGGAGAGTTTCTCGATGAGCATCATTTCAGTGTCTTCTTTTGTGACAATTATATCCTGCCAATGGGCGCGGCTATCTGGTCATCAACTTTAGCAGACATGCGTTCATTTCCGCTGATGTTCTTCCTGCGCTTTTTTCTGAATCATGGCTTGCTCGACATTACCAACCGACCACAATGGTTTGTGATCAAAGGCGGCTCCCGCAGTTACATTCCGCCACTCACCAAGGGGTTCGCTGACCGGATCCGCCTGAATAGCCCGGTAGAGAGCGTCATTCGCGATGACACTGGAGTTGCAGTGCAGGTCCATGGTGACACGGAATGGTTTGATGAGGTGATTTTTGCCTGCCACAGTGATCAGGCTATCAGGATGCTGGGGGATATCATGCCTGCTGAGCAAGAAATTCTCAGTGATATGACCTATCAGGCCAATGAAGTGGTGTTGCACACTGACACCAGCCTGTTACCAAAACGCAAAGCCGCATGGGCATCGTGGAATTACCGCCTGGAAGGCAGTGAAGAGGAGCAGACGCACCTTCCTTCTCTCACCTACAACATGAACATTCTGCAGCATGTTCAGTCACAGCATACCTTCTGCGTAACGCTCAACAGCACGGATAAAATCGATGCGGGCAAAATTCTGCGTAAGTTTACCTATCACCACCCGGTGTTCACGACAGAATCGATTGCGGCCCAGCAGCGCAGAGGTGAGATTCAAGGCGTAGCGAAGACCTGGTTCTGTGGGGCGTATTGGTATAACGGATTTCATGAAGACGGCGTACGTAGTGCTCTGGATGTGGTTCAGGCTCTTGAGAACAAACACCGGGAGCAGAACCGCCTCAGCTTAGACAAGGGTGCGGCGTAATATGAATAGCCGACTCTTTATAGGTAATGTTCGCCATCGTCGCTTCACACCGGTCAATCATGAGTTGAACTATGCTTTGTTCATGCCTGCTATTGATGTGGAAGAGCTTGCTGAGCTGGAAAAAAAGGTATGGGGGTTTGGTACGCGCTGGTGGCATTGGGCGCGATTCAAGCGCAGTGACTATGTCGGAGAAGGGGATCTAAAAACGGCGGTGCAAGATAAGGTCGCCGAGATCACTGGTGTTCGCTGTACCGGCAAAGTGATTGCGGTATGTCATCTGCGTTATCTCGGGCTTTACTTCAGTCCGGTGAATTTCTACTACGTTTACAATCATGCGGGAGAGTGGCAATACCTGCTTGCTGAAGTGAGTAACACACCATGGAATGAACGTCATTACTACGCAGTCGCCGCAAACCAGAATGATGAACAATTTGGTTGGGAGCAGGACAAGGCATTTCATGTATCGCCGTTTAACCCAATCGACCAGCTTTATAAGTGGAAGCTTAAACCGCTGACAGGCAAGCTGAGTATTCATCTGGAATGCCACAAAGGTGAGAAACATTTTGATGCCACCATGGCTATGAAAGCACATGAACTAACAAGTAAAAACCTGCTGAGATGTTTGCTGGTAACACCGATGCAAACGGTAAAAATCATGATCGACATTTACTGGCACGCACTGAAACTCTGGCTTAAAGGGGCACCTTTTTATTCTCACCCCAAATACAGCCAACCCGTTGAGGTGAAAGATGTAAAAGCGCTGAAAGACGAGAAAAATAACAAACAGAAGGAGAATTCTGCATGTTAAATACCACTTCTATGGCAATGCCCCGTGTCCTGACCACGACCCAAAAAGCGGCTCGCGGCGTTATTTTTCAGTGTCTGCACAAAATGGAAATCGGCTGCCTGACGGTCATCGAAAGTTTCAAAACAGAAACGACCGAGCGCAGTGAGAGATTCTCCACACCGAACGGTGATTACAACGGCGAACCGGTTGTCGCAACGATTGAGGTCAAGCACCCGGGTTTTTACTCGCGTATTTTGCAGGGCGGGAGTATTGCAGCGGGCGAAGCCTATATGGACGGCTGGTGGGACAGTCCCGACCTTACCGCATTGATGAGGCTGATGGCCCTCAACCTGCGCGCTCTTGACCAGCTTGAAGAGCAGGGCAGTTGGCTCACTAAGCTTTTGTATAAGGTTAGCCACCGGTCGAAGCGTAACTCACAAGAGAACTCACGTAAGAACATCCACGCCCACTATGACTTGGGCAACGATCTCTATGAAGCTTTTCTTGATACCAATATGCTTTACTCATCGGCAGTTTACCATCAAGACAGCGACTCCCTGGAGCAAGCGCAAATCAATAAAATGGATCGCTTGTGTCAGCAGCTTGAGCTAAAACCGACAGACCACGTGATTGAAATTGGTACCGGTTGGGGCGCAATGGCAATCTACATGGCAGAGCAGTACGGCTGCCGGGTAACCACGACCACCATTTCTGACCAGCAGTATGCGTACGCTGAGCAGCAAATCGAAGCGCGTGGTTTGTCGGATAAGATCACCCTGTTGAAAGAGGACTACCGTAACCTTGAGGGCAACTACGATAAGTTGGTTTCGATAGAGATGATTGAAGCGGTCGGCAAACAGTTCCTGCCATCGTATATAAAGGTGTGTGAGTCACTGCTCAAGCCGGGTGGTTTAATGGCTATTCAGGCGATCACGATTGCGGATCAGCGTTATGAGTACTACAGCAATAACGTTGATTTTATTCAGAAGTACATTTTCCCGGGGGGATTTCTGCCTTCGGTCACTTCGTTAACCCAAGCCACTACTAAGCACAGTGACTTAGTGGTGCGTGATCTGTTCGATATTGGCCTTGATTACGCCAAAACGCTTAGTGAATGGCACTACCGTTTCAATCAGGCGGAAAGCGAAGTTCGTTCGTTTGGCTATGACGACCGTTTTGTTCGCATGTGGCGTTACTACCTAAGTTACTGTGAAGGTGGTTTCCTTGCTCGCACTATCAGCGCGGTTCACATGACGTTTCAGCGTCCGTAGTTTGTTATGAGAGTGTTTATTGCATCGACATGGTTCCAACTCATCTGGTTTGCAGCGGTGCTTGGAACCTATCAGTGGCAGTGGCTGACTTTATTGCTGACCCTTGCGACCGTCGTGTATTGCTGGAAAACGGACCGTTCTTCGTTAAAGAGTATCGCCAGTATCGTAACGACGGGGCTGGTGCTCGAAACCCTCAACCAACAATTTTCTGTATTCATCTTCCCGACGCAATGGTTACCTGTTTGGCTCTTGTGCTTATGGGTTCTGTTCTCCTGGTATGCTTACCAACTAAAGTCAATTTTGTACCGTTTTCCCAAAACCTACGTATCAATAGTAGGCGGTCTCGGAGGAACAGTGAGCTACTTCGCTGGTTATAAATTCCAAGCCGTTGAATTTGGATTCAGCATGAGTACGACTCTGGCGCTTTTATTCGTTGAGTGGTGCGCGATGATGCTATTGATACTCAGGGTATACGCAAATGAAAGGGTTGAAGAGAAATTGGAAACGGAAGCTGACTAATGGTGTGATGGCAGTTTCGCTGTTGTGTGCCGTGCCTTTGCAAGCTCATAATGTTGCGGGTGCGCGTATCACAGCAGATACAAGCAGTTGGCAACATTGGCAGACGGTAGGGGAAGCTCAACTTACGTGGTTCATCTTTGATATCTATAAATCTCGCCTAAAAACCCCGGATGGCCAGTACACCGTCTCGAGTGACGTTTCTCCTCATCCCTTTGCGCTCGAAATCAACTATCAGCGTGACATCAGTAAAGAGCAACTGCTCGATGTGACCGATGAGCAATGGCAAAAGCTCGGCTTTACTCAGCCTTATCGTCGGCAGTGGATTTCCGAGCTTAATACCATGCTCCCCAATATTAAGAAGGGTGATGAGCTGACGTATCTCACTGACGGTAAAACAGGACAACTTATTTATCGCCAGGCGGGCCGAGTGCCTCATCAAACGGTTGGGTACGTAAAAGATGAACGACTTAATGATGCGTTTCTCTCTATTTGGTTATCACCACAAACGGAGTTTCCTAAACTTCGCAAACAACTGATTGGGCAGGTGAGGTAGTGAAAATAGTAAAGCGAATGATAAAAGTGTCGGTGATTGCAGCCGCAGCCTTGCTAGGGGCTTGTTCTGCTGATATCGCTAACTACCGGGCGGCGACACCAACCTTTGACTTGTTTGGTTATTTTGACGGTGAGATCAAGGCGTGGGGCATGGTGCAAGATTACACGGAGCAGCAAACCCGCCGCTTTGAAGTGGATATTGTTGGTAGCGTTGATGGTAACGAGCTGACGCTGGTGGAAGACTTCGTGTTTGATGATGGTTCGCTCGACCAGCGGATTTGGGTTATCACGAGGTTAGAAGACGGCAGCTACAGGGGGAAAGCCGACGACATCATTGGTGTTGCGACGGGCAAAGAACAAGGTAACGCACTGCAATGGCAATACGACTTTAACCTACAGTTGGATGAGTCGAGTATCACGGTTGCCTTTGATGACTGGCTTTATCGCCAGGATGAGATGCACGTGTTTAACCTGACTAAGATTAAGAAGTTTGGTGTCGAGGTCGGAACGATAACCTTGTTCTTTCAAAAACAGCCTTAAATACGGTTATCGACGCCAAAATAAAAAAGTTGACGCGTTCGCGTCAACCTTATGCATTTTCAGTTTATCACTCAGTGATTACAGCTTGTCAGTCAGCTCGATGGCCTGACCGATGTAGTTCGCTGGCGTCATCTCTTTCAGACGTGCTTTCTCGTGCTCAGGAAGCTCAAGACCATCGATGAAGTGACGCATTGCTTCGCCGTCTACACGCTTACCACGAGTCAGCTCTTTTAGCTTCTCGTAAGGCTTCTCGATGCCGTAACGACGCATTACTGTTTGTACTGGTTCTGCTAGTACTTCCCAGTTCTTGTCTAGTTCAGCAAGAAGTGCTTCGCGGTTTACTTCTAGCTTGCTGATGCCTTTAAGCGTAGAAGTGTAAGCGATAATTGCGTAGCCAACACCAACACCAAGGTTACGTAGAACTGTTGAGTCAGTTAGGTCACGTTGCCAACGAGAGATAGGCAGTTTCTGTGCTAGGTGACCGAACACAGCGTTCGCAAGACCTAGGTTACCTTCTGAGTTTTCAAAGTCGATTGGGTTAACTTTGTGAGGCATTGTTGAAGAACCAATCTCACCAGCAATGGTTTTTTGCTTGAAGTGACCTAGTGCGATGTAACCCCAAACGTCACGGTCGAAGTCAATCAGGATAGTGTTGAAACGCGCAACCGCGTCGAACAGCTCAGCGATGTAATCGTGCGGTTCGATCTGAGTTGTGTAAGGGTTCCAAGTTACACCTAGAGACTCGGTAATGAACTCTTCAGAGAACTTGTGCCAATCTAGCTCTGGGTAAGCTGAAAGGTGTGCGTTGTAGTTACCTACTGCACCGTTGATTTTCGCTAGGATCTCAACGTTTTCGATTTGCTTGAATTGACGCTCCATACGGTACGCCACGTTTGCCATTTCTTTACCCATTGTTGATGGAGAAGCTGGCTGACCGTGTGTACGAGATAGAAGAGGAATGTCGCGGTATTCCACTGCTAGCGCTTTGATAGCGTCGATTAGGTTACGGATTTCTGGAAGAATCACGTTCTCACGCGCTTCTTTAAGCATAAGAGCGTGTGAAGTGTTGTTGATGTCTTCAGAAGTACATGCAAAGTGGAAGAACTCGTTTACTGCGTGCAGTTCAGGAACGTCTGCTACTTTCTCTTTTAGGAAGTACTCAACCGCTTTTACGTCGTGGTTAGTTGTACGCTCGATCTCTTTGATTCGGCGTGCATCTTCTTCAGAGAAGTTTGCAGCAAGGTCGTCTAGGAATTGGTTTGCTTCTGCGCTAAACGCTGGCACTTCTGCAATTTCAGCAGTAGCAGCAAGCTTTTGTAGCCAGCGGATTTCAACGATAGTACGGTACTTTAGTAGACCGTATTCACTGAAAATTTCGCGTAACGCAATTGTCTTGCTTCCGTAACGGCCGTCTACTGGTGAAACAGCAGTCAATGCTGACAGTTCCATGATGTTCTCCTGAATTGGGTTTCTAAATTTCGTGAGCTTTATACCAATAACTGTGGCAATTGTCACGAATATTGCGCAAACGTTTGCGCGAGATTGGTGTTAGTCAAAAAATTAGCTCGCGGTAAACGCGAGCTAGCTGCTGGATTTATGCCATTCTGGCTAACAGGATTTGTGCCTGTTCAACCATCTTCTTGCGTCCGAAGATTAAGTGGCGACGCTTACCGCCAACCTGGCGCCAGAGTACCGCACTGCGAATACCGGATAACAACAGCGCCCGCACTTTATGCTGGTTTGAGGTCTGTTGCAGTACCGATGGGGTTCCGGTTACCTGAATACGAGGACCAATCGGGCTCACCACATCGAGGTAAATACTGGCCAGGTTGCTGATCATCTGTTCATCGAGCAGTTCAAAGTGATCCGTTTGGCGTTGTGCCATTTGGATACGATCGCCAAGCTGCGACATGGCATCATTGCGACCGGTAAGCTTACGCTCTAAAGCCATTAAACTAATGATGTAGCGGGTGATCTCGCTGCCGGCAGGTGTGCTGTCAATGCCCTTTACCAAGCATTCCAGGCCCAGTTTTAGGTTGGCTTCATGGCCAAAAACACTGGCGGTGTTGGCTGGATTAGTATTCAAAATGGCCTTGATTGACGTTTCAAAGGCATCTTGATCACAATGACCGTCTCGCGCAACCTGCTGAACCAACGCCACGGCCTGACAAATACCGGCAAAAGCAATAGTACGGTCATAAAGTGTGTTCGCCACGTAACGACTCCTAAGCTTGAGAATATTTAATGCGCTGCTCGATGATGCCACCACCTAAGCACACGTCACTTTGATAAAACACCGCAGACTGACCCGGAGTCACTGCGATTTGAGGTTCGTCGAAGATAACTTTAATGTTGTCATCATCGATAGGGATGATTGTACAAGGAATATCTTGTTGACGGTAACGTGTTTTCACTGTGCACTTCATAACATCGCGAATCGGCTCACGATCAACCCAGTGAAGTTGTGATGCAAGTAGACCTTCTGATTTCAGCATTGGATGATCTTTGCCTTGTACGGCGATTAAAACGTTACGTTTAAGATCTTTATCTCCAACGAACCACGGATCTTCGTTACCGCCACCACCTTTGCGACCGCCGATATGGAGACCTTTGCGCTGGCCTAGTGTGTGGTACATCAGGCCCTGGTGCTGGCCGATCACTTCACCTTCAGGTGTTTCGATGTCGCCTGGCTGAGCGGGTAGGTAACGGCCAAGGAAGTCGGTAAACTTGCGCTCTCCGATAAAGCAGATACCGGTTGAGTCTTTTTTCTTCGCCGTAACTAAACCTTGCTCTTCTGCGATACGGCGAACTTCCGGCTTCTCTAAGTCACCAACAGGGAACAGGCTGCGGGCAACTTGTTCATGGCTGAGCGTATAAAGGAAGTAGCTTTGGTCTTTGTTGCTATCCAGGCCTCGTAGCATCTGAGGTTTCTCACCACTTTCCGGGAAAGAACGACGTACGTAGTGACCCATTGCAATGTAGTCTGCATCCAGAACTTCATCGGCGAACTCAAGGAAGGCTTTAAACTTAATTTCTTTGTTACAAAGAATGTCTGGGTTTGGCGTACGGCCGGCTTTGTATTCAGCAAGGAAGTACTCAAATACGTTATCCCAGTATTCTGCAGCAAAGTTAATGGTGTGTAGATGGATGCCGAGTTTGTCACATACTGCCTGAGCATCGGCGAGGTCTTCTGCTGCTGTGCAATATTCTTCGTTGTCGTCTTCTTCCCAGTTCTTCATAAACAGGCCTTCTACTTGGTAGCCTTGCTGCTTGAGAAGATACGCAGAAACAGATGAATCAACGCCGCCGGACATACCGACGATGACTTTCTTTTGGCTGTTATCAGACATTACTAAACACCACTTAAATTAACAGGACGCAGATTCTAACAGAAACCACAAACCGGGGACAGATCCGAGATCGAAATCACAATTTGTTTTTGATTAAAAACACACCAAAA
This sequence comes from Vibrio sp. CAU 1672, assembly GCF_029223195.1. Lineage (GTDB taxonomy): Bacteria > Pseudomonadota > Gammaproteobacteria > Enterobacterales > Vibrionaceae > Vibrio. Next base: position 450,241 of record NZ_JARHUF010000001.1, on the reverse strand, counting down.
AACACGTATCTGTGAAAAATCGATAAGTATAGACAGGGTATATATGGCATAGTTGGCCAAAATCCAAGAGGAGAAAGTAAATGACGGATGAAACCCAGTTTATGCAAGAGGCTGAGCTGATAGAAATTATTGAGAATCAGCTTGAAGATGGTAACCCGGTAAAAGTGAAGGAAACCCTAATGCGGCTGGTGATGACCGGAACGCCCCGTGAAGATGCGGTAGCAATGATGGCGTGCGCAGTTTCTATTGAGATTTTCGATGTGATGAAAAACCAGGGTGAGTTTAACCTCAAACGTTACAGTGAACATCTGGATCGGTTGCCGGATTTAAGCTTTATGGAAGGTGAATAAGCCAGGATTGATAAAAAAGCACCCGGCAAACGTTTGCTATACTAGCTTTTATTGCCGCTGGATTGGCAGCAGTATAGAATCCGTTCTCCTTTTCATCCCTTACTCAGACTTACAATATGAAATTTCCTGGACAACGTAAATCGAAGCACTATTTTCCTGTTCATGCTCGCGACCCTTTGGTGAGCCAAGCGCAAGAAAGCAAGAAGATGGCGCGCACGCACATTATCGGTATTGATCAGACGCTGGTGGATATTGAAGCCAAAGTGACGACAGATGTGATTGAAAAATTCGGTTTGAGTAAGGGGCACTCCCTGGTCATTGATGATGTCAAGGCAGAAGCGCTGTATCTGCAATTAAAAGAAGAAAACCTGATCACCAATGAATATGCCGGGGGCACGATTGGTAATACGTTGCACAATTATTCTGTTCTTGCCGATGATCGCTCTACATTGCTGGGCGTGATGAGCCAGGACATTAAAATTGGTAGCTATGGTTACCGTTATTTGTGTAATACCTCAAGCCGCATGGATCTTAATTATCTTCAAGGGGTAGATGGGGCTGTTGGCCGCTGTTTTGCGCTTATTACTGAAGATGGTGAACGTACTTTCGCCATCAGTGAAGGTAAAATGAACCAACTTCATCCTGAAAGTATTCCGGAAAAGATTTTTGAAACCGCTTCGGCGTTAGTCATCACCGCGTATCTGGTACGTTGTAAACCGGGTGACCCGATGCCAGATGCGACAATGAAAGCCATTGAGTATGCCAAACAACATGATGTGCCGGTGGTTCTCACTCTGGGTACCAAGTTTGTTATTCAAGACGATCCCCAGTTCTGGCAAGCCTTTATTCGTGACCATGTTTCTGTCGTGGCGATGAATGAAGATGAAGCAGAAGCGTTGACTGGTGAGTCCGATCCGCTGGCGGCATCAGATAAAACGCTGGACTGGGCCGATATGGTATTATGTACTGCGGGTCCGGTGGGGTTATTTATGGCAGGGTATACTGAGGATAGTGCTAAGCGAGAAACGTCTTTGCCGTTACTGCCAGGCTCAATTGCTGAGTTTAACCGTTATGAGTTTAGCCGTCCGGCGAAAAAAGAGGCATGTGAAAACCCAATTAAAGTTTATTCACATATTTCTCCTTACATGGGCGGACCGGAGAAAATTAAAAACACTAATGGTGCCGGGGATGCGGCATTATCCGCGGTGCTGCACGATATGGCGGCCAATAAATATCACCGAGAGAATGTACCAAACTCAAGTAAGCATTCTTACGAGTATTTAACCTACTCTTCATTCTCGCAAGTGTGTAAATATGCTAATCGAGCAAGCTACGAAGTTCTTGTTCAGCACTCACCACGCCTTTCGCGTGGTCTTCCCGAGCGCGAAGACAGCTTAGAAGAGGCATATTGGGAAAGGTAACAAAGGTTGTCAGTCCGACCGGTTTATTAAAATGGCGTGTTGTTAAACACGCCATTTTTATTTAGTAAACAAAAAGGCGCCGATTGGGCGCCTTTTATTATGCAATCTTAGATAAGAAAATCGTCTAGTGATTTACCGGCATCTAGTTGCTCTTGAATAGCTGAAGGTGTACGGCCTTGACCTGTCCAGGTTTTCTCAACACCATTTGTATCGACGTATTTGTATTTTGCCGGACGAGGAGCTCGTTTGGCTTTTGCTTTGGTTTTGGTTTCACCTGAAAGCGCATTAATTAACGCTTCAACATCGATACCATCTTGAGAGATTTTTTCTGCGATAGCAGCCAATTTAGCTTCTTGTTCAGCTTGCGCTGCGCGTTCTGCTTCTTCTGCTTCTTTACGCTCTTCAACAACGGCGGTTAGTTTATCTAGAGCTTCTTCCAATTGCTCTAGAGTCAGCTCACGAGAAAACGCACGAAGGCTACGGATATTAAGAAGTGTTTTAGTCAGCTCTGACATAACTTTTCCTATTCATGTGACTGGTTAATTTGTAATAATCTGTTGCCACTATTTAGACAAACAAATATAGATATAAAGTCCTTATATTTAACGTTATAACCGCTGATTGTGCAAATACTAATTGTGATTGCTTTCTAATATTATCCGAAATTAAGTGCGAAAAATGGTTTTATAAGCATTTCGATATGAAAATTTACTCAAATTTCTCAAAAATGTGGGCCTAGTTGTATAGAAGCAGAGTGACACATTAATTTCGCCAATATTCATATGAGGTAAAATAGGTAATATTTGCAAAGACCTTATCAGCAATAATGGAAATGGGGTACAACCAACAGAATAGGCTGTTTAATGAAATGTGCTTATCAAGGCTGATGTCGTTTTATTTACATTAGTTACAGTGCTGTTAGTTGCGTATGCTAAGTGTGCTAATCGAACAAATTTAAACCATAGTGTTGACAGATTAATAATTAATTCGGGCTAATGTGTTGCATTGGAGGGGGTCATGCGTACAATACCTAGTACCTGATGCAATACAGCAGACAATCTGTTGCTGATTTATCCAGTATATAGTTGGTTATGCGTTATTGCCGTAGAGGCGCAGGCTCGAAGAGTAGCTATTATTGGGGTGATGCCAATGAATAATAGTGAAAGGCGTGTCTGCCGAAGTAAGTTGCCTGATCAAAGCACCTTGCTGGGGTTGTCTCCGAAAGGAACAACACTGCCATAGTCTTATTTACATTAAACTATGGAGCGCTACTGTAGGGTTGGGTGGAGTGTTCGCTTCCCTGTCGCTAAGTTCAACATGAGCACGTATCAATGGTGTTGCGTGACTTGTCTGCAGTAGATCTCTAGCCAAACTTTGGTTTTTGAAGATCATGAATTTAATAGATTTTGCTAATTCTCCGGTTTCCCTATTGCCACCGATTGTCGCATTGACACTGGCAATTTTGACTCGACGTGTTTTGATTTCTCTCGGCGTAGGTATCGTGTTAGGTGCGGTACTGCTTAATGATTGGTCCGTTGGTAGTGCGGCCAGTTACGTTACCGCTCAGGTTTCCTCTGTTTTCGTTGAAGATGGTGGGATCAATAGCTGGAACATGAGTATCGTTGCTTTCCTCATCTTACTGGGCATGACAACGGCGTTGCTTACCTTATCGGGTGGTACCCGTGCGTTTGCTGAGTGGGCTCAGACTCGCGTTAAGAGTAAGCGTGGCTCGAAATTACTAGCGGCTTTTTTGGGCGTATTTATTTTTGTTGATGACTACTTCAACAGTCTTGCGGTGGGGGCAATTTCTCGTCCGGTAACCGATCGCTTCTATGTCTCTCGCTCTAAGCTAGCTTATATTCTTGATTCTACCGCTGCTCCAATGTGTGTGATCATGCCCGCTTCGAGCTGGGGTGCCTACATCATTACCATTATTGGCGGTATTCTGGTCTCTCATGGTATTACTGAGTATTCTGCTTTAGGTGCATATGTGCGCCTAATTCCAATGAACTTTTATGCAGTGTTCGCCTTATTGATGGTGTTTGCTGTGGTTTGGTTTGGTTTGGATGTTGGTAAAATGCGTGAGCATGAAATCGCTGCCTCTCAGGGGCGTGGTTTCGACAAAGATCAAGAAAATGACCTGCAGGAAGCCCACGAACTGAATGAAGAGCTCGACATCCACGAGAGCGGTAAAGGCCACGTTTCCGATCTTGTCCTTCCGATTGTGACACTGATCATCGCCACCGTTGCTTCGATGCTCTACACCGGCGGTCAGGCTCTGGCAGCCGACGGCCAGGCCTTCAGCCTGTTGGGTGCATTTGAAAACACTGACGTTGGCATGTCGCTGATCTACGGTAGTTTGCTTGGTCTGGCAGTGGCAATGTTTACTGTGATCAAGCAAGGTATTGCCGTGAACGAAATTGTGCGCACACTTTGGATCGGTGCTAAATCGATGTTCGGTGCTATCTTAATCCTGGTGTTTGCCTGGACGATTGGCTCAGTCATTGGTGACATGAAAACGGGCTCTTATTTGTCTACCCTGGCACAAGGTAATATTAATGCACATTGGCTGCCGGTGATTCTGTTCCTGCTTTCTGGTCTAATGGCGTTCTCTACAGGTACGTCCTGGGGCACATTTGGTATTATGTTACCTATCGCCGGCGATATGGCCGGGGCCACTGACCTGGCACTGATGCTGCCGATGTTGAGCTCTGTGCTGGCTGGCTCTGTGTTTGGCGATCACTGCTCGCCTATCTCAGACACCACGATCTTGTCATCAACGGGGGCTCGTTGTAACCACATTGACCACGTGTCTACTCAGCTGCCATATGCATTATCGGTTGCGTTGGTATCGTGTGTTGGCTTTGTTGTGTTGGGTATGACGACATCCATTTCGCTTTCATTCGCTGCTGCTTTTGTTGCTTTTGTGCTTGTTTGCGCAGTATTGTCCTGGGTTTCTAAATCGAAAAGAAACGCTTACCAGAGTGCTTAACGCATTTTAACCTAAAGCTAATCTATAGAAGGAAGCTCCGCTTGAAAAAGCGGAGCTTTTTTTAGACGCGATTTGATGGGGAAGGACAATCGCGAACTGAGGACGAATAACAATGAGGGCATCGTTATTCAAACCATCAGGGGCTGCCGCCACCGATGGTAGGTTGATGGGCACTAGACCCATCATAGCGGTGTGAATTGTCCACGCTATCTGCCAGGGGCATGGCAGGATAGGGGATACCATCGTTGATACGCAAACGCCAGGATCGCTAGGTTGGCGTTGCTAACTTTCCTTATCATCGTTGCCTGACGGCAAAGTTCCTCCTGAATGGTTTGTGTATGGGACAGAGCGTTTCCAATAGTACATACACGCTCCCGTTTACATCAAAACTATCTACAGCAAAGCTTACTATAGCAAGCCTTATGCCATTTTTAAGTTATTGAAAGTAAAAGGGTCAGATGACGGTGATGATGGTTGGATGAGCTAAAGTGATGATTTCTATAAACACCAGTGATACACACTGTAACATGACATGTGGACAGCCGGGTCAGGTGCTCAGGTTGTACTTCTTAATCAATCGGTACAGCGTAGTTCGGGAGATCCCTAACTGTCTTGCGGCAGCGCTCATGTTGTGCTTGTTTTCTTCTATCGCTTGTAGCAAGTAATCCAGATCGATTTGTTCGGCCACCGGAATGGTGTTGCGTTCCAGACTATCTATGCCCAAATCTGCTGCCGATATGACGCCCTTTTCACACATAACCAGTGCTCTTTGTATGACATTACGTAATTCCCGGACGTTGCCCGGCCAGGCATGTTTGCGTAATTTCTCTTGGGCCTCTTTAGAGATTTTTACCCGCTCTCCTTTAGCCAGGTCGGTTAAGAAGAAATCAGCCAGCATCAGGATGTCCTGACCTCTCATACGCAGAGGGGGAATGGCCAGTGGTAGAATATTCAGGCGATAATACAGATCCTGGCGAAAACCACCCTGAATCACTTCTGATTTTAAATCGACGTGGCTGGCAGCGATGATCCGACAATCCACTTGAGTAATACTGTCAGAGCCAAGGCGTTGGATTTGTTTGCTTTCTAAAAAATGCAGTAAGTGAATTTGCAGGTCGGCGGGCATGTCACCAATCTCATCCAGAAATAAGGTGCCGTGATTTGCTCTCTGGATAAAACCGACCCGGTCAGTAATTGCACCGGTGAATGCGCCTTTTTCGTGGCCAAACAGTTCTGACGCAATCAGTCCGCCAGGTATTGCCCCGCAGTTTACTTCAACGAATGGGTACTGCTTGCGACTGGAAAGCTGATGGATAATATTGGCGCACAGGCCTTTACCTACGCCCGTCTCACCTTGAATGAGAACTTCAGCGTCGCATGTTGCATATTTTTTCAGTGAGTTGCGAAGCTCTTTCATGCAAGTGCTGTCACCAACCAGTGGAAACAGTTCTTTGTCACTAACCGCCAGAGATAGCTTCGCTCCAGTTTTATAAGTGGCCATAGTTAGTCTTTGTTTCCTTCCCCATCTAAAGAATAGCCGTGAATGGACAAGCTCAACCTTAAACCCGTGTCTTGAAAATGAGAATGCAACTTAAAGGCAACGGCTATCATGGTTAGTTGTTGATAACGGCTGTGTTTGATTTTTCAGGTGGTTTTGGCGTTAATCTGGTGACGATTGTAAAGTTGATGATTTTTTAGTTGTTAAAAATCAGCGTCTTACCATATTTTTGGGGCGGAAGTGAAAATTTCCTGTTGCAAAAAAAACCAAGCTTGGTTAGTGTGGTTCTAACAGCTAACAAACAGAAGTTATTAATAAGTATGCGCAATTTCGTAATGAATATTCATCACCATCATCACCCAGTTTAGTCTTTCGGGAGATGCGCGCATACCCGGGAGGCAGGAAACTCCCGGCGGTTAAAATCGATCAAATTCAGATTTAAAACCCTCGGGAGACCAACTTCTCCCGAGGGTTTTTTAGTTTTAACCATTTTACAAATTCTTATATATCAGAATCATGCACAGGGATAACGCAATGCAGACACAACGCCTAAGAATAGCCATTCAAAAAAAAGGTCGCTTAAGTAAAGAGAGCCAGGCTCTGCTTAAAAAATGCGGCGTAAAGTTTAATGTGATGGGCGAACGCTTGGTTGTTCACTCAGAAAATATGCCGATTGACTTACTTCTCGTCCGTGATGACGATATCCCAGGTTTGATCATGGATGGGGTCGTTGACCTTGGCTTTATCGGTGAGAATGAGCTGGAAGAAGTTCGCCTTGACCGAAAAGCATTGGGTGAACCGTGTGAGTTTGTTCAGTTGCGCCGCCTGGATTTCGGTGGCTGCCGACTGTCGATTGCCATCGACAAAGATGAACAGTACAACGGTCCTCAGGATCTGGCCGGTAAGCGCATCGCCACTACCTATCCGCACTTACTTAAGGCGTACATGGATAACGCCGGTGTGCCTTTCTCAACCTGTATGCTGACTGGCTCGGTAGAAGTTGCCCCGCGTGCGGGTCTTGCTGATGCGATTGCTGATTTGGTTTCGACGGGAGCGACGCTGGAAGCGAATGGCCTGAAAGAAGCCGAAGTGATTTTCCGCTCAAAAGCGACTTTGATTCAACGCACCGGTGAGTTTGATGCGGATAAGCAAGCTTTGATCGAAAAACTTCTCACCCGTATGCAGGGCGTTCAGCAGGCAAAAGAGTCGAAATACATCATGCTGCACGCACCCGCGGAGAAGCTAGACCAGATCAAAGCATTGCTTCCGGGGGCGGAAGATCCAACCGTATTGCCCCTTTCAGCCGACAAGCAAAAAGTTGCCGTTCACCTGGTCAGTACTGAAAATCTGTTCTGGGAAACCATGGAACAACTTAAAGATCTGGGCGCGAGTTCCATTTTAGTGCTGCCAATTGAAAAAATGATGGAGTAATTGCAATGAGAACAGTCGTATGGCAATCATTGAGTGAAACGCAGCAAGACTCGGTTCTTGAGCGTCCGGCAATTACCGAAGGTGCAAATATCACGGCAGCCGTTGCCGATGTTATCGCTAAGGTTCGTCGTGAAGGTGATGCGGCGCTGATGGCGCTGACCGAGAAATTTGACCGAGTTACACCAAAGTCAATTCGAGTTTCTTCTGAGGAAATTGATGCCGCATCCGGGCGCCTGTCTGACAAGATGAAAAATGCCCTCGAGCAGGCGTACCAGAATATTGCTAAGTTCCATACCGCACAAAAGCCGAAACCACTCAAAGTGGAAACGCAATCTGGAGTAATTTGTGAGCAGGTTACTCGCCCAATTCAGAAAGTTGGCTTGTATATTCCGGGAGGGAGTGCACCACTGCCATCAACGGTTTTGATGTTGGGGGTTCCGGCCAAAATTGCAGGTTGTCAGAAAGTGGTACTATGTTCTCCGCCTCCCATCGCCGATGAAATTCTTTATGTGGCAAAACTGTGCGGTATTGATGAAGTGTATAACGTTGGTGGCGGCCAGGCAGTGGCAGCCATGGCTTACGGAACCGAGACCGTGACTAAAGTAGATAAAATATTTGGTCCGGGTAATGCTTATGTCACCGAGGCAAAGCGTCAGGTCAGTAATGATTTCCGTGGTGCGGCGATTGATATGCCGGCGGGGCCGTCAGAAGTGCTGGTAATTGCAGACGAAACTGCGGACCCGGACTTTATTGCCGCCGATCTACTTAGTCAAGCGGAGCACGGGCCGGACTCTCAAGTCGTATTGGTGACACCATCTTCGGTTATTGCTGATCAGGTGGCCGATGCGGTCCAGCGCCAGCTCAAACAATTATCACGTGCCGACATTGCAGAAAAAGCGTTGGCATCCAGTCTGATTATCATTGCGGACTCGTTGACCAAAGCGGTTACGATTTCCAATTACTACGGTCCAGAGCACCTGATCGTCCAGACCAAGAATCCACGTGAATTGCTTCCGTTGCTCGATAATGCCGGTTCGATATTCCTCGGTGACTGGTCACCGGAATCGGCAGGGGATTATGCGTCAGGTACTAACCATGTGCTTCCAACCTACGGTTACACACGGACTTATTCAAGCCTTGGTTTAGCCGATTTCTCAAAGCGTATGACGGTTCAAGAGCTGTCAGCCGAAGGCTTACAGAATCTGGCACCAACTGTTGTCACGATGGCGGAGGCGGAGGGTCTGGATGCCCATAAGCGCGCAGTGACGATCCGGGTTGAAAAGTTGCAAGCCCAAACAGAAGGAGCCTGATGGTGGAAAAATTAGCTCGTAAACAGGTTCAGCAGTTAATGCCTTATCTTTCGGCGCGCCGTATCGGCGGGACCGGCGATGTTTGGTTAAATGCCAACGAATCGCCGTTTAATAACGAATACAAAACCGATTTTGCCGGTCTTAACCGTTACAGTGAGTGTCAACCCAAAGATTTGATTAACGCCTATGCGGCCTACGCCGGGGTTAAGCCAGAACAGACTTTAACCTCCCGCGGGGCCGATGAAGGCATTGAGTTGCTGATCCGGGCGTTCTGTGAGCCGGGTGAAGACGCCATTTTGTATTGTCCACCTACCTACGGTATGTACGCTATCAGTGCTGAAACCTTTGGGGTAGAGCGCAAAACCGTGCCGTTAACTTCGGACTGGCAGCTCGACTTAACCGCGATTGAAGCCAACCTGGATAAGGTTAAGCTGGTTTTTGTCTGTTCACCTAATAACCCGACCGGTAACCTGGTTAAACGTGAAGATATCGTTGCTTTGCTTGAGATGACTCAAGATCGTGCGATTGTGGTGATGGACGAAGCTTACATCGATTTCTGCCCGGAAGCCTCTACGGTTGATCTTCTCGCGCAATACCCGAATCTGGCTATTTTGCGTACCCTGTCAAAAGCATTTGCCCTGGCCGGCCTGCGCTGTGGTTTTACCCTGGCCAACGAGGAGCTGATCAACGTTCTGCTGAAAGTTATCGCGCCTTATCCGGTACCGGTGCCGGTCGCAGAGATCGCCACTCAGGCGCTGTCCGAAGCGGGGTTGGCCCGGGCCAAATTCCAGGTGCTTGATCTCAACGCCAACCGTGCTTACCTGCAGGTCGGGTTGTCGATGATCCCCGGGCTGACCGTGTACGAAGGTTGGGGCAATTACCTGCTGGTGCAGTTCCCCGATGGTGATGCACTGTTTAAAGCCGCCTGGGATACGGGGATTATTTTGCGTAACTCACCGGTTGAAAACTGTGTGCGCATCAGTGTTGGTAGCCGTGATGAGTGTGAAAAAACACTCGGCTTTATCAGAAACTATTATTCGTAACCGGTAGTCCAAGAATGAATCACGCTCTTGTGTTGTGCGAGGGTGTTAGCAAGATTAGCAATAAGGAAGTTCGAGTGAGTAAACAACAAAAAATCCTGTTTATCGATCGTGATGGTACGCTGATAGTTGAGCCGCCTATCGACTTTCAGGTTGACCGTCTGGATAAATTGCAGTTAGAGCCGTATGTGATCCCAAGCTTGTTGGCGTTACAGGATGCGGGCTATCGTTTAGTGATGGTGACCAACCAAGATGGGTTAGGTACCGACAGCTATCCGCAGCAAGATTTCGATGAGCCACACAATATGATGATGGAAATCTTTGCCTCGCAGGGCGTCAAATTTGACGATGTTTTGATTTGTCCGCACTTCGAAGAAGATGACTGCTCCTGTCGTAAACCAAAACTGGGTATGGTCAAAGAGTATCTTCAGGGCGGGAAAGTCGATTTCCAGAATTCTGTAGTGATTGGTGATCGTCCGACCGACCTGCAACTGGCTGAGAACATGGCAATTCGCGGTATACAGTACCACCCGGAAACCATGGGCTGGCCGCAGATCCTCAAAGATCTGACGGTTAAAGCGCGTGTCGCGAAGGTGATTCGTACCACCAAAGAGACTGACATTAAGGTCGCGGTTAATCTTGATGAGCAAGGCGGAAACGAGATTTCAACCGGCCTGGGCTTCTTTGACCATATGCTGGATCAGATTGCGACGCACGGTGGTTTCCGGATGGTGTGCAAAGTGGAAGGCGACTTGCACATTGATGATCACCACACGGTAGAAGACACCGCACTGGCATTGGGGCAGGCGCTGAAAGAAGCACTAGGGGACAAGCGCGGTATTGGCCGTTTTGGTTTCAGCTTGCCGATGGACGAATGCTTGGCGCAATGTGCACTGGATTTGTCTGGTCGCCCATACCTGAAGTTTGATGCCACGTTCAGCCGTGAACTGGTCGGAGACTTATCGACCGAGATGGTGGAGCACTTCTTCCGTTCATTAACCGACACGCTGGCGTGTACGCTGCACCTCTCTTCGTCTGGTGAAAATGATCACCATATTATTGAAAGTTTGTTCAAGGCGTTCGGCCGTACTTTGCGTCAGGCAATCAAAGTTGAAGGCAACGAGTTACCGAGCAGTAAAGGCGTACTTTAAGGAGCGAACCCGATGACAGAACAAAAAGTGGTCATTATTGATACCGGTTGTGCCAATGTTTCTTCGGTAAAGTTCGCCATTGAACGGCTGGGCTACACAGTAACCATTTCTAAAGATCCTCAAGTGGTATTGTCGGCTGACAAGCTATTCCTGCCGGGGGTAGGTACAGCCAGTGAAGCGATGAAAAACCTTGAAGAGCGTGACTTGATCAACCTGGTGAAACAGGTAGAGAAACCACTACTCGGCATCTGCCTGGGCATGCAACTGCTCGGTAAGGTTTCTCAGGAGAAAGGTCAAAAAGCCGATCAGTTGGTGGAATGTCTTGGTCTTTGTGATGGTGAAGTGAAGCTACTGCAAACCGGTGAGTTGCCATTGCCGCACATGGGGTGGAATACGGTTTCAGCTAAAGAAGGAAACCCGTTGTTTAAAGGTATTGAAGAAGGGGAATATTTTTACTTTGTACACAGCTTCGCGATGCCAGTAGGGGACTACACGATTGCTGAGTGTGATTACGGTAATCCGTTCACCGCAGCCGTTCAAAGTGGTAATTACTATGGCGTGCAGTTCCACCCGGAGCGTTCTTCTAAAGCGGGCGCGAAGCTTATTCAAAACTTCTTAGAACTATAAAAGGGATTTAGTGTGATTATTCCAGCTCTTGATTTAATTGAAGGACAGGTGGTTCGCCTTTATCAGGGGGATTACGGCCAGGTAACCGAATACAAAGTTGATCCGGCAGAGCAATTTAATTTGTACCATCAGGCCGGGGCAAACTGGCTGCATTTGGTTGATTTGACGGGCGCAAAAGATACCTCTGCGCGTCAGCTTGACCTTATTGCCAGGTTACTGGCGAGCACACCAGCAAACATCCAGATTGGTGGTGGTGTGCGCAGTGAGCAGGACGTTACCGACTTGCTGGAAGCGGGTGCTCAGCGCGTGGTGGTTGGCTCTACGGCGGTGAAACAACCGGAACTGGTAAAAGGTTGGATGGCAAAATACGGCGCAGAGAAAATTGTTCTGGCGCTCGACATCAATATTGACCAGGACGGTACCCGTAAAGTGGCCATCTCAGGCTGGCAGGAAGATTCAGGCGTAACGATTGAAGCGCTGATTGATGATTACCTGACGGTGGGCCTCAAGCATGTTTTGTGTACCGATATTTCACGTGACGGCACGCTAGAGGGGTCAAACGTTGAGCTATACGTCGATCTATGTAAACAGTATCCACAAGTGCAGTTCCAGTCCTCAGGTGGTATCGGCTCTCTGGCCGATATTGAAGCATTGAAAGGCAGTGGTGTCTCAGGCGTGATCGTCGGTCGGGCACTGCTGGATGGGAAATTCACTGCAGAGGAGGCATTTACATGCTGGCAAAGCGAATAATTCCATGTCTTGATGTTCGAGATGGTCAGGTTGTGAAGGGCGTTCAGTTCCGCAACCACGAAATCATTGGCGACATCGTGCCTCTTGCGCAGCGCTATGCCGAAGAAGGTGCCGATGAACTGGTGTTTTACGATATCACCGCATCAAGTGATGGTCGGGTGGTAGACAAGAGCTGGGTGGCACGCGTGGCAGAAGTGATCGATATTCCTTTCTGCGTGGCGGGTGGGATCAAATCAGCGGAAGACGCGGCCCGCATTCTCGAATTTGGCGCAGACAAAGTATCGATTAACTCACCGGCATTAGCCAATCCAGAGCTGATTACTGAACTGGCGGACAAATTTGGTGTGCAGTGCATCGTGGTTGGCATCGACTCTTACTACGACAAAGAGACCGGTAAATATCAGGTTTACCAGTTTACCGGCGATGAAGAGCGCACCAAAGCAACGAAATGGGAAACGCGTGACTGGGTGCAGGAAGTACAAAAGCGGGGCGCGGGTGAAATCGTACTGAACATGATGAACCAAGACGGCGTGCGTAATGGTTACGATATCGAACAACTGAATATGGTGCGTGAAGTGTGTCACGTGCCGCTAATTGCGTCCGGCGGTGCTGGTGCAATGGAGCATTTTGCCGAGGCCTACCAGCAAGCCAATGTGGACGGTGCACTGGCGGCGTCGGTATTCCACAAACAAGTCATCAATATTGGTGAGCTGAAACAGTATTTGAAACAACAAGGCATAGAGGTACGACTATGAGTTTGCAAGCCGCCGAAGTAAGTTCGCTATCTGAGCGAATCAACTGGGACAAGGTGGATGGTCTGGTACCTGCCATTGTCCAGGATTTTCAATCCAGCCAAGTGTTGATGATGGGCTACATGAACCAAGCCGCGTTGGCGAAAACGGGTGAAACAGGCCAGGTGACGTTTTTCTCGCGCACTAAAGAGCGTTTGTGGACCAAAGGCGAGACTTCCGGAAACGTTCTTCAACTGGTGAACATCGCACTGGATTGTGATAACGATACGCTACTGATCAAGGTCAATCCCATCGGCCCAACCTGCCATACCGGGACCACAACATGTTGGGACGGCGACCCTCAGGAAGAGTCACAAATGGTGTGGCTTCATCAGCTTGAGCAGCTACTGGCTGCCCGCAAGAGTGCCGATCCAGACTCATCTTATACCGCCAGCCTTTATGCCCGCGGTACCAAACGTATTTCGCAGAAAGTGGGCGAAGAAGGCGTTGAAGTCGCGCTTGCGGCGACGTCGGGTGATAAGGCGGAGCTAGTGTGTGAATCTGCCGATCTGATTTATCACCTGCTGGTCTTGTTGCAAGATCAGGGTTTGTCGATGAACGATGTGGTCAATAAACTAAAAGAGCGCCACAAGTAATTTAGTAGCAAGACTAAATATTGAGAATGAAAAAGGCTTCCAGTTGGAAGCCTTTGTTTTATTGCTCGCTAGTGAGTGGCTAGCCACAGCACTTCTTGAATTTTTTACCGCTGCCGCAGAGGCACGGATCATTTCGGCCGACTTTTACGCTGCTGACTGGCTGGGTCAGGCGTGGGTCTGGAGTGGCTTCTTCTTCTGGGAATGTGCCATCAATGTAGTACCACAGGCCGTCTTCTTTGACAAAGCGCGAACGTTCGTTCATACAATAACGCTTACCGTCTTCATTGAAGTAGGCATTGAACTCCACAAAACCTTCGTCTGCGTTGTGGCCAGCTTCAGCTTTGGTAACCTCCAGCTTACACCAATCATTGTCGATAGATTGGGTAATGGCGTCGCGCTGCTCTTCTGCGTGGCAGCTCGGGTGGTAGGTATTCACTACGTAATCAACCAAACCTAACACATGTGCACTGTAACGCGAGCGCATCAGTTGCTCTGGGGTGGTCACATCAGCGTGGTGGTTGTGGGCGATTTGACAGCATTGGGAATAGGTACGGTTTGATCCGCAGGGGCAAGATGAAGCCATAACAGTAAGTCTCGTATTTTTAAAATCAGCGGCCGCACATGCGTGAAGCCGGCCCCATTATAGCGGTTTAGCAGTTTTGCGAAAGCAGTTCTTGGGCCCATGCAGTAGACTGGCTGAAGGCTTTAGCGATTTGAGCGTCGGTCAGCTTTAATGCTTTGCAATACTTTTCCGTCAGCGCCCAGTCGGCTTGCTCATAAGCGACGATCATCGACAACAGATAGCCCAGCACACCTTTGCGACAGATCAGGGCTTGCTTGATCTCGGCATCTACGGGGATATTCTCAATCACATCCTCCAGAGGTTGATCGAGCAGTGAGTCTAAAAGCGAAAACATCCCGGTGAGAAAGGCCTGACCCGGATCATATCTGGTATTCATTTGACTAAGCAGGATCTCACACATTCGCGCACGCTGAGTCGCCAGGGAATAGAGCGAATCGGGTTTATCTTCATGAACAGAGGCGATGGCAACCAATGAGATAAAACGTCTTAGCCGATCCTCCCCCAAGTAAACCAGTGCCTGACGGAATGACTTGATATTGGTGGTGAGTGTGCACCCGGAGTTGACGTAGGTCAGTAACTTGTACGACAGGGTTACGTCCATCGAAAACAGTTGTTCGAGCTGGCTGAAGTCGATTGGCTCGTCTGCGATATGCTTACACAGTTGCACCACCGTGAGAAAGTAAGGGTTGAGGCGCTTTTTTTGGATCATCTCCGGCTTGCTAAAGAAATACCCCTGAAAATAGCTGAATCCGGCATTTAATGCCTGCTCGAACTCTTCATAGGTTTCCACTTTTTCTGCCAAAAATTCAATCTCAAAGGCGTGAAGCGAGTTGATGTAAACCGCGGCTTTGGAAATCGGTACGATGCGTATATCAAATTTGATCAGTGATACGTAGGGCAAAAAGCGTTTCCAGGCTTTGGTCGGAACAAAATCATCCAGTGCTATTTTGTAGCCCGCTTCGGCCAGCTGCCTGATTGCCTCAAGTAACTCATCCGTTGGCTCACAGTCCTCCAGCACTTCGATAACCAATGAGTCTTTTGGAAACAAGATCGGGACCAGGTTTACTAAGCTCTGGTATGGGAAATTAACAAAGCCGAGCTTGTCACCGAGAGTATTATAATGTGTGGACAGGAAGTGATCAGACAACAAACGGCTAGTAGCCAGTTCAGGTTCTACTTCTGGAAAGGTATTTTTCGGACCGTCACGAAAGAGAAGTTCATACCCTACGGTTTTCTTCTCTCTATTCAGGATCGGTTGGCGAGCGACATAAGAATACTTCAATTCGGCACTTCGTTCTGTTAATTCTTGCTTATTGATAATAACGAGTTATTTCAAATTATCCATGGGTGGAGCCCGAATCTATGAGGCGTCCGACGTCGATTGATGAAATGATGATTGCAACGGCCGGGACTGTAGTTCGTAGCCATCAGAATTGACTGTTAACACAGAGCCTTGCGTATACCAATCACCCAAAACGATTCTAATGTTTGTACCAGATTCGGTTTGAAAAAAATGTGTATCTGGTCGATGTGTATGACCATGAATCATCAACTTTACGCAATTTTGAGACATTACGCGTTCTACTTCGTTCTGGTTCACGTCCATGATATCCAGCGATTTTGTTGCTTTATCATCACGAATGTCACTCTGGACTTTGCCGACAATCCATTTTTTAACCGGCCATGGTATGTGGCGAAACACCCATTGTAACCAGGGCTGATGAACGGTTTCACGGAACTTTTGGTATTTTACGTCATCGGTACAGAGGGTATCCCCATGCAGGATCACCGCTTTCTGGCCATACAGGTCGATGGTGCAAACATCGTCGAGCAAGGTTAGGCCGGTTTCCTTACAGAAACGCTCACCGAGGAGAAAATCACGGTTTCCCTGGATGAAGTACACAGCGACACCGGCTTCAGTCAGTGCTTTGAATTCAGCACGAATGCTACTGGCAAATGGTGTATTGTCATCGTCTCCGATCCAGAACTCGAACAGATCGCCTAACACATAAAGCGCGTCGGCTGAGATCGCTTCGGTGCGCATAAAGGTCATGAAGCATTCGGTAATATCCGGCCGGGATGGCGTGAGGTGCAGGTCTGATATAAATAGTGTCGTCATAAAAAATAAGGGGAAGCGATGCCTCCCCACAAATTAATCTGTTACGAGTAATTCTGGTGAATTATTCTTCAATAGTGGTGCCAGTGATAACCACGTCTTCTAGTGGAACGTCCTGGTGCATGCCGTAAGAACCGGTGTTTACGCCTTTGATCTTGTTAACCACATCCATGCCTTCAACCACTTCAGCGAACACACAGTAACCCCAACCGTCCAGGCTTTCTGAGCGGAAATCAAGGAAGGTGTTGTTGTTAACGTTAATGAAGAACTGAGAGCTTGCTGAGTGAGGTTCCATAGTACGAGCCATCGCCAGTGTGCCCACTTTATTGCTCAGGCCATTGTTGGCTTCGTTTTTGATAGGCGCGCGTGTGGTTTTTTCACGCAGGCCTGACTCCATGCCACCGCCCTGGATCATGAAGCCGTCAATAACACGGTG
Source organism: Vibrio sp. CAU 1672 (assembly GCF_029223195.1). Taxonomy (GTDB): domain Bacteria; phylum Pseudomonadota; class Gammaproteobacteria; order Enterobacterales; family Vibrionaceae; genus Vibrio. The sequence goes on along the minus strand of NZ_JARHUF010000001.1, from coordinate 433,149 downwards.
GAAAAGAGTGTTGTCGTAAAAGCCGTCGCGGCAGTACTGGAGGAAGTTCGCGCAGGTTTGTGGCGCTTTCTCTTCGTTTAGTTGAATCTTGATGTCACCAAAATTAGTGTGAAGGGTGATCATGCTACTTTCCTTTACTGTGTTGTCTTGAAACTCGGATTCTAGCCTAAGTTCATACCCAAGCAAAACCTGAGGCGAATAATTCTTAGTTTTGTGCTGGAAGTTTAGCCGATTATCGTTTTATCGCTGAGATTGCTATTACCTAAAAGAGCGGGAGTTGATATACTCGCCAGTCTGTAAACCATTCACAATTATAGATAGAGATCATGTTAAAGATATATAACACACTCACAAGACAGAAAGAGGAATTCAAACCAATTACAGCCGGTAAAGTCGGCATGTATGTCTGTGGAGTTACCATCTACGATCTCTGTCATATTGGCCACGGCCGTACGTTTGTGTCTTTCGACGTCGTATCGCGCTACCTGCGCTACCTGGGTTATGACCTGACGTTTGTGCGTAACATCACCGACATCGACGACAAAATCATCAAGCGTGCAGCAGAAAATGGTGAATCGTGTGAATCACTGACAGGGCGCCTGATTGCTGAGATGCACGCTGACTTTGATGCGTTAAATATGAAGCGCCCGGACGTTGAGCCACGTGCAACGCAATTTATCACCGAAATCATCGAACTGGTTGAGAAACTGATCGAGCGCGGCTTTGCTTACGTGGCGGATAATGGCGACGTAATGTTTGAAGTGGGCAAGTTTGATGAGTATGGCAAACTATCCAAGCAGGATCTTGAACAGCTTCAGGCCGGTGCGCGAGTGGATGTGGAAACCGCCAAGCGCAGTCCGCTGGATTTCGTGCTGTGGAAAATGTCTAAGCCGGGTGAACCAACATGGGAATCGCCATGGGGCCCGGGCCGTCCTGGCTGGCACATCGAGTGTTCAGCGATGAACTCGTCCATTCTTGGCAATCACTTTGATATCCATGGCGGTGGTTCTGATCTGCAGTTCCCACACCACGAGAATGAAATCGCTCAGTCTTGCTGCGCTCACGATACTCAGTATGTGAATACCTGGATGCACAGCGGTATGGTGATGGTGGATAAAGAGAAGATGTCTAAGTCACTGGGTAACTTCTTCACCATCCGTGACGTGTTGGGTTATTACGATGCAGAAACCGTCCGTTACTTCCTGATGTCTGGCCATTACCGCAGCCAGCTGAACTACAGCGAAGAGAACCTCAACCAGGCGCGCGCCTCGCTGGAGCGTCTGTACACTTCTCTGCGCGGTCTTGATCTTACTGTGGCACCGGCTGGTGGTGAGGAGTACGTTTCTCGCTTTACAGCGGCAATGAACGACGATTTCAATACCCCAGAAGCTTATTCTGTGCTGTTTGATATGGCGCGTGAGATCAACCGTCTGAAAACAGAAAATCTGGAAAAAGCCAGCCAGCTAGGTGCGCTGATGCGTGAACTGGCGGATGTGATCGGTATTCTTTATCAGGATCCGGAGACATTCCTTAAAGGCGACGCCGGCAATGATGATGAAGTAGCAGAAATCGAAACGCTGATTAAGCTGCGTAATGACTCTCGTGCGGCAAAAGACTGGGCTAATGCCGATATGGCACGTGATAAGCTGACCGAAATGGGCATTGTTTTAGAAGATGGCCCTGAAGGCACCACGTGGCGTCGTAAGTAATTGAATCTTAGAAAAGGGCTGATGATTCAGCCCTTTTCTTTACCACTATTTATAAATTCTAAACTTTAACGAAGGTAGTGCCCTGTGGCTCAGATGTATTTCTATTACTCAGCAATGAATGCGGGTAAATCGACGACTCTTCTTCAATCTTCATTTAACTATCAAGAGCGAGGAATGACCCCCGTCATTTTTACTGCCGCGCTGGATGATCGTTATGGTGTCGGCAAGGTCAGTTCCCGTATCGGCTTGCAATCGGATGCCCATTTGTTTAGACCGGACACTGATCTCTACCTTGAGATCGCTGCCCTGAATGAAGTGGAAAAACGCCACTGTATTCTGGTGGATGAATGCCAGTTTCTATCAAAGGAGCAGGTATATCAATTAACGGAAGTGGTGGATAAATTAAATATTCCAGTGCTTTGTTATGGCCTGCGTACCGATTTTCTGGGCGAACTGTTTGAAGGCAGTAAATACTTACTGTCGTGGGCTGATAAACTGGTAGAGCTTAAAACGATCTGCCACTGCGGCCGTAAAGCCAATATGGTGATCCGTACCGATGAACATGGTGTTGCTATCAAAGAAGGTGACCAGGTGGCGATTGGTGGTAATGACCGTTATGTATCGGTCTGCCGCCAGCACTACAAAGAAGCGTTGGATAAGTAGTCTAACAGCCGAATTAGAAAGCCACCGTTGACGGTGGCTTTTTTATTGAGTTAGAAACAGCAATTACGCTGCGCCAAAACCAAACCGCTGATGTAACACTTGATAGGCGTCAGCGACATGATCCGGTATCGGTTGTGTGGTTTGAAAACCTTTGGCCGGGTAGTGTTTGATCCGGCTGAAATCTTCCATCAAAGCCTCCAGCACCATCATTAACGGCATGTCTTCATTAATGTAATCGAAGAATGAATGCGCCGTGGAACTCACTTGTAGCCGGGAATATGGCGACTGCCACTGTTTCTCAAAAGTCGCGATAGCGCGGCGTTCCATAAAGGGTTTCTGCACCAAAATTAAAGATGAACAGTGTAGGCCTTGGTTTTTCAGTAGCTGCTCGGTGAAGCGGACATTTTCCCCGCTGTTGCGTGATTGGGTCTCAAGAAGGATGGCTTCGCCGGGGACACCGGCCATTCTGGCAATGGCAGCAAAGGTTTCGGCCTCACTTGTATCAAACAGGCCATCAGTAAAACGTCCTTCGCCGCCGGAGAAAATAACCAGTGGTGCGAGTTTTTGGTGGTAGAGGGCTGCCGCATGCTCTGCGACGCGCATATCATTACTGCACATCACGAACAGGCAGTCAGCGGGCTGCAACTCATGCCCGAGTTGCATGTAACCCCACAAGGTTTCAATTTGTTGATATAGCTTCATAGCGCATCCAACGTTGAGTTGAAACGGAAGTCGTAACCGAGCGCGATGAGTTTATCGGCGACGATACGTTTATCCGCAGTGTCGGTGACCGGAGGTAAGGGCGTTTCCAGTTGCGCTTGTAAAATCGCAGCCTGGTAAAACTCGGCTTTACTGACGGTATTTGGTGTTGTGACATTGACCACTTGGTTGTGCAGGTGTTGTAACGCAAATATGCTTGCTGCGACGGCGTCGTCCTGATGCAGCATATTGGCCGGCGCTTTACGGCTGACCTGTGACAGGCGTGTGGCGAAGCGGGATGGATGGCGATCGGGGCCGAATAAACCGCTGCAACGTAAGATAGCGTAATCTATGCCGGAGTCGATGACGTATTGCTCAGCTTGTAACATGATCCGAGCGTTATCAGAGAAGTGTGGATTGCCTTGCGCTTGCGCCAGAGCGGCATCTTGCTCTCGCATCTCGCCTGGCAAATTGGGGTAGACGGTAGTTGAGCTGATCATCACCAGTTTGTCGATCGGCCGGTACTTCGCAGCGCGCACCAGTTTATTCCACTGCTCAGCGTATTCCTGGCCATACCCTTTGCGGAATCCGGGCGGGAAACTGCCTATCACATGTGTAATCGCGTAGTCGTCCAGTAATTGTGCCAGTTCTTGTTCAGCCTGTGCGGTAGAAAGGTCGAGTAGCGCTTTATTTATCAGTGGGATCTGAATGTCATCCAGCCTTGATTGACTGGTGCGGGTCACGGTCACCGTGTGTCCTTCAATGCTCAGTGCTTGTGCCAAAGGCAGGCCCAGCCAGCCAGCACCAATGATCAGAATATTCGCCATATGTGTTTTCCTGCCCCCTTTTCTTGGTTAAGTCATGTTAATCCGTTGCTTATCGCGAAACAGTGCTTGTAATTCGAGGCGTGCCTGTTGGTGAACAGGGTCAGCGTGCCACTTCTGGTGTTGGATAATATCGATATTGGCATGCCAGGAGAGGTCGGCAAAGTCACCACTGACACTGACAAGCTGGTTGGGTAGCCGTTCGGCCAGGTGGACAGGCAAAACGCTCCAGCCAAAACCTTGTTTGGTCAGTTCCAACAGTAAATAGTAATTATCAGCGTACCAGATATCAGGGCTAAACGCTTGATTAAGACTGCTAAAGTGTGTGCTTTTAGATCGAATGACTAACTGCCGATGTTGTTTGAACTGATCTACATGACGGATATCGGATCGCGCTAACGGGTGAGTTTTTGCAACAAACACATCAAAGGCGATGTGTCCTAGCGTACTGAAATCCAGTTGTTCGGGTAATGATGTTTCACTGAATATTACGCCCGTCGTGGCACGCTCAGACGCGACCAAGTCGATGATATCCGGGCTCGAAGCGGTCAGGCACCCAATTTGCAGCAGAGGATACTGCTGTGAAAGACGGGCGAGGAGCTCAGGGACATAGGCAGGTGGCATGCCGTCGTCAACCGCCAGTACAAACTGATTGGTCGTGGTTCTGGCCAAATGTGCTGCCCGGTTGGACAAGCGGTTGAATTGGTCGAGCGAGGCCTGAGCATCGGGCAATAGCTGTTTACCCGGCTCAGTCAGTAACGGATAGCGCCCTCGGCGGTCGAACAGTTCCACACCGCAATCAATTTCCATATTGATGATATGTTGGCTAACGACAGATTGTGCTTTGCCCAGCTTCCTGCCCGCGGCGGAAAAAGACCCGGTTTCGCAGGTTATGACAAAGGCTTGAAGTTGCTCAATGGTAAACATATCGCTTTTTCCGATGGTATCTAACTTTTAGTTATCTTAATGATAGATAAAATGCCAACCATTGAGTAGAACTATCTAGGGTTAAAACCATGGCACGTAATGAACGTATTTTTCATGCTGTATTATTTGAACTTATTGCACTGGCGATTATTGTGCCGGTGACTTCCCTCATTACCGGTAAAGGTTCAAGCGATCTGGCGATTGTGGGTATTGGCCTGAGCCTGTACACCGTGGTGTGGAACTACATGTACAACTTGTACTTTGATAAATGGTTTGGCGCGAACCGAGAAGAGAGAGGCTTAGCGATGCGTATCGGTCATACTGTTGGTTTTGAAGGTGGACTGATCTTTATCACCATTCCGGTGATCGCCTGGTTTTTGCAGATCACCTTGTTGCAGGCGCTGGCACTTGAAGCCGGATTTTTGGTGTTCTTCCTGTTTTATGCAACCGGTTTTAACTGGGCTTACGACAGAGTGCAGCCGTACCGGAAAATAGCCAAGCTGAAGGCGTAATATTAATCTGCATCAGTGTATGATTATTCTTGTTGGTTAATATCGCTGAGAACTGCGCTGTAGGTCCGTGAATTAGCATCACTAGTTAACCGAAATCTACGCTTTGTTCTGAACGATTTATCCTGCGCAATTATCTGAACACTGACTTATCCGGATTGGTATCACTGAGTGCCAAAATAATGTGTTGAAAATTAAAAAAAGCCACCGGGTTCGGTGGCTTTCTTGCCATGTGGATTATTCATTATTCGGCAGAAAGAACACGCAGAATTTTGTCGGCATGTTCTGCTACTTCGATACCTTCGTCAGTCAAATACCCCCCGTCTGGTAGAGTACATAATTGTTTGGCGTAAAGACGAGCTACCGCTGCCTGCATGTCTGCAGATGCTTCTTTATGGACCTTGATACCGGTTGCTGAACTGCTTAAATCGAATTGAAGAAGTAGGTTTAGTTCAGCAATGTGGTCTGCAGAATATTTCATAGATAAATTCCTTATGCTTTTTAATCCAAGCTAGACGTAAACACAGGCTTGAGCAATACATATCACCAAGAAGTGTTAACTGTGGCGCCATTGGGTTGATATAACGCGGAAATTTTATTCAATGGTAAACGCAGCCTTTGCGCACGCCACTCCGTTCACCTTAAATCTGGGGTTAGAACATTCCCGCCTCGGGGATATCACCCTGTTGCCATGTTGTCGGGGCTGGTATTTCAGAACCAAAGGTGAGGATTAAATAAATGTTGCATATAAGTCGCCGATTTCTTTTAGAATATGCTGTTACAGAATGAAAGCCGTTTGGGTTAACACGCGCCAGTGTGGGGGGAAATGCTCCATAACCGGTGATAGTGCCGGACGACTGTCATTATGCAAAAGTGAGTTTGGATGTAATGAAACAAGAATTTAATCTAAGAACTATCCGTAAAGGGGCCGGAGTCACAGTGGTGGTTATTAATGGCTTCCTGTCTGAGTCCGATAATGATGTGTCTGATTGGCTGTCCGTAATTGATAAAAACTATGATGGCGCGGAGGTTTTGCATTTGGATTGGCCTGCCAGCAACATAAAGAAGAATGCGCTGAAAATTGTCGGGACCCGGCTGGCAACCAGTTTAGCGGGAGGGGTCATATCTCCGGCGGTCGGGGTGGTATCATCAACCAGCTTTCTCCAGGCGGTAACCACGATTTCACTTGAATGGAAGAAAGCACTGGCAAAAACAGAGAAAGCGGGTGAGTTTCTGGCCAGGCATATTAATGATAACGCCGGTGATTATGTAATTATGGGGCACTCACTGGGGGCGCGTGTGACCTATCATGCGCTGGATCAACTCCAACAACATGAGCGAGTGAATGATGTCTATCTATTTGGTGGTGCTATTGCCCATAACGTGAACTGGAGTGCGATTACGCGTTGTAACCCCAAGCTTAGGCTGTTTAATATGTATTCAGCTAAGGATTCCGTATTGCGCTATCTCTATCGGGTGGGAGCACCGCTTTCTGCGGAGGCGATTGGCAGAAAAGCGATCAAGAATTCTTCGATTCAGATCAGAAACCATGATACGTCGGAGTTTGTTGCCGGCCATATGAAATATAAGACCAAAGCAATGGGACAATATATTGGCACCTTTTTAAGGGCTTAGTTATTTGCTCTTGTTATCTCGCATCCAGGGTTGGTAAACAATGCTGAGATGTTCTTGCCGGTTGGTCAAGCATATATTCGTTCCCCCCGTACTGATGGGTAATTTATCGATTACCCTCTCATCAACAACATTTTTGGTAAACATTGCCTGTTGCCCTTGAAAAAAAGTGGGAATCGAGCGATTATCCGCGCCACCTAAATTGTTGCTAAATGTTACTTCCTAATGAACTTCAATCAGTTTGATTCACTTCTACCGCCTCAGGCTGCAGAACGCGCAGCTGAGGTTGGTGTTGGTAAAGCCACCAAAGATCCCGTCAAATCATTTTTGCTCGCGATATCTGCCGGCATCCATATTGGTATTGCGTTTGTTTTTTATACCACTGTTACTACCGGGGCCGGTGATCTTCCCTGGGGGATGACTCGCCTGATCGGTGGTCTGGCATTTAGCCTCGGACTGATCCTGGTTGTGGTGACCGGCGGAGAGCTGTTCACCAGCTCGGTACTGACCCTGGTTGCACGAGCCAGTGGCAAAATATCCTGGCGGGTCTTGGTTAAAAACTGGTTAATTGTCTACCTGGGGAACTTAGTCGGGGCTCTGCTGTTGGTAATGTGCATGCTGCTTACCAGGCAGTACCTGTTTGATCATGGTCAGGTTGGTTTAAACGCGATGGCCATTTCGCAGCATAAGTTGCATCACCCGTTTTTCTCTGCAGTGGCTCTGGGCATTATGTGTAATGTGCTGGTGTGTGTGGCGGTTTGGATGACGTTCAGCGGCCGTACCTTAACTGATAAAATTGCGGTGATGATTTTGCCGGTGGCCATGTTTGTTTCGGCAGGCTTTGAGCACTGTATCGCTAACATGTTTCAGGTACCGATGGCGATCGGGATCAAATATTTTGCATCGCCGGAGTTTTGGCAAATGACCGGGGCTAATATCGCTGATTATGCCGACTTGACGCTAGGTAACTTTTTAATGAATAACCTGCTGCCGGTGACGCTGGGTAATATTATCGGCGGAGGAGTGTTTGTCGGCATGTGGTACTGGCTAATTTACCTTCGTGATTAATTAAACCAGCGTATGATTGAATAGCAAAGGGCAGGTGAGTGATCACTTGCCCTTTTTTGTTCAGAGCAGTTCATAATTAATGCCGATGTTCTCGGGCTCCCAGTGTGAGGTGAGCTCACTTGGCTCTATAACCAGCCAGTCACGTGGGTTATCCAACAGCTCTTCCTGTTTTTCTACAGTGCTAGTAATTCCATGGCAGTAACACCTTCTTAAATGCGTAGTGAGACCATAGAGAAGAAGTTTTTCATTGCTGTGAAGTTGCCATGACGGTTTCTTGGCAATGATCCTGCACCTTTAGATTAAGCCTTCCATTATCCACTGTTGCATATTGCTTGGCGGTGCTTATCCACATTTTCTGTGGATAACCTGTCTTAAAACGCGTGAGTATTTATAAAGACTTGGAATAATTGGAAAAAATAGTGAACGGGGTGGTTAAATTTTCACCGCTCGTTTTTAGGGTTCCTGCTTAAATGCGATTTTAATTTTCCCTTCTTTGGTTTGAACGCTGGCGAGAGTCAGTTCCAGGGTGATGGTCACGGAAATCGTCAGTACCACAAAAATAGCGAGCATAATGAGCAGTTGGTATTTGATCGCCACAATCGGGCTGGTGCCTCCGAGTATTTGCCCGGTCATCATGCCCGGTAGCGTTACCAGCCCGGTTGTGGCCATTGAAGCCATGATCGGGGCCAACGACTTTCGTAAAGCTTCTTGAATGAAAGGAAACGAGGCATATCTGGGTGAGGCGCCCAGCGATAAAGCAGCGTGATACTCGGGTTGGCGTTGGTCAAACGCGGTAAACAGGTTTTGCAGTGCAATAATATTGCTGCTCAAACTGTTACCCAGAAGCATACCGGCTAATGGAATCATGTATTGCGCACTGTATAACGGGTGCGGCTGCACCAGACCAAGAATGATGGCGCCAAGTATGGGGAACATGGCACAGCTTAGGGCAATGACTACCGGCCCGAATAGTGGGCGTTTGGGTAGGTTGGCTTTGTCCAAAATCGAGCTGGCTCCAACCGCAAGCATGATGGCGAGCCAGAGTGAATTTATTAATAAGCTATTGATCTTAAATAAGTACTCGAGATATATCCCCATTAAAACCAGTTGAACCGCCATGCGCGAAACACTGATGGCCGTATCTCTGGCGATCCCCAGCTTATAACGTGCATTAATGGCGAGCGGTACCAACAAAATGAACCCGAATCCTGCCAGCTGCAACCAGCTAATATCTACTACACCTTGCATATGTTCTCCTAACCCGCTATGTGGGCAGTTTAGCGAACTGGGGATCATTTATGAATCCCGCGTGAGTATTTTGGCGTCTAATTCTGTGTTAACAATGTCCCCAAACAGGAAGCTGCTTTTGCTACAACGCGATAACGCGCGGTTAACGCTTTGAGAAAGGGAGAGTAAATATGGCTGTCGCAAAATTGATTATTGAACCCTATTTTTCACTCGCAATGTTGCCCGAATGTGGCGTTATTAACACTTTCGCAAAAGACGCAAATCTTCATATCTATTAATAAATTTTAATAAAAAACATCATTCAAACACATCTCGGGATGAACTCAAAAAAGTGTTGAATAACAAGCTCTGAAAGGCAGGAATCGATTGAACCCTAGTAAAAGTATGGTCTAACATTTTCCATTAGAGATTGTAAAAAACTTAGGCTCAGTCACTGGAGCTAACCAAAAACACTAAATACAAAATAGGCAAATGTATGAGTGATGTTAATAAAATCGAGCGTGGTGAAAAACGCTCTCTGGAGTGGAAGTCTTTCCTCTTCATCGCGGTTGTTCTTTTCCCAATTCTTAGTGTGGCATTCGTAGGTGGTTACGGGTTCCTCGTTTGGATGCTTCAAGTATTCGTTATGGGGCCACCGGGCGCACACGGAATGTAAGCTAGTTAGCTCATTTCCACATTTTTGAAAAAGATTTTAAGAGAGCAAACCATGAAATCATTAATCCTTAAATTGTGGCGTACCATGACGCGCCCAGCTGTCCATATCAGCCTTGGAGTGCTGACTCTGGGCGGCTTTATTGCTGGTGTTATTTTCTGGGGTGGTTTTAACACCGCTTTAGAAGCGACCAATACAGAAGAGTTCTGTATTAGCTGTCACACCATGCGTGATAACGTTTACGTTGAACTGCAAGATACGGTTCACTGGAAAAACCATTCCGGTGTTCGTGCTACTTGTCCGGATTGTCACGTACCCCACAACTGGACCGATAAAATTGCACGTAAGATGCAAGCCTCAAAAGAGGTTTTTGCTCAAGTATTTGGCAATTACGGTGAAGAAGGCGTGTTTGAAGAACGCCGCATCGAGCTGGCAAAACACGAATGGGATCGTTTCTCAGCCAACAAATCTCTGGAGTGTAAGAATTGTCACAACTACGCTTCGATGGACTTTGAGTTAATGTCTCCAACGGCTCGAATTCAGATGAAACAAGCGGCTGAGAAAGATCAAAGCTGTGTTGATTGTCACAAAGGTATTGCCCACAACCTGCCTGCGGGCATGGACAGCATTGGCGGTATCGTTGGCGACCTGGAAGGTATGACGTCTAACACAGATTACGGTGTTGGCCAGGAGCTAGTAAGTGTTCGTCACTTACCAATCTACTTCGACGAGCAAGGCGCAACCGAAGCTGGTCTGCTAAACCCTGCCTCGGTGGTTAAAGTGGTTGCCGATAAAGGCGATTACGCTGAAATTGAAATCGATGGCTGGCGTAAAGCGAAAGGCTTTGGTCGTGTAATCCAGGAAGATTTTGGTAAGAACATTGCGGTGGCATCACTGTTGAAAGAAGCGTCTACTGACAGCAATGTGGTTACCACTGGTGAGCAAAAAGTTGATGAGCTAACAGGCCTGCCTTGGGAGAAAGTGTCAGCGAAAGTTTGGATCAAGAAAGAATCTATGCTGAACGACATCGCTCCGGTATGGGAAAAATCTCAGGAAGCGTACAAAACCAATTGTTCAGTTTGTCATACTCAGCCAGACGAAGCACACTTTGATGCCAACACATGGCCAGGTATGTTCGACGGTATGATGGCATTCGTTAACCTAGATACAGACAGTGAAGCACTTATCCTGAAGTATCTGCAGAAACACTCTTCAGATTATGCTGAAGGTCACCATTAATAAGCGTCGGATGGAGTAATTAGAATGGCTATTACACGAAGAAGTTTTCTTAAAGGCGTAGCAACGACAAGTGCGGCGTCAGTCATTGGTCCTAGCTTATTAGCGTCAGCGTCTGCAAGCGCGGCTGAGAGCACAGGTACCTGGAAGGTTTCAGGCTCTCACTGGGGCGCATTCCGCGCCCATATCTATGCGGGTAAAGTTCAAGAGATCAAACCGCTCGAGCTGGATAAAAACCCGACCGAGATGCTAAACGGCATTAAAGGTATCATCTACAGCCCGTCACGTGTCCGTTACCCGATGGTGCGCCTGGACTGGCTGAAAAAGCATAAGTACAGCGCTGAGACGCGCGGTAACAACCGTTTCATCCGTGTTACCTGGGATGAAGCGCTGGATCTGTTTTACCGCGAACTAGAGCGTGTGCAGAAAGAATACGGTCCGTGGGCACTGCATGCCGGTCAAACCGGCTGGAACCAAACCGGTTCCTTTAACAACTGTACCGCGCACATGCAGCGTGCGGTGGGGATGCATGGTAACTTCATCACTAAAGTGGGTGATTACTCAACGGGTGCCGGTCAAACCATCCTGCCTTATGTACTGGGTTCAACAGAAGTTTATGCACAAGGTACCTCTTGGTCTGAAATTCTGGAAAACGCAGATAACATTATCCTGTGGGCGAACGACCCGGTGAAGAACCTGCAGGTAGGCTGGAACTGTGAAACGCATGAATCGTTTGAGTACCTTGCGCAGCTGAAAGAAAAAGTCGCGAAAGGCGAAATCAATGTCCTTTCTGTTGATCCGGTGAAGAACAAAACACAGCGTTACCTGGAAAACGACCACCTGTACATCAACCCACAAACTGACGTGGCGTTCATGCTGGCAGTGGCTCACGTTTTATATAACGAAGACCTGTACGATAAGAAGTTCATTGAGACTTACTGTCTGGGCTTTGACGAGTTTATCCAGTACGTTCAGGGTGAGACTAAAGACAAAGTTGTTAAGACTCCTGAATGGGCTGCTGAGATCTGTGGCGTGAAAGCCGACAAGATCCGTGAATTTGCCCGTATGCTGGTCAGCGGCCGTACTCAGATCCTGATGGGTTGGTGTATCCAGCGTCAGGAACACGGCGAGCAGCCATACTGGGCAGCAGCCGTTGTTGCCGCGATGGTTGGCCAAATCGGCCTGCCAGGTGGTGGTATCTCTTACGGTCACCACTACTCGAGCATCGGCGTACCTTCAACAGGCTTTGCCGGCCCTGGCGGCTTCCCGCGTAACCTGGATCAAGGTATGAAGCCGAAATGGGACAACAATGACTTTAACGGTTACAGCCGCACCATCCCTGTTGCGCGTTGGATCGACGGTCTGTTAGAGCCAGGTAAAGAGATCCGTTATAACGGCGGCAAAGTGAAGCTTCCGGGCTTCAAGATGATGGTGATTTCGGGTTGTAACCCTTGGCACCACCACCAAGATCGTAACCGAATGAAAAAAGCGTTCAAGCAACTGCAAACCGTGGTTACGATTGAGTTTGCGTGGACGGCAACCTGTCGTTTCTCTGATATCGTGCTGCCGGCATGTACGCAGTGGGAACGTAATGACATCGACGTTTACGGTTCTTACTCAAGTAAAGGCCTGATTGCAATGCACCGCCTGGTGGATCCACTGTTCCAGTCTAAGCCTGACTTCCAGATCATGAGTGAGCTGACCCAGCGTTTCGGTCGCCGTGAGGAGTACACTCGTGGCATGAGCGAGATGGAATGGATCGAGAGCCTGTACAACGATTGCCGTAAGTCTAACGAAGGTAAGTTCGAGATGCCGGAATTCAATGAGTTTTGGGAGAAGAGCGTACTGGACTTTGGTGAAGGTAAGCCTTGGGTTCGCCACGCCAGCTTCCGTGAAGATCCTGAGATTAACCCGTTGGGTACGCCATCAGGCTTTATCGAGATCACGTCACGTAAGATCGGCCGCTATGGTTACGAGCATTGTCAGGAGCACCCGATGTGGTTCGAGAAAACTGAACGTTCACACGGTGGTCCGGGCTCTGATAAACATCCTTACTGGCTTCAGTCTTGCCACCCGGATAAGCGTCTGCACTCGCAAATGTGTGAGTCAGAAGAGTTCCGCGCCACTTACGCTGTAAAAGGCCGTGAGCCGGTGTACATCAACCCGCTCGATGCGAAAGAGAAAGGCATCAAAGATGGTGATCTGGTACGCGTGTATAATGACCGCGGTCAGTTGCTGGCCGGTGCAGTGCTGACTGATAGCTATGCACGTGGTGTAATTCGTATTGAAGAGGGTGCCTGGTATGGTCCGTTAAGTGAAAAAGAGGGCGCGATCTGTACTTATGGTGATCCGAATACACTGACTCAGGACATTGGCTCTTCAGAACTGGCACAGGCAACATCTGCCAATACCTGTATCGTTAACTTTGAGAAGTTTACCGGTAAAGTGCCGCCAGTGACCTCATTTGGTGGTCCAATCGAAGTGGCATAAATCTTTGCCCATTTCGTTGAACAATACGCTTTAATCAATACCAGCCTCCGGGCTGGTATTTTTTTGAGCAAAGTATCAGTGAGCGACTTCTCAATAATCGCAGCGGGAAACAGTACGCCCCAAAATCGTGAGCAGGATAACAATTTGGAGGGGGACTCATCAGGATAATAGCCAGCAGAGAACCAAAACAAATGAGTGAATATATGGTGTCAACCCTGCAACTTGCTAATCACACTGAAGTTCAGTTGATCAACGCTGATTTCCAGTCTCAAGTCGACGGTAATCAAATACATTTTGCCTTTACTGGTATTCATCCGCGGACTTTTACTGAACGTGAAGTGCTTTTCGTTATGCCGTTTCTGTTTGAACACAGTGCGACCGTGATTGGTGATGGCTTTCAAATGCTGGCACAGACTTCGGGTACGGTTGAGCAACCGGTCGATATCGGACGATGCCCGGATAACAATGCTTCGTACCGAATTTACCCGGAGGACGCACCAAAGCGCTATTACAATTATCTGGCGATCGAAGATGCCAGTGGTTATACCTTGCTCGGCTTTACGTCTTGTCGCCGGTTTGCCGGCTATTTTGATATCACGCGACAAAATGAGCAGTTGGTGGTCTCTGCCGCCGTTGACGGGGAGGGGACGCAGGTCACTGACTGGCAAACCAACCAGTTGGAATCGGTTGTGGTGCTGCACGGAGAATCACTGTCTGAGTTGTACCGGGAATACGCCGAACTGATTGAACATCATCACCCTGCGCGTGACGGTGTCACGCAAGAGGCGCCGATAGGCTGGTGTTCATGGTACGCGTATTATGCTGACGTCACGGAAAACAATGTGCTGGAAAACGTCGAGTGCATGCAAGACCATCTTGCCGAGCTCGAATGGGTGCTGTTGGATGACGGTTATCAGGCCTTTATGGGCGATTGGCTGAGTCCTTCGGATAAGTTTTCTGGCGGGGTTAAAGAGCTAATCGCCAAAATCCGCGAGAAAGGCAAAAAACCCGCGATCTGGATGGCTCCGTTTATTGCCCAACCTGAATCGGACGTGTTCAAAAACCATCCGGACTGGTTTGTTCGCCATCCTGACGGCAGTCTGCTCAAAGCGGAAGATGTGACGTATGGCGGCTGGCGGTGCACGCCCTGGTATATTCTCGATACGTCTCACCCGGAAGTGCAGGAGCATTTGACCCATGTTGTTGCCACCATGCGCAATGATTGGGGAGTGGAGCTGTTTAAACTGGACGCTAACTACTGGGGGACGTTAAAAGGTCAGCGCTACCAGTCAGGTGTTACCGGGGTAGAGGCTTACCGGATGGGTATGGAGGCGATTGCAGCCGGTGCCGGAGAGGCGTGGCTACTCGGGTGTAATGCTCCGATGTGGCCTTCGTTGGGCCTGGTTGATGCGATGCGGGTATCGGATGATGTCGAGCGCCACAGTCACCGTTTTGAGCAGATTGCCAAAGAGACGTTTTTCCGCAGTTGGCAACATCGCAAACTGTGGCAAATTGACCCAGACTGCGCGACGTTTACTTCGCTCGCCAATCAGGCGGCCTCCCGTGAAGATTATGAGTTTCACCGTTGTGTGCTGCTGGCGTGTGGCGGACTGCTGCTCTCCGGTGATCCTTTGCCACAGATAACGGAGTTTGCCAAGACAACCTTAAGCAAATTGATCCTGCGCCAGCGCCACAACCAGCAAGCGGCAAAATTCACCGCGCTGAGTCTGAACCACGCGTTTCTGGCCTTGACAACAAAAAGCGACCTGCATTGCCTGTTTAATTATGCCAATCAAGAAGCGAAAGAATTTACCCTGACGGCCAACCAGCCGACCGACTGGTATGATTTCTGGAGTGGAGAGAAACTTAATCAGCAGCCTTGCCAGTTGTTATCCGTCAGCTTACGCGATGGAGCCAATGCCCGGGCGATCGTGACCGCAATGTAAGATATGAAGAGCCTCTGCGGAGGCTCTTTTACGATGATTTGCGTTTTAATACTCGAATATGAAAAAGTACCCATAACCGACAATTAAAGCCGGGATGGCAGAGTAAATTGTCGCTACGATTGCGGCTTTAGGAGCCAGCGCAATAATCGGGAACAAGGCGTCACCATCATTGGCAATGGCGTTTGACAATTGGGCGGATAAAGGCGCTGCACCTGAGATGTACAAACTAGTGATAAGGATCTGGGGACCACATCCCGGAAACAAACCCACAGATAAACCAACCAATGGCATCCATCCTTCTAAACCAGAAAAGAGTGTGGCTAAGTCCGGATCGAGCAAGTAAGTTGTGAACTCGAATGCAAGGAAAGCGACGATCACCCATGCACTGACAAAATTAGTGTCTTGCGCGGCTTTCTGGATTGGATGTGAAGCGAGGATCTTATGATCTGCCGATACCGCGGATTGATAGTCATCCAGATCTTTTGTCATTGCCCATAAGAACATGCTGATGACGGCTAAAGCTGCGCCCAGCCATTCGATGGTGTTTTCTGTTAGCCCCAGTAATTGATTAACGTTGACCTGGAAAGAACCAAGCAGGGCGATAAATGTGGCAGGTATAAGCAGCCATTGCCAGAAAGTGCCCTGAAGATTGAGCACGCGTCGTTCCAGCGGAGAAGGGTTGTCGCTATCGCCTGTGTTACATCTTAGTGTGGTTGCATCTTCATTTTGCTTGGGGCGTAAGAAGTCATCTGGGTGAAAACTGTTTACCACCCAGCCGGCAATGCTGCCAACCACAATGCCAAGGGCAATTACACCAAATCCGGTTACGGGCTCGGCCGCTAATAACACAAAGGCCGCATCCCCCATCGTAGAGGTAAGTACAGCAACAATTGCCCCAAACCCAACACGGCCACTAATAAACTGGGTGGCTACCACAATAGCGCCTCCGCAACCGGGTAGCGCACCCAGTAGTGCCGATAAGCATACCTGATGGTTGCGAGAACTATGGTACAAGGCCGTTAAACGATTGGTGTTTGCCATAAAGTTTGACAGGTAGTGGTAGATGGCTAAGGTCGCCGCTACGTAACAGGACACTGCCCAGAACGAATCGGATAAAGCCGCAACCGTGATTTGTCGCGTTTCTGCATTGAGTAATAGGGTAACCAGAATGACGGGCAGTAATAGTCGTTTGTAGGCGAGGCTAAATTGTGTTGGTTGGAACAGCGGATTTGCGGAGTGGACATTCTTTGGTGCGTTCATAGATGCCTCATTTAATGCAAGTGAGAATTATTATCATTATATGTTAATGATAATAATTCTCAACAGTGGCGCACTTTTCTTGGTGTCAAAGTCTCACAAATCAGGTAAAGTATCAGCCTTTGTGAGCAAACCAGCTTCCACGGTGTTTCACACCAATATTAGGAAGCGTATCAAATTGACTTGAATAGGAAGAAACATGATTCTAGTTGTAGGTCATAAGAACCCAGACAGCGACAGTATTTGCAGTGCACTAGTTGCAACTGAACTTCTAAAGGCGCGTGGCGTTGAAGCAATGCCAATTCGTCAGGGCGAAATTAACCGTGAAACTCAGCATATCCTGGAAGTAGCTGGCGCAGAAGTTCCTGAACTTCGCACTTCAGTAGCGGGTGAAACAGTTTGGCTGGTAGACTACTCAGATCTAGCCCAAGCACCAGACGACATCGCTGAAGCTGAAGTAGCGGGTATTGTCGACCACCACCGCCTGGGTGACGTGATGACAGTAAACCCAATGGAAGCATGGATCTGGCCGGTGGGTTGTACCAACACCGTTCTATTCAACATGTTCAAGATTGAAGGTCACGCAATCTCTGCGAAAATCGCTAAGCTGATGATGTCTGCTATCCTGTCTGACACTGTAGGCTTCGCGTCACCAACTTGTACGCAGAAAGACAAAGATGCGGTGGCTGAACTGGCTGAAATCGCTGGCGTTGCAGATGTTGACGCATTCACGAAAGATCTCCTGATCGCTAAGACAAACATCGAAGGCCTGTCTGCAGCTGAGCTAGTAGAAAAGGACCTGAAAGGTTACCCATTCAACGGTCGTGATGTAGTCGTAGGTCAAGTTGAACTTGCAACTTTAGAGCAAGTTGACGGTATGATCGATGCGCTAGAAGCTGATTTGGAAGCACGTTGTGCAAACGACAACCTGGCGTTCGCTGCTGTTATGCTAACCGACATCACAACCGCTCAAACTCGCCTGCTATACAAAGGTGAATGGGCTGAGAAACTGGTTAAGCATGAGCAAGATGGCATGCTAATGATGGAAAATACGCTAAGCCGTAAGAAGCAAGGTTGGCCTTGGCTTCAAACAGAGCTTGCGTAATTTCGTTATTACCAGCGTATACTGTAAATGCCCGCCATCAGGCGGGCATTTTTCTATGGGAAACAGGAGACGAACATGTCTGAAGCATTAACCCAAGAGCAAATGGACACTATTAATCGCTACAACGAAGAGCAGCGATTGAAATACTGTGTGAAAGAGATCGTTGCCAATCGCAAAGTGTGGATCCTGAAAGATGAGCACGGCTGCGTGATGTTAAACACCGAAGACGACGATTGTGTCCCGGTTTGGCCAAACCAAGAGTTTGCCCAGCAATGGGCGACTGGGGAGTGGGAAGAGTGTGAGCCGGAAGCGATCTCATTGAACAAATGGCATAGCCGCTGGACCTCGGGTCTGGAAGACGATGAGCTATCTGTTGTGGTGTTCCCAAACCAGAACGAAGAAGGTGTGGTTCTGTTCCCGGACGAGTTTGATTTCGAACTGCGTAAGCAAGCGAGCCGTCGCTAATTTCTGCGAGTTCAGCTCTGACAAATACGAAAAAGCCTGCACAGATGCAGGCTTTTTCATTCATAGCTACGCTTTTTGAGCTCTGGCTGTCATCAGTGGCCAGGGGCCTTGTAGAAGTGGCTTTCGACCAGCCTCTGGGTGATTGGGTGTTCAGGTTGGGTCAGCACCTGGTTGGTGTCACCGAATTCCACCACCTCACCTTCATGCATGACCATCACTTTATCCGTAATGTGTTTTATGATGCCAATATGCTGGGACACATAGATAAAGGACAATCCCATCTCTTCCTGCAGTTCCAGAAACAAGTTGATGATCTGGGAGCGCATCGCCATATCCAGGCCGTTCAGCGCCTCATCGGCGACGATGATTGAAGGCTGGAGAATTAGCGCCCGCGCCAGACATACCCGTTGTTTTTGCCCCGCCGCTAACATTTGCGGGTAAAAATAAGCGTGTTCCGGTAACAGGCCGACTCGTAATAAGGTTTGTTTGACCCGGTTCATCCTCGCTTCCGGCGGCATATTGGTGTTTCGCTTTAATGGTCCTTCGAGGATACGCCCAATTTGGATCCGTGGGTTGAGTGAGGTGTTGGGATCCTGGAAAATCATCCGGATCAGCTTGCAGCGCGTGGCGTAATCCTTATGCTCCAGGCGCTCACCATTTACCCGGATTTCACCGGAAGTCGGTTCGATTACACCGGCCAGCATCCGGGCCAGAGTCGACTTCCCTGAACCGTTCTGGCCGATAAACCCGATGGTTTGCCCTGGCTCTAACGTAAAGCTGACCGGCTTGACCGCTTGTTTGACCGTGCGTTTGAACAAGCCTGAGCGCGTGACAAACTGCTTGGATAGGTTGTCGACTTCAAGCAACGCACTCATGACTTTTTCTCCGTATTCAATGGGAAGTGACAGCTAAATTTATGATTCTTAATCCGTCGGGTGCGCGGCATCTCGACACATTGGCGCTGGGCGTACGGGCAGCGCGGACCCAAACGACAGCCAATCGGTAAATGCTGCAGCGGAGGGATTGAGCCGGGCAGTGACTGCAGTTTTTGCTTGTGTGGCAGCCAGTCATTGAAGTCGGGCATAGCCTTGAGCAGCGCGGCCGTGTAGGGGTGCTTCGGTGCAGCAATGATGGTTGCCGTGTCAGCCGATTCAACTGACTGGCCACAGTACATGACGGTAATCCGGTCTGCCCACTGGGTGATGGTCGTTAAGTCATGGCCTATCAACACTATGGTGGTGTTGTTGAGCTGGTTCATCCGGCTAAGCAAACGCAGGATTTGTGACTGGGTGATCGGGTCCAAATCGTTGGTTGGTTCGTCGGCGATCAGTACTTTGGGTTTGGTCGCAATCGCCATCGCAATCATGACTTTTTGGCACTCACCATCAGTCAGTTCATAGGGATAACTGTCCATCAAGCGACGGTGATCTTTGATCCCGACTTTATGCAGCAAGGCGATGGCCTGTTTTTTACGCCACTTGAAGCGCTCCCACCATTTGCCTTCAAAGGCACGGGCAGGGATCGATTCAATCAGTTGCTTGCCCACCTCTTCAGAGGGATCCAAACAGGTAGACGGTTCCTGGAAGATCATCGCAATGTCACGGGCGATCACCCGGCGACGCTCTCTTGGTGTCAGCTGCAGCAGGTCAATATTGCCCAGGCGCATGCGGTCAGCGCTGACTTTCCAGTTGTCTTTACACACGCCGACGATCGCCTTGGCCACCAGGCTTTTACCCGAGCCTGATTCACCTACCAGGCCTCGGATTTCGCCTTCATTCAGGCTCAGGCTCATGCGGTCAACCGCTTTTACTAATCCCTGTGGAGTTTCAATTTCAATTGTTAAGTGTCGAATATCTAACAACGGCATTATTCGATCCCCGCGTTGAGTGCCTGACGGACACCTTCGCCTACTAAGTTTATGACAACCACGGTAAACATGATGGTAAGGCCGGGTAGGGTTACTGTCCATGGGGCCAGGTAGATCAGTTCGACCGAGTCGCCCAGGATGGCCCCCCATTCGGTACTTGGTGCCTGGGCACCTAAGCCGAGAAAGCCTAATGCGGTGATATCTAAGATCGCGACGGACAGTGCGAGCGTCAGCTCAGCGGCAATGACGGTCAGGATGTTGGGAAAAATTGAGTTCCACAGCAGGTAAAAGTCATTCGCCCCGTCCAAACGAGCAGCCATGATGTAATCTTTTTCGACTTCAGTATGGACGGCAATATATACCGAGCGAATAAAGCGGGGGATCAGCGCCAGGCAAATTGCCAGCAAAATGTTGAACTCACCGAAACCGAGGAAAGCGACAAAAATAATCGCCAATAACAGCGAAGGGATCGACATGACCGTATCGAGGAGATGGTTCAGGATACTGGAGAGTAAGCCTTTCGTCATGCCGGCTAAAATGCCAATCACACAACCGAGCAGCGCGGCGATGGCGGTGATCACAACCGCGGCGCCGAAAGTCAGTTGTGAGCCAATGATCAGCCGGGACAAAATATCGCGGCCTAAATCGTCAGTGCCGAGAAAGTAGTCGACGGTGCCTTCCGGGTTCCATGAAGGCGGGACAAGCAGTTCACCGGACTGGGATTGCGGATCATAGGGGGCGAGCCAGGGGGCCAATATTGTCACCAAGATGACAAAGATCAAGCACCATAACCCAAACATGGCCAGGCTGTTAGCCCGGTAGCTGCGCCAGAAGCGTTCAAACTGAGTCGGAATGTGCTCTTCCTGATAAACGTTATTTGTTAGCATACCATTCCTTGCGTACTAGTGGGTTGATCATTGCACCAATCAGGTCAGAGAGAATGTTGGCCATCAAAACCAGCGTGGCAATAACCATTACCCCGGCTTGGATTGAAGCATAATCCTGGCTGGATAGGGCATCCAACAGCCAACGGCCAATACCAGGCCAGTTAAAAATTGACTCGGTGATGATGGCTAAGGTGATCATACTGGATAACTGTACACCGACCTTTGGCACGATGGGTGGAATGGCATTTCTGAGCACATGTTGGGTAACGATTTCCCGGTTTGACAGGCCTTTGATGCGTGCAGCACGGATATAGTTTTGGCTCATTACCTGTGCCACCGAAGAACGCATCATACCGATAACCTGTGTTGTTGGGGCTAAAGCCAATACCAGACAGGGTAGGGTAATGTGTTCCAGGACGCTTTGCAGTGCGTGGGCCCGGTATTCGCCGGTGGCCAAAAATGCATCAATGATGGCGAAGCCGGTAATATGATTGATTTCGTACAGCAGGTCATAGCGTCCGGCTACGGGGAAGATTGGGTATTCCAATGAGAAATACATGATCAGCATCATCGCGACCCAAAATATCGGCGCTGAATAGCCGGACATGGAGATGAAGGAAATGCTGGTATCAAGCCATTTGCCTTGTTTCATTCCGGCAATGGTACCCACTGGAATACCGATCAGCAGTGAGACTGCAAAGGCAAAAAAACACAGCTCCAGTGTGGCCGGAAATACAATAACAAGCTCATCATAAATGGCGTTGCCACTTTTACTGATACCAAAGTTGAGTTGTGAAAGCTCAGTAAGGTAGCTCTGCCATCCCGACCAGAACTCAATGTTTGCCCAATGCGAAAGCGGATCCAAACGCAGTAAGGAAAAACCCACCAAGGTTAGGATCATGAAGGTAATAAAGAACAGGTTGAATCTTCTGATTGCATACCAAAGCATTAATGGACTCTCTCAACTTGATCAAATGGTTGGGCATTGAACGGGCTTTGTTTGAAGCCTTTCAGAGACTTATCATGAGCGCGGAACTGAACACCATGTGCCAGCGGAATGACCGGGAACTCTTCATTCAGTATGTTCTGAGCCTGGTGATACAGGTTTAACCGGTAACGCGGTTGTTGGGTCTCCAATGCCAGATCGAGCAAAAAGTCGAAATCATCGTTACACCACATTGCTACGTTAAGGCCGACTTTTTTCGATTCACAGGACAGCAATGGTCGCAGGAAATTATCGGGATCTCCCGTGGTCCCTATCCAGCCAGTTAACAGCAAATCGACATCAGCGATATTTTCGAGCTGGGTACGCTCGAAGCGGTCATCGGTAAACAGGTTAAGCTGTATGCCGATATCAGCAAAGTTGGACTGGATCAGTTCGGCTGTTTTTCTTGGGCTAGGGTTAAAAGCACGTGGTTCAAGTGGCACCCACATCGAGAGTGACAGGCCATCTTCATAGCCGGCTTCACGCAGCAGTGCTAAGGCATAGTTTCTGTCATAGCGGATTTTGACGCTATCTTTTTGATAGGCCCAGGAGTTCGGCGGCAACAGGGTATATGCGGTTGTTCCCGTACCGTAGTAGACCGAATCGAGAATATTCTGTCGGTTGATAGCCAGGTTCAGTGCCTGCCGAACACGCGGATCGGACAAAGCAGGATGGCGGGTGTTAATCGCAATGAACGACACATTGTTGGCTGGTGTTGCAGTCAGGTTTAAGCTGTCAGTTTCTTTAATGAGCGGAATCTGGCTGGAAATCGGCGATGATAATACATCACATTCATTCCGTAACAGTTTCGCCAGCGTGCCGGTGCCACGATGGGAAATATCAAACACGACTTGCTTCATTTTGGCCGGTTTATGCCAGTAATTGGGGTGACGCTTAAGCCGGATCAGATCGTTGACCTGGTACTCTTTTAACTGGAAAGGGCCGGTGCCTACCGGTAGTTGATCTATTTGTGCCTTGTTGTCTTCCGCCGCGAGATTGTGCGCATATTCTTCAGATAATATCACCGCATGACTGGTGGCAATGTTAGCGAGAAACGCAAAATTGGGCTGTTTGAGAGTGAACTTGACGGTGTAAGGATCAACCGCTGTGACCTCTTGCAGCAAGTTCTGAAAATCAAGCCCGGCAAACCAAGGGTAAAATCCTCCGCCGACATTGTGATAGGGGTGTTCTTTATCAATTATGCGTTTAAA
Source organism: Vibrio sp. CAU 1672 (assembly GCF_029223195.1). GTDB lineage: Bacteria > Pseudomonadota > Gammaproteobacteria > Enterobacterales > Vibrionaceae > Vibrio. The sequence goes on along the minus strand of NZ_JARHUF010000001.1, from coordinate 409,769 downwards.
ACTGAATACCACGTCATTTGCATTGAGCGTGCGAGTTGGGGTAAACCATGGGGTGGTTTGAAACTGAATGCCTTGTTTCAGGGTAAAGGTATACTCGGTGCCTTCATCATTAACGTCCCAGTCCTCTGCCACATTGGGGATCGGCTGGTGAGTATTAGCATCCAGAGTGAGTAATGTATCGTAGAGTTGTGGGCTTAGCGCTTCGGCGGTGATGCCACTGTCTACAAGCTGGGGATTAAAGGAGCTCGGTTTACCTTGCCCACAAAAAACAAAGCCTTGCCTGCGAATGTCGTCGTGATCGATTTCTTCACCGCACGCGGTGAGCAGGCTTATACCGAGTAGGCCCAGCGATAGTCTTATCAAAGCTTTCATAATATGAAATGGTCATGGGATCTTGCTTGGTCTGCTTAACAACGGGTGCTCGGCGCTCAAGCGAAAATGATCTCGCTAATTTAACACCTTTGTGAACTTGCTCCAAACATAAATTATTGGCTGACAACGTGTTAGATCAAATTAGTGGCTTTATTTCCCTCTTTAGCCCTGACTGGCCAAGATACAGAGCTAAAGTGAGCACGGAATCTCACCCTACTATCCACAGTATAGTGAGCTATCAGCGGTTAGGTTTAACTTTGCCCGACTAAGCCGTATTTTCTTACCATTCCGCGTAGTTGATGATAACTGAGCCCAAGTAACTCAGCGGCCTGGCGCTGGTTGAATTTCGCCTCTTCCAGAGCTTGGTTCAGCAGTGAAATGTCCTGGTCTTCCTGCCATTGTTTGTAATCGATAGGAAACTGTACCGGTGGCGCTGTCTGCTCTTCTGAACTGAATGTTTGTTGCGCCGGTTCGGCAAAATGCCCTAAGTCTTCTTGCCATTGAGATTCGAATGGATTGAAGACCAGTTCGCTAATTGGTTCAGCGCTTAAACCGTGTTGGTAGATGGCTCGTTCGACGACATTTTTCAGTTCACGAACGTTGCCTGGCCAAGGGTAGTCCAGCAACGCCTGCTGCGCGGTTTGAGTAAAACCGACAAAATACTCTAGCTGTAGTTCACGACACATCTTGATGGCGTAATGTTCTGCCAGAGAAAGTATGTCTTCTTTGCGCTCGCGCAGAGGTGGCAGCAGCAGTACATCAAACGCCAACCGATCCAGTAAGTCAGCACGAAATTCTCCTTGTTGGGCCAACAGAGGTATGTTGGCATTGGTGGCGCAGATCAAACGTACATTGGCGTTAAGCGCCTGATGGCCACCGACTCGCTCGTATTCACCATATTCGATGACCCTTAACAACTTTTCTTGAACTAATAGTGGGGCTGTGGCAAGTTCATCCAGGAAGAGTGTGCCACCTTCCGCGCGTTCAAAGCGCCCTTTGTGCTTACCTTTTGAGCCGGTGAATGAACCTGATTCATGGCCGAACAGTTCGGAGTCAATCAAGCCTTCGCTGAGTGTTGCGCAGTTTAGTGAAATCAGAGGTTTATCCCAACGTTTGGACAAGTAGTGTAAGCGCTGGGCAATCAGTTCTTTACCGGTACCTCGTTCACCGATAATCAGTACCGGGCGCTCGATCGGAGCCAGTTGTGAGACTTTATCTAACACGGCGAGAAAGGCGGGCGATTCTCCAATCAGGTTTTGCTTCATAATATCCTTCTTATGCGAGCCACTCTGTATAGGTGAGTTATGGTTGGTGAAAATTGCCAACTGTTGGCATAAAACATCATAGCACAAACCAAATTTGCTACAATGCCATTATTAAGGTGTTGATTTATAAGAATATAAAACTTGGCATGCAACTTGTTAGATCTGTTGGGAGACACAAGGCAATTGACCACCTTGCCGAGTAAAAAATAGGAATAGAGGAGTACTATTATGGGTATTTTTTCTCGTTTTGCAGATATCGTTAACTCAAATATTAGTGCATTGCTGGACAAGGCGGAAGATCCGGAAAAAATGATCCGTCTTATCATTCAGGAAATGGAAGATACGTTGGTTGAAGTGCGTACCAACTCGGCTAAGGCCATTGCGGATAAAAAAGAGCTGACACGTAAAGTTGAGCTGCTGGAACTGCAAATTGTAGAGTGGCAACAGAAAGCAAGCCTGGCACTGGTTAAGCAGCGTGAAGATCTCGCACGAGCAGCTTTGATAGAGAAACAAAAGCTGGAACACGTAGTTAAAGGGTTGCATACTGAACAAACTCTGGTCGAGGAAACGATTGAAAAACTCACCGGGGAAATTGGCAAACTGGAAAACAAAATTGCCGAAACCCGGGCGAAGCAGCAGGCGCTGGCTATCCGTACCCAGACGGCTTCAAACCGTCGTGATGTTCAGAAGCAACTGCATACCGCACGCACTCATGAAGCCATGGCCAAGTTTGACCAGTTTTCCCGTAAGATTGATGAAATGGAAGCCGAAGCGGATTTGTATGCCAAAAGCGGTAATGCCAAATCACTGGATCAAGAGTTTGCCGAGCTGCAAGCGCAGGATGAGATTGAGAAAGAGCTGGCAAAACTAAAAGAGCAGATGTCATCTCAAGATAAATAAGCAAGGAGCCATTTATGTCGCCATTTTTTATAACAGGACCACTGATCGTCTTTTTAATCTTTGTCGCGCCATTATGGCTCTTCCTACACTATCGCAGCAAACGCAAGACAGATAGTACCCTGTCGGGACAGGACATAGAGCGACTGCAGGTACTGTCTGAAAAGGCTGAGACGATGCAGTCTAGAGTGGAAACGCTGGAACGCATTCTGGACGCTGAATCGCCAAGTTGGAGGCGCAAGTATGATTAAGCATGAACTGTATCGCGATCCCGTTAACGGCAAAATTTCCGGGGTGTGTGCTGGGATTGCCAATTACTTTGGCGCAGAGGTCTGGCTTGTCCGTATTTTGGTGATATCCGCCGCATTGCTGGGTGGGACGTTTTTGGTGCTGTTGGCATACATAGCCATGACTTTTATGCTGGAAAAACAGCCGGTCAGTTACAGTGCCAACATCAAGGCGCAACAAGAGCACACCTTAAAGAGTAAACCCTGGCAGCGTGGCCAGTCAGCAGATGAGTTGCTGAGGATATTGGAGAGTGATTTCGACCGTTTGGATGGCAAAATTCGAGATCTCGAGGCGTACGTCACCTCTGAAACCTTCCGGGTTAACCGCGAGTTCAACAAGTTATAATATGCACTACCCACCAATCCAATGAGCAGGCCTTCGCCTGCTTGTTTTTATCCCGTAAAACCGCGTTTAATGTGAAGCGACTTAAGTAATTTACAACCAGTTCATTTATAAGAAGAATTATTCTAGAAGTCTCTATAGGTTTCACCTACATTTATAGCTTACTGTCTATAAATGTGGACCAACTCGCATGAAAAATGTGTTCGTTGCTTTTGCTATAGCACTCTCATTATCAGGGTGTGGCAAAGAGCTTCCCCCCGTTCCTGAGCCAGAATCACGTCCGGCGAAACTGTTTACCGTTAGTGTCGGCAACGCCCAGTTTGAAAGAAGTTTCCCTGCCACGAGTGAGGCCGGAGACCGAGCTGTTCTCGCCTTTCGAGTGCCAGGGCTATTGCAAACCATTGAAGTCAATGCCGGACAGCCGGTAAACAAAGGTGACGTGCTGGCGACACTGAATCCTGATGAATATACCTTATTGGAGAAGCAAGCACGGGCGCAGTATCGCTTAGCGGATGTTCAGTACCAACGCTATAAAAAATTGCGCAAAGATAAGGTCGTGTCGGAACAGGACTTTGATCAGGCCAAAGCCAATCACAATTCTGCCAAGGCGCAGTGGGATCAAGCCAAAGCGAATCTGAGCTACACTAAGCTGCTGGCTCCCTACGATGGGACGATTTCTTATATTCCGGCTGAAAATCATGAGTTTGTCGCTGCCAAAGAAGGGGTGATGAATGTGCAGTCCAATCAGGTGATGAAGGTGATTTTCCAACTGCCTGATCATCTGCTGAACCGTTTTAATCGTAAGGCCGTGGTGCAGGCGAGTATGGTTTTTGATTCATTCCCTGAACAGTCATTTGATTTGGTATTTCAGGAAATCGATACCGAAGCGGATCCTAAAACAGGCAGTTATAAAGTGACCATGGTGATGGGACGTCCGGAAGGTATCGGCATTCTGCCGGGGATGTCCGGTACGGTCAATTTAGTCGCTCCTGTGGCCAGTGCGACTAAAATTCCGGATTCAGCGTTATTCGAAGAAAATGGCGTGACCTGCGTATGGCGGGTAACCGCTGAAGGCATAGTTGAAAAGGCAATCGTAAGTTTGAACGATAAACAACAGGTGCTGGATGGATTGCAAGATGGTGATCAGATCATTGTCTCTGGTGTCAGTGGTATTGAGCCGGGTATCAAGGTTCGAGAATGGGTTAAAGAGCGGGGACTGTAGTATGAAGGCATGGATAACCTTAATCACGCTTTATTCTGCGGTGTTCATTGCCGGCTGCGGCGAACAAGGCCCGCAGAGAACCATTGAGCCTGCGAAAGTCAAAGTGCTGTCATTACAAGGTAAACAGGTTAATGACAGGTTGTATTTTCCCGCTGTGGCCAATGCTGCTGATCGATCCCACTTAAGTTTTCGGGTTGCTGGGGAGATTACCAGGCTTGCTGTGCGTGAAGGGGATAGAGTCAAGCAAGGGGATATCATCGCAACGATAGACCCGACAGACTATCAGCTTGCGGTGGATAATGCTTCAGCACGCTTCAGTGTGATTGACAGTCAGTACCGGCGATCGAGTCCGTTGGTGAAAAAAGGCCTGCTTGCCAAATCTCAGTTCGATGAAATTGCTGCGGAGCGACAAATTGCACTGGCAGAACTGGAACTGGCTAAGCTGCGACTCTCTTTTACCACACTCAAAGCACCAATAGACGGCATTATCTCACGGGTAAATGCGGAACGATTTGAGAACATTCAAGTTGGTCAACAAATCGTTAATATTCATAGCCTGGACAGGGTTGAAGTGCTGATCCAATTGCCTGATCGCTTGTATGTTAACCGGCCTCCGACGGGAGAAAGTTTCGCCAGAGTAGATATTGTGGTGCGTGTACCAAGCGGCAATGAGTACCCGGCGTCGGTCAAAGAGTTTACGACTGAACCAGACCCGAAAACCGGTACGTTTACCGCGACTTTGTCTTTACCGATGCCCAAACAAGAGTTCATTCTCGACGGCATGGCAGTAGAAGTTACCTCAAAAAGCGATCTTGATAGTTTTAAGCTGGATGCGGGCATCAACGTGCCAATTGAAGCCATCTTTAATGCCGACGGTGATGCACTTGATCGGGTTAATAAGTTCGTTTGGGTACTTAACAGCGATGATACCGTAAGTAAAAAGCAGATAAAAATTGGTAAGGCGTCGCAGACCTCGGTACAGGTACTTGATGGCCTGGATTTGAATGATCGGGTCGTGGTTGCTGGCGTCTCGAGGTTAAGGGACGGTATGACAGTTGATGTGGTGGAACAGGAGGCAAACCAATGAGCGGACAACCAAAATCGTTGCCTCAGGATGACGACAACATTAGCGGTGTAGCGGCGTACTTTATTCGTAATCGCGTGATCAGTTGGATGATCTCGCTGATCTTCCTGATTGGTGGTGCGGCGGCTTTCTTTGGTCTTGGCCGTCTTGAAGATCCGGCATTTACCATCAAGGATGCGATGGTGGTGACCTCTTATCCTGGTGCGACTCCTCAGCAAGTGGAAGAAGAGGTGACGTATCCGTTAGAGAAAGCCATTCAGCAACTGACGTATGTAGATGAGGTTAATTCAATTTCCAGCCGGGGTTTATCGCAGATCTCGGTATCGATGAAAAATAACTATGGTCCGGACGATTTGCCGCAGATATGGGATGAATTGCGCCGTAAAGTTAACGATTTGAAAAGGTCACTACCGCCGGGCGTGAATGAGCCCCAGGTGATAGATGATTTTGGCGATGTGTACGGGATCTTACTTGCGGTGACGGGTGAGGGTTACAGCTACAAGGAGTTACTTGACTACGTTGATTATTTGCGTCGTGAGCTCGAACTGGTTGATGGTGTGAGTAAAGTTTCCGTAACGGGTCAGCAGCAGGAGCAGGTATTCATCGAGATTTCGATGAAAAAGCTCAGCAGCCTGGGTCTGGCTCCGACGACGGTATTTAACCTGTTGGCGACGCAAAACGTGGTGTCTGACGCCGGGGCGATCCGTATCGGTAACGAATATATCCGCATTCAACCCACGGGTGAGTTTGAAAGCGTTGACCAGCTTGGAGATTTGATCATCACGGAAGGTGGTGCTCAGGGGCTGATTTACCTGAAAGATGTCGCCAATATTGAGCGTGGCTATGTTGAGGTGCCAACTAATATTATTAACTTCAATGGTCAACTGGCTTTAAACGTTGGTGTGTCTTTCGCCCAGGGCGTTAACGTGGTTGAAGTGGGGAAAGCCTTTGATCGCCGTTTGGCAGAACTGAAATACCAGCAACCAGTTGGTATCGATATCGCGGAGATTTACAGCCAGCCCAAAGAGGTGGATAAGTCCGTCAGTGGATTTGTCATCAGTTTGGGCCAGGCGGTGGCGATTGTGATCATTGTTCTGCTGTTTTTTATGGGGCTGCGCTCCGGTCTGCTAATTGGCTTGATCCTGCTGTTGACCGTACTGGGTACCTTTATCTTTATGAAGTACTTTGCTATCGACCTGCAGCGTATTTCGCTCGGTGCGCTGGTGATTGCGTTGGGTATGCTGGTGGATAATGCGATCGTGGTGGTCGAAGGGATACTTATAGGAACACAGAAAGGGCGAACGCGATTGCAGGCGGCGACGGATATTGTCACCCAGACGAAATGGCCGTTGCTCGGGGCGACGGTGATTGCCGTTACGGCATTTGCGCCGATAGGCCTGTCTGAGGATGCTACCGGGGAGTATTGCGGTACCTTGTTCACCGTGCTGTTGATCTCGTTGATGTTGAGCTGGTTTACCGCGATTTCATTAACGCCATTCTTTGCGGATATTTTCTTTAAAGGTCAGAAGGTAAAAACCGGGCAGGATGAGGAGAGCGATCCGTATAACGGGATAATTTTTGTCGCTTATAAACGCTTTCTCGAGTTTTGCATGAAACGTGCGTGGTTGACGGTCATTGTATTAGTTGTTGGTTTAGCTGCGGCGTTGTTTGGCTTTGGCTATGTAAAACAGGCTTTTTTCCCTTCATCAACAACGCCTATGTTCCAGGTCGATGTATGGTTGCCTGAAGGTACCGATATTCGCTCGACCAACAACAAGTTGAAAGAGCTGGAAGGCTGGTTAGCGAGCCAGGAAAACGTTGCACATATTACCACCACCGCTGGTAAGGGGTTACAGCGCTTCATGTTGACCTATGCTCCAGAGAAGAGCTATGCGGCATACGGTGAAATTACCACCCGCATGAGCAGTTACGAGGCTCTCGCCCCGTTAATGGCAAGTTTCAGGGAACATATCAAATCCAACTATCCGGAGATCAATTACAAGTTTAAACAGATTGAACTCGGCCCCGGCGGAGGCGCAAAAATTGAGGCGCGGGTTATAGGCTCGGATCCGACGGTATTGCGAACTATCGCGGCTCAGGTCATGGACATTATGTATGCCGACCCGGGAGCAACCAACGTCCGCCATGACTGGCGGGAGCGGACTCAGGTACTGGAACCTCAGTTTAACGAGAGTCAGGCACGTCGTTATGGTATTTCCAAATCGGATGTGGATGACTTTCTCTCGATGTCGTTTTCAGGTATGGCCGTTGGTGTATATCGCGATGGCACAACTTTGATGCCGATAGTGGCCCGTTTACCGGAAGACGAGCGAATTGATATTCGTAATATTGAAGGGATGAAAATTTGGAGTCCGGCACAAGGCGAGTATATCCCATTGCAACAAGTGACGATGGGCTATGAAATGCGCTGGGAGGACCCGATCATTGTGCGTAAAAACCGTAAGCGTATTCTTACTGTGATGGCTGATCCGGATATTTTAGGCGAAGAGACGGCGGCTACACTGCAAAAACGTTTGCAGGATCAGATTGAAGCGATTGAACTTCCTCCGGGTTACTCCTTGGAGTGGGGGGGAGAATATGAGTCTTCACGTGACGCACAGGCATCACTGTTTACCACCATGCCACTAGGTTACCTGTTCATGTTCTTGATCACGGTGTTCCTGTTTAACTCGGTTAAAGAACCTCTGATCGTCTGGTTAACCGTGCCTCTGGCGATTATTGGTGTGACTACCGGTTTATTGGCGTTAAACACCCCGTTTGGCTTTATGGCATTGCTGGGCTTCCTGAGTCTTTCCGGTATGTTGCTGAAAAACGGGATAGTTTTGCTGGATCAAATCGAAATTGAGATGCATTCAGGCAAAGATCCGTATGTTGCGGTGGTGGATGCGGCGTTAAGCCGGGTTCGGCCAGTGTGTATGGCCGCGATCACGACCATCCTGGGTATGGTGCCACTGCTGCCGGATATTTTCTTTAAGCCTATGGCTGTAACCATCATGTTTGGTCTGGGTTTTGCCACGGTACTGACTTTGATTGTGGTTCCAGTGCTCTACCGACTGTTCCACAAGGTTTCTGTACCTGAATGATTAGGTAATGCTATGCCAAAACGCCTCTGATTTACGGAGGCGTTTTTATTTAAGGATTGTAAAATGACACGAGAACAAGTCTGTGCCTGGGCAATGAACCATCCGCTGGAGCGAGATTATCATGATGCGGAATGGGGTAAGCCTGTCTATGACGATCGGGTGCTGTTTGAGTTTATTACGCTGGAAGGTGCGCAGGCCGGGCTGAGCTGGATAACCATACTTAAAAAGCGCGAAGGGTATCGACGAGCGTTTGAAAATTATGATCTCAACCTGTTGGCACAATATGATGAGTCGCATGCCGATTATATTATTGAGCATTTTGATGTGGTTCGGCACCGGGGGAAAATCAATTCGGTGTTCAGTAATGCAAGAGCGGCACAGGCACTGATTATGGAGTACGGAAGTTTGTCGGAGGCGTTGTGGCAGTTTGTCGACGGCGTGCCAGTTACCAACCGTTGGCAGGAGATGAGTCAGGTGCCGGTTTCAACCGAACAATCTAAGGCGATGAGCCGGTTCTTAAAGAAAAAGGGCTTTAAGTTCGTCGGGGAGACCATCTGTTACGCATTTATGCAAGCGGTTGGTATGGTCGATGATCACCTGGTTGATTGCCCTTGCAAGGGTAACTTTTCTCTGGAGAGTAAAAAATAACCCCGCATTGCGGGGTTGGGAGACGGTTTTTGCCGGGTTTACAAAGACGTTTCTTTTTCCTGTACTAAGGCGTTGTAACGTGCAAAGCCGGCTTCTAAATCTGCGATCAGATCATTGACATCTTCAAGTCCAACATGAATGCGCACCAGCGTGCCATCAAAGTGCGGGTGAGCAACCGAACGTAAGCTGTCAAAGCTTTTTGGCTCGTTGGCCAGGATCAGGCTCTCAAAGCCACCCCATGAATAACCCATGCTGAAGTGTTTCATACCGTCCAACAATGCGGTGGTTGCGCGTGGGTAAGAGGTTTTAAGTACAAACGAGAACAGGCCGTTTCCGCCAGTAAAATCACGCTTGAAGAACTCATGCCCCGGGCAGCTCTCCAGCGCCGGGTGGCGAACATGATCCACTTCCGGGCGGTTCGCGAGCCACTGGGCGATTTTCAGGCTGTTTTCGGCATGCTGGCGTAAACGCACATCCAGGGTGCGAATGCCACGCAGACCCAGGTAGGCATCATCGGGAGAGACGCATTGACCCATCAGGTAACTTTGTTCGCGCAGTTGGTCCCAGTATTTGGTTGAGGCTACGGCGGTGCCTAGCATCACATCAGAATGGCCGACAATGTACTTAGTGGCCGCTTGGACTGAAATGTCCACGCCATGTTCAAAAGGAGAGAAATTGACACCAGCCGCCCAGGTGTTATCCAGCATGACGATAATCTCATGCTCATGAGCGATACGAGCCAGAGTCGGAACATCCTGTACTTCCATCGTGATCGAGCCCGGAGACTCAAGGAACAACACTTTGGTGTTTGGCTGAATCAGCTCACGTATGCCTTCACCAATCAGCGGGTCGTAATAGGTGGTCTCAACCCCCATTTTCTTCATGATTTTGTCACAGAAATCTCGGGTCGGTTCATAACAGGTATCAACCATTAAAATGTGGTCACCAGCCTCTACAAAAGACAAAATCGCATTTGATATTGCTGCGGTTCCGCAAGGGTAAAGGGCACAGCCTGCGCCGCCTTCCAGTTCCGTCATGGCATCCTGGAGCGCAAAATGGGTGGTTGTACCGCGACGGCCGTAGAATAGAGTTTTGTTGGCCCGGTTAACGGTGGCATGATGTTTTTCTGCGACGGTATTGAATACTACGGTCGATGCACGTTGAACCGGGGGGTTGACCACTCCGTTGGTCCATTTTTTATCCCGTCCTGCGGTGATAAGTTTGGTTTGCTTGCCTTCTGACATACGAAATCCCTGTCTCATTTACGATTTCTTTATTTAAAACATGGAGTACGTGCGCTTGGCAAGTGGAAAGCGCAAATAAGCCGGGATTGAAGTCCTACCTTAGAGTAACGGGTTAAACAGGTAAAAGGTCCGTTCAAGAAAGCGGTAGTAGTAACTACGCTCGGCCCATTCTTCCTTTTTGACCGGATAGGACTGCGCGATATAGCTGTCTTGTAGTTGCGACATTTTGTGGGTGAACTCGGTATCATCAACCGCAAGGGTGACTTCGAAATTCAGCCACAGGCTGCGCATATCCATATTGACTGTACCAACCAAACAGAATGCCTCATCGATCACCACCGACTTAGTATGCAGTAAGCCACCGTAGAACTCGTAGATTTTGACCCCGGCATCCATTAACTCAGTGTAAAAAGCGCGCGATGCCCACTGCACCATCGTGGAGTCGTTTTTGTGCGGGATGATCAACTCAACAGTGATGCCTCGCTGGGCGGTCATCTTCAGCGTTTCCAGCAGGTCGGTACTTGGGACAAAGTAAGGCGTGGTGATCCGCACCGATTGATTGGCTTGATTGATCGCCAATGTAAGAACCTGATAGATAAGGTATTCCGGCATCCCAGGGCCAGAAGGCACCACCTGGATTGGGTGTTGCGGGGAACAGCTATCCAACTGGCACTCTGGTAGCTTGGGTAACATTCGCTCACCGGTTTCTACCTCCCAGTCCCAACAGTGAATCGCGCTCAATACATTAACCGTCGGGCCGGTAATGCGCACCATGATATCGATCCACTGCCCAACGCCGCTGCTCTGTTTAAAATACGCCGGGTCGACCAGGTTCATGGAGCCGGTGTAAGCGATTTCATCATCAATGACAATGATCTTACGGTGCTGGCGCAGATCTAACCGGCGCAGAAACATACGCCACATTTTGACTTCCAGTGCCTGCACCACTTCAATACCGGCATCTTGCATCATGCGATGCCAAGGACTGTTGAAAAATCGTGGGCTGCCTGCAGAGTCCAGCAGAAGTTTAACGTCGACCCCTCGCTTGGCGGCCTGAATAAGAGCTGAGGCTACAGCATCTGCTAGTCCGCCGGGATGCCAGATATAGAACACCATGCGAATGCTGTGCTCCGCTTGTTCAATATCACGAATTACAGAGTGGAGGATCTCATCGGGTGAGCGCTGCAGTGACAGAGTGTTGCCGCTTAAGGCGGGGAGGCCAAGCCGGTTATTACACAGTTCATCAATACGGTAAATATGCCGTCCCATGGTTTCAGGCATGTGTGCGTTGCAGTCGTTGAGTTGGTTAAACCACTGCTCGAAAGGGGTGAACATTTCTTTCGCCCGTTCGGCACGTTTACGGCCTAAATTGAGTTCACCGAACAGAAAGTAGCAGCCAACGCCAAGCACCGGGAGAATATAAATGATCATCAGCCATGCGAGCGATACGCTGACAGCTCTACGCTTTAAAACCACCCGGATGGTGACACCGGCAACCAGCAGCCAGTACAGGCCAATGCTGGCCAGTGTCAGAAAATGATAAAACTTATCCATAGAAACATAATGTTAAAGGCCCTATAGGATATTAAGCGTAAAACAGGCCGGGGGGAAATAATTTTCATACTTGACCAAATGGTGAACAAGTACTAATTATTGTTAAGGGAACAGATATATCTGTTGCATATGCCTCATCGAATGGAGCAAATTGTAACATTTGCGCAAAAAAACAGCACTTAACGTGCTTGATTAGACAGTTGTGCGATAAATATACTTTTCAGGGTTCCAATTTTAAACCGAAACTGCTTTACTTGCCAGACATAGAGCGTCATACCATTTTTTCATAAAGTGTACATATAAGTTTACACGCACATATTTTAGGCGCCTATCTCTTTTTAAAACACAACATGACATTACATTTGGAGACAAAGCGTGGCTACAAGTAATACAAATACAGCACCACGTGATACGTGGGGGTCTAAACTGGGCTTCGTTATGGCAGCAGCGGGTTCCGCTGTCGGTTTAGGTAATATATGGAAGTTCCCTTACACTGCAGGTGAGAGCGGCGGCGGGGCGTTCGTGGCAATTTACCTGGTTTTTGTGATTTTTATCGGTTTTAGCGTCATGCTCACCGAGTTTGCTATTGGCCGTAAAACAGGCCTTTCGGCTGTGGGAGCGTTTAAATCGACTGACCGTCGCTGGACCTTTACCGGGGTGATCGGTGTGTTCAGTGGCCTGCTGATCATGGGTTTCTATCCTGTGGTTGGCGGATGGGCGCTGGCTTACATCTTTAAAGTCGGTGGCGGCCTGTTAAGTGCTCCAGAAGCGATTGGAGACAGCTTCGGTGGCTTCATCTCTAATCCACTACAACCACTGATGTGGATGGGTATCTACCTGTTCCTTAACATTCTGATTGTTATGAAAGGAATTTCGGGCGGTATTGAAAAGGCCGGTAAAGTATTGATGCCTCTTCTATTCCTTATCCTGATTATCGTATCAGTGAAAGGTCTGACACTGCCGGGTGCGATGGCCGGTCTTGAGTTCCTGTTTATGCCTGATTTCTCTAAAGTCGACAGTAATGTCGTGTTAGCGGCCCTGGGCCAGGCATTCTTCTCTCTGAGTCTGGGTATGGGCTGTATGATGACTTACGGTTCTTACCTGAAGAAGAAAGAGAATCTGGTTCAGACAACCGCTATGGTGACGGCGATGGATACCGGGGTTGCGATCCTGGCTGGTGTGGCGATGTTCCCGGCGATGTTCGCCTTCGGTATGGAGCCTGCGGCAGGTCCGGGCCTGGTATTCGTTGTTGTTCCTCAGCTATTCGCTGAAATGGGCGGCGTGATTGGCCTGCTGTTTGCGCTGATGTTCTTTATCGGTCTGACGGTTGCGGCACTAACATCATCGGTATCTCTGCTGGAGGTGGTGGTGTCTTACCTCATCGATGAGAAGGGCATGAAGCGTCCGGTCGCGGTACTGTCTGCAAGTGTGGTGATGGCAGCGCTATGTGTGTTCGCATCTCTGTCACTGGGCGGAGTAGGACCAACACTGTTCGATACCGGTGCGTTTGATATCTTTGACCTGTTGACCGATAAGATCTTCCTTGCGGTTGGTGGTATGTTGGTGTGTATCTTCGCGGGCTGGCGTCTGAACCGCTCAGATCTTGAAAAAGAGATTACCAATGATGGTGAAGTTTCATTCCCGCTGTTCGGCCTGTGGTACAACCTGGTTAAATACGTTATCCCTGTCGCCATTGCTATCGTGGCTTTCATGGGCATCAAGTCGGGTTTCGACAGTGGCAAAGGTGAAATCATGGTGCTGGGTATTGCGATCATCGGTCTGGCCGGACTGTTTTCGAAGAAACTGTAGCCCTAACTACATTTTTTAACAACAAGCGAGAGCCCGACAAAGGCTCTCGCTTTTTTGTTTCTGGGCATATGGGTCGTAGGCTGACATATCCGAGTACAGGGCTGGTGGAATAACCTAAACTGGGTAAGTTTAAGCTCGCCTAATTGGTTAGAATCGGTATACTTCTGGCTCCAAACGTGGAGCCAGTTTTTTATGTTCGACATTCTACATACCCATCCAGATTTTCTGATCATCAATAAGCACCCCAACGTCTCAGTTCACAAAGACGATGGTGACACCATGTTGCTGCAAGAAGTGGCCCGGCAGAGCGGGGATGAGCAGTTGTATCTGATCCACCGACTTGACAAGATGACGTCTGGTATATTGCTCCTCGGGCGTAATGCGCAAGCGGCGAGTGTGTTATCTCGGGCGTTTGCCGATCGTCAGGTAGAAAAATTCTATCTGGCGATTGGTGCGAAAAAGCCCAAGAAGAAGCAGGGCCTGGTGATCGGAGATATGGAGCGTTCTCGTCGCGCCTCGTGGAAACTGCTCAACAGCAAACAGAATCCGGCGATTACGCAGTTCTTCTCGCTCGCCGCAGAGCCGGGCGAGCGCCTGTTCTTGTGTAAGCTGCATACCGGCAAGACACACCAAATCCGTGTGGCGCTGAAATCCGTGGGTTCAGGGATTGTTGGTGATCCAATCTATAATGCGGGTAATGAAGCCGACCGTGGTTATCTTCACGCGTTTTCACTGTGTTTCCAATACCAAGATGAAGACTATCGCTTTGTGTGCGACCCGCGTGCGCACGCGTTACTTGGCAGTAAATGGCATAGTGACAGCGTCTCCCAAGGCCTGGACACTTGGCTGTCGCCGTGGAATTTGAACTGGCCTACGATCAAATAACCGTCACAAAGAAAACCAATAAGAGAATTCGATGCAAGCATCACAACTTCCGCTGTTTTTCCAGCACCTAGAAGCGGAGCTAACACAGGCTCCTAATGAAATTCGTCGACTGTTTCACGGTCGGGGCCGTCGCTTCGAAGGCTTAGAGCAAATCACTTGTGACTGGTTACAAGGGCAACTGATCATCAACCTGTTTAAAGAAGTGGATGAAGCGTTCCTGACCGGGCTGAATAGTGGTTTGATCGCGCTATCTGAGTCAGCGTTGTGGGCTGAGAAGCAAGGTCGTACGATCGTAATTCAACACCGCTATGCCGACGGTGCACCTTCAGAAGTGCTGCTGGGTGAGTTAGATGCCCGGCCTGTCGTGGAAGAGAGCGGATTGAAATACCAGTTGGATATCGGTCGCAACCAGAACTTCGGCTTGTTTCTGGACATGCGCTACGGTCGTGATTGGGTGCGTGAGAATGCGAAGCATAAAAACGTACTTAACCTGTTTGCTTACACTTGTGGCTTTTCTGTGGCGGCCATTGAGGGTGGGGCAGACAAAGTGGTGAACGTCGATATGGCGAAGGCTTCATTGTCTAAAGGTCGCGAAAATCATAAGCTGAATGGTCACAATATCAACCAGGTCAGCTTTATGGGGCATGATATCTTTAAGTCCTGGGGTAAGATCAAGAAAGCGGGTGAGTATGACTTGATTATCATCGATCCGCCATCATTCCAGAAGGGCAGTTTTGCCCTGACCAAAGACTACAAAAAGATCCTGCGTCGTTTACCAGATTTGCTGGCCGAAGGTGGTCAGGTGCTGGCGTGTGTGAACTCGCCGTCAGTAACCAGTGACTTCCTGATTGAAAGCATGCAGGAAGAAGCGCCAGAGCTAACGTTCCGCGAGCGTTTGGACAACCCGCCGGAGTTTATGGATGTGGACAGTGAAGCGGCACTGAAAGTTCTGCTGTTCAGCTAGAACGATTCACCGGCAAACAAAAAGCGCCTTTTACCGGCGCTTTTTAATGTTCGTTTATTAACCCTGAATCTTAACTTATCTGCACTTCGACACCGCAGTCAAACGCCGAAAATTAGCCGAGCACACCGCCTTTATAATGGTGAGCGGGCGTTACATCTGGCATGAGACAACAGCAATACCAATCAATATAAGTCTCTGATCATTCATGCTAGTTATAAACGCAGCTAACTGTGTTGTAGATTTGGCTGTCAGAATAACTAGTTAACCGAAATCTACGCCTTGTTCTAAGCGATTTTTCCTGCGCAATTATCTGAACACCTACTTATCCAGATTGGTATTAACCAATCTGTACTTCAAGATCAGATTCAATAGTAGAAGAACACGCCAGCACATAACCTTGTTCTATCTCTTCTGGGGTTAAGGTTTCCTGGCTGGTGGAAGATACGTTACCTTGGCGCACTTTACACTTACAAGAGCCGCAAATACCGCTGCGACAGGCAATAATCAGTGGTAATCCGGCACTTTCGAGTGCGTCTGCTAATACTTGCCCTTTCTGTGCATCGATGGTTTGAGCAAAGTCCGGAACCGATACGCTCGCGGTTTCGTCGGACACCTGTGATTCTTCTCTCGCCGCAGGGGTAAAACTCTCTTGATAGAAGTTCGCCATATCAAAGCCAAGATCACTTAAGTAACCTTGCACATCCTGCATGAACTGGTTCGGGCCACACAGGTACACGGTACGCTGTTTAAAGTCGGGCACCAGGGCTTGCAGCCAAGTTGGATTTAATCGACCCTCTGGATGCAAAGTTGTCCCACGATTTTTCAGTAACAACTTCAAGTTAAAATCAGGGTAGACAGAATGGTACGTTTCCAGCAAATCCAAGTAGATGGTTTCTTGTTGCGAGCGGGCAATATGCAAGAACTCAATATCGACACCTTGCCCGTTGATCAGCCACTGTTTGGCCATGGCAAATACAGGCGTAATACCGCAGCCTGCACTGATCAGTAGCGCTTTCCGTTTGCCTTGATGGGCAATTGGCGGGTGATCAATGCAGTTAAACTCTCCCGTCGGTGGTAGCGCTTTAACCGTATCGCCAATCAGTAGCTGATCGATGATGTAGTTGGAAACCTTACCGCCGTCGACGCGCTTGATGGTCAGTTGCAGGCAATCGTCACCAGATAGTGAGCTCAGAGAGTAAGCACGAAATTCCATCTTGCCATCCACCTCGACGCCAAGGTTAATGAACTGGCCTGCTTTAAATTCGAATAGATATGATTCAGATAGATCGGCCAGTTTGAGGCTCACTGCGTCTGCGGTTTCATGGTACTTATCAACACAGCGTAACGTGACAGGTTGACTGCCTTGCCATTCAAAAAACATAACAATCTCTTTGGTTGTGGCTATTTCTACAGTTAATTACATAAAGCCGCCCCCGGTTAGGGGGGCGTATTAAATGTGTGTCAGTTACGCTGTCAGGATAGCTTTTAGGTCATCCTGGACGTTACCAATACTGCGCATGTCGAACTTCTCCTGGATGATGGCAATTAGATTTGGTGTCAGGAATGCCGGTGCAGTCGGACCGGTATAGATGCCTTTTACACCAAGTGCGAATAGCGTCAGTAGAATCACAATTGCTTTTTGCTCGAACCAGGACAGTACCAGCGTTAGTGGCAGTTCATTGATGTCACAGTCAAACTCTTTCGCTAACGCCAGCGCCAGCTGGATCGCTGAGTAAGCATCGTTACATTGGCCGACATCCAATAGGCGAGGGATACCGTTGATATCACCAAATGTGTTCTGGTTGAAGCGGAACTTACCGCAAGCCAGCGTTAGGATGAGCGTATCTTCTGGGGCTTCAGCGGTGAAGTCGGTGTAGTAACTACGTTCGGCCTTGTCACCGTCACAACCGCCAACCAGGAAGAAGTGTTTGATGTTGCCTTGCTTCACCTGGTCGATAACCGCAGGCGCTGCGTTCATCAGGGCATTGCGGCCAAAACCAACCGTGATGCTGTGTTCGATTTCATCGTATTGGAAACCTTCTTGAGCCAGCGCGCATTCAATTACCTGGCTGAAGTCATCGCCTTCAATGTGTGCCACGCCCGGCCAGCCTACGATGCTGCGCGTGAACAGACGGTCTGCGTATTGGCCCACGTTCGGGTTGAGCAGACAGTTAGACGTCATCACGATTGCGCCCGGGAAGTTGGCGAACTCTTTCTGCTGGTTTTGCCACGCGCTGCCGTAGTTGCCCACCAGGTGAGCGTATTTTTTCAACTCGGGGTAGCCGTGCGCCGGGAGCATTTCACCGTTGGTGTAAACGTTGATGCCTTTGCCTTCGGTTTGCTGGAGGATTTTTTCCAGGTCATGCAGGTCGTGGCCCGAAACCAGAATACATTTGCCTTTTACTGGCTTGACGTTAACCGTTGTAGGTTCTGGATGACCGAAGGTGGCAGTCTCGCCTTGGTCTAGCATTTCCATCACTTTGTAGTTCATCAGGCCGATGCGCATAGAACAATCGAGTAGCTCGCCTAGATCTTCAGGGTCAGTGCCTAGCCACGCCATGATCTCGTGGTATTCCGCGTAAATGTCGTTGTTGGTTTGCTCAAGCACACGCGCGTGTTCCATGTAGGCGGCGGCACCTTTAAGACCGTACAGGCAGAGCAGGCGTAGGCCAATCACGTCTTCATGGAGTTGGTCTTTACCACGGTTCACCGCTACTTGAGGAGCAAACGACAAAATCGCTTCCGCGTTGGTTGGCAGCTCAAAGTCAGCTACTGGCGGAACCTCTGAGATATTCTCATTGGCAAGTGTTGCAGCGGTGATGACTTGATCTTTAAGCATTGCTTTGTAGGTTGCCGCCAGTGAGGTCAGCTCCAGAATACGCTGCGGGTCGAAGTTAACGTTGGTCAGGGTTGAGAAGAATGCCTTCGGTGCCCATTGGTTGATTTCATCTTTGATGATGCCAAATTCAAGTGCTTTTGATGCCCAAAATGAAACCCCTTGCAGCGTGTAAACCAACACGTCTTGCAGGTCGGAGACTTCTGACGTTTTGCCGCACATACCTTGTGCGAAAGAACAGCCTTTAACAGCAGGGGTTTGGATAGTCTGTTCACATTGAATACAGAACATATTGGGTTCTCCAGTGGTTGTAATCATAGTTGTTTTGTTTTGCACTAGAGAGCACAATGCGTGCCAATTGTTATCTTATTGAAATGTATAGGTTTATTTTGTTTGAGTTAAGACGATTGATGTGATTTGGACAACGGTGTTGATGTCCAAACTACATCGCAAGCTGAGGGATGGTTATTTATTGATGCCGAGCTTTTTGCCCATACGGTATAAATTGCCGCGATCCATCTGTAAAAACGCTGCCGCCTTGGCCCAAACTCCATTAGATTGGCGCAACGCATGTTCAATTAAGTCTTTTTGATACGCTTCAACGAGCTCGCGCATGGGCTGACTTTCGCTTGGTAGGTGGGTTGATGTGTTTTTAACATCATCAACTGCCGCAGGCGTATCAACGTGGCTGAGCATGATGGTGCCGGCGCCTTGCTGGATCGCATGCAGGGCGGCTCTTGTCAGAGTGTGTTCTAGCTCGCGGACATTCCCGTGCCAGGGCAGCGATTCCAGTTGCATCAATACCTTAGGATGGACGTGTAGGTTGGGTGCATTAAATTGTTGGCGGACCTTCTCCAGCAAATAGCCGGCTAAAACCGGAATGTCGCCTTCGCGTGCGCGCAGCGGTGGTACTTTGATTGGAAACACATTCAGGCGGTGGAACAAGTCTGCGCGGAATGTGCCGGCCTCGACTTCCTTTTCCAGCTGGCGGTTGGTCGCCGCAATGATGCGAACGTTAACCATCAGATGCGCATCGCTGCCGACGCGCTGTAACTCACCCTGCTGGATCACCCGCAGCAGTTTTGCCTGCAAAATCAATGGCAGCTCACCGACTTCGTCAAGAAAGATGGTGCCGCCATCAGCCAGTTCAAATTTACCGGCACGATGGTTGTTTGCCCCGGTGAACGCTCCTTTAACGTGACCGAACAGTTCACTCTCGGCTAAGCCTTCGGGTAAGGCGGCACAGTTAACGTAAATCATCGGCTTGTCGCTGCGATGTGACTGCGCATGGACAGCATGGGCAACAAGCTCCTTACCAGAGCCTGTTTCGCCGGTGATTAATACCGCGTAATCCGATGGGGCTACGGTCGCAATATGGTTACGTAGCTGGTTGATTTGCGGGCTTAAGCCGATCATTTCGCCATGTTGAGAGCGGGCTTGCTGGATCAGGGTCTGGGTGACGCTTTTCTGTTTTTGGTTTTGTGCTTTCAGGGCGCGCAGCTGGGCAATGTTACGCAGCGTTGCTGCGGCCAGCGCGGCGAAGGTTTCTATTGTGATTGGGTCAATGTCGTCGAACGCCCCTATGGCTAACGCATCCATGGTTAACGCGCCAACCAGTTGGCCTTCGACATACAGGCTAAACCCCATGCAGTCGTGCACATCAATGCACTGGTCATCGCCGAGTAAGTTGCCATCAAACGGATCGGGCAGGGCGCAATCAGCATCAAAGCGTACCGGAATACGGCTCTGAATAATGGTGTCCAGACGTGGGTGGGCTTTGGGAAAGTAGCGCCGGCCCAGAACTGCGGATGTCAAGCCTTTTACCGCGACAGGGGTCAGGAAGCCATCTTCATCAAAGACAAACAGGCAACTGGCATCGCAAGGGAAGACCTGGGCAACACCATTAATCAGGCTTTGATATTGTTGTTCGTAGGAGCGGTTTGAACTCAAATTAAGCGCGATATTGAGTAAAACGTGATCGAGAGTTGGTGACATAGCATACCTGACAGCATAGAAATCCCGGTCATGCTAACAGGATGATGTTATTTATACATCAAAACTTAGGTGCTATTGTTGTTTTATTGACGCTGATCAGCCGATGCACCGGGCCTGGTACGGAAGGAAAGGCAATCAGCGTTAGGTGCTTCTGCTCAAGTGCTGGCAGCAATCAGATGTGCGCGATGAACATCTGATCTGCTACTGAACTGAGTCGCGGCGTTTGTCAGCGCGGAACAACCCTTGCGTTGTCACCTGCGACGTTCACCTGAACGGCCTGGCCTGGCTGGAAAACCATGTTGGGATCTGCCTCTTGAACGACAGAGATGAGCTTGCCATCTTCTAAGCGAATGGTGAGGTTGACGCCATTGCGTTTGCCCACCTCAGCTGCGGTTTTACTACCGGCATATCCGCCCAATAGCCCGCCACCAATTGCTGCGATGTCAGAGCCTGAACCGCCACCAATTTTAGAGCCTAATATCCCCCCAATGGCGGCACCGGCCACCGTACCAATGGTGTTGGTTTGAGTCGATGCATCAATCGTCACGGGAGCGACTTTTTCTACCGTGCCGTAGTAGACTTGCTGAATCGTGCGGGTTTCAGATGAACCATAGGCATCCCCATAGGGGTTTGGCGATGTACATCCGATCAGAGACGCAATAGAAAGTACCAGAATAATGGGCAAGTTGACGTAATGTGCCATGTAACCTCCGCATGTTGTGCTACTCAAACAGTATAGAAGTTCAGCGGCTTTTTCGCCGCGAGCATGCGGTTGAAGTGCGCGACAGGGAAACCGTCAATTAACGGATAAAGGTGGTCTCTTGCTTTGAGGCCGGCTATTGACCCTGTTGCGCGTTTAGGGTGTGGAAGCCAGAGTAAATCCGGGTAAAGGTTGTAAACCAGCAGGCCACCCCGAAGATATAGGCGATCACCGTAAAATGCTGGGGGAATAAGCAAAACGCGATAAAACAGCCAATGGTTTCGGTACCTTCGGTTAGTCCGCTCATATAGTAAAGCGATTTATGCTGGTAGATCGGGTTCTCGATACCGCGTTTGCCCGCCATAACGGCAAAAGCCAGAAAGCTGCTGCCGGTCCCGACAAAAGAGAAAATCAGAAACGCACCAGCGATCGCATTTTGCTCCGGATTGGCTAACACAAATCCGAACGGGATCAGAGAGTAGAAAAGAAAATCTAAACTGATATCGAGAAATCCACCGGCATCGGTTATGCCCTGGATTCGGGCCAGTGCTCCATCTAAGCCATCACAGATCCGGTTAAGCACAATAAAAGCCAGTGCCAGCATATAATGCTGGGTAATGAGTGCCGGTAATGCTAAGCAGCCTAGTGCAAATCCGAGCAGGGTGGTTTGATTTGCGGTGCCTCCGCATTTGTCGATGATTTTTGCACTTTGGGTCAGCGGCCAGCGGATCAGCTTAATGCTCAGGCTATCAAGCATGGTTTGTCTCCCATGGCCAGTTCAGGCAGCGGCTGCCTTCAGGGACATCTTCCTCGTCGTGAGTGACCATCAGGGCAGGAATGTTGGCCTGTTGCAACTGTTCCACGACCCAGTTACGAAACTGAACCCGAAGATCTTTATCAAGTTTGCTGTAGGGCTCGTCAAGCAGCGCCACTTCGGGCCTGGCGAGCAGCATGCGGGTCAGGGCGATCCGAGCTCTCTGGCCGCCGGATATCTGATCTGGGAAAGACTCCGCAAGCTTGGTCAGGGCGATGTTTTTTAGCGCCTGCATGGCATGTTTTTTACGCTCAGTCCCTTTAATGCTATCGGGCAGGGCAAACGCCAGGTTTTCCCACACGGTTAAGTGAGGGAAAAGTAAATCATCCTGAAACAGAATGCCGACCTGGCGCTTGTGCGCAGGAAGGGTATCGAGTTTCCTGCCATTCAGAATGATAGCACCGGAATAATCAAATTCAGCAGACAGGTGCCCGGCAATCGCGTCCAACAAGGTTGATTTACCACAGCCGCTCGGGCCCATCAGAGTAACAATTTCGCTTTTTTCCACGGTCAGATCAAAAGCAGAAAACAGCGTATCGCCATTGGTCTTACGGATGGCGAGGTTTTTGAGACAGAGACTCATTAAACAGTAAACCTTTAATAGATAACCGACGATACTTAACCTGAAAGTGGCTCAGTAGAATCGCTGAAGAAAAGAGGATAAACGGCAGCAGTGCCTGCCAAATTGCGTAAATTGCGGTTACACGGCGGTCAAAGCCGCTGGAAAGGGCGACGGCTTCGGTTGTAATGGTACTGATCCGGCCTGCCCCGAGTACCAGCGTCGGCAGGTACTGCGCTAAGCTTACGCTCATGCCGACCGCCCAAGCAAAGGCGATGGCGGGTAACAGAATTGGCAGTTTTACTTTCAGCCAGGCCTGCAGTGGTGATTTACCAAGGCTCAATGCTACCTGAGTCAATCCGTTATCGAAGCTGCGCCATGGCCCGTCCAATGATAAGTAAACGAACGGGAACGCGAAGAACACATGTGCCCAACACACCCAAAAGAAGAACGCACCATTGTTTAGATAGAGTGCGGCAACCTGCATACCAAACAGCACGGACAACTGGGGGATCAGCATCGGCACGGCAATGATGTAGCCCGGTACCTGCCAGCGGTAACGCAGCCGGTATTCATGGGCGATCAAAGCCAGAATCAAGGCTATCGTTGCACTGATGAAGGCAATGGACATACTTTGCTCTAATGTCCCAAGGATACTGTGCCATTCGTACTGCCAGAAGCGCAGGCTATAGCGGCTGGGTAACAAATCAGGAAAGCGCCAGCGTTGAGCGAAACTCCAGACCACCATTAACGGTACCATCACCAGTGTCAGCAGGGTGATGAGGGAAAACAGTGTTTTGCCCGGGAGAGCGGCGCCGCCTCGCCCGGAGTACTGCCAGCGCCGGTAGCCTTTGGTAAGTGACCACTCAACCAAGCGGGCAAAGCCAATCAGCACACTGGCGATAGTAAATAGAATCACCGCGCCTGCCGCTGCGCGTGGTAACAGGGATAAATCAGGGTCATTAAACCATTGCCATACCAGAACCGCAAAGGTGGGAGGGTTGGTCGGGCCGATGATCAGGGCAACGTCAACCACCGACAAGCTGTAGGCCATTACCGCCAGTATCGGAAAGCGCAGTTTTGCCAGCCACTGCGGGAATATGCATTTCCACCACGCCTGCGCAGAGCTATAGCCCATCGCATGGCTGACTTTTTCGATTTTGCTCACTCTCAGCTGTTGCAGTACCGGGATGCTCATCAGCAGGAGGAATGGCACTTCTTTGAGCGCTAGCATGATGATTAAGCCCAGCGCATAAGGGTCTTTCACCAGTAACGCCATATCATTGACAGTTTGAGCATTGGGGTCGTAACCGAACAGTTGGTGCAAAACCCGCGCGCCCATACCGGTGGGGGCAAACAAAAAAGCAAAACCGATCGCGAAGGCGACATGGGGCATGGCAAGCAGGGGCGATAGGCTAAGCTCAACTTTGCGCCAAAAACGGGTTTGCCAGCTAGACTGCAATATCGCAAAGGTGATCATGCAGGCAAGATAGCTGCTGAAAATTGCCGAATAGATCGTCAGGCCAATGGATTTCCATACTCCCTGCCACTCAAATACGGCATAGAACCCATCTAAAGAGAGCTCATTGAGGCCGATAGGCGGCAAATAACCGAGTGAAGATACCACCACGCCAAGCAGCCCCGGAATGGTAGGTAAAATACAAACGGCGATGATGACCAGATACAGCGCTCTTAACATAGGTTTGTGCTAATTCCCATAACGTTTCAACCATTCTCTTTCCAGCGCCACTTGCCAGCTTGGGTGTGGCTCGGCGATAGATTTGAACTGTTGGGTGTTTTTGGCCGTACCGGTCAGGTACTGGCGGTTTAGTACAGAAGGATCGCCCCAGATATTGATGTCACCCTTACGCGACTGGGCGGCCGGGCTCAGCAAAAAGTTTATGGCCACTTTCGCCCCGGCACTGGCGTTAGCGTTCCAGGGGATGGCCAAAAAGTGAATGTTTGACAGTGCGCCGGCATCCATGGCGTACGCTTGGGTAGTGTCTGCCAGGTTGCCACTTGACTGGGCAGAGAACACAGCGTTTGGGTTAAATGTTATCGCCAAATCGATTTGACCATCATCGAGCAACTGCTGCGTTTCTGCGGTTCCCGCAGGGAACTGTTTGCCGCCGCGCCAGGCCACCTTGTGAAATTGATCTAAGTAGTGCCAGAGCGGTTGGGTTAGCGGAAGAAATGTCTCTTCTGCAACGGGCTGCTGTAAGGCCGGATCGTTGTTGGTTAGTTCTATCAGCAGCGCTTTGATGAAGCTGGTACCGTGGAACTCTGGGGGGCGAGGGTAGGTGAGACGATTGGGAAACGCTTTGGCGTAGCTCAGCATCTCGGCAAATGAACGTGGTGGATTGTGTAACGTTTGGCTATCGTGGATGAACACCAGTTGTCCGATGCCCCAGGGCGCTTCCAGCCCTTCGGTGGGCTCAGAGAAATCCACATCCACCGGCAGAGTTTGGTCGACATATTTCCAGTTTGGTAATGCTGTTGCAAAAGGACCCAATAATAGCTGGTTGTCTTTCATGGACTTGAAGTTTTCACCGTTGATCCAAACCATGTCAACGCTGCCACCGCTGTTTTTTCCTGCGGCTTTTTCCGCGATTAATCGGGTGGTGGTTTCAGAAATGTCGGTGACTTTGACATGATTTAAAGTCACGTTGTAGCGTGATTTCAGCTCTTTGCCTGCCCATTGGATGTAGCGGTTAATTTCCTGGCTGCCACCCCATGCGTGGAAATAAACCGACTGGCCGTCGGCTTGTTGCTCAATTTGCTGCCAGTCTTCGGCGAGTGAGGCAGTGGTGAACGTGGTGGCCAGAATGCCGATGGTGCTCAGTAGCTTTTTCATACGCGATCCGTGTTACTTTTTAATTATTTTCATTTCAGGAGTTGCTCATTTCTGCAGGCGGATAACTCCTTTCCCTCCTAAAGATAGTAATTCATCCCTAATTATTATCAATCTGAATCCCAAATGGATTCATCAATCAATTCAGCTAATTACTACCAACATAAAGCAAAGTGAAAGAGTGCGACTTCCGGTTCGCCGCACTCTTTTTAATATCCGTAATGGATAGACCGGGTTATTTGGCTAATTCTTCCATGTTGATGCCTTTTTTCTTGGCGATGTATTTCGGAATGAGAGACATGCCAAACAATACAAGGCCCGCTACCGCAAATTTGACCAGTAGCATGGCTGAGACACCGTTTGTCGCGATATCCCCCGCCATATAAGCGAAGATGAATGCGCCCGGTGCCATGGTCAGCAGAGATACCAGTGCGTAGGTGCCCAGCTTCAGGCTGGTGAGGCCGTAGGCATAGTTTTGCAGGCTGAAAGGGAAAACCGGTACCAGGCGAGTCAGGATCAGAAAGCTGGTCCCATTTTGAGCGACACCGTCGTCGATTTTCTGGAAGATCGGGTTGTCGCCAAATTTTTTCATGATGGTATTACGCAGTAGGAAACGCGCGACGATGAACGCCGCTACCGCTCCCAGTGTGGCAGAGAACAGGGCCAGAATAGCGCCTTTGATCGGGCCAAAGACGATACCGGCTACGATGGTGAACGCGCTACCCGGCAGCAGGAACACACAAGCAAACACGAACGCGGCGACGAATACCGCATAGCCCCATACACCAAAGCCTGCGATCCATTCCTGTAGGCTCTTGATGTCTGTGATGATCTCAAGGATGCCAGTCTGTTTTGCTACCAACAGGGCGATAGCGGCAACAGCTACGATAAGAGCAATTTTTACGAATTTCATTAGATAAACTTCACTTAAACGGTTATTAAACAGACATACACTTGATCAGGCCCGCTTTTGATTTGTAGCGGTTGAACCAAGCTTTCACCGGGCTTGCCAGTACGTTTACTGGTGACTCATCACCTTGCATGATGACCGGGCCAAACATCAGATCCAGGATGTGCCACGCTTTTGTACCCACGCCCATCATCGATGCGCGGCAGGCCGAGCAGTACACCACTACGTGGTCTGTCTCGAACTCTTCAACACGACGCTTAATAACGCGCGTTGCAACGTCCGGGTTGGCTGGTACCACCATGCCACCAAAACCACAGCAGCGCGTGTTTTCGCGTGTGTGTTCTGGCTCCGAGGTTTTGTAGCCCAGCTCATTTAAGACCCAACGGATGCCATCTTGTAGCTCTTTCTCGTAACGGGTAGAGCAAGAGTCGTGAATGGTGAACACTACGTCACTGTGTTTTGCTTTGCCGCGCAGTTCTGTTGGCAAGCCAATTTCAGGCAGTAGCTTCCATAAAGAAACCGGTTTTTGCGTACCGCCTGATTTCTTGATCATGCCATAGCAGCTTTGACACGCGACGATCACTTCTTGTGCGTCCAGTTTGTCGAAGTCTGCTTGTAGCTGGCCATAACGCTGTTTGAACTTGTCCGTCTGGCCGATCGCAGCGGTTGGTTTACCACAGCATTTCTGTACCGCGCCCATGTCTGGGAATACTTGTTTTAGGTAGCTCGCAATTGCAGCTACGCCTTCTGGTGAGTAGGATGGCAAGCTGCATCCTGGCATAAATACTTTATTACTCATTTTGTCGATACCGCCCGTTTTGCCATAGTGAAGATTTTTGAGAAGCCCAGCTTCTGGTGCATGTTGATCGCTTTGTGACCGGGCATTGGGGATTCACCGTTATTTGCCTTAACAAAGTCCGCACGTGCGCCAAGGAACAGTTCCTTCATCGGGAAATCTTTCGGGCACACGATGGTGCACTGGTCACAGGCGTTACATGAGTAAGCCAGTAGCGCATCCATCGACTGGTTGTTGACGAAGTCAGAGAAGATGGTTTTCGGGCAGTCACTGAAATCGTTCATCATGATGCACTCGTTCATACACAGCTTGCAGCTGCATTGCAGGCAGCGGGATGCTTCTTGTCTGATTTGCTCTTCTGTAAAGCCTAAATCCACTTGGGCAAAATCTTGCTTACGCTCTTGCGCGTCACGCAACTTACCGTGTAGGCGAGGGGTATCTGCCGTCCTTTTTGGCAGTGGTACATCTAAACGAGATGGGTGGCTGTACTCTTGCTCGAAATCACGATCTTCGCTGAGTGGGCGAGCCGTCAGGAAGCGTTCCACGCTCATCGCGGCTTTGCGGCCCAGAGCCATCGCTTCAATGACGATGTTACCGCCACACGCGTCACCGGCGACGAACACGTCTTCCAGGTTCGAAGCCAGGGTTTGTTTGTCGACAACATAACGGCCACCGCGAGTTTGCTCGAGTGCGCCGCCGGTGATGTCAGCCACGACTTGGCCGGTTGCGAATACCACGGTATCAACCGCCATGGTTTTGCTTTCTTCGCTGTATTGCGGTGCAAAGTTGCCTTGCTCGTCAAAGATAGACAGTACTTTCTTAATCGTGATGCCGGTGATCCGGCCGTCATTGTGTTCGATAGCAACCGGACCCCAGCCAGCGTTAAACGCCACGCCTTCTTCAAGAGATTCGTCGATTTCGATTTGGCTGGCCGGTAGGTTTTCCATGCTCTCCAGAGAGCACTGGTAGACCTCGCTCGCACCGATACGCCAAGAAGAGCGCGCACAGTCCATCGCAACGTCACCACCACCAATTACCATCACGCGTTTGCCGGCGCGGGGGAACTGGCGGGTTTCGGAAATTTCTTTCAAGTACTCCACTGCTGAGAACACGCCATCGTTGTCGTGGCCCGGAAGAGGGATGATTGAGCCGATGTGGGCTCCGTGTGCGAGGATCACAGCATCGTGATCGTTACGTAATGCTTCGAAGCTGATGTCTTTACCGATTTCTACCCCAAAACGAGTTTTAACCCCCAGCATCGCCAGATAGTTGTATTCGAAATCGATCACGTCGCGTGGCAAACGATATTCAGGAATACCCACACGCATCATGCCACCATAGACGTTAAGCTTTTCGTAGATGGTGACTTCATGCCCCTGACGGCGCAGCTCAATTGCCGCTTGAGCCCCAGCAGGGCCTGCCCCAACGATTGCGATGTGCTTGTTCGTCAGCGGTGCGATATTCAGATCCCAGTGTTCTTGGTTATCTAGTTTTTCCGCGACAAAACGTTTAATGCCCGCAACGCTGATCGGCTGGCCGAATTCGGTGTTACGACGACAAGAGGCTTCACAAGGGTGAGCACAGATGCGACCTAGCGTTTGTGGCAGGAACAGCTTACTGCGAATGACATTGAGTGCCCCGTGGAAGTCGCCTTTGCCCGCCATGTGGACATACTGTTTAACGTCGGTGTGCATAGGGCAAGCGGTTTGGCATGCCGGATCGGCCTCACCCATACAGCCATCAACGATCATCTGAGCGGTGTCATATAGCTTCTGGCTAAAAATTACTTTATTCATTGATTACTAGTTCCGGGTTGATCAGCTCTTGCCGTTGATAACGTTGACTTCAGGATTGTTTTGCTCGTAATGAGCGTGGCTGTACTCTATCCAGGAACCATCATAGTTATAGACGTTTTCCGCACCGAGTACGTTGGTCAGTACCATAGTGGTATGTGCTGAGCGAACCCCGGACTGGCAGTAAGCAATGACTTTTTTGCCGTTGATAATGTCGCCGTAGAGCGCTTGCAGTTCATCCACTGATTTCAGTGTTGTGTCGTCATTCAGGCTGTTGGTCCAGTTGATGTGGATACTGCCCGGAATCGTACCTGGCCCATAGGCACCGGACACAGCAACCTCTCCCCGGAATTCATCATCACCGCGCGTATCCAGAATGACCCAGTCGGGGTTGTTTTGTGCCGCCAGAACCATATCCAGCGTCGCTAAAGTGTTATTTTCCTGAGCAGGATTTGCAGCTTTGTACTCAACCGCTGCGACAGAACGATTTGCGGAACCGGTTGGGTAGCCTTCACCTATCCAGGCGTTCAGGCCGCCGTCTAAGTAGCGAATGTCCTGGTGGCCTAGGTTGTGGATTTGCCAGTATAAGCGGGCGGCGTCATGGTGAGAACCGGCGGCGTATACCACGATCGTGCTGTCCGTGGTGGCGCCAAAGCTGCCCAGGATCGTTTCCATCTCCTCGGTGGTATTTTGCATGCCACCAAAGTCATAGGTCCCTTTAGCGGCGGAGTAATCGTTACGCCACATGGTGTACGAACCAGAAATGGGGCTGTCAGGTCTGATAGGGTTTAGCGCACCAATCACCACGATATCTTTGTTATTGTCCATCAGAGACTTG
This sequence comes from Vibrio sp. CAU 1672, assembly GCF_029223195.1. Lineage (GTDB taxonomy): Bacteria > Pseudomonadota > Gammaproteobacteria > Enterobacterales > Vibrionaceae > Vibrio. The sequence goes on along the minus strand of NZ_JARHUF010000001.1, from coordinate 379,999 downwards.
AGCTGTTGGGCAGAGATAAAACTATCCGGATGGGTGTACTGGGCGAACTTGTTTGCCAGTTCCTCGGCATCAACGCTGACGACTTCGGTAGAAAACACCGACTTATAAGTCGGGTAACCCACTGCCGCGGCGGCGACCAGGATACTTATTGCTATGGTTGATTTTTTCATGAACTGCTTCCACGTTTTATTTTTAAAGTTTTGTTGCCGGATCGAAGAGATCCGAGATACTGAAATCGGTGAAGGAGCTATGGCCGCATGAGCGTTATTTGTTTATTTTTGGTGCTCAGAGTGTCTATGTGAAAAGATGACCTGGCCTGCTTCTTTTTAGCTGGTGCATTCTGATCAAATCGGTGGGATAGGGATATTGTGGTTTTCCACAATCTTGATGTGGAATTGATCTGAAGCAACAAAGCCGGAGGGGGGAGTGGTGCTAAACTGTGCGCCGGACCAGCATTTCACGGAACTTTATAAGTGATTGAAAAGTATTTGCAGCAAATTTTATTGATGGTTTCGTGTGTGTGTTGTTTGTGGGGCTCGCCGGTAAAGGCAACGCTTCACCCCGAGCGGACCCAGTTTGATGTCGGAGTCTTAGCATTAAGGGGCCACGTTCATACCAGGCTGGCCTGGCAGCCGACAATGAGTTGGCTGGAAGAGCATAATCCCGGCTATGAGTTTAAGTTACATACTTATGATTTTGAGCAATTAGAAAGCGCCTTTCTGCGCGGTGAGCTGGATTTTATGTTGACCAGTCCGGGTCAGGCGACCAAGCTGGCGCGTGAATACCAAATCCATTGGTTAGCTACCCAGAAAACGGCACACAGTGATATTCCAGACCGGTCGATTGCGTCAGTGGTGGTCGTGCGACAGGCGTCCCCTTACAAAACGTTAAACGACCTTAATCGAACCAAGATTGCCGCTGTATCGGAAAAAGCCTTTGGTGGCTTTTTAGCGCTTAGGTATGAGCTGGATAAGCTCGGCTATTTCACTGCCTCTTTTTTTGAGAACATTCACTTTACCGGTCCGCCGACCGATCGATTGGTTTTTGATGTTATAGAGAACAATGTTGATGTTGCAATTGTTCCGGCGTGTACGCTGGAGAACATGGTGAAAGAGGGCATTATTGAACTGCGTGAGTTGGATGAGCTGCGAGTCATTAATGAACAGCGTCCGGCCAAATCGAAATGTGCAGTCAGTACACCGCTTTATCCCAACTGGACCATGGCGATGACAAAACGAGCACCTGCACAGATAGGTCAGCGTGTCGCCCAAACGCTGTTTGCTATGCCGGAAGATCACCCGGCAGCCATTGCCGCCAATAATATCGGCTGGATGCTTTCCACTCCCGGCAATCAGGTGGATGAGGTATATAAACACTTAAATATGCATCCATTGCAGAAGCCATTGGGGCAAAAAATCCATGAGTGGCTGTATGAAAACCGAACGGTAGCGGTTGCCGGGGTGCTTACTTTTGTTCTGTTAACCTGTTATCACTTTTGGTTGCAATGGCGGTTTCGGCGCAGTCGTGACAAATTACGCCGTACGTTAAATGATTTACGCCGCAAAAGCAGCATGCTGGAGCATGCCCAGCGCATCACTATTGTTGGTGAGTTGGGGAGTAGCCTGGCTCATGAAATCAATCAACCACTGGCAGCGATTAAGAATTATAGCCAGGGAGCAAAAGTTCGTATGGAGCGTGGGGCATCAGCAGAGGAAATGCAGCCCGTTTTAGAGAAGATTCAGCAACAAGTGACAACCGCGAGTGCGATTGTCCAGCGTCTGAGAAGCCTGATCCATAAATCTCCGGTAGAGAAGCACTGGATTTGCTTAACTCATTTGATTGAAGAGTCGATCAAGCTGGTAGATTATGAGTTTCAGCGCCACGATATCCAGCTCGGCATGCTGTATTCCGGAGAGCCGAAAAATATTTACGCCGATGCGACCGGCCTGCAGCAGGTGATTCTCAATGTATTAAACAATGCGAAAGATGCCTGCCTCAGTCATACCACGCGACCTGACGTATTGTTTGTTGATGTGCATGTGGATTTTGCAGATGACAAGGCCGTCATCGAAATCACGGATAATGGCGTGGGGATTGAGGGCCACAACACGCCATTAGAGCAGGCGTTTTATACCACCAAAGAGAATGGGCTTGGGTTAGGCTTAGCCATCTGCCGTGAGGTTATTGAAGGGCATCAAGGTAACATTCGTTTTCGGTCAGTTGAGCCTACCGGTTGTCAGGTGACCATAGTTCTACCGTATCAGGAGGTTTGATATGTGTCGTCAGCGTTGTCCGATTTACATTGTCGATGACGAAGAATCGGTGTTGGAGTCCATGGCATTTATGCTGGAAAGCTATGGTTACCAAGCCCGGACTTACTCAAGTGGGAAAGAATTCTTGCACCATGTGGATTTAGCTGACGCCGGATGTGTTTTGCTGGATAGCCGAATGCCGGAAATGCGTGGCCAGGACGTTCATCAAGTGATGATTGAGCAATGTAGCCCGATGAGTGTGATTTATTTGACCGGGCATGGTGATGTTCCTATGGCAGTCGAGGCGCTGAAAGAGGGGGCGGTGGATTTTTTCCAGAAACCGGTAGATGGCAACGTTTTGGTATTAGCGATTGAGAACGCGATGGAGCAATCCTCACGCAAGCTTGAAAAAACGCGTTCCATGCAGACTTTAACCAGCCTGACCAAACGAGAGGCCCAGGTGCTGAGATTAGTGATACAAGGAATGAAAAACCAGGCGATGGCCGACCAGTTATGTGTGTCTTTGCGGACAATTGAAGTACATCGTTCGAATGTGATGAAAAAGCTGGAAGTGGATAGTTTAGCTGCGCTGATCCGTAAGGCAGGCGAGTTTTTCGAGGAATAAAAAAAGCAGCCTGTCAGGCTGCTTTTTACCCGTTTACCAGTGCCTGAGACTATGGTTAGTTGACCCAGTCACGTAATGTAAACGTCAGTTCATGTGCGGCATTTTTCAGGATTAAGCCGTCGTTCGTCAGGGTGATATCACTCCAGTCAGAGAGCGTTTGTGACATGGCGCGTTCGACTTCCATCTGCTTATCCGGGCACATCATCATCGTCATGGCCATTTTTTCAATCCGCAACTGGTTATTTTTTAGTTCCGCCTGGCCGAAGAAATTATTGCAACCGGCATAGCCGTTGGCCGTCAGGTTTTCGCCGATTTCCAGACGCGGCGCTTTTTGTTGCTCTGCCAGAACGAGGGCTTTGCCATCAATCTCAACCAGTTCCCAGTTGTGGTGTTGTAGATCTTGAGCCGTAATGTCTTTCATATTTTCGTTATTGCTAGCACAGGCAGTCATCAAAACTGGCAGTGAAATTGCTGCTACTAACGTTTTTAGGCTAAGCTTCATTTTATAGACTCCGTTTTAAAAAACGTGGTAAGTATAGGTAATAAAACAGTGTTTTTGTCAGTACAGGGTAATAGATTCGCATATTTGTGCTTGGGGTGAAAAGAAAATTGGTAATTATCTGAATTTTGAGTGATTTTAATTCGGGTTATGTCGAAATGCGTTTTGTTAATTCAACGCTGATGCAGGTTAAGGTGAAATGGATTAAGTATGGAACAATTAGAGTTTTTTACTGTTCCCAGCCCTTGTGTTGGCATCTGTACGGTGGATGAAAAAGGCTATTGTCAGGGTTGTATGCGCAACAGGGAGGAGCGGTTCAACTGGTTGAACTTAACACCGGCTCAGCAGTTACACGTGATCAAACTGTGTCGCCAGAGATACCGAAGAAAAATACTGGCAGGGAAAACCAAACCCCAATCAGTTCAAGACGATGTACCATCACCACAACAAGACCTGTTTTAACTTTTCTTTTGGCAGATGTAAAAATCCCGGCCTGAAACGACGTTATCGCTTCTGTTTGCCGGGATGATCCTACTATAGCTTACACAGTGTTTTTGAGCTTACACAGTATTTTTGTCGTTTGGCTCTACTCTATTTTATTGACCAAAGGTCGCTTACCCAGCCCCCTGCATGTTCGTCAAAATGATTACCGGCAAAGCGGTGATTCAGTTCGGCATCAAGTCTACTGGTGGGGCGTTCATCTAATAGTTGATGAATGTATCTCGCCATAGGATCATTGCATGCTTCACGCTCTCGTCGGGTGACGACTTCTTTGATCAGTTGTAGTCGGTAGCTGTTGCTGGCTCGTTTCATTTTTGACCTCCTGAACTCGATGGCAGCATTGTGAAGGTATAGGCGTTCGTTCACTGCTCATTAGGGCAAACATCGCGGTTACGCCCCTTGGTTAGGAGTCTGAATGAGAGACAAGTTGTATGAGAGCAGTACCAATTACGCCAATGTGTACTTTTTGCAAGGAAGGGGGGCATACTTCAGCAGAAGTGTTTGCCAGCGCCAGCTCCTTGCTTTAAAGACCTTATCAAACATAGAAGCCACGCACAGAGGCGTCAATAACACAAATGAATATTTTTTGAACAATATATAAACGGGCAATAATTTTAGGTAGTTAGCGCAGAATAAAAACCGGAGTCATCAGACTCCGGTTTTTGGTGTGACAGTTTGCCTTAGCTTGGGTAGAGTTTCACTACCGTTAAACCCAGTTGCAAACAGTTTTTTTTGCAAAGATCGTTTAGTTACTTTCTGCCGGACAGCCTTTCACTGCTTCGCCGTTGCTGAAGTAGCTAATCTTATCCAGGTTCTTGTCGTAATCGGCCGCAGAAACCTGAGGGTTGTTGACAAAGAATTCACGCAGTACAGAAGCGTCGGTCATTTGGGTAGACTCAACCTCGATCACTGGGTAATTGTCACCACCGGCAGCACTGAAGCTGATCACAGAGAAGGTGTAAGTTGCGTCCAGATCGAAGCCTTTACCGTTAATATCGGTAATGCTTACAGAGCCAGCATCACAATCAACATCAAGCGTGATGTTATCCAGCTGCGCGTATGCACCAGAGCCTGCAGATTTAGTCGCGACTACATCCAGGTAATCTTTGACTTGTTGGCCGGTCATGGTTGCTTTGGTCACGAAGTTACCGAAAGGCTGAACCGTCAGTACATCACGGTAAGAGATGTCGCCTTCCTGAATAGAATCGCGCACACCACCAGAGTTCATCACACCAAAGTCTGCATTGACCAGGTTGTAAGTACGGTAAGCTTTACCTAACAGGTGGCCCAGGTTGGTCTGTTGGCTGCGTACTACGCTGCGGTCACCTTCCAGTTTACCGTCTGTGTGCGAGATCACTTCGTCAAGCAGTTCCTGACCTTGTTGCTGGTACGGGTACAGGATCGATTTAACGGTCGCGTCAGGTTTGATTTCTTCTGCGATGAACTGGTATTCACCATTTTCATCTTTTTCTTTCAGGTTCACCGGGATCAGTGAGTAGTTTGCCAGATGCAGTTCGCCACCGTAGAACTCAAAGTCAGCACGGCCTACGTATTTACCCCACTCATGCGCTTGCATGATGTAAGTACCATTCTGTTGATCCGGGGCACAGTCGTCACCAGGTTTAAAGTCAGCGTATTCGTTAGTGCCTGGCTCCATACAAACCGGGTTCTGCGAGTGGCCACCGATGATCGCATCTAGCTGGCCTTCTTCCAGTGAGCGTGCCAGTTTAACGTCGCCGGCCGCTTCGTTACCATGTTTGCCATCCGCGTAGTGACCCATGTGAGTCGTAGCGAATACCATATCAACGGTTTCGTTGGCCTTAATTTCTTCCAGTACTTTCTTAATTTCTACTTGTGGATCGGCGAAGTAGATGTCCGATACGTTGTCTGGGTTAACCAGCTTCGCGGTATCTTTAGTCGTTAGGCCCACAACGGCCACTTTAAGGTTCTTGATAGTAAATACTTTGTAAGGTGCAAAGTAACGCTCGTCGGTCACGTTGCCTTCAGCGTCTTTCTTGTAGATGTTTGCGGCCAGCATTGGGAAGTCTGCCAGCTCTGCCTGCATATCCAGGATATCTAACGAGTTATCAAATTCGTGGTTACCAACCGCCATGGCATCATAGCCTAGCAGGTTCATACCGACGAAGTCAGGCACGGCGTTTTGCATGTCTGACTCTGGTACACCTGTATTGATATCACCACCAGAGAGTAGAATTGACTCGCCGCCATTAGCAGCGACTTCGGCGCGAATCGATTCAATCAATGTCTTACGCGCGGCCATACCATATTCGCCTTTGCTGTTTTCCCAGAAGCGGCCGTGGTTATCGTTGGTGTGAAGTACCGTGAATTTAGTACATGAATCAGCTGTTTCACAGGTTAATGGAACGTCAACGCTATCTGCGCCACATCCTGCTAAAGCAGCGCCAACTGAAAGTACCAAGAGGGATTTGGAAAACTTCATAAGGGATCCTTTCTTTGTGATTTTGGTTATGTAACGGCGTGAAATATACGGAATTTATGTGAAAGTTTAGTGATCTTGCTCTTATTTACCGACTTGTTATCAGCGATATTTCATCAGCCTGTAAACTGAGTCTACAAATAAACAGAAATGGTTTTTGGAGATGGAATTGGTGCTAATTTGATGGAAAATGTGATCTGATAAATTGAATGCATTTTGTTTATGTGAATCTGTGCGCACTTCGCTCAAGTCTGAAGCCGGAACTGATGGTTAATCTATCAGATACGCATTTTTCTAATTCTTAAGAAACAATTAGTTAAGATTTTCTTGCCTGCCAGTATGGCAGGCCGGACAGCTCACGGGTTCATCAGCCGCAGTACTGTCGGAGAAAAATATCGATCGGTTTTGGTGGTAAAGTATCCAATGGTTATTATGATGATGCTGACCACTGATGAAAGTTCACTGAAATTAACGCCGTTTTTTTATATTAGTTCAACGTGGTGAAAACTATTTCTTGGCTCACTGAATAGTGGCGTAATATCGATCCGGATAAGTAGGTGTTCAGATAATTACGCTGGAAGAATAGCTCAGAACAAGGCGTAGGTTTCGGTTAACTAATTATTCTAATCACTAAATCTACAATGCGGTTATCAGCGTTTTTAACCAGTAAGAATGATCAGAGTCTTATGCAGGCTGGTATAAAAGTCAGTTCATTTTTATTCTTAACAGAGAAACGCTCAGCAAGAGTCCATTGCGCGCGACTTTACTGCTGTCGGATGCGATGTATTCAATCCAGCTTACCCTGGCAGGGAGAGGCGAAGGTAGGCAAAGGTGAGGTGCATCGCTTAAATACCGTGTGTGGCTTGTTTGATACAGTCTAAATAGTAAAACCCCGGAGGTGGTAAGTCTCCGGGGTTTTGAATTTTTTTAGATTTCTCGGTTGGTAAGGCCGGTAATCTTTTTTATGCAAAAGGGTTGGATTTAATCCGAATAATTCCTTGGTAGGGAATTAGATACGGATGAAGTCCATGTGCTCAACTTTTGGCTTGTAAGCGTGGCGTTGAACGTCTTGTGGCTTAACTTTAACTTCTTTGCCATCGATAACCAGAACGATGCCTTCGTAGAACTCAGGCTTATCCATTTGGTTAACAACGTCATCGTGGTTAAGAACGATAGCAACTGCTGCTTCTTCACCGCCGTATACAACTGCAGGGAATTGACCAGCGTGACGTAGGCGGCGGCTCGCACCTTTACCTAGTTCAGTACGTACTACTGCTTCGAATTTCATAGTATTTACTCTCAAATTAGTAAAAATAAAACTTCACGAACAACAATGCGACCTTGTGTTCATGGTATAGCCTGAAACAGGAACTGTTCAAGCGAGCGCGGATACTATCATCGTCCGCGCTTATCAGCAACCAAAATTACATTTAAATCAGCAAAAAGCCGAATAACTGTATACAAAAATGTTTATTTTTGCGTGTTGCGCTGAATTTGCCTTAATTCGGCGTATTTTTGAACAAATTAATCCGGCTTAGCGGTGTGGTATTCTCCGGGCGAATTCTATGCAGTGTTAATGTGGCTTTGAGCCCGCCCAAAGCACTGTCGCCGAGCGACAGGTTGCCACGATAGCTGTGCGCCATTTCACTGACAATGTTTAATCCTAATCCGGATCCCGGTGTGGTTTCGTCCAGCCGGACGCCTCGCTGAGTGACGCGAGTCAGGAGTTCGGCTGGAATGCCAGGACCATCATCTTCAATCAAGATATGCATGTACTCTTTATCACTATGGGCATGCACCCGGATCATACTGTTTGCCCATTTGTAACTGTTTTCCAATAGATTACCCAGCATTTCGTCCAGGTCAGTCTGCTCGACTGCCACATAGAGCTCGGAGTCCAGTTCGTTGATTAAGCTGACCTTGCGAGCGGCGTAGACTTTATCAAATGCCATGGTGATCGCGTCTGTCCGCAGTGCCGGGTTAGACTTAACCGACAGGATATTCATTGAGCCTGCCATGCGTGCGCGTCCAAGGTGGTAGTCAATGTGCTGCTGGATTTGCTCAATTGGAGGGGTGAGCTGGTTTTGGGCTGCTGGTCCAAGAGACTGAAGTTCATTGCGGAGAACTGACAGCGGTGTTTTGAGTGCATGGGAGAGGTTACCGGCATGATTGCGGGCGCGTTCAAGCAGTTCCTGGTAGTGAAACAGTAAGGCGTTAAGATCAGCGATCAACGGTGAGATTTCTTTGGGGTATTCTTCTTCCAGACTGGTTTTCTTTCCGGCCTTTAGCTCGGCCAGTTCTCGCTGGAGCTTGGTTAACGGGCTGAGTGACCAGGCAATTTGAATTAATATCACCATCAGAATGCCGCCAAACAACAAGCCGAGGATCACCCATAACTGGCTCATCAGGGTTTGCAGGGATTTCTCTAACGGTGCTTTATCGATGCCAATTATAACGTGGATCGGTTTGGGCGATTCGGGCAGGTAGAGGGTTTTCTCCAGGGTGATTAAGGGCTCTTCTCTGGCTCCGATGGCCTCATGAGCCGGACCGTGGTAAGTGATGGTCTTATCCCACAGTGAACGGGAGCGTTCGACGCTTTGGTCCGTGAACGCAACCCAGTACAGGCCACTGTATGGGCGGTTAAAACGCGGATCGGATAACGCTGTGGCCAGTGAAAGCTGGCCCTGGTTGTTGACCTCCAACTGGGCGGCGACTTCGTCCATAAAAATGTTCAGCTGAGCACGGGTATCGTCGACCATGTAACGGTAAACCTGTGTCGGGATGGTTACACCGGCCGCCAGAATCATGGCGGTTAACCAGACGATCGCCGCCAGGACCAGGCGACTTTTGATGCTCAGCCGTTTGATTGGGGTAAAGGAACGCTTATGGTTATTCGGCATTGAGCTGATATCCCAGTCCTCTGACGGTTTTGATGATCTTGGGGGCGATTTTCTTGCGAATGCGTCCGATGAAGACTTCAATGGTGTTGGAGTCCCGGTCAAAATCCTGTTTATAAATATGTTCAACCAGTTCGGTGCGGGAAATGACTTTGTCCGGGTTGTGCATAAAATACGCTACCACTTTGTACTCCAGGGCCGTCAGGCTGACGGCCTGTCCCTGCCACAGGACTTTGGACGTACGGGTGTCGAGGCTTAAATCGCCAATTTGCATCACAGGCGAGGCATTCCCTGAAGCCCGGCGTAGCTGGGCACGAAGGCGGGCAATCAGCTCGACCATCTCGAACGGCTTGGTGAGGTAGTCGTCTGCCCCGGCATTTAATCCTTCCACACGCTGGCTCAGGGTATCCCGTGCACTCAGGATCACCACCGGTGTGTTGATGTTTTCATCCCGAATGCCGTTTAGCACCGTCAGCCCATCCAATTTGGGTAAGCCTAAATCCAGTACTATCACGTCCCACTCTTCCGCGGTGGCACGATATAGGGCATCAATACCATCTTGCGACAGTTCGGGTACCCAGCCATTGGATTCCAGCGCTTCAACAATCTGCTCGCCTAATCGAGGATCATCTTCCACAACAAGTATTTTCATAACACGCTCTTGTAGTTATTGTTTTGGTTATTGTATTTGAGGTTTTAGCGCTTTGTTGAGATTTCGGCCTTTTATTTCCAAAATTTCCAATGTGGCGGCGTCGTACTCAATGCGGATAACGTTGTTGTCAAACAGGACTTTAAGCTCATAAACCCAAACGCCGTCGTCTTTTTCCAGTTCTACTTTGATGATACGACCATACACATCGCGCTCTATTGCTGCATATAATTCGGAAAACGGGCGAATATCGCCATTTTTCACCGCGCGGTAGACTTCATCCTGATCTTCATCAAACTCGATCTGAGTGCTGGCGTGCCGGCTGTCATGCCATGACACCTGATCCTTGTGGTTTCCCGTGCTGTCATCATGGGGGCTGGCAAAACCGGGCACCGCAAATATCGCGAACAACAGGCAGCACGCGATGATTGGTTTGTTTAATGCAGGCAATTTATCCATGCTCATCTCTTTCTATAACGTATGCGGCAAGTATATCTTTGCAGAGATGAATAGGAAGTGAATGATGGGTCAGCTCCCGCTAATCCCCGGCATCAATCATTTCAGTTCATCGTCGAATATTTTGTCTCGAAGCTTCCAGAATCGCCCTGCCTTACGGGCAATGACAAACTGCGGCAGGCGGAAACGGTGTTGGTTTGCAGCCACCCGGGTTGGAGAAGCTTCTTCAAAGGGGCGATGTTTGTCCGCCAGGTGGGGGCGGACAAACTGATCTTTGAAGGTTTGCTTTTGTTTTTTGGTGTTCAGCGACCAAAACTCGTGGACCTGAGCATGGCCCTCGCCCTGATAGGGATCACCGGAATAAGTCACCCTTAGCTGAGGTTTGCCGTCGCCGGATTTAAACACGGACAGATCCATCCCGGTGCATTCAAAGATCAGGGCATCTTTCAGATTCAGCGCCTCTTTGAGTTTTTTGTCCGGGTCGACCAGGGTTGCGTCGCACTCGTGGCAGATCCGCGCGGCGATGTCATTATCCGCGCCGCATTCGCTGCAGTACTTGGCCCTGAAGCGGTAACCGCAATGCTCACGTTCACCCGTGTCCTCATCTTCAAAATAACCCTGGCAGCGGCGGCCAAAGTGCTCGAGCAAAAAGCCGTTGCTGTCGAGTTTGCCCCAGAAGTTATTATTAAAGCCGCAGGCCGGGCAGGGGATGGTAATGATTTCACTGCTGGAGTCTGGTTTTGGATCGCCTACTTCCGGTTGATACAAATCGTAACTGTTGCCGGCATAGTCGAGTACCAGACATTCCGATTTGCCTTCTGAGAGACGCAGTCCACGACCGACGATTTGCTGATACAGGCTGACCGACTCCGTCGGGCGCAAAATCGCGATCAAGTCCACATGGGGCGCGTCAAATCCGGTCGTCAGAACAGACACGTTAACCAGGTATTTGATTTCACGATGTTTAAATGCCTGAATGATCGCATCGCGTTCGGGAGTCGGGGTGTCACCAATCACAATCGCCGTCTCACCTTCTGGTAACAGGCGGAAGATTTCCTGAGCGTGACGAACCGTTGCCGCGAACACCATTACGCCCTGGCGGCCCTGAGCGTACTGCATCACTTGTTCCACAATCTGCGGCGTAGCGCGCTTTGCCTTGTCGATCACCATATCCAGTTCCGCTTCTTTGTAGCGTCCGGTACTGGCCGGTTTGAGCTGCGAGAAGTCGTAGGACAGGACTGGCGCGTCCATCATCCGCGCCGGGGTCAGGAACTGCTCATCGAGCAGATAGCGTATCGGTAACTCAAAAATGCAGTCGCGGAAAAAGCGGGATTCTTCAGTACGTACCTGACCGCGGGTGTGGTACTGGTAAATCCAGCCCATCCCCAGCCGGTAAGGGGTCGCCGTTAATCCGAGTACCTTTATGCCCGGGTTAAGCTCTTTCAGGTGGGTGATCACTTTCTGATAACTGCTGTTTTTATCGTCAGGTACGCGGTGACACTCGTCGATAACCAGTAATGAGAACTGATTTTTGAACGCGTTCAGGTTACGTACTACAGATTGTACTGACGCAAACACCACTTGCTGATCGGTCTCTTTTCGCCCCAGCCCAGCAGAAAAAATCGCACCTTTCTGCCCATAGCCTTCATATTTGGCATGATTTTGTTCAACCAGTTCTTTTACGTGGGCCAGAACCAGTACTCGGCCTTTGGCCAGGCGGGCTAACTCTGCGATCACTAAGCTTTTGCCCGCGCCGGTGGGCAGCACGATCACCGCCGGTGTCGAGTGTTTACGAAAATAATGAATGACCGCTTTAACTGAGTCAGCCTGGTAGGGACGAAGGGTATACATGAAAAACTGTGAAATCGCTCAACTATTGCCATTAGGATGGCTATAATACCCGACCTTAACAAGATGAGGTATTCATGCGTTTAGATAAATATTTGTGTGATGCTCTGGGTGCGACCCGCAAACAGGCAACAAAGATTCTCAAAAGTGGCGATGTCACCGTTGATGGTGAAGTACAAAAAAGTGGTGCGTTCAAGGTTGCCGAAGGCAGCGAAGTCGCATGGGAAGAGCGTGTGATTGGTGCGCCGGGGCCTCGGTATATTATGTTGTACAAGCCTGCTGATTTTGTCTGTTCGCATGAAGACGGTTATAACCACACGGCATTCGTTCTGCTTGATGAACCGCGTATGGAAAACCTGCATTTTGCCGGCCGCCTTGATGTCGATACCACTGGCTTGGTTTTGATTACCGATGATGGCCAGTGGTCACACCGGATCACTTCGCCAAAGCATAAGTGTGACAAAACCTATCGGGTGTGGCTGGTGGATGCGATTCAACCTGATTACGTAGAAAAGTTTGCTCAGGGCATCGAACTGCGTAACGAGCGTGACGCCACATTGCCAGCCAAGTTAGAAATCGTTAATGAAGCGGAAAACGAAGTGTTGCTGACCATCGTGGAAGGGAAGTACCACCAGGTGAAACGCATGTTCGCGGCATTGGGTAACAAGGTGGAGCACCTGCACCGCGAACGTATCGGCACTATTGAGCTGGATGAGGCGCTGGAGCCGGGTGATTACCGCTACCTGACCCAGGAAGAGGTTGATTCTGTCTGGAAATAATGTGAGCTATGGGAAATAGTTTGTTTCCTGAAAGGAACTAGTAATTTGCAGGAAATTGCCCCAGAATGGGGTTTCCTCCCAAGGTATCTAGTGATCATTGCCAGCCCTGCGGCCAGGTTGATATCACGCTGGAATTTTTAGCTAACGATATAAACATTTGCAGGCAAAATAATGGCAAGCCGGAGCTCTTGCCCACTCGCCTGGCATGGACATCAAATCTGTGTGGCGAAGGCGAGTTGGAGCAATACCTCATGAAATTCTCTGAACTCTCTGGATAATCTCGAACCCTTTAACCTACTCGAGGTGACGGAAGGACTGTGATGTCTTAACGGCTGAGGACAAGCGTTTTTACGCCATGCAGATTAACGAACGCCAACAACCAGGATGGTTGATGGCATTCCATAACTAGAGGTAACAGAATGACAGAAAAGGTCCAAAGCGCCCCACAATCACAAATCAGCTTTCTACTCTTTCTTGTATTGGGTGCCGTAGGTGCCCTGACACCACTTGCCATTGACATGTATTTGCCTGCAATGCCGACCATCGCCAAGGATTTGGGTGTCACAGATGGGGCGGTGCAGTTTACGCTCACCGCCTACACCGCGGGGTTTGCCGTCGGGCAGCTGATCCATGGACCACTGGCAGACAGCTTTGGCCGCCGACCTATTCTCATTTTAGGTGTGCTTTTTTTTGGTCTGGCGGCTGTCGTCAGCGCAACTACTCATGGTATTGATGCGCTGACCTATGTACGTACCGCGCAAGGCTTTGCTGGTGCCGCTGCTGCAGTGATCATTCAGGCGGTGGTGCGCGATATGTTTGACCGGGAAGATTTTGCCCGTGCAATGTCGTTTGTCACTTTGGTGATCACGGCGGCCCCGTTGGTTGCGCCGATGATTGGTGGTCACCTGGCAATTTGGTTCGGCTGGCGTTCTATTTTTTGGCTGTTGGCAATCTTCGCGGTGGTGGTGATTCTGTTGGTGTTGTGGAAAATTCCGGAAACACTGAAAGCAGAGCATCGTCAGCCGCTGCGTTTTCGCACTACACTGCGTAACTATGCGCGCTTGTGCACCAGCCCAATGGCGGTCGGTTTGATGTTTTCGGGGGCATTTTCATTCTCCGGTATGTTTGCCTTTTTGACGGCCGGTTCGTTTGTTTACATCGACTTGTATGGCGTGCGCCCGGATCAGTTTGGCTATCTATTCGGCCTGAACATTGTGGCCATGATCATCATGACCAGTATCAATGGCCGGGTGGTGAAGAAAGTCGGCTCCCATGCGATGTTGCGTTTTGGGTTATTTGTTCAGTTGCTGGCGGGAACCGGCCTGTTTGTCAGCTGGCTGCTGGATTTGGGGCTGTGGGGGATTGTGCCGTTTGTGGTGTTGTTTATCGGTACCCTGTCAACCATCGGCAGTAACTCAATGGCGCTCTTGCTTAGCGGCTACCCGAAGATGGCGGGGACAGCATCGTCGCTGGCGGGTACGTTGAGGTTTGGTACCGGATCCCTGATTGGTGCCTTGGTTGCAATGCTGCCGGGTGGGGTCGCGTGGCCGATGATCATTATAATGTTTTGTTGTTCGGTGCTTTCGGCACTGTTTTATTGGACTTTAGGAAGAAAGGCGTAATGTCTAGTTACACCAAAGAAATTCAAAACCTGGTTAATTCTGCGTTGAGTGATCTTGAGCAGGAACATCGTTCGGGCAAGCTTACTGACGCTCCGGTGGCCAACAATCTTTTTTTACTGCGTTGGGTAACCAAGGCACTGAAATCTCAAAGCTTTAACCGTTGTGTCGGCGATGATCTGACCCGCTGGCAAAAAGCGGGGCGTTCAAAAGGCAATAACGCTGGGCTGCTGTCTATTTTTAAACGGATTTCTGCTTTTTATGCGCAATTTTTCCCGCAAGATGACTTTGCAAAAGCCATCACTGACGCTGACATTGAAGCTTTTCTGGATCTGATGGAGCAGGCGGGTTGGGAAGTGTCGACCTCAGAGACCCTGGTTGGCGGCGGTAAAGTGCAGATCTTTACTGAGGGGCAGAACTCTTTAGCCTTGTGTGCCGATCAGTGTGAAAGCTGTTTTGATGGGGCCACCTTGGTAAAACCGATGAGCTGGTTTGTGCGTGGTAACCATGCCGAATTTGTCGAAAAGGCCAGCCAGGCCGGTTTTATGGTGCATAAAGTCACCGATTACAAATCGATGGTGAAATATCATGGCGAGTACCTGATCTTTCCGTCAAATCAAGGTGATCAGCTGGCAGAGATCCCCCTAAGTTTTAAGGCTGATTAAGCTAAACGGTACCGGACGTCCGGCCTTGATTAATACAGTAACAGAGGGGCATGATCAAGCCCCTCTGGTTTATTACTAGAAGCGGTATCTCCAGTATACCGAGCCAAATAACCCCTCGTAACTCTGCAGTACATCCCCCATATTGGCGGCTTCCTGAGTAAACAGATAATCGTCTTCATCATAATTTTCATAACGAATATTGATGAGTATATTTTGGTTATCAGAGAGCTGGTAATCGCCGGTAAACTCGAAACGGTGTGAAGTGGACTCATTGTCCGGGTATTGGTAACTGCTGGTGGTTGCAGTACTTCCTTCACCACGGTGATAGCTGTAATCAAACGAAACTAACAGCGTATCTTCCAGCAGGTCATCTTTACTCAGGCCAAATCCAAGTGTGGTAATGTTATCTTTCGATTCGCTGCTATACCGGCCCCAGCCGATCACGTCGGTGTTGGCCTGTTGCTGGGTTGAGCGAATGGTCTGTTGATTAACAAAGGCGTGGCCACTGACACCATTATCGAGGTAGAAGTTGATACTGACATCGTAACCATAGTCTTTGCCTTCGCTGATACCAATATCCGGCGTCGGGTATTCGTCGTCGGCGTACCATGCCTCCACCACCAGTTGCATGTTGGATGTGAGTTCATAAGTCCCGTCGCCACGCAATTCAATTCTGTCTCGATCTGCCAGGTAATAGTTGCGCAGGTGGGCGTCATCCGGATCATCGTTCTTCCAGTTTGAACCATCACGGAAATGGTAAGCGATTTTTCCCCCCAGGCTCCAGTTTGCGTCAGGTCGGTAGCGGGCTCCAAGGAAAAGGGTTTGATCTTCGGTTTCCTCCCGGTCGGCATAACTACGTCGATCTCGCTGGTAGTCATAGCCGGCCTTCAGGCGCAGGGAGCGGTTAAGACGATGATCCAGTGCGGCTTCAAGTTTAGTCCGGTCCCGATCGTACTCTTCACGATCCGTGCCGATGACTACGCTTTTATCAGAGTCGTCATCGCGGTCACGGTAGTCTGCGCTGAGTTTGAACGCCGTTTGCCGGGTGAAGCGATTGTGGTAATCCGCACTGAGCTGGAAAGTATTGATTTCACCGTGGAAAGTATCCGAAGTGACCGGAGACTGAGGGAATGGGGCCATTCCGCCCTCAGAGGTTGAGCGTGACCACAGCAGCCGGCCGTTCAGGGTTTGGCGATCTATCCGGTAATTACCTGACAGCGCCAGTTGGTGGAAATCGTTGTCCGGCTCGTAGGCGATGTGGTTTGCGTATGGAGAGCTTTCTGTACCGTAATAAAGTGCGGGTCGGTCATTGCGGAAAAATGAACCACGATAGGCGACATCGGCCATCCAGTTTTCTTCCACATAGCTGACACCCGCATGGGTATTTAAGGTCTCATGTTCAATGGGCTTGGGCAGGTAACCGGGAACATTGCCATAACCCGGAATCGACGTGGAATATAAAGTGCCGGTGCCCTGTTTTTGCTCATGTTTCATTGTGGCGTATGGTTTCCAGGGGCTGTAGGGGGTGTACTTTAACGCCAGGTTAAACGTTTCGCGGGTTACTTTGGTCGTGAAAGAGCTTAACTCCTCACTGAGCAAACTGCCGCTGCTGTTTTGATAGGCACTCAGTCCGTTGTAGTTCCGGTAATACGGACTTTCACTGTAACTGCCGAGGAACTGAAGGCCGTCATATTGGCCGACTTCCCATTGAACCAAGAATCGTTGCAAGCCCAAATCTACCGCAGTGAAGCGGTTGTAATACCCGTCATCCTGATATTGCTCGATGTCGGCGTTAAAACTTGGGCTGATACGTTTATCGCTGGAATGAGTACCATAAACGGGTGGGTTCCAGTTATTGAAGTGAGCGGAACCGTCGTTATCCAAATAACCCAGACCGAAATAGATATCGCCGTGCCAGACACCATCACTACTGCATTCATCGCATCTCCACCGGCTGGTGTCGGCCTCGCTACTACGGTTGAGGGAGTAGTCTGCGTTCGCCTGCACTGAGAGTGACAATGCCATTGAAACGGCTATCCATACTGGTGATAATTTCATCATGCCCTCCTTAGTTTCTCAGTGCGTGTCCGCGTGGGTGATTTGAGCCGTGCACCTGATTGTGGCAGCCAAGGCAGCTTCCGCCGCGCACACGCAGGTCATTGTCTGGCAGTTCAATATTGGCGTGTGGCACTTTGTGGCATTCCTGACATAACAGTGGCAAGCGTTTGGTCAGCAGTGCCTGGTTGACGGAACCATGAGGGCTGTGGCAAGCGGTACAGTCTTCACTTACCGGCTCATGTTCCCACAAAAATGGTCCGCGTTTTTCTGCATGGCAGTCGTAACAGGAGTCGTTGACTGACGGTAATGTCAGACTTGCTTCGTTGATGGCCTGATGAGGGTTGTGGCAACTGGCGCAGTCCATTGTGCCATTTAACATCGGATGGCTGGTTCGCTTATGGAGATCCGATTTGGTCTTAGTATGGCAATCGGTACAGGTTTGGATTTGTAATTGAGACACCATCATCGGGTCATTCTTTTTGTGCACCTGATGACAGCTTGAGCAGGACAATCCCTCAAAGGCATGCTCACTGCTGTGCCACGTGGCACGGCTGGAATCCTGGTGGCAGGAGAGGCAGACACTGTTTTGTTTTTCGGCTGGAACGGGTGAGCTGGGGCCGAAGGTGATCATGGGTTCACGTATTTCTCCCTGACGGGGGTTACGTGCGTGGTTGTTGGCCGGGCCATGGCATGCTTCACACTGTTTATCTTGCATCGGCCCGTGAGCGTTGGCCAGTTTGCCATGGATGTTGTTGAAAATACCAGTGGCCGGCTTGTCTGAATCATCGTCGTGGCAGCGCAGGCAGCCATCGGCCCCGCGACGGGAGTATTTCCCCTCGCTAAACTTGTGATCCAGCATTGCCTCAATGTCCACCCGGGAGTCGGGCTTGCTGTCGGTGGTATCTTCCGAGTACACCGCCGAAGCAAAACCAAGTAGCACCATCGCCACAAGTAACCACTGCTGAAACCTTGTTTTCATAGCCAC
Source organism: Vibrio sp. CAU 1672 (assembly GCF_029223195.1). Taxonomy (GTDB): domain Bacteria; phylum Pseudomonadota; class Gammaproteobacteria; order Enterobacterales; family Vibrionaceae; genus Vibrio. The sequence goes on along the minus strand of NZ_JARHUF010000001.1, from coordinate 361,708 downwards.
TCCTTGTTGTTGGTTATCCTTTTGCTTTTTTGTCTGCGTGGTTAACGGTAGTCATACACGTGATGAACTTTGTCCACACCCTGAGCCTGACCAACCGCATGGCAACTGGCACATTGCTCTGTTCCTGTTGCTTCCGCGGCGGTATCGGCGGCGAAAACGGCGCCGTTATTGAGCATATGAGTCAGTATTGCATCACCGGCGACGTTATCCGGGTCCGCATTGGCGATGGCTGACTCAAGATGGCATGCCCCACAAGCGACCAGTGCCGGGCTGAAATACTTGTCGCTTGCGAGGGAAGGGCGGGTATTTTCCGTACTCGGAAGATTGTATTGTGACTTGGTGTGGCAAGCTTCACAGTTGTTTATCGCGCCGGGATACTCCGGATCGCCAGACCGATTTGAGCCATAGGTATGCAAGGAGTGCACATGGTATTTCAGATCCGCCGCCATACCCGGGTAGTAAGCGGAACGTTCTGAGTTGTGGCAGTTCTTACATTGTTGAAAGTCCGTTGCCGCATGGGGATGCGCGCCCAGTTTGTGAATAGTCAGTTCCTTGTGGCAGTCATTACAGCTGTCGATATCCGCCCCAACCGGAAGTCGGTGAGAGACCGCCACGCCACCGGTATCAAAAGCTCCGGAGGCGTTGTTGGCGGCGATGACAAATGGATAATTGAGCAGGTCAATACCGGTAAAGCTGTCACAGTTGGTCAGAGCTGCCGTTTTCCTGTCAGCACATAATGGCATGTCGGCCATGTTCACGGTGAGTTTGCTGGTTGCGCCAGGCAGAGCTGCCGAGTCACTGAAGTCTTTATGGCAACTGAAGCGTCCATTGCCTTCGGCGACACAACCATCACCGCTGGTTCCATCTTCCGTCATATCCAGATCGTTATTTGCTAGCACCGGACCGAGGCCATCATCCCAGTTCAAAAGCAGATTCAGGTGGCCATGTTCGTTGATAAATGGGGTGATCTCATCCAGCGTTTTGACACCGACACCATCTTTGCTGACGTGAACCAGGATTTCAAAGCTCTGATCGACAAAACGTGCTTGCTCGATATTAACCTGCAAAGAGTCTCTTGCCGCTGCCAGGTTAGCCAAGCGCATGGTATGTACAGTTCTGGCGCTGCGACTGGCATCCTGGCCAATGATAGGCTCACCATTATCGTCCCGTTCATAAGGCCGGTGACAACCAGTGCAAGTGTTTTGCGGTGAACCGTCACGAACCCATGCGGTTCCGATTTGGTTGTCATGTGCGCCGCGATCACGGAACAGGTGGCAGGTTTCACAAGCTACCTGGGTTGGGTGTTCAAACCAGTTTTTAGCGTCGGAGGCGAGCGTGACGTCATTGGTATGGCAGGTCGTGCAGTTGCGCGCGTCCTGTGGGAAAGGGTTACCTTCAACCACCAGGCCATTAATGTCCGCGACCAGCTGTTCGTTTTCATCGACGGGCTGTTTGTACGTGGTGAGGTTATTACGGTCACTGCCAAGCTTAAAGATATTCCCATGATATTGGTGGACTACAGCCGCCAAAGGACGACGGCTCGGCGCCGCTCCGGGGTTGCTGTCATTGTGGCATGAGGTACATACCGCGATATTGTTATCAATTGAGCGATAGCCCGGGCCGTGATAAAGCGGTTCTCCCATGTGGCAGGTTTCACAGGTGCCTTGTCCAATTACGTTTCTTGTTACTGCAGCGTCCGACTCTGCGTTGGGCTGCCACTCGTATACATGGGTAAATCCCAGCGCTTGATCGCCATATGCCATGACGATACGGTGCAATTTATCTTCATCCCATGCGATGTAGCCGTTGTTAGTTGTGGAATCTGCAGGGTAGGGATCGGCTACTTTCAAAATATCCGGAATAGCAAAGGTGTATCGGTAGCCGGTTTCCGTTTTGACCAAGTCGCCATCCCAGACACTTTCCATACGGGCTTTATTGTTTGGCTCGTTACTTGAGTGATGGAAGCTCTTCCAAAACGTGTTGCCATGACGCCCGTTGAATGCAAAAGCGGGGTCAGTGCCGTCTTCAGTATCGCTGCGCGCAGGCATTGCCTTAAGTACGGCAATACGAAAATCTTTTTCCTGGTCGAGGCTGTAGTCACGTCCGGCTCCGTCAACAACCGAGAAGTTCACCACTAGTTTGGTTTCGCTACCGGTTTCTGAAGGGATCAGTGATGGCGTATCAATACTGATACTAAATGCATTTATATCCGGCGGTGGGGCATTTTGATCATTTTTACTATCTGGACCACATGCAACCAGAAAGAATCCAAGGATTGTGATGAGAATTGATTTTATGTTGTTCATGTTCCCTCTCGCTTTCATCCTAAATGTACGTGGGATTGATTTTTTACTGCATCCTTGACTGAAATAAGTGACTGATAAATTGGGTTACCTTGCTCTCTGATCGCCGGTACGTTGCAAATGATTGAAGCACGGAAATACAGGCCGGCAAATCGATAACTGATAAGAGTATAGACACAATATAGTGTTTGACATTCTTCTGGTGGGGTCATCAGTTCTGATGTGAGCATCGGTTTTAACGTGGTTCGTTACTGGATAAATGGTGATGGTGTTGATGCGGTTAGAGTGGCGTAACGTACTTGCTGAAAGTTGGGTTCCAGCAGTGCTGCTAATTCAGTAAAGCGCAGTGGTTTGGATTATACTGGTTAATGGTGTGTAATCTGTGTGTTGCTATAATGTTATCGCGGCGTGATGTGAGGGAGGTGGTATATTGCCAATTTATCTGCTCTTCAGCGCAGTTTCAGGCAGGTAAGTTTACCAGCAGGATAACGTGATTGTGAACCGACCTCAGTGACATCCAGCTTTTGCATACAGATAAACACAAGGAAGCGTAACTCATGTCTGTCAACTTAAAACAATTAATCAAAGCCCTGGCGTTAACGGTGATGTATACCATTATGACTACCGCCTCTCAGGCATCAACAACTGACCTGAACCAACGTTTTGAGTGCGAAGCGTGCCACGGTGTTAATGGCGTGTCTCAAAACACCGATATTCCTTCTATTGCCGGGATCCCCGAGTTTAACCTGCTTGACCAGATGATGCGCTACAACGAAGGCAGGCCCGCCGCGACGGTCAATCATCTTTACGGGGATACTGGTAAAAGCGGGGATATGGCGACGGTAGTCAAAGCGCTGTCTGAGCAGGATATCGCAGCGCTGGCTGTTCATTATTCACAGATGGAGTTTATTCGGGCGAAACAAGCGTTTGATCCTGATCTGGCCGCGAAAGGAAAAGTGATTCATGACAAGAGCTGCGATCGCTGCCATGCGCAAGGCGGAGGCGATCCGTATGACGAAGCTTCAATTTTAGCCGGCCAGCAAAAAGGCTATCTGCTCACGACTTTGAAGCAATTTCAGCGCGGTGAACGCTCGGTGGATAAAAAAATGGATCAGGCCATTAGGAATCTGAATGACGAAGAGCTGGTAGCCTTATCCGAATATTACGCGAGCTTTCAATAAATTGAACAACCAAAACCAGGATGCCGGGTATGGGATTGTGGAGTCAACCGAAAAAGAAATGGATGCTGGGCATTCCGCTGGGGGGCGTGGTTGCATTTGTTTTAGGTGTGGTTACGCTTGGTGCTTATCACGGCGTGATGAATTACACCAATAGCAACGAGTTTTGTTATAGCTGTCACGTGGGGATGGACACGATTGTCGAGGAATATCAGCAATCGACTCATTTTAAAAATCCCCAGGGAGTGATAGCCGCGACCTGCAGCGATTGTCATGTGCCGAGGGAGTTTGTGCCGAAAATCGCGCTAAAAATAGGTGCGACAGCAGATATTTTCCATAAGCTAACCGGCCGGATCACTCTGGAAAATTTCGAGACGGAACACCGGCCTCGTCTGGCACAAAAAGTGACGCAGGAATTTATCAATGATAAGTCTAAACAGTGTCAGTACTGTCATTTGGTAGAAAGAATGGATCTGGAAAGTCAAAGTCGTACAACTGCCCGACGTCACCAGATGATGGAACAAAGAGGACAGTCGTGCATTGATTGTCATGCCGGTATTGCCCACCGATTACCAGAAGAGGCGGAGTCGCAAGATTCCGATGAATCCATTCAAGCCGAATAACCTGTTGGGTCTTTTTGTAAGCTAATATCTAGAGAAGTTTGCTGGCTTTTCTGATGATTGCTCTTGCCATGCCATTAAAGATGAAAAGGTGGGCGGGCATCATTGCATACCAATACAGCAGGCCACGAAAACCCTGTGGGTGCCACCAGGCGGTAATATCGAGCTCCCGCTCCTCACCCAGATCTTTGATGGTTATTTCCAGCCGTCCAAGCCCCGGGCCTTTCATGCCAAAAAACAGCGATAAGAAGTGGTTTTCTTCACAGCGGATGACTTTCCATGAATCAATAAAGTCACCGACTTTCAATTTCGGCCCGGGTGGTGAGCGGCGTACGGGCTTGCCGCCGCCAAAAAGCACATCCAGCCATTCACGGGTTCGCCACAGTGCGTTTGCAAAAAAATAGCCTTCCTCACGGCTGCCAACACGCTGTGCCACCTGCCACAGTCTATTGGCGGATGCATTCGTTCTAACCGAAGTGCCGGCTTGTTTGGGATAGTAGCCAAAACCGGGTTGCCAGCGATGCAGGGCTCCGGGATCAAACCCCCAGACATTGCTGCGGACAAAGGTTCCCTCGTGTGCAATCGCGCTTTTTACGGCTTGCTCATAACTGATCAGTGGTTGAGGAAAACGCATTTGAATGTCAGTGGTATCAGCAATGTAGTCATGCTCCAGGCCTGCCAGTAAGGCTCGACCGATGTTGGAGGGAACCGAGGTAACAATACCCAGCCAGAACGATGCCATTTTGGGGGTAAAAAGTGGCGTGGCGATGAGCCGGTAGGGTTTGTGCGCCAGTAGGCAGATCACCTTAAACTGGTCGCGGTAACTCAAGATGTCCGGGCCGCCGACCTCGTAGATTTGGTGTGCGGCAGGTCTGGTTTGGGCAAGTGCCAGGAGGTAGTGATTGAGGTTATCCAGCGCAATCGGGTTGGCCTTTGAATCTACCCATTTTGGGGCGATTAATATCGGGAGGTTATAGACAAAATCACGCATGATCTCAAAGGCTGCCGAGCCGGGGCCGATGATCACCCCGGCGCGAAGCTCGGTTACCGGAATACCGGCCTGGCGGATGATCTCACCGGTGGCTTTGCGCGCGGCGAGGTGCATAGAGTGGCCATTTTCCGGTTGAATGGCACTCAGGTAGATCACATGGCGCACCCGGCTTGTTTCCAACGCTGCCCGGAAATGTTCTGCCAGCTCGATTTCGTAGTCGATGAAATCATGGCCTTGTGCCATACCATGAACCAGGAAGTAGACTAAATCAAAGTTGTTGACCAAAGCTTTGGTTGCATCGGCGTCGGCTAAGTCCAGGTACTGAAGTGTCAGGTGCGGATGAGGCGCGGTGCGTGCCTGCAGATAATCAATATGCCTGGCAGCAGCGGTGACATGGAAGCCTAGTGTGAGCAATTGGGGAATCAGTTGTGAACCGACATACCCGGAAGCACCTAAAACCAGAACTTTTTTCATCCCTAATCCTCTTATTTGCTGGTGGAAAAATCACCGCCAAGTATAATAATGGAGTACTTTTCTAAATCTATCAATAAGTTGTAACCGGAGTGCGCGTGGCTTTCTTTTCTCAGGTGTTGATGTACACAGACAAAACTTTTTTACGTCGTCTTATTGCGATCGCATTACCGATTACGTTGCAAAATATTATGTTTTCCAGCCGGGGGCTGGTTGATGTTTTGATGCTGGGACAACTCGGTGAAGCCGAAATTGCTGCGGTCGGGGTGGCAGCCCGAGCGACGTTTGTGACCACGATTATGTTAGTCGGTGTGACTACCGGGGGCGCATTATTGACGGCCCAATACTGGGGAGCGGGCGATCGGGATGGTGTCAGGCAGGGTACATCATTAACCTGGCTGATCGCTATGATGGTTGCCGCACTTACGGTCGCGCTGTTTGTTGTCCTGCCAGAACAGATCATGGCGCTGACGACTGACTCCTCAGAGGTGATCAGACTAGGGGCAGAGTATCTGACGATTGTCTCTGTCAGTATGTTTGCGGTTGCTTGCGTTGCGAGTATGGCGGTTGGGTTACGCGCGATGCACCAGCCGGGGATCAGTACCTTTTTTAGCGGCATCGGTATTTTGTCTAATATATTCCTGAACTGGGTGCTGATATTTGGTCACTTCGGCCTACCGGCGATGGGGATAAAAGGTGCTGCAATTGCAACGGTGATCAGTGGCGCTATCGAAGTCGGCTGTTTGTTCAGCTACCTTTGGCTTAAAAAGCATACCATCACATTTGGAGTAGCAGATTTGTTGGCATGTCTGGTTTGGGACAAAGTGCTGCGTTTCCTCAAACTGTCGTTACCTACCACTTTCAATTTTCTGGCATGGGCCGGAGGCCTTTTTGCCTATCACGCTATTATGGGGCAGGCCGGGGTAGAAGGTTTGGCGGCGTTGTCGGTGATGACTCCGGTCGAGTCAATCGCATTAGCGATGATGATTGGGTTATCTAACGGGGCTGCGGTACTGGTTGGTAATCAACTTGGGGCGAAAAACTACGGCCCGGTTTATTACCAGGCGTGGGCGACACTGATTCTGAATGTATTGATTGCCATTGGGGTTGCTTTGACGTTGCTGGTTAGTAACCAATGGATTCTGGATTGTTTCAGCGCCCTATCCAGTGAAACACGGGCTTTGGCGGAACAATTCATGTTGATTTTAGCGCTCGGCGTGGTTTTGCGTTCGGTACCCATGATGGCAATCGTCGGGGTGTTGCGAGCCGGTGGAGATGTGAAGTTTTGCTTGTATCAGGATTTGCTCGCTCAGTGGTTGATCAGTATTCCACTCGCAGCTTTTGCAGTGATATATCTCGGCGTTGAACCCCAATGGGTTTATTTACTTTTCCTGACTGAAGAAGTTGTCAAGTGGGTGGGGTCACTAATGCGAATGAGTAGTAGAAAATGGATAAATAATTTGATCGAGACGTAGTTGTGTGGTGTGTGTTTCACAGCAGTTTGTTTTAATAGTGTGAGCCAGAATTCAAAATACTTTCTACGAACAAGAAATTAGTGTAGATTCTGATCCCAATTTTCAAACATCATTCGAGCGGCATAATCAATGTTACAACTGTCAGACCTATGTAAAGGCTATGTAGATGGGGGGGAGTTTCATCCTGTTCTACAAGGGGCAGAATTAACATTGCAGCAAGGTGAGCAACTCGCCCTTATGGGAGAGAGTGGTTCTGGTAAGAGTACCTTGCTGAACCTGATTGCCGGGCTAGATACGGTAGACTCCGGAGAAATTCGTTTTCCTAATTTTTCGATGCATGATGCACCGGAAAACCTCCGCACTTTATATCGACGCAATAACATCGGTAATATTTTTCAACAGTTCAATTTGTTACCCACACTGAATATCGCCGACAATATTCGTTTTTGCCGTCAACTGAAAGGTCTGCCAGAGGATAGGGCATTGTGGCGCCAGATCCTTTCTGCACTTGATCTGATGCCACTGCTGGGGCGCTATCCCGAAGAGGTGTCCGGTGGACAGCAGCAACGGGCAGCTATTGCTCGCGCGTTATATATGGAACCGAAAATCTTATTGGCCGATGAACCAACCGGCAGTTTGGATGAAAGAAATGCTGAAGCGGTGATGCGGTTGCTTACCTCGCTGGCTCGACAGCTAGAGTGTACTTTGCTTTTGGTAACCCATAGTGAAAAAGTTGCCGGTCACATGGAAGGTAAGATCCGTCTTCAGGGAGGGCAGTTGCATGTTATGGCCCGTAGTTAAAGCACTACTTGGTCACTATCGACGTTATCCTCTGCAAATTATCCTTGTCTGGCTTGGTTTAACACTTGGGGTCTCACTACTTGCCGGAGTAACCTCGATTAACCAGCATGCCCGGCAAAGTTATGCAACGGGCGAACAGCTGTTTTCTAACCCATTACCGTACCGAATTCGTACTAAACACTCTGCAAACAAAATTCCCCAAGGTTTCTATATTCAGTTGAGACGGGCTGGCTTTAACCAGTGTGCGCCTTTTGATGTGCTGCATTTAGACAGTAAATATGACATGAGTCTTATGCTGGTGGGCATTGATCCGGTTGCGATGCTGCCGTTGGAAGATGGCCGGACGCTGGATGATTTCCTCACCTTAAGCTTAATGAAGCCTCCTTACCCAATACTGGTAAGTCAGGATCTGGCGCAGCACCTTAGTTGGCAGGATGGCGACTTTATTGAACTCAATGACGGTAGTCAGCTTGGTCCGATCCAAGTCGATACTGAACAGTTGCTGACCGGGACCCGGCTGGTTACGGATATTTCTTTATTACGTATGCTGAAACGCAGCTCGGGTTTGTCAACCATTGCCTGTGGAGAAATGCCGGACGAGAAGCTTGAAGCCTTAAAAACGATGTTACCCAAGGGGATGTCACTGGTTCGTAGTAGCCGTGTCGAGCTGGAGTCGCTGACTAAGGCTTTCCACATGAACTTAACGGCCATGGGGATGCTGTCATTTTTGGTTGGTTTATTTATTTTTTATCAGGCGATGTCGTTGTCTTTTATCCAACGCCAGCGTTTGGTGGGAATTTTGCGCCAAACAGGTGTGAATGGTATGCAACTGGCACAGGCGCTGCTGTTAGAACTGTCGATTTTGGTTCTGGTAGCCTGGGCATGTGGTAATTTCTTCGGCTTACTGCTGGCTAATGAGCTGATCCCTGCTGTTTCGTCAAGTCTGAGCGATCTTTATGATGCTAACGTTGGATTAAGTATTGGCTGGTCGTGGCAATCAAGCCTGTACAGTTTGGCGATGGCGGCGATGGGTGCACTGATCTCCTGTTTGTGGCCGTTGATCCGCTTATTGCAGGCACAGCCTATACGGCTTTCGTCACGCTTGTCGTTGATGCGATTTGCCGGCAAAGAGTTTTCTTGGCAGGCATTTGCTGCCTGTGCTTGCTGTGTCATGGCGATTGCGGTCTATCAAGCCCCGAAAACCCAAGAGTCAGGATTTACCATCACTGCGTTGATGCTGGTTAGTGTTGCTTTATTCCTGCCTTTTTTGATGTGGCATCTGTTTCAGAAATTCTCTTTCTCGTTGCGTTGGGTTCGAGCCCGCTGGTTTTTTGCCGATGCCGCAGCAAGTATGAGCTATCGTGGTGTTGCTACTATGGCCTTTATGTTGGCGCTGGCAGCTAATATTGGCGTGGAAACCATGGTTGGTAGCTTTCGTGACACCACCGACAAATGGTTAAATCAGCGACTGGCCGCTGATATCTACATTTATCCAACCAATAACTCAGCGGCGCGAATGAGCTCCTGGCTCAAGGAGCAACCTGAAGTGGATATGGTTTGGTGGCGATGGGAAAAGGAACTATCCACCGATTTTGGCGCGCTACAGGTGGTCAGTTCCGGTGCTTCAGAGGGGGAGCTGGATGCGCTGACGGTCAAATTGGGGGTGCCCAATTACTGGTATCAGTTGCATCACACGCAAAGCCTGATGGTGAGTGAGTCGATGGCGCTCAAACTGGATATTCGTCCCGGCGATGAAATTGAATTGTCACACCCGTTAGGTGAGAAGTGGCTCGTTGTTGGGGTCTACTATGATTATGGTAATCCATACAACCAGGTTCTGTTGTCGCATAGAAACTGGCTTCACGCGTTTGCAGGCACTGGCAACGTTGGCCTTGGCGTTCTGCTGCGGGATAACGTTAACAGTGACGGGCTGAAGCATCGCATGGAAGAGTTGTTCCGTTTGCCTCAGGATCGTGTGTTTAATAACAACAACATCTACAATCAGGCAATGCGGGTGTTTGATCACACTTTTGCTATTGCAGATACGCTTGGGAACATCACCCTCATTATTGCCGTGTTTGGTTTGTTTTTTGCGACACTGGCGGGGGAACTTTCCCGGCAGCGGCACTTCTCCCTGTTGCGTTGTATGGGGGTGTCGGATAAAGAGCTGGTTATCTTAGGCGGGTTACAGTTGTTTGTGTTTGGTGCTGTTTCGGCAATCATCGCGGTTCCTCTTGGAATGGCTTTAGCCCACCTTATTATTGACGTTATCATTAAGCAGTCGTTTGGCTGGTCATTGGAGCTACAAGTTATACCCTGGAAATATGCCCAAACGATTGCCTGGGCGATGGTGGCCATCATCGCGGCCGGCGCCTTACCTGTATTACGAATGATCAAAAGTACTCCGATGAAGTCTCTCAGGGATGCGTTGTAATGGAAAACATCAAGCCTCGAAACCCCATAGCAATGGCATTATTGCTTCTGCTTGCCAGTTTTAGCTCATTGGTCTGTGCTACGAGTGTTTTTGAGCCCGTCCTGCCAAATAGGAGTGTGGTTTTGCCGCGTGATTTTGCGTTTCATCCAGAGTATCAGCATGAATGGTGGAATTACTTTGCAAGATTAAGAGATAAGAACGGTACGATATATCACGTACAGTGGCGTTATGTGAGGTTAGCTACTGATGAAAGAGAAATGCGAGGATGGCAAAGCCCTCAAGTTTACTTATCTCATGTTGTGGTCAGTAAGGGATCAAAAGTATGGCGTGAGCAGAAGGTTGCTCGGGGCGGGATTGGTCAGGCAGGTCTGGTGAGCAAACCTTTTCGCTTATGGATAGATAACTGGAGTTGGCGATCTCTTGGAGCAATGCCTTTTCCGGGAAGTATTGATATTGCTACCGATAGTTTCGGTGTTGAACTTGATACCGTTACCAGTGGCCCGTTGGTTCTGAATGGAAAACGTGGTTACCAGGTGAAGCACACCTTGCAGTCTGTTGCTTCATATAGCTTCAGTGCTCCTTTTCTTAAGGTAAATGGCAGACTTATCCTTGATGGCAAAGAAATCCCGGTTGTAGGTAGCGCGTGGACGCAAAAAGAGTGGGGCAGTGGCTTGTTCGGTGATGAACAACAGGGCTTGGATTGGTTCGTGTTTAATCTGGATGATGGCCGCGCACTTACTGTCAGCCGCTATCGTTATCTGGGGCAGCTGCCATCTGTTTTCGGTACGCTCTCCACACGTTCCGGAAAAACGATCAATCTTACTGATAAGCAGTTGTCCCTTATCGCGCTTGATAGCACCAGCTTGCCAAACGGGCGAAGACTGCCATTGAAGTGGAAGATCAATATTCCAGAGTACAATATTAGCCTGACGACCAGAGTCAGGAATCAAAATATGTGGTTACCTTTCCTGGTGCCACTTTGGGAAGGCCCGGCTCTCGCTTCTGGTTCTCATGAAGCTTGGGGGTTTATGCAGCTTAACGGCTATTGAGAGTGAAAAAAGCCACCGGACAGGTGGTTTTTTTGTGGCTGCTATCCTGGCTTGTGGGCATAGTCGTCTTTACCAGCGAGTGCAAATGATATGCTAAGTTTATAGCGTGACTAAGATATCACGTGAGGTAATCAATACCTGCAAGCTATGATTAATTTGAATCAATGTGTTGGTAAATACGATGTTCTGTATCTAAATGTTCGGAAATTACGATGTTTAAGCTCTGAACAAGCGATTATTCCCATAAAATCATTAGTTATACACTTCAGGCATTCTTTGTTAATCGTTTATCAAGACAATAAATATAAGGACAAAACCATGAACGATGTCATTCGTGACTTTTTTAAGATGGAATCGGCAGGTGGTATCTTACTTGTGATTGCAGCTGCTATCGCTATGATGATCGCAAACTCTCCGCTGGGTGACACTTATCAGGCTTTCTTGCATAGTTATGTATTTGGTATGTCAGTCTCACATTGGATCAATGACGGACTGATGGCGGTATTTTTCTTGCTCATTGGCCTGGAAGTCAAACGTGAGTTACTGGAAGGGGCGCTGAAGTCAAAAGAAACTGCTATTTTCCCGGCCATTGCGGCAGTAGGCGGTATGCTAGCCCCGGCTCTGATTTATGTGGCGTTCAATGCGGGCGATGCTGAAGCGATTTCAGGCTGGGCGATCCCGGCGGCTACCGACATAGCCTTTGCGCTGGGTATCATGGCCCTGCTCGGTAAACGCGTGCCTGTCAGCCTTAAAGTTTTCTTGCTTGCTCTGGCAATCATCGATGACCTTGGTGTGGTGGTGATTATTGCCTTGTTCTACAGCGGTGATCTTTCAACAATGGCATTGACGATCGGCTTTATTATGACGGCGGTGCTGTTTATCTTAAACGCGAAACAGGTGACCAAGATCAGTGTGTATATGGTCGTAGGTTTGATCCTTTGGATAGCGGTACTGAAATCGGGTGTTCATGCTACCTTGGCTGGGGTTGTAATTGGTTTTGCCATTCCGCTTAAAGGGAAGACCAGCGAAGATTCTCCGTTAAAGCATATGGAGCATGCACTGCACCCGTACGTTGCCTTTGGTATTTTGCCGCTGTTTGCTTTCGCGAATGCAGGTATCTCGTTGCAAGGTGTCTCATTGTCAGGCCTGACATCAATGCTACCGCTGGGAATTGCACTGGGCCTGCTTATTGGTAAACCACTGGGAATTTTCAGCTTTAGCTGGGCAGCAGTAAAGTTAGGTATTGCTAAGTTGCCTGAAGGCGTAGGCTTCCGTCATATCTTTGCGGTCTCAGTGTTGTGTGGTATCGGTTTTACCATGTCGATCTTCATTTCGTCGCTGGCGTTCGGTAATGTCAGTCCGGAGTTCGATACCTATGCACGCCTGGGGATCCTGATGGGCTCGACCTCTGCAGCATTAATTGGTTACTTCTTACTGCATTTATCCTTGCCAAAGCAAGCTAAGCAAGAAGTGCTAACCTGATAAAAAAACCTCCTTTATTGGAGGTTTTTTATGCCCGGTAAACTTGGGACGCCGCTGGCCTTTAGGTGGCTCTTTTACATTTTCAGACGAAAGAAAGCTCAGACGAAAAAAAGCCCAGACGAAAAAAGTGTCTGGGCAGATACAAACATAGGAGTTAATAAGAAAAAGCAGCAACGTAACAAAAAGATAGAAGCAAGTTTGACGGCCAGAAAAGCTTTCAATGCTCTCATCGTTACATCTATTCAGACCGGTCCATTGCACAACAGTTCCATTTTTTTGTTAACTTTTTCAGCATAAAAATATTCTCTTTAGAACTTAGTGGGTTAGACGAGAATATTTCTATCTGGTCAGACCAATGCTGGAAAGTGTGATGTTAATCGTTTGTTAATTGCGTTGAGAGGGGGTATATTTCAAACAGTTGTTTAATACGAGTGATTGAAATGGCCCCGAGAAGTACAACAAAAGAAAAAATACTCGATGTCGCGGAAGGATTATTTGCCGAGCATGGCTTCAATGATACCTCGCTCAGGACGATTACTGGTAAGGCAAACGTCAATCTTGCCTCAGTGAACTATCATTTCGGTGACAAAAAGAGTTTGGTCAGAGCCGTCTTGGATCGTTACCTTGAAGCTCTTATGCCACGTATTAATACCTCACTTATTGAACTGAACACGCGCGATGACTATTCAATGGACGATGTGTTTGAGTCACTCCGTTTGCCACTGCGTAACCTGAATGAAGTGCGACCTAACGGTACGGCATTGTTCATGTTATTGATTGGTCGTGGTTACACTGATGTGCAAGGGCATTTGCGCTGGTTTATTACAACCCGTTATAAAGATGTGCTGGATCTCTTTATCCATTCAATACTTAAAGCAAACCCAAAGTTAACCGAAGAGACCCTGTTTTGGCGGCTACACTTTACGCTGGGTACCTGTGTATTCACCATGGCTTCCAGTCGGGCATTGAGTGAAATTGCCGAAAGTAAGTTTGGTCATGAAACCGAAGTGAAATCTGTTGTGGATTTATTGATTCCCTACCTGTCAGCAGGGATGTCTGCTGAGCAATATAACTTGTAATCGAATAATAAGCATAAGCCGTAAGTGGTAATAGTGAACAAAAGGATCTGAACTATGAGCTCTCTAAGAAGAAAATGGATAAGCGACCCTGCTTTCAAAATGTTTAAAAAAGTATTGCCCCCTTTGTCGAGTACGGAAAAAGAGGCTATGGAAGCGGGTAGCGTTTGGTGGGATGCTGAGTTGTTTTCAGGTAAGCCCGATTTCCAGACTCTTCATCAATATCCCAAACCCGTGCTGACTGTGGAAGAACAGGCGTTTATGGACAATGAGCTTGAAACCCTGCTGCAAATGCTGGATGACCAGAAAATCGTTAAAGATGATCGTGACTTACCTGACGAGGTTTGGGACTACCTGCGCACCGAGCGTTTCTTCTCGCTGATTATTTCCAAGCAGTATGGTGGCCGAGAGTTTTCCGCGCTGGCCAATTCAACAATTGTATCCCGTATTGCCACCCGTAGTATCAGCGCGGCGGTGTCGGTCATGGTTCCGAATTCGCTCGGGCCGGGAGAGCTGCTGTCTCACTACGGAACCCAAGAGCAGAAAGACTACTGGTTGCCACGCTTGGCTGAGGGTACGGATATTCCTTGTTTTGCGCTGACCGGGCCTGAGGCAGGCTCCGATGCCGGTGGCATCCCCGACCATGGTGTGGTTTGTTATGGCATGCACCAAGGAAAAGATGTACTGGGTGTGCGCCTGAGCTGGAACAAACGCTACATAACGCTGGCACCGGTAGCCACGGTATTGGGGCTGGCATTTAAGCTGAGCGACCCGGACGGCCTGTTAGGTGATAAACCCGATGTCGGTATTACCTGTGCGTTGATCCCGACCGACCATGAAGGCGTGGAAATTGGCGAACGTCATGATCCTCTGGGTTCGGCTTTCATGAATGGTCCGACTCGTGGTGAAAATGTGTTTATCCCGATGGACTGGCTGATTGGCGGATCAGACTATGCCGGTAAAGGCTGGCGCATGCTGGTCGAGTGTCTGTCGGCGGGGCGTGGTATCTCCCTTCCTGCGCTGGGTACGGCGATTGGTCACCTGACCACACGGACCACAGGGGCTTATGCATATGTACGCAAGCAGTTTGGTATGTCAATTGGTAAGTTCGAAGGTGTGGCTGAAGCGATGGGGCGTATTGGCGGCTTAACCTACTTGCTGGAAGCGACGCGTACCTTAACGACGACTTCGTTGGATATGAAAGAGAAACCCGGCATTGTGACTGCTATCGCTAAGTATCATATGACAGAAATGGCACGGACTATCCTGAATGATTCAATGGATATTCATGCTGGTCGGGCGATTCAGGATGGGCCAATGAACTATCTGGCAAAACACTATTTGGGTGTTCCGGTCGCTATTACCGTGGAAGGGGCCAATATTCTGACTCGTAACCTGATGATTTTTGGCCAGGGTGCGACCCGATGTCACCCTTACGTTTTGCAAGAGATGGAAGCCGCGGCGAATCCTGATGAAAAACAGGGAGCGAAGGAATTTGATCAACTGCTGTTTAAGCACATTAAGCACGCTACCGGTAACACATTCGGCGCGCTGGGTGCTGCATTAACGGGATCGCGTTTTGTTAAAGCGCAAATGAGCGGACCGACACAGAAATACTATAAAGACATGACCCGACTGAGCCGTGCCCTGGCGGTAAGTGCCGATGTTGCGATGCTGACGTTAGGTGGTGATCTCAAGCGAAAAGAAATGATTTCTGCCCGGTTAGGTGATGGCCTCAGTTACCTGTACATGGCTTCTGCGGCACTGAAAAAATATGAAGATGAGGGGCGCCAGCAAGAAGACCTTAATTTTGTCCACTACGCGGTGCAACACTGCCTTTATCATGCCGCGAAATCCTTGCAAGAGGCCTATAGTAACTTCCCGGTTAAGTATGTGGGTGGCCTGTTGAAAACAATTGTCTTCCCGTTGGGTAATCATTTTAAACAACCGAGTGATGAGTTATCAGTCAGCTTGGCAGAAGCCATGATGACACCGGGGGCACAACGTAACCGCCTGACCAACCTCTGCTATATCGGTAAGGGTGAAGATGACAGCGTTGGTCTGATGGAAAGTGCATTCTTGGCCATGTATGAAATCAAACCGCTGGAACGTAAGTTGTTTAAGGCAGCGAAGGACGGCAAAGTGGCACGCAAAGGCTTGCTTCATGACCGTTTGCAGCAAGCGTTTGAAGCGGGAGTGCTGACCGAAAATGAAATAGATAAAATTATGGCGGCAGATAAATTACGCTATAAAGCCATTCAGGTCGATCATTTCAGTCATGACTTCACTGAAGTGCGGACGAATGCTTCGACAACACCACATCTTAATTCAGCAGCATAAATGAGCCTGCTAAACGCGGTATAAGCACCTCTCGGGAGGTGCTTTTTGTTTATCTGGGCAAAAAATGGTTGATGAGTCATCCAACCACTTGCATTTTAGCAGCATTTTTTCAGAAATTAGATGCGAAGTTAGAGCGAAACTTTTATCCTAGCAAGGTTTTTTAAAGGAAGTTGAATATGATCATCAAACCTAGAATTCGTGGATTTATCTGTACCACAACGCACCCGGTGGGTTGTGAAGCTAACGTAAAAGAACAAATTGCTTACACTAAAGCGCAAGGCCCAATTGCAAACGCACCTAAGCGTGTGCTTGTTGTGGGTGCTTCAAGTGGCTACGGTCTATCTTCTCGTATCGCTGCGGCATTTGGTGGCGGTGCATCAACTATCGGTGTGTTTTTCGAAAAAGAAGGCACAGAGAAGAAACCTGGCACAGCAGGTTTTTATAACGCAGCGGCTTTTGAAAAGTTAGCGCGTGAAGAAGGCCTGTACGCAAAAAGCCTGAATGGCGATGCTTTTTCAAATGAAGCCAAGCAGAAAACAATCGAGCTGATCAAACAAGATCTTGGTCAGGTTGATATGGTGGTTTACTCACTGGCATCACCGGTACGTAAAATGCCTGAGACTGGCGAGTTGGTTCGTTCTGCGCTTAAACCAATTGGTGAGACTTACACATCAACAGCGGTTGATACCAACAAAGATGTGATCATCGAAGCAAGCGTAGAGCCAGCAACAGAAGAAGAGATCAAAGACACCGTAACCGTAATGGGCGGTGAAGACTGGGAACTTTGGATCAATGCTCTTTCTGAAGCCGGTGTTCTGGCAGAAGGCTGTAAGACGGTAGCCTACAGCTACATCGGTACAGAGCTGACATGGCCAATCTACTGGGATGGCGCTCTGGGTAAAGCGAAAATGGACCTGGACCGTGCAGCAACCGCTCTTAATGACAAGCTTTCAGCAACAGGCGGCAGCGCAAACGTTGCAGTACTTAAGTCTGTAGTAACTCAAGCTTCTTCAGCCATTCCGGTCATGCCACTGTACATTGCTATGGTGTTCAAGAAGATGCGTGAAGAAGGCGTACACGAAGGTTGTATGGAACAGATCTTCCGTATGTTCAGCCAACGTCTGTACAAAGCCGATGGCAGCGCACCTGAAGTGGATGAGAAGAACCGTCTACGTTTAGATGACTGGGAACTGCGTGACGATATCCAGCAACACTGCCGTGATTTGTGGCCGCAAATCACCACTGAAAACCTTAAAGAGCTGACTGATTACGTTGAGTACAAAGAAGAGTTCTTGAAACTATTCGGCTTTGGTGTTGACGGTGTGGATTACGAAGCAGACGTTAGCCCTGCAGTAGAAACAGATTTTATCGCAATCTAATCGGTTTCTAACTTCATTAAAAAGGCGCTCAATGAGCGCCTTTTTTGTGCCTGCTCCCTAAATGGGATTTATAAGCATTAGTTTGCTGTAATACGACTAGCTAAGGATGATAAGAATCGTACCTGCTAGTGTCATTAAGATATTGGCAATCGCATAAGTGCCAGCATAGCCCAGTGCCGGGATAGTCGATTTTGCGTATTCGTTCACCACATCCATTGCCGGTGCACAGGTGCGAGCGCCGATGATCGCACCAAACAGCAGTGCGCGGTTCATTTTCAGCACATAAGCGCCGACCAGGTATGCGGCCGCGACAGGCAGGACACTGACGATAAAGGCCAGGCCAATCACCTGTGGTCCGATTTGGGTGAGGTGTTCGAACATCTTACCCCCTGCACTTAAGCCGATCCCAACCATAAAGAACATCAACCCCAGGTCTTTTACCATGTTCAACGCACCTTGCGGAACGTAACCAAAGGTGGGGTGGTTGGCTCGCAAGAAACCAAGCGTGATCCCGGAGAGTAACAAGCCGACCGCATTCCCGAGGCTAAAAGAGACCTGGCCAAAAGTCATGGTGATCAAACCGAACATAATACCAAGGATAAAGAAGCTGCAAAATGCGAGTAAGTCAGCCATTTGGCTGTGGATAGAGATAAAGCCAATTTTTTCCGCCAAGCCATGCACGCGGCTCTTTTCTCCACTGACCTGCAATACATCACCTTTGGCTAGCACGATGTCCAGATCCATGGGCATTTCAATTTGCGCTCGCACCACGCGGTTGAGGAAACAGCCAAACTCTGACAGGTTGAGATCCGATAAGCGTTTGCCTGCGATCGCGTCGCTTTTGACAACGATCTCCTCTTCTGTGATGCGCAGATCTAGCAGGTTACGGTCGAAGACCTCTTTACCGTTGCGAAAACTAGGATCCAGTCGGGCATGGCTGTCAGGGAAACCCACCAAGGCTATTTCATCACCTTCCTGCAGGATTGCATCACCGTCAGGGTGGGCCAAAATGCCATTGCGCCGGATCCGTTCTATGTAGCAACCTGTTTGGCGGTATATGCCCAGCTCCCGCAGGTTTTTGCCATCGCCCCAGTTCACCAGTTCTGGCCCGACACGATAAGCACGGATGATTGGCAGATAGACTTTGCGCTGGCTGGAGCTACCGAGGCCACGCTCTTGGACGATTTGCTGAGCGGAGTCGGACAGGTTCTGTTTTTGCAGCTTAGGCATCAGCTTGGCAAACATGATCATACTGATCAAACCCACCAAATAGGCCATGGCGTAACCAACCGAAAGGTTTTCCAGCACCAGTGAAAAGTCCATGTTTCTTGGAATGGTCGCTAAGCCGGAGTTAATTGCATCTTGTGCACCCACCAGGACGGGGGTGGCGGTCAGTGCCCCGGCCATCATCCCGGCTGACAAGCCAAAATTGAGACCAAAATACTGACTGCTGAAATAGGTCACACTGACTGCAGTTACCAGGACCACCATACTCAACACAAAATAGTGCTTACCGTCGCGGAAGAAAATGCCAAAGAAGTTTGGCCCTGCCTCTATACCAACGCAGTAAATAAACAGCATAAAGCCGATGGTGAGCGCTTCAGCATTAAATGAAAAACCTAAGTGGCCCATGATTAGCGACATAATCAATACGCCAATCGAGTTGCCGAGTTGCAGGTTACCAAAACGAATTTTGCCAATGGTTAGGCCAAGGGCTAATACGACGAAGATAAGTAAAATGGGATTTTGTTCGAGAAGTTGTACGACGTCTATGTTCACGATGTGGCTCGGTAAAGTAAGTGCCAAAGATAAAGAAGGTTGAGTGATGGATTGTAACCAAATATAGCCAAAAGATAAGTGAAATTTTTTGGTTTTTACGATTAGTTGAGGTATGGATAACTAATCTGGTGACAAGAAAAAAGCCGCAGATGCGGCTTTTAAAAAATTACTTGAGCTTACTCGTCGAACAGGCCCAGGTGCTCTTTTGCATACGCTTCAAAATCGTCGCAGCCGCCAATGTGCTCTTGGTCGATAAAAATTTGCGGTACGGTTTCTACCGGCTTGCCAACGGTCTTTTCTAGATCAGCTTTTGAGATGCCTTCTGCGTGAATGTCTACATAACGGTAGTTGAAGTCGTCGCGTTTCGCTTTCAGTGTTTCAGCGTGTTCTTTTGCGCGAACACAGTAAGGGCATGCCGGGCGGCCAAAGATAACTACGAACATATTCTTTATTCTCCTAAATCTATAATTTTCAAGCGTTACATAAAGCCTAAGGCTTGTTTGCTCTGTTATTGGCATCATCATGCCTCATCCAACCTAGGAAATAAAGTAGCAATTACCTCATGATCCAATAGGTAAAACCTATTGAGTGAATCTTAAACTAAGCATTTAAAACCACCAGTGTGAAGTGACGCATAAAAGCTTGCTAAAATTAGGGTTATTAGTGGTTAAGTGGAACGGGTCAACTTTTTTTCATTCAAGACATAGCAAGCTATAAGCAGTTACTTTGGGGGAGGGTGAGTATGTTTCAGTTTATGACTGCAACGCGGATTATATTCGGTGAGGGGGCGCTTCGGTCCTCGTTGTCGGTGATTAACCAATATGGTTACAGTGTTTTGCTGGTGACCGGACAGGATATACAAAGAGCGGCACCTATTATTAACTATTTGAAGGCGCAGAATATGCGCTATCAGCATGTTTCGATCAGTGGCGAACCTTATATCACCATGGTTGAAGAAACCGCTATCATTGGACGAAAATTCCAGCCCGATATGGTCATTGCTATTGGCGGCGGCAGTGTGATTGATATGGGTAAAGCACTGGCGGCCATCATACCCAATCAGGGTAACGTTTATGACTATGTCGAGGTAGTCGGGCGTAACGTGCCGCTTAAAACCAAACCGATCCATTTTATCGCCATTCCTACGACGGCCAGTACCGGCTCTGAGGTGACGCGTAATGCGGTGCTGAAATCGGGTCAGGATCAGGTCAAAGTCAGCTTGCGTAGTCCTGATATGCTTGCGGACGTTGCGATTGTCGATCCGACCCTGACTTATGGTATGGATCAATACACCTCCGGAAGGGGGGCGATGGATGCCTTTACCCATCTCATGGAAGCATATGTGTGTGGTGATCCTAATCCACTGACGGATATGGTATGCGAAGAAGGGTTACGCCGGCTCAGCGCTTCTGTTATTGCTGGTTGTAAGCAGGATAACCATAAAGCTCGTGTAGACTTGTCATTTGCAGCGTTGCTCGGCGGAATGGCTATCACCAATGCAAAGCTGGGTGCTGCGCATGGTCTGGCTTCAGCATTAGGCGGGAAACTTGAAGCTCCCCACAGCGTAATAACAGCGCGGTTGGCTCCGCATGTGATGCAAGAAAATATTAACGCCGCTAAACGCGCCGGCCGTAACGATGTATTAAGTCGTTATAGAAAGCTGGCGCAGTTGGTGACGGGCCGCACTAATGCCAATGAGCAAGATGGTGTGCTTTGGGTCAAAATGACCCTGGACAAGTTGGAGCTGCCGCAACTCGGTAAGTTTGGGGTATGCAGGACACCATTTGAAAAAGTGGCCGATGATGCGTTGAAATCAGTAGCAATTAAAGGCAACCCACTGCCTTTGACTCAAGAACGGCTGATTCATATTTTGCGGCAAGTCTGTGACTGCAGCGGAGAATGTGTAGGTGAAGTGCAAACCCACCAAAGCTCTGTCGAGGTCGTTAACCAACAAGAAAATTTAAGCAAGGCGTAGGTAGAATCAGTATAAGAAAGGGGGGAAGGAGCTGACGTGTGTCGAACCTCTTTCTTGAGCGGTGGGTGTGATGCATTGCACCGCTCATTGAATGGTAAAACACCGAAAGATGGGCTTGTGGAATTAGCCGATCTCCCCTCACATCATCTCTACCCACGGAATTTCAATAGCGCTAGCAGCGTTGGGAAGAGAGGTTGCAGGAGCATAATTACAAGCTCGGTCTTCAGCTACGATGATTGCAACCATCTCTTTGAATCACACACTTAAGGTGTTGCTCCTGGTCCCGCTTTTCATCACCAGGCTGTTTTTGGTCAGTGACTCATTGCTGGGCACAGTTATTCAGCCAGAAAAACCGAGTCACTTCGCTTAACTAGTACATCAGATTAGCTCCGTATTGCTCCTTTCAAATCGGAAGGCGAGATAGGTATTTTGGCCACAGATACTTCTGGTTGCTATGCCAATGATGCAGCAAGACAAACAAGCTTTTGAGTTCTTGCAGGCTCATTGAGATTAGTTTGTCCAAGTTGCTTTTGAACCCAAAGTGTTAGTTCTGAGTGTTTCGCCTTAATAATTTGGGTTGGTAGTTCAATGATCTGATTGCAAAGCCATGTCAGAGCCTAAAAAAATCCCCAAACCTTTTGGTTCGGGGATTTATGTATAAGAGACACGCTACTGCTCAGTTATTATCGCAGTGATTATCAGTATTGACTCAGCTTGTCATAACGGCTGTCTTTCAATGCGTCTTTAACACGGCGTAAGTTTTCGCGAAAACCACTACCACGACGTAGGGTAAAGCCCGTCGCGAGTACGTCAATTACCGTCATTTGCACGACCCGGCTGGCCATCGGCATATAGACGTCTGTATCTTCAGGCACATCCAACGTAATCGCCAGCGAACTGGCTTTTTCGAGTGGTGAATCTTTGGCAGTGATGGCAATGACCGTTGCTCCATTCTCTCGTGCCAGGTTGGCAATCTCTACCTGACTTTTGGTGCGTCCGGTGTGAGAGATCAGAACAATGACATCGTTATCGCTACAATTAATACAGCTCATGCGTTGCATGACGATATCTTCAAAACAAGTAATAGGGATATTGAAACGAATAAACTTGTTTTGTGCATCACGCGCGACGGCAGAAGATGCACCCAGACCAAAGAACGAAATACGTTTTGCCTGAGTTAACAGGTCAACTGCTCGGTTCACCTGCATTGGATCTAAGCTGTTTTTAGCCACATCCAAACATGCCATAGTAGATTCAAAAATCTTATGCGTGTAGGCATCTGGTCCGTCATCTTCCTCAACATTACGGTTTACATACGGTGTTCCGTTAGCGAGGCTCTGTGCTAAATGTAGTTTAAAGTCTGGAAAACCTTTGGTGTCCAGACGACGGCAAAAGCGGTTTACTGTGGGCTCACTGACATCCGCCATTTTGGCCAATGTGGCAATACTTGAGTGAATCGCAGTCTGTGGTGACGCCATAATTACTTCTGCAACTTTGCGTTCAGACTTACTGAAATTCTCAAGGTTTTTCTGAATTTTTTCTAATGTATTCATAGTGTTCACGAGGGCATAGAGAACATCTCGCTGGTTTTGTTAACAGAGGGAAACGGATAGGTTTCCTGGTTTCTTGGGGACGTCAACGAAAACGACCAGCGCCATAAAAACAGTATAAACCCGATCGACAATCTGGCTGAAACAAATACGAGCAATATTTCGTGAGAATTTGACAAGCCTCAAACAAAGTGTTGTAAAAACTACAGAACTGGAGGCTGTGTCGATGATTATTGGCGTTAGTAGCACAATATTGATGTCTGAGTTACACCAAAAAGAAAGAAATTTTCAAATTGGCGTAACTTGACACGGAATTCACTGTTGAAGGATTTCATCCACCAGTTGCTGGATTTTGCTTAACAAGTTTGGTGCCTGGTGCGAGATCTCACGTTGTTCCACCAAAACTGAATGGAGAATATCCCGACTGGTTAACGGGTTGGCTAATACCACCCGGAAGACGATCGTATTCATGCGTTGCCATTGCTCTGGGTTCAAGCGGGTACGGGATACGAACGATTTGCCAGTTTCGCGTTGGCGTTTCTGAATGAACTGAGTGAGCTGATTGACCAGTTCATTTAGTTTGTCACGTTGCGTGCCTTGGGCCTTTTCGAGCGCCATGCGCACATCGGTGGGCAGGTAGCGATATGTAAGCAAACACAGTTCTGGTTGAGAAACCAGTTCGAAGTCTTCTTCTGCATCAATTAACTCAGCGAAATAGCGCGCTTTTTCGATGCTTTGATCAATGAGCAGTTCATATCCCGGCCGGCTGATGATATGCATGGCTGCATACACCAACATCGCCATTCCGGAGCGAGAGCCTTCAAGAGTGTGACTACCTAAATCTTTCGAGCCTTTACGCAGGATATATTGCGCATGGTGCTCAATCGATTTCATTGCGTCGGGGTCTTTGAATAGCACCATGCCGGCACCCATCGGGATGTATAGCTGTTTATGTGCATCAATAGTAACTGAGTCGGCTAACTCAACCCCGGACAACAATTTCCGGTATTTACCGGACATTAATGTCGCACCGCCCCAGGCCGCATCCACATGGAAATGGCACTGGTGCTCTCGACTGATTTTAGCTATTTCATTCAATGGATCGATGTTACCGGTTTCTGTGGTACCGGCCACGCCGATAATGGCGATGGGTTTAATACGCTGCTTTTCCAACTGGATAAGTTTAGCCTTAAGGTCATCGACAATAATGCGGTTATTGGCATCAGTTTTGACTGCAACTAAGCCTTCTTGTCCGAGACCAAGCACATCGGCCGCTTTTTTCAATGAGTAATGGCCGCGTTCGGAAACCAGAATGGCCAAGCCTTCATAACCATAATGTTTCATGGCTTTGAACAGGCCTTCTTTTTCCACCCCTTTAAATGGCCCGTCTGCTCTGAGCGCTTTATTGCGTGCTACCCATAGTGCGGTAATGTTGGCAATTGTACCGCCGGAGCAAAATGCTCCTAGAGAATGTTTGGCACTGTGCATCCATTTGGCGTAAAAATCGTCATCTCGAGTGTAGATTAGGCGATGAAGCATGCCCAACACTTGACGCTCTAATGGTGTAAATGCTTTCGATGTTTCGATTTTTACCAAGTTTTGGTTCAGCGCGATCATGATTTTAGACAGTGGCATCAGAAAATAGGGCAGTGCCGATGTCATGTGGCCGATAAAGCTTGGTGCAGAGGTATGCACGGAGTGAGATACCAGGGTATCTAGCAAGTGTTCGGTGTGTTCGGAGACAAACTCTGGCTGCTCCGGTATCTGAGCAGAAGAAAAGTCTTTCTCGATTTCGCGTAAAGGCTTTTCTTCTGCCACGATGTGCTCACGAAGAAACTGGTTCAAATTTTGCGAGAGGCTGTCTTCGATTTTGGTTAGCGTTGAGTCGGGGCCTTCTGGAATCGTAAAGATTTTTAGCAAGCTCTCGAAGCTAACGTCTGCTGTTTTGTGTTCCTTAACCATAGCAAAGAGTCGTTTGTAGTTATTTTAGTAATGCGAGCAGAACAATCTAAACCAAAACGGGAGCAATGTCCCGTTTTAATTATCGAATTCCAGGTTGCTGATATGAAATGACTAGTGGCAGTTATTCACATTTCATCTGTTCAATCTTGCTGATGGATTGGTTGTATCGGTTCAGAGCAGCATCGATTTTCTTGGGGTGGCTAAGCAGGTCGGCAAACGCTGAGCGTAACTCGTAATTTTGCGGGTGATTGGCCGACTGGCGATCACTAAAGGTTTTTTGCGCGGCAACGCCGAGCGGATCTGTGCGTGTCGCCAGTTGTTTTACGTCGTGTTGCTCGAGTTTTAACCATGCCTCTACCGGCTGTCCAGTGGCGACACGTGCAGGGTCATTAGCCAAAAAGTAGTGGACGGCCTCGCGGTTAAGTTCAAAGTGATGCCGGCGTCCTTCTAAAAACCACTGGCTTACTTCTGCCAGATGTGGGTACTGACTGGCCGTCAGGTCAACCAAGTCCTGATACCATGTCAGTGAGGCATCAACATAAGCATCGTATTTTTGGGCTAAACATTGTTGATCTGCAGCAAAGGTAAAGCTTGAGCAGCTAGTGAGCAGGGCTGCAACGACAAAGCGTTTCATGGTTATTCCTTTTTAGACTGTATTAGCGTTTTATAATATTTTGCCGCATTGTAATCGAAGTTGAGGGAAAAACCTGAGATCTAGTTAGCAAGTGATACAAAGAAAAGCATCATTACCGGTACTAACAGACTTAAAATAAAACCACTGACAATCGCAATCGGGACACATCGGACCCCCCCGGTGGACTGAATGACCGGAAGTGTGAAATCCATGGCGGTGGCACCTGCATACCCGATAGCACTACACGGATGGCTGCGGATCAGTAACGGAATCGCGACCAGAGCAACCAGCTCACGCATCAATTCGATCAGAAAAGATGCCCCGCCGAATACCGGGCCAAATGCATCACCCATCAGAATGCCCGAGAGTGAGTACCAACCAAAACCAGAAGACATAGCCAAGGCTTGGTAAAGCGGCAGGTCGAGAAGTATAGACACAATGACGCCACCGGCCATACAACTGGCTATGAGAATCGCGGCAATCGCCATGCCCTGCTTATTTAGTAAGATTTGCCGCAGGGTAAGTCCGCTGTTTCTTAACTGAATCCCGATAAAGAACAGGAGTAAAAACAAAATCCACTCACTGGCAGTGTCCACCCATGAAAGATCGACGGAAAGCACCAGGCCGGCGAGTAAACCGCCTCCTACCACCAGCACCAGCTTGACAGACTCAAGCGCCATTGCTGACAAGGGGAGTTTGCTGTGATTCAGATCCGTTTGCAGTGGCAGCAGTTTATCGATAAGTGGTAACGCGAGTAAGTTACACACGCTGAGAACACCAAAAAAGGTGCCGGCATAAAGCAGGATGTTTTGCAGATTACTGCTCAAATTATCCAGCGCCGCTAAACTTAACCCCATCAGGGAAAGAATGACGTAAATTAGGTATGAGGTTGATTTGTTAATTTTTTCCAGAATGGCGCTATTCGATACTGGTATTAAATAACCCACGACCAGCGGCGCGAAGATAAATAACATCCCTGATAGCATAAGTCTCTATGATTCCTTTCTATGTGTGGCAGACGAATGATGATGGTAACCGCTGTAGTGCTAAAAGCTACCAACCACTGGCTTGAAGTACATTATTGATTTCGTCCTGAAAATCGTCGTCGCTTAGATTGCTCAAGTCATAAAGTACTTCCGCACCAGTCAGATTAAATTCCACTTCATGTTCTTCGATTCGTTCGTCCTGACTGCGGAACATCAATAAATGATTGGCAATACGGGCGATATCGAGATAACTCACTTCTGGACGCACCATCTCAATTATTTCATTGGAAGAGACTTCGCGGAAGTCGTTATCAAATCCCCACCTTTCCAGTACCAAGTTGCTGGTGGCTGAACAGCGGGTTTGGAAAATCTGCAGGGCAATATCATCATCCAAATAATTGCCCCTGTCCAGGTAGAGGTGGTATTCATTGACAAGACAGAACAAACCGATATCGGCCAACAAACCAACCAGCAGTGCTTTCTCTTGCTCAAGATAGTCGTAGTTATCGGGTTCACGTTTACGAAATTCCTGAACTATCAGCACCATCGTCGCGCCTAACTCACGTGATACGGCTGCGCTTTTGATCAGGATAGCATTCGATGCGCTGGATAAGTTTATCGAATGTTTGAGTTGTTCAATGGCTTGGGCGGTAACAATATCTCTCACCCGAAATATACCTAATCTGGAAACGGCGGTTGCCAAGTCATTACAGGTAATATTACGCCGGTTAAAAGTTACCGAGTTAGCGATACGGATCACCAAGGCTGCCAACCCTGGGTCTTCCAGCAGACAATGGGCGACATCGGTGACAGTGGTGTGTTCTTCGACACACATCTTCTGTATTTTCACAACAACATCGGATATCGGTGGTAAAGAAATTTTACCAGTAGCAATAGACTGTTCGACCAACTGGGCGAACTCAGTCTCGAGCGCCTTAATTAGTTTGTCTTTATTATTGGGCAGCCAAAAAAATGATAGGTGTTCCATGCGACGTTGTGTTTTTAGATATTTCACCCAGTGTAACCTCACAAGCGCTTCGTTAGCAACGAAATGCGTATTTTGGATTTGGTGGTTGGTCAATAAAGCATCGCGCATAATCTCTGTTTGTAACAAAGTGTTTCTGCTAAGGTCGTCAATCGTGCTGGTATGTGAAACCAATCACGTATAGCGAGTTAATCGTTTGTTATCTGTGACATAGATCTTAACTTATTTTTCGCCGTTAAGTATGATGAGGGCAGTTGGTGGAGATAACCCAGACAATATCACCAACAATCAAACTATTTCTAATTCGCTATAAGCTGCTGTTCTATCTGGTGACATCGCTAATCGGGGTAATTTATTCAGATTAAAGAGGTCAATGGACATGACAGACCAAGCTTTTTTTAAATACGTAAACAATTTTAGTAACTATCAGAAACGCTCGATGTTTGGTGGCATCGGTTTGTTCACTAACGACGCTATGTTTGCTTTGGTAAGCAATGGTTGTTGCTATATCCGCGGTGGTGACGGGTTGGATGATACCTTTGCTGCCTTGGACTGTGAAAAGTACAAACACGTTAAGAAACAGACAACGGCTACGGTGAACTATTACGATATAACCAACTTGTTTGAAAGCCGCTATGACGGTCTGGACGAGCTTTTGCAACGTTCGATTCAGTGTTCAGTGAATGCTCGCCGGTTACAGAAATCTTCAGCCAGCAAACGTCTGCGTGATTTGCCTAATATGCAGCTTACGCTTGAGCGCATGGTGAAAAAGGCCGGTGTTGAGGACGTAGATACATTTCTTGAGCTTGGTGCGGTAGAAGTGTTTAATAAAGTTCGCGTTGCTTACGGCAGTGATGTGGACTTAAAGCTCCTCTGGAAGTTCGCTGGCGCTATTGATGGTG
This sequence comes from Vibrio sp. CAU 1672, assembly GCF_029223195.1. Taxonomy (GTDB): domain Bacteria; phylum Pseudomonadota; class Gammaproteobacteria; order Enterobacterales; family Vibrionaceae; genus Vibrio. The sequence goes on along the minus strand of NZ_JARHUF010000001.1, from coordinate 333,336 downwards.
TCCACTGGAAACTCATTCAGGAACCACGCAAGAAACAGTTGCTGGCATTGTGTCACTAAAGTGCCACAAGCAGATAGTTGACTTAACGTTGTATGGAGTTAGCGGGTCGTAAAAATTAAGTGTTAGAAATGGCAAAAGGAAGTTTGCGTTTTTAGCCGCTCCGGGATGAGTCTAAACAGCATAAAAAGCCGAGGTAACTACCTCGGCTTTTGGCATTATTACACTGGTACTTGCTTAGTGTTTAAAACTTAAAACGCGTGGTGAACATCAGTTGATCACCGTAGAAATCATTCAGGCGCGCTTCTATCCCCAAAGAGAAAAGCTCCGTGGAATGAAAGCGGGCGTAAGCGGCACCGGTCACGTCGTCATCGTCATCGATCGAGACATAACCAACTTTGCCTCCAACTTCGAGTTGCGGCCCTAGCCACTGACGGACACCTAAGTTTAATTCCATCCCCACATCTGCACTGCTTGATGTTTCTGGTTTTACCACACGCATTAGCATTGCCCCGGTCAAATCTGCCCAGTTGTTTAGGGGCGAATGGAAACCAAAGCCGGCAGCAGAGTCGAAGTCACCTTCAAACTCCGAGTCAATGCGGGCAATGACGTGAGCGTTGGGGTGGATTGTTTTGCTGAAGCCGGCACCAAACGTTACCGGGCTGGCACCAATACGTGCCTCAGCGTAGTCGTAGCTAAAGTTGCTCATGACGGCAGGGCTGTTGCGATCGGTTTCAGCGAACGCCTGGCTGGATGCCAACAATAGCGCAGCGGCTAATAGTGTTTTACGCATAATCAACGATAAACCTTTTGTTTATGTTTCTATCGATCCAAATAAACATTTGAACCTTAATCCTGTTTGTTCGACATCATAATAAAAACCGCGGCTAGCGACCAATAAAATGTGTCGGTATTTTGTTGAATTTGCAATTATTGAGCAAATAATATGCCGTTATAGTGCGAATGGAACAGCAGTATTGGCATCATCGGCGATGGTCATTCACCAAAACTTGCCCGTCGTTCTGCCATTGCGTTTAGAATTGCTTCAGAGTCAAGTACTGAGACCCAGGACAACAGGTTGTCATCGTTATGAATCACAAATTCTGTCAATTGTTTTCTGAGTACCTCGCGAAGCGTATCACCACGCCAAGGCTTGGCAATATAGTAATCCAGGCTAGCATGGTTGACGGCTTCAACGGTATCTTCTAAGCCCGCTTGCCCGGTGAGTAGAATTTTCCGTGCTGATTGGGTATCACTGTTTTGATTCAGTTCGATTAAGAAACTGATACCGGTTTGTTCTGGCATGATGTGATCGCATAAAATGAGTGCCAGTTTTACCCCTTCAGCAATAAAGTCTTCAATGACCTCTCTTGCTTCCGTGACAGACTCGGCACCTTCTACAATAAAGTGCTCTTCAAACTGGGCGAGATCTTGAAGTACGCTGTCCAAGACTTCTCGCTCATCATCCACACACAAGATCAAATACTTAGACATGTTCTTCTCCTTCTGTTTTGATAGGCAACCAGACGGTCATTCTTGTGTACGCATCTGGCTCGGACTCAACCTCAATCCATCCATGATGGCTGGTGACGATCTGTTGGCAGATTGACAGGCCAATACCTAAACCGAAATTACCTTCTTTCTTGGTTGTAAAATTGAGCTCAAAAATAGCTTGTTGCTGACTCTCTGGTATACCATGGCCGTTGTCCTCAAAGGCAATGACGGCATAGCGTTGTCCATCCCGCTGCTGAATACTTGATTGAATCGTCAACTTGCCTTTGTCTGGAAATGCGTCGATGGCGTTAGAAATTAAATTTGTCCACACCTGCTGCAATGCAATAGGTTGGCATTCTATCTTGGGAATGTCAGCATAGTCGGTGACCACGGTATGGCGTTTGAGTTTATTTTCAAAAATAACCAAGGTGTCCTCTATGCCTTCGTGGATATTGGCATAGTGCATCATCTCGTCATCGTCGCGTGCATAGCCTTTCAGGCTTTTCACCATATCGGCGATGCGCGCAGCACAGACGTTGATCGAGCGCAGTGACGTACCGACGCGATGATACTCTTCCAGTAATGCCAGATCAGAAAGTGACTGGGCATCGTTGCGTTTTAGTGTCTCTAGCAGTTGACGATCGCTGTCTAAGCCTAATGACACGACTTTTTTGGCAATACTCCGTTCGCTCAACAGAGGTTTAAGCTGATTTGCCCGTTGGCGCAACTCGGCAGTGGAAGAGGGCCTGCTATGCTGGGCGTTGCCAAGAATTTCAATTCCCTTGGATTGAACTTTATTATCAGGGGTTTGAGTCAGGAGCTGCTGTAAGGTTGTGGTCAGGTTTTCCACGCCGCGCAATATGGCTGCGATAGGGTTATTGAGTTCATGTGCCACACCCGCAACCAATTGCCCCAACATGGCCATTTTTTCTCGCTCAATGAGTTGCAAGTGTGCCGACTCGAGCGACTCGAGTGTCTTCTGTAGTTGCAGCTTGGTGTTAATACTGCGCTGCAGGCGCCGGTTGAAATGCCTTAATAACAGGTTGGTAAACAGCGGTAATAAGTTGGAATCCGACTGCATCACTTGGCGGAAAACGGTGCGATCCAGCTTGATGACTTCAGTTTTGGTTAATGTCATTGCAGTAGAAAAAGACTTTTCACCAGTGACAAAGGACATACCGCCAACAAGGTTCCCCTTGCTATGCCTAACCACTTCGCGCTGCATACCCATTTCGTCACGTTTATACAGAGCTACCTCACCATTGGTAATGAACCATAAGAAGCTGTTCGGCTCTCCCTCGACCGTGAGAAGGTGTTCCGGGGAATAAGTACGGCAGGCTTTGGTCTCATCTTTTTCTTGAAAAAAGGCCTGCAAGGCGCCGATGACCCGCTCTGCCAGTTCGGAGTCGCTCATGACGTGGTAGTCATCCAGAAACCCGGCTTGATAGCTTTGCATTTGTCTATCAATATGTGCGCGGAGTAATTTTTGCTGGTCTAGTACATGGCTGTAGCTGAGTAAGTTTTCACGGTCATGGTGTAGAATAAAATGTGTTAACTCTTTTTGAGCCGTATTAAACAACACTTTGTCAGGTAGTGGTTTGGTCAGGCAGTAGTCCAGGCGGCCTTCATTGACGGCAGTTAAAATGGCATCAATATCAGACGAATAACTAATCAGGATTTTACGGGCTTTTTCAGTATGAGGTGAGCGATCCAAACCAATTAAAAACTCGACACCATTGATCTCTGAGTGATGGCTGGCAATCACAAGTGCAACCGTTTGTTGATTAGACTGCAAATAATCTAATGCACTCTGTGCTTCTTCCAGCGACTCAACCGAGTGAATGTCAAATTTACTGGCAAAAACAGATAGCTCATGCCGGAATTGTTCCGCACTGATGGGGTTGTTATCCAGGCAAAGTACAGCGTAACGGTTCACAGGTGATTAAACTCCGGTTGAATCTTAGCCATTTCACCATATCAACAAAACTATTTGTTCGTTGGGAGCTACGTTTAATAAATGATGAATCAGTGTGTTAAACCATCAATAGTCTGATACATCTCAATGTTTTATCCGCTCTGGGTTTGCGGTAGACTGGGTGAAATTACGTAATAAGTGACATTATGGAAAATCTGAAAAAGCTCGGCGCTATTGGTGGCGCAATTTCGTTAGCGCTCTGTTGGCCTCTGGCGGTTGGGCAAATTGGCCAATCTCTTGTCGAAGATGGCGTTGCTAATATGAACAACGACATGGTTAAAGGCGAAATCGTTGAATATGATCGCGGTTACTTGTCTTCGGTGGTGCTGACGCGCTATAGCGTGACCGATCCGGTGATCAAACAGCAGTTGGAGCTGGATGGTTTGCCGGTTGTGTTTAATGTCAGAAGTGACGTCACGCACGGACTGACCAGTTTGAGCGCAGATTCAGTGATTCTTGAAAACCAAGCGTTACCATTGACAATGCAAACTACGACTCAGCTTAATGGTAATACCGCTTTTGACATTGAACTGGATAGCTGGCAGTTCCAGCACGAGCAACAAGGTTTGTTAGTCTCCACCAGCCCCGCTGTGTTGAGCGGTAATGTGACGGTACTCGGTGATCTTCAGTATGCGGTAGATATTCCGTCAGTGCAGGTTGATTTTGACAGTGGCGAGGAAATCTATCTCTCCGCTCTAAAAGGTGAGGGGAAAGGCAAACAGGCTAATGGGTACTGGCTCGGCCAACAGAACTTTACGCTAGAAAAATTTAATATTGTTGATGCAGAGCATCAGCCAATATTTTTGGTCGAAAGCGCCAGCTACGATGGCAATACTACGCTAGACGTAACCGGGGATAAGTTGAACAGCCAGTTGGTGATGAATGCGCTTAAGCTTCACCTATCTGATGGAACCGATGTTGATCGTTTTAAGTTGGATTTTTCGGTCAGTGATGTTGATAGCCACTCTTTCGACCAGATTATGGCCATCTATCAGAATACTCCAGCACTTGGTGAGGATGATATCGCCAAGTTACTCCCCCATATTGATGCACTGTTCAGTAAGGGCTTTGACGTATCGGTTAATGAGTTATCATTGGCATTTGGTGATGGTAAGTTTAGTAATCAGTGGCAACTGGCGGTGCCTCAGGGGACCGATGGTATTACCAGTGGCCCAATGAAGCTCATCAGTGCAATAAACGGTAATCTGAACACTTATTTTTCGGATGAGTTGGTTGAAGCGTACCCCTTCATTCAGGAAGGTATCGATGAGTTACTGATCATGGAACTGATAGAGAAGACGGACGACGGCTATCAATTGAAAGCACAGATATCCGACGGTAAACTCAAGTTTGAAAATGGTCATGAGTTCCCGCTAGTGAGTTTATTGCTTCCGGCGTTGGCACAGTAATCATTAACCATAGTTTAATATTTCAACGTAATCAGTAAAAAAGAGGCCGATAGGCCTCTTTTGTTGTTTTTATCCCAGCTAAAACGTGATATTAATTTCGTAATATTTATACAGCAGGAGCAATGAGCATCATGGAACAAAATACGGATCACGTATTTAACTTTAGTGCAGGCCCGGCAGGATTACCGAAAGCCGTTATGCAGCAAGCACAGCAGGAACTACTCAATTGGCAAGGTTTGGGTACTTCAGTGATGGAGATCAGTCATCGAAGTAAAGAGTTCATTAAAGTCGCTGAAGAAGCGGAACAAGACCTTCGTGACTTGCTTAATGTGCCAGACAACTACAAAGTCCTGTTTTGCCAGGGTGGTGCCCGTGCTCAGTTTGCTGCCGTGCCGTTAAATTTACTCGGTGATGCGGCTACCGCGACGTATATCGATGGCGGTTACTGGGCGGAAAGCGCAGTCGCAGAAGCAAAAAAATATTGTGAGCCGGATGTATTTAATGCCAAAACGGAAATCGACGGTAAAGTCGCGATCCTGCCAGCCAGCGAATGGCAGGTGGCGCCAGATGCCGCTTACGTACATTTTTGCCCGAATGAAACCATCGATGGTATTGAAATTAACGATCTGCCCGTCACGGATAAACCGATCGTCGCCGATATGTCGTCGACCATTTTGTCACGCGAAATTGATGTATCGAAGTATGGCGTTATTTATGCGGGTGCGCAGAAAAACATCGGCCCTTCAGGCATTGCCATTGTAATCGTGCGTGATGACTTGCTTGGTTTGGCGAACAAAGTCTTACCAACGATTCTGGATTACACCGTGCTGGCTGAAAAAGATTCGATGTTCAACACTCCTCCTACCTTTGCCTGGTACCTGTCAGGATTGGTGTTCAAGTGGCTTAAGGCACTGGGTGGGGTAAAAGCGATTGAGAAAATCAATCGTGACAAAGCGCAGCTGCTTTATGACTACATCGATCAGTCAGAATTCTACCGTAACAACATTCACCCTAATAACCGTTCATTAATGAATGTGCCGTTCCAGTTGGCGAAGCCAGAGCTGGATGCCACCTTCCTTGAGCTGGCGGGTGAGCAAGGGCTGAAAGCGCTTAAAGGCCACCGTGCGGTAGGCGGTATGCGTGCTTCTATTTACAACGCCATGCCACTTGAAGGCGTGCAGGCTCTGGTAGACTTTATGCGTAAGTTTGAAGAGCAATATGCGTAAGGCACCTGTACACTTTTAATAAAAAAAGCCGAACTCCTGTTCGGCTTTTTGTTTTTTATAGCGACTGTAACAGTTGATAGTAGCGCCCTTGCTGGGCGAGTAGCGTCGCATGATCACCTTGCTCGATGATCTCTCCTTGCTCCATCAGGCAGATGTTGTCCATGGCATCCAGCCCGATCAGGCGGTGGGTAATAAATACCACGGTCTTATGCGTAAAGTGTTCGCTAAACAGCGCCATGATGTTTTTCTCGGTGCGCTTATCCAGCCCTTCGGTCGGCTCATCCAAGAGCAGGATAGGGGCATCTTTTAACAGAGCCCGGGCAATGCCTATCCGGCGTTTTTCTCCACCTGAAAGCTGGCGGCCACCGTCACCCAGCCAGGTATCTAAGCCCTGATTGTCGAGTAAGTTGCCCAGATCCACCTGACGCAGAATGGCAGACAACTGGTCATCCGAAGCCTTGGGTGATGCCATCAGCAAATTGTCGCGCAAGCTACCGTTAAGCACATCAACGCGCTGGCTGACCACGCTGATCGCCGCGCGGAGATCGGGCTCACTCCAGTTCTGCAGTCGGGTATTGCCCATGCGGATCTCGCCCTGGTTAACATCCCAGTAGCGGCACAGTAGCTGGATCAAGGTTGATTTTCCTGAGCCGGTCTGGCCGACGATCGCAGTTTTTGTACCGGGTGGCAGTGTCAGTGACAGGTTATGCAGTACCTGCTGATGGCCATCAGGGTAGCTAAACGCAACGTGGTCGAACTCAATATGGAATTGCTTGTCCCGGGCGTGTGACTGGGCAGGAAATTGCACCTCCGGTTCCGCCAGAATCACTTCGTTGAGGCGACGAGCGGAAGTCAGCGTCTGGCCCAGGTGCTGAAACGCGCCAGCGATAGGCATCAGCAACTCAAAGCTGGCCATGGTGGCAAAAGCCATCAGCGCTACCATCGGATCCGGTGCCTGACCTGCGACCCCATCGGCAGCAAACCACAGCATGGTCACCAGCGTCAGGCCGTTAACCAGCATCAGCAGTCCGGATGCCATACCAGTCAGATTGGCGTTAACAAACTGATTGGCAAACAGTTGTTGCTGTTTGTCCAAAATCGCATTGCGGTAGCGTTCTTCTGCACCAAACAGGCTGAGTTCACTGTAACCCTGTAACCAGTCCAGCGTAGTAACACGCAGGTCAGCTTTATTTTGGGTCAGATGCTGGCCATTGTGTTTGCCCAATTTGTAAAACAGCAGTGGCCAGATAAACAGCATCAGTGCCAGAATCGAACCGAGCAGCAGCGCTAACTCAAGATCAAACCATGCCAGTACGGCGGTCAGACCGGCAATGCCCAGTACACCGACGGTCACCGGGCTGATAAGGCGCAGGTACACGTGATCCATGGCATCGACATCGGCCACCAGGCGGTTTAACAGGTCGGCATCACGCAGGGTAGAAACCCGGCCGGGAATAAGCGGTGCAAGCTTGCGGAAGAAGAAAATCCGCAAATCGGTTAACAGTTTAAAGGTGGCATTGTGGCTTACCACGCGCTCGCCCCAGCGGCCTGCGGTGCGCGCCATCGCCGCACCACGCACACCCGCCCCCGGCAGCATGTAGTTAAAAGTTTCCCGGGCGATGGTCAGCCCGGCGACGGCGGCGGCGGAAATAAACCAGCCGGAGAGCGTCAATAAACCGATTGAGGCGGCCAGAGTGACAAATGCCAGCAGCATACCAAGCGACAGGCCGAACCAGTGTTTCTTATATAGTTTTAGATAAGGGAGTAAATCACGCATCCAGGTTCCCCTTGTCTGAGTGTTGTTGAGCGAGGTTGGCGGCGAGCATGTCGCTAAACAGTCCTTCTTGCTCAGAGAGCGTCGCGTAGTCACCGCTTTGCACGATCAGGCCATTATGCATGACCAGGATTTGCTCGACGTCCTGTAGTGGCGCCAACTGGTGGGTGACCATCAGGTTGGTGGTACTAGCGGTATATTTGTTGATGCCTTCCATTACCAGTTTTTCGCTGTGGGCATCCAGACTGGCGGTAGGTTCATCAAGCAGCCAAAAACGTCCGTTTTGCAACATCGCGCGCGCCAGCGCCAGGCGTTGCGCCTGACCGACAGACAAGCCGCCGGAGCGATCGGAAATGGCATAGCTGAGTCCGTGTTTGGAAACAAATTCAGCCGAATGTGAGTCTGCCAGTACCTGCTCAACCTGGCTGTCGGTGATATCGTGCTTACCAAGAGTGACGTTGTCACGAATGTCGCCATGCAGTAGCATCGGGTTCTGGCCAATCCAGCTGATGGCCGCGCGCCAGGAGGCGAGTTCCAGCTGTTTGAGTTCACAGCCGTTGATTTTAAGGCTGCCCTGATAAGGCATAAACCCGAGCAGGGTATTCACCAGACTGGTTTTACCGGCACCACTCGGGCCGACTAAGGCCGTGCTCTGATTGGTATCGAGTTTAAATGTTAGCGGGCCTGCCAGTTGTTTACCTTCCGGGCTGAAAATGGTCAGATCCGATGCTTCAATCAAGATATTGCCGTCGGGTAGTGACTGGTGGCCGCCTTGCACCTGACTGACCTCGAGCTCCAGAAACTCAACGATGCTCTCGGCCGCGCCAACAGCCTGCTGCTTGGCATGGTAGAAGGTGCCCAGATCGCGCAGTGGCTGATAAAACTCCGGTGCCAGGATCAGGATAAACAATCCGGCAAACAGAGTAACTCCGGTACCGTAATAGCCGAAATTCAATTCACCGATGTAGCTAAAACCAAAATACACCGCGGTGATGGCGATAGAGATAGAGGTGAAAAACTCCAATACCGCGGAAGAGAGAAACGCTATCTTCAATACATCCATGGTTCGGGTGCGAAACACTTCTGAGGCACCTTTTAACACTTCGGTCTCTGCCTGAGTACGGTCGAACAGGCGGATGGTGGTCATGGCCTGCAGGCGATCGTAAAAATGGCCGGATAAGCGCTGCAGCGCTTTGAAGTTTTTGCGGTTAGCATCAGCCGCTTTGATACCGACTAAAGCCATGAACAGTGGCACCAGCGGAGCGGTGATAAGGAAGATCAATCCGGCTGCCCAGTTGACAGGAAACACCACCACCAAAATGATGAAAGGCACTAGCACGGACAGCGACATTTGTGGCAGGTAGCGGGCAAAGAAGTCCTGCATATCTTCCACCTGCTCAAGAATTAATGTTGCCCAGGTTCCGGCTGGCTTGCCCTTGATGTAAGCAGGTCCAAGTTGATGTACTTTGTCGAGGATCATTTGGCGAATGTAGCTGCGGATCTGTTCACCACAGCGATAACCGGCGATTTCCCGTCCCCAAGTGCAGGCCGCCCGGGCAATTACGGTGATGCCCAATCCAACAAAATGCCAGATCAGTTCGCTCTTATCGATATGTTCAATGATCAGTTGATGAAGAATGGAGGCGAGCAAGGCTGCTTGAGCCAATAAAAACACGCTTGAAACTACGCCCAGGCCAATCGCAATCGTAAGCCAGCGTTTGGCTAACTTACTCTGTTGCTTAAGCCACTTATTCAAGCTGCGTTGCTTTTTCTTATCCATTTTGAAGGCTTAATGATAATTGTTTTTAGAAAGGCGCTAGTATACAAAAGAAAACCCAGCGGGAATACCGCTGGGTTTTAAGGATATGATACAAATGTGAAAAGTTATTTGTCATTTAAGCCGTCGAGGAAGCGTTCTGCATCCAATGCGGCCATACAACCGGTTCCGGCTGAAGTGATCGCCTGACGGTAGTTGTGATCCATGACATCGCCGGCAGCAAATACACCTTCAATGCTGGTTTGGGTGGCGTTGCCTTCCAGGCCCGACTTGACAATGATGTAACCGTCTTTCATCTCGACCTGGCCTTCGAAGATTTGGGTGTTTGGCTGGTGGCCAATGGCAATAAAGGCACCCATGACGGCGAGATCTTCGGTAGCGTCGGATTTTGCGTCTTTGATCCGGACACCGGTGACGCCCATGTCGTCGCCCAATACCTCTTCTAACACGCGGTCGGTGTGCAGCACAATATTACCGTTTTCGACTTTATCCATCAGACGATTGACCAGAATCTTTTCCGCGCGGAAGGCATCACGGCGGTGGATCAGGTGCACTTCAGCGGCAATATTCGATAGGTACAACGCCTCTTCAACCGCGGTATTGCCTCCACCGACAACGGCAACTTTCTGATTGCGGTAGAAGAAGCCGTCACAGGTGGCGCAAGCCGATACACCGCGACCTTTGAATGCTTCTTCTGACTCCAGGCCGAGGTATTTTGCCGAGGCCCCGGTCGAAATAATCAACGCATCACAGGTGTATTCACCAGAATCGCCTTTCAGACGGAACGGACGCTGCGAAAGGTTCACTTCGTTGATGTGATCAAACACGATTTCGGTTTCAAAGCGTTCAGCGTGTTCTTTCATCCGGTCCATCAGGCCCGGGCCAGTTAAGCCTTCAGGATCGCCTGGCCAGTTTTCTACTTCGGTTGTGGTGGTTAGCTGACCACCTTGCTGCATTCCCGTTACTAGCACTGGGTTAAGGTTAGCGCGCGCAGCATAAACGGCGGCGGTGTACCCGGCTGGACCAGAACCAAGAATTAATAGTTTACAGTGTTTTACGTCGCTCATTATGGCTCCAAAAGGGCTGAACATTTCTTTCGATTGTAGGGAAATTCCGATGGCTTTAAAAGCGTAAACCAAGGGTCTGAAGTGAATTAATGGTTATAGGTTAGAACCTTTGATGGTATAGAAAAGGTATAAAATGCTGAGTGCAGGACAGAAATCTAGTTTCAAATGCTGCTAAGGTGGCGCAATGAAGTTATGTGCTGTTATTTGGTCGCTGTATGGTTATTGGTTGTGTATTATTCTTTTTGCTAACACTATCGGCGGTAAAGGCTGGTAATTGCAAAATATTTGCGTATTCTAGAATGTAAATTAAATGTTAATTTGTTTAGCTTAGATGTGCTTCATTAAGGAGTCGATGATGTTACATTCGCGAGAGAATACCTTGCACCTTACCCAGCTCAGCATGGCTGCTATCGAGCAACTATCCCCGTCTTTTTCTTATCTGCCAAACACCGGGCACGCCGATGGGCAATATCGCCTGAGACGTTATTCGGTTGTGCAGTTTAAAGATGGTCAAATTGTTGATTTGAAAAGGAACCAGTTTGTTCAATCATCCGACATTAACCGTTTTCAGGGTGATGTCGTGCGCGAGTTTGCTCCGATCGAGCCTGCGATCATGGCCAGCGAAGGCTTCGGTGAAATGTGTGATCTGTTTGTCAGCGTCAATCATCTGCCTGACGGGCAGGAAATCGAGGTTCATCAGATCCGTATTGCTGCGATCGAGGATGAAACGCAAGTCGCGCCGGAAGGGGTACATCAGGATGGTTTCGATCATATTGCACTGGTTGGGGTAGGGCGTCATAACATCATCGGTGGTGACATCATGCTGTACAGCAGCAGCAACCAGGCACCGTTTTTCCGCAAAGTACTGGAAAACGGAGAGGTGGCCATCCTGGCCGACGGTAAACTGTGGCATAACGCGTGTCCTATCCGTTCAGTGAACAACGATCAGGAAGGGTATATGGATGTGTTCGTACTAACAGCAACGGATAAACGCAATGAATTTCACTCTTAACCAAATACGCGAACAGTTTTCGGCACTAGGCCAGTACCATAATGACCGACCGGTTACCTTTTTTGACGGGCCGGGTGGTTCACAAGTGCCGCAGTCCGTACTCGACAGCATGACGCAATATCTCGGTCAGTATAATTCCAATCTCGGCGGACACTATTTTTCCAGCCGGAAAACCGTTGATGTAATGCATAACGCACGTGAGTCGGCGCAGGCGCTGCTTAATGCGCCTTCTTCCGGCAATGTGGTGTTTGGTGCGAATATGACTTCACTCACGTTCCAGCTGAGCCGGGCGATCAGCCGTGACTGGCAAGCCGGCGATGAGGTTATCGTCACCTCGCTCGACCACTACTCGAACGTGTCGAGCTGGCAGCAAGCCGCTGAGGATAAGGGAGTGATCGTCCATCAGGTGCGCGTCAATCAGCATGACTGTACGCTTGATATGGAGCATCTGCTCAGCCTGTTATCAGAGAACACCCGCCTGGTGGCGGTCACATATGCGTCGAACACCACCGGATCAATTGTTGATGTGAAACAAGTGATCCAAGCCGCCCACCAGGTCGGCGCACAAGTGTATGTCGATGCCGTGCATTATGCGCCCCACCACCTGATTGATGTGCAGGAGTTGGGCTGTGATTTTCTGGTTTGTTCAGCGTACAAGTTCTTCGGCCCGCATGTGGGCATCGCTTATGTGGCGGATCAGTGGTTACATAGCCTGAAGCCTTATAAGGTCGAACCGGCCAGCAACATTGGACCGGGGCGGTTTGAAACCGGCACCCAGAGTTTTGAAGCGTTGGCCGGGCTCAGCGCAGCGGTGCGCTATCTGGCGCAATGGGGCGATGAAGGGCAGCCACTGCGGAAACAGCTTGAGCAGAGTTACGTGCTGTACAACCAGCACGAACAGCAGTTAAGTGCGCACTTTTTACACCGGCTCGATGCACTGCAGGGGATCAGGCTGTATGGTATTGCAGACGAAAATGTGCTGTTACGTACACCGACTTTTGCTTTGACGTTTGACAAGCTCAGCCCGGAGCTGGTCGCAAAGACATTGGGTGAACACAACATTTGTGTTTGGAATGGTCACTTTTATGCCCAGGGTTTAGTACAGCAACTTGGTTTGCTGGACTCAGGAGGTGTGGTGCGGATCGGTTGTATGCACTACAACACGGTGGAAGAGATTGACATGCTGTTTGATGTGCTGGAAAACATGTTGAGTCTTTGACAGATACTATGTTTAAAACTTAAAAAGCTCGAGGTGACTCGAGCTTTTTCCTCTTAACTAAGCGCTGACTTCAACTTCGTATGAGGTGAACTTGCGAATGTTGATCACCCCGGTATCAAAAATCAGGTACTGGCCTTTGATCCCTTGCAAAACACCGCTTACCACCGGGTTTTTATCAAAGTTGTGCGAGGTGATTTTGGTCGGGTGCTGTTGTACCGGATAGCTGAGGTCGGTAATTTTTTCATTCAGAATCTGAATCGCATCATCACCAAATCGCTGCCTGATCTCAGCGATTTTGTTTTCAACCAGTGGCAGCAACTGTGCAAACTGTTCTGCCAGAGGCAGCGGCTCACCGTCGCCTTTAAGCAGGGCTCGCCAGTTGGTTTTATCGGCGATATGCTTGGCCATTTCAACTTCAATTAAACCGGAAATGTAGCGACTTTTTACTTTGAATACCAGTAAACCCTGAGTGGCGCCCTGATCAATCCAACGGGTCGGAATTTGAGTATGGCGGGTGATGCCGACCTTGAGGCTGGAGGTGTTCGATAAATATACAAAGTGATCGACCATACAGTTCGCCTCGCCCCATTCCGGCTCGCGGCATGTGCCTTGGTCATAGTGACAGGTTTCCGGCTTCATGATGCACATATCACAGCTGGCCAGCTTCTTCATGCACACGAAGCAGTGTCCTTGTGAGTAGCTTTTCTTGGTTTTCTTACCACATGAACAACAGTAGATATTGCCGGTATGGGTTAAGGTCAGAGGTAGGCCGATTAATGGGTTGAGATTGATTTCCTCATTGCCTACAGGCAGACGATAGGTGACTTCTCCATCCAGAGTGGCACGCATTTTACTCAGCGTGCCGGTTATTAGTAGTGACATGACATTACTCTTCTTGTGTTTTGCGCAGTATACCAAAAGGTATGTTTGACTGCCTGTTGAAGCTAATGTGAACTATACCGCAAAAATCTGCTCACCCTTGCAGTTTTCACTTATGAACCACGTCCGATACGGCATACTGTTGTCTGAATGATGAGAATTCTAGTTAAAAAATGAATGACTGATAAATTGATTTTGTTTAGTGGGAGCTTCTGGTCACGGCAAGGTCTCGTAGTCAAAGGTTTCAAGGTGTAAGGCCATAGCTTATGAATCTGAAGTGGATACACAAACTCGTTTTTGCATTGTCACTGAGCACTATTGGTGTGGTTGGGCTGTACAGCTTGTTTGGTGACACACGTAAGCTGCAAATTACGCCAAACAAGTTTGACTTTCATGTCACCAGCGATGTTTCAGAGGGGGGCTTAAGCCGCGCTGATATTGACTGGCAGGGTGACAGGCTCGAGCTGAGTTGTGAGCTGAAGCAAAGTGATTATGCCTGGCCATATTGTGGCCTTTCTGTATACACCGATGTGGTTAAAGCAAATCAAGGGATTGATCTGTCCAATTATCATACTGTTCGAGTGAAACTGCGCTATTTACAAGCCGGAGATGGTGAGAGAAAACTGCGCTTGTATTTACGCAATTTTAACCCGGCTTATTCTGTCCCGGGTGAGGAGTATACGATCAAATACAATGGGGTTCAGTTTGACTCTGCTGAGCAGACCGAAACGCTCGAGATCCCAATCAAAAATCTTCAAGTGATGACTTGGTGGCTTGCTGATAATGATGTGCCGATAGAATATTCTGCGCCGGAGTATGCCAATGTGACCCGGATAGATTTGTCTACCGGAGCCGGAGCAGGGTATGGCAGCCATAAGATCATCATCGACAAAATTGAATTTGAAGGTACTTACCTCCCTCGGGAAACGCTGCTGTTTGTCTTGCTTTTTTCCTGGATGGCTCTCGGTCTGGCATTTTCGTTGAGTGAGCTGAGAAAGCGTAAAAACGCGATTGACGAAGCACAAAAGCGACACCGTCATTTAAAAAAACTCTACCACTCCCTGCGAGCCCAGAACTTTGAGTTTGCTGAACTGGCTCATCGTGATGCACTGACCGGCGCTATGAATCGTCACGCCGTTCGGGAATGGCTTGAACGGCAGGCGCGCCAAGTCAGGTGGGGGCACAACTCTCTGTCCATTTTGTACTTGGATTTAGATCATTTTAAAGCGGTTAACGATCAATTTGGTCACCAAATGGGTGATGATATTCTGCGTGAGTTTGTGATGGTTATCGCCAGTGCACTTGAGGCTGAAGATCGACTGGTTCGTTGGGGCGGGGAGGAATTTGTATTGTTTTGCCCGGATGTGACGCTTCAATTTGCGGCAGAAAAGGCTGAGCGTATTCGTAAGCATGTCGAGAACCATCTTTGGCTGCATGGTAATACGCTTACTTGCAGTATTGGTATTGCGGAGCTGCAAAATGAACGAGTGACCGAAGCGCTGGCACGCGCAGATGAAGCGCTCTACCAGGCAAAAGATCTTGGTCGCAACCGGGTGGAAGTCAATTATGGGCTAATGACGGTAGGTACGGCTGAGGCGAGTTAGGCATAAAAAAACGGTGGCCTGTTGGCCACCGAAATAAATTGCTGATCAACGCCGGGGGAAACATGGGGCATCTGGTCGATGACCAAGATCAGCCATGTAGTGCTCTTTTTACCAGAAGAGCCAGGCAAACAGGGTTAATGCACCAATACAGGCGATATTGAGCACTAAACCAATTCTCATCATCTCTTGTTGTTTGATGTGGCCGGTACCAAAGACAATGGCATTTGGTGGGGTTGCGACCGGTAACATGAATGCACAGGAAGCGGCGACAGCGATAAGCGCTGAAAGAATGACCGGTGACAGGCCCAACGCTTCAGCAATAGTAGCGAACACCGGCACCAGCAGAGCCGCACTTGCGGTGTTACTGGCAAACTCGGTTAGAAAGACCACGAAAGCAACCACAGCTAAAATGGTTAGTAAAACGCCCGCCTGCTCCAAGAAGCCGCTTAACCCGTGCGCCAGGAATACGCTGGTACCGGTTACCTTTAAGATGTTGCTCAGACAAATACCGCCACCAAACAGGATAAGTACGCCCCAGTCGGTGGTTTTTTCAATATCTTTCCACTCTACGGCGCGAGATGCACCAAGTAACAGGATAGCGCCAATTGCGACCAGAGTATCAAACTTGGCGAACCCACCCAGCATGGCGTTGATCGGTTTGCTGAAGATCCAAAGCGTGACTGTGAACAAGAAGATCGCCAGAGTGATCATTTTGCCGTTGGTCCATTCAACAGGCTGGTGGCTGAGTTCAAATTTATGGCCTAGGTCGGGCTTGGTCATCACATATAGGATCAGCAGCGCAATCGGTAACAGCATCATTGAGATGGGAAGACCTAATTTCATCCATTCAGTAAAGTTCAATCCGACTTCGGCAGCGGCGATTGCGTTAGGTGGGCTACCGACGAGGGTGGCAATCCCGCCAATTGATGCGCTGTACGCAATCCCAAGCAGAACAAACAGGAAAGTACGGTGATTTTTTTCACTATCGAGTTTGGTCATTACGCCCAGAACCAGGGGCAGCATCATTGCCGTGGTGGCGGTGTTGGAGATCCACATTGACAGGCCTGCACTTACACCAAACAGCATAAATACCGCCACTGACATTTTGCCGCGTGCGATCAGCAGAACTTTATCGGCAATCGCCTGGTCGAGCTTTTGTTTATGTAATGCGGCGGCCAATGCAAATCCACCCAGAAACAGGAAAATGATCGAGTTGGAAAAATTGTTCAGCGCCGCTTGAGTGTTAAACACGCCAAGGAAAACTGCCAGCAATGGTACGAGCAAGGCGGTAATGCTGACATGAATTGCCTCAGTAAGCCAAAGCACGGCAACAAAGACCAGAATACTCAGGCCTGTTACTACTTTGGGATCAAACGGTAGGGTATTAAGTAAAATAGCAAACAGCACGATATTGGCGATCAAAATCATGCTGTTACGGGTGAAGAACCAGTTCTTCAGTGTCACAGCGAGTGCAGTCATAGTAGTGCTCCTTTTGCATTGCCTTATAGTATTTTTTATAGCAACGTAACCGACTTGTTTTTAGTTATTGAGAAAATGTTACAATGAAAATGCAAAGGAAGGGGCGGTGAATAAAGGTATGAGCGGCAAATTGTGAGGTTAGAATTGCGAAATGGGTAGACATCTACCCATTTATTTTTAATTAATTGTTAGCTGGTTGTTATGGGGTGGCGTTTATGGCTGGCTGAGTTTTCTCTTGCTCATCACTGACGGCCAGAATGGGCTCTGGCGGGCCAAGAAACTTAGGCTGGGTATTAATAATATACAAGTCCAAAAAGGCTTTGGTTCGTGCCATTAGTTCACGTAAACGCATTGAGGTTTGCTGGCGATTGGTAGTTGGGCCGGCGACAGCCAGGCACTGGGCATTAATGTTATAGGCGTGGGCAATAAATAAGGCCCGCTCGCAGTGAAAGCGTTGGGTAACAATCAGGAAGCGTTCTGATGCAAAAATCTTTTTAGCCCGGACAATTGAATCTAAGGTCCGAAAACCGGCATAGTCGAGGTGCAGCACTTTATCCGGCACACCGGCTTTAAGCATGTCGCGCTTCATGGTCCAGGGTTCATTGTAAGAACGGTGTGCGTTATCACCGGTGAGTAAAAATTGTTTTACCTTACCGCGCTCATACAGTTTGATTGCGGCATCAATACGATGTGAGTAATAAGTATTGAGGGTTTTCCCGATGTATTTGCTGGTCCCGAGCACTACAGCAACTTCATGCTCGGGCAGAGCATCATAAGAAGTGAAAATTTTGTCTTCTGCCTGTAGCACGACCCAGCGATCGATCGCGATAATGGCGAGCGTTGCCCCAATGAAGAGAATCGCAGTCAGGAGTGAAATACGCGGCCAAGTGAATCGACACTTGCAAAGCCGCTTTTTCCAGGCCCGCAACATGCGTGGGATTTCTTTGATAAATTTCATGCTGCTCATCATATCCGATAGCGGACAAAATAGAGAAGTCTATTTGTACGGAAATCTTGTTATCAGGAGAAAAAGCTTATAAAAATCAAAAGCCCCTAGGTCTTGGGGCTTTGATACTGGCCATGGAGATGGTTTTTAGAATGCCGTGCGTTTGTAACGGCGATAGACGGGTTGCCAGAAGGCTTGGTCTATCGCGTGTTGAAGTGCTTCATCGGTGATCTCCAGCGCAACGCCTTGCTCGATGGCTTTCTTGCCTACCGCAAACGCAATTTTCTTCGATACGTGGTGAATTTCTTCCAGTGGTGGCAGTAAAGCCCCGTGACCGTTAATTGAGAGTGGGGAGCAGGATGCCAAAGCGCGGCTTGATTCCATCAGCATCTCATCGGTCACCCGCTTGGCGTTAACCGCCAGCACACCTAAGCCAATACCCGGAAAAATGTAGCTGTTGTTACACTGAGCAATAGGGTATGTTTTGCCTTCGTGAGTCACGGGTTCGAACGGGCTGCCGGTTGCGACCAGGGCCTCACCGTTTGTCCAGCGAATGATGTCGTTCGGGGTGGCTTCTACGCGGCTGGTCGGGTTAGACAGCGGGAATACGATTGGGCGTGGGCAGTGTTTATGCATCTCCTGGATTACTTCCTGGCTGAAGAGGCCTGGCGCACCAGAAACACCAATCAATACGGTTGGTGTGGCATTGCGCATTACATCCAGCAGTGAGAAGCCGTTGCCTTCACTTTGCCACTCCTTGGTGTTTTGGGCTTTTTGTACCAGGCGCTGCTGGAAGTCTAGTAAGTTTGGCATACCCTCTTGCAGCAAGCCCCAGCGGTCAACCATGTATACCTGCGAGCGGGCTTGGCTATCCGAAATACCTTCTGAAACCATTTGGGCGATGATCGCTTCTGCAATACCACACCCGGCAGAACCAGCACCTAAAAAGGTAATGCGTTGCTCAGACAATTTACTGCCAGCCGCCTTACACGCCGCTAACAAAGAGCCGACCGTCACAGCCGCTGTGCCCTGAATATCATCATTGAAGCAACAGATGCGGTTTTTGTAGCGTTCCAGCAGTGGCATGGCATTTTTTTGTGCAAAGTCTTCGAATTGGATCAGGGCATCGGGCCAGCGGCGTTGCACGGCTTGAATGAACTCCTCAACAAAAGCGTCATATTCTGCTCCGGTAATACGTGGATGGCGCCAACCCATGTACATCGGATCTGCCAGTCGTTGCGGATTGTTGGTACCTACGTCCAGAACGATAGGTAGCGTGTATGCCGGACTGATACCGCCACATGCGGTGTATAACGATAACTTACCAATCGGGATCCCCATTCCGCCAATCCCCTGGTCGCCTAAACCCAGAATTCGCTCGCCATCAGTTACAACAATAACTTTTACGTTATGGTTAGCTGCGTTGTTGAGCAGATCATCGATACGGTCGCGGTTCGGGTAAGAGATGAACAGGCCACGGCCGCGACGGTAAATATTGGAGAAGTTTTCGCACGCGGCGCCAACCGTTGGGGTGTAGATGATTGGCATCATTTCAGAAATGTGGTTTTGAACCAGGCGGTAAAACAGGGTCTCATTGGTGTCTTGAATATTACGCAAGTAAATGTGCTTGTCCATATCGCTTTCAAAGCTCTTGTACTGCTGATAAGCACGCTCAACCTGTTCCTGAATAGTTTCTGTGCTTTCAGGAAGCAGACCTTCCAGGTTGAAGGAACTGCGCTCTTCCGCTGAGAATGCACTGCCTTTGTTTAACAGAGGGGTCGCGAGCAGTGCTGGGCCGGCGTAAGGAATATAGAGTGGGCGTTTGTCGTTATTCATTCGGTGCCTTATGTAGGGTATAGGATGAAGGATGCGGCGAAAATTCTAACGGGATTTGCAATTAGTTGTAAACAATCGTTGATGTACATCAACGCAATATCGTAAAAATTCTTGTTGTAAGGTTCAAATTTGTTCAATTACCCAATACTGCCGAAGGGACTTTGCTGCATCGCGAGCCTTAGGCGGCTTGATACGGATATCTGAGCATCTTGCGCTTAGTTGGGTATAATGCCGGTGTTCCAACAATGAAAAGCCAGCATCTATATGTCCCAAACATTACCCATTGAGAGTTTACGTTCCGATTTTGATACCTTATTACCCCGGCATCACCTTGTTGTTGAAGCCGAAACCGGTTCAGGTAAGTCTACCCGCCTGCCTCTCTGGGCTGCTGAGCATGGGCGGGTGTTGGTTATCGAACCGAGACGTATCGCCTGTACTTCGCTGGCAGAATACCTGGCCGGGCAATCTGGCGAGCCGCTGGGTAAAAAAATAGGTTATGCCATTAAATTGCATACTCGTTTTGACCCTGATACTCAGGTCGTGTTTGTCACTCCCGGTGTTGCATTGCGCTGGTTTGCTGAAGATAAACTGGCCAATTTCTCGGTGGTAATGATTGATGAGTTTCATGAACGCCGCTGGGATATCGACCTGTTGACCGCCATCATCAAGCATTCGCAGCAACACCGTTTAATCGTTACCTCCGCGACTATCGAAGGCGCGAAGTTAGCCCGTTATCTTGGCGCGGAGCGCTTGCGTTCTGAAGGGCGTTGTTTTCCCGTTTCGGTGTGCCATCAAGCCCGGGACAGTCATTATCTGCCCGACAAAAGAAGCTGTGAATCGCATGTCATTGATACGATCAAACAGGCGATGATGGATGAGCAAGGGGACATACTGGTGTTCTTGCCCGGGAGAAAAGAGATCAATCATTGTGCACAGGCGTTACAGAGCCTTGATGGCGTACTCATCACCAAGTTGCACGCTTCTGTCAGCGATAACGAACGGATGCGGGCTTTGACCCAGCAACCGCAGCAAAAAGTGGTGCTGTCGACTAATGTGGCGGAGACCTCCCTGACAATTCCTAACATTACTATGGTGATTGATAGTGGTTTGGAAAGACGAACCCTACAGCGGAACGGTCGTACCGCGCTGGCGCTGACACATATCTCTAAGGCCAGTGCAGCGCAGCGTGCCGGGCGTGCCGGACGGGTGAGAGAGGGCTCCTGTATCCGATTATATGGTGAGCACGCGCCGCTCGAAGCGGTAACCCCGCCGGAGCTGCAACGGGAAGAACTGGTTGAGCCGATGCTGGCCGCGGCCTGTTGCGGATACCGCCTGAACGAACTGGAGTTTCTTGATCCGTTACCAGAAAAACCATTGTTGCAGGCACTGCAGACGCTTCAGGGGATGGATGCACTGAATAATGAGGGGCGTATTACGGAACACGGCCAGAGCGTTTACCCGCTGCCGATTGATGCTTTGTTTGCTGACCTGGTTACTCGTATTCAGAGTAAAGCCAACAAAGAAGCCATGATAGACCTTGCTGCGGCACTCTCTGTTCCGGGGCAGTTATATCAATTATCAGGCGGGGATGAGGCTGAGGCGTTAGCGCAGGGAGAGCCATATGGTTGCGATGCCAGCGTATTGATTCGATTAGTCAGAGGTGAACCATTGCCTGGGGTATCCTTAGACAAGAGCATTGTTGAAGAGGCGCAAGGATTGGCGAAGCAGATGCGTGAGGTGTTCGGTCTGCCCGATTTGGAAGTTGCCTCGCGCCTTAACCGAGAGGGGCTGGCGAAGGAGATTGCGACGCTGCACCCTGAGCTGGTTTTTGTCCGCCGTGCACGTCGTCGGGAGGCGTTGGCAAATGGCGCGGTTGAAATGGTGGCCGGGCGCAATAGCCGTTTCCCGGAAAAGGCAGAAGCGGCATTGGTACTAGATAGTCACAGCTTACCCGGACGCGGCAGCAGGCAGA
This sequence comes from Vibrio sp. CAU 1672, assembly GCF_029223195.1. Taxonomy (GTDB): domain Bacteria; phylum Pseudomonadota; class Gammaproteobacteria; order Enterobacterales; family Vibrionaceae; genus Vibrio. The sequence continues at coordinate 311,670 of NZ_JARHUF010000001.1, read as the reverse complement.
CGCTCAATCTGGCGTCGGTCATGATGCCTGTTTCGCTCTCATTATTGCGGGAGCTGGAACTGGGTGAATGGCAACAAGGCGAAACCAATTACGATGAACCCATTCCCAGGGCAACCATGCATCTGCTCTACGCCGGACGGACGATCGCGACTGAATATCAGCCACTGGAAGGTGAAGTGGCAATCCACTCGATTGTTGAGATGGTTGAAAATGAAACTTTGTTAGCTGGTTTTGCCCCATTGAGAAAGCAGCAGTTGCAACACTGGAAATTGTATAATGCACTTGAACTTAATCCGGCCCCTGTATCGTCGAAAGAGCTGGACGAACTCAATTTTTCAACTTGGCTGACTGAGCAGTTACACACGCTTGGGGTGGAAAGCATTGACGATATGGCACTGTTTGAGAGTGATGATTTCCCCTTTCATGGCATACCAGAGTGGGAGTACGCAGAGTTTGCCGAGCGGTTTCCACTGAAGTTGGTATTGGCTGAACTTAAACTGGATGTGGAGTATTTCCCGGCCAGAAAACTGGTGCAAGTGGTGTATGCCGGGGGGAACAGAAAAGGAGACCCGAAGCGGTGGGAGCTACCCAGATGGCAGGGGTGGAGGGTGCAATACCGTAAGGCCAGTCGGGTTATTGATATAAGATAAAACCCGAATGCATCATGGTGGCGTCTTGAATATGGTATGATAATTGCTCATTGTGCTTCCTGAATTTGATCATGGCGGGTACTGAACCCCATGAGGAATGTGTTTGCCGCCAAGTGTGGCGGCTTGAAGGAAGACAATGAAGTATAAAGCGATTCCGTTTTTATTGTGTCCCGTACTGGCGTACGGGAAAAGCCTGACCCATATTGCCACATATGAAGACAACTATGTTCTGGGCACTTACACCTCGGATGTTAATCAGTCTGAATATGATAAGCTCGGCTCAGAGATGGACTCCCTGCAGCACTTTGAAGTCAAATTTCAGTTATCCGCTGCTGTGCCGTTTTACCGGTTTAACCCTGCTACAGCCGTAATGGGTTCCTATACCCAGAAATCATTGTGGCAACTGGCTAACTCAGGCATTTCTTCACCTTTCCGTGAAACCAATTACAAACCTCAGCTTTTTGTCGCTCATCAATCGAACATGTTGTTATTTAACCATGTAGAAGCTGGCTACAAGCACGAATCTAATGGCCAATCGAGTACGCTTTCTCGTAGTTGGGATCGGCTTTACGTTGCCGCAGAGCGCTTTGAGGGCCCGGTTGAATACGGTGTCCACGCCTGGTGGGTCATTAGTACTGAAAATAAAGAAATGAAGGATTACTTCGCACCCTATGAGTTATGGGCGAAAGTGCATATCCGGGCCGGTGTGATCAATACTCGGGGGTTTTATAATTTCGCTACCGACAAAGGCGGTGTAGAGCTAGGTTATACGTTTTATTTCAACGAACTGCTCGGTGTATATATTCAGGGTTATCATGGCTACGGTGAAACTTTGATTGATTATAATCATTCACATACCCGGATTGGTGTTGGGATCCGACTGATGAATTTATAATCGTTATGGTGCCCCGGTCAACTGCCTCAACCATAGCGTTTTAGTTTGATGAATAAAATATTAATCAATTGGGTGCATATATTTAGCCAGGCTGTACAGTTGTTGTTACGAAACTGGTTTTAATATTTCTTTTTGGTGCTTAGATGGGGAATAAAAGACAATTCTTTTATATCCTATTGCTATATCACGTAGGTTGGACGATATTGTTTGTATTTCATTCCAAGAATGTCGGGGCCTATAATGGAAAAACAACCAGTAAAATGCATTGAGTTCGACTACACCAGTTTTCTTGGTACATCGGGCAGTAAAAAATGGACGTTTGTCGAAGCATTTTGCATCATCGCCCCGGTTTTCGGCGTCATGTGGAAGCGAAATATCGCTGAGTTAACGAATCCGGAAGACCGTTTGTGGGACGCGGCGTTAAAATCGATGTCTTCACGCCAGAGCGATGAAGCTAACTTGGTCAAGTTAGTCGGTTTAGCGCAATATGAAGGAATAAGTGAGCTGCGAATCGTGATGCCATACGCCTTAGAGGCGGAACAAATCGATTATATCGAGGCCCACAGTAAGCTTAAAGTGGATACCTCTGAGCAGGATATATTGACACTCAAATTGTAAACCATCTTCTGCTGAACAAAAAAAGCGATTGAGAAAACCAATCGCTTTTTTTGTGCCATTTTCTAAGCAATATCGCCTGTTGTCCAGAGCCTGGAGTGGCAGACGATGTATTATCGCGCAGTAGTGAGCGTGAGTTGCTCGGCGTGGAACAACTGGGCTGGCTCATGAATCAAGTGAATAGCCATAATGCACACTGGAATGTCCTCGGACAGCAAGTGTTGATGTCACGTGTGGAGTTACCCAGTACGGTTATGATGGCTATGTTCCAACTGTTTACCGCGGGAGAGGAACAGGCCAACGAGGCGATGTTGGCGGTAAACAACGCCATCAGTAACTACTTAGCCGATCCTGGCTCTGATCCGGTCAAACTGCCCTATAACCTTGATGCATGGGATGGTTACTATGCAGAGCGAGAGCGGGTTTATGGGGCGATAAAAGCCAGCCGTGGGCGTTTTGTCTGTTTAGCCGGAGATACGCATAATGCATGGAGTAGTGAGCTGAAAGATATCAGCGATCAGCCTGTGGGAGTTGAGTTTGCTACCAGTTCGGTCAGCTCTCCCGGATTAGAGGAGTATTTGGGCCTGAATCCAGTCGCGATTGCGCAGATGGAATATACCTTGCCGTATTTGGTTAATGAACTACAGTGGGCAGATATCAAACAACGTGGGTTTATGCGAGTCAGGTTTACCGAGGAGCAGGCTCAGGCAACGTGGTATTTTGTCTCTAGCGTGAAAGAGAAGCAGTATCAGGTGCAGACTAAGACGGTTTCAACTTCGGACGGGAAAAGCCTCAACCTGGAGTAAGCTGTAAAAAGTCCGCGATTAACGCGGACTTTCAAATTTGCTGCCATGGTGTACAGTTAGTCAATTAATCCGTATTCGTCACTCAAAATTTGGATGATTTCCGCTTTCGGGTTGTCACTCAGGGTAATTGGCTCTCCGATGATTTTCTCTGCCAGGCCAATGTAGGTTTTTGATACCTCCATCAGAGCCTCTAGCGGCAAGGCGTTATCGCGTGCCAGTGCTTCTCGTTCGGGCATTCGTTCTTTATTAAGCAGAATGTCCGGGTCAGGGAAGTGGCTCAACAAGAACTGACGGAAACCTTCTTTTGAGTTTTCGATGATCTGCCCATCCTGGTAGGCGTTGCTATCCCAGATACGTGAAGAGTCCGGTGTTCCTACTTCATCCATGTAAATGAGCTTTTCTTTCCCGGCGGCATCTTCGACATAGCCAAACTCAAATTTGGTATCGACAAAAATTTGGTCAATCGCTGCCAGTGCCGAACTGATAACGTTGAACCCCTCTTTGAGTAACGTTTCGTACACTGCGATATCTTCAGCGCTGGAAAAGTTAAACGCGGCGTAATTGTCCTCGATATTCTTGCGGGTGATGTTAACATCATCGGCTTCCGGTACGCCGGGAATACCTTTTAAAATACCTTTGGTTGATGGCGTCATAAGTAGCTCGGGCAGAGCCTTATCTTTTTCCAGCCCTTCAGGTAGCTGGATACCACAAAATTCACGTTCGCCGTTCGCATACGCACGCCACATTGAACCTGTAATGTATTTACGGCAAATGGCTTCGATCTTAACCGGCTTGGCTTTTTGTACAATCCAAACAAATGGGTGAGGAATATCCAGAATATGGCTGTCAGCCAGCCCGTTTTCCTTAAACAGTTTAAACCAGTGATTGGAGATTGCATTCAGTGCTGCGCCTTTCCCTGGAACGCCTTTCAACCCGCCTTCACCGTGCCAGATGCAGTCAAAAGCAGAGATACGGTCACTAATGACCATGATGGCTAATGGGGCATCCGGGGCTACATCGTAGCCTTTTTCTTGAATTAGGCGTGCACTGTCTTGTTCGGTCAACCAGTAGACTGAGCGAACTTTACCACTGTGGACCGGTTTGTGAGTGCGAATGGGCAGATCGTCATTGACGGCAAGTACTTGATCAGCAAGGCTCATTTTGACATTCCTATCATTTAAATCAAACGTCATACAGAGAAGTTATTCAGTGCAAATTCTCACACCGAATAAAGCGAATGTGGGCATCATACCAGAACTATTTTAACTCGCCAGAGAAAAAGCAAACGTTTGCTTTGTTTTTTGCCAACAATAAAAAAGCCCCCCATGAGGGGGCGTGGTGCAGAGGAGATAACGTCGAACTTATTAGTGGTACTTATTTGCTCTGCCTTCGACGAAAAACACTTCACACTGATGACGTTGTGCCAGATCGCGCAGCATGATCTGGTTGATGTGGGCAATGTTCGTTGAAGCTACCACGGCACTGGCATTGCCTGAGCGGATTGCTTTTACAACGATCTCTACTTCGGACTGCTGCTGAGAAGGTTTCATTTGAATAATATTTTGACAGCGAATCTTAGATGCAGTCAGTTGTGCAAAATCGGGACGAGGGCACTCAGCAGTAAACAAAATCCATTGTTGCTGCTGGGAAAGGGTGGCCAGTTTTGCCAGCAAACTGCTGGGAACATTCATTGGCTGAGTTGTTTGTGCCAGTACGTTAAAACGTGAATAAGAGTGACCGTGACTTTGAAACTGCATCTTACTGTTCCTTTATACATGCTGTATGCTTATACAGTAGTTTGTTTTACGCCGAGGATCAACTGATTTTTGCCAGTTGGTGATCAGAAGATGCTGGATTTTTGGGATGGTTTTTAACTTAAGTTATTGATATAAATGGGGTAAAAGCGTCTATTGCTGTGGGTGGTTTGGTGGTGAAAATGTGAGCTGAGTGCATTTTGTACAGCTATGCCAGGGAGATACGAGCAGCGCATTGCCTGTTTGTACAGTAGTCGGGAAAGAGGGTTAGCGGTGAATATTGGTTATTAAAAAAGCGCCGGTATAAGGCGCTTCTGAAAATCAGTTCCATTGATTAATGCCGCTCTGTTTAACAAGATTGCCTTGCTAATTGTTCCCGCATTTGCAGCTCAGCCCGGTTAAACCGACGGACATCGATCTTGGCGATATCGTAACAAGCTACACATGAACAATGAGTTTTTCCATCTATGTATTCATGACGGGTGACAAAGCTTAGTTTTTTGCACCAGTCGCAGGTGCCTTCTTCAGTGAACATTGATTTTCTCCCCACCTATTAGTTTACAGTGTTTAGGTGTTATTTTGCGCCGGATATTATGACACAAAGAGGGGGCTAAGGTTAATGGTCTGTTAAGGTTTTTTGAGAGCGTGATCGATTGCGACCCCAGAAATAACGGGGCTGATGGACAGAGAAATATGGTAACAGTGTGCTGCGGTTAATTTTTTGTGCTTTTTTGAGTGATTGTGTTAAATGCCTGGTTTAGGCGTTTCATTTCTTCTTCACTTCCGCGCGTATCCGGGTGATACAGTTTTGAGAGTTGGCGATAGCGCAGTCGCACCGATTTGTCCTCCGGGATACTGGCAGGGGTATAGCCAAACATCGCACATGCGATAGCCAGTTTGTGCTGATCAGATTGTTGTTGAGTTTTACGGAACTCTTGAAACACTGTTTCTAACTGACGTTTTAACTGCCGGTTGGTGAACTGCAGTTCTTTAACCTGCGTCTCAAGTTGCACCTCTTTAGTGAGTTGCTGTTGATGAACTGTATTTTGGCGTTTATCGGCTTTTCTTCGGAAGCCAAACCATGAGCCGGCGAGAATCATGGTAATTGCAAACCCGGTGGAAGGGTAAAGCCAGTCAGAGTTTATCGCAGATTGAGCAGGCGGCTGCGGTGTCCCTTGTTGATTCTCTGTGGTTTGCTGTTGTTCGAGCTCGGTAATCTCCGTGACCTGCTTGGCGCGTAACTGATTAAAGCGCTGCTCAAGAAAAATGGCATAGGCGGTTTCGGCTTGCGGATTATTCTCCGCGGCAAACTTGTACCATGCTTCAATCAAATCGTGGTTGTTTACTTGCTGCTGGTGCTGCTGCAAAAATTGAGCGAGGAGATAACCATGGTCGGTTGCGTCTTGGTTCGCGATGGTTGTGAACCAGTAAATCGCCTGCGGATAGTTTACTTTTCCGCTGAGGCCGTCAGCATAATCTTTGGCGAGCTGCTTTTGTGCGGCAAGATGGCCTTGTTGGGCTGATTGTTCAAGCCAGTACCTGACTTCAGGTAGCGAGGATTGGGAGGCCTGTTTCGCAAGGTTCTGGGCCTGTTGGTATTGCGCCACAGGATCGGTCAGCGGCTCTGTCGCGTAGGCAGGTAAAGAAATACAGGCCATGGCGGCCAGAGAAAGAATCGTGCGTCGTGACATCCAAGTGTCAGGCCTGGTTATTTCTACCAGGCCTGCTCCGGTAATGATTACTCTTACCTTTATACCCAACTTCAGTCTATTTGGGTATACATTGCACCGGGTTTACTTAAGTGGCAAGATTTGGATCTCAACCCGGCGGTTACACGCACGTCCTTCTGCGGTACTGTTGGTACAAAGTGGGTAACGCTCACCGTTTCCGCGGGCAATCGCACGGCCAGCGGCAACATTTTGTGAGATCAGAAACTGGCGCACAGATTCCGCACGACGTTCAGAAAGAGTCTGGTTGTATGATTCACTACCCGTGCTGTCGGTGTAACCGTCAATCACCAGGCTGGTGTCAGGGTACTCGACCAAAATCCGAGCAACACCTCGTAACGTATTATGAATACCGGCATCCAGTTGGTAAGAGCTGGATGAGAAACCAATACCGTTTTCCATCCGCAGCAGCAGTTGATTTTCACCCACGCGTTCAACTTGTACACCCGAGTTGAGTAACTCACGACGCAGCGCGTCCTCCTGCTGGTCAAAGTAGTAACCGATACCTGCACCTGTAGCTCCGCCAGCGGCAGCACCGATCAGTGCACGCTTACGGCGCTCTTTCGCATCATCACCGGTAGCCAGACCAACTGCAGCACCGGCGATAGCGCCGATGATAGCCCCTTGAGTGGTTGAGTTGGTTTCATATTCACCAGTAGTTGCGTTTTGGCGTTGAGTAGCTTGACAGCCGGTAAGCGCCAGCACTAGCGCTAGTGCAATAGACATCTTTTTCAAAGGAATCTCTCCATGTAAAAGCAAGGCGTTGTCGCGCCTTAATGTTGAATCAATAGTATGGCCAAACAATAATGGATTTTTGTTATATCACGGTAATTTTGGGCGGTTGTGTAGCGAAAACTATTTGCTTTGTATCATTTTTCTTGACTGGGCACCGTTTACCCCACGGTTAACCGACACTTTGCGACCTTTCTTCAGGCCAACTTCATAATCTTCGGTGAGGTTCTTCATCGCTTCTCTGAGCTGCTTTTTGAAGGTTTCCCGGTCTATGTTCTTAAATTCTTTGTCAATGTAGTTGTTGATTTTGTTTGCCGACTCTTCGTCAGGTGAGATTACCGGCAGCTTCTCCAGCGCCCCTTCGACCCATCCTGAGACAAATGAGTTTACCCGACGATTGACCTCGGCTGATGGTGTTCCACTGCCGGCAAAGCTGTTGCGGAACTGGCCGGTACTTTCGTTCATCTCACGATAGATGATGTCAAATGCAAACGCTGCAAAGATCGCGCGATCCGCTTCACCAATAAACTCTACCCGTTTAAGTCCTTTATGGTTGAGTAACACCGCTTCAACCCCAAATTTGGTATTGATGCCACGGATCACTCGCAACAGGGTTGAACTAATGTTGGCAGGCAGCAAATGCGAAGATTGAGTTTTGCCCATCTTGATGAATTCAATATCATCTTTGTCCAGCCCGTATTTGAGCATCAAACGGTGGGCCATTTTTATGGCGTTTGCGGCTTCGTTTACGTTGGCTGAGTTGCCCAGTTCTAAACATTTAGCGATTTTCTTGAGAGCTTTTTGCTTATCCATCGACGACCAATCACGAAAATTTAAGAAGTCGAGTATATTACCTTTTTTAGCGCAGAAACGAAACCAAGCCAGACAGGTGGAACAAAAAACGCCACAAAATAGTGGCGTTGGTTGCAAGGTTAGCTGGGGCGGGCTGGTTAAATACCGAGTTCATCTAACAAATCATCGGCTTCATTGCGTGCTGGCGAGGATTCATTACGCTGTTGCTCCATGCTTTTGCGTGTGGCTTCCAGAATGTCATCTGGATTTTCGTCTTCAGTAATCTCAAACTCTTCCAGTTGGATAAACTCGGTTTTATCCATAGCCAGCTCGAGATAAAAGATGTTGTTTTGCGCGGTAGAAAAGGTGACGCGTCGTGCCTGGGGGCGATCCAGATTGGTATCAACTTGCAGGATCACCTGTTTGTTGAGTGACAACATCTTAGGCTGGTTTTGCGTGATGTTCGTTTGCAGCTCTTTACGAATTTTGTGGGTGAAGTCGCCGACCAGTTGATTCATCAGCTCACCCAGTACATCGGCAACGTCATCAGAGGTGTGAGTAATCGCCAGTTCTTCTTCCGGCATCCCCATACTGCGCATGTAATTGGTGTATACCTCCAATGCTGCTTTGGCAGTAAAGTTAATCACCACCAGCCCGGTGAAACCGCCGTCAAAAAGGACAAAACAGCCAAAATCGGGCTTGAGGCTGGTTTTATGGATCTTTTGCACCATTGCAGAGTAGTTGATCTGTGATGACGTTGCTGAGGTCAATACGCCTGATACTGACTGACAAAGTTTTAAAAGGATATCTTCAGTCGTCACGACTTTATTTTTTTTCATTCTAAAAGGCTCATGTTGAAATGCGATTTTTGCACCAATGTAAGGTATTAAGTAACAAAAAAGAAAGCATAAGTTGATTTCATGCAGTGAGATTCTGATTTGATCACTTTTTTAAATGTTGTAAAGTGACGAAATTCAAAGATTATTCTTAAATCATAACCCAAAGCTGATTGGATCAGTACCGTAGGGGCAGGAAGCAAATGTTACCAAGACTACACTCGCAAACCGATGTTGACCCACTTGTTCTGAATTTTCTTAAAGAGTTGGCTGAAGCCGGGTTTACCGGCGATATTGAAAGCCAGTATTCCAGCCGGTTAGCCGTCGCGACAGACAATAGTGTCTACCAGTTACTCCCTCAGGCGGTTGTTCACCCTAAAACCACCCATGATGTTACCTTGATCGGTAAGCTTAGTAACCATGAAACTTATGAGCGGATTACCTTTTCTCCCCGCGGCGGCGGAACCGGGACTAACGGCCAGTCACTAACTCAGGGCATCGTGGTGGACTTGTCCCGCCACATGAATAAGGTGCTGGAGATTAACGAAGAGGAGGGCTGGGTTCGTGTTCAGAGTGGGGTGATCAAAGATCAGCTTAATGATGCCGTCCGTCCCTATGGTTTCTTTTTCTCCCCGGAGCTGTCAACCAGTAACCGCGCGACTATCGGTGGCATGATCAATACCGATGCTTCCGGGCAGGGCTCACTGAAATACGGTAAAACCTCGGATCATGTCCTGTCGTTGCAAGCGGTATTTGCCGATGGCTCGATTTTAGAGTCGGATCTGTCCCATGGTCTGCCGGATGAAGGGGATTTTGCGGCAACAGCTTTGCAGGTAACCGAGTCGGTGTGCCGTGAGAAACGCCAGCAAATTATGGATAAATTCCCGCCACTCAACCGTTTTTTAACCGGTTATGATTTAAAAAACGCTTTCGATGAGCAAAGTGGTGACTTTGATATTACCCGTGTGCTGTGCGGCGCTGAAGGCTCACTGGCTTTTATTACTGAAGCTAAGCTGAATCTGACCCCGCTGCCTAAAGCGCGCACCTTGGTGAATGTCAAATACAACAGTTTTGACTCTGCGTTGCGAAATGCGCCGTTTATGGTCGAAGCTCAGGCTTTGTCGGTTGAAACGGTCGATTCCAACGTCCTGAATCTGGCTAAACAAGATATTGTCTGGCATACCGTAAGCGATTTGTTGGCGGATGTACCCAACAAGGAAATGCTTGGCATCAATATGGTGGAGTTTGCCGGTCAGGACGAACAGGAAGTGGCATCACAGGTGGCGCAGCTGACGGCAAAGCTGGATGAGATGATCGCTGACGAACAAGCGGGCATTATTGGTTATCAGGTCTGTGATGATATCGCCAGTATTGGCCGTATCTACAATATGCGCAAAAAAGCCGTCGGCCTGCTTGGGGCGGCAAAAGGCAAAGCTAAGCCGGTGGCGTTCGCAGAAGATACTTGTGTCCCCCCGCAACATCTGGCTGATTTTATTGCAGAGTTTCGTCAACTACTCGACAGTAAATCTCTGGAATACGGTATGTTTGGCCATGTGGATGCGGGCGTGTTGCACGTGCGGCCTGCGCTGGATTTATGCGATCCCCGCCAGGAAGCCTTGATGCATGAGGTATCGGACGAAGTCGTGAAGCTGGTGGCGAAATACGGTGGCCTGATGTGGGGCGAGCACGGCAAAGGTTTTCGCTCCGAGTACGGACCGGAGTTCTTTGGTGATGAACTGTTCACCGAACTGCGCCGGGTGAAAGCCGCATTTGACCCTCACAACAAGATGAATCCGGGTAAAATTTGCACCCCGCTGAACAGCGATGCCGAATTGGTTAAAGTCACCGGCACCAAACGTGGCTTTTATGATCGCCAGATTGAAGTTGAGGTGCGGGACAGTTTTAAACAGGCGATGGAGTGTAACGGCAATGGGTTGTGTTTCAATTACGATTCCAGCTCGCCAATGTGTCCTTCGATGAAGGTCACTGCGGATCGTCGTCAATCGCCGAAAGGTCGTGCTGGTTTGGTCAGAGAGTGGCTGCGCCAGTTGACAGAACAGGGCATCGATATTCTCGACCTTGAGCAGCAAACACTGACACACAAGCCGACCATCAAAACCATGATTGAGCGCGTCCGCCATTCACTGAACAAGCGTCATCAATATGATTTTTCTCACGAAGTCTATGAGGCGATGAACGGTTGTCTGGCGTGTAAAGCATGTGCAAGCCAGTGTCCGATCAAAGTCGATGTACCAAGCTTCCGTTCGCGGTTCCTTAACATTTACCACAGCCGTTACCAGCGCCCGGCGAAAGACTACCTGGTTGCCAATATTGAGACGATGCTGCCGCTGATGGCGAAGGCACCGAAAGTTGTAAATGGCATGCTGAATCAGCCGTTGGTACAGAAACTGACCGCCTCAACGGTTGGTTATGTTGATACGCCATTGTTGTCGGTACCGACTTTAGCCAAGCGGGTGAACAAGCTGACCACGCCTTACGATCTGAAAGCATTGAACTCGCTGTCATCGCAGGAAAAGCAAAATCATGTGTTGATAGTCCAGGATCCGTTCACTACATATTATGATGCAGATGTGGTGGAAGATTTCATTAACCTGGTGAAGAAGTTGGGTAAACATCCGGTATTGTTGCCGTTTAAACCCAATGGTAAGGCGCAGCATATCAAAGGTTTTTTACGTCAGTTTTCTGCTACAGCGCAAGATACGGCGAAGTTCCTGGCATTGGTTGCCGATCTGGATATCCCGATGGTAGGGGTCGATCCGGCACTGGTGTTGTGTTACCGCGATGAGTATCAGGAAATCCTGGGTGAGAAACGGGGTGACTTCGAGGTTCTGACCGCCCACGAATGGCTGTTGCCAAGGTTAAGCGAGTTTCCTGCACCGGCAGAAAAACAGGCCGAGCCCTGGTATCTGTTTGCCCATTGCACAGAAAAAACCAAGTTGCCCAATGCGGAAAACGAGTGGGGCGCGATATTTAGCCACTTTGGCGCAGTGCTTAACACAGTGGCGGTTGGTTGCTGTGGTATGGCCGGCACATTTGGTCATGAAGTCGATAAACTGGCGATGTCGAAAGATATTTACAACCTGAGCTGGAAACCCAATCTGGACGCGCTGCCGAACGAGCGTTGTTTGATCACCGGCTATTCTTGCCGTAGCCAGGTGAAGCGCTTTGAAGGGGTGAAACCGAAACATCCGGTGCAAGCGTTATTAACACTGGTATAACCGATGTCCTTAGCAATAAAGCCCAGTCAACCTGGGCTTTATTTATAAGAATGGAACCAGGATTTGAAAGGATCTGAATCATGATAAAACTAGAACTCAGAGTTCCACCGGTGGCGGTGTTCCTGCTGGTGGTGTTACTGATGTACTGGCTGAAAGGATTGACACCGAGCTTGATGATCCGAGTGCCTTTTGTTGAGTATGTTGTTGGCGGTTTAACCTTGTTATCTGGCTACACTGGAATTGCCGGGGTATATGAGTTTTGCAAATTAAAGACCACAGTGAACCCGGTTAAGCCGGAGTCTGCCTCTTTTGTTGTCAGCTCTGGGATCTTCAATTATACGCGTAACCCTATGTATTTCGCATTATTGCTGCTTATCATTGCATTGGGGCTGTGGTGGCAACATTTAAGTGTATTTCTTTGCAGTGCTGTGTTCGTGTTTTATATGAATAAATTTCAAATAAAACCGGAAGAGCAGGTGTTAGAGCGACTGTTTGGTGAAGAGTACCTTAAATATAAAAACCGCGTGCGTCGGTGGATATAATTCCTGCTGGCATAAGTTTCTGATTATTATGTGTAATTACCAGAATGGTTACTGACTAGTTTGGTATTCAGGATGGCTATCAGGAGTGTCCTGATGTAAAGAAGCCCAGCTCATTTGAGCTGGGCTTCGTTATATTACTGAGACGTGGCAATGTGGCAGCGGCTTATGCTGCCTCAGCAAACTTTGCCAGGAAGGTATCCTTACGCTCGTGAAAGCGTTGTACCAGATCGTCAACCGCAGCTTGATCATATGGTTTCAAGCCACTGGCTACCATGCGTTTGATACCTTTACCTACGACTTCGCCATCTTCTTTGAAGGCAAAGTTGAGGGTGACGACGCCGCGTTTGCCTTCTACGTCGAACGTGGCACCGGTGAACTCGACTTCCGGATGGGTGAGATCCAGACGAGAAAACTCCACTTCCATGCTCTCGTAGATCACCAGTGGACGCTGGCAGTTAATCATCATCTGTTGCTCTTCCATCAGAGGCACCATAATGTGAGGAAAGTTCATGCCAGAAAACTGCACGTAGTTGGTTACTACATGTTCGATGAAGGCAGGATCCTGATTACAGTCACCTTCACGAGTCATATGCAGATACTCTTTGCCCGCTTCATCGACTACTGAACTATGTTTCTCACACTTATTTTCGATGTGTAAGTCGATACCATCATTGACCATTCCAGAGAATTCAAAACGCATCTTCTGGCTCACGCCTTCTTTGCTGAGCAGCACTGCGAACAACAGATCGCCGGGTACGCAGAAACGTTTGTTGTCTTCATCATGGATAGGGTTGTAATCACCTGCGACACGTTTAGCGAAGTGACTTGCCTGTTCACGAGTGAACTGGAACTGATGGTTATTGCTTGAAAAATAAGGTGTTAGAAACATAACTTTCACGAAGTTGCCAAAACTGTCACGGATTATATGCGAAGAACCCGATAGCAATGGTCCATCCAGTAGAGAATTTAATGAAACTTAACACTTATACCTGAGCGTATCGTCGTAATAGCAGTAAAAACCATGATTTCACTGGACTGACTTTGATAAGGAAAAGGGCCCCGATAAGGAGCCCTGGCTAAGTCGCGTATCTGACCGATTATGCCGGCTGGCTCGGTAATAAACCGCCTGGCATCAGGCTGTGGTGCAGTGCCAGTTTTAGCAGCGAGTTTGCCTGTTCGATGTCAGGTGCAAAATAGCGGTCTTTATCGTAGAACGGGACTTTCTCACGCAACATTTGCTTGGCGGCCTCAATGCGCACGGAGGACTTGTCCGGTGCGCGGAAATCCAGGCCTTGTGCGGCAGACAGATACTCCACAGCTAAAATGCCACGCGTGTTTTCGCCCATTTCGCGTAGCCTGCGCGCGGCGAATGTGGCCATTGATACATGATCTTCCTGATTGGCCGAGGTGGGCAGGCTGTCAACTGAAGCCGGATGGGCCAGGGTTTTGTTTTCACTGGCCAATGCCGCTGAGGTTACCTGAGCTATCATAAAGCCGGAATTGACTCCGCCATTGTCGACCAGGAAAGGTGGCAGTTTGGATAACGCACTATCGATGAGCAGGGCCATGCGGCGTTCGGATAAGCTGCCAATTTCTGCTATCGCAATCGCGAGATTATCGGCGGCCATGGCAACCGGTTCGGCGTGGAAATTACCGCCAGAAATGATGTCCTCGTCTTCAGCAAACACCAATGGGTTGTCCGATACTGAGTTCGCTTCGACCTGCAGGATTTCAGCGGCATTGCGGATTTGTTGCAAGCAGGCACCCATCACCTGCGGCTGGCAGCGCAGCGAGTACGGATCCTGTACCCTTTCACAGTTAGTGTGGGATTCACCGATTTCGCTGGAACTGTCCAGCAGGTGACGGTACACCAGCGCAGCGTCCATCTGACTGCGATGGCCGCGTACACGGTGAATGCGTGGGTCAAACGGACGACGGCTGCCAAGCGCGGCTTCGACTGACATGGCACCGCATACGGTCGCTGAGGCAAACAGGTCTTCGGCAATGAACAGACCTTCCAGCGCGAAAGCGGTCGATGCCTGGGTGCCGTTGAGCAGGGCCAGGCCTTCTTTGGGGGCCAGCGTGATGGGTTCCAGGCCGGCGATTTTCAATGCTTCAAGCCCGGAGATAATTTTGCCGTTATGGCGTGCTTGGCCTTCACCCAATAACACGGTACTCATATGTGCGAGTGGAGCAAGGTCGCCAGACGCACCGACGGAGCCTTTCTGAGGCACACACGGATACACCTGCGCATTGACCAAATCAATCAGCATATTGATGACTCTGAGGCGAATCCCGGAGAAACCACGGGCTAAGCTGTTGATTTTCAGAACCATCATCAGCCGCACGGTTTCATCGGCCATAAATTTGCCGATGCCAGCGGCGTGTGACAGGACGATACTTTTTTGCAGAGTTTCCAGATCCTCTGGCGCAATACGGGTGTTGGCAAGTAAGCCGAAACCGGTGTTGATGCCATAAACCGTGCGATCTTCCGCAATGACGCGATTAACCACCTGAGTGCTCTCTTCAATGGCAGGTGTCGCTTCAGGGTCAAGAGTAAGGTTTACGGGTGAACGGCTCACTTGACGAAGTTCATGCAAGCTAATATGACCTGGCTTTAGCAGTAGGTTTAACATCTTCATCTTTCCTTACTTCAGTGTTGTCAGTTCGTCGTTCAGCATCGGCAGATCGAGGCCTTGTTCTGCTGCGCATTGCTTGGCGATGTCGTAACCGGCATCCGCGTGGCGCATTACACCGGTAGCCGGATCGTTATGCAGCACGCGAGCAATACGCTCAGCGGCGTCATCACTGCCGTCGCAGCAGATCACCATGCCGGAGTGCTGGGAAAAGCCCATACCAACCCCACCTCCGTGGTGCAATGAGACCCAGGTTGCCCCCCCGGCAGTATTGAGTAGTGCATTGAGCAATGGCCAGTCGGATACTGCGTCGGAGCCATCCATCATGCCCTCGGTTTCGCGGTTCGGGCTGGCGACGGAGCCGGAGTCGAGATGGTCGCGGCCAATCACAATTGGTGCTTTCAGTTCGCCGTTTTTCACCATTTCGTTGAAGGCCTGGCCTAAACGCTCACGATCTTTCAGGCCAACCCAGCAGATACGCGCGGGTAACCCCTGGAATTGAATACGTTCACGCGCCATATCCAGCCAGTTATGTAGATGCGGGTTATCCGGGATCAGTTCTTTCACTTTCTCATCGGTCTTGTAAATGTCTTCCGGATCGCCGGAAAGTGCAGCCCAGCGGAAAGGCCCGATTCCCTCACAGAACAGGGGACGAATGTAGGCCGGGACAAAACCAGGGAAGTCAAACGCATTAGTCACGCCTTCTTCAAGCGCCATTTGGCGAATATTATTGCCGTAATCCAGCGTTGCTGCGCCACGGCTTTGCAGATCCAGCATTGCCTGCACCTGAATGGCCATGGACTGCTTGGCCGCTTTGACGACGGCCGCTTCATCTTGCAGGCGCATTTCAGCAGCGTGTGCCATTGTCCAGCCTTTGGGCAGGTAACCATTAAGGGGGTCGTGGGCTGAAGTCTGATCCGTGACGACATCAGGTGTGATGTTTCGCTCCACCAATTCTGGGAATACGTCTGCCGCGTTACCCAGCAGGCCAACGGATACGGGGGTTTCTGCGTCGTTGATGATGGCAAGCGCTTCGTCCAGGGTGGTGGCTTTTCTGTCGACATAGCCGGTACGCAGGCGATAGTCGATCCGCGTTTCATCACACTCAACCGCAATCATCGAGAAACCGGCCATGGTCGCTGCCAGTGGCTGAGCGCCGCCCATTCCGCCAAGGCCACCGGTCAGGATCCAGCGCCCTTTAGCCTCGTCGTTGAAATGCTTTTTGGCAACCGATGCAAAGGTTTCATAGGTTCCCTGAACGATGCCCTGAGAGCCGATGTAAATCCAGCTGCCAGCGGTCATCTGGCCGTACATCATCAGGCCCTGTTTATCCAGCTCATTAAAGTGCTGCCAGTTTGCCCAGTGTGGCACCAGGTTGGAGTTGGCTATCAGCACACGCGGGGCGTTTTTGTGGGTTGGAAAAACGCCGACAGGTTTACCGGATTGAACTAACAGGGTCTGATCTTCTTCAAGTCTTTCCAACACCTCAACGATTTTGTCAAAACAGGCCCAGTTGCGTGCGGCACGGCCAATACCACCATAGACCACCAGGGAATGGGGATGTTCTGCGACATCTGGATCGAGATTGTTCATCAGCATGCGAAGCGGGGCTTCGGTCTGCCATGATTTTGCGCGCAGTTCATTACCGTGTGGAGCACGAATTGTTCTGCTGGTATCAAGTCGTGGATCTTGTCCCTGGCGCTGTGTCATTGTAAGACTCCTTTCGTTTCTCGTTAAGGCTCAGTCGTTATTTCGCCTGGCCTTTCGTTATTGTATAGGGTGGAAAATTTGTGCTTAACGGTGTGTTTTTTCAGCCATCGCGTTGGCGATATCCCAACACAGCCGCGCGGCCAAACGGGCCGTCTGGCCGTCGACATCGTAGCTTGGGTTATATTCGGCGATGTCGGCGATCAGCAGTTTGTTTTTGTAATGAAGGATGCGGTCTAAAAACGGCGCTAAAGTTTCGTAGCTGACGCCCCGGGCCGCCGGTGCACTTACGCCGGGCGCCGTGGCGGCCGGAAATACATCCAGGTCAATCGTGAGGTAGAGGTAATCACAATCGTCAATAAAATGTTGTAATTGGGTCAGGTGGTAACTGTGGTTCAAGTAAGAGAGTTGTCTGTCTTCGACAAACCAGACGTTCAGCGCTTTAGCCCGCTCAAACAGTGCCGCGGTGTTGCTGGCTCGGCTGACGCCCAGACAGGCGTAGTGGAACAGCCAGTCATGACGCTGGCAATAATGATGAATCTGATTAAATGGGGTGCCTGAGCTTGGCTTAACGTCAGTATGCGGGCTGCTGAATGCCCGTAGATCGAAGTGCGCATCAAAGTTGATGATGCCAATCTTTGGTTTGCTGCCGGGATCATGAGCCTGAAAGTACTTCGCCAACCCCGAGAATGAAGCCCATGCCACTTCGTGCCCGCCACCGAGGGTGATCACCGGGGTATGAACCAGGGCTTGTGCGATGGTATCCGCGCATTTGTCCTGACTGGTTTCCAGTAAGTCGTCTTCACATGAAACAGTGCCTAAATCAAACAGAGCACAATCCTGGTGCCACGCCAGGTTCGCCAGCGCAGCGCGGATCAGATCTGGAGCGTTACGGGCGCCGATCCTGCCTTTATTGCGCGCGACACCAGCATCACAGGCGAAGCCCAGCAAGGAGACCGCATGAGAACCATTTGGCAACTCGTGGCTACAACGGTGTTGAATAACATGGTGGACGCGCTGGCCCAGGAGGCCATCTTCAGCATCGTGCCGGCCCTGCCAGCGAAAATTACTGGCATTGAGTTCGTTATTCGCCATATCCATGTTCTCCGTGTGAAACGTAATCACCCCTGACGATGCGCGCATGCAAGCGTTTGGCGCCGACCTGATAGCTTAAATCAGCGGGATGGGTGATATCCCAAATCGACAAGTCGGCATCGTAACCGAGCTCGATTTTGCCCCGGCTTTGCGGGTAACCCAGCGCCTGTGCAGCATGACATGTCACCCCCCGTAGTGATTCCTGCGGGGTTAAGCCAAATAAAGTACAGGCCATGTTCATTATTAATGATAAGTCGGCAAAAGGAGAGGTACCCGGGTTGAGATCCGTAGCGACTGCCATCGGTACCTTGTGCTGGCGCAGTTTCTCAACCGGGGGTAACTGTTTTTCACGTAAGAAGTAAAAGGCGCCGGGCAGGAGGGTTGCCACTGTTGAAGACTGCGCCAGGGCGCTGATCCCATCTTCGTCGAGATATTCGATATGATCGGCAGAGAGGCCGTTGTAGTGCGCAGTTAAGGCTGTGCCGCCAAGGTTGGAGAGTTGCTCAGTGTGTCCTTTAACCTGCAGGCCATGTTGATGCGCACAATCAAAGACACGTTGGGTTTGTGACAGGTTAAAACCGATCGACTCACAAAAGATGTCCACGCTTGATGCTAACTGTTCCTGGGCGACGTATGGGATCATCTCCTGACAGATGTGTTCGATGTAGTCATCGGCCCGGTGCGCGTATTCCGGGGGGAGTGCATGAGCCGCCAACAGAGTGGTGGTGATGTTGACGTTACGTTCTTTATCGAGCGCTTTAGCGGCGCGCAACATTTTCATTTCATCATCAAAGGTGAGGCCGTAACCGGATTTGATTTCCACTGAAGTGACGCCGCTGTCCAGCAGGCCATCCAGCCTTGGCAGGGCAAGTTCAACCAGTTCGGCTTCACTGGCAGCACGGGTTGCCCGGACGGTCGACAGTATTCCACCACCCTGTCTGGCAATCTCTTGATAGGGGAGGCCATTCAGGCGCATTTCAAATTCACCGGCGCGATTGCCGGCATAGACTAAATGGGTATGACAATCGATCAACCCCGGAGTGATGAGGCGGCCCTGCAGATCCAGAACCCTGGCATATCGATTCGGATCCAGTTCACACTCGATGGCCGGTGTGTCTTCTCCTTTTTTTGCGGTGCTGATGGCGCAAATTTTGCCTTGCTGGATACCCAGACGAGCAGGCGCTGAAGGGAGATAGCCCTCCTCGCCAGGCTGCATGGTGACAAGACAAGCATTAACGAGCAGCAAATCCATTTAAGCAACTTCCTTTGATTTGTATTATTAAATGTATATACAAATTAATAGGAGAAAAAACTCTGGCTGGCAAGGTGGATGTTATGGAAATGTGATCGAAATGCAGTGATGAACACTGTTCTAGAGCAGAATTTTAGAGCTGAGTTTGTACTTGCTACCCGGGTGGTAAAGTAAGGCTGTACTGACCAGTTTGTCTTCGCTCCAGGTGCGGCGATTGAGCAGCAAACACGGCTCATTGGTCTGCATGTGCAGATCCTGCCTGATACGGGAGTCGGGTACGATTGCCTCAACGGTATGCTCAATCGCACTGAGTGGACAGTTATCGGACAGATACTGATTAGGTGTGATGAGTGTAAAATCTTGTTGTAAATATTGCGGTGCGTATTGGCTGTTGACCCAGCGTAACTCCAGCTGGATCGGTGAATCGTTTTCATAGTGAATGATTTCACTATAGAAAACGGTGGTGCCAAGCATTACACCTAATTTGATCGCGATGGCGTCATCAGCCTTCAGTGCGAGTTGTTGGCGTACTTTACTATGGTGTGTCCGGCCCCGGTTTGCGATCTCATCAGCAATGTTGCGAATATCCAGCAAAGGGGATTCGGCTTTTGATTCCGGAGGGCAGACAAAGGTACCAAGGCGTGGCCGACGCTGCAGTCTTCCTTCATTAACCAGGTCCCGGATGGCTTTATTGACGGTCATGCGGCTGACACCAAATTGCTCGGTGAGGGCTAATTCTGTCGCGATACGATGTCCAACCGGCCACTCTCCTGAATCTATTTTTCCCACGATAAAGTGTTTGATCTGGATGTAGAGAGGTGAAGACATAGATAATTCCTTTTAATTGCATATACAAATAGTGCGTAATATACGTGCAAATTGCAACCGCCAGTTTATGGAGGTGTAAAAGGAATTTGTCCGCATTCTTGGGGTCTATTGCTTGCAGGAGTTGCGTCAGTTGTGTAAACAGAGAGTTAAACAACACAAAGATAATGAACATAGACAGTCACAAAGGAATCATATGTTTAAGAAACTGAAAGCGTCACTTGGAATTGGCTCAGCAAAAGTGGATACGATTTTGGAAGAAATGAGCGTTTACCAAGGTTCAATCCTGAAAGGGCATGTCCACATCAAAGGTGGCGATATCGAACAGCAAATTGATGCAATTACGATCAAGCTCAATACGGAAATGAAGGTTGAAGTGGACGACAGTGTTAGCTATCAAACTTTCATCATCGACCAACTTAAAGCGGTTGAATCCTTTGTGATTCGGCCTAATGAAGAAAAGCAGGTACCATTTGAACTCAAACTGCACGATGAAACCCCAATCACGGCGGTGAATGCATTAAAAAATATGTGCCATGTATGGATAGAAACCAGTCTGGATATCGACTTTGCTATTGATCCCCGGGATCGTGACTATATCGAGGTGAAACCATTGCCTGTGGCTGCTCGTGTGATCCAGGCGATCGAACAGGCGGGTTTTACAATGGTCAAAGCCGATGTTGAAAAAGGTTTTTTGGGTGGTAACGGCTTTACCTCGCGATCCGGTATTTATCAAGAGTTAGAGTTTCGTAACAAGGGATTTATCTCCTGTAAGGAAATTGAGCTGTCGTTCATTCTCGATGGTGAACGGATACACTGTTTGGCTGAAATTGATCGCTCTTTAAGTTTGGCTGGTGATCAATACCGCTCTTTCTCTTTGCCATTGAATGCATCAGATGCGCAAGTTGTGGCAGCGATGGACCCCACGCTCAGTTTATAACGACCGTTAACTCCCGGAGTCAGGTGAGAACAGGTACCGGTAGCCGAAGGTAAATGCGATATCGGTACTGTTGTCCATATTCCTTGCGTTCTCGATAGCCATAATTTCAAAAGCTGAATTTTCCATCAGGTAGCGGTAACCCAGGACAAACTCGTTAGAAGCATCGGCAAACTCACTGGGGCCTTCCGTTGAGCCTTGATACCAGTGATATTCAATCAGGAAATGGTGGTTTTCTCGGAATGCGTAGCGATATCCGCCGGCAACGGCCGCGGTGTTACGCCGATAGGGTAAATCGGCCAATGCACGGCCACCGGAGCGAAACGTCATTCCGGCCATTGAATAAAACGCGTGCGCCTGATTTAGGTAGCTGTAATTGAGTTGAACACCCTGCTCGAAATTGCGGTCTTTAAACGTGCCATGCGCCACATAGTTGTAATAGAGACTACCGCCAACAGAGAGGCCATGAGCCCCTTGATCTAAAAGCTGGTACTGCACATAAGTTGAAAGATTGTTGGCAAGGGTCTCGCCTTCAAAATCGTCAACTAAGACATCGTATTCAGGCATGGAGATGTAGAAGCGGTGTTGGTCGACTTCATCTCTGCCGTTCTGGCCGATGCCGAACAGGTTATGGAATCCTTTGGTCAGATCATCAAGATGGTTGTCAGCTGCAAATACCCAGCGATAATTCCATTCCCACTGCCATTTCGTGTCAATTTGCCACTTTGCCCCTAATTCCAGTTGGTTGTGATAGTAATCGAGAAAATACTCATCGGTATGAGCCCAGACACTGGCCACGGTACCCGAACCGTAGGTTTCAACGTAGCCTGAAGGCAGGCTATGTCCTGAGCGAAGGACATTGGTATGGCTGACTACTTGCATTGGTGATTGGGCGTACGAGCGCATAGGGCCATACAGGTCAGCCGCGTTGGCGGCAGGTAAAGAAACCATACAAGCGGTTAAAGCAAAGGTGCTGGATCGCCACATTATATTCATCTGATGCATTCCTATTTACAGGTCGCTCAATAAAACTAACTATAGCTTCGATTATTATTGAACGCTGTACAATTGGAATAATTCATCACCAAAGTGATTTTGATGAATATAAAATTATGAATCTGGTGTAAATCCTGCTTTGCAATCTAAATGTGAGCTAGGTACAATCGCGTCCTCAATAGTGGTCCGGTATTCGTGTTACCGAGCGGCCTTTATTGACTTTCAACTATTTTCCAATGAATAGCTTCTAATTTGAACAACATGTGTTGCTTGGTGTGCAACACCACTGTAAAGGACATAGCATGCCTATTATTACTCTTCCTGACGGCAGTCAGCGTCAATTTGACAACCCAGTTTCTACTATGGAAGTTGCGCAATCGATCGGTCCTGGTCTTGCAAAAGCAACTATCGCTGGTCGTGTAAACGGTAACCGCGTTGATGCGTGTGACTTAATTGAAGAAGACGCAAGCCTTGAGATCATCACCGCTAAAGATGAAGTTGACGGTCTGGAGATCGTTCGTCACTCTTGTGCTCACCTTCTTGGTCACGCTCTTAAGCAGCTTTACCCTCAAGCTAAAATGGCGATCGGTCCAACCATCGACAATGGCTTCTACTACGACATCGATCTAGACGAGTCTCTAACGCAAGAAGATCTAGAAAAGATTGAAAAGCGTATGAAAGAGCTGGCTAAGACCAAGTACGACGTTGTTAAGAAAAAAGTGAGCTGGCAGGAAGCACGTGATACGTTTGAATCACGTGGCGAACCATACAAAGTGGAAATCCTGGACGAAAATGTTTCTCGTAACGATCGTCCGGGTCTATACCACCATGAAGAATACATCGACATGTGTCGTGGTCCTCACGTTCCTAACATGAGCTTCTGTCAACATTTCACACTGTTGAATGTTGCAGGTGCATACTGGCGTGGTAACAGCGACAACAAAATGCTTCAGCGTATCTACGGCACCGCTTTCCACGATAAGAAAGCGCTGAAAGCGCACCTGACTCGTCTTGAAGAAGCGGCGAAGCGTGACCACCGTAAGATTGGTAAGCAATTAGACCTGTTCCATATGCAGCAAGAAGCACCGGGTATGGTGTTCTGGCATCACAATGGTTGGTCTATCTTCCGTGATCTGGAAGTATTTGTCCGCGCTAAGCTGGACGAGTACGGCTACCAAGAAGTTAAAGGTCCTCTGATGATGGACCGCGTGCTTTGGGAACGCTCTGGTCACTGGGACAAATACGCAGATGCGATGTTCACAACTTCTTCTGAAAACCGTGAATACGCTATCAAGCCAATGAACTGCCCGGGTCACGTACAGATCTTTAACCAGGGTCTGAAATCGTACCGCGATCTACCGCTACGTATGGCAGAGTTTGGCTCATGTCACCGTAACGAACCATCAGGTGCACTACACGGTATTATGCGTGTACGTGGTTTTACTCAGGATGACGCTCACATTTTCTGTACTGAGAGCCAAATTCAAGAAGAAGTAACAAATTGCATCAAGATGGTGTACGATACGTACCAAACTTTTGGTTTCGACAACATCGTGGTGAAACTGTCTACACGTCCTGAAAAACGTGTAGGTTCGGATGAAATCTGGGATCAATCAGAAGAAGCCTTGAAACAGTCTCTTGAATCGATGGAAATTCCATACGAGATTCAAGAAGGCGAGGGTGCATTCTACGGTCCTAAGATCGAATTCACGCTATACGACTGTCTGGACCGTGCATGGCAGTGTGGTACAGTTCAGCTTGATTTCAACCTACCAGGCCGTTTAGGCGCTACTTATGTAGGTGAAAACAATGAACGTCTTGTTCCGGTAATGATCCACCGTGCGATTCTGGGTTCACTGGAGCGTTTCATCGGTATCCTTATCGAAGAATATGCTGGTTTCTTCCCGACTTGGTTGGCACCAGAACAGGCAGTTCTTATGAATATTACTGATAAACAGTCAGATTATGTTCAAGAAGTCGTACAAAAACTGCAAAAATGTGGAATTAGAGCTAAAGCGGACTTGAGAAATGAGAAGATTGGCTTTAAAATCCGCGAACACACTTTAAAGCGTGTACCGTACATGCTGGTTGTTGGTGACCAAGAAATGGAAGCCGGCGAAATTGCAGTACGTACTCGTAAAGGTAAAGATCTCGGTAAATTTAAAGTGGATGACTTTATTGCATACATCCAAGACGAGATCTCTAGCCGTAAGCTCAATCTGGAGGAATAAGCTATTAAAGGCGGAAGACGCGGCCAACAGCCGGTAAAACAAAACCCACACCGTATAAACGGTGAAATTCGTGGCGTTCGTGAAGTTCGACTAACTGGCGCTGACGGTGAATCAGTTGGTGTTGTATCGATTCAAGAAGCGATCGCAGCTGCTGAAGAAGCAGGCATGGATCTTGTGGAGATCAGTCCTAACGCTGAGCCGCCAGTATGTCGTGTTATGGACTACGGCAAATTCCTCTTTGAGAAGAGCAAATCTGCTAAAGAGCAGAAGAAAAAGCAAAAGCAGGTTCAGATTAAGGAAGTAAAATTCCGTCCTGGAACTGATATTGGAGACTATCAGGTAAAACTACGCAACCTGACGCGTTTCCTTGAAGAAGGCAACAAAGTGAAGGTAACAATTCGCTTCCGTGGCCGAGAAATGGCACACCAAGAGATCGGTGTTGACGTTCTGAATCGCTTGAAAGAAGACACTGCAGATATCGCTGTAGTGGAAGCTTTCCCAAGCAAGATTGAAGGTCGTCAGATGATCATGGTTCTTGCCCCTAAGAAGAAGTAATTAACGGCTTACAAGTAATACAAACCCAGCCGCGTTCCTTTCAAATAAAAGGTGTTACGGCTGGGTTTTATTCGCCCTAATTACGTGTTTATTAAACTACTACAATGCGGAGTTATTCATCATGCCTAAGATGAAAACCAACAGAGGTGCTGCTAAGCGTTTTAAGAAAACTGCTGGTGGTATTAAATACAAGCACGCTACTAAACGTCACATCCTGACTAAGCGTACTACTAAGAACAAGCGTCAGCTTCGTCCAAATGCAATCCTTCCAAAATGTGAAGTGGCTGCAGTTGTTCGTATGCTGCCATACGCTTAATTCTTTTTAGTTATCAATCGTTTAGTTTAGGAGAAGCATAATGCCTCGCGTAAAACGTGGTGTACAAGCTCGTGCACGTCATAAGAAAGTTCTAAAACAAGCTAAAGGTTACTACGGTGCACGTTCACGTGTTTACCGCGTAGCTTTCCAAGCAGTTACTAAAGCTGGTCAATACGCTTACCGTGACCGTCGCAACAAGAAACGTCAATTCCGTCAACTATGGATTGCACGTATCAACGCGGCATCTCGTCAAAATGGTCTATCTTACAGCCGTTTCATCAACGGTCTTAAGAAAGCATCTATCGAGATCGACCGTAAGATCCTTGCGGACATCGCGGTATTCGACAAAGCTGCATTTGCAGTGCTAGTTGAAAAAGCGAAAGCTGCTCTTTAATTAGTAGCTTAGGTTTAAGAGAAGGAGAGCATTTGCTCTCCTTTTTTATTGTAGCCAGTTCAGATCCTCCCCTTTAATTCCTCCAGTCTATTTTCTATCAATCTTGTGATGCCACTTTTATCGTCTACGTTCAACCAAGTGGTAGAGGTGTCATATATTCAACTTAGTGCTATAACTAGCAAACATAAAAAGTGGACCAATAACCGAACAAGAGGGCGTGAAAATCAGCGATCTACCAATACTCAGTTAACCACGTGACTATGAACCGGAGCAAAAGGAACACTGTTTTCTCAAGTTCGTTGAAGAAGTTGGCGAGCTTTCGGAATAGTCAGGAAGTAATGCAGTTGGGCAACCTTGTCCGGAGACAATTAAGGGCACTGTCGCTGACGAGCTTTATGATATTTTGTATTACGTATGTGCCATGGCGAATGTTTATGGAATCGATTTAGAGAAGATCCATTACAGCAAAGAACCGCTTAACAAAGCCAAATACTACTGCTAGTACAGCAAAACCAGTAGTTCACGGATTTGTTTACTGACTTGACGATAAATGCGGGCCAGTTCCACCCTATCGTGATAACTAAGAGTAAGGATTACAGGATGATATATACCACCACAGATCATATTCCGGGTAAAGAGATCACTGAAGTGCTTGGTGTCGTCTCTGGCAATGTTGTGCAATCAAAGCATATTGGCCGAGATATCATGGCGGGACTGAAAAGTATTGTAGGGGGCGAGATCCGTGGCTATACCGAAATGATGACTGAAGCGCGTAATGTCGCCATTCAGCGTATGGTCGACGAAGCAGAAAGCAAGGGCGCAAATGCCATTGTGGGTATTCGTTTTACGACCAGCTCTATCGTGGATGGTTCTTCGGAGATTCTGGTGTTCGGTACTGCGGTACGGCTGTTACGCTAATCTTTTCGCTCAGGAGTTAAAGTGCTCAGTTTTTGCTTTGTTACTTGTGGATCTATTTTATAGCGGCTCTTGTGAATATCTATGCATTTTGATAGCGTCAATATAGGAAAAGCAATGCTCTGAATGTGACATTTGTTTCTATTGCATATGATTATATTGGCTCTAAATACTGTTACATTTGATTAATGTTTGGCGGTGATTATGGCTGGGTGTTGTAACACAAGTTGCTAATATTATGGCTCTATAAGTGAATAACTCTATCGTTGTCTCACGAAAATAATGGCGTTATTAAGCATAATAACTCATCTCGGAGCTATAAAAATACAAACTAAACGTTTGCGTCCGGGGTGTAAAATGTTACAAATAAACCAGAAGAGGAAAATAATAAAGGAAACCTAGATGAGAGATATCACTCCCGAGTACCTGTTGGCGGCTTTGAGGCAAGCGATTAAGACCAAAGGGTTAACGTATCGAGAGCTATCTGAAAAAATGGGCATGCCATTGTCTACTTTCAAGCGCCATCTGACCAGTACTAACTTAGCGTTAGATAAGTTGTTAGAGTACTGCCGTGCGGTTGATTGTACTCTGGATGAACTGCAAAAAATTGCCAATCAGCTTCAGGCTGAAGATGAAGACTACTTCAGCCATACCCAGGATGAGGTGTTTTTTCAGTTCCCGCATCTGTACGATTTTTACCGCGAATTACGCATGTTACGTGGCAAAGACGGTTACACCATCTTAAAGAAGAAACATCAGCTTTCTGAAAAATCGATGGCGGATTATCTTAGGGCGCTGGAGTTGCTCGGCCTTGCCACGGTAGATGAGTCAAAATCGATCTCGCTTAGTGGACCGCTATATTACAGCTATGCAGATAACTCAAAACTTAATGATAAGTACACTGAGATCCTCAAGCAGCAAACTACAAAAAGTGACAACTGCGTTAGGGTAGCGTTGTCGCGAATGAAAATCACCGAAGAGCAGCTATTAGCGCTTGAAAAAGAGCTGTGCAAAATTGTCCTGGATTACCACTCGAAGAACGTAGTGGCAGAGAACTTCAATGTTTCTGATTTTACTAATGTGCTATTGATAGCAGGCCCCCATGAACCGGTGATGTTTTCTGACGGTATTGTTGATACAAACGGTACATTTATTGAAGATATCCGTGGCGCGATCGCCGCGACAGGAGATAAGCCTAGTTTATCTATCTAGAACCACAAAATGATTTGAGCTTTTGAGGCAATTTAGCTCATCTTTTTGTCTTGCTGAAGGCGATCCAAATCATCTTTTTGTCGGGTTTTGGAGTCATCGCCAGAAAATTTGGTTACTATTCCATATGTTTTGCAGGGGATTGATTGCATTGAGTGATAAATGTCCGGCAGTTTGATACATGATTGGAGTAGTGGGCTTGAATTCATTTCGCTGGGATAACTATTTTGAAACCGGAATAACCGAAGTCGATGAACAGCATCAGTATCTGGTGGGGTTTATCAATAAGTACGGAGCGCTGCTCGCAGAAAACAACATCTCACTCCAGGATATCCAACAGGCCCTATTTGAGCTTTCCCGCTATGCGGAATTCCACTTCCGTGAAGAAGAAGAACTGATGCGCAGAGTGGGCATTCACCATGCGCATCTACAAAAGCATGTGGTTATTCATCGCACGTTTATCAATGACATTAAAAGCATGCAAAGCTTTATTGAACAGGGTAATAAGAAAGCGGCCGAAGAGTTGCTTGATTTTCTTATCCATTGGTTGGCTTACCATATATTGGGCATTGACCAGAATATGGCAAGGCAAGTCGAAGCGATTGAGCAGGGGATAGCAGCGAAGGATGCCTACGAGCAACAAGAAGAAAAGGTTAATGCCTCTACAGAGCCACTTTTAGACGCACTGAGTGCTTTGTTTGCGCAGGTCTCTGAGCGAAATCGCGAGTTGCTTAAACTCAACCAGGTGCTTGAAGATAAAGTAGAAGAGCGCACTAAGCAGTTATCACAGGCCAACAAGCAGTTAGAAGAACTGTCTTTGACTGATTCGTTAACTAAGTTGCCTAACAGACGCTGCGCTATGCGGACGCTCAAAGATTTGTGGTCGTCGCCGGAAACTCAGGGCAGGCCTTTGGTTTGTATTATGATCGATGCCGATAATTTTAAGCAGGTCAACGACACCAGCGGCCATGACGCCGGAGATCGGGTACTTAAAGAGTTGGCAACAACGCTTCACCACCACTTTCGCAATGACGATATTGTGTGCCGACTCGGTGGTGACGAATTTTTGGTTATTTGCCCGGACACCGAATTAGACGGCGGTTTGCTGGTCGCAGAATCGGTGCGTCAGCAAGTGGCGGCTATGGTGGTTCCGACGGGGAATCAGCCTTGGCTTGGTAGTATCAGTGTAGGGGTTGCCGAGCGGCAACCAGATATGCATGTTTATACTGATATCATCAAAATTGCCGATGAATCGGTTTATCTTGTCAAACAAAATGGCCGGAACGGGGTCAGAACAGTGCAAGAAAGAGTGCATGCTTAAACAGAGACGAGCTGGATTTTTACTGTGCGGTTTGAGTCAAACAATGATTCAAACCGCGCGTGATGCTATTTATATGCTTAGTATTTACCCTTGTCTGCGTAAAGCTATATTCGGCCCGCATGACTTCATTTGCTGGCTTTATGCCGTTTTTGTGTTCTTTTTATTCAATAACCTCTTCTTTTCATAATTCAATTTGGCATTGGTGGCTGGTTTGGCTACTATGTACAGCTATCAAAAAACCAATCACTCCCTTATGGACACTACCTACAGGTAGATGAGGAAACGATGCAACATCTAGAAGAGATCATTGCTAGCGCGAGCACTGCAATTGAAGCTGCCGAATCGCTAGTCGCACTTGATGAAGTGCGTGTTCAGTATCTGGGTAAAAAAGGTGAGCTGACAGCTCAGCTTCAAAGCCTAGGTAAGTTACCACCAGAAGAGCGTCGCAGCGCTGGTCAAGAGATCAACAAAGCAAAAGGCGTGGTTCAGCAAGCTATTGCAGCTCGTAAAGACGCACTACAACGTGCAGAGCTTGAAGCGAAGCTGGCAGCAGAAACGATTGACGTGACACTACCAGGTCGTCGTATTGAAAACGGTGGTCTGCACCCGGTTACGCGCACTGTTGAGCGTATTGAGAAATTCTTCGGCGAACTTGGCTTTAACACTGAGGCTGGTCCGGAAATCGAAGATGCGTTCCACAACTTCGATGCGTTGAACATCGCTGAAGATCACCCGGCGCGTACTGACCACGATACTTTCTTCTTCAACCCAGATTTGATGCTGCGTACTCATACCTCGGGTGTACAGATCCGTACGATGGAAAATGGTAAACCACCATTCCGTTTCATCGCACCGGGCCGTGTTTACCGTAACGACTACGACCAGACGCACACGCCGATGTTCCACCAGGTGGAAGGCATGCTGGTTGATGAGAACGTGAACTTCGCTCAGCTAAAAGGCATCCTGCACGATTTCCTATGTAACTTCTTCGAAGAGGAAGTTGAAGTACGTTTCCGTCCATCTTACTTCCCGTTCACTGAGCCTTCAGCAGAAGTTGATGTGAAAGGCAAAAACGGTAAATGGCTAGAAGTTCTGGGCTGCGGTATGGTTCACCCGAACGTATTACGCAGCGTAGGTATTGATCCTGAAAAATACTCTGGTTTCGCCTTCGGTATGGGTGTAGAGCGTCTAACCATGCTTCGTTACGGCGTGAACGACTTACGTGCGTTCTTCGAGAACGATCTTCGTTTCCTAAAACAGTTCAAGTAATCCAGAGGGTTCATCAACATGAAATTCAGCGAATCATGGCTTCGTGAGTGGGTAAACCCTGCGGTTACTACTGACGAGCTTACTCACCAAATCACTATGGCGGGTCTGGAGGTAGACGACGTACTACCTGTAGCGGGTTCTTTCACCGGCGTTAAAGTGGGTCAAGTTGTTGAGTGCGGCCAGCACCCAGACGCAGACAAACTGCGCGTAACAAAAGTTGACGTGGGTGAAGCAGAGCTTCTAGACATCGTGTGTGGCGCACCTAACTGTCGCCAGGGCCTGAAAGTAGCAGTAGCAACGGTTGGTGCTGTTCTTCCGGGCGATTTCAAAATTAAGAAAGCCAAACTACGTGGTCAGCCATCTCACGGCATGCTTTGTTCATTTACTGAGCTAGGCATTGACGTTGAATCAGACGGCATCATGGAACTGGCAGAAGACGCAGTAATCGGTACAGATTTCCGTGAATTCCTGGGTCTGGATGACGTAACGGTAGACGTTGACCTGACAGCAAACCGCGCGGACTGTTTCAGCATTCGCGGCCTTGCTCGTGAGGTGGGTGTTTTAAACCGTGCTGACGTTACGGAACCTACAGTAAACCCAGTTGCACCGGCTATCGATGACACTGTATCTATCGAAGTAAAAGCACCGGCTGCGTGTCCTCGTTACTTAGGCCGTGTAGTTAAGAACGTAAACGTTCAGGCGGAAACACCACTATGGATGCAAGAGAAATTGCGTCGTTGTGGTATTCGCTCAATCGATCCAGTAGTAGACATCACTAACTACGTGCTTCTGGAGCAAGGTCAGCCAATGCACGCGTTCGATCTGGCTAAGATCGAAGGTGGCATCGTGGTTCGTCTGGCTGAGCAAGGCGAGAAACTAACACTTCTTGACGGCACTGAAGCTGAACTAAACGCAGACACACTAGTGGTTGCTGACCACAACAAAGCACTGGCAATTGCTGGTATCTTCGGTGGCGAAGAGTCTGGCGTAACGTCAGAAACTAAAGACGTTCTACTGGAGTGTGCATTCTTCGCCCCAGATCACATCCGTGGCCGCGCCCGTAGTTACGGCTTGCACACTGATTCTTCAATGCGTTTTGAGCGTGGTGTGGACTACGCACTACAAACAAACGCGATGGAGCGTGCAACAGAGCTTCTGGTTGAAATTTGTGGCGGTGAAGTTGCACCGGTGATCGATGCTGAATCTGAAACGGATCTGCCAACACCGAACACGGTTGCACTGCGTCGCTCTAAACTGGACAAATTGCTGGGCCACCACATCGCGGATGCGGATGTAGTAGAAATCCTGGAGCGTCTGGGTCTGACGGTTGAACCTACTGAGTCGGGCTGGATTGCGACGGCACCAACCTGGCGTTTTGATATTGCTATCGAGCAGGATCTGATTGAAGAAGTAGGCCGTATCTACGGTTACGACAACATTCCGAATCAGCATCCGGCAGCAGCGCTTAAGATGCATAACCACGTAGAAGCGGACCAACCGCTGAAACGCGTGCGTGACTTACTGGTTGACCGCGGTTACCACGAAGCCATTACTTACAGCTTCGTTGAGCCTGAGCAACAAAAGTTATTTGTACCTGGTGTTGAGCCACTAGTGCTACCAAACCCAATCTCTGCCGACATGTCAGCAATGCGTCTTGGTCTTATCCAGGGTCTGCTGAACACGGTAGTGCACAACCAGAAGCGCCAACAGCCACGTGTTCGTCTGTTTGAATACGGCTTGCGTTTCATCCCATGTGAAACTGCAGAAAACGGCATGCGTCAGGAGCCTATGCTCGCTGGTGTTATCGCCGGTACTCGCAGCGAAGAGCATTGGGACATCGAAACCAACACCGTTGATTTCTTCGACCTGAAAGGCGATCTGGAAGCGATCCTTGAGCTATCTGCTAATGAAAAAGCGTACTCTTTCGCAGCAGCGAAGCACCCGGCACTTCACCCAGGCCAGTCTGCGGCAATCATCGTAGATGCTGGTCTTGAAACAGAAAGGGAAGTGGGTGTGATTGGTGCGGTTCACCCAGAACTTGAGCGCAAGTTTGGTCTGAACGGCCGTACTATCGTATTCGAAATCGAGTGGTCTGCGATCAACACTAAAGTGATCCCAGAAGCAGTACAGCTTTCTAAGTTCCCGTCAAACCGTCGTGATATTGCTGTAGTTGTAGACGAAGCAGTAGCATCTGGCGACATCGTTAACGCTTGTCTCGAGCAGGGCGGTGAGTTCCTGAAAGATGCGAAACTGTTCGACGTATACGTAGGTAAAGGCGTTGAAGAAGGCAAGAAGAGCCTGGCTATCGCACTGACACTACAGTCAGTTGAGCGCACGCTGGAAGATGCTGATATCGCGGGTGCGGTAGAAGCTATCGTTGCTCATGTCTCTGAGAAGTTTGGTGCTGTTCTTCGAGACTAAGAACGCGTGACAGAGCTTTTTTGGAAAGTACAGAAACCCTGCCAGTTCGGCAGGGTTTTTTTTGCTGCTTCAAATACCAGCTGGTTGAATGCATGTGAACGGAGATTCCTGTCTGAACTAGCATAGGATTGGCAATAGACTTTCTGGCAGCTGGCTACGCTACTCGCCAGCTAAACAGTTTAAGCGCGATCAACTCAGCGACAAAGCCAACGTCAGCCGCAGGGGTAAAAACACTCAGAAATTTGCCAAACAGCTCCTCTTCCCCCTAACGAGTGCAGCATCACCGGTACGGCTGCCAGAACTGACTCAATTAACCTTTTTGTATAGCGTTATGCTTTCTATATTGCATTTACACAGCATTCACAGCTAGCGCATTGTTATTTGTACTGCAAAGAATGATAGAAACACTGCGCAGACCAGTTGGCATGTTTTTAAGGGCAAGCCACTGATAATTCAGCAAAGTTTACCTGATCATTATGTTAAGACTCTGTCAAATCTGGCCTGTTTTGACAACCTTGTCAAATGGTTAAAAATTCTGCCTTTTTCGCTCAACTTAGACGTATAAACTGGCTTTTTGGTCTCGATGTAGAATAATGTAAAGTGAAATTTTGTATTTTAAGTGGCGCTAAGGGCTTGTTTTAGTTGTGGGCTCTCGATTAACGAAGAAAAAAGTTGGCGAAAATCATAAGCTTGGCATACACTTCCTGATGTAGGCCCGATATGTTGTTGAATTGGTAGGGTAAAACTGCTCTGGCGCTACAAATAAAGTAGCATTGTTTAATCTAGCTTTGAGGAAAGTTTTATGGCGCTCACAAAAGCCGAACTTGCAGAGAACCTGTTTGATAAACTGGGATTTAGTAAACGGGACGCCAAGGAAACGGTAGAAGTGTTCTTTGAAGAGATTCGCAGAGCACTGGAAAGTGGCGAACAGGTAAAACTATCAGGTTTTGGTAATTTTGATCTTCGTGACAAAAATGAACGACCTGGTCGTAACCCGAAAACCGGTGAAGATATTCCCATTACTGCTCGACGTGTCGTGACGTTCCGCCCGGGCCAAAAATTAAAAGCTCGTGTAGAAAATCTAAAAAATGAACAGTAAGCAAAGCAATAAGATCACGTTAAACGTGATCTTGTGTTTGCCAGGCTAACCACCGCTCTCGCGGTGGTTTTCTGTATTTAGAAAGGCTATTTAGGCCGCCTCTAGGTGAGTAGTCAGGTAGGGCTGCCACGCTTGTTGATAGAGATCTTTTGACTGGATGCGCATCTTGTTAATTGTTGCCATTTCCCAATCGTTTAAACTACGACCCTCCACCTTGGCTGCGCGCTCGATTTGTTGAATGTTTTTATACAGTTCATGTTCCGGGCCACTTTTCACATCTGCAATGGCTTTCAGGTGAAGCTGAACTTCTGCCACTAAGTTGGTTTTGGGTAAGCGTACCAGCAGATTAAGATCTCGGTATCCTGATGCGGCCGGTTTCTTAAAACGGTTTTTTACCTTTAGGATGGTGGTTTCACGTTCCAGAGCCTCATAAGCCGACACCAAGCTAGATACATCATTTGCAACTATGGTCGCACGGGCAAGGTCGGTAATTCGGTTTGTCTGGCCGTCCAGTTCGTGGGCGATTTTAGTTATTGCCCGCTGTTTGGATTTTATACCGGCAAAATGAGGCTCGGTATCTGTCAGCAATGCGGTACTTTTACAGATAGTTTCAAGCTCAAACTGGGCTTGGTGGGCTTTGCTGTGCAGTACGTCAAAATCAGAGTAAGGCTGAACAGGAGTGGTATCAGTGGACTGTATTCCATACAAACCACTCAGGCTGTGTTTAAAGAGTTTCGAACTGACTTCGTTCTGGCTCTGAGAACGATTTTGTTCGTTGCTTGGGGTATTAGGAAGTGCGGCGAATGCCGGCGCACGGCTCAGTACTAACAGCATTAATGCGGTAGTACGTAAAAATAAGCTCATTCACTCTCCTTAACTTGCTCTTAGAAAATGGGTATAGAAAAGTTGCTAAGATCGGCAAATCAGGTACTAACTAGTAAATGGGGACTTAACGGAATAATCCAAGGCCAGTGAATCACCTGTTAGCAGGATTGTGTGCTTGATCACCATTTATTCTTCTAATTGTCTGTTCAGAAAGGATAGCAATACACCCTGACCTGAACAGTGCCCAGCATATCATTGCTGCATTAACCAAAGATGAACGGCGTAGACAATTTTCGAAAAAACGTTAGTCTTATGCTTCGAGAGCGAAAAACCGCTTAATCTTATAACTCAATTATAATCAGCCGACAAAGTAGAAAGAGAATGAGAGATCAAGAGTTTTGGCATAGTAAATGGGCCCGCAATCAAATCGGTTTCCATTTGGAAGATGTTAACCCCTTGCTGAGGGAGTACTGGCCACAGACTAATCCAGGCCGTTCAGATAGGGTGCTGGTTCCGTTATGCGGAAAGTCAGAAGACTTGGTGTGGCTGGCTTCCAAACATGATCAGGTACAAGGGGTAGAGCTCAGTCAGATTGCCGTGCGAGCTTTTTTTGCCGAGCACTTTTATACCCCAACCGTGATACCGGTCAATGGCCGGCACGAGTTATACCAGTTTGATGAACTATCGATTTATACCGGGGATTTTTTTACGGCGCCAGTAGAACAAGCAGACATTATTTATGATCGTGCCGCACTCGTGGCGTTGCCGCAGGATATGCGCGAAGAGTATGTGGCGCGGCTGAAAAAACTGCTGTCAGCGAATGGGCGCATACTTTTGGTTACTTTGGATTATCCGCAGGATGAGATGGCCGGACCGCCATTCAGCGTACCTTACGATGAAGTAAAACAGTTGTTTGCCGGCTGTTCCGTTACAAGACTGAATGTTGACCAGGCCGATGACACCCACCCGAAGATCGCGAAGAAGGGCTTGAGCCGCTTTGCTGAAGAAGTGTATCTAATCGAAGTATAATGCCGAACAACATAAGTATCTGATTTTTAAGCGTAGTTATCTGAGCGCCTGCTTATCCAGATTGGGATAACTATTATTGGGGATGAGAAAGCGCAGCCGACCAATGGCTGCGCTTTTCGTTTGTTTTCAGCCGTTACGTGATCAATAGATCACCTTGACTTTGCCGGCACTTGTGACGGCATCGTGAATTGCATCATCTGTTGTTTTGCGGCGGGTCAACACGACGCCCAGTCTGCGCCGGCCATCGATTTCAGGTTTGCCGAACAGGCGTACCTGGGTTTGTGGCTGACTTAGCGCATCGGAGACGCCTTCAAAGCGAATGTCTGTTGAGGTTCCCTGGCCTAAGATCACGGCCGAAGCTGCCGGGCCATACTGAGTGATGCTGCCGACTGGCATCCCGGTGAAGGCGCGGACATGCAGGGCAAATTCAGACATCTCCTGAGAAATCATGGTGACCATTCCGGTATCGTGTGGGCGAGGGGAGACTTCATTAAAGATCACCTTGTCACCTTTAACAAACAGCTCTACGCCAAAAATGCCGAATCCGCCCAGTGCGTTGACCACCTGCTCGGCAGTATATTCGGCTGCTTTAATGGCGTTATCTGACATTGCCTGTGGTTGCCAGGATTCGCGATAGTCGCCATCTTCCTGACGGTGGCCTATTGGAGCACAAAAATGCACCCCGTCTACCGCACGTACTGTGAGTAAGGTGATTTCGTAGTCGAAATCGATAAAGCCTTCAACGATCACACGGCCAGCACCTGTTCGTCCGCCTTCTTGTGCATAGTCCCACGCTTTTTCAATATCCTGCTCATCTTTAATGATGCTTTGTCCTTTGCCGGACGAGCTCATTACCGGCTTAACCACACAAGGGATACCAACGAACTCAACGGCTGCCTCAAAATCTGCCAGGTTATCGGCGAAACGATAAGGTGAGGTGGTCAGGCCCAGCTCCTCTGCGGCAAGGCGGCGAATACCTTCGCGGTTCATGGTTAGTTTGGTCGCATTAGCGGTCGGGACGACATTCAGCCCCTGTTGCTCAAGCTCTACCAGCGTATCGGTAGCGATCGCTTCAATTTCCGGTACCACGTAGGCTGGTTGCTCCTTGGTAATCAGCGCTTTCAATGCTTCACCATCCAGCATATCCAGCACGTAGCTGCGGTGGGCAACTTGCATCGCCGGCGCATCCGGATAACGATCACAGGCAATGACTTCTAAGCCCAAACGTTGACATTCAATCGCGACTTCTTTACCGAGTTCTCCTGAGCCTAAAAGCAATACGCGAGTAGCATTTGATCTGGTTGCGGTACCGAACATGGTGTTCCCTTACAAATTAAACTGATGAAACAAAAACTGAAGCGGATCATACTGAATTTTCGCGCCGAAGCAAACGTTTGCGTTGGGGGGGTGAAAAAAAACTCCGTTGGTAATGGAGCTTTTTTGATCATGTGTCAGCTGTTAAATATTAACAAAACTCACTGGAATATCAGGGTTAAGGGCTTCCAGAGTCGATTGGGTATCAGCAAGATGGCTAATTTTACCCTGCGAGTTCTCAACCAAGGCTGCTGCTTTGATCATATCGAAGCTTTGACCTGCCAGCAGAACCTGGATCAGGGCGACTTGTAAGGGGGGCAGACTCGGGTTAAAGGCTGCATTTTCAGCGTAAGCACCCTGGAAAATTTGCCCATTGGTCAATTCTAACGCCAGACCACTCAGGTTATTGGTGTACGGGGCATGGCTCATGTTCATGGCATCTACAGCCTTTTGGATCAGCGGATCGGCGTCATCGCAGCTGAACTGATGTTGCACTTTGGTCATTAAGCCTGATTCGATGCCTAAATCTGCCGGGCCAAAAGAGTCGGGCAGGTATTCCTGCAGTGATTTTTCATCACGCTCTGGCAACTGAACTTTCAACTCATTCGCTGTTGACAGTTCATTCATAAACTGACGGCAGTGGCCACAAGGACTGAAGTTAATCGTAATGTCTTTGACACCACATTCTCCTTTCATCCAGGCATGACTGATGGCCGATTGTTCCGCGTGGACGGTTTGCCCTAACTGGACACCAAAGAACTCCATGTTTGCCCCGAAGTAGAGGCGGCCGGAGAGGCCACGCACGATGGCACCGACATAGAACTCGGAAATAGGCGCGTATGAGTACGCCGCGGCAAAAGGAAGCAAAGCAACACGAAGCTCTTTATCTGACAAATTCGTGGCGGTTAATAGTTGTTCAAACTGTTGCTCAGAAAGAGTGGCATCAAAATCGTCGGCCAGAACGATTGGAGCAAGATGTTTTGAAAGTGCTTCAGGTGCGCTTGCTAGCGCTTGTTCAATGCGACTGTTCATGTTGAATCCTTGTTATTGCATGGACAGTTATTCTAGTTCACAACAGGAAATGTTCTGCGAGCGCGGTCACACTAAGCAATGTAATGATAATTTCCATTTCATAATTAGAGTGAGCTCACACATGTATTCGATTGCATCATAGCTTTACGTTAGCCTGATCTCACAAATAAATATATCAGTCCGTGTTCATATTGCGAGTTCTTTGTCTGAATAACGGCCTGCCGTAATATGGCAGGCCGGCTGCGATTACTGATAGATCCAGATGGCCAGAGCGAAAAAGCCGGGAGCGACGATTGAAGTGATGATGCCGCACAGGACCAGAGCAAGAGAGGAGAATGCCGCGTCCCCCGGTTGCTTCTCTGCACAGGTTGCGGTGCCTAAGGCATGGGAAACCGTGCCCATCGTCAGGCCACGAGCGATCGGGTGTTTGATACCAATGATATTGTAAATGGGGTAGGCCAGAATAGCGCCAAACAGACCGACGATGAGTACCAAGATCGCCGCGACGGCCGCTTCTCCGCCGAGGTGGCTTGAAATCTCCATGGCAATCGGGGTGGTGACAGATTTACCCAGCAAGCTGGCGATCAAGGTGATGTCGGCTTTAAAGGCCACCGCTATCAGCATCGTCGTAAGCATCGACATGACACTACCCAGAGTACAAGCGAAAGTGATGATGCGCCAGTTCGCTTTGATTTGTGGTAGTTGCTCATATAAGGGATAAGCCAGGGCGACGACCGCGGGTTGCAGGAGGAAGCTGATCACTTCGTTATCGGCGTAATAGGTCTCGAACGGGATTTCTAAATAAGTCAGTAATGGAATAAGTACACCGATACTGATCAACAGCGGATTGGCGAGCGGGGTGTTGAGCTTAATGCTGATTTCCCGGGCAATAAAAAACACCACCAGAGTGACGACTAACCACATACTCAGTACTCCTCTTTTAGCAAGTAGTCGAGCAGCCAGGCCAGACTAACCAAAACAATCAGAGAGCCGCCAACTGCGCTGGCGATAATCGGTAAAGCGTTGGCCAACAGCATTTCAAAATGCTGCATCAGGCCGACACTGATGGGGACAAAGAGCAAAATCATATAGCGGATAAACAGGGTTGCTCCCAGGCGTACCCATTCGACTTTAACCACGCCTGAGGTCATGGAGAAAAAGAGAACCAGCATGCCAATTACACTGCCGGGAACAGAGGTGCCAGTGAACTGTTGGATGGTATTGCCGATGCCAAGTGCGCCCAAAATAAGCATCAGGGATATCAGCAGGTGGACAAGTTGTATTGCGCGAGGTTTTATCATTTTAGTGAGCATTAAAACAACAAGCACACTCGAAGGTGCGCAAGTTAACAAGGAAAATTAAGACGTTAAGCTAACGATGTAGCGGTAGACCGATTTTAGTACCGCTACCTTTTTTTCGTCACTTTCATATTCACAAACTAAGTTTTCTAAATTTAGCATGTACTCTTCAATTTGACTCTCAAATATTTCGCGACAATGCATCGCCCAGCGTCGCTGCTCGTGCTCGTCTAAGTTCATTGGGAAGTGACGGGCCCGGTAGCGAAACAGCAGGGGTTTAATCCGAGGGTCATCACACTCTATGTCGAGAGCCGCCAGGTTGTTTGGATCGGTCTCACGGATAATATCCATCGCGGCGCGATCGGCGGGTGAGAAGAAGCCATCATACAGTTGGGTATCCACATCCTTACTTTTCTCAAATTCGCGTTCAATCGAGTAAAGACCGATCAGTTTTTCTCTGATCTCAGGATGCTGACGAATGAGGGCCAAATTATTCAGGCACTGTTGACGGTCGATGCCGACTGACTCGGCATTTTCCGCCGTTAGTGTTTTGGCCGGGGCGAGAATCGGGCACTTATTAAGGTGCACCAGTTTGACCGGTACCGGCAGCAGTTCTCCCAAATCCTGACGTTTGGTATACAGGCGCTCATGTAGCTGTTCCGCACTTAACTCAAGCAAAGGTTGAGGATCTTTGGCCAGATCAACAGTAATAACCGCATTATTATTGGTCGGGTGCCATGCGACCGGCACAATCCAACTGGTGTACTGGCATTCCCGGCCAAACATGCCGGACACATGCATTAATGGGGTCATATTAACAATATCAATTAACTCGTTGAGTTTGCGTTTGCCACGCATACTGAAAAAGTAATCGAATAGCTTAGGTTGAGCTGCTTTGACTTTTTTGGCCATTTCAATGGTGGCAATGACATCGGCCATGGCATCGTGGGCGTTACTGTGCTCGATACCATTTGCCACTGAGAGATGTTCAAGTTTGAAACTGGTAAAGCCGTCTTCGTTTTCCGGCCAGTTTACTCCTTCGGGACGCAGTGCGTGGCAGGCGCGCATGACATCCAGCAAATCCCAGCGGGAATTGCCGTTTTGCCAGCTCCAGGCATAGGGATCGATAAAATTGCGGTAACAGGTGTAGCGGGTTACTTCGTCGTCA
Source organism: Vibrio sp. CAU 1672 (assembly GCF_029223195.1). Lineage (GTDB taxonomy): Bacteria > Pseudomonadota > Gammaproteobacteria > Enterobacterales > Vibrionaceae > Vibrio. The sequence continues at coordinate 271,238 of NZ_JARHUF010000001.1, read as the reverse complement.
AAGCGAATGCTGTTGTAGCCAAGGCTGGTGGTATTCGGTTTGGCTAACTCGGCATGGATCCTGGCAATGAATTCGGGTTCAGGTAAGCCTTCCTGCAAGGCTTTTTGTGGTGTAATGCCGGTGATCAGCGCCGCTTCTGGTGAAGGCAGGTAGTCAACCGGAGGCTGACAGTACATGACCAGCGGCTCGCCGATGATGTTAAAGTCGGCATCGGTGCGGACACCGGCAAACTGGCTGGGACGATCTTTAGCCGGGTTTGTACCCCAGGTTTCATAGTCAAAAAAGAAAAAAGTGGGCTGATTTTCAGAGTGCATTCTGCATACCAATTAAGGAACCGTTAGTGGTTATTAGACCATTCAACGCCTTGAGTCGCAACGAAAGATGCAAGGTCACCTTGCATAATTGGAAAAGCCCAAGGATGGCCCACGGCTGGTGGTGACGTTAAGGATGGGGTGCTGTGTGTTGATGGCTGGCGCAAATGAGTTACATCGCACCCTGAAGGTTCTTATTCATAGTGCCGAATCAGGTCAAGCATCTCTTTGCGGGTTAAATATACCACCGGTTCCTGTTGATAGCTGAAGACCTGATAGAGCATTGCTTTTGCCACATCCAAAGCGGAAATCGGAATGTAATTGGCTAACCTCCCGATCATGACCGGGCGCAGGAATCGAAGTAAGCGCTGCAGCCATTTTTCGTCGTTGCGCGGCTCGGCGCGTTCGCCGACTAACGGGCCGGGTCTCACTACAACAACTTCCTCAAATCCCATATTGGCGATGGCGTGTTCCATTTGCCCTTTACAGGCGAGGTAGTGAAAGGGCGAGTTCTTATCCGCGCCTAAACTGGATATTACCGCGATGCGCCTGACCCCGATAAATCTCATTTGCTGAGCGACTTTACATACCAAGTCTACGTCAATTTTGCGCAGGTTTTGTTTACTGCCCGCTTGTTTCAATGTGGTGCCAAGGCAAATAAAGCCGGCAGCGGGTGTGGGTTGATCTTCATCCCATTCGTGTATGGCCAGTTCCTGATCGAGCAGGGATACGACTTTACCACTGCCTTCGGGTATGGTCGGTAAAGGCCGCCGCGCCAGACAAAAAATCTTGTGAATGCCGGGTTGTTGTAATAGGAGAGTAAGCAGTTGTTGTCCTACCAGCCCTGATGCACCGGCGATCATCACACACTGGCCATTGTCTTGTGCCATGTTTCCATCCTTAGTTAGAACAAGTGCTTACGCTATTGTAGCGCATAATTTTTCTTTATTTTACATCACATTAAAGTTTGGGCTGTTTTTGCGTGCTGGATAGCGGAACAGGCCCGCGCAAGGCGAGCCGGGGCTCAGGTGACCGACAGAGGAACCACACGTCGCGAGGTGCGTTTAGGGTTAGGTTTGCTCGATTTAACCCGGCGACTATTTTGGTTGGCAAACATATTTCTCTCCTCCAAAGCTTGTTAGAATTATAAAATGCATGGTTTAGTAAGAGATATCTCATTGAAATTAATAGTCTACTTTGACAGATTTATCAACATTTAAGTGAGAATAATTCCTGTTAACAATTGGTGAGGGAAGTGCTGGCTATCTGAGTTTGCTCAGGGGTACACTTGCCTGATATTGATGATTAGCTCGGCTAATCGTGGCAGATTCAGATCAAGGAAGGCTTATGAACATTGATTTAACTACCCTGGCTCCGACCCAGGTATACCACCTGATGACCCAAACTGTGATCCCCCGTCCTGTCGCCTGGGTATTAACCGACTCAGGGACTGACAATTACAATCTTGCGCCGTTTTCATACTTTACCGCAGTATCCAGCCGTCCTCCGCTTTTGATGTTGTCGGTGGGTAAAAAGCCAGACGGAGAGATCAAAGACACCACCCGCAACGTGCTGGAAACCGGTAAGCTGGTAATACATATTGCTGCAGAAGCGTTCGCCCAGCAGGTGACGGCCACGTCTGCGAGTCTGGCTCATGGTGACTCGGAGCTGGTGCGTGCCCAGTTGGAAACAACGCCGTTTGATGGATTTGAGTTGCCCAGGCTCAAGGACGCACCGATTGCGTTTGCTTGTAAACTGCATGAGGTGATTGAAATGGGTGACACACCGCAAAGTCTGATTTTCGCTGAAATCGAGCACGTTTATATTAACGAAAAAGTGGTCAGCTTTGACGGCGACAGATTATCGGTTGATGCACTGGCGGTGAATCCGCTGGCCCGCCTCGGTGGCAGTGAGTACGCCACGCTGGAAAAAACCTTTGCCGTCGCACGGCCGAAATAAAACAAGGAACGTTTACTATGGATCGAACATTTAGCGCCCACATCCAGTCCCGGATTGACAACAAAACCAAACCGGTCGGTTCTCTCGGCCAGCTGGAGCAGGTTGCGTTACAACTGGCGTTGATACAAAGCCAGGGCAAAACGCATCCGGTTGATACCATTAACCTCACACAGCCGACGATGTTGGTGTTTGCCGGCGATCATGGTATTGCGCAAGAGGGGGTCAGCATTGCGCCAAGCGCAGTGACCCAGCAAATGGTGGCGAATTTTCTGGCCGGCGGAGCGGCGATCAACTGTTTTTGCCGTGAGAATGATATTGAACTGAAAGTGATTGACTGCGGCATGCTTGCGCCCATTGAGACACTCAACCCAACCCTTAAAGCGCATCCGGCTCTGATTGAACAGCGACTTGGCAACGGGTGTGCCAATTTTTCTCAGCAAGCCGCAATGAGTATAACCCAGGTTAAGCAGGGTCTGGCTTTCGGTGAACAACTCGCCGCTGATACCATTGCATCCGGGTGTAACCTTCTGATGTTTGGCGAAATGGGGATCGGCAACACCAGCAGCGCGGCGGCATTGCTAGCGGCGTTAAGCCGGAGTGAGATCGAGCAGTGTGTCGGGCGGGGGACAGGTATCAACGCCGGGCAACTGCAGCTCAAACTTGAGTTGGTGTCTAAAGGGGTGGCTCGCTGTGGTGAGCTTAGTGTCACAGAGACACTCGCAGAGGTGGGCGGGTATGAAATCGTCCAAATGGTCGGAGCATTTTTAGCGGCCCGACGGCATAAGGTACCAGTATTGGTCGATGGGTTTATTGTGTCAGTGGCGGCGTATGTCGCCACGCTACTGGAAGCAGAAACGCGTGATTACCTGATATTTGCTCACCGCTCACAAGAGAGTGGTCACAAACTGGTGCTGGAACTGCTTAGAGCAGAGCCGCTATTGGATCTGGGACTACGTCTGGGTGAGGGCACCGGGGCGGCTCTGGCGTTTCCTTTGCTCAAGGCTGCCGCCCGGTTTTACAACCAGATGGCCAGTTTCGATAGTGCGGGAGTAACGGTTTAGTGTCTGCTCCAACCACACATGTTGCCCGGTTGCGTTATCAGTTAGAGTTGTTTTATCTGGCGCTGAGCTTTTTCAGCCGCATCCCGATACCGGCATCAGTGCCCTACAGTGAGCAACGGATGAATCTGGCAGGCCGCTATTTCGCCTTAGTGGGAACCTTGCTCGGGGTGTTGTGTGCCGGGATTTATCTGTTGAGTAACCTGCTGTTCCCGGTGCCGGTTTCTATCGTACTGGTGATGGGCTTTAGCCTGTTACTAACCGGCGCATTTCATGAAGATGGCCTGACCGATATGGCAGACGGGATCGGTGGCGGGATGTCGGTTGGGCGAAGGCTCGAAATCATGAAAGACAGCCGTATCGGAACCTACGGCGCGGCGACGCTGGTGATGGCGTTGTTGGCCAAGTTTGTTTTCTGGAGTGAACTGGCCTCGCAACTTCATTTTTGGCTGATCATCGTCGTCGCGTATACCGCAAGCAGGGCCGTGGCCGCCACCCTTATCTATGATATGCCCTATGTATCTGACAGCCAGAGCTCAAAAAGCAAACCACTTGCCAATCAACAGTCTTCGCTGGAAGTGGCAATCCTGTTAGCTACCGGAATGTTGGTGACGTTGTCACTTGGTCTGCCAGTAGCGCTGGGCTTAGGTGTGGTTCTGATGTTGTTCCGCCAGGGATTTAAAATCTGGCTGACACAGCGTATCGGTGGTTTCACCGGGGATTGTTTAGGCGCCGCACAGCAGTTATCTGAGCTGCTGATTTATCTCACTCTTATTGGGTTTTATCAGGTTTCATGAACACACTTATTTTGGGCGGAGCGCGCTCAGGAAAATCGCAGTTTGCGGAAACCACCGCTAAACAGTTGGCGGTTAGTTTAGGATATCGGTTGAACTATGTTGCGACCGCATTGCCATTTGATCATGAAATGCAGGCCCGGATAGCCCATCATCAAATGCAGCGTGGTCAGGGCTGGCGTGAACATGAGTGTCCGCTGGATTTGGCCAGGTTGCTTGAGTCTTTTTCTGCGCAAGAGGTGGTTCTGGTCGATTGCCTGACACTATGGCTCAACAACTGGATATTTGAACTTGCTGATGCCTGTTGTAACACACGGCTGGAAGCTGAAATAGGCAAGTTGTGCAGAGCCATTGAGCGAAGCCCGGCAACGCTGATCTTTGTCTCGAATGAAGTCGGGATGGGCATTGTGCCAATGGGTGAGGTCAGCCGTTATTTTGTCGATAACGCCGGGCGGATGAACCAACGTCTGGCACAGCTTTGCGACCAGGTAACGTTTGTTGCTGCTGGTTTACCCATGACACTTAAACAACAAGGTGTTGGATGAAAACGTTCAATGTTTATCTTATGCGGCATGGCCCGGTCAGTGCTCCGCCTGGCTTACATGGCCGAACTGATGTCAAAGTTGATGTGCAGCGGCAAACAGAGATGGTCGGTGCCTGGTGCACCCAGGCCAGGCCGGTTGAGCGGATCATTTCTTCGCCGCTGTCGCGTTGTTCTGATTTGGCGGCCTTATTAAGTACAAGAGAAAAGCTGGCACTGGCTTGCGAACCGCTATTTCAGGAACTGGATTTTGGTGATTATGACGGTCTGGCTTTTGACGATCTCCGACAACACTGGCCGCAGTTGGAAGCGTTCTGGAATGATCCGGCGCGCTGCCCGTTGCCGAACGCAGAACGTTTGGATGACTTTAGTCAGCGAGTGCTGTCTGGCTGGGAAAAAAACATCAATGAGATCAATGAGAACTTGCTAATCGTTACTCATGGTGGCGTAATAAGAATGATCCTCGCCCATTTATTGGGTGTAGACTGGCGCAATCCTCGGTGGTATTCGACCCTGTCGATTGGCAATGCGTCGGTTACGCATATAACAATCACCACAGGCAAACAGTTGTACGCTTCGGTTCGTTCGATTGGTGTACCGCTGTTAGTTTAACTTATTTAGTCACGGACGATGCCAGGACTAGCCGCTGGATAAACACATCGTGCGTATCCATACTGGTACGATGATTACAAAAGGAACCTTACATGACCGCTCCGAGTTGGGATTTATCTATTGTTTATGAACACTTAGCTGATCCACGAATTCAAGATGATATCACCTTGGTTGAGCAGTGTATCGAACTGCTCGACAAGCAATCACGGGATTGTGATTCTGTTGAGGTGATGCAGAATGCGATATTGACCCATGAAGCTGCTACTCGTCTGGCAGGCACAATTTACAATTTTGCCAATTGCTATGCATCGGTGGATGCACAAAACGCCTCGGCTAAGGCGTTGATTGGGCGTATGACACGCATTTACTCTGAGCTATCACAAGCATTTAGCCCGTTTGAGCTGAAACTGATCCATGCCGATAGCGAGTACGTTGTCAGAGTGCTGGATCATGAGAACCCTGATATCAGTGGCCAGGCGTTTTCCATCCTGACCAATCGTAAGCTAGCGGATACCCGGCTCAGCAATGAGGAAGAACAGTTACTGGCAGCCATGAGCGTGGATGGTAACTCTGCCTGGGGTAAGCTTTATGACAACTTGACCGGTTCGCTTAAGCTGGAACTGAAATACGCAAATGGTGAGTCGGAGCAATTGGGATTCTCTCAGGCGGCGAGTATCCTTTATGGCGGGGAGTTTGAGCGCCAGGAACCTGCCTGGCGCGCGATCCAAGCTGCGATGGCAACCCACCAGGAATCATTTGCGGCGATATTAAATGCTTTGGCAGGCTGGCGCTTAACCGAGAACAAGAAGCGCTCTAAAAAGCGTCAGGTGCATTTTCTTGAGCCGAGTTTGCACAGCAGCCGCATTCAGGCTGAGACGCTTGATACCATGATGAAGGTTGCAAAACAAAGCCGTGATATCGGCCAGAAGGCGGGCCAACTGATGGCCAGAGTGCACGGCTTGGACGAAATGAAGCCATGGAATCATTTGGCAGCCATGCCCGCATTAAGTGGCACAGCTAAGGTATACGAGTTTGATGAAGCGATTGAGCTGATCTGCGAAGCATTTGAAACGGTCAATCCGGAGATGTCTGAGTTCGTGCGGATGATGGTGAAAAATGGCTGGATTGATGCCGCACCTAATGCGAATAAACGCCTTGGCGCTTACTGCACTAAACTACCGGCGACACGTACGCCGTTGGTCTTCATGACCTGGAGTGGCAGTCGCTCTGATCTGATGACCTTAGCCCACGAACTCGGTCATGCATTCCATAACTGGGTGCTCAAAGATATGCCATTATGTCAGACTAAATACCCGATGACATTGGCTGAAACGGCGTCAATTTTTGCCGAAAACATCGTGCGGGATCATCTTATTTCACAAGCCGACAAGGTGGATGAACAACTGGAAATGCTGTGGGAAGAGCTTTCTTCAGCATTAGCACTGATGATCAACATTCCGGTACGTTACGAGTTTGAAAAGGCTTTTTACCAGCAGCGTCAGCACGGTGAGCTCACCGCTCAGGATTTTTGTGAACTCATGAGCCAGACTTGGCAAGAGTGGTATGGCGATGTGATGAGCGAAGCTGATCCGTATTTCTGGGCCAGTAAGTTGCACTTCTCTATTGCCGAGGTGAGTTTCTACAATTACCCGTATCTGTTCGGTTTCTTGTTCAGCAAGGGAATTTATGCTCTGCGCGAAGCAAAAGGGGAACATTTCTATACCGATTATGTCAACTTACTGCGTGATACCGGCAGTATGATGGCGGAAGAGGTGGTAGCTAAGCATCTGGCGATGGATCTGACTCAGGCGGATTTCTGGCAACAGAGCGTAGAGCTGGTCAGAGAAAAAGTCGATCAATTCGAACGTTTACTCGCACAGCGTGATGTTTAAACCACGAAATTTGATCAAATTATAATGATTATGTGCAGGGCTGTGGTAAAGTTCACGGCCCTAACACTTTGTAATTGTTTAAAAAGTAGTCGGACTTGAGTCTGATGTAAGCACATGGCGTAATTTGCAGGGAAATTTTGCAGAAAAAATGAGTCTCTCTAGTCATAAGTGGGATCGCAACAACAAAAATTCGCTGTACAATTTATTAACATATCTGCCGTGCTATTAAGGAGTAACGCATGACGAAGTCCCTATTTCGCCAATCGTTTTTAACGGATACGTTGGATATTCATCTTGAAGTGGCGCCGGTAGAAAAAGTGCTTTCTAACGGTGTGATTCTGAAACTTTATCAGCAGGGTGTGTTAGAGGTTGTGCCTGAAAACTATGATCAGGACAGCAAGAATATCATTATTTCCTGCGGTATCCATGGTGATGAAACAGCGCCAATGGAGCTGGTGGACACCATTATTCAAGATATAGAATCTGGTTTTCAGCAAGTCGATGCACGCTGCCTGTTTATAATTGCACACCCACAGGCCACACTGGCACATACCCGTTATTTAGATGAAAATTTAAATCGACTGTTTGATGATAAGCCGCACAATGAATCCCGTGAGTTGGTGATCGCCGATACATTGAAAGTGCTGGTAAAACAGTTTTATCAAGATACCGCACCAAAAACGCGCTGGCACCTGGATTTGCATTGCGCTATCCGCGACTCAAAACACTATACCTTTGCGGTCAGCCCGAAGACGCGTCATCCTGTCCGGGGTAAAGAACTGATGGATTTTCTCGACAGTGCCCACATCGAAGCGGTGTTGTTGTCCAATTCTCCATCCAGCACATTCAGTTGGTGTAGTGCGGAAAACTACGCAGCACAAGCGCTGACTCTGGAGTTGGGCCGGGTAGCACGGGTTGGTGAAAATGATCTCGATAAGTTCACGGCATTTGATTTGGCGCTGCGTAATCTGATCGCATCGTCACAGCCGGAACATCTGCCCAAACCGTGTATAAAATACCGTGTCAGCCGCACGATTGTGCGCCTGCATGATGATTTTGACTTCATGTTTGATGACAATGTGGAAAACTTTACTTCGTTTGTACATGGTGAGGTGTTTGGCCACGACGGGGATAAGCCATTGATGGCTAAGAATGACAATGAGGCGATTGTTTTCCCTAACCGTGAAGTTGCGATAGGGCAGCGCGCCGCTTTGATGGTCTGTGTGGTTAAAACCCGTTTTGAAGATGGTCAATTGGTGTACGATTAATTCAACGGCCTTATCATTGATGATCAGGTATACATGAAGAACCTCAAGAGGCTTAACTGAAAGGTTGAGCCTTTTGTCTATTTGTCGGAAATTATGGATTTTCAACAGCTTATATTGAACAAACAGCGCCGCTGGCAGCGTTACCTGCTGCTTATGGCCGCCATTTTGCTGCTTCTGTCGCTGCTTCACTTAATGGTCGGAGAAGTGTTTCTTTCGCCATTTGAGTCTCTGTCTGCGTTTGAGCAGAAACTGCTGCTGGATTTACGCTTGCCGCGGTTGTTAGCCGCAGCCGTTATCGGTGGGGCTCTGGCGGTGTCCGGAGCCGCTTTGCAGGTTCTGTTAGGTAACGTACTGGCTGAACCCGGTGTGCTGGGGATTTCTGGTGGGGCCAGCCTGGCGATGGTGATCGCGATGTTTTTGCTTCCGGTGGCACCAACCCCGGTGGTGTTTATGCTGGCGGCGATATTAGGTTCGCTGGTTTTCACCTTCATTTTAGTTGCAATGGCACGTGCGATGCGTCTTTCCACGGCGCGATTGTTACTGGTGGGCGTTGCTTTGGGGATCCTCTCGAGTGCCGCCGTGACATGGTCGTTTTACTTTAGCGATGACCTGAGTCTCAGGCAGTTGATGTACTGGCTGATGGGGAGTATCAGCGGAACCAGTTGGTATCAGCACAGCGTAAGCTTACTCGTTCTTCCGGTATTGTACTGGCTGTGTCGTCAGGGCCAGCCGCTGGATAAACTAATGCTGGGAGAGGTGCACGCGAAGCAACTGGGTATTGATGTCGATCAGATGCGCTGGAAGCTGATTTGTGCAATCTCGATTTTGGTCGGGGGCGCGGTCGCGCTAGGCGGCATCATCAGCTTTGTTGGCCTGGTTGTGCCCCATTTGCTGCGTTTGGCGTTTGGCACAGAAAACCGTTACCTTTTACCATTATCAGCGCTGGCGGGAGCGACTCTGCTGGTGTTTGCGGATATTGGTGCCCGCTTGCTGCTGGATTCAGCCGAACTGCCTTTAGGGGTGATGACCACCACCATCGGCGCACCTATTTTTATCTGGATGTTGGTAAAAAGTCATGATTCACGTTAAGCACCTCGCGATTGGTAGTCGTCTCTTACCACTTTCATTTGAATGTAAGGCCGGGGAAGTGGTGCATGTGGTCGGGCCAAATGGTTCCGGTAAAAGTACTTTGTTGGCCGCGATAGCAGGGACACTGACCAGCCGGGATGGTTTGCATGGTCAGGTTTTCATCAATGGCAGCGATTTACTTGCGATGCCACTGGCTGAACAAGCGCATGTCAGGGGGTATTTGTGCCAACAATCCAGACCCGCATTCAATGTTGATGTATTTCAATACCTGGCTTTGTCTTTACCTTATGGGGTGAACCTTGCGGACAGTAAAGTACGCGATGCCGTTGGTCTGGTCATTGCTCTGGTGCAACTGCAAGACAAACTGCATCGCAACATTCAGACCCTTTCCGGGGGGGAATGGCAGCGTGTTCGACTTGCTGGTGTGTGTTTGCAAGTGTGGCGGGCGATTAACCCATATTCACAGTTACTGATCCTGGATGAACCTGCTGCGCCGCTCGATATTGCCCAGGAGGGGTTGTTGTATCAGCTTATCAGTGCCGTTGCGGCTCAGGGGGTCGGCATTTTAGTCGCGAATCACGATCTTAACCGAACACTGAAGCATGCAGATAAAGTACTTTTGCTGAGTAATGGTGTACTGCACTCTTCTGGCAACGCTAATGATGTCTTGACGGAAGAGGGGCTCGGCGAGGTGTTTAACACCCAAGTAAGCAAAGTTATGCTCGAAGACCGGCCTTATCTGATCTTTGAATAAGAAGCTGACTGCAACAGAAAAACGACCCATAAGAGGTCGTTTTTTTAAGTGTGGTGCTGGTGTCCCGTACAGGCTTATTGCGTGAGCGGGGTAAGATCTGCCGGGCGGTAGTAGACGGATTTCAGTACTTTGCCTTTACGAATGGTCTTGCTTTCTGAAACAAAGTCTTCAGCACATTTGGCGATAATGTACTCGCCTTTTTGCACGGCCATTAGTTTGATTCCCTGCTCGGCGTAAAACTTCTCGGTCTCTGTGTACTCCTGCTCATTACGGCATACTTTACTCATGTTGCTGGAGTGAACTTCGTCCCAGCAAGGGATAAAGTCAATGCCACGGTTGACCGCTACGTTTAACAGGAGATCGATCAGATAGCTGATTGCCAGGTTGTCCTCAACTTTGTCGTTGCCAAGGTGTACAAGGCGGCCCATGAGGACATAAACGCTGTCTACGATTGCGTCAGCCTGCTCGGTTTTACAATCTGCTTCCGCCAGTTCAGTTAGCTCTTCGATCGCCAGAGAAGTATGTAGCGTATCTGCTTGTGCATCTAAGCTGGTAACGTCTGCGACTGGCAGGTCGAACGTGCTACGGAACTCGGTGATGTCACGGTATAAGTGATCAAAAATCTCTTGGGTCAGCTTTGACAGTTGCATTCTAATGTCCATTGAATCGATTGAAGCGGCAATGATAGCAAACCGCACTTTAATCCCCAAGAGTTGAGCTTCCAACTGTCTATAAATCTGCCTGTCGGATAGGGCAATGAGCTCGGAGGATAATAGTGTACGCTCGGATACTCTCCCTTTATGAACAATAGTCAATTGATAGGCTGGTGAGGTGTGCTCATTTTTGGGGGATCATTCCTCCAAAGCTTCACGAGGAAAATAATACAGTTTTATCACTGTTTGACTCGTTTCTGGACAGAACCTTGGTATCCGCCCCACGATCCCACGGGGCGTTTTAGGGCAACCTATCAGATCTAGTCACATCGAGGAAACGAAACTGACAATATGCATATATGGGAATGGCACTTATTTAGGTTTTTCCTCATTTACAAGCATTGTCATGTATTTTGTAAATCGTCTTTGTCTAGTTTCGGGTTTCTTTGCGCTTGTTAATCCAGATGCGATTACATAACGATTCGATTTATTAAGTGTTTCAAAAAATTGTTTTACTTTCGGCTGACTTTCCAATGCAGCTAAGAAATCTACGGGAATTTCCATTTCACTTGTGACATAGGCGTTATCCCAACGACCGTCAGCTTTCGCAGCACGAACATGTGCAAGGCCAGATTCATTCATGCGACCATCAATTATCAAACGTTCAACATGCTCTGTGTTTCTTTTAGACCAGTTACTTCGTGTTGTTCTGGGAGTTATACGCTGAAGATAGGCTTGTTCATCAATTGACTTTTTAACACCGTCAATCCAACCCCAACACAAAACCTCTATGACTACATCATTCCAAGTAACACTTTGAACCCCAGAATTTTTCTTAAATATTTTCACCCACAATTCATTTTCAGTTGAGTGATTCTCCTTGAGCCACTCGCTAAGATCTTTCGGTGTTGCAAATGTCATGACTCTCGATAAATCTGGTTCAGGCATATAATTTGATTCTCTTTGGAATAACACATGTTTAACGGATTCTATCCGCCTAATCTCCTAAAAATCAATCATTAGGTATATTTGGGATAAACTCAGCTCATAAAGGCACTAACGAACAATCATTCTATGAAGGTTTGGGGCAGAAATGCATTGGGGTGTTTGTGCAAGAGCCTCTTGTACAATTAGGTAGCAGCTTGTTGCCCAAATTAACCTTATGGCTATAAGCCTTTAGCTCAATGCCTTTGGGGCCATGCTGAATCAGCAATGTAGTGGTTGTGCATCGCCACCAGTTCATAAGAAATAACCCTATCTGCTATTTCTTTAACTATGTGGGTGGTAAACCTGGGAACTATGCTGCATTCATTCTTGCCGCTAAGGTATATGCGTCGCAGCATGTTGGAAGATTTTTCAATGTTGGTGTAGATGTGTCATTTGTGGCAATAGCCCGGTGAAGTCTCACCGGGCTATAACTGATCTGTCTATTTTTACTAACTAATCGTGGTCCTGATACATCAGGACCACAGTGAATTTAGAGCATATACATTCTTGCGGTGCGCGCAGGAATACTGAACGTGTGATAACGGGAACTTACCGTTTCAGTCGCTTGTGAAAGTGTGTCTTGATAGGACTGATACCAGTTGAACTCATGCTGATATGTGTCGACGGTATGGTTACGTTCTTTACCACACTTGTTAATACCAACAACGCCTTGTTTGCCACGCTTAAAGAGAAGCAGGCACTGGTCACTGTGCAGTACCGTCATACCTTGACCCTGCATGGCATTATGGAAAGCGATCATGTTTTTCATATCAGTTTTGTTCCAGACATCTGCCCAGCGGCCGTTGTCCTTGTCTTCGCTATCTGGTAGCTCATCACTGTAAATAAGTGGTGTTCCTCCATCTTTACCAAGAATGTAAGCGTAAGCGAGTGCTTCATCTTCTGGAGACATTATCTGATAACGGAAGCCGTCATTTGTAGGTATGTCATGTGTAATGGTAAAGGTTACTGCCCGAGCGTTATCCAGTGCCTGGCCATAAACCAGTGGATCATGCAGTTTAGTCAGGCTGGCCCAGCCAACGCATCAACTAGCTACAGGTTTGACCTAATACTCGTTGCCCACTATGAACACCAACAATGCGCCCTCAAGATTCGTTGTGGTATCCGCCCTCGTTGAGACAACATTCATCGCGTAAGAAGCCAATCACATTGTCCAGACATTCGTATTCAGCCACGCAGTACAAAGTACGGCCTTCACGACGCTGACTGATCAGTCCGGCAGAAGCAAGGCTCGAAACATGATGAGAAAGGGTAGAGGCTGGAATACCGAGTATATCCTGAACGCTACCAACGGTAATTCCCTGGTAGCCAGCTTTCACCACCTCTTTATAGATGCACAAACGGGTAGGATGCCCAAGTTCTTTTAGCGCTTTTGCTACAGCTTCGAGTTCCATAGAGGCCACCTTAGGATTACAATTTATGAATTATTCGATAATAATGGAAATGTCCAATAATGGCAAATGCTGACTGATTAAAGATTTAACTTATTGATAAATAATGGATTATAAAACATTTCGAATAATGTCGAAATAAAATGATTGACGAAATAAACTTTATTTCTATAATTCGAGAATTGTAGAAATGAAGTGTTTAACTTCATTACGGTATTAATAGTTACTGATAAAAAATCAGTCGGAGAATCAATATGAACCCTGAAATCATGACCATGGCAAAGGAAGCGCTTGATATGTTTGCGTTTCTGGCAACAGAGCTAATTATCCTCTTCCTGGCAATCAGCTACATTGTTGGTGTCTTACAAGACTTTCTAACACCAGAGAAAATTCAATCTATCCTGAGTTCGAAAAACGGTAAAGGCTACTTTATTGCGGCGCTATTGGGCTCGATTACCCCTTTCTGCTCATGTTCAACCATTCCTTTCCTTAAAGGTTTATTGCGTGCTAAAGCAGGTTTCGGCCCAATGATGGTATTCCTGTTTGCAAGCCCACTGCTTAACCCGGTAATCATTGGTTTGTTTGTGGTGACCTTTGGATGGAAAGTAGCGGCATTCTACTTTGCTATTGCGATGACAGTATCGGTAGTGGCTGGCTACGTACTTGAAAGGTTAGGCTTTGAGCGTTATGTAAAACCCGAAGCGTACCAAGCTGCAGAAGCGTCTTCATGCGCTACAACTTGCGCTGATTCACGTATAAAAAAAGCAGCAGAAAAACCAGCATCCAGCTGTAGCACAAGTTCATGTAGTGAAGCTGCACCAGTAATGGCAAAAACGTCTTGCTGTGGTGACAGTGCGGCAAAAGTAGAACCAAAAATTGAAGTATCCTGTTGCTCAGCAGACGGCAGTGCGACCGCGATGATTGTTGAAGAGCAGCAACCAGGCCGTTGGGTACGTATTTGGCACTCAACCTGGAAAGACTTCAAACAAGTATTCCCATACTTAATGTTGGGCATTGCAATCGGGTCTTTCATCTACGGTTTTATTCCTACAGATCTGATTGCAGAATACGCAGGTGAAGCAAAATGGTATGCGATTCCAGTAGCGGCCATTATCGGTATCCCATTGTACATACGTGCAGAAGCCGTGATCCCACTGAGTGCGGCACTGGTACAAAAAGGTATGGCATTAGGCTCGGTAATGGCACTTATTATCGGTAGCGCGGGCGCAAGTCTTACAGAAGTGATTTTATTGAAATCGATCTTTAAGAGTCAGATGATCGCAGCTTTCCTGTTTGTCATCCTGACTATGGCAATGGGTGCGGGTTATCTTTACAGCTTTATCTTCGCTTAAGTTGAGTAGAAAACCGTTAAGCTAAGTAAAAACCCCTAAGCTACAGCTTGGGGGCTTTTACTTTCCGGCGGATGATCCCGTTTACTGAATAACAGTTATCTGAACAAATAGGGGAACAGGTTTCTGCGCTCCTGAGCAGACAGTGCCGAAACCCGCTTGATATTGGTGTCAGGGATCAATTCCGGGTTGGGGTAGTGTTTCAGTACTTTTTCCATGCTTTCTTCACGGATCAGATGAAAAATCGGATAGGGTGAGCGGTTGGTGAGGTTTTCATCATCTTCTGGCGCTGTGCCACCAAAGCAGTAGTCAGGATGAAAGGTCGCTACCTGGAAAACCCCTTCCCAGTCTTGTTGTTTGATCAGCCCCTCCACCCAGTCAATGAACAGGTTGTAGTCCCAGAAGTCTTCCAGCATGTTGGGCACGACAACTAACGTAGTTTCCAGCTGTTGTGCATCGGTGTTGCTGAGTTCGATCAGCTGCAACAAGATGTCTTCCAGTAACGCCTCTTCCTTTTCGGCCTGACTGACGAAGATTTTGATCTGTTTGTTACGCTGAGGTTTAGCGGCAAAAGGACATAAGTTTAGCCCGATCACCACGTCATTAAGCCACTGTTCGACCGACTGGGCGACGGCATTGACATCGGTGCGGGTTGGGTTGTGAGTTGAGCGTGTTGGCATAGGATTTTCTTGTGGTTATGAGTATCGCGCAAGCATAGCAAAGAACCAGGTCAACTTCTTCTTAAGCCGCTCAGGCCTGGATCGTTAGCGGAGTTAAGCGTTTCATTGGTATGTTTTAACCGGGCTATCGTTGCAAACATTGCCAGGTAAATGGCGCTGCCACCGACTAATACGGTTGACCAGCCACCATGTTGCCAGCAATACAGCAGTAGGAACCCGCCCAGGCTCCCGCCAATATAGTAGTGAACCAAATACAATGCGGTCGCGGTGGCTTTGGCGTGGGTCGCATGCTGGCCAACCCAGCCATACGCCAGCGTGTGGGTGAAGAATGCGCCGAAGCTGATGAGTAACAGGCCGATCAGCATCGCGGAGAGGCTTTCGATTGCCGCTAACCACATGCCCGCCATACTTACCACTGCACCCAGAAACATGCCGATGATGGGAGGGTAACGTTTACTCCAGTGGCCGGCGCAGCGGGATGAAAAAGTCCCCCCTAAATAACAGATAAAGATCAGAGAAGCCAAACCAACCGGTACATGATGCGGCGCGCTGACTAAGCGGAAGCCCATGACCGAGTATAGATTGACAAACAGGGCGAAGTTAAACCCTCCGATCAGCATCGCCAGCCATACCTGCTGGTTTCTGAAATGACCGATTAGGGCACGGTTATGATGCCTTAAGCTAACGGAAGAGGGTGTAAAATTGTGCTGTTTGGGGAGAAGGCGATATACGCAGACCACACCAGCCAATGTGGCAACCATCATCACTTTAATTGCAATATCGACACTGAAGTTATCCGCCAGCAAGCCGCCGCTGATACGCCCGGCTATGCCGCCTAATGAATTCGCCGCGATATAGCTGCCGATGGCCATTGAGAAGGCATACTGGTCTAACTCTTCAGCCATATAAGCAACGGCGACGGCCGTGAACGCTGCCAGCGCGATGCCAATCAATGCCCGGCACAGCACTAAAAACAAAAACGAGTCACTAATCAGCATCAGTGCAGAAATGGCCGGAACCGCGAATAAGCCAAACATCATGACGGGTTTGCGGCCTACTGACTCTGACAGTACCGCAAGTGGTACCAGGCTGAATGAAAGAGTTAATGTGCTGGCCGCAAACAACCAGTTGGCCTGAGTTTCGGAGATGGCAAACAGTCTGGCAAATTCGGGCAGCATAGGCTGGAGCAGATACAGGTTTGAGAAAACCAAAAAGGAACCGAGCGCCAGTGACAGTGTAACGCGTCGGTATTCCGGAGTGCCAAAACTGACCATATGCTCTGCCTTGTGTGCTAGAAGGAAAATAAAAGGAACTGTGATCAATCTATCAGTTAGTTTTGAATTGAAAAAATATATTAAAAATATAGTTACGATATATTTTTGATCTAATGGAATCGAGACAACTGAAGCATTTCCTCGCTGTAGCGGAACATGGCAATGTCACTCATGCTGCCCGGGCGCTGCATATCGCGCAGCCCGCATTGAGTATTTCAATAAAAAAGTTTGAGCAGTCGTTAGGGGTTACGCTGTTTCGGCGAGAGGATAAGAAAATCAGCCTGACCCAAGAAGGCGAAATCTTATTGGTGCATGCCAAACGTGTGATCCAGCAGTTACATGATGCGCAGCTAGCGATTGATGAGCTCAAAGGGCTGGCTAAAGGAGAGGTGCGCCTCGGCACGCCGTCGATGATGGGCAGTTATTTCTTCCCGCGTATCGTTATGGCATTTAAGAGTCAGTTTCCGGACTTGAAACTGACCCTGGTAGAGGCAGGAACACAATCCATTCGACGCATGTTGCTGAATGGACAACTGGATATTGGCGTGATCAGTTGTGATGACGTTCCGGATGATCTGGAAATCGATCATCTGTTTACCAGTCAGATGGTTGCGGTGGTAGCGCCGGATCATGAGTTAGCTCCGCGAGGGGCACTGACGTTTGATGAATTTTTTGACCATGAACTGGTGATGTTTCAGCATGGTTATTTTCATCGCGAGTTTTTAGATCACGTCAGCGAAGAGCATGGTTTTACCATGAAGTCGTCGTTTGAAACGAACCTGCTTCCTTTGATCCTCAGCATCGTAAAGCAGGAATTTGCCATTACCGCATTACTTGAGTTGGTGACGCAAAATGAAAAGGGAGTGGTGGGGATTCCGTTTGACCCGCCGGTTAAGCTGGATCTGGCCTTGGCGTGGCGTAAGCAAGGGTATTTGTCGATTGCTGACCGAACATTTATCGACTTTGTTAAGCAATACGTGTGATACAAAAGCCTTTCGTGCGAAAGGCTGCTTCAGTTAGCTGCGTTTAGTTACTGCTGTACATCTTTTCGAAATTCTTTGGATTCCAGCCAATCATTACGCGATCACCAATTTTCAGTACCGGCACTGATCGGGCGCCTAATGCATCAAGCTCTTTGCGGCCACGCTGCATTTTTGCATTACACAGGCGATAGGTAATGTTTTTCGAATCAAGATAACGTTGAGCATCTTTACAGTGAGGGCATTTGTCTTTGATGTATAGCACGACACGTTTCATTGAATTTCTCTCCATTACCGTAGGGAGGCGAAGTTTAACGGCCTTTTGCTATAAAGGAAAGCCGAAACCTGAGATGAAAGTATCGGCTTTCTCAGGTATATTTAGCGCCTTTCTTTTGTCATAGCAGACTTTATTTCCATGCATCCGTCACTTCGCTATATTCAAGGCTATCCGCCACACATCGTTGAACAAGTCAGTTCACTGCTTGAAAGCGGCAAGTTAGTTCCCTGGTTCGAACAACGCTATCCGGACCGGCACCAGATCAAGAGTGAAAAAGCGCTCTATGAATATGCTATAGCGATCAAAAACCGCTATATGAAGAAAGCCGCTCCTATCAGCAAAGTGGTCTACGATAAGAAAATTCACCTGATCAACAACGCGCTTGGATTACATAGCGTGATCAGCCGTAACCATGGTGGCAAACTCAAATCGAAGAACGAGATCCGGATCGCCAATGTATTTAAAGATGCACCGGAACCACTGTTGAGAATGCTGGTGGTGCATGAGTTGGCACACACGCGGGAAAAGAACCACGATAAATCGTTCTACCAGTTGTGTTGTTATATGGAGCCGGAGTACCACCAACTGGAGTTTGATGCCCGTCTGTTTATGATTTACCTCGATTTAAAAGCGAACTCGAATGAAGCACAATAACCAGGCCGCGCAGCCGGTCAAATCAAAGCCAAATCAAGAGGCACGTAAAGCCGGGGCGAAACGGGTGAAAAAGAAAGCGTCTGGCAATGCGAAACCGGTGGCAGCCAAAAGCGATATCGATTTTATCAAGATCGCCAAAAGCGGGTTGCACGAGCGTAACGCACACCGAGGACGCTATGATTTCGAAACGTTACTTGCCAGCATGCCAGAGCTCAAACCGTTTGTGGTCAAGACGCCGAAAGGGGAAGATTCGATCAACTTCTCTGAGCCGAAAGCCGTCAAAATGCTTAATAGAGCCCTGCTTGCCGCGTATTACGATATCGGGTTTTGGGATATCCCGGAACACTATTTATGCCCGCCGATCCCAGGCCGTGCCGACTACGTTCACCGCGTGGCTGAACTGCTGGATGGTGAGGTAAAAGGCACTTACCCGCACCATAGGGTACGAGCGCTTGATGTGGGTGTGGGGGCAAACTGCATTTACCCTATCATCGGGGTGACGCAATATGGCTGGCAATACACCGGCAGCGATGTGGATCCAAAATCGATCGCCGCGGCACAAGCGATCGCCGACAACAACGTCGTGCTAGGAGACAAAATCCATCTGGTGCAACAACAGAGTGAAGCGCATATTTATCGCGGCATTATCCAGCCGGGTGAGCGTTATGATGTCACCACCTGCAACCCGCCGTTTCATCGCTCAGCAGAAGATGCCGCAATGGGCAGCCAGCGCAAGCTGGACAACCTGAAAGCAAACCAACGTAAGAAAGGCGTGAAATCTTTGCATGCCAGTCAAACCAAGCAGGCCAAACCAACCCTTAACTTTGGTGGGCAAAACGCGGAGTTATGGTGTCCGGGAGGCGAGGCTGCTTTTATTCGTAAGATGGCCAATGAGAGTCAGGCATTCAGTGCCCAGGTGCTTTGGTTCACCACATTGATTTCGAAGAAAGACAATGTCCGCCCGATGCGCAAGCAACTGGAAAAGCTCGGCGTCAAAGCGATCCGGGTGGTGGAAATGAGCCAAGGGCAAAAGGTCAGCCGGTTTATGGCCTGGTCTTATATGAATAAGGCTGAACGTGCCCGGTGGATAGCCCTTAAGTAGGAGTAACGACAGGGTCAGCGAAAGTAGACATAAAAACCACGCGCGGCTTGTCTGGTTTGCAGGTCGCAGACCGGACAGGCCGCGCGTGTTGGGTCGTTTACTCAGACACAGGCGTGCAGGTTAGGGAAGTCAGGGCGATGAACTTATCGTCTTTTTCGTAGTAAATCCCACATGTGCTTCCTCTGAGCTGTAAGGTATATTGGTCAGGAAATGCAGAGTAACTGCCGTCTAACAGCAACTGATCGTCACCTTTGATTTTGCCTGACTCAATCAGTAGCGTTGATGACTGTTCAAATACATTTGATGCTAACCTTGGGCCAGGCGTGCCCTTGATGGTTGCAATGGCCTGCTGGATCTCCTCCACCGCTTGCGGCGTCGTGTTAATACTGACGGCGCTCACTACTGGTTGAGTGGTTGTTTGGCAGCCTGTTGATAGCAGGGCTGCCCCGAGGCAAAGACCGGTCATCAACGCGGACGGGAACCGGTTATTTAAGATCAACATGAATGGCCTCTGTTCTGAATGGAGAGCGGAGATCATTAATCGCGCCTTCCTGATGTGAGTTCAAGTTCGACATCGCCCGGTAGCTTGCGGCTGGCAGGGCAGGACATTCGCCTGTGCTGATATAGTTTAAAGCTGCGGCAAGCATGCCTTCTGAGCTGTCACCCAGTGGCTTGGTTAAATCATCCGCGACTAAACAGCCCTCGACTTTTTCATCCAGCCCGATAGTGGCCGATGTTTGTGATTTTGGCGTCGGTATAAATCCATCCGCGAAATCGCCGAAGCCTTTTTCATTGGCAGACTTAAACTGGATGGTGTAGTACATCGTGCCGCAGTTTTGTTCTGGTGCGAAACCATAGGGCTTGCCGGTTGATGGGGTGCCGATCTGAATCACTTCCACATCAATACCGCGTAAGGCGTTGATCAGTAGTTCACTGGCAGAAGCCGTATTGCCGGTAGTTAACACATAAACGCGCTGAGCATTTACGCTTGGTAGTTGCTGTTTCGTCAGGACACCTTTGCCCCAATCAATGGCGACGTCAAGGAAAGGGTAGATGTTCTCACCAGGAGCGACTTCTTTCATTATTTTGTCATTGTAGTGCAGCGCACTGAATACTCGGTTACTGTCAGCACCCGACAGCATGTAGCCAACCTGTGCCGACTGCCACACCAGACCACCACCGTTGTATCGCAAGTCAACAACCATCTCGTCGATTTGCTGTTCAGACAGCATGGAGAACGCAGTTATTAGCGGTGCCTGAGCCGTTGGTTCAAATGCATTGTACTGAATGTAGCCGACTTTTTTATCGCCATGCTCAATGACTGTGGCATTCTTGACCGGGGAAGTCATGACATCTTGTGCGGTCAGTGTGACGGTCTTCGGCATTCCATCAACATTTTCGAATGTGAACTGATAACTAGTGTTTAACTCTGGGGCGAACAGTGAGGCATTGATAAAGTCAATGTCACCCGGATTGTTGGTGGAAACCACATCGACATTGTTAATCATCAACAGTTTATCACCACGATTCACGCCCTCCAGAGCCGCTGGTGAGTCTTGTTCAGTGTAGGCAATTCTGATATCGCGTGGGGCAGTGGCATTAAGGAAAGACCAGTTGAAGCCAAACCCTGCTACCACTCCTGACTGTGACGACTTTATGTATTCATCGTAGGGAACGGTGAAGTGAAATCGGTCTTTGTCTTGGCCGGATGCCGTTGTTTCAGTGGTTTTTAGTGAGTGAAAGTAATCCAGCACCGTGTTGAACTGTTGCGGGTTTTGATCTTGGATCTCGTCATACCATAAATAGGTTTCGTTACTGAATGCGCGGAGAAACATTTTCTCATTCATTGCCGATCCGGCTTTGTCAGGGTAAGCGGTGTTACCTGCATAGGGATCTAAGCCGGTTCTGGGCGTACTGCATAAGTTAGCCAACTCTGCAGAGGGGACATTATAGACCCCTTGGACCCAACCGTTCAGGCTGGACTCAAAGGTAGTGTTTTCGCCACCGCCACCACACCCCGGTAGAAGTGCAATCGGAAGCGCCGCCAACAACGCTGAGTAGTGAACCTTCATATTTATTTTCGCTCCATGAAAAACAGTGGTAATTGTTAATTTTTATCGATGTTTAATTTGCATCAGCGGGATGGTTAAACGTATGCATTGATACTGCAAATTGTGATTATAAATGTGTGATCTATCTATGGTTAATTATTGCAGCGTGTGGTGTTTTCAATCTAAGTGCCGATTTATTCAGGGATTTCACTTATGTTCCTTAGCTAAATATTCAATCATGGTAAGCGGCAGTCAGAAAATCGATACAGTTAGTAATTTGTTGTGATTATGAGCAGAGATAACGGTTAACAAGTCAGTTACTATGTGTAAGTCAGTTAACATCTGCTGTTACAGGCTTTAACGTTAAGGGGAGAGGAGCAAAGTCGAATAGCCTAACTATGGCGGGCATGTGGTTAAGTGATGGCAAATTATTAAGGCGAGGCCTGTTGTTTTCGTACGTTATTTGCAATGCATCGATAGACAATCGCATCACAGGGGCTCGCTTTGGCTAAATAACATTTCAGTGGTTGAAAACGGAGGTGAGGAAATGGATCATCAGTTTTATCTCCCATGTCAGCCAGATTGGTTGTGTAAACCTTTTATGACCGTTTTTACGCTATTGTTGGTCATCGGTTTGCTGGCATTTATCCGTATTGTTTATCAAGAATACCTCAGCATTCAGAACCGCGATAAAGTGGGTCGGCTTCGCCGTCTGCGCCGGATGTCTCAACGGCAGCGGGATCGGCTGCGGGCACGCAAAAAACGCCCGAAACGCGGAGCTGGTGGTTAAGGCCGGTTATTGGCTTTTTCTCTGGTCGCTTTGAGCAGTTCGAGCTGTTGCTGGTAGTTTTCCTGTAGAGTTTGGTTGCCGGCGGACTGCTCAAGTCTGATTAATAGCTGGAGTGAGGATATTTGTGGGCCATACATCTGATGGAAACGCAGCAGTTGGCGGCGAGCGTCGGTGAACTGATGTTGGTCTATTTTTAAACTTGCAAGCTGAAGAATGGATTTCGGGCGGTTTGGATCGTAGTCAATGGCCCGGGTGAAATAGTGCGCGGCCATTTCCTCTTTTTGTGCTTTAAGCGCGCAAAATGCCGCGTTTTCATAACTGGCGGAGATCAAGTAATAGTAGGGCTGGTTTATCGCGCGATTAAACATTTTATCGGCTTTTTCGTAATCGCCCTGTTTACATAAGAAGGTTCCGTAGTTATTGAGTACGTTACCGTTGTTTGAGTGCTGTTGTAGTGCACGCCGATACATTGCTTCCGCTTTGGTCTTTTCCCCTACGACTTCATAGTAGTGTGCCATCGACAACTGCGCCCGGTAGTAGCGGGGGGCATGTGACAAGGCCTGTTGCAGGTTATCATAAGCGCGGACCATATTGTCTTGCTCAAGGTAGCCTAAACCAAGCGCAATACGTGATTCGGCCATACTGACCGGATCGGATTGAACGTTTTGCTCGTTTTCTGTCACTGTGACGCAGCCAAAGAGCGTCGCTATACCGACAAGCAATGCCGATGTCCGTTTCCAGTTATTCATGATGTTCTCCTTGCTTCCTGCCGGTAAAGGCATGATATGTCCGGAGAAGGAAAAGCCTAATAATGAAAAATTACAATGCGATCCGCTTGGCAATCTAATACAAAAAAGCCGCCAACCGGCGGCTCGTGTGGTGCTTCATATCAATCATCTTTAGTGAAGGCCGATTCACTGAAATGATCGAGATCGTATGGTGTTTGCTGGTAAACACAGTAGTTGAGCCAATTGGCAAACAGCAGATGTCCATGGCTTCGCCAGCTGGCAATTGGTGGGTTGTCCGGGTGGTTATTCGGATAGTAGTTGACCGGGATCGCCGGCTCCATTCCTTCACCTAAATCACGAATATATTCGTTGTGCAGGGTATGCGAATCGTATTCCGGGTGACCGGTGACAAAGACATTGCGTTTATCTTTCGTCGCTGCCAGGTAAACACCGGCGACATCGGATGTCGCCAGAATATCCAAATCAGTATGTTCAGCCAAATACTCCGGGGAAAAATCGGCATAGCGGGAGTGGGGCGCAAGGAAGGTGTCATCAAACCCACGCAGGATCGGGTGGAACGGGTGGTGGATCTGATGATGGTAGACGCCGGATAGTTTTTCTTTACGGGTTTTCTTTGGCAGGTCGTACAACAACTTTAAACCTGCCTGGGCCGCCCAGCAGACAAACAAGGTAGAGGTGACATGGTCTCTGGCCCAGTTCATGATGGTCTGCAGATGATCCCAGTAAATTACATCTTCAAACTGCACCAGACCGAGCGGGGCTCCAGTAATGATTAACCCGTCAAAGTTACGGTTCTTGACCATTTCAAATTGACGATAAAACGTATCAAGATGCTCAGTCGGTGTGTTTTTGCTCGGGCGATCATCAATACGCAGCAGTTCAACGTCCACTTGCAGCGGGCTGTTGGAAAGTAAACGCAAAAATTGAGTTTCGGTCTCAATTTTCTTTGGCATCAGGTTCAGGATAAGCACTCTTAAGGGGCGGATCTCCTGGCTGGCTGCGCGTGTTTCGCTCATGACGAAGATGTTCTCTGTCCGCAGAACATCAGTAGCAGGTAGTTGATCCGGAATTCGTATTGGCACAGCTTTCTCCCTAAGTGTGTTTTAGACGTCTATACATCTAAACCTACCGTAAAAAAAAACAGATGTCGATACAGAATGTGAGATTGGAATGACTTTTCTTCAGCGGCTGGGAATAAAACTACTGGGATTCGTTTGAAGCAGATATCAGATTCACGTTAGTATGGCTTTATGCAGCTGAGTTAATAATAAGTTCTAATGGCTGCTTAATCGTTCTTTCAAGCGAGAGCGAAAATATCCAGATAACGTCAGTGGAGGATCTTATGCTTGCTATGTTCAGAACCAAGGGCATTATACAAAGCCTCGCCAAAGAAGCTCCGTATGAGTTGAGTAAAATGTTTGGCGAAAAACAATCCTACTCGCCTGTTGAGGTGGAGATGGTGCTTGATCAACTCGGTTATAATAAAAGTAACGACCCGGATCACTATATTCATGCATGCGGAATGTTCTGTGATTCCTCATCTTATACCAAACTGGCGCTGGAGCAGGAACTCGGTGACTATTCGGGCTACCAACGCGCAATCGGCAAAATGCTACTCAATACGCCGGAACCCGTATCCATGCTGATCTATTTTGAGTTGGCACAGCAGCACATGCAGAGCAAATAACCGTCCTGATTGGCAGACCAAAGCCCGATTATGGGCTAAGTTTTCTACAGTTACACAGTTTTGCCATACTTGTTGTCTGTCGGTTAGTGAAGTGGCTCGGGGCGGACTGGTATTGTTCGAAGCAGGTGAAAAATATGAGATTGTTTTATGCACTGACTTTTAGTGCAGATACCAAACGTCGGTTATCGACAGTACGGGATCACCTGGCCGATCATGCGTTGAAAGGCCGGTTTACCCGTGAGCCGAATTTTCATATTACGCTGGAGTTCATCGGTCAGGCTACTCGTAATCAAGCGGATATGTTGCTTGCTGTATTATATACCCTGACACGTCTGCCGTATCAGGTTACCACTCAGTCTTTGGGCTCGTTTCACCGCAAAGGGCGTGATTTGGTGTGGTTGGGTATTGATAAAGAGCCGCAGTTAATGGCGTTGCAACATCAGCTCAGAAGCAGGCTGAGTGAGGCGGGTTTTAGCCCGGAGAAACGTCGCTTTTTACCACATGTTACTCTGGGGCGGAATGTGGTGTTAGACCAGCCATTAGCGGGCTTTTTTGTGCCTAAGATGGAACTTGATGTCCGTTCCGTCGCCCTGATGGAAAGCAAGACAGTTAATAACCTGTTGGTCTATGACATTGTCGATGAACTGCGGCACAAATAGCATTTTCCAGCGGGGGACGCATTTGCGCTAATCAATCCCGGCAATGAGCCTTATCAGAACCTGTGCCCTCAATAAGTATAAATTTTCATTATTAAAAACATAATATATGATAATTTCCCCTAATTTAAAGCGCTTCATATACTCACGCCATCAAAGCAAATCAACAATGAACAGTGGAGTTTGGAGTAGTTATGAAAATGAATCACGTGGGTATCATGGTTGGTGATATGGATAAGGCGGTTGAGTTTTACACTAATGCACTGGGCCTGAAAGTGGTTATGGGTAATACCAAAGTGGTCGAGGAACGCGAAACGGCGATCGGAAGAATGTGTATTGCGGTGTTTGGTGAAGGCTTTAAAGGCTTTAACATTGCCCATCTGGTTACCAGTGATGGTATCGGGGTTGAGCTGTTTGAGATGAAAGAGCGCGCTGAGCGACACCAAGTCGACTTCTCTCGGCTCGGTATTTTCCACTTCTGTCTGCAAACCGATGATTTCGAGGGCGTGATTAACAAAACCGAAAAATTTGGTGGCAAAGTGAGAATGGATATCATGCGTTACCATCCGGAAGATGACAGCAAGCCGCAGAAAATGGTTTATCTGGAAGACCCGTTTGGTAACTTGTTTGAACTGTATTCTCACACCTACGAAGAAACGTACTCGTCTGACTATGAGTGATTAGGGGATCGGCCTTGGTGCCGATCCTTTTACTTTTGGGGATTGCACGCTATCAACGATTGGATTTTCAACGATTGAAATCCCGGCAGCCGTTTGCGTATGATGAAAATTCACTTGAGTTTCGTGAGATTAACTTAAAAAGTAAGGCAGGATGGCAAGCGCGACAACGTGCAGGTGTTGAAAACCGTCATCATCTGAAATTCCAATTAACAGTGCTGTTTAATTAGGCGTTATGGTGAGTGGTGTGGCACATTAATAAAATGGCAAATGTAAAAGGCAATCGCGTATGGACTACACACTGGATGACTCCAGGCAGGCTGAGAAAATCGAACAGCTTTTTTTGCACACTTTCAGTGATTCAGAAGGTGAAGCAGAGGGACAGGTCATTGCCAAACTGGCCGGAGAGCTTATCAATACTACAGCGGGTGATGAACGGTTCGTCTTTGTCGCCACTGAGCATCAACAACTGGCAGGCTGCATCATCTTTTCCCGCCTGACCTTTCCCGGCGGACAGTCGTGTTTTTTGTTAGCACCGGTTGCGGTACACACTGACTACCAAGGGCTGGGGGTCGGGCAGGCATTGATCCGTTATGGACTGGAGACACTCAAGCAGCGTGGTGCTGAACTGGTGATGACTTATGGTGATATCCGTTTTTACTCCAAAGTCGGATTTGTGCCGGTCAGCGAAGATATTGTTAAAGCGCCATTGGCACTCACCTATCCGCAAGGGTGGCTCGGCCAGGCTCTGAAGGGTGAGCATATTGCCCCGATCAACGGAACCCCAAGGTGTGTGGAAGCCATCAACCATTCGGTTTACTGGTGAACAGAGGTAAACGCACAGATTGAGCGCGGCTTTTTGATGTCAGTAAATTGGTTGCAAAATAGTGGATAACTAATCGAACAGGCGTATTTTTAAGCAGTGGCGGGATTAATTTGCCAACCAGCTAAGACGTTTCTTGAACACTGGTTTTGCACTGACTACAATGGCGCACTTTTTAACGACTTTAAGGTCATACTCGATGAACGATACTACTTCAAAACCAACGTTGCCGGACCATCTGGCAGGTAACCCTCGCAGCCCATTTTTTGTTAAGGAATGCTTCGAGCACCAGATTGGTATTCGCTTTAACGGTAAAGAGCGTACTGACGTTGAGGAATACTGCATCAGTGAAGGTTGGGTAAAAATCGCATCACCGAAAGCAAAAGACCGCTTTGGTAACCCGATGCTGATCAAACTGAAAGGTACGGTAGAAGCGTACTACGTCTAAGTAGTCTGACCGTTAACCAATATAACCACATGAAGCCTTGGTTCCTTTGGGGCTTTGTGTGGAGTTACACCACGCTCTTCCGGTTTATCTTTTCATTGCGTTCTTCCTGGAATGCTCACATTACCTGCCTTAGTCACACTATTTCCCTGACTCCCTGACTCCCTGACTCCCTGACTCCCTGACTCCCTGATTCATTGACTCCCTGAGGTCGAAAGATACAGATGTCGCTTAAAAGCGTTATCTTTTCAGTTTGTTGCTTCAGACATTGATTACTACCTAATGCTTTTTTGCAGCATATACTTGTAACAAGTGGCGGAAGTGAACGGATTAACTGTGTGCCGCACTGTTGCTGATTAACACCAAATTTTACAAGGAGTAGAGATGGAAGCTCCGCTCGTGGCGCTAAAACATGCCACCAAGCACTTTGTTGATGGTAAAGAGAGTCATTGCGTGTTGGACGGAATCGAGTTTGCACTTGGCAAAGCTTCAAGTGTGGCATTAACCGGGGCGAGTGGCAGTGGAAAAAGTACCTTACTCAATATCATCGCAGGTTTTGAACCACTCTCCGATGGTGAGCTGTGTTTAAATGGTGAAAGTACCGCCCTGTGGAAAGACTCGCAATGGAGCCGGTTCCGATACCAGCAACTGGGGGTTATTTTTCAGCAGTTCAATCTGCTAACCCCACTTAACGTTGAGCAGAATATCGCTTTTCCGCTGAACCTGAACCGGCGCTCTTGGAATAGCTGGTGTGATTATCTGGTGGATACGCTGGGCATCGCTGGCCTGCTTAAGCGCCATGTCGCCTCCTTGTCGGGCGGGCAGCAGCAACGCGTGGCGATCGCGCGGGCGTTGGCTCACCAACCCGAGTTATTACTGGCTGATGAGCCGACCGGAAATCTTGACCAAAAAGCCGGTTTAGAGGTGATGCGCTTACTGAAAGAGATCACCGCACAAGGCAATACCGCTGTGGTGTTAGTGACGCACAGCAACGAATGTGCTGACTTTATGCAGGCTCGCTTCCATCTGGCGAATGGGCACTTATATGGCACGGATTAAACTGACGCACATTTGGTTAGCGGTGAAACTGTTCGCCGCCCATTACCGGCAGGCGCCGTTACAGGCGGCAGCCATCTTGATCGGTATCGTACTGGCAGTGACCCTGTTTGTGGCGGTACAGGCGATTAATCTCAACGCCAAACGCAGTTACGCTGAATCTACTGAGCAGTTGAGCGTTACAGCCCGCAGTTTCATCATTCCGGCTACCGGGCAGCGCTATCTGCCGGAGTCGGTCTATTTTTCCCTGCGCCAGGCCGGATTGAGTGGTGCGTTACCTATTTTAGAGGGGCGAGTGCGTGATGAATACGGACGGCGCTGGTCGGTACAAGGCAGTGAACTGATCTCCGCGCTCACGTCTCGGTTGCGTTATTCCGAAGCCAGTAACGCCAGTGCCGGAAAGCAACCCGGCATCTCTCTGTTTGATGCTTCTTTGCCGCTTGCGCGCCTGCTGGCAGGAGAGCCGATCGTTGTCCTCAGCCAGTCACAGCACCGACACCTCGGAGGGCATGATCAACTGTTGCTGGATGGAGTGACGACCGACGTGATTGTTGTACCGGATGAGTGGCAGTTAGGGAGCCGGATGTTGCTCGATATTGGCTTTGCCCAGCGCTTACTTGGACGTACAGGCCAGTTGAGTTATATCGCGGTATTTGAGCCGGAAGATAAGGTGAGCGACAAATGGCGTGAAGTGGTCGCCGATAAGGGCCAATGGATAACTAACACCCAAAGTACCGATCTTGGGGCTCTTACTGACAGTTTTCACCTCAACCTGACTGCCATGAGTTTGTTGGCGTTTCTGGTCGGACTGTTTATTGCTTATAACGGAGTGAAATACAGTCTGTTAAAACGCAACCGGCTGTTAGTGCAGATCCAGCAAGCTGGCGTAGAGCCGCTACTGGTTTTTGCCGGACTACTGATTGAACTGATGCTGCTGGTGGTGATGGGGGCGACAGTGGGTTTTGTGTTGGGTATGCAATTGAGTCACTGGCTGCACCCCACGGTTGCGTTGACCTTAGAGCAGCTTTATGGCGCGACGTTACTACCGGGAGAGTGGCAATGGCAGTGGTGGGCCCAGGCTCTGTTACTTACGTTAGTCACTACTTTGCTGGCTTGCTGGCAGTACTTTAAGCAGCGAGTTCGCCAACCACTCTCTTCTCATGGCGGTTTCTATCAATTTCCGGAATACAGCAACGAAACTACACTGTTGCTTGTTGCGTTGATGCTGTCAGTGGTTGCCTTACTCGGCTTGTGGCTGAGTCAGCATTTTCGCTTTACCATGCTGTGGCTTGGGCTACTGGTGAGTGCGATCCCTTTATATTTGCCAAAAACACTCAGTGTACTGGCATACTGGAGTGAGCGGCGCACCCGCTCCGGATTGATCCAATATCTGTTTGCCGAACTGACAGAGCTGAACGCACCATTGTCACTGGCGATGATGGCACTGCTGCTGGCGGTAACTGCCAATGTGGGGATGAATACTTTGGTCGGTAGTTTTGAGTTCACACTCAAACAGTGGCTGGAACAAAGGCTGCATGCCGATATTTATATCAGCCCTTCTCAAGCGCAGATGACGGAGGTCGAACAGGCACTGGAGCAGTTCCACGGGATAGATGCGGTGTACAGGCAATACTATGTTGATGACAACGTACAGGGCCTGCCAATACTGCTCGGTACCAAAGATCCGGTGACTTTGGAGCAGACGATGGTGTTTAAGTCGCAGTTACCACAGTTCTGGTCGCGTTTTTATACCGGTGAAGTGATTGCGATCAGTGAGCCAATGGCTGTTAAACTCGGTTTAATGGTTGGCAGTGAGCTGCGTTTGCAAGCGGTATCGGTAACCCCTTTGACTGTCGGAGCGATTTTTTATGACTATGGTTCTCCCGATGGTGAGGTACTGATTGCTCCTCAGTTGTGGTTAAAGCAGGGATTCACCCAACTTCCGTCGAGCCTTGGGGTGAAGGTGTCCACGGATAAGCGAGAGGTATACCAACAGCTGCTTGAACAGCTAAAACTGAACCCGACTCAGCTTTACGATCAGGCACAGATTAAAGCGCTTGCATTAGAGATTTTTTCGCGAACCTTTGCCATTACCAGCGCCCTGAACAGTGTCACCCTGCTGGTGGCGGTGATTGGACTATTCAGTGCCTGTTTCATGCTGCTTGAAGCCCGCAAAGCTGCTATTGCCAGGTTGTATGCGCTTGGGGTGAGCCGAGCGAAACTGATGGCCATGGTGGTCGGGCAGATAGTGGTGTTAGTCACTTTTACCCTGATGATCGCACTGCCGCTGGGGGCTTTGGTCGGATATATACTAACAGATATGGTTACCTTGCGAGCATTTGGCTGGAGCCTCGATTATGTGTGGAGTTGGCGTGACGCATTGGGGATGGTGGTGATCACTCTGACGGTCGCGGTGACCGCTACCTTGCTACCGCTATGGCGCTTGGTGAACCGGCCTGTCGTGGCGAGCCTACAGAGCGAGGTGTTGTAATGGTGAGGCGGCATAAGGGGTTTGTCGTAGCGATGATATTGTTCATATCCAGCGGGTGCGGTGAGAAGTTGGCAGATGGCTTTGCTGCCTGGCTGGGCGAGGGGGGCGGCGACTACACACAAGTGATACCAGATGTGACACTTACATTTCCTGATGATCATCGTGCTCACACGGATTTTCGCCATGAATGGTGGTATTTTACCGCCAATCTGGTTGATGA
Organism: Vibrio sp. CAU 1672; assembly: GCF_029223195.1. Taxonomy (GTDB): domain Bacteria; phylum Pseudomonadota; class Gammaproteobacteria; order Enterobacterales; family Vibrionaceae; genus Vibrio. The sequence goes on along the minus strand of NZ_JARHUF010000001.1, from coordinate 239,950 downwards.
GCAGGGGAGTTCATTCGGCGTTCAGTGGACGCAGTTCCGCATAGCCGTTGCTCCTGACCAGAGCGAAACCGGCCAGTCTGCCTCCAGTGATTCCTGGAGCAGCCGGCAGCTCTATATGGCCCACAGCGCCATTACCACGGCAGAGCAACACTACGCGGACGAAAAGTGGTCGCGAGAACACCCCCGGTTGGCGGGTGTCGAGGTGTCCCCATTAAGGGTATTCCTCGATGACTGGCAGTGGCTTGCACAAAGTGACGATCTGCTGCCTGCCAGACTTAACGTGGACTCAGAGCTGTTTAGTTATCAGTTAAAGCTGACCAGCAGTGCGCCATACCACAAACAGGGCCAGCAAGGGTATAGTCAGAAAAGCGCCAGTGCCGAGGTTGCTTCTTACTACTACAGCCAGCCATTTATTGAGGTTAATGGCGAGATCAACATCAACGGCAAGCAACATCGGGTTAGTGGTAAAGGCTGGATTGACCGTGAATGGAGCTCTCAGTTTCTGCTCGGCTCTCAGCAAGGATGGGACTGGTTTGCGCTGCGGTTGAATGAACAAACCAGCCTGGTGGTGTTTCAACTGCGTGATGCAAAAACTGGCGAGGCAAATTATGCCTACGCACGCTTGATGTATCACAGTGGGAAAGGAGTGGCCATCCGTCAAAATGAAATCACCCTGCGTCCCGTTAGCCGGACCCGTATTCAGGCGAGTAATTATCCTACTCAATGGCAGCTCTCACTCCCAAACCATGGGATTGAGCTAACCATCTCGGCGCTGAACCCAAACGCCAAAATGTCGCTCACGGTGCCGTACTGGGAGGGGCCGGTAGAGTTTAAAGGCACCCATTCGGGCAAAGGGTACATGGAGCTAACGGGTTACTAAACGGCAGAATCTTTTCTTGCCCGGTGCAATGGCGGGATTTCTGATACAGCAATAAGTACCGGGGTTAACCAATCCTGAAGCGTTGTTGAGAGGTTGCACAAGCAAGCCTCTCAATCTATGGCCCGCGGTCTACACGATGATATCCTCTGTGGTAGGGGGCCGGCCTGGTTGCATGACACTATTGATTTTGGAGCCGAAACTTTTCTCCCACCTCCTTAAAGGTGGAGATATGCTCTTCGGCGTGAAACGCCGCGGCTTGCGGATCATTATTACAGATGGCCTCGACTAGCGGGCGATGCGCTTCGACAATACTTTCTGGATCGTGACTGGCCAAATCAATATTAAAAAACAACAGCATTTGGTTGGCGACATGGCGATAAATATTGACGAAGCGACTGTTGTGACTCATTGAGACGATCAGTGAATGTAACTCCAGTTCATACTTACTCATGGTCTGAGTAGTCACATCGGCGGTTTGGGCGGCGTGTTCAAAATCAGACATCAGTTCTTTGAGCTGCTGTTTATTCTCATCATCGGCTTTGATCGCGGCCAGCCATGCAGAGCGTGACTCAATAGCGACCCGGAGATGGTAGATCTCCCAAAGATCTTGTTCGTTAATTTCAATAACCTGCCAGCCAGCATACGGTTTTTGTACGACTAATCCTTCATGAGAGAGCGTGTTTAACGCCATTCGAATCGTACTGCGCGAAAGCTCCAGCTCTTTGGCCAGGGCACTTTCAACCATCCGTTCACCCATTTTGTAGTTGCCATTCAGGATCAAATCGCGCAGATAGCTGACTGCCTGATCTTCCAAACTGCTTTTATTGAATTTCACCATTGCAAAACCGTCTCAAACTAACGTTTATTTATTTTAAATCAGCCAATTATACCTTACCAAGTCGCATTTATTGGCCATTTTTTACTTAGTCTACTTTAGTGACGATTGTCTAACAATCTGACAAAAAACGCTAGTTTTTATCTTTCCATGATCGATCTCTCATTTCACTCATTCATAATTTGTATAATTGTCATCAGGTCGATTGTCCGACAATCTACAATAGGTATAAATATGAGCAAGTTAAAAAAGGCCCTACGTCTATCCCCCAACGACAATGTCGCGACGGTGTTATCAGACATCGCCAGGGGGGAGCAAATTGAGATTATCGATACTCACAGTGAGCGTATTGCGATCCACACCGCGCACCAGGCCATTCCATTCGGCAATAAAGTCGCCCTGGATGGATTTGAGGCGCAGACCACGGTGACAAAAGGCGGCTATCCGATTGGCCTGACCTGTATGCCGATTAAGTCAGGCGATCTGGTCCATGTACAGAATGTCCGCAGTACCCGGGTGGATATTCCGACGCCAATCATTGAACAAATTATTCAGCAAATGCAGATCGAGTGTGAAGTATGAAAACTTTCCTAGGCTACAGACGTGCGGACGGTCAAGTTGGGATCCGCAACCATGTTTTGATTCTGGCCATTGATGAGTGTGCCGAAGGTATTGCTCAGGCGATAAAACAGAAGATCTCTGACTGTGTGGTGGTCACCAACCATTACACCTGTATGTATGGCGGCAATGAAGAGATGGTCAACGTCATGGTCGGTGCGTCACTGAACCCCAATATCGCCGGAGTACTGGTGCTGAATATGGGCTGTGGCAGTATCGACCAGACCTTGATCACCGGGCCGATTAAACAGGCGCAGAAACCGGTGTTTAATCTCTCAATCATTAAGTCCAAGGGCACCCGCCAAACCATCAATGAGGGCGTGCAACTGGTGGATGAGCTCGTCAACATGGCGAGCCAAATCAAGCCTGAGCCGACACCGATATCAGAGTTAGTGGTAGGCATTAAATGTGGCGGTTCGGACACCAGTTCCGGTATTGCCTCCAACCCATCGGTCGGTCGTGCTGCGGATCTGCTGGTCGATATGGGGGCAACGTGTGTTGCCGGAGAACTGATCGAACTCATTACCTGCGAAGAAATTTTACGTGAACGGGCGGTGAATCCCGGCGTGGCTGACAAGATTGAGCGGCTGATTCATGAAGAAGAGCGTCGCTGGCATATTGAAGGCACCGATGTTGAAACCATGAGTATCGGTAACAGTGTCGGCGGCTTGACCACCCTGGAAGAGAAAGCGCTGGGCGCGCTACATAAAACCGGGACTCGCCCTATCCAGGATGTACTGGAAATCAATCCTCAGGGGATTCAAAAACCAACCACACCCGGTTTTTACCTTTCAGAAGTGACCCATTTGTGTGGTGGCTCTGGAATGCACTTTGCGGCGTTAGGGGCTCAGGTCATCCTTTGGACGACCGGCGGCGCAGGCTTCAGTAATCCGATTGTTCCGGTCATCCGCATCAGCGGCAATGACGCACAGATCACCGACGATATCGACGTGGATGTCAGCGGCATTATGTCGGCGACGCTGAGTGTGGTCGAAGCCGGAAACAGAGTGCTTCACCAACTAGAGCAAGTCGTGAACGGCGAGAAAACTGCGATCGAAGATGTCGGTTATGCCTTTTGCTCACTGTACCAGAAAGACCAGCGCCTCGAACGGCTGATCTGCAAACAAGCTGTTTAAATTCCCATTAATACCAGGTCAGTTTTCGGAAAGACGTACCCGGAAAAAGGATATCAAATGAAAATAACAGATATAGAAGTGATATGTCTGCGCGTTCCTCAAGGTGATGAGCCTTGTGAATGGGGCGAGGATGCGGTCATTGTCAAAGTTCACACCAGTAATGGTCTGGTCGGCATTGGTGAAGCGGACAGTTCTCCGGCCGTTATTAAAGCCTGTATTGAAACCCCTCACTCCAATCTGTACTGCTACGGGTTGAAAGAGCTGCTGATCGGCGAAAATCCGCTCGAAATTGAGCGGCTGTGGAACAAAATGTACTGGGCTTCCAATTACATGGGCCGACGTGGGGCCGGTATCCATGCCATCAGTGCGATCGACATTGCCTTGTGGGATATTGCCGGGCAGTTTTACGGCGTGCCGGTACACACCTTGTTGGGCGGAAAATACCGCGATCGCATCCGAGCCTACGGTACCTTCATACCTGCCAGCAAGCCGGAAGATAATCGCGCTATTGCTGCCCGTCTGGTCGAGCAGGGCTTCACCAGCATTAAGTTTGGTGGTGGCGTTTTCGGCGATGATCCTGAGCTGGACTACCAGATCGTGAAAAACGTGCGTGAAGCGGTTGGGGATGAGATTGAAGTGCAAATCGATCTGGCTTCTAAATGGCGCACATCAGGCCACTCCGCTGCGATGAGCAAAAGGCTGGAGCGTTTTAACCTTAACTGGATTGAAGAACCGATTTTGGCTGATGACCTGAAAGGCTATGCCAAATTGGCCGGGAAAACCGAAACGCGACTGGCGGGCGGTGAATCGCTGACTACTCGCTATGAGTTTCAGGACTTCCTGCAGCGTTCCCAGGTCGATATTGTTCAGCCGGACATCACCCGTTGTGGTGGTATCACCGAGATGAAAAAAATCTATGACTTATCACAGCTACACGGTGTGCAGCTGGTTCCGCACGGTTTCAGTACCGGCATTCTGCTGGCTGCTTCAGTGCATTTTCTTGCCGCCTGCGAGCACGGCACATTGATGGAATATTCCCAAAGTGCCAGCCCTCTCTTTAGCGATCTGGTTAGCAACCGACTGCCATTTGAAAATGGTTTCGTAGCTGTGCCAGATACCCCGGGACTTGGTATTGAACTCAATGATGATGTCATTGAACGTTTTCGTACCGACGCCGTCAAATAATTATTAAATAGGACTATCCAATATGAAACACAAAGACAGACAGATAGATAAGCCGTTGATGACGATAAGCCTTGTCACAATCTTTTCCATCGTTGCCGGGCTGTCGCTCTACCCGGAGCAAGGTAACGCTATCGCAAAAAACCTTTTTAGCATTTTAACTGAACAATTTGGCGCAGTGTTCCTTCTATTCGGCTTTTTCAGTGTCATTATTCTTGCCTGGCTTGCTTTGAGTAAGCACGGCAACATCCGCCTAGGTGATGAAAAGCCACAGTATTCCCTTTTTACTTACCTGGCGATGATGATCTGTGCCGGTCTGGGCTCTGCTACTGTGTACTGGGCATTCGTTGAGTGGGCGTATTACTACATGGGACCGCCAATGGGCATCGAGCCTTTTTCTACCATGGCGGCAGAGTGGGCAACCAGCTACAACATGTTCCACTGGGGGATTTCGGCCTGGTCACTTTACTGTATAGCGTCTTTGCCGGTGGCTTATTCCTTCCATGTGCGTAAGAACCCTCACCTTAAGCTGAGTGCGGTATGTGAGAGCATCATGGGTAAATATTACAACCCTGCGGTAGGTAAACTGATCGATACTATCTTTATCTTTAGCTGTGTCGGTGCAATGGGGATCACGCTGGGCCTGAGTGTTCCTATGGTGACGGAAGGTATTGCTGAACTGCTCGGTGTGCAGAGCAGCTTTACCATGAACGTGTCTTTGATGCTGTTGATCACCGCGCTGTTTACGGTCAGCTCATACGTCGGGATTGAAAAAGGCATGGCGAAGCTGAGTGACATGAACACCAAACTTGCCGTGGTCTTTGTCTTGCTGGTATTGATTGTCGGCCCGACCTCTTTCATTATTGATCAGATGACCAACGGCTATGGTCTGATGCTGCAAAATTTCATCCGCATGAGTCTTTGGACTGATCCGGTGGAAGGCGGCTCGTTCCCGACATCCTGGACAGTATTTTACTGGGCCTACTGGATGACTTACGTGCCTTTCATGGCGTTGTTTGTCACCAAAGTATCACGCGGGCGCACTCTTAAAGAAGTTATTACCAGCATGGTGCTGGGCGGAAGCGCAGGCTGCTTTGTTTTCTTTGGCGTGCTTGGCAGCTACAGTATGAGCACCCATCTTAATGAACTGGTGAACGTCACGGATATGCTGTCAAATGTCGGTGGTTCTGAAACCGTTATTGCGGTGCTTAAGACTCTGCCATTTAGCTCAATCTTTATTGTGATTTTCGCCGTCATGTCGACGCTGTTCCTGGCAACCACTCTGGACTCGGCATCATTTACGCTGGCGGCGACGGTAGCTAATCAGCTGGATGAGGATGCCAACCCACCAACAGTGTTACGTTTGTTCTGGTGTATGATCCTGGCGGCTGTGCCGTTGGCGATGATGTTTATCGATGCACCACTGAGCACAGTGCAGACACTGGCTATCGTTACCTCGTTACCTTTGATGGTGGTGATATTTATTATGTTGTATGGCTTCTTTAAGTGGATATCGAATCCGCAGGAGGCAGTCGAACAGACCTCAAACCAAAGCGATGCGGATGCGGTTCCGGCACTGGAAATCGAAAGCTAGTGATGTGACCGCCGGTGACCTTAACTGATTTGAACGAACTGCGTCAGGGAGTGATCTCTGGCGCTTTTTTTGTTTTGTCCTGGCGGGTTTCGTACGGACGCGCCTCGCGGTTTATCGGTTGACTATACTCAACACAAGTTCTCCGGCAGATGAAATGGGGTAGGCAGGATGCTCAAAGGGGTGTTTTTTGATCTTAGTGGCGTGCTTTATGAAGGGGAGCAACTTATTCCCGGCGCGGTTGAAGCAGTGGCGCTGGCCAAGAAAAGCGGACTGCAGATTCGCTTTGTGACCAATACATCACGTAAAACCAGTATCAGAGTTTATCAGGATCTGCAAAGGTTAGGGTTTGACCTTGAACCGGAGCAGATCTTCACCGCCCCGGCGGCGGCCAAGGCACTGCTCATGCAGCGCCAGTTACGGCCTTACTGCCTGATCCATAACAATATTCAGTCGGAGTTTGATGATATTGACCAGACGAGGCCGAATTCGGTCTTCATCGCCGACGCTGAAGAGGCGTTATCCTATTCGGCATTGGATCGCGCGTTCCAGTTATGTCAGGCGGGCGCCCCCTTGATTGGCGTGGGGTTAAACCGTTACTTCAAACTAGAAGGAAAGTTGCATCTTGATGCCGGGCCTTTTATTCGCGCCATCGAGTATGCCGCGGCGACTAAGGCGATTATTGTCGGCAAACCATCCGCTGAATTTTTCGCCCAGGTTGTGGCTTCGACCACGCTGAGTGCCCGGGAGGTTCTGATGGTTGGGGACGATGTCTTTGGGGACGTCGAAGGTGCGCTGAATGCCGGATTGCAGGCATGTCTGGTGAAAACGGGCAAGTATCAGCCGGGTGACGAGAATCAGTTGGGTCAGCCGGTTTTATGTGTTGAATCAGTAACCGAAGCGGTAGAGTGGGCCGTGGATCGTATTGACCGATGAACTTTTGGCGGTTGTCCGCTTCTGCTCTCAGGCCTGTCTCAGGTTTTGATGGCATTACTTTGGTTGTCGAAGTAAGGCGGTGAGCTAAATGGTTTTTCCGCCTTATTTAGTGTGGGGATGTCACTGATGGCTTGAAATTCTTTATGTCAGTATCCCTTTTTACCAGTGAGTGACTAATCCTGGTAGCGGTGCCGCGACCAACAGAGACAGTAAAAGCGTTACCATTGACGGAACCGCGTCTTTCCAGCTATCAAAACGAAAGTGAAAGTACATCGCACCCACTGAAGTTATCACAATGAAACTGGCACCAATGGCACTGAGCAGCAGGCTGGCGTTGATCATGCCCATTAACATCAAGATAGCACCACTGGCTTCAATCACACCAACGGCGAACATCGCGGCACGATTCAGTCCATAACGGTGGAAGAAGGTTAACTGCGGCTCGAAAACCGCCTTTAACCAGCCAAAAATTTTAATCGAACTGGCAAACAAGAAAAATGCGATTAATACCCCTTGAACAAACAACATAACATTGACTCCTAATCAAACAGTAGGGCCATTAAAGCATTCCAAAATAAGTTAAAGGATACTAAAATTTAGCTCTTTACCATTCCAGACAGGAATGTCTTATGGATAAATTTGATTGCTTAAAAGTTTTTACCCGCGTGGCCACACTCGGCACATTCACCGCCGCCGCAAATGAACTCAATACCACCCAAAGTGCGGTGAGTAAAAAAATCGCCTGGCTGGAGAAAGAGGTGGGCATTACCCTGTTTCATCGCCATGCCCGTGCGATTAGCCTGACAACCGGCGGCAAACAATATCTGGCATTAGCGCAAAAGTTGTTGGAAGAGATGAGCGTGTTTGAATCTCAGTTGCGACAAGAGCAGACGTGCGTGTCCGGTACTTTAACGCTTTCCGTGCCCAGTGCTTTTAGCGTTCGGTTGCTGGCCTCTCCGCTGAATGAGTTCCTGAACTTGCACTCGGATCTGTCGGTTGAGGTCTCGGTGTCTGACAAGTTTGTCGATCTGGTCGAGGGGAATGTGGATATCGCCATTCGCGCGGCTTACCTCAAAGATTCCGGACTGCGGGCCAAATGGCTGATGGACAACGAACTGGTGTACTTTGCTTCTCCGGATTATCTCGCCAGTCATCCGCCTGTGGTAACCGCCAGCGATTTAAGCCTGCATCAATGCCTTACTTATTCCTTATCTACCCCGTCTGACTTATGGCGATTCAGTGATGGAAAACAACAGCTCAAAGTTAAGGTGAAAGAGCAGGTATGCAGTGATAGCCCGGAAATGCTGGTGCAAATGGCCAAACTGGGTCAGGGTATTGCCGCGATGCCACGCTGGATGGTGGAACAAGAGTTAAAAGCCGGGACGTTAAAGCAAGTATTAGAACAATATCAGCCATTTAAGTTACCAATGTACCTTGTGTACAAAGACAGTGCCCACCAGCCTCAGCGCATTCGCGCATTTATTGACTTTTTGACTCAGTGCTTTTTGCCACGGTAAAAATCACGAAGGTGAAGGGAAAAACGAGTCGCTAACCAGCGGTTCGTTAGACCGGGTCTGGTTGTGACAGGTAACGGTTTTTGAGGCTATACCAAACAAAAAGCAATTTGTGGCATTGATGACTTTTCTTTATTGAGTTCATAATAAAATGATTAGTTAGTTTATGTGGCTGAATTATAAGGATTTAAACTCGAAAGGTCGACTCGGCGCTAATTATACGAAGTCAACCCCAGTTCACAAATCTGCCGTGTAAATACCACTTTTTTATAGACTTGAATTAGTGTTGGGAGTATCTTGCCATCCAAAAGAAAGCGCTTTCTTTTTAAGGAAAGAAAGCGCTTTCATCAGCGTGGGGCTTACGTATCTTGGAGCTTGGGGGCTTTTAACTGTTATGACTAAACAACATTAAGAAGCATCACATTGCCTCCCTTGGTTCGACAACTTAGCAGCCGCTCATCTGTTAAGAACAATACCAGTACCGAAAACGAGCCAGTTCATCACTGAACCGCCAGCCATATAACAAATTGGGCTCGCGATTAACTGCATCGATAGAAATAGACAAAAGATTAATTATGAACAACGAATACTATTTAGAAAATGACGAATTTGTAATCAATGATTATGATTTAAAGAAAACATTCTCTTCGTTTCTGCCTGGGCTAGCGGGTAAGAAAGGCGTTCCATTGTGGGCATTTTATGTCAACAGAGGACAAGGTTTATGTTCTTTTGGTGTAGAGAATAAAGACAATCCGATTCTGGAGTTCTCACCTGCGGTAACCGCTTATCAAAATGTGAGTCGAGTTGGTTTCAGAACCTTTATTAAGTCAGATGGTGATGTGTATGAGTTCTTTGGCCCGGTCAGAACGAAGAACGTTAACCGCAAGATGCACATTAAGCGTGGGCAGTTCAAAATAACCGAAGAGAACAGAGATCTCGGGCTATTTGTCGAGATTACGTATTTCGGTCTTCCAAACGATAACCTGGCCGCAATTATGCGAAAAGTTAAGGTCACTGACTTATCAGGTAAACCACGTCGTTTCGAAATGCTTGATGGTATTTCTCAACTCTTGCCATATGGTACTTCAAACGCTGCCTTTAAAGAGATGTCTAACTTATTGAGAAGTTGGATGGACGTCTTTAATATGAATAATGATGTTCCATTTTTTAAGATGACATCAACAACGTCAGACAGTGCAGAAGTTAGCACCCTTGATAAAGGTAACTTCTACTTATCGTTTGCAAACCAGAAACTCATCAAGCCAATTGTTGATGGGAACTTAGTATTCGGCCACGATAACTCACTGACCAGTCCGGTCGCTTTCTCTGAAAACTCAATTGAAGATCTCTACAAAAAAGAGCAGGTAACGGCTAACAAGATCCCAGTCGGTTTCTCACCGGTGGCGGTTGAACTGTCTGCCAATGAAACCTTTACCTTGAGAACCATTATTGGTCATGCGCAAAATGTTGAGTTGTTAAACTCTAAAGTATCCAGCATGGTATCTGATGAATATTTTGATTCAAAAGAGTCAGAATCAGAACAAGTGATTACTGAACTGGTGAAAGACGTTCAATGTAAAACATCAAATCCATTATTTGATGAGTACATTAAGCAAAATTACCTGGATAACGTTCTACGTGGTGGTTACCCGCTAGTCTTTGAAGGCGAAGATAAAAACCATGTATACCACATTTTCTCAAGAAAGCATGGTGATCTCGAACGGGACTACAACTTCTTTAATGTTGCACCTGAGTATTTCTCTCAAGGAAACGGAAACTTCCGCGATGTCTGCCAAAACCGACGGGTTGATTCATTATTTAACCCAAAAATTGGTGATTTTAACGTATTACTATTTGCATCTCTGATCCAATTGGATGGATATAATCCGTTAGGTGTCAATGGTTCAACATTTGAAATTAATTCAGATACGAACCTGGAAACTCTGGTACGAGATAATTTTAATAACAAGCACGAGTTAATGGAGAAAGTACTGTCTTCAAAATTTACTCCTGGCATTATCATCAACACTATGGCGAATGAAGGTATCACGTCAGAAAAAGATGATATGGCTTTGCTTGCTGATATTTTAAAACATGCCAACCAGAATATCGAAGCCTCATTCGGTGAAGGATTTTGGGTTGATCACTGGACTTACATATTAGATTTAGTTGAATCTTACCTAGCAGTTAACCCTGATACTAAGAAAGAACTGCTGTTTGATAATTACGACTACAAGTATTATTCATCACCAGTGACGGTTTTACCGAGGGATGAAAAAACCGTTATTACAAAAGATGGCAAGATCAGACGTTATGGTTCGCTGCTTCATAATGATGATGAAAAAGTCAAAATGCTGAACATGGACGAAAAAGGCTCAAACTGGGCGGTTGATGCTAATGGCCATATCATCAAGACAAACTTGTTCACCAAGCTGTTTACCTTGGCGTTTAATAAGTTTGCGACATTAGATCCTGAAGGCATCGGCATTGAAATGGAGTCTGATAAGCCAGGCTGGAATGATGCAATGAATGGATTGCCGGGGATTTTTGGCTCAGGCGTATCAGAAACCGTTGAACTACTGAGATTAATCAAGTTCTTAAACGAATCCGTCGTTGACGGGGGCGCAATGCTATTGCCGGGAGAGTTTACCTCATTCATCAGAGGAATTAACACATTGCTGGATTCAGACTCTCAAGGGTTTGAATTCTGGGATAAACTTTCAACGTTGCGAGAGAACTACCGGGAGGCGATCAGATTTACCGTTGAATCGAATGATCAACCGGTAAACGTAACGGATATCGTCGCGCTGCTTGAAAAGATGATTGCGAAACTAGAGCATGGCCTTGAGAAAGCGAAGGGCCTCTCCGGCGGTATTCTGCCAACATTCCTGTATTATGAAGCGGTAAAGCATGAGGAAATCTTAGAAGATGGACAACCGAAAGTCGGACATTACGGCTTACCGCTTGCCAGGGTCAAAGAGTTTAAACTGCATGTATTGCCTAATTTCCTCGAAGCACCGGCAAGATTACTGAAAACTTCAGATGATATGGCGGCTAACTTAGATTCTTACAATCGAATTAAGCAAACAGAAATATACGATAAAGAGCTGGGACAATTTAAAACCAGTGAATGTTTAAATGAAATGAGCGTAGAGATTGGCCGTGCCCGCGCCTTTACTAAAGGCTGGCTGGAGCGTGAGTCAAACTTCCTGCATATGAATTATAAGTACTTACTGGGATTGCTGAAGTCTGGTATGTACGGTGAATTTTATAATGAAATAAAGACCAACCTAGTTTGTTTTATGGACCCAAATGTATATGGCAGAAGTATTTTAGAGAACTCTTCATTTATTGCACCAACATGTAATCCGGATCCGATGGTTCATGGACAAGGCTTTGTTGCCCGCTTATCTGGTTCTACAGTAGAAATGCTGCATATGTGGACGTTGATGATGTTTGGCGATAAGCCATTTATTATGAAAAACAATGAACTTACATTGAACTTAAAACCAGCATTGCCTGCAGAGTTTTTTGATGAGAACAATGAAGTTTCATATACGTTCCTGGGCACAACTAAGGTAACGTATGTTAACCAGGCCAGAGCCAATACCTTTGAAAACTTTGCCGTTCAGGAATATGCACTGATGTTTACCAATGGTGAAATCAAAATTTTGTCAGAGGTGAAAGGTGAAAATGCCGTTGCATTAAGAAATGGTGATGTCACTGAACTTCAAGTTAAATTTTAATTTAATGTAGAAGCGATGTAGAAGCTATATAGAAATATTAACTGTAGGAATTTAGCACGCTATGTTGCTATTTCGGCCACTGCGAGACGCAGTGGTCGTTGATGTTTTTGCTTTAAACAAGCTACTAGGGAATTTAAGTAGTATGTTGGGCCTGCTTAAACTCAGGTGGCTCAATATTGAAATCTAAAAAGGTAATTTAATGAGTGAAGTTCGGCAATCTGCCACCGCCATCAATGAAGTAAAACATTACGAAACCGTCGCTGAAGATATTGTTCCTATCAGTCAGAAAATCGCATTCGGTGTTGGCTCTCTTGCTAACCAGTTGTTCGCAGCTGCGCTGGGTGTCTTTATGATTGTACTGGTTATGGGATTAGGTATGGATCCTTTTCTGGTTGGCGTTTTAGGGGCGGTGCCTCGCGTGTTTGACGCTATTACCGATCCGCTGATGGGATACATTTCTGATAACTCAAGAACCCGCTGGGGACGTCGCCGCCCGTATATCTTTATTGGCGCCATCATTACCGGTGTCGCATTTATGCTGATGTGGCAGATTTATCCGGAAAATGGTGAAACCTATAACTTCGTCTACTTCCTGGTACTTTCTCTGCTGTTCTATCTTGGTTATACCATTTTTGCTACGCCACTGGTTGCCCTTGGCTATGAGATGAGCCCGGATTTCCACGAGCGTACCCGTATTATGGCGGTATCCCAGTGGATCGGCCAACTGGCATGGATGGTTGCGCCATGGTTCTGGGTGATCATTTATGATCCTAGTCTTTATGATTCAGCTGCCGTCGGCAGCCGGGATTTAGCGATTTGGGTCGGCCTGATTTGTCTTGTTTTCGGTATTGTGCCAGCTATCTTTTGTAAAGAGCGGGTACTTCCTGTGCAAGCGGCTGAAAAACTATCGTTTTCGTCGCTTGGTTCGACGATGGTTAACTTCTTTAAGGGGATCTGGCAGACATTTAGATGCCTGCCATTTGTACAGCTGTGCAGCGCGACTTTCCTCGTCTTTAACGGCTTCCAGACGGTTGCTCAGTTTTCCTTCTTTATTATCGTGTTCTATGTCTTTAATGGTGATCAGGCAGCGTCGGGTACCTGGCCTGCATGGTTCGGTACCATCAGTTCGCTTTGTACCTGTTTGCTGGTTATTCCGGCGATCACCAAAATGTCGCAGAGAATGGACAAAAAGAATACATTTATCATTGCAACACTGATCTCTATTGTTGGTTACATTATGAGATGGTGGGCATTTGAACAGGCGCTCAATGAGGACACTCACTGGATGATGTTTGTTTCGCTGCCGCTGATGACTTTCGGTATCGGTGGTCTGTTCACAATTATGATGTCAATGACGGCCGATGTTTGTGATCTGGATGAACTGAATACCGGTGAACGACGTGAAGGCGTATTCGGCGCGGTGTACTGGTGGTTTGTGAAACTGGGTACGGCGATTGCGATGCTGATGTCCGGCTGGGTGTTAAGTGCTATTGGTTACGGAAGGCTGGAAGAGATCAGAAACTCTCTCCAGGCGGGCGAAGCGCTGTTACATATGCCGGAGGCGGTAGAAATTATTAACATGCTGCGTATGGCTGATATTGTGGTTCCGGTGTTTACCGCATTGCTCGCAATTTGGGTTATGTGCAAATACAACTTTACTGAAGAGCGTGCCCATCAGGTACGTAAAGCACTTGAAAAGCGCCGTGGTAAAGTAAAGCATAACGACGAAGCCTAATTTAAGACGCTAACTTGAATAAAAACCGCGGCAGTGTAACTGCCGCGGTTTTTTTGTTTAAACGCCATTAAGTACGGGGGCAGGTCGATTCAGCGATTGAGGGAACAATTGTTACTCCAGATTTGGGCAGATGGCCTACGAATGTTCACGGATGAGTCACCATATGCAAATTTTTGTGCTAACCGCCTAATTCAACTGCTAATATTAAAGTGAAATATTGCTTAATACCGAATAGACATGGATGGAACGGGATGGAACGGGATGGAACGGGATGGAACTGGCTGGAACTGGCTGATTTTCAGGGGCATTGATGCAAGGTGGTTGGTTAGAAAAAGCCTTAGGCAGAATTGGTGAGTGTTGTTGGCTTTACCTGATAAAACAATGACTTCCATTTAATAATAATGCAACCTTAACCGAAAGGTGCGCAATATGATTAGCAAAACATACCAGCAGTACAGTAAATCCGCGCAAACAACAGACGCACGGACCTTTGACGCCATTATCATCGGCTCTGGTACCGGAGGCATGAGTGTCGCCTCGTTTTTAGCCCAGGCCGGAAAACGGGTACTTCTGCTCGAACAACATAACGTACTCGGGGGATATACTCATACGTTTGGCCGTAAGGGATATGCATGGGACGTCGGTTTGCATTATGTAGGTCAGGTTCATCTGCAAGGAAGTGTATTAAACAAGGTCTTTCGTTATATTTCCAAAGACAAACTGCAATGGGCCCCGCTTGATGACATCTATGACCGGGCGGTGTTTGGCGATAAAGAATACGTATTTCCCAGAGGAAGGGAAAATCTGAAGGCCAAGCTTAAGGAATATTTCCCCGAGGAGCAGGATAGGGACTCAATTGATCAGTATTTCTCGCTGCTTGATGAAACCCGCAATCTGGGTAGTGGGTTTTATATTGAGAAAACCTTGCCACCATTGTTAACAAATCTTTTTGGCGACTTTCTTCGTCGCAGTACCCTGAAATTTTCTGACCTGACCACATTAGAAGTGCTCCAGGGGATCACTGATAATCCGAAACTGATTGGCGTGCTGACTTTTCAATATGGCGATTATGGTTTAGAGCCGTCAAAGAGCAGTTTTTACATGCATGCCCTGCTGGCTAATCACTATATGGAAGGGGCGGCTTATCCGGTGGGTGGGGCATCAAAACTTGCTGAGTGTATCGTTCCGATCATTGAGGAGTCGGGGGGCGTCGCTTTAACACAAGCCGAAGTGCGTGAGGTGATCGTCGAAAATAACAGCGCGGTTGGCGTTCGAATGAATGATGGCGAAGCGTTTTACGCCAAGAGTGTGGTCAGTGCCACCGGTATTGTGAGTACCTATTCATCTTTGTTGCCGGAAGAAGTGAGCAAAAGGCATCAGCTGGATAAAATAATCAGCGAGTTGGAACCTGCAACGGCCCATGCCGGGTTATATGTCGGCATCAAAGAATCCCCTTCGACGTTAAAATTGCCCAAATGTAATTACTGGGTTTTTCCTCAGCAGTACGATCATGACCGGGGGCGGGCAGAGTACACGGAGTTTGCCTCCCCATTACCGGTCGCTTTTGTCTCATTCCCTTGGGCAAAAGACCCTTCAGCAGAACAAACACATCCCGACAGAAGCACCGCAGAAGTTGTGATTCTGCTTCCCTATGACTGGTTTGATAAGTGGGAAGATACGACATGGCAGAAACGGGGTGAAGAGTATAACGTGCTCAAAGAAGAGCTGGCCGGACAAATGTTAGAGCAGCTGTATCGTGTTGCTCCGCAGCTGAAAGGGAAAGTTGATTATTACGAAGTCTCGACTCCGCTCAGTACGCGGCATTTTTCCCATCATAAACAAGGTGAGATTTATGGTATTGCCCATTCACCCCAACGCTTTCAACAGAAAGCGCTGCGTGTCCATACACCGGTAAAAAATCTGTATCTTTCCGGGCAAGATATCATGACGGCCAGTATTGCTGGTGGCACCATGGCGGGGCTGTTGTGTGCATCGACTATTTTGAAGAAGCATCTACTATGGACAGTAAACAAAACCATAAAAGAGATCTAAATCAGCGTATTGCCATTCTGGGCGCGGGGGCGGCAGGGCTCAGTGCCGCTGAAGCGCTGAGACAAAAAGGCTATAAGCATATCACTGTCTTTGAGCGCACCGACCATGCCGGGGGAAAATGCCTGAGTGTTGAAATCAACGCAAAAACCTATGAGCTTGGTGCGGGGATTTTAACGAAAAATAATACCATACCGCTTGGGCTGGCTAAGAAGTATCACGTCCCGATAGAGCCGGCAGATTTTGGTCACAGCATGTTCGTTAATAAAGACGCTAAGCCAATCCCCAAGCAGTCACTGGCGTTAAAGCTGAAAGTGTTATGGCAGCTGTTTTTCCGTTACCGGCGCCTGCTCAATCAATACAAACAGCTGGAATCTCCCGGCTTTCACCACCTTTCGCCGTCTGTCACCTTGCCATTTGAACAATTTGCCCAAAATAAAAAAATTACCGATTTAGCCAATTTTTTCAGTCTGTTTCTCACCGGTTTTGGCTATTGTTATTCGGATAATGTCCCCACCGCTTACGTGTTGAAGTACGTTAACTGGAAAACGATTGTTGCTTACCTGAAAAAGCAAGTTTATATCTTTCCTGATGGTATTCAGGGATTGTGGACGCGTGTGGCAAGAGAGCATGATGTCCGGTTTAAGGCAAAGATCACTAACATTGACCGGGCTGAAGGCATAACCATCAGTACCGAGTCGGGGACAGAAGAGTTCGATAAGCTTATCGTCACCACGCCTCTGGACGAAACCTCGTTATTTATGCATTTGAGCCGGCAAGAGCAGGCGCTGTTTGAAAAAATCATGTACCTCGATTATCAGACCATTCTCTGCACAGTAAATAACTTTGTTGAAAAGACCGGCTACGTGCCGGAGAACTTTATCAGAGAGCGTGAGGGGCATCCTGTGTTCTGGTACTACCGGCAAGCAGGGCAGCCTGTCTACTCGTTTTATGTTCTGACTGATAAAAGCTCCAGCGAAGCCGAAGTGACAAATAATCTAAACGCCTTTGTACGCAAAACTGGTGCAGAGATTGAGTCGGTTCATCAGTTTATCCACTGGAAATATTTCCCTCATGTCGGAACCGAGGAGATGAGCAGTGGTTTTTATGACAAACTTGAGAAGCTGCAAGGTGGGCAGAATACCTACTACGCCGGCGAGATACTCAATTTCAGCTGCGTGGGATTCACCTGCGAGTATGCCGATGATTTGGTTAACCGGTATTTTTAAGTATGAAGGAATGCCGGTTCCAGTTTTATATACCCAAGTAACCTCGGGATGCGAGTGGCAGCACAGCCATGTTCACATGCTCTCGGCGAACGGTAACACTTAACCTTACTAAGCAAAGAGTGGAATATTCCTGATCTTTGCCATCATGACGTTACATTTTATCCCACCCCTGCAACTCAATGTTTGAGTGTATTGCCCTGAGCAGGCAGTTTGACGAGATGTTCTCCCGTCCTATAGTTAAAGAGGACTTACTGAGAACCATAAGGGGGATGCATGACCTCTCGCATTTCGTATTCCAAACTAGATAAAGCTTATACTCCTAATTTTAGGAACAAAATCAATATGGCAAGAAGCACTAACGATGTATATGACGTGTTCTGCTACACCGTTGCGACTATGCTCAATGAAATCACCGAAACCAATAAATTCAGGGATACTGACATTGGCTTCTTCCCGGAAAGAGAATGCCATTATGAATTTGATGTTGATTTGCAGCGAGAGCCCGGGCTTGCACAGTGTCTGGACAATTCAGAACTCAGTCGCATCCTGGATGAAATGGCACAGGCAGCAACCAACCGGCATACGCACCTAATGAAACATCCGGAGAAAACTAACTCAAAAATTATGCGCCATTAATTAGCTTGAGTGAATTACCAAGATATTGTTTAGTGTTTACATTTGCAGCCAAAATAAAAAGGTGAAGCAATTTACTTCGCCTTTTTTTATTTAATCATCAAGGCAGTTTCGATAGCAGCGTCATCAAACCAGAAGGCTTACTTGCCATAGGCTGTTTCCCTCCTTGTTACGCAGGAGTATTCCATCAACGTGCAGGATATTGTGACAAACGGATAACGGGGATCCATCAATGGATTATTACACAGCGTGGTTATACCGACATCATCGGCCCGGCACTGGAATCCGAAGCGATGGAGTTGGCACAACGTTATTTTGGCTCTGTGACCCAAATAGCGTCAGGCAAGCATTTGCGCCTAATAGTGGCTCGACATCTGCGTAACTCTTAATGTGCTTGCTGAGTCTTCTTTTTGAACCCTAGGAGGGATAAAGGTAGTGAAGCCGTTTATTTTCAGAACCGTACCAGGAGGTGCTTGATGAAAAGACAGGTCATAGTAAGCACTAGTGCGTTATGTGCAGTGGTTTTGGCGATCGGCATATATCAACTGGGCAGCATGGGAATTTCCCATTGCGATAGCGGATTAGCTGTGGGGGTGGATAGCTCTGACCTGGGAAGTCAGCCGTATTTTTCTCCTGACTATTTACAGGCGCGGGAGAAGTTTCTTTCCGTGGTCAATAAGACGGGCGGTACTATCGAAAGTATTCCTTTTTCACATACTGGCCCGGAAGGCAAACCGCTTTTCATGGATGTCGCACTACTTGGAGCACAAGATGCAAAGCAGTTTGTTCTGGTGATGTCGGGTATTCATGGTGTAGAAGGTTTTGCCGGTTCTGCTATCCAAACCGGTGTTTTAAGTGAGGGGATTGCTTGGCGATTACCTGCGGATACCGCCTACTAGTGATCCATGCTGTTAATCCATATGGCATGGCTTATCTGCGTCGGTTTAACGAAGATAATGTGGACGTAAACCGAAATTTTGTAGACTGGAGCAAGCCGGTACCGGAGAACCCGGAATATAAACGGCTGGCAGATGTGATTGCACCGCTTTCTTTATCATTTGGGTCGGAGGTGGCAGCGTGGGCACAGCTACTGTGGTATCGGGTGAAGCAAGGAAAAGCCGCAGCCCAGGCCGCAATAAGTGGTGGACAGTATTCGCATCCTAAAGGGCTATTCTATGGAGGAGCGGCGAATACATGGTCAAATCGGCAGTTACGTTCAATTTTTCAGCGTTATCTTTCTCACGCAGAGCGGGTTATTGTTATTGACGTTCATACTGGTCTTGGTGAGTTTGGCAGTGCCGAGATAGTACTTAATTCACCAGAAGACTCTCCTGAGCACCTCAGAGCGCTTGCCATTTGGGGGCCTGCATTAGTTGAAACAACCACTAGCGGCAACTCCGTCTCTGCGCACCTTGAAGCTTCGTTCAAACTGGCGGTTGCGGATACGTTACCAGGTTCGGAAGTCACCTCAGTGAGTCTGGAATACGGCACCTTTCCACCTATGGATGTGTTCAGAGCAATGCGTGTCGAAAACTGGCTGTATCATTACGGGGGTACAGCCAATCCTGAAGCTGCACAAATAAAGCAATGTATGTTGCGTACCTTCTATCCAGACTCTGCGGAATGGAAAGCGTCGGTGTTGAATAAGGGCAAGCAAGTTATTGAGCGGGCGCTCAGCAGCTTAGAGTCACTCTAGGTAAGGCCCGGCATTGCCGGGCATGTGTTAGGCAGACAGTTTAAAACTTTGCTATTACGCATACGATCAGCAGATAAACTCAACGCAGCGTTGGGTGCTGGTTTATAGGTAACGCCCTCTTAAATGCGCCTGGAAGTAGGCATCATTCAGGGACTCCCCAGTAGCCTGTTTCACTAGCTCATCCGTTGTTAGCAAGCTACCTTTGCTCCAGATGTTGTCAGACAGCCAGGTAAAGATAGGAGTCAGATCACCGCTGCGGAGCACCGCGTCAACATCGACCGTTTGCTTCATCGCTGCCATAAACTGCGCGGCGTACATCGCACCCAACGTGTACGATGGGAAGTAACCAAACGCCCCGTCCGTCCAGTGAATATCCTGCATGCAGCCATCTTTGTAATTGCCCTGCGTCGAAAGGCCTAAGTAGGCTTGCATCTTTTCATTCCACAACTCAGGCACGTCGCGGTGGGAGATTTTGCCGTTAATCAGATCGCGTTCGATTTCGTAGCGCAGGATCACGTGGGCAGGGTAGGTTAGCTCGTCGGCATCGACGCGGATGAAGCCTTTTTCTACTCGGGTATAAATGTTCGCCAGATTTTCTTTGCCAAATTCATCGCCCTGGAAGTAGTCAGACGCCAGATGCGCCAGATGGTCAATGAAGGCTTCGTTACGGGCGATCTGCATTTCGAAGAACAGCGATTGTGACTCGTGGATCCCCATGGAGCGGGCCTGACCGGCTGGGGTGCCGGCTAATGACTTCGGCAAGCCTTGTTCATAACGGGCATGACCGGTTTCGTGGACGATCCCCATCAAAGACTGGACGAACTCACTTTCATCGTATCGGGTGGTGATACGCACATCGGTCGGTACGCCACCACAAAACGGGTGGATACTTTCATCCAGACGGCCGTGGTTAAAGTCGAACTGGAGCAGTTTCATTACGTCCAGCCCGAGTGCCTTTTGTTTGTCTGTCGCGTAATGGCCGTTAGGTAGCACGATTTGGTGACTGCGCTGCTTGTCAATTGCCGCATCAATCAATGATGGTAGCCAGGTTTTGACATCCGCAAACAGTGCATCCAGTGATGCCGAGGTGGTTCCCGGCTCGTAGATATCGAGCATCGCATCGTATGGTGTGCTGCCGCTGGCATCGGCACGAATTTGTGCCTCTTCCTGAGACAGTTTTACCACTTCAGCCCAGTTCTTCTCAAAACCGGCCCAGTCATTCTCACTACGCTGAGTACGCCAGGCATGTTCACACTTAGAACCTGCCAGTGACTGCGCCTCAACCAGTGATTCCGGAAGCAGGTTGGCTTGTTGCCATTCGCGTTTTATCTCGCGCAGTACGGCTTGTTGCTCGGTAGAGAGGGTTTGTTCTTCTGCCTGAGCAAACAAATCGCCAAGGTGAGGCTGGGTCATCAGCGAGTGAATATGCACAGACAGCTCTGCCATGGCATTTGAGCGGGCTTCGGCCCCGCCGGCGGGCATCACTGCGGCCTGATCCCAGCTGACTATTGAAGAGAGATGCTCGAAATTGGAGACTTTTTTTGAATGTTCGACGAGTTTTTCGAATGCGTTCATGTGACTACTCTTTATTTTTGTTCTTTCCTTAAACACCCCAAAGGGTTCCTTGAACTTCAGGGTTCGTGTTTGTGCCGCCTGACTGAAGGCTGTCCCTTGCAGGGAAAGGCAGACGGACATTTGTTAATCAATTATTAATTAAACAAAACAGCCCTATTGTGCACAAATTCAGTAACTTGTATAGACACGCAGAAAAGAAGCTTGCACCTGGTGGCATTTGACGGTATTGATGAGGAAGGTTTTATCACGACAAACAATATATGGATATTTTGAATTTTGAGGCGTTTTTGATCGCCATTACTATTTTGACTCTTACTCCGGGGCTGGATACGGCGTTGGTGATCCGCAATACCAGCCGGGCAGGGCTTAAAGACGGTTGTGCAACCAGTCTGGGCATCTGTTGTGGCCTGTATGTCCATGCACTGTGTTCAGCGGTGGGGATTTCGGCGGTGCTGGCCCAGTCGGCTGAGCTGTTTCAGTTGGTGAAAATGATCGGGGCGGTATACCTGATTTGGCTTGGGCTGAGCAGCCTGAGATCACTGGTGAAAAGTGGTGCAGGGATCACCGTAACTGAGCAGGCACACCTTGCGTTCAGCGGTAAACGTTCGCTAAGGGAAGGTTTTCTTTCTAATGTACTAAATCCGAAAACCGCAGTGTTTTATCTGGCGTTTCTGCCCCAGTTCGTTAATCCTGAAGGTTCTCCGCTATTGCAGTCGATGCTGATGGCATCCGTTCACTTTTTGATTGCGATGCTTTGGCAGTGCGGTCTGGCCGGGGCGTTAAACTCGGCGAAAAGCCTGCTTAAAAACGCCAGCTTCATGAAATGGATGGAAGGGACGACCGGGATGGTGCTGGTGGTACTCGGTGTGAAGTTGCTGATTGAAGATGCGCCAAGTGCGTAATGGCGGGGGCATCAGGTAACGCACCCTGCCGAGAACTTAAACAAAAAGCCCGCTGAGTTCAGCGGGCTTTTATTTGGCGTTAATTAGACGTTGACTGCGTCTAATTCATCCGGCTTTGCGCTGGGCGAAAAAAACAATTTGGTTTCCTCCAGCACCACATGACGCAGGGCGATCAGACCAATCAGGTTCGGAATTGCCATCAGGCCGTTCACGATATCGGCGATAACCCAAATCATATCCAGATGCAGGAAAGCACCAGAGGCGACCAGAACCAGAAAGATCACTTTGTAAGGCAGTACCGCTTTGGTACCAAGCAGGAATACCACACAACGTTCACCGTAGTAGTTCCAACCCAAAATAGTGGTAAAGGCGAAGAACATCAAACCGATAGACACCATCATTGGACCAAAGGTTTCGGCGTTCAGGCCTACCGCGAAAGCATGGGTGGTCATTGCCGCGCCGGCATAATCGCTTTGCCATGCACCGGTCAGGATCAGGGCAAGACCCGTCATGGTACAGATAATGATGGTATCAAAGAAGGTACCGGTCATTGAGATCAGCCCCTGTTTAACACAGGAATCGGTTTTTGCTGCCGCCGCTGCCATTGGTGCACTACCCAGACCGGATTCGTTTGAGAATACCCCGCGGGCAATACCCGACTGAATCGCAAGCATAATGCCGGCACCCAGGAAGCCCCCGGTTGCAGCGGTAGAAGTAAATGCTGAAACCAGAACCAGTTCAATTGCAGCAAGCAACTGATCAGCGTTCATGATGATCACGCTCAGACACGCCAGAACGTAAAACACGGCCATAGCAGGTACGACTTTACCGGCAACACTGGCGATCGATTTAATACCACCCAGAGTAACAAACGCTACCAGCAGGGTCAGGATAAACGCTGACAGCTCACGGTTCATGCCCAGCGAAATTTCGCTGGCGTCCAGAATCGCGTTAACCTGCGGGAAAGTACCAATACCAAAACACGCGACACCCAACGCAAACACCGCAAACAGAATTGCTAGAGTTTTAGAGCCGACACCGTACTGAAGGTACTGCATCGGGCCGCCAATCATCTGGCCGTTTTCATCGGTCTTGCGGTATTTAACCGCCAGTAAACACTCGGCGTACTTGGTTGCCATGCCAAACAGCGCAGCAAGCCACATCCAGAATAGTGCGCCAGGGCCGCCCAGTTTGATCGCGGTTGCTACACCAACGATGTTACCGGTACCAATGGTTGCAGATAGCGCGGTACAAAGCGCGGCAAAGCTGGAAACGTCACCTTGTTGCGAAGATGACTTATCTCTACTGAACACCATCGAAAGTGCGGTCGGTAAGTGTTTAAACTGAATTAAGCCGAGGCTGAAAGTGAAGTATACACCGGTACCAACGAGCAAGATCAGCAGGGGTGGGCCCCAGACAAAGCTATCGATGGTTTGAAGTAAAGATTGTAGGTCGTTCATGATTTCCCCTTAATAAAACAACTAATAAGGAGAAGAGGGAAAGGATGAGATCAAAAGATCTCAATCAGACATCGGCTACCGATAATCGGGTAGGGAAGTCTAATTATGAGTTAGTTTCTTTCCACTCCTCTGTCCTTTTGCCTGAGAGTTTCACCTTGCAGTGATTGCAAGACTTGCTCCTTCGGCGACCGATTTAACGGTTCTCTCCAGAGGTTCCTCCAACGACAGTCCCCGCTACCAAGGTAGCACCTGAAATAGTTAATTCTTCGGCGGGTTACTCTGGCCAAATGTTGCCATTTGGTTAATAACCACTCTCCTGCAGTCTTCATCGGAACAATTACTCAAGTTAATGAGTAAAGGTTAGTCAATAATGCTGGCCATCATTGACGTGTGAACTTTATCATGTTTTTTCGTCATTTCAACACCTAAACGTTGATTAATTTCCTGCGTGTGGGTGGGGTTTAATTCAAATGTGTTACAGGAAGTCGCCATGTTTATGCTTTTTGGCGGAAGTTAGAGCCTATTTGGCTGATGAATGCTGCTTTTCTTTTTATATTCTGTGGGTATCAGAGGGCATTCGGTCGGTGATAAGTTGTTCAATTGACGAGCAAAAAATAATAAGAACTGGATTTAAAACCTTAAAAACTACGCGATATTAACCGAATGGAACCTAGAATTGAGGTACAATAAGCCACTCAGTAACTCTCTCGGGAGGCTCTGGTTCTTCCGTTCTGACAAGGAGGTTGTATGACCAGGTTATTAGCCATCGCGGTACTCATTGCGATAGCGTTTGTTTTATTTCGTTATCGTACCAATGAAAAAGTGCAGAAGATCACCGTCATTGTGTTGATTGGGGCTTTTTTGCTTTATACCGCGTCGATTATGATCGCAGAACTGGCACGCTAGGCTTCTCACCAGAGATCTTGGAGTAAATTACGGTGACTTCTCAAAAAAATATTGAAGAACAAGATGACGTGGTGGTCATTGAAGAGCGCGACAAGCGTACGCATTTATATATTGCTATCGCTGCCGTTATTGGTTTGGCTTTTGGCGGGCTGCTGGGCTCGGTGTTGACGGCCAGTAAGTGGGAGTCAACCTATCAGGTATTAGAAGAGCAATATCAGGCGTTGGCCCAGGATAAAACCCAACTGGTTACGCAGGTGCAGACGCGTGAACAAAGCTTAGATCAAGAGCTGCAAGAGAAACTGACCCAGCAGCTTGCAGAAAAAGAGCTGCAACACCAACAACAGTTACAGGCGCTGCAGAAGCAACTCACAGAAGTCGAGAAAGTTAATCTGTCACTGGAAGCGCAGATTAAACAGCAGCAAGAACAACTGGACTCAACCGCGTCTGAAAACCAAAAGCTCAATCGCCAGGCTGATTTGCAGGCGACAATGTTCGAGCGTTCACGTGAAGTGTTCCGTAAAGAGATGCGAGTGACCCAAGATCTGGAAGCTCTGGAAAAAGAGCGCGAACAACTGCTGCCTAAAATCGAAAAGCTCAAATCAGAGTGCGATATTTTCCTTGAAGGTAAATCCTGGGATGTGAAATCGGACGCGTGCGATAAACATGATGAAGCTAATTCACGTTTAAGCCAGGTGGATCAACTGATCGAAGTGAATAAAATGGATCTCAAACAGATCAAAGCGCTCAGTGAGGAGATGGGGCTGTAATGATCTGATATTATTTAAAAAAGGAGCCTGTCGGCTCCTTTTTTAGTTTGCAATCGTACGATGTGGGTGCCCCGGTATTTCAATATTCGGGTTTGCGCTATCGTTTCCTGTGTAGATTATACATACGTCGGTTATTACGCATTCCTTCATGATACAAATGTGGCATCTAGGATTAATAAGTTCTGGTGCTTTAAATGCCTGGCGATAAGTTCACGTACTTGCTACTTAATTATTCCCATCGGACAATTATGGGCATTTTAGATACCCCAGTTTTAGTTGGGGCAGTAACTATTGTGCCGGGAAGGCGTGGTATGCGTTAATTACAAAAATCATGGCCGAGAAAGCCGTTAGCCAGGCAGAGCGCTTGGCCTGACCGTGTTAGGCAATGAAATAACTGAATCGACTCAAACAAAAAGCCCCTCGAACTTATCGAGGGGCTTGTTCAGGTGATGATTGGTTTATACATCAGTGGGTTTGTGAGCTATACCAGTTTTTTTGATACGCTTTGGAGGCAAACAGTGCATTGGCTTTGGCTCTGTCGATGGCAGCTTGATCGACTGGCATGGATGCCATCGTCTGATCGTCGAAGTTATACTTCATGGTCGCGATCTTCTTACCGGGAGAGAATACCACCAGATTATCGCGGGTGAGGTAACCAAAGTTTTTGTTGTACTGCATCATGGCCCGTTCATCTTCACGAGCCAAAGGCTTGGTCAGGTCACGGCCAATCATCGGGGTTTGCGCATCCACACCAATCAACGATAGCAGTGTCGGTGGCATATCAATGTTGTTGGCCAGTCGGTCATCCACGCGAGGTTGAATGTCTTTGCCCAAAATCAACGCCGGAATGTGGAAGTGTTTCACGGGTACCAGGTTCGCGCCAAAGACGCGTGCATCATGGTCGGCAATGACAATAAAGATCGTATCGTCCCAATAGTTTGACTGCTTGGCTTTCTTAAAGAAACTGCCTAACGCATAGTCAGAATATTTGACCGCATTGTTCCGCGTCATGTGCTCTGCATCATACGGCTCAATTTTCCCCTCAGGGTACTCAAACGGGCTGTGGTTGCTAGAGGTGAATACCAGGCTGAAAAACGGCTGCTCAGATTGGGCTAATTGCTCAAACTCATCGTGCGCTTTGTTATAAAGATCTTCGTCACTTACGCCCCATGAACCGACAAATTCAGGGTTGGCATAGTGCTTTTCTTCGACGATTTGATCAAAGCCGTTACCAAAGAAAAAGGTTTTCATATTGTCAAAGTTCGCTTCGCCACCGTAAATGAACTGGGTGTGGTAGCCCTGACTTTTGAGCAAATCGGCAATGGTAAAGAAGCCGGTCTGGCTTTTGCTTAGTTTTACTACTGCTCGCGATGGCGAAGGCGGGAAACCGGTAGTTACCGCTTCAATACCACGAACGGAGCGGGTGCCGGTGGCGTACATTTGGGTGAACTGCCAACCCTGGGTCATCAGTTCATCGAGGTTAGGGGTTAGCGGCAAACCGCCCATAGAGCCAACAAAACGTGCGCCCAAGCTTTCCTGCAGAAGAATGACTAAGTTCTTGCGTTTACCACGGTACGTTGCTGTGTTGCTATTCATTGTTGGCAGAAGTTCAGGGCTGAACGAGGTTTTTGCTGATGAAGCACGTACCAGTTCAAGCATTTTCTTATCGTTCATCTTGCCATAAAACTCTTCAGCCGATTTTTCAGACTTCATGTTGTTGATGGCAAAAAATAGTGAATAAGATGAGTTCAGCGCCAAGTCGTTTAATAGAGGGTCATTAGAAAACGCTACCATGGCTGGGTTCAGTGGCCGGTGGCCGAGTGAAGAGCGGGCACCAGCAACACCAATCAAAACCACCAGGATAGCTAAAACTGGCCGCCAGATAAGTTTTACCTGCTGAGCGTTGTTAACCAGGTTCCGGCTCCATATCCAGCCAAACCACAGAGTGATGGCAGAACCGAGTGAACCGAGAGCTAACTCGAGCTTGTAACCCGTCCAGAGCATGCTGAATACTTCTTTTGGATAAATCAGGTATTCAACAAACAACCGATTTGGCCTCAGGTCATATTCCAGAATAAAAGGTGCGGTCGCCAGTTCCATGTAAACAATGATCCATAAACCGGCCACGAGCCATAGCCGTAACAATGGCTTCCAGCATTTTCCAACAAAGCCCTGCAACGGCAGAAGGGCAGAAAGTAGCGCCGGAAGAATAAACAGCCAGCAGAGTGTTGCCACATCGACCCGTACACCTTGAGTTAAGATGTATAGCAGATCATTAAGTGCAGGTATTCGTTCAGACAGCCACACCGTTAAGAGAAGGCGCGATAAAGAAAGCGTACAAAGAGAAAAGAAGGCAAAAAGCACAATGGGACGCAGCGGCCCAAAAGCAGGCTTTTTCATTGAGAGTCCTTGTTTAAATCATGGTTGAGTTAGAGAAGGGCGATAGTAGCAAGATAAATGTGTAATAAAAGTGAAAAATACCCAATGAGAATGGTATTTGTGAGGTTGATGTATTTATCGGATGAATGCTTGCCAGTTGAAGTACATTTATTGCGCAAGATGGTAAAGGTCCTCAGCTCACCGTGGCCGATGTAAGTCTTGCAAAGTTTTAAAGGCAACGCGCCGCGACGCAACGCAATGAACTCTGATTATTGCTATTGCGATGCAACAATCAGAGCCACTGTTACGATGATAGTTAAGGTAACAAAAGTGAGTCGATAACGTGTACCATGCCATCTGCCAGGCGGTTATCGATATCTAACAGACCTGCTTCAGACTGGCCCGCAATGATTAAGCCGCTGTCAAAACTAATGGTGTTGCCATCTAGCATCGTGCGCATTTTCGCTCTGGTAACAGATCTTGAGTTGTGAACTCCTTCCGTTACGTGGTACGCAAGTACAGCTGCTACCCCCTCTACGTCGAGCAAATCAACAACGGCATTGAAGGCTTCTGCATCATTGTTGGCTCCGGTCAGGTTGTAAAAAGCCTGATCATTGGGGGCAAAAACGGTAAAGTCGCTGCCATCGAAAACTTCCACAGTACCAGTGGCAATAAGAGCAGCAACCAGGATATCAAAGTCTTCACCATTGGTATCAAAGTCAAACGGTTCGCCAGAGGCGCCTACGGCAAATTCTACAATAGTTGAATCAGACTTCGTTGCCCATTTGGGTGTATTTGCAAAAGCGGGTGTGGCAAGGAATATAACAAGGGTAAGGATCGCTACAGTAGCAGATAATGATCGCATTGAGGTAGTCATCGTCAGTCTCCGTTTCAGGGGTAAATTACATTACCAAGTCCCTCTAAATTACGTGGAGAAAACGTCAGCGGATCATCTTTATTTGTTCAGACAGGCAGAATTAAGGTGAGCTGTCTGTCGTGTTAAACAAACTGGGAGCGGGAAATAACGACCGACGACCAGTCAGATCGGAGAGCGCTGTGGCTTATTTACCGCCAGGTTGAAACCTGCTCTATCCGAATAAGTCGCGCTGGTTTAGCGCTGAGTATTGGTGGCGCTACGAGCTTTGGTGACTTTTTTATGTTCGTACATGGCTTCATCGGCACGTTCCATCAGGGTTTCGGCGTTGTCGTCCGGACGCAGTTCACTGCATCCATAACTGATGGTCCAGTCTGTACCGATGCGTTTTAGTCCGCAAACGGCAAAACGGGATTGAATACGCTGCATGATCGCCTTCGCCTGCTCACTAGTGCATTGGTTAAAGACAATCAAAAATTCATCGCCGCCAATTCTGGCCGAGGCATCGCTACTTTTTATGGTTTGCTCGATCACATTCGCGACGTTTTTGATCATTTCATCCCCCATATCATGGCCATACCAGTCATTGGTATGTTTCAAATCGTTAACGTCTATGAAGCTCACGGCCAGGGGGGTATCAATTTTCAGGCTGTGTTCAATGCGCGTTTGCAACAGCGCCATGATTGCCCGGCGGTTATACAGACCGGTTAGATGGTCATGGCTGGCTTCGTAATCCAGCTCCTGAAATAAGAAGGTTCTCTCGACCTGATAATGCGCGATAGCAAAGGCCAGAAAGGTCAGTAAAGGACCAAGAAATGCCCACAGTGCGATAAGGCCATTCACCAGAGTGGTTTGAGTGTTTTCAATCACAGCCATAGGGGCAAAGAGAACCAGAAATATCTCTTCACTGTTTATGGCTTTGAATGGTGCATAAAGCCGGAGTGATAGATTACGGAAATAATATTCGCCATCTGCGGTTACTACTTTTCCTTGTGTGTGCCCGCTCATCGCTTGCCAGGTTTCCGGAAACTCGTCAGAGAAACGAGCTGCGGGCTTGTTTGGCCACATGAAGCCCCATTCTTTTTCCGCTTGATGGGATTTAAGGTAGAAGCCGTGTTGATTGACAACCGAAGCCACATTTTGAGCAGGAGTTTGTGCCGCGATTAGATCGAAAATATATTGCCCGTTGTAGTTGATGACGGTAGCACCAATAAACCGGGACTGTTTATCATGAATGGGGGCGACAAAGCGGATCGTCGGGCGGAAGGGGCGCTCGATAACACCATGTTCAATGTTCAGGTCAAATTGTGAGACATACGCGGCATCGGTTTGCAGCGGTACAGCTTGCCTGAAATAGTAGCGATTGCCTTTTTCCTGTAGGAGAGATGCCTCGATCGGTTTAAGGCTGCCGTCTGCTAACTGGTCGATACGTATGACTTCGCGCCCGTGCTTATTTAGCAGACGCAACTGGAAGTAGCGCTTGTGGCTGGTACCAACCTGAAACATCAAAGAGCTTAAATGCTGTTTGGCTGCATCGTCATGTTGCAACAGGACAGAGTTGGCCAGTGAGGTTCTGGACAAATAGGCTAAGTCGGCACTGACAAAGCGAAACTCGGTTTCGATATTGTGCTGGATATTGGAGAGTGCTTCCTGATGGTGCTGTTCTCGTGCCTGATCAAGTTTCTCAATACTGCTGGTATAGAACACCGTACTGATAGCGGACAGGAAAGCCAGCATAAGAAAGAGGTATAGCAGCCCTTTGCGGCGTTTTGTTTTGTTAACTACTCTTCGGTGGCGTGCGTGCTCTATCGGCATTACATCTCCTGAAAACTCATTTTAACCAGCCGACACCACGGGCAATTGTTGTCAATGGATGCACAGAAGAGCACGCAGTTTATCATGCCGAATTTCAAATTTGTTCGAAGCAGCCAATTGGAACGGATTCTTGATATACGAGGTGATAGGGTGTTACTTATCAATTATTGATATTGTTGATAATATCAGAAATGGCGGATTATGAGCTATAAAAAAAGGTGGTTAAAAGCGATTTCGCTAAATAGGCAGCAAAGGCGGGCAGTTGTTGACGAAGGTTTACAAAAACAAAAAGCCTGCCACTGGCAGACTTTTCTGATTAGATCTTTATCCGATACTTTCTGTCACTATCGGTTTAGCAGAGTTGCGGGCTTGCCGATAGGCGATGATACTCCAAACGCCGGCAAGTACCCAAAGCCCTGTCCAAAACCGAGCCACCTGCTGCCAGGTTGCCCCCATCTGGTTAAGTGCAAGAAATCCTTTAATTGCCCATGAACTCGGGCTTAGATCGGCAACCCAGAGTAATGGTGCTGGAATTGACTCAACCGGCCAGATAAACCCGGCTAGAAATACTAATGGCATTGAGCTGACCAAGACCACTACCGTAACCAGCTCCCGCCGCGGTAGCAGAAAACCAAGCCAGTTACCGATAGCACAGCATCCGAGTAAAAATGGCAGCAGCAGGGTCAACAATTCAGCAGCATTGGCGGTGTGGTTGATTGCTAACCGATCAAAGCTAAAGCCGAAATAAAAGGCGCTGAGCAGGTAATAGATGGCGATAAAAACCAGACTCCTCACCAGCAGTAGTCGGAGCGGTGAGGTGCGTGACCAGTAGCCTTTACCGTGTTTCTGCGAGCCGGTTTGTAACCCGACAGCCATGATCAGTGTCTGCTGAAGAATAAGCACAAATACTGCCGGTACCACATATTCGATGTAACCCATGGTCGGGTTAAAAGTGGGTTTTAGGTTAAGTTTGATAGCGGAGTAAGCCTGGCTCGCTTTACTTAGCGGGACTCCGTCGATAATCAGTTTGCTTACTTTTACCTGAGCGCCCAGAGTCCCGCCCGCTTTGGCCAGTCCTTCAACCACAGTGCCGTAAACTAAGAAATATGACGCATCCGCTGCAAAAGCGAGGGTAGGGCTGCGGCCTAGCATCAAATCTTTATAAAAATGCTCGGGAATAACCAGAAAACCAGTGACTTCGTGGCGCAAAAACGCTTGTTTGGCTTGTTCAATGGTGTGCGCTCTTTTTACGATCCGTACTTGTGGGGTAGCATCCACCATTCTTTCCAGTTTCAGACTGGTAGCGCTTCCGTCTAAGTTGACCACAGCTATCGCTTGCTCACGCGGCGTTTGTTTGGCATATGGGAGTGGATAGAGAAACGAGTAAAACACTACGCCACCAAACATGGTCAATGTGACTACCGGGTTTCTTAGTAATGCGAGGATTTCAGCTTTAATTAACTGCCAGAGGCTCATAGCGACTTCCTTGCCATGTGGCGTTGTTTGTCGATTAAGGCGGTGACCAAAAGTAACGGAATGGTATAAGCTAACATAGGTGACAACGTAATCAGGGAGTCTGCGACGGATGCACCATAGCTGGCTTGGCCCACCTGAACTTCAATATAATGACTGATGGGGAGCAAGTTTCGCCATGCCTGAGCTAACATGTTCATATCCGAGACAGGAAACGTAATGCCCATAAAGGCGAAACTGGGAGCGGTAAATGCACCGGCAAAACTCATCGCACGTGCAGCGTCCATAGTGAGGAAGAAAAACAACGCCCCCATAATCATACAGGCGATGATAGTGATCAGTTGTGCGAATAATAGCAGTGTAAAACTGCCTTCCATTGGCCAATCTAAGACAACATAAAAACCATATAAGAACAGAGCACCTTGCAGCATGAACACCGGGATATACTGGCTTAAGATCTTGCTCAGCGAGTAGACAGGGCTTGGCGTTAAAAAAGCGAAGATGTCCTGGCTGGTGGCACCGTAAATTCGGAAGTTGGCCGATAGCAGCAGAATCGTGCTGACAACAATACCAATTTGCCAGATCGCGGGCACAATTGCGGTGACCAGGAACTGAGCGTAGTTATTATTGCGATTAAATAGTGCTGTGATCTGGGTGGAAACCGGAACCGCTTTTCCTACAGCGGTAAGCGGGGTGGTACTGCCTTTCGCCAGGATCGCCATTGCCTCTAATTGCGCATCAAAATACCCTTGAGCCTGGACGAACGCTGAGTTGATCAGTTTACCGACTAATATGTACTGACTGTTATAGAAAACGGACAGTTGAGGTTGTCTTTGCTGGAATATGTCTTGATCGAACTGTGGAGGGATCACGGCATAAGCGTAAACTATTCCTTCGATCATCGCATCTTTTGCCTCGCTGGTGCTGGTAAAGTGATGTTTTACCGCCATCGTGGCAGAGG
Organism: Vibrio sp. CAU 1672; assembly: GCF_029223195.1. Taxonomy (GTDB): domain Bacteria; phylum Pseudomonadota; class Gammaproteobacteria; order Enterobacterales; family Vibrionaceae; genus Vibrio. The sequence goes on along the minus strand of NZ_JARHUF010000001.1, from coordinate 207,058 downwards.
CGTCCAACGATTGGATTAGCTTGCGTGAAAGCTGCGAGTGTTGCAAATCCACCACGCCGATGGGTAAATTACGCGCAATACCGGCAGAAAATACGCCCCAAATGGTAAGCGCAATCAGGAGCGGAACCCATGTCAGGCATGACAATAACCATTTGTCACGCCGTAAAATATGCCGCTGAGAAATTTTCATCGTCATCGTTTTGGCCAGATCTGATTAAAGCTCCACGACAACACTCATACCCATCCGCAGATCTGGTTCAGGCTGTGCTGGTCGTGCTTCAACTTCAAAGGTACGCAGATCGAACCCCTGAGAGGCATCGGTCGTACGCCAGGTTGCAAAGTCACCCATGACAGCAACGTGTGTCACCTTAAAGGTCAGGGTTTTATCCAAAGCTGGCAGGTAGGCATCGAATGTTTTGCCGTGTGGGAAGTATTTTAGCAAATCTTCGCGAACATTCAGCGTTGCCCATGCATCCTGGGTGTCGATAACGGTTACGACCGGGAAACCTTGTGGGGCCAGCTCACCGGTCTGTAAAAGGACCTGAGAGACCTCACCGTCAAACCAACTGTGGATTTGGGTATCTTTGGCATAAGCTTCCACTTCGGCAACCGCTCCCGCAGCCATGCGGGCTTTTTCCGCCGCGGCCACTTTGGTTTCACTGCGTGCACCTTCTTCGGCCATCTGGTACATCTGGTACGCCGCACTTTCGGTATATTTGGCGGCCTGCCACTGGGTCATGGCCTCATCACGTTTTTGTTCGGCTACGACACCGTCTTTGTACAGGTTATTGACGCGACGGTAGGTTTTTTCCATTAAATCAGCCGCTGCTTTGGCTTTTAACCACTGATCTTTTGCCGCCTGGATTTGCTGTTCGCGCGCGCCCTGTTCGGCTTCTTTGGCGAGAGCCCCTGCCGCTTTTTCACCTGCTTTGGCTTGTTCGAGTTTGGCTTCAATTTCCGGGCTGTGCAGGGTGAAAATCAGCTGGCCTTTTTCTATGTTATCCCCTTTACGTACCATGACATCATTGATCCGCCCGGGCACCTTTGAAGAAATGCTGTACTGCTGCGCTTCAATCATACCTTGCAGGCGGGTAGGGGATGGTTGGTAGGCCCGATAAAACTCATAGCCGATCCAGGAAGAAATAGCCAAAGCGCACAGAGAGATCAGAACCGTTTTATTTGATTTGCTTGCCATTGTTTATTTTTCCTTGTTGGATGCCGGAGAATAAGCGCTAGTTTGATATTGGGAAAAGCTGTCCATTTCGCTGCTTAGCGCCAGAAGCTTGGTGAGTGAGATTAAGTAGCGAAAACGCGCTGCTGAGCGTTGCGTTTCGATGCTGGCGACGTAAAGCTGGGCGTCAACCACGTCGAGTGAGGAGGACAACCCCTGGGTAAACGCTTTTTCTCTCAGTGATAAGTTTTCGTCAGCCAGCATGAGACTGGATTCCAATCCGGACACTTCGTCGATGGCCTGCTGAGCTTCCAGGTAGGTCTTTTGTACTAACAGGCTAAGATCCTGTCTGGCTTGGGCTTTCAGGGCGTTAACTTGCGTAACCAGACTATGCGCAGCCTTAACTCGCTCGCTGCGTCCGCTCGATTCAATCAACGGAATTCTCACGCCAACACCGACCAGCCAGTCTGGTTTCATTTGGCTGGCTAAAGAGTCATCTTCATGCAGGCTGTAATCACCGTACAGGTAGACTTCAGGATAGTATTTGCCCTTTTCTGCCTGGATTAAGCTGGCAGCCTGCTTATGTTTGGCTTCCAGTAACGCCAGGCCGGGGTAGGTAGTCAATGTCTGGTCGATAAACGCGGACAGTGGAGGCAGGTTCTGGTTAATGAACAGCGATTCAGCGGGTTCGACTGCATCGTCCTGCGCCAGAATTTTACCCAGTGCGGATTGGGCGATGGTTAAGTCACTGATTGCTTTTTGTGTGTCCACTTTTGCTTTATCCAGCGAGGCTTCTGCCTGCAGGCGCTCAACCCGGGCGATCTGGCCTTGTTGTTCCAGTTTAATCGCAAAGTCGCGGTGTTTTTTCAGTCCGGCTTCAACCGCTTGCCTTGTTGCCAGAACTTCTTTTGCCAGGACGACAGAAAAGTAGTACTTGGACAGATCTTCAAACCGTGCCTGTTGCTCCATGGCAAATTGGCTTTTGGCTTCGTTGGTTTTGCCTTCTGCAGCGGACTGCGCCGCGTTGATCCGGCCACCGGTGAAAATTGGCCAGATCGCACGGATAGAAGATGAAAAAATATCCCGCTCAGTAATGGTGGATGTGGTACTGGCCAGAGCGGAAAAAATGGGCTGAAACACCGGAGGAACGGCAATGTGTTGACCGGTACTGTCGAGGAGCTGTTTACCTGAGACCGTGACATCGGTATCCAGACGTGTGTAGTTGGCTCCGATAGTGATTTGAGGCAGGTTGAGGTTATCGGTAGCGCTCTGCAAATGCTGATAATTTTCCACATTGGCACGTTGTGCTTTAAGTGAATAGTTATTCTCTTGGAGTAGCGTCCAGGCGTTGTCAAAAGTGATAGGAGCTGCATAGCCTACGGAAATAGAGCTACTGAGTAAGCCAACAACCCACAACTTTCCAGTATATGTCATATCGGTCACAATGGTATAGAGTATTAGCTCTAATATTAAAGGAATAGTTTTGCCCTGTTAAGTACAAGTTGTAACGAGCGACATAAAAAAAAGCGCCCAACCCGAGTAACTCAGGTTGAGCGCGTTTGGTCTTGAGGGTTACTTTGTGGAAGGACAGAAGTACTCCGCTCTCCATTCGAGGTGACGTGACCCCCGCATGGTGTTCAACAAGTCCCTTCCACTCATTTGTGGAAATGCCAGCAACACCTTGAGATCGGGAGGGGTCGCCTCACTTTTCTCGTAAGCTCTGACGTGGGTAAAAGTTGAACACATGTTTTCTGACAGCATTGCCTTATCAAGGCATATTCCAAATGTATCTCGTTCCATGTTTAACGTTCCTTCTAAACTACAAAAATTTCACCTCTGTTTTATAGTTATTTCATTGTGCAGGTGGTGTCTAATATGTTAGTCCTGTCGCCAGTCTTTGTATTATTAGTTAAATTTGTGCAAATCACTTGGCGGTATTGTTGAGCATTAAATAGACTTCGATCATCACTGCTGCTGAGAGAAGTTTCCATACTTCCTTTAACTGAAAATTATACAATTAAAAAGCTAAAAACGCCTCAAAAACAGCTAAAACTAGTGTGATCTATGTCAAGAAATATGTGTTAAGTTGTGCATATGGTTTTGCCGTCTAACTATTTATTTTCCTTATAAAAATGTTGATGTCGTCAGTAAAAATGACAGCAAGGTGCTCGTTTTCAGCGAGCCACTGTCATAAATTGCCAAAACCTTGCAGTGAGACTGTTGCTGTGTCCTTGCAGGCTCGATAGTATTGGTGGTTCTGAGGTCCATTTTGCCTTACGTTGTGTTGTTATTTTGTTATAAATAAGGCTGTCGGGTATGTGCTCTGGCTTAGTGTTACGGGTTACTAATTTAGAGCATTTACTCAAAGTAAGAGGTGGTTAAGATGAAAGAAAATGTTACTGGGTTACAAATTTTTAAAGTGCAACAGGTCAATAATGTAATCGATTGCACTGGCGTGTATTGATGTGGATCAAGTTTGCATCGACAATAGTAACCTCCCTCAGGAAAAATCGTAATTGGATTTGCCTATCACTTTGATAGGAAAGACCAATTTTCTATTCCAGAATGCTATTGATAGGGTGAGGGCATCCTTTAGCCGTATTCAGACACGCAATAAGTACCTCGTTTTAAGGGAAAGATGATGGTAATTCCAGAAAATAGCAGCATCGTAATATTCGGTGCCTCAGGAGATCTTACTTACCGTAAGTTGATTCCTGCTTTGTACCACCTCTACGCGAATCAACAGCTACCAGAACACTTAACCATCTTGGGTGTGAGTCGTACACAGTACAGCGATCAGTCCTATCGTGAAAAGCTCAAAGCATCACTTCAGAAAATGGAGAAAACACAACCAGACACGCTGGATGCTTTTATTGACCACTTGCATTACCAAACGATTAATACTTCTGACCCCCAAGATTACAGCAAACTCGCAGTCCGGCTTGGTCAGTTGGCGGATGAATATCGCTTTGAACAACAGAATGTCTTGTTTTATTTAGCTACGCCACCAAGCCTGTACAGTGTTATCCCTTCCAGTCTGGCCGCTCACGGTCTGAACTGTGAAGCAAATGGCTGGAAACGTTTGATCATCGAAAAACCATTCGGCTATGACCTGCAGTCGGCCCGCCGTTTAGATCGGGAAATACATCAACATTTCCATGAGCATCAGATTTACCGAATTGATCATTACTTGGGTAAAGAGACAGTGCAAAACCTGCTGGTATTACGTTTTTCTAACGCCATGTTTGAACCGCTGTGGAATCGTAATTTCATCGATTATGTCGAAATTACGGGGGCAGAGTTTCTCGGTGTTGAAGAGCGCGGTGGTTACTATGACGGGGCCGGTGCTGTTCGTGATATGTTCCAGAATCATCTGCTGCAAGTACTGGCGATGGTCGGTATGGAGCCTCCGGCGCAAATTAATGCCGATGCGATGCGCGACGAAGTGTTTAAAGTACTTCAGTGTTTGAAACCACTGGACGAAGGCGATCTGCGTAACAATTTAGTGCTGGGCCAGTATACCGCTTCAGAGGTCCGGGGGAAGCATTTAGCGGGTTACCGTGAAGAATCTGGTGTGGCAGGAGATTCTCGTACTGAAACCTACGTTGGCCTTAAGGCTTATATTAATAACTGGCGGTGGAACGGAGTGCCGTTTTATGTCCGTACGGGTAAACGTCTGCCGACTCGTGTTACTGAAGTTGTCATTCACTTCAAAGCGACTCCCCACCCAGTGTTTGGTAAAAATGCTCCGGAAAACAAACTGATTATCCGAATTCAGCCGGATGAAGGTATCCAGATGAGTTTTGGTTTGAAAGAGCCCGGGGCCGGATTCAACGCTAAAGAAGTGAAAATGAATTTCCGCTATGCGTCTCTTGAAGAAACCCAAATGCTGACAGCATATGAGCGACTGCTTCTGGACGCGTTAAATGGTGATGCGACCCTGTTTGCACGCAGTGATGCGGTGGAAGCATGTTGGCAGTATGTACAGCCGATCCTCGATTTCAAGCAAGATCCACAGGCCCTGTTTGGTTACGCTTGTGGCACCTGGGGGCCGAAACAAGCCGACGACCTGTTGTTGCGCGATAATCGTGCCTGGCGCTTCCCATGCAAAAACTTAACTGACACGGATTACTGTGAATTATGATCAATCACCAGATATTTGAAACCCCTCAGCAGGTGGTCACAAGACTCGCTGATGAGATGAAAACGTATAGTGAACTTGGGCGCCCGGTGCATGTTTCACTTTCGGGTGGCAGTACCCCTAAAATGTTGTTCAAACTATTAGCAACACAGGCATACGCTACGTCTGTCCAGTGGCAAAACCTGCACTTTTGGTGGGGTGATGAGCGTTGCGTTGCGCCTGATGATGCTGAAAGTAACTATGGTGAAGCTCATACGCTGCTGTTCAGCCATGTCAGCATTCCTGCTGAGAACATCCACCGTATTCGTGGTGAAGATGAGCCAACGCGGGAAGCAGGGCGTTTTGCCAACGAGATGGCCGACGTCATTCCAACCGAAAACGGTACGCCTGTTTTTGACTGGATTTTGCTTGGTGTGGGCGCCGACGGCCACACGGCATCGCTGTTCCCGGGTCAAACTAAATACCACGACGAAAACCTGGCAGTACTGGCGACTCACCCTGAATCTGGCCAAATTCGGGTATCGAAAACCGCGAAAGTGTTAGAAGCGGCAAAACGCATAACTTATCTGGTTCTTGGTGCCGGGAAAGCCGACATCGTGAATGAAATTCATACGACTCCTGCAAGTGAGCTGCTTTATCCAGCAGCCAGGATCCAGTCCAAAACTGGTGAAACGGAGTGGTACTTAGATTCAGACGCAGCAGCAAAAATCGCGTAAGGCGAGCGTCCATAGAGATAAATCTGGAGAGAAATAATGAAAGGTGATATCGGTGTAATTGGCCTGGCAGTTATGGGGCAAAACCTTATCCTCAACATGAATGATCACGGTTTTAAAGTCGTTGCACATAACCGTACTGCTGCGAAGGTAGACGAGTTTTTGCAAGGCCCGGCGAAAGGTACCAATATCATCGGTGCATATTCGCTTGAAGAGTTAGTGGAAAAGCTGGAAACGCCACGTAAAGTGATGCTGATGGTTCGCGCCGGTGAAGTGGTTGACAAGTTCATTGAAGCATTGGTGCCGCTGTTAGACAAAGGCGACATCATTATTGATGGCGGTAATACTAATTACCCGGATACTAACCGCCGTGTCGCTGCGTTAAGGGAAAAAGGCATTCACTTTATTGGCACTGGCGTCTCCGGTGGTGAAGAGGGCGCCCGTTTCGGCCCGTCGGTCATGCCTGGTGGCGCGTCAGAAGCGTGGCCAGCGGTGAAGCCCATTTTCCAGGGGATTTCGGCAAAAACGGACGCCGGTGAGCCTTGTTGTGACTGGGTAGGTAACGATGGCGCGGGTCACTTCGTTAAAATGGTGCACAACGGCATCGAATACGGTGACATGCAACTTATCACCGAAGCTTACCAGTTCATGAAAGATGGCCTGGGTATGTCAGCCGATGAGATGCAAGCCGTCTTTGCTGATTGGAACAAAACTGAGCTGGATAGCTACCTGGTGGAAATAACGGCCGATATCCTCGGCTATAAAGATGAAGACGGCGAGCCATTGGTTGAGAAGATCTTAGACACTGCTGGCCAGAAGGGTACTGGTAAGTGGACTGGTATCAACGCACTGGATTTAGGTATTCCGCTGACGCTGATTTCAGAATCGGTATTTTCCCGCTGCCTGTCGGCGCTGAAAGAGCAGCGCGTTGAAGCTGAACAACTGTTCGCTAAAGCTATCACCCCAGTTGAAGGTGATAAGCAGGAGTGGGTGGACGCACTGCGTCAGGCGCTGCTGGCATCTAAGATCATCTCTTACGCGCAAGGCTTTATGCTGATGCGCGAAGCATCGAATGAAAATGGCTGGGATCTCAACTATGGCAACGTAGCCCTGATGTGGCGCGGTGGCTGTATTATCCGTAGCGCATTCCTGGGCAACATCCGTGACGCATTCGACAAGGATCCTGAACTGGCATTCCTGGGCTCTGACGACTATTTCAAAGGTATCCTGCAAAACAGCCTTTTAGCCTGGCGTAAAGTAGCGGCTAAGTCTTTGGAAGCGGGTATTCCGATGCCATGCACAACATCTGCGTTAACCTTCCTCGATGGTTACACCACCGCACGTCTGCCTGCGAACCTGCTCCAGGCACAGCGTGACTATTTCGGCGCGCATACCTACGAGCGTATCGACCGTGAGCGTGGTGAATTTTTCCATACAAACTGGACGGGAACCGGTGGCGATACCGCGTCGACCACTTACGACGTTTAATTATTGCTTGAAAACTACTTTAAAAAGGATGCCGTCGGGCGTCCTTTTTTATTGTCGCGATGATGTGTGCATGCAATGATTTCAGGTGTTGTTTTTCTTTTTGGGCTTTTTAGCGTGGTGAAGTTTGTCTTTCAAATAAAACAAGCTGCTGGTGACTAAGGCCACCACTGAAACCGTGAATAGCGCATACATATTCAGTATCCATGCGAATGTTGCCGTGATAAAGGCAATAAAGGAGAACATTCGACTCACCGACATGACCTGACCTAACTTGTTACTTTTCATCGCGCCTCCTAATTATGGGTGGCTAGAGTAAAGTGGTTTAGTTGTAACGTTATTGTCGGTTTTTTCAGCAGCGATAACCTAAAAGGAGGCTAAAACGATCTCAAAACAGCTCAATTTGTGATCGGAGTTGCACTTCTTAAGATGATATTGAAGCAGGGAAGGAGAAAATTTAGACAATTGCGCCTGTTTATCCTCCCCCCGAACAGTGGCACACTCACTTCCTATTTATCTATTGATAACAGATAGTTAATCTGTGAAGTTGGTGTTGGCGACACGTGATTACTGCTATGTGAGCGGGCATAGGGTGAAAATCAGCGCTAGGTAAGCCGTGCTTCTCCTACTATAATATCGCGCCTTATGGAGGATGTTTGGTTATAAAATATCCTCTATTTTTTGAAACCTAAGACAAGGAGTTGGCGAATCTTTGAGCGCCACGGTTGTTCTTGCTACCAAGAAGGTGATTAACATAACTATTTGAGGTTCTGAGATGACTATTAACAAGTACTTTGTTTTTGTTCCTGCTGTTGAGCAAATGCGGGAAACAGGTAAGGAACAGGAATTGGTATCAGAAAAAGAAACTCAACGTCAGGCTTTAGTAAAACAGGCGCAGCTGGAAGGCGGTCTGTAGGCTAGGTTTCAAAAAGTAAAGGAGTCCAATCGGGCTCCTTTATTCAATTTACACGCTAACCGTTGAATTTACTTCGGTGTACAACGCCACTGGCTAGTAGGCCAGCACACTTTCAGCACATTCCTGGTCTTGATGATCGGTTCTGATGGCTAAGAATTCGTCTAAATGCTCAATCAGCATGTCGACACAATCGGGAGCAAACATGGTTGAACGGTGTTCTTCTATAAATCTGGCAGTCTCATCAACCGACCAGGCTGCCTTATAAGTACGTTTGCTTAGCAGCGCATCAAACACATCGGCAAGTGTTACGATACGTGCCTCAAGGGGAATGTCTTCGGCGCACAGTGCATCGGGGAGCCCGGTGCCGTTATAGTATTCATGATGATGGCGGATAATGTTCTTGATGAACTGTATTTCATCATTCGCTATCATGGACGCGTCAGACAGGCTCACTACATCCTCGATGATGCGTTCGCCATAAATGGTGTGCATGTTCATGATTTTTCGTTCTGTGGGCGTAAAGCGTTTATCGCTAAAAAGCACCGCATCGGGAATTTTGTACTTACCAATATCGTGGAACGGAGCATACAGGCGGATTCGATGAATAAACTCGGGGGTAATGTTCACGTGTTTACTGGCGAGTAATCGAGCAAGCTTTTCGCTGTATTTTCCCATTCTTATCAGGTGTTCGGCGGTTTCTGGATCCCGTTCATGCCCCATCTTCAGTGCAATCGCGAGTGCCGATTGGAAGTGTTTTTGCTTTTCATCAAGTTGAATGAACATTCCGCAGATCACCTGGCTAAAGTATGCGAAATCTCTTCGGGTGCTTTCGTCGGAAAAGAAAGATTGGCTGTTGTGTTACAGAACACAAAACCGATAATTACTCCCCGGTTATGTAGTGGGGAGGCATAACTACTCTGGTGGCCAAGTTTGATGAGTTTTTTGATCCTCGCCGTGGGTTTGAATGTTTTGAGATCATCCACGATACGAATCTGGCTGGTGTTGGCGACGTCCATCAGTGAGGAGTTGACGCTGAGTTCCTGCTCTTCAAAATCAAGCCCGAATGGCTGAGCGATGGTGTCATTGACATAATAATTCGATACCTGATTTCCCTTAAGTAATGCAATAGAAAAGCGGCTAAACTGCGGGTAGCTTTGACGCGTAAGATGAAATAGCTCATCAAGAATTGCGGTTATCTTCTTTTCTTGACTGGCGGTTCTACTTATCTGGGGGTAATCGAGCATGTCTGCCAACCTTCTATTGCATGTTTTTCTATTTTTAATGGAATCAATTTCTCATAATTTAGACATGCAATGTAGCACTTTGATTACATCTGATTAACCAGGCTTTATGTGAAATCAGATACCCATCAACATTGTGTGGTTATTTATGCGGTGTCTTTGTAGTAAAACTTGAGCTGAATCTAAATGATGATGCGGTTCAAAATGGGGCGGTTTGCTTGCCTGAGTAAATGTAGAATTACAAGGATGTGATCTCGTTCGTTATCAAAGTGTTAACGATTGCTATACTTAAGCGACAATCAAACAGAGGAAAAGGACGTTCAATGTTAAAGCTCAAACATCTGACTATCGCCGCATCCGTGGCAGCGCTAAGCGCAAGTTTTTCCGTTTCTGCAAAAGACACGTTTGTGACCATTGGCACGGGTGGGGTTACTGGTGTTTATTACCCGACGGGAGGTGCTATTTGCCGTTTAGTCAATAAGTCGCGTAAAGAACATGGTATCCGTTGCTCGGTAGAAAGTACCGGTGGCTCGGTGTACAACATCAACACGATCCGTGCCGGTGAGCTCGATCTGGCTATCGCCCAGTCTGACTGGCAGTATCATGCTTACAATGGTTCTAGCAAGTTCGAGGAGAGTGGGCCATTTAAAGAGTTGCGCGCCGTGTTTTCTATTCACCCTGAACCGTTTACTGTTATTGCGCGTAAAGATGCCAATATTAAAACGTTCGATGATCTGAAAGGCATGCGGGTTAATATCGGTAACCCGGGTTCAGGTCAGCGCGGGACAATGGAAGTATTGATGGCTGAGTATGGCTGGAGCCATGATGACTTTAAATTGGTATCAGAGTTGAAAGCAGCTGAGCAGGCTAAAGCACTGTGTGACAACAAGATTGATGCGATGGTGTATACTGTGGGCCACCCTAGTGGGGCCATTAAGGAAGCTACAACCTCTTGTGACAGCATGATAGTGACAGTTGAGGGGCCTAAGGTGAGCAAGCTGGTGTCAGATAACAGCTTTTACCGATTAGCGAACATTCCGGGTGGTATGTACCGGGGGGCTGACCGTGACGTACACACATTTGGTGTGGGGGCTACCTTTGTCTCTTCCACGTCAGTACCGGACGAGGTGGTTTATCATATTGTCAAAGCCGTATTTGAAAACTTTGATGATTTCCGCCGTTTACACCCGGCGTTCGCCAACCTGAAGAAAGAAGAGATGGTGAAAGACGGCCTGTCAGCACCGCTGCATCCGGGCGCAGCCAAATATTACAAAGAAGTGGGTTTGCTGAAATAACCTATACAATATGATAAGGGTCATCAGTGTGATGGCCCTTTTAAATCCCAATCAGCCGGCACTTAATCGATGTTACAACGAGGCTGTTTTAACGGCCTTTGATTGCGGCACTGCACCCGATATTATCCGAGCTAATTTGTGCTGAGTTGCTGCTTATGGACACTGTGGCAGGTATAATTTTTCCTCATGCTGGAGTCAATAGGTAAACATCCACAAAAAAGTAGCCTGTGATCAGTGCCGAAGAGAGTGTAACAAAGCCCCTAATATAGAGTGGGTTTAACCGCCGGGATACCCTTGCTGCCAAATAGCCACCAGTAAGTGAACCCAGCATCACGATACTGCCTTTGCTCCAGTCAATCGAGCCATTGGCAACAAAGATCACGATCGCGACCAGTGATACACAGCTTGAGACCAGCAGCTTAAAACCGTTCATCTGGTTGATGTCCTGGTAACCCGCCACCACCAGATAGCTCAGTACAATCACCCCAAGCCCGGCATTAAAGAAACCTCCATACGCAGAAACCCCCACTAACAGAAGTGCAAGCAGCACGGCACCCAGAGCCTGAGCATGTCTGTGCTTTGTGCTGTGGGTCTGAATAAAGCGGGTGATGTGAGATCCGGTCACAAACAGAACTGTGGCAAACAGCAATAGCCAGGGGATAATTTCCATAAACAGGGTTTCTGGCGTACTGAGCAACAGGTAAGCACCGACTGCTCCACCAATGACACTGAACACCGTGGTGAAGAGTAACTGGCGCTTATGTTTGGCTATTTCTTCACGAAAACCAAAGGTACCGCTGATATAACCGGCGCAGGAGGCGTAGGTGTTGGTCGCATTGGCCATGATCGGGGGAACGCCCATTGCCATTAATGCCGGAAAGGTAATAAAACTTCCTCCACCAGCGATGGAATTCATCACCCCTCCAATAATGCCTGCGCTAAAAAGCAGTACAAACTCCGCCAGCATAGCTCTTCCTGTCTGATGTAATTAATCTATTGCTTTACAAATGCTTAACACTACGGGAAATTGACGGCTTTGGGAAGGTTCTCGTTAGTAAAAGCGACGACAGTACAGGGAAAGTGGCACGTAATGGGGTGAATTCGGCGTTATCTGTCCCTAACATGACTCTCATACCTTAGTCTAAATTGTCGACAATAAGCTTGATTGTCGACACTTATATGGTCTATTTTAAATCCAGGTTAATAAATTGTAGACAAAGTGATATCTCTGAGGCGAGTGCACCGGGTATGAATAGTGAGCTTAAACCGCGTCTTAAGGCGATGGGATCAGACAAAGAAAACACCAAGTCCAAAACGCTGACAGGATCTCTGGTCGAAGCGATCGTCAACGGAGACATTGAGCCGGGCAGTAAGATCTCTGAGCCTGAGCTGGCGAAGCGCTATCAGGTCAGTCGTGGGCCGCTGCGCGAAGCGATTATGCGCTTAGAGGGACTGGGGCTGGTTGAGCGCATTCCCCATGTGGGGGCAAGAGTCATTAGTTTTGCACCTGAAAAGTTGATTGAACTGTACTCGGTGCGAGAGGCGCTGGAAGGCATGGCGGCTCGCCTGGCTGCCAGATATATCACTCAGGAAGAGCTGCTTGGGCTCGAAATGCTGCTGTCGGCTCATTCGAAGCATATTGATGACGTCGAAGGGGCTTCTTATTTCCATCAACACGGCGACTTTGACTTTCATTACCGGATCATTAAAGCCAGCCGTAACAGCAAATTAATCGCCTTGCTGTGTGATGAACTGTATCACCTGCTGAGAATGTATCGTTATCAGTCACCCCGAGCCCAATCGAGACCCAAAGAAGCGCTTAACGAGCACGTATTTATCCTTCAGGCGATAAGAAATCGTGATGAAGAGCTGGCTGAAATATTGATGAGAAGACATATCTCCGGCAGCAGAAAGTTGATTGAACAGCAAATCCTTAAGGATGAGAGGGAAGACCTATGAGTTTATCTCCGGGGGCGAAGTTCAGACTCGCCGTTGAACAAAATAACCCATTACAGATCGTCGGTACGGTTAACCCGTATTGCGCCATGATGGCAAAAAATCTTGGCCATCAGGCGGTTTACTTGTCTGGCGGCGGGATCGCTAATGCCTCATACGGTTTACCGGATCTGGGCATTACCACACTTAATGATGTGTTGGTTGACGTGAATCGTATTACTGATGCCTGTGATTTGCCGCTGTTGGTCGACATCGATACCGGTTTTGGTGGCGCATTTAATATCGCCCGAACCATCAAGGCGATGGAGAAAGCGGGGGCTGCAGCGGTACACATGGAAGATCAGGTGGCGCAAAAACGGTGTGGCCATCGCCCGAATAAGGCAATCGTCAGTCAGCAGGAAATGGTCGATCGGGTTAAAGCCGCCGTGGATGCCCGCAGTGACGAGAACTTTGTGATCATGGCGCGTACCGACGCGCTGGCGGTGGAAGGGATGGACAGCGCGATTGAAAGGGCGATTGCCTGCGTTGAGGCCGGAGCCGATATGATTTTCCCGGAGGCGATGAATAAGCTCGACCAATATCAGCAGTTCTCGGCAGCGCTTAAACAGGCGACAGGCAAGCATGTTCCTATCCTGGCCAACATTACCGAGTTCGGTCAGACACCACTGTATGGCTGTGAAGAGCTGGCAAACGCTGATGTTGACATGGTGCTGTATCCACTCAGTGCCTTCCGCGCCATGAATAAAGCAGCGGAAATGGTCTACAAACATCTGCTTGAGATCGGTAATCAGGAAGCGCTGCTGGATTCGATGCAGACGCGCAAAGAGCTGTACCAGCACCTGAATTACCACGCCTATGAAGACAAGCTTGATCAGCTGTTCTCGGAAGGGAAATAACTACCTGCAAAGCAAACAACAGGAAGCCCAGGGAAAAGAGTTCGGAATGTTCTTAATCCAATAACGTGAAACAAGTCTGGCGACTACAGTGCCCCGGGAAGAGGGCAACGCCAGACAGAAAAGGAGTTCAACAATGCCTCAATCTGTAGAAAAGAAAGCAGAGTTAGGTGGTGCAGGCCTACGTGGTCAGAGCGCCGGAAGCACAGCACTATGTACGGTCGGTAAAACGGGGACTGGCCTGACTTATCGTGGTTACGATATCACCGACCTGGCCAACAATGCCCAGTTCGAGGAAGTGGCACACCTTTTGTTACGTGGTCACCTACCTAATCAGCAAGAGCTGGACGCTTATAAGACCCGTTTACTAAGTCTGCGTGGTTTACCGGAACAGCTTAAGCAGGCGTTAGAGTTGCTCCCTGCCTGCGCGCATCCGATGGATGTGATGCGTACCGGTTGTTCGGTATTGGGCAATCTTGAGCAGGAAACCGACTTTTCTCAGCAGGTCGACGCGACCGAACGCATGCTGGCTCTGTTCCCGGCGATCATCTGTTACTGGTACCGTTTCAGCCACGATGGGGTACGTATTGATACCCAGGATCAGTCAGAAGACTGCATCGGTGGTTATTTCCTTAAGATGCTGACCGGTAAAACGCCAAGCCCTTTGCATAAGCAGGTTATGCATTGTTCACTGATTTTGTATGCCGAGCACGAGTTTAATGCTTCGACGTTTGCGGCGCGGGTGTGCGCATCAACGCTGTCCGATCTCCATTCATGTATTACCGCGGCGATCGGTACGCTGCGCGGGCCGCTTCACGGTGGCGCAAACGAAGCGGCGATGGAAATGATTGAAAACTGGCAAACGCCGGATGAAGCGGAAACCAACATCCTGCGTATGTTGGAGAACAAAGACAAGATCATGGGCTTTGGCCACGCGATTTATCGTGAAAGTGACCCACGCAATGCCTTGATAAAACGCTGGTCGAAAGAGCTGTCACAAGCGGTAGGTGATACTCATCTGTACGCGGTATCTGAGCGGGTGGAATCGGTGATGAAGCGTGAAAAGGGCTTGTTCTGTAACGCGGACTTTTTCCATGCCTCGGCTTACCACTTTATGGACATCCCGACCAAGTTGTTCACGCCTATTTTCGTCATGAGCCGCCTGACCGGTTGGGCTGCGCACGTCTACGAGCAGCGTGCCAATAACCGTATTATCCGCCCAAGCGCCGATTATACCGGGCCTGACCACCAGGACTGGGTGCCAATCGAGAAACGTTAAGTTTGATTTTGATTGACTCTCTGCCTGCCTCCTCCCGCAACGGGGGGAGGAGCACGGCGTAAGTAGTAATTTTTGATTGGAAGTAAGCCCATGAGCAATACTATCAACACCCAATATCGTAAACCGCTGCCCGGCACGAACCTCGATTTTTTTGATGCCCGTGAAGCGGTGAATGCCATCTCTCCCGGCGCGTATGACTCGCTGCCTTATACCTCCCGGGTGCTGGCAGAGCAACTGGTGCGTCGCTGTGACCCTGATATGCTGACCGACAGCCTTAAACAGCTGATTGAGCGTAAGCGCGATCTGGACTTTCCGTGGTATCCGGCACGCGTGGTGTGCCATGACATCCTTGGCCAGACGGCACTGGTGGATCTGGCAGGGCTGCGTGACGCTATCGCCGAGCAAGGTGGTGACCCGGCTAACGTTAACCCGGTGGTCGAAACACAGTTGATCGTGGACCATTCGTTGGCGGTCGAACACGCGGGCTTTGAGCCGGATGCGTTTGAAAAAAACCGAGCGATTGAAGAACGCCGTAATGAAGATCGTTTCCATTTTATTGAGTGGTGTAAAACCGCGTTTGAAAACGTCAGTGTCATCCCGGCCGGTAACGGCATCATGCACCAGATCAATCTGGAAAAAATGTCACCGGTGGTTCAGGCCAAACAGGGTATTGCTTACCCCGATACCTGTGTCGGCACTGACAGCCATACGCCACACGTCGATGCGCTAGGGGTAATCGCGATTGGCGTTGGCGGGCTGGAGGCTGAAACCGTGATGCTTGGCCGCCCGTCCATGATGCGCCTGCCGGATATCGTCGGGGTGAAATTAACCGGTAAACGTCAGCCCGGTATTACCGCAACTGATATTGTATTGGCTATCACTGAATTTTTACGTCAGGAGCGGGTGGTCTCTTCTTATCTTGAGTTTTTTGGCGAAGGAACCAAAGACCTCACTATCGGCGACCGCGCCACCATTTCCAATATGACGCCCGAGTACGGGGCGACGGCGGGGATGTTCTACATTGATGAGCAGACCATCAACTATCTCAAACTCACTGGCCGTGATGATGATCAGGTGGCGCTGGTGGAAAACTACGCTAAACAGACCGGGCTTTGGGCGGACGCTCTGGAAAATGCGGTTTACGAGCGGGTGCTGGAGTTCGATTTGTCTCAGGTGACCCGCAATATGGCCGGCCCGTCAAACCCGCATCGCCGTTTGCCGACCTCGGAGCTATCCGCCCGGGGGATTTCTGGCGAATGGCAGGAAAGAGACGGCGAACTGCCGGATGGGGCGGTGATCATTGCCGCGATCACCTCCTGTACCAACACCAGTAACCCGCGCAATGTGGTTGCGGCAGGCCTGTTAGCGAAGAAAGCCAATGAATTGGGCCTGGTGCGTAAACCCTGGGTGAAATCCTCGTTTGCGCCGGGCTCCAAAGTGGCCAAATTGTACCTGGAAGAAGCAGGCTTACTGCCGGAGCTGGAAAAACTCGGCTTTGGGATTGTCGCGTATGCGTGCACCACCTGTAACGGGATGAGCGGCGCGTTAGACCCGAAAATCCAGCAGGAAATCATCGATCGCGACTTATATGCCACGGCCGTGCTGTCCGGTAACCGAAACTTTGATGGTCGGATTCACCCCTATGCGAAACAGGCGTTTCTGGCATCGCCGCCTCTGGTTGTGGCGTATGCACTGGCCGGTACGATCCGTTTTGATATAGAGCGTGACTCGCTCGGCACTGATGCGAAGGGAAATCCAATCTATCTCAATGATCTGTGGCCGACAGATCAGGAGATCGATGAAGTGGTGGGTAACCATGTCAAGCCTGAGCAGTTTAAACAAGTCTATATCCAGATGTTTAAGCTTAATGACGATGAGCGCAGCTCTAGTCCGCTTTACGACTGGCGCCCGATTAGCACCTATATTCGTCGCCCGCCGTACTGGGAAGGGGCGCTGGCCAGTGAGCGGACACTGTCTGGTATGCGTCCTCTCGCCATCCTGGGAGATAATATCACCACCGATCACTTGTCACCTTCGAATGCCATTCTGGCCAGCAGTGCAGCCGGGGAATATCTGGCAAAAATGGGTCTGCCTGAAGAGGACTTCAATTCCTACGCGACGCACCGCGGCGATCACCTGACCGCACAGCGTGCGACCTTTGCCAATCCGAAACTGTTTAACGAGATGGTCAAACAAAACGGCGAAGTAGTGCAAGGCTCGCTGGCCCGGGTTGAGCCGGAGGGCAAAGTCACCCGGATGTGGGAAGCGATCGAAACCTATATGGAGCGTAAGCAGCCATTGATTGTGGTCGCCGGGGCCGATTACGGCCAGGGCTCATCACGTGACTGGGCGGCGAAAGGGGTGCGTCTGGCCGGGGTGGAAGCGATCGTTGCTGAAGGGTTTGAGCGTATTCACCGTACCAATCTGGTTGGTATGGGGGTACTGCCGCTTGAGTTTAAGCCGGGAGTGAACCGTAACACGTTAGAGCTGGATGGTACCGAGCTGTATGACGTCGCCGGTGAGATCAGGCCGGGAGCCGATTTGGCCCTGGTGATCACGCGCAGCAGTGGTGAAAAACTCGATGTCCCTGTTACTTGCCGATTAGACACTGCCGATGAAGTAGAAGTGTATAACGCTGGTGGTGTGTTGCAGCGATTTGCCCAAGACTTTCTGGCCAAGTAAGGAGAAGAGTGATGGATAACTTGACTCAAAGTCAAATCAAAGTCGCGGCAACCTATATGCGCGGTGGCACCAGTAAAGGTGTGTTTTTTAATCTCAATGATCTGCCACAGGCGGCACAGGTCGCGGGTGCAGCGCGGGATAACCTGCTGCTGCGTGTGATTGGCAGCCCGGATCCCTATGGTAAGCAGATCGATGGCATGGGTGGCGCGACATCCAGTACCAGCAAAACGGTGATTGTGTCGAAAAGCACTAAGGCCGACCACGATGTCGATTACCTGTTTGGTCAGGTGTCGATCGACAAACCCTTCGTTGACTGGAGTGGCAACTGCGGCAATTTGTCGGCCGCTGTCGGCCCCTTTGCTGTCCACGCCGGGCTGATTGCCAAAGAACGAATCCCACAAAACGGCGTGGTTACCGTGCGCGTTTGGCAGGTGAACATTGGTAAAACCATTCTGGTGCATGTGCCGATTGTAAATGGCTATGTGCAAGAAACCGGTGATTTTGAACTGGACGGTGTGACGTTCCCGGCACAGGAAATTCAGGTCGATTTTCTCGACCCGGCCGATGCCACCGGGAGTATGTTTCCAACCGGCAATCTGGTCGATGATTTGGCCGTGCCTGGGGTGGGTACGTTCAATGCCACGCTGATCAATGCCGGCATCCCGACCATTTTCGTTGATGCCGAGTCCATCGGTTACCAGGGAACCGAGTTGCAGGACGACATCAATAACGATGACAGCGTACTGGCCATGTTTGAAACCATTCGCGCTTATGGTGCGCTAAAAATGGGCCTGATCACCTCAGTAGAACAGGCTCAAACTCGTCAGCACACGCCAAAGATTGCCTTTGTGTCCAAGCCGAAAAGCTACCAGTCTTCAAGCGGTTCGGAGGTGAATCAAGCCGAGGTTGACGTGCTGGTACGGGCACTGTCGATGGGTAAACTGCACCACGCCATGATGGGCACGGCGGCGGTAGCTATCGCGTCGGCGGCATGTGTACCGGGTACCTTGGTCAATTTAGCCGCCGGAGGCAGTGAAAGAGAAACGGTGACGTTTGGTCATCCCTCGGGCACTTTGAAGGTGGGCGCAAAGGCCAAACAAACATCGCAGGGTTGGGTGGTCGAGAAAGCCATCATGAGCCGCAGCGCACGCATCCTGATGGAGGGATGGGTAAGAGTACCACGAGAAACAATCGAGTAATGACAAGACATACTGGAGGAAGCAATATGTCTGCGTATCAAAAAGAATACCTATGGGCACAAAATCAGCCAGAGAGCTTTTGGCAAGCCCAGGCACAAAACATCGATTGGTTTGAAGCGCCTCAAACCATTTTAAAAGCTGATGAAAATGGCATTGAGCGCTGGTTTCCTGATGGTGTGCTGAATACCTCCTGGCTGGCTCTGGATTACCATTGCGAGCACGGACGTGGTGATGCCACCGCATTGATTTATGATTCACCGGTTACCGGAACCAAGCGCAGCTATACCTACCAGCAATTGCGTGATCAAGTGGCAAAGATCGCGGGAATGCTCGCGGTTCAGGGCGTAACTAAAGGGGATCGGGTAGTGATCTATATGCCGATGATTCCGGAAGCGGCAATGGCGATGTTGGCGTGTGCCCGTTTGGGGGCAATTCACTCGGTGGTATTTGGTGGCTTTGCGCCCAATGAGCTGGCGGTGCGGATTGAAGATGCTGAGCCAAAAGTGATCATGACGGCTTCGTGTGGTGTTGAAGTCAACAAGGTGATCCCGTACAAGCCGATGGTCGACAAGGCGATCATGGACAGCCGCTGGAAACCAGAATCGGTGTTTGTCTTGCAGCGGCCCGAGTGTCAGGCAGAGTTAAGTCAGGAGCGTGACATTGACTGGGACAAGGCTTACCAGCAAGCGCTGCCGCATGGTTGTGTGCCAGTGCTCGCCACCGATCCGCTGTATATTTTGTATACCTCCGGTACCACCGGTAAGCCGAAAGGGGTGGTGCGTGATAATGGCGGGCATGCGGTGGCGATGAAGTACTCCATGAGTGCTATTTATAACATGCCGCAAGATGGCGTGTTCTGGGCCGCTTCTGATGTGGGCTGGGTAGTCGGCCACTCCTATATAGTTTATGCGCCGCTGATCCACGGCTGCACCACGGTACTGTTTGAGGGTAAACCGGTCAGAACCCCGGATCCCGGTGCGTTCTGGCGTGTATGCCACGAGTATAAAGTTGATGCGCTGTTCTCGGCTCCAACCGCATTTCGGGCCATCAAGAAGGAAGACCCGCATGGGGCATACCTTGCGAAGTACGATCTCAGTAACCTGAAAACCATTTTTATGGCCGGTGAGCGTCTTGATCCGCCGACGCTGGAATGGGTCCTGGAGCAAACCGGTAAGCCGGTGATCGATCACTGGTGGCAAACCGAAACCGGTTGGGCAATTGCCGGTAACCCGACGGGAATTGAGTTGATGACGGTCAAAGCTGGTTCCGCGACCAAGCCAATCCCGGGCTATCAGGTCGAAATCCTCAATGAGTTTGGTGAGCCTGTCGGAGCGAACCAGCAGGGGTTTGTCGCGCTGAAACGGCCATTGCCACCAAGCTGTCTGCCAACCGTATGGCGCAACCATGATCGTTTTGAAACGGGTTACCTAAGCCAGTTCCCTGGTTATTATGTGTCAGGCGACGGTGGTTATCTGGATGAAGACGGCTATTTGTTCATCATGGGCCGCATTGACGATGTGATTAATGTAGCCGGCCACCGTTTATCAACCGGTGAGATGGAAGAAATTGTCGGGGGGCACCCTGCGATTGCCGAATGTGCGGTTGTCGGGGTTCATGATGAACTGAAAGGCCAGTTACCGCTTGGTTTCGTGGTACTGAAAGATGGCGTCAAGGTGGATCTTGACGCGCTGGAAGGGGAGCTGGTCGGTAAGGTCCGTTCGGAAATCGGTGCCGTGGCGTGCTTCAAACATGCTTTAGTGGTTGATCGTCTGCCGAAAACCCGTTCCGGTAAAATCCTGCGTCGTACCATCCGCCAAATCGCAGACGGTGAGAACTACACTGTACCGTCTACCATTGATGACCCTTCGAGTCTGAATGAAATAGAACGGGTATTGCGAGATTAACTCGTTTGACTCTCCCTGTTTGGTTCTGCCCCTTAGCGTTACCGTCTACAGGGGCTTTTTTCTTGCCTTTGGCTTGGTTTAATCAGACACTAACGCTCCCTTAATTACAGTTAAAGCTATATGTCCACATTTGCTATCCGCGCGGCACAACTTAGCCAGTTAGAGCAGTTAAACGACCTGATGTTTAAACTGCATGATGAGCACCACCAGCAGTCACCGCAGCTGTTCAAATCAGCCGAGGAGATCGAACAGGAAAAGAGCATCGCATGCTATCTCGATAATCCGGACTGTCTGGTTTATGTCGCGTATCAACAGGACAACATCGTTGGGTTTATTACCGGCCACTTTTGTGAGCTGTCCTCGACCGTCAGCCAGCCGGTGATGATGGGTAGTGTTGATGAGCTGTACGTGGTGCCGGCGCTGCGTAAACAGGGCATAGCGGCCGCCTTGTTAGCCAGGCTTGAACAGACGTTTATAGATTATGGTGTTAAGCAGATGTTTGTTGAGGTGTGGCACTTTAACCAAACCGCAGTCGAGCTCTATAAAAATCAGGGCTTTGGTCACCATATTCATTGGCTGAGAAAGCCGGTGGGTCAGGGCAACAGTGGTTAATGTTTATTGTGTTAGCCACAAACGTCACTCATTTAGCTGTTTAACACCTGAACATTAAGAAACCTGCCGGGCAGGTACGGCATCGATCCGGTTTAGCTTGCCAAATAGCTCAACGCCACCGCTTTTTCCGGTGGCGTTTTTATTGATGAAGCGTAGGGTTTTAGAGTTTTTTTGAGCAGATCTTAAACCCGGTAAGACAATCTGGTTTCAACGTCACTGCTTGTCGGTGAAGCCATCAACGCCGGATAGCCTCAATGATATAAAGAGAGTGTGTTTTTTGTACGATAAGTTAATAGGCTGAAATGTTGTTAAGACTGTCAATAGTCGACTAATGTTAGTGGTGTGTGGCCTAACTGGATCGCATTTGTATTTAGATTGGCGTTACAGGCGGGCAGGAATATCAACAGACTGAAGGTACTTGGGCGTTGAGCGTACCGGGGAACATGTTATGGACGAAAGGAAGAACAAATCACCACGAGGGATTTACGAGTACTACGAAGAAAATCCGGATTCTGCAGATGAAAAAATTTTTGGCCGGGCGAGTTACCCGGATCGGCGTGGCTTTTTAAAAGGTGCGGGGTTAGCGACCATGGCGGCCGTACTTGGAGGCGCGATTCCTTTTCACCGTAATATGCCCGCCGGGATGATTCCCGCCGCGTTTGCGGAAGGTCTTGATGATGTAATGATTGAGGGAAAAGATGGCCTGACGGTACTTAACGACAGGCCGGTGAATGCAGAAACGCCCCCGCATCTTCTCAACGATGACATTACGCCGATTAAGCACCATTTTATTCGTAACAATGGCATCCCACCGACGGACGTGAATCCGGATACATGGACACTGACCATTGACGGGTTAGTTGACAAGCCAATGACCCTTAGCATCGCAGACCTTAAGAAAAACTTCGAAGTGGTCGAGCAACAACTGGTGGTGGAGTGCGGCGGCAATGGCCGTGCGTTCTTTGAGCCAAAAGCCAAAGGTAATCAGTGGACATACGGAGCGGTCGCCTGTTCTAACTGGACCGGGGTACGGCTTGCGGATGTGTTGAAAGCTGCTGGAGTTAAAGATGGTGCCGTATATACGGCTCACTACGGCGCAGATAAGCATCTTTCTGGTCAGGAAGGTAAACTGCCTATATCAAGGGGCGTACCAATTGCGAAAGCGATGGGTAGTGAAAACCTGATTGCCTTTGCCCAAAACGGCGAGCCGCTGCACCCGATGAACGGCGCGCCACTGCGGTTAGTCGTTCCCGGCTGGCCCGGCTCCTGTTCGCAAAAATGGCTGACCCGGATACAGATACGAGATCAGGTCCATGATGGCGCGAAAATGACCGGTACTTCATACCGGGTACCTAACCGGCCTGTTGCGCCGGGGGAAAAAGTCGCTAAAGAAGACTTTGTGATTATCGAGCGTATGCCGGTCAAATCACTGATCACTTCGCCGCAGACTAATACGGAAGTCAGTGGTAACGAAGTGTTGGTCCGGGGGCATGCGTGGTCTGGTGACCGTAAGGTTGATAAAGTCAGCCTTTCTATCGACTTTGGTGCAACCTGGACGGAGGCCGAACTTTCAGAGCCCGCCAATCCGGGGGCCTGGCAAACCTTCAGTGCCAAGGTGAAGTTTCCTCAGCCGGGCTATTACGAAGTCTGGGCCAAGGCCACGGATGATCAGGATATCAGCCAGCCGTTTGCTATTGCATGGAACCCCAAAGGTTACCTCAACAATACTTTCCATCGCATCGCATTGGTTGTGAAAGGGTGACGGGAATGGCGACAAGTGTGATTGAGCGGGTACGCCCGCTCTTATTTTTCCTGGTGCTGCTGGCGGGTATGCCGGTTGCCGCGAATGAAGCGCTGATTGCGGCCGGTGAGCGAGAAGCATTGGTGTGCAAGGCATGTCATCAGATGGAGCGCGACGGCGTGACGATTGTCGGGCCGCCGCTATGGGGATTAGCGGAGCGAGATATTGCCGGTTTTGAAGGCTTCAGCTACAGCGACGGGTTAAAACAGCATCAGGGGAAATGGGATGGAGAAAGGCTTGACCGGTTTTTGGCCTCTCCTGCGGATTTTGCGCCAGGCACTAAAATGGTCTTTCCGGGAGTGAAGGACCCTGGCGCGCGTGCGGCTATTATCGTCTGGCTTGCCAGTAAAAACCCTTCTCCGCCGAACTGGGTCACGCAGGCCGAAGGTATGCCGGTAAGATCGGTCGGGGAGGGGATTCTGACACCCGGTGAAAACATGGAGCTGGTGGCGGCGGTGTGCTCTGCTTGCCACTCACTTTACCTCGTTACTCAGCAGGGGCTGAGTAAAGAAAGTTGGGACGAGACGTTGCAATGGATGGTGGATGAGCAGGGCATGGATGAGCTGGACGCAGACAAGCGCGAAGCCGTACTTATTTATCTCTCTACCTATTATGGTTTGTAACACCGGTGAGTTTTGCTGGCTAAACAGGCTGTACAGCATCTATCGGTTCTGGCCAGCAATTAGGGGCCAGCTTGATCATGATTAAAGTCTATTACTCCGCTGCCCGGTTAGGGACGGTGTTAAACCGTCCCCCTGTTCCTGAATTAGCGGAACTGTGGCATGTAGTCCAGGTTCGCTTCAATAGTTTCAGTCAGTGCTTTTTCTAACACCGTCCCCGTTGTCACCAGTGGGTTTAGAATAAGCGCCCGGTGAGCGGCATTGCGATCACCGGTTACCGCCGCTTCGACAGTCAGCGATTCAAACTCCTTCATTAACTGAATCAGGCGTAGCGTGTCAGACGGGAAACTCGCGACGTTCAATGGTACAGGACCGGCTTTAGTGATCATGCAGCTCACTTCTACTGCGCAGTCATCGGGTAAGCCGTTAATAGCTCCGTTATTGCGGGTGTTGACGTGCATAATGGAGCGCTTATCGTTGTAGATCGAGCTCATCAGCTCACAAGCGGCCTCTGAATAATACTGGCCGCCGCGTTTTTCCAGCTCTTTGGGTTTTTTGTCCAGTTCAGGGTTACGGTAGATATCAAACAGGCGTTGTTCCATTGCCTTCACTACTTCGCCACGTGTGCCTTCTCCCTTCGCTTCTTCCAGCTCCTGTCCCATAATGTCTTCGCTGGTATAGTAGTAACGCAGATAAGCACAAGGAATCATCCCCATGTTGCGTAGCAGTTCTTTGGGCCACTCGAATGCAGGGATATTTTGTGGCACTAACGGGTCGTTCCCAGACAAGATCTCTTCAACCACATCCTGTAGTTTGTCACGCCCTTCATGCAGGATCTGACGCGCCCAGATAAAGTGGTTAAGACCGGCCACTTGCAACACAAATTCCTGTTCGTCAGCATTCAGCATTTGCGCAATGCCTTTTTGCATAATCACAGGTACATTACATAAACCGACGGTTTTAACGTTGGTGTGTTTGAGGATGGCTTCAGTTACCATACCTGATGGATTGGTGAAGTTGAGTAGCCACGCGTCCGGGCATAATTCTTCCATCTCTTTACAGATTTCCAGAGCGATTGGAATGGTCCGACACGCATTGGCAAAGCCGCCCAGGCCATTGGTCTCCTGACCAATCATGCCGTATTTAAGAGAAATCCGTTCATCACGAATCCGGCCTTCAAGGCAGCCCGCACGGAATTGAGAACAAACAAAATCTGCGTTTTCCAGAGCAGGTTTACGATCTAATGTCACATGAACGTCAATATCAGTCATATCGTTTTTTGCCAGCATCCGGCGGGTCAGGTCAGCGATGATGTTGACCTTTTCTTCGCCATCTTTGATGTCTACCAGCCAAAGCTCACGGATCGGTAATTCATGATTGCGGTTGATCAGGCCTTCTATCAGCTCTGGAGTGTAGCTTGAACCGGCGCCAATGATGGTAATTTTCAGACCTTGTTTCATAATGAAGTTTCTCTTTATGGATAAGATTGCTTTATTAAAAAGCATCATTAGTTGCTATACAAACCAAAATGGATTTACCATGCATTAGCTAGATTAATTCATAAGGTGATGTATGGAGCGCAAACAGCAGATGCTGGCCAACATGTACACATTCAGTGTGGCGGCCAAGTTTCTCAGTTTTACTAAAGCGGCAGAAGAGCTGTTTATCACTCAGGGAGCGGTTAGTCAGCGGATCAAATTACTGGAAGAGCAGCTTGGGTTTAGTTTGTTTGTGCGTATGACCCGGCGCCTGGAACTGACCCGTGAAGGCGTGCGGCTGCAGCAGGCGCTTAACCAGTCTTTTGATGTGATTTTCTCTGAGCTTGAAGACATCAAGTTCAATGAATTGCGGGGAGAGCTTTATATCGGTGCTGCTCCAACGTTTGCTCAAAGCTGGTTACTGCCAAGGCTGGCTGACTTTCAACGTTTATATCCCAATCTCAACGTGAAACTCAGGGTTAAGGCAAGCCGGCTCGATTTTCAACATGAGCCAGTGGATATTGCGATTTACTACAGTGGGAGCGAGCATCCCGGCTTTTACCACCGTAGGTTATTTAATGAAGTACTCATGCCGGTCTGCAGTCCGGACTATTTTACTTCGCACCTGTCGGGTCATGATTCGTTACTGAGCAAACTCAAGCGTGCAACTTTCATTCATTGCACAGAATCATTAGAAGCGAGTGAACCTAACCAGGAGTGGAAGATATGGCTGGAAAACCAGCAGGATTCAGAGCTCAAGTCGCTCAATGTTATGGAGCGGACCTATGTATTTAACCATTCTGATATGGCCATGATTGCGGCGAAAAACCATATGGGTATAGGTATTGCGCGCGAATCGTTGGTTCGTTCCAGCCTCGAGAGCGGGGAACTGACAGCGCCTTTTGAGCGGGTGAATTCCGGCCGGGGTTATGATCTGATTTGTTTAAATGGTCAGCAGCACAGGCCGAGAAATGCCGCTTTTATAGAATGGCTACAAACTCAGCTGGTTTAATCCAGGACATCATTACCCGGGTGGAGGAGAACTCGGGCACGAGCAAGGCAGGCGGAAATGGCTGGTAAGGGCCTGCATTCTGAAAGCTCCCGCTTGTCAGTTGGAGTGTACCTCGTGATAAAAGCAACAGTTTGACTTAGCACATTTTGCTGATTAGTAGCCTAATAATTGACCAAGAGTAAAGATTTTTAAATTATCAGCATCACTAACCTGGTAATCTGATCTTGGTCACAAAATAACCGTAATATGTCATTTACTTTTATAGTTGGAATTTTTCTTTCGAGAATAACTGAAGGTAAGTTTTAATAAAGTTTGTGAGTGCAGTTTAATAGAACATAAGTAAAGCATAACCATTAACTGAATGAGGTTCATTATGCTTGATCTGGACATGAAAACAACTATTACCATTTATGTTCTGGTTAATTACGCATGTACCTATATACTTGCTCAAATATGGTTTCAAAATAAGAGCAAATTTTCAGGCTTGTCACTAATTCTCATTGACTTTGTTTTGCAGTCAGTTGGAATGACATTAGCAATATTTCATGGTGTTTTGCCAGTGTTCTTTTCGGTTGCTATTGCTAACATCATGATGTTTTCCGGCGCGGTGCTGTTCCTTTTTGGTCTGGCTCTATTTCTTGATCTAAAGGTAAACAGACTTGCTTACTATATATATGTGTGTGTGTTTGCCAGTATATATATATTTAGTATCTATTATCAGCCATTCTTCTGGGTCAGGATTCTTATCTTTAATGGTATGTTAATTCCGGTGTTTATCCATGTTTTATATTTAATTTACTTTGCCTCAAGTTTTGAAAATAGAAAGCATGGTTCTAGTACAGGCTTTGCGATTGTTTTATTTTTACTATTAACACTAGTCCGGTTTTACTTTGCTGTGTCATCTGAAAACTTAACAGACTATTTTAATTCATACATTATGGACAATCTTTTAGTTGCGTTAAGTATTCTGTGTACAATATTACTCACTTTTTCTCTGCATCTTATGATCAATAAAAAGCTTTATAGCCAGATCGAAAAGCTCGCGATTACCGACCCATTAACGCAGGCCTGTAACAGGCGCAAGATTGAAGAGATCATAAAGAATGAAATTGAACGATATTCGCGTTGTGGAATGCAGTTTTGCATTATTTTAGCTGATATTGATAATTTCAAGCGATTTAATGATACCTATGGGCACGATGTTGGTGATAAGGCTCTGGTACATGTTGTTGATATATTGAATAAAAACATACGCAGGTACGATACCGTAGGACGCTGGGGCGGAGAGGAGTTTGTGATCGTACTACCTGGCTCAGACTTGCAAAATGCTGCTAATATCGCCGATAGGTTGGTTAAATCGGTGAATGTTAATACGATTGATGTGAAGGGGGAAAGTGTAGCTGTCTCTATCAGCCTTGGTTTGGCTGAATATAAGAAAACATCAACGTTTGAGTCTGTGATTAGAGATGCAGATATTGCGCTGTATAAAGCAAAAGGAAATGGAAGAAATCGCTATGAGCTCTATTGTGGTGATGTTAAATGCTTGATTGTCTGAGTGCCAACCGCCGGGTGTACTTATGGGACTGAAACCGGTACTCAAATACTCCTTTTTCAATACGCACCGCAGTTATTTTCTATCGAAAATAATGTAATTTGCTGTCATTATATTGCATTGTTGCTGGTTCACATTAAAGGTTTTTTCGGTGTTTAGGACTCTGAATCTGTTCTTTTTATGCTCATTGTCACTGTTATTGTCTCCATTGGCGCAGGCGTATTCGCCAGCGGCGGGGATCAAGGGTGCGCTGTGTGTGATACGCGCCGATCATAAACTGGTATTGATCCACGAAGTTATCACCAACAAGATTTCGCTGCCCGGTGGCACCATCCAGGAAGGGGAGCCGCCTGAGCTGGCTGCACAGCGCGAAACATGGGAGGAAACCGGTCTGGTCGTTACGGTTGGGGATGAGCTGGGAAGAACAGACAGCGCCGTTTTATTCGATTGTGTATCCGATTCTGAAATTATCGCCTATTCAGTAAACAATTCATTGGGTGGGAATGAGTTGCCGGTTTGGTTTGCCCCTCACTATGGGATAGAAGTAAAATCGGCGATGTTGTTATATCCTCAGGAATTGTCGCCACAACAGTATCGTTATCCCGGACAGTGGCGTACTGTAGAAGAGATATTTGCTGTTGCCACAGAGCAGCCGGTTGCATACGTAGCAGAGTTGACCGGATCAGCGCCATCTTACCGGCAATTGGAACTGACCTGGATAGTGAGATTGCAAAGCTGGGTTAAGTCTTTTTCACCACAGGTGCAGCAGGGGGTTCATTTTGCAGCTAACCTTATTGATGGCCTGACCAGCGCTTCGATGCTGCTTTTACTTTTCCCCGTCGCATTAGCTCGTTTCGGTTTGTCGTTTGTCTATCGTCTTTTCTTCGCTGTTACTGTCACCTCTTTAATGGTTTTGATTGCTCAGCAAGGGTTTGCACTGCCGAGGCCACACGTATATGTGTCGCTGGGAAACCTGACAGACAGTTATGGCTATAATTTACCGAGCCTGCCACTTGCACTGTGGTTTTGTATCGCGACTTTTATTTTTCACCGCAGTAAAACGTTTGGCATTAACCAGATTACAGCCACAATAACGGCATTGGTGATGTTAATTATGCTTAGTAAGCTGTATTTGGGCGCCGCATTTTTGCTTGATATGTTGGTTGGTGCAATGCTCGGAGCGCTGGTGGCGTGGCATATCTTGCGTCTGGAAGCCAAGCCGGAAGTAAATGTCGATCAGCTCATGAAGTCTAAAGGGGTTTGGTTCTTTTTAACCGCAGCGACAGCGGTTGTTATGCTGTTTTGGCCATTGCCCGTGTTTACTCGTTGGCTGGCTATTCTGATCACGGCTTCTGCTTTGGTCATTAGTACTAACCAGTGTATGGCTGAATTTTCGTCTCGTCATATGCAGATAAGTGTCGTGGTGCTAGTGTTTGTGGATCAGCTCTACCGTTATGTTGCTAGCGTGAGTACGTCGAGTGGTTTTTGGTCGCTGGTCATCCAGACATTTCACTACCCGCTGTTAATGCTGGTGTTTATGCTACTGGCTCGGCGACTGACAGAAGCGTCACGTCAACAAATCGATGCCCTGGATTAAGTTGAACGCCTCGCAAATGCGAGGCGTTTGATTTTTGCTGAACAGGTTATGCCGAGAAGATGAATTTCTCTATTGCACGGGCTACGCCATGTTCATCATTGCTGTCAGTGATGTAATCGGCAATCTCTTTGGTCTCTTCCATTGCATTCGCCATGGCAACACCTAAACCCGCGTAGGTCAGCATGTGGTGATCGTTTTCCGCATCCCCCATGCATATGACTTGTTCCGCTTGAATGCCGAGATGCTCGGCGATAGCCGCTACGCCAACGCCTTTGTTACTGGATGGATTGAGAAACTCAAGGAAGAATGGTGCACTTTGAACCACGGTAAACTCGTCACGAAGCTGCGTTGGCAGTGTTGCGATGGTTTTTGTTAACTGAGTTGGCTCTGCAACCATCATTACTTTAACGATAGGGTGATCATCGCTTAGCGCTTCAAAATTCATTTCCGTGATTTCGAGTCCGTTAATATTGGCCTCAATATTAGTATATGGGTTGTGCTCGGTGGTGATCAGCCCGTGTTCCTGACTGAAAGCATGAACATAAACGCCTAACTCTTTGGCTTTGCGGGCGACTAACTTCGCGGCGCGACCGTCCAGAATCTGTTGATGGATGATTTCTCCAGTGCCTACGTTTTTAACCATAGAGCCGTTGTAAAACAAAACAAAATCCTGCTCTGAATCAATACCAAGTTCATCCAGTTTATCTTGCATGCCCTCTAACGGACGGCCAGAAGCCAGTACAACGGTGATACCGGCTTCGCGCGCTTTGGCAATAGCGGCTTTGTTTTCATCCGAAATGATCTTATCGCTATTGAGTAGCGTGCCGTCCATATCCAGGGCGATTAATTTATACATTGATACTTACCTAAGAAACGTAAACTAACAAAAAACATAAAAGGGGTATGAAACTACAAAATGGGCTATTTTAACAATTAATTTTTGGATTAAATTGACCTGAACACCGGTCTCCTTTAATGTCTCCGCCTCGGATTGTAATGAGTTGAGTGATTGCTACGTTGTACAAGCTAAATGAAATGTTTGAAACCATCCAGGGGGAAGGGGTGTTTACCGGTGTTCCCGCGGTGTTTGTTCGCCTTCAGGAATGTCCGGTTGGGTGTGCCTGGTGTGACACTAAACAAACCTGGGATGCAGAGGCACAGGACCAGCGAGAGATTGGTGAGATCCTGGTTAAAACTGAAGATTCCCCGACATGGTGTTTAGTTTCAGAGCAGGAGATTGTTGCCCAGTACAGCAAGCAGGGTTTTAACGCCCGACACATCGTCATCACTGGTGGCGAACCATGTGTTTATGATCTACGGCTATTGACTGAGGCGTTTGAAGCGATCGGCTGTCAGTGTCAGATAGAAACCAGCGGGACGTCTGAAGTGGTGGCCAGTGACAAAACATGGGTGACAGTGTCACCTAAAATAGCGATGAAAGGTCGTCTTCCGGTGCTCACCAGTGCGTTAGAAAGAGCAAACGAGATCAAGCATCCGGTGGCAACACAAAAGGATATTGATCAGCTGGATGAGTTATTAGCGACTGCCAAAATTTCAGATAATACGGTGATAGCCTTGCAGCCTATCAGCCAGAAAGAGCGAGCGACCCAGCTCTGTGTCGAGACGTGTATCGCACGTAACTGGCGTTTGTCAGTTCAAACTCACAAATATCTGAGTATTGCTTAAGTTCGGAGAGAAACATGAAAAAAGCCGTTGTTGTATTCAGTGGTGGGCAGGACTCTACAACCTGCTTAGTCCAGGCTCTTAAAGAGTATGATGAAGTACATGCGATTACTTTTGATTATGGCCAACGCCATAAACTCGAGATTGAAGTGGCACAGCAACTCGCCAAAGATCTGGGTGTTGCTGCGCATAAAGTGATGGATGTCGGTCTATTGAACGAACTGGCGATCAGCTCGTTAACCCGTGATGATATTCCGGTATCACATGAACTACAGGAAAATGGTTTACCTAACTCCTTTGTGCCAGGGCGGAATATTCTGTTTCTTACTCTAGCAGGTATCTATGCATACCAAATCGGTGCACAAGCGGTGATTACCGGTGTTTGTGAAACCGACTTCAGTGGTTACCCTGATTGCCGCGATGAATTTGTCAAGGCAATGAACAGTGCCCTGGTCAAAGGCATGGATCGCGAGCTTGAGATCAAAACGCCGTTAATGTGGCTTAATAAAGCTGAGACGTGGGCGTTGGCGGATCAATACGATGCGCTGCAACTGGTGCGTGAAAAAACCCTCACTTGTTATAACGGCATTATCGGTGATGGTTGTGGTGATTGTCCTTCTTGTGATTTACGCAAAGCCGGGTTGGATGACTATCTCAGCAATAAAGACGCGGTTATGAGTGCGTTGATTCAAAAGCAACAATCGGTAGCGCAATAGGCTCAAATCCCGCATCAATCATGATGTTGGCAACAGTTTGTTTTTTTTGAGACAAAGCTTGGTCTAAGATTGAATACAGCGCATCAAAGTCGGTCAGAGCCTTTGATGTGGACAAAAAGGCCAAGCTGGCACTGAGGTTCAGTGTTATTGCTTTATCTAAGGTGACACATTGTTTCGTTATAGTTTGGTGCAGATGCTCCACACGAAGTGTCACTTCAGTTTCATCTACCCCGTTTAATACGACCATCAGTTCATTACTGCCCAGGCGGCCCAGTTTGTCGCCGGGTAAAAGCAGTGTTTTGACTACCTTACAGACCTGCTTTAGCAGTTGATCTCCCGTCGTATACCCGTACTGCTTATTAATTACTTTAATGTTGTTTAAGCTGAGTAACACAAGCACGCAGCGTAGGCTTGACGACATCTGCTCTTGTTGTCGCTGAATCTGACGAATCATCACAGAACGATACAGAGCACCTGTTAACGGGTCTCGTTCCGCTTGGCGTTTGGTATACCTGTACATTGCGAAAATTGCGGAAAGAGCCACGAGCAGGCCGATACTAATCAGCAAATAAGTACGATTTTGGGCTGAGTGAGCTTGTGCTTCTATGTGCCCAATAGTGGTTTTGTTATTTATTTCAGCTAATGCTAATTCGTGCTCATAGTTTCTTTTGGTCAGATCCAGTGATTGCATCGCTTTAAGGTTGTTGGTATCCCGGGTGGCAAGTTCAAGGTGCAAATATTGCTCGTAGTAGTACATCGCCATTTGATATTTGCTATTAAACTTATTGACATAAGCCAAGGTATATAGGGCTTTTGCCTCTAAAACAGGCATCAAATGTTGCTGAGCCAGTTCAAGTGCTTTCTTGGCATAGTTATTTGCTGCCTCCAGTGCCCCGTGGGACAAATATGCTTCGCTGGCTGCAAGGTAGCTTTCCGTTTGCAGGTGAGTATTTTGGTGGGTGATACCTAAATCCAGGGCATCTTCGATAAAGGCAATAGCGCCTTTAATATCACCCAGTTTAACAAATGTGGAGCCAAGCCCAAGATAAGCTAATCCCTGGCCATAAAAAAAGCTCTGGGTATTCAAAAGGGTTAAAGCGTTTTGATAGTGTACTATCGCTAACTGATAATTCTCCATTTTTTGGTATAGCGAAGCTAAGCTATGCTCCACTTGTGCGACCTGAACTTCAGAGCCGTTTTGTTGACGAAGCATCAGCGCCTGCTTGAGGTATCGCTCTGCTGACTGATACTGGCCCATATTCGCGAGTAAGTTTCCTGCGTCATTATAAATACCGGCTCGGTCATTCAGTTGGTCAACTTCATCAAAGATTCGTTGATAGGTGGCCAGTGCCTGTTTAAAGTCACCCCTTAAGTCATAATTATTTGCAATAATTCTCAGAGCGAGCTCAGTAGGGAACGGCTCAGCATGTAAGCTATTAATATGATTGTCTAATAAAGAACAATATATGTTCGCCTGATGGTACTTACCTTGCTGATTAAGAGTGAAACAGAGTTGGTAAGTGATTAGGGCTTCTGCTTCGGTATCTCCGCTGTGTTTAAATTGACGGCGGAGAGTTTCGAAGGTTTCGAACGCGTTATCGTATTTGCCCTTTTTTCTATCCGCCAGAGCTTGAATATAATGAAATTCATTGGTGGCGAAAGCGCTCTCGCTTGATTGACCGCTGCCATAATATGGCTGGTGCTGGTTTGCCATGTATTCGTGTATTAGCCCGCTAATGTACAATTTCTCACTGTCACTGGCAGCGAAGTTGTATTTGTCTTGTAACATTTGCAGCGCGGCTTGGAGATCATTTTGCAGCGTTTTTTGATAAATCAAATACCATTTGGTCATTTGTTGTGTGTTCTTTGCGCCGGCCTGGCTTATAGGAAGTAAGCAGATAAGCATAACCAGAATTAGCTTACGCATAGGGACAATACCTTGTGTCTTTCAATATACCCAAGTGATTTGATAACGAAATTGAGCTGATGAAACGCCGTTATGGACACGCTTTCTCGTTTTCCATTAAAACTTTTGGAAGTAGAGAAAGCGACTGGTTTTTTCGGTCATTAATGCGTCGTCTTACTCAGTGTTTTATCTGAAGCAAATATTTTTGAGGCTACTTGGGAGTGAGTGTGCAATTCAGTACAGTATGGCATACCCAAAAGAGCAACGAAAGTAAAAAAGTATTAAATAACAATGAACTATCGTGAGGTTTTTGCGCCAGATCGGTTTTTAAACGAAAAGCGGGAATATTAAATGGGGGCAGCAGGCCTCGATCAAAACCGAGGCCTAAGGTAATTAGCTGAGGTAAAGTTTTGCCAGGTCTTGTGGTTCGACTTCTTTGCCTTCAAGTTGAGCATTCCAGTTAGTGCCAACCAGTACACCATCTTCAGATAGTGTCAGTAACCAGTCTTCTACAAAGATATCCAATGGGATTTCAAGAACTTCGAAGTCTGACCACTCTTCTACATTGTGGGCTTCTGCGTCTTCTTTTGCAGACCAGAAAGGCATTACTTCGCTGTTTTCGTATTCGGTTGAATCACAAGATAACCAACCCTCTTCATTGCGAAGACCCCAAACCAACTGGGTTTCCTTGGTTTCAGTTACGAACAGTTCCAGGTTCGCCTCGATATCAGATGTAAGTTTGCTCATTTCAAAACTCTCATTATTTTAACGCGGCTAGGTTAACACTAAAGTCAAGATTACCAAAGCAGAATACCGTCTATGGTAGTGCTAAGAGATTAAAAGAAAAGGAGCTGAAGCTCCTTTTCTTTCTAGCTTTTCGGTAATGTTGTGAAAATACTCCACTCTTTTTTGGCTTCTCCTTTATAGCCTACAACAGTAGCGGTTACGCGCCGGTTGAGCGCATGGCTAACCTCATCCGTCCCCAGTGACGCCAGTTTAGTCTCACCAAAGCCGACAATTCTGATCCGATCCGGCGCGATACCATGGTACAGCAGTGCTTTACGTACATTCTCGGCGCGGCGTTTGGATAAATCTAAATTGTATTCCTCTGCGCCAATGATACTGGCGAAGCCTTGTAGTTCGATCGATGTGGATGGGTATTGTTTCAGGAACTCGGACAGCTCTTTAATCTGCTGAGCAAATATAGGCTTAATGACATCTGAATCGTTGGCAAATAATACCCGGAGTTGCATTTTTTCAGACGATTTTACATATTCACCACAGCCATCATTATCCAGCTCCGAACCAATTGGTGTACCCGGGCAGAGATCTCGGGCATTAATGACCCCGTCGCGGTCTTCATCCATATGATCGGCGGATTGATCTGCTATCGGCGTTGGCAGGTAATCATATTCGTCCCCGTGCCTGCTGGATGAGCTGCATGCGGCAAGAACAAGAGCAAATACTACAGTCATTATCACTTTCATGTCAGTACTCCACTTTGTCTAGCCATTCTTGAGGCACTTCTATTCTGAGTGCATCAAGAAGTTGTCCGGTGGCATTCATCACGCGATATTTGGCGTATTGCTCGGCATATTTGGCATCCAAATAGTCTTTTCTTGCCTCGAACAGTTCATTTTCGGTGTTAAGCAGGTCTAGCAGAGTTCGTTTACCAATCCGGTACTGTTTGCCATAAGCAATCACGGTTTCGGCTGCAGAATCGACATGATCGGCGAGAAACTCCTTCTGCTGCAAGGTAAGGTCTAATGCGCTCCATGAAAGACGTAAACCCTCTTCCACATTGCGGTAGGCGCTTGCACGTAAATCTTTGGCTTTGTTTAACTGGTAAGCGAAGTTATCGGAATTTGCTGCATCACTGCCACCATTATACAAGTTGTAACGCAGCCGTAGCATTGCGAGGGTTTCATCACTGCTGCCTTTAAGCCCATCCGCATCGTCCCGCCATGTTTGAGAGGCTTCAATTGAAATGGTCGGGTAGTTGACCCCCTGAGACTGCTTATATTGAAACTTGGCAGCATCTACATCTGCAATCGCGACCTGGATTACAGGGTGTTGATCATTTGCCAGGTTTGTCGCTTCCTCAATGGTGTAAGGAATATAGTTTTCATCGGCACGCGGAAAGATTAACCCCTGCGGCGTTTGCCCAACCAAGCGGGTAAACATGGTGTGTGTGTCAAACAGGTTGTTCTGTGCTGCGGCTAAGTTGCCATGTGCCTTGGCTAAGCGTGCCTCTACCTGGGTTAGATCGGCGGTCGAGCCAATGCCGGAGTCGACCCGTTTTTTGATATCAGTGTAAATCTCTTTGTGCACGGCGAGATTATTTTCAGACAGTTTGAGTATCTCGTAGGCTTTGACTGCTTCAAGGTAGACGCTGGTCACTTCTAGTGCTTTATCTGATGCATCCGCAAGTAGTTGATACCTGAGCGATTCGGCATCAGCGGCAGTGCGATCGATGTTATTAATGGTTGCAGAGCCATCCCAGATTAACTGGCTTAATGTGATTGAGGCCTCTTTTCGGGTATAGTCGGTCGAGCCTCGGCCGATTTCATCAGAAGGATCAATACCTTCATAACCAATCCCTGCATCAAGATCGACCTTAGGCAAATACGCACCCGTTGCCGATTGGTTGATGTAGCGACTACTTAAGAACTCATTAAATGCACTTTTGATGTCTGGGTTTGACTTTAGCGTGAGCGCTACAGCCTGCTCCAAAGTCTGACCGAAAACAGGAATGGACGCTAACAAGCTAAAGCAGCAAGCGGTACTAAGTCGGTTCCATTTCACGGTGATTCTCCTAGAAAATTCAATTGTTTTTCTGCTGCTTTATCTCATTTGTGAGATGACATCACACAAACAGAGATAAAATAACGTAAGTAACAGAGATTGATACTTCACAGCTTCAAGTCATTGTTAAAACTAGGCTTTGTTTGATAAATCCAGTAACTGGCCTATTTATAACTTAGCACATGTGATAAATATTGCTCTGCTAAGTGATGAATAGCTACAAAAAAGTCCTGAAATCTTAACGTCATAGCGTTTAACTTCCTGCTCAACTACTGCACACCGCTTAAATCTTGCTACTTTGGATTTTCAATGCCGGAAATACTGAACATCCAACGATACTGTGACGATTTTGACTAAACTATAGACATAACAGATGGGGCGACAAACTTTGGTTTAGTTTGAACTGGGACGAGGTAATTATGGATCGCGTAACCTTGAGCTCTTTAATGGGCAATATCGTAGTTATTGGACTTGATGGGAATATCAAGACACTAGAACAAGGGCAGCTACCCAGCCCGGGTGAAGTAGTCATACCTGAGTTAACAGATACGTCGAATCTGAGGGTAGAACAAGTTGCGGCAGACGGTACCAGGGTAGATGTTTCTGATGATGTAGCCGCACTGATAGATGCAATCGCTGCAGGTGCAGACCCAACATTGCTGGGCGAGGAGTTTGCTCCTGCTGCTGGTGAGGCTGCCGGTTCCAGCCCGCTAACGACCGGGACTATAGATAGGACCGGGGAAGAATTACTGGCCAGTACCAACTTTGAAACGGTAGGCACAGAGGGAACCGGCCTTTCTGTGACCCAGGCGCTCTCATTGCTAGAACTCGTCCAGACAATTGAGGCTCCGGAACTGCCAAATGTAATAGTGCAGGACATTTCCAGTCCGGTTGTTAATGAAGGTGAGCAGGTCACGTTTGATGTGACACTGGATCAACCCACTCAGGACGAAACGGAAGTTATACTTTCGCTCCTGGACGGCACCGCAGTGGGCGGCGAAGGTGATGAAAGCGGCGTGGATTTCATCAATAGTGTCGTCACGGTAATCTTTAGTGATGGTACATCGCTTGAGCTTGATGTACCCGATGATGGCGTTTTTAATCTCACCGTGCCGGCGGGAAATGACGGTTTTAGTATTGTGTTGGATACCCTCAGCGATGAGGTATTTGAAGGTGATGAAACATTCAGTTTAAATGGTAGAACTGAAACCCAGCAAGAGGTTGTGACAGGTACCGCTACCATCAGCGATGATGGTGAAGGGCCGGGAGATAATCCGGATGATGACCGGCCGAGCGTGACCATCAGTGATGCCGGTAGTATCAGCGAAGGCCAGCCGGCGGGCTTTACCGTCTCGCTGGATGCAGAAAGCGAAGATGCCGTGCAGGTGCTGCTGACCCTCAACGCCGGTGACACCGAGCCGGGGGATCTCGGCGCGTTTGAATACAACACCGGCAGTGGCTGGCTGGCGGTACCGGCGGACGGCATTGTGACCGTCCCGGCGGGCATGCAGAGCTTTGACGTGCGGGTCCAGACCGAAGACGATGAGGTGTACGAAGGTGCAGAAGGCTTCAGCGTCGACGTGACCGGGTTAGGTCCGGTACAGGGCAGCGATACCGGCACCGCCACCATTTATGACGACGGCAGCGTTGATCCGGAAGGCCCGCAAGAGCCGGATGATGATCGGCCAAGCGTCACCATCAGTGATGCCGGTGACATCAGCGAAGGCCAGCCGGCGGGCTTTACTGTCTCGCTGGATGCGGAAAGCGAAGATGCCGTGCAGGTGCAGCTGACCCTTAACGCCGGTGACACCGAGCCGGGGGATCTCGGCGCGTTTGAATACAACACCGGCAGTGGCTGGCAGGCGGTACCGGGTGACGGCATTGTGACCGTCCCGGCGGGCATGCAGAGCTTTGACGTGCGGGTCCAGACCGAAGACGATGAGGTGTATGAAGGCGCGGAATCGTTCAGTGTTGAGGTCACCGGCCTTGGCGTAGTACAGGGCAGCGATACCGGCACCGCCACCATTTATGATGACGGCAGCGTCGATCCGGAAGGCCCGCAAGAGCCGGATGATGACCGGCCAAACGTCACCATCAGTGATGCCGGTGACATCAGCGAAGGCCAGCCGGCGAGCTTTACTGTCTCGCTGGATGCAGAAAGCGAAGATGCCGTGCAGGTGCAGCTGACCCTCAACGCCGGGGACACCGAGCCGGGGGATCTCGGCGCGTTTGAATACAACACCGGCAGTGGCTGGCAGGCGGTACCGGCGGTCGGCATTGTGACCGTCCCGGCGGGCATGCAGAGCTTTGACGTGCGGGTCCAGACCGAAGACGATGAGGTGTATGAAGGCGCGGAAGGCTTCAGCGTTGACGTGACCGGGCTAGGTCCGGTGCAGGGCAGCGATACCGGCAGCGCGACCATTTATGATGACGGCAGCGTCGATCCGGAAGGTCCGCAAGAGCCGGATGATGACCGGCCAAACGTCACCATCAGTGATGCCGGTGACATCAGCGAAGGCCAGCCGGCGAGCTTTACTGTCTCGCTGGATGCAGAAAGCGAAGATGCCGTGCAGGTGCAGCTGACCCTCAACGTCGGCGACACCGAGCCGGGGGATCTCGGAGCGTTCGGGTACAACACCGGCAGTGGCTGGCAGGCGGTACCGGGCGACGGCATTGTGACCGTCCCGGCGGGCATGCAGAGCTTTGACGTGCGGGTCCAGACCGAAGACGATGAGGTGTACGAAGGTGCAGAAGGCTTCAGCGTTGACGTGACCGGGTTAGGTCCGGTACAGGGCAGCGATACCGGCACCGCCACCATTTATGACGACGGCAGCGTTGATCCGGAAGGCCCGCAAGAGCCGGATGATGATCGGCCAAGCGTCACCATCAGTGATGCCGGTGACATCAGCGAAGGCCAGCCGGCGGGCTTTACTGTCTCGCTGGATGCGGAAAGCGAAGATGCCGTGCAGGTGCAGCTGACCCTTAACGCCGGGGACACCGAGCCGGGGGATCTCGGCGCGTTTGAATACAACACCGGCAGTGGCTGGCAGGCGGTACCGGGTGACGGCATTGTGACCGTCCCGGCGGGCATGCAGAGCTTTGACGTGCGGGTCCAGACCGAAGACGATGAGGTGTATGAAGGCGCAGAAGGCTTCAGCGTCGACGTGACCGGGTTAGGTCCGGTGCAGGGCAGCGATACCGGCAGCGCCACCATTTATGATGACGGCAGCGTCGATCCGGAAGGCCCGCAAGAGCCGGATGATGATCGGCCAAACGTCACCATCAGTGATGCCGGTGACATCAGCGAAGGCCAGCTGGCGGGCTTTACCGTCTCGTTAGATGCAGAAAGCGAAGATGCCGTGCAGGTGCAGCTGACCCTAAACGCCGGGGACACCGAGCCGGGTGATCTCGGCGCGTTTGAATACAACACCGGCAGTGGCTGGCAGGCGGTACCGGGCGACGGCATTGTGACCGTCCCGGCGGGCATGCAGAGCTTTGAGCTGCGGGTCCAGACCGAAGACGATGAGGTGTACGAAGGTGCGGAAGGCTTCAGCGTCGACGTGACCGGGTTAGGTCCGGTGCAGGGCAGCGATACCGGCACCGCCACCATTTATGACGACGGCAGCGTTGATCCGGAAGGCCCGCAAGAGCCGGATGATGATCGGCCAAGCGTCACCATCAGTGATGCCGGTGACATCAGCGAAGGCCAGCCGGCGGGCTTTACCGTCTCGTTAGATGCAGAAAGCGAAGATGCCGTGCAGGTGCAGCTGACTCTCAATGCCGGGGACACCGAGCCGGGTGATCTCGGCGCGTTTGAATACAACACCGGCAGTGGCTGGCAGGCGGTACCGGGCGACGGCATTGTGACCGTCCCGGCGGGCATGCAGAGCTTTGAGCTGCGGGTCCAGACCGAAGACGATGAGGTGTACGAAGGCGCAGAAGGCTTCAGCGTCGACGTGACCGGGTTAGGTCCGGTGCAGGGCAGCGATACCGGCACCGCGACCATTTATGATGACGGCAGCGTCGATCCGGAAGGCCCGCAAGAGCCGGATGATGATCGGCCAAGCGTCACCATCAGTGATGCCGGTGACATCAGCGAAGGCCAGCCGGCGGGCTTTACCGTCTCGCTGGATGCGGAAAGCGAAGATGCCGTGCAGGTGCAGCTGACCCTTAACGCCGGTGACACCGAGCCGGGGGATCTCGGCGCGTTTGAATACAACACCGGCAGTGGCTGGCAGGCGGTACCGGCGGACGGCATTGTGACCGTCCCGGCGGGCATGCAGAGCTTTGAGGTGCGGGTCCAGACCGAAGACGATGAGGTGTATGAAGGCGCGGAAGGCTTCAGCGTTGACGTGACCGGGCTAGGTCCGGTGCAGGGCAGCGATACCGGCAGCGCGACCATTTATGATGACGGCAGCGTCGATCCGGAAGGTCCGCAAGAGCCGGATGATGATCGGCCAAACGTCACCATCAGTGATGCCGGTGACATCAGCGAAGGCCAGCCGGCGAGCTTTACTGTCTCGCTGGATGCAGAAAGCGAAGATGCCGTGCAGGTGCAGCTGACCCTCAACGTCGGCAACACCGAGCCGGGGGATCTCGGAGCGTTCGGGTACAACACCGGCAGTGGCTGGCAGGCGGTACCGGGCGACGGCATTGTGACC
Source organism: Vibrio sp. CAU 1672 (assembly GCF_029223195.1). Lineage (GTDB taxonomy): Bacteria > Pseudomonadota > Gammaproteobacteria > Enterobacterales > Vibrionaceae > Vibrio. The sequence continues at coordinate 165,740 of NZ_JARHUF010000001.1, read as the reverse complement.
GTCCCGGCGGGCATGCAGAGCTTTGAGCTGCGGGTCCAGACCGAAGACGATGAGGTGTACGAAGGTGCGGAAGGCTTCAGCGTCGACGTGACCGGGTTAGGTCCGGTGCAGGGCAGCGATACCGGCACCGCCACCATTTATGACGACGGCAGCGTTGATCCGGAAGGCCCGCAAGAGCCGGATGATGATCGGCCAATGGTTTCCATCAATGGTGGTGGGGATGTTTATGAAGGCGATGTTGCTACTTTCACTGTGATGCTGGATAAAGTCGCAGAAGTGGAAGTAACAGCGGTTCTTTCGTTTATCGCTGGAGATACAGAAGCGGATGATTTTGACGGCTATCAGTATCAGGACAGTGAAGGCCTGTGGCAAGATGTTCCTCAAGATGGCGTGATCAGTTTTGAACCTGGCCAAACGGAAGTCAATTTGCGCGTTTTTACTAAGCAGGATACCCTTTATGAAGACGAGGAAACTTTCAGTATCCAGGTAGCAGGAACGGGTACAACGATCACGGATCCAATCTCCAATATTGCTAATGCCACCATACTTGATGACGATAATACTGCTCCGGTGGTAAACGATTTTGGTATCTTAGTTGATGTGGGAGATGTGCTTGTTCCCGAGGCGCAAGTAGATTTTTCCGGAAACGAGTTGGGTACTGAATATGTATCTGATTTAGAAGATGACGCCGATATTACCAAAGAAATTCAGGTCGTTATTGAGTCCTTGCCAGCTTATGGTGAGCTCTATTATCTCGATGCTAACAATCAGGAAGTGATTTTAGAGGTAGGCGACCCCATTTATGAAAGTGATGAAGTCAAATATCGCTTAACTGAAGACTTCTTCGAGGAACAGACTTTTGACTTGAATGACTTGCTAGAAGAGTACTCTAAAGATTTTGTCGCTCCTTCAGTGGATGTAAATGGCCTGAGCTTCTACGGCGGTGAGGTTGTCAACAATGGTAGTGATATCATCTTTGACCCTAACGCGAATATTAAAGTTGATTTTGCGGCGCAGCAAATTGGCTTAGTTGTGGTTTCACCTGGCGAAACCGGTCAGGGTGATGAAATCAGTACCCACGAATATGTCGCTATTGAGCTGGATGAAGGCTTAGAAGCCAATAAGGCGAAACTAAGCTTCGCGAGTTTAAATGACCGTTTCAACAGTGGTGCTGCATGGATCACGGCATACCTATTCTTGGATGGGGTCTTGGTTGATACACAACTATTGACTATTGATGATATTACTTTCACCAGTAATCACGAAGGAGTCGCGACCGTTGAACTTGATAGCGGTAGCTTTGATGAAATTCGGCTCTCGCCAGATACTAACAGCGCGAGTGATAAAGCAAGCTTTACGTTAGTGGGCACTGAAATTACCAGTTTTTCTCAGGTGAGCGATGCTTTTGATTATAAAGCGGTTGACTCTGACGGATTGGAAAGTGATACCACGGCAACGGTAGATATTGAGTTCAATAATGTTAACTTTGAATCAGTTTCAACGGCAAACTTTACTCCACAGACACTAACGTTAACCACGCTTGCTGACCCAGAGCTGAATGTCATTCAGGGCGATGAGCAAGACAACCTGTTGGTCGGCACTGATGGAAACGATACCCTCATCGGCGGAGGCGGCAATGATATTTTGACTGGCGGAGCCGGAGAGGATGTCTTTAAATGGAGTGAGATGGAGACAGCGGTTGATCGGGTGACGGATTTTTCCTCAGGAGATCGGCTCGATTTTACTGATCTGTTTGATGATGTGAGTCAAAACGACATATCTATTTTACTGGATGACTTGGCATCGGGCGATTATCGCGGACAGGTCGATAATATTGCAGTTTCTGTCACTGAAACGGATGGAAGTTCGACGCTTGCGATCAGTATTGGTAGCGACATACTGGAAGTGAATTTTGACGGTGCGTCTGCTGCGGAAATCACCGATAGTTTAATCGCCAATCTGATACAACTGAAAGAGTAAAAAAATGAAAACGGAGCGAAAAGCTCCGTTTTTTTGCATGAATGACAAATTTTTTACAGCACTTTACAGGCAAAACCTTTCAGGTAAAACCCTTCTGGATATGCGGTATCGGTTGGGTGATCTGCTGCCTGTTCAAAGCGCTCGACAAATTTTACCTGTCGGTTTGCATCTACTGCTGCATCAGCAATGATCTTCTGGAACAGCACCTGATCCATCAGACCTGAACAGGAGTAAGTCAGTAGCGTACCGCCTGGTTTTAGGATCTGCATCGCCAACATGTTGATGTCTTTGTAACCTCGGCAGGCACCATTTAACTGGGCTTTGCTTTCTGCAAACTTTGGCGGGTCCATGATCACAACATCAAATTTGGTGCCTTGATCGCGGTACTCGCGCAATAGCTTAAATACGTCGGCATTGAGAAATACCGCGCGTTTTTTGGAAATATCGAAATCATTCAACTCAGCATTGTGCTTGGCCGTGTCCAGTGCAGGTTGAGACACATCAGCATTGATCACGCGTTTTGCACCACCTTTGAGGGCATAAAGGCCAAAGCCGCCGGTATAGGAGAAGCAATTGAGTACTTCTTTATCCTTAACGTATTTCATGGCTTGCTGACGGCTATCGCGTTGATCCAGGTAGAAACCCGTTTTATGTCCACCGACAATATCGACGCTGATCTTGACGCCATTTTCTTCAATTACTACAGATTTAGGCGGAGTTTCGCCATGTAGTACGCCAGTGGTTTCTTGTAAGCCTTCTTTCTTTCTTACTGCGACATCAGAACGTTCATAGATGCTGCAATCAGGAAAACACTCCACCAGAGCATCAACAATTGCCGGTTTGTTGTATTCGGCGCCAGCACTCAGCAGTTGGCAAACGAAAAAGTTTTGGTAACGATCGATGGTCACACCTGGCAGGCCATCAGATTCGGCTGCAACCAATCGGTAACCGGTGAGTCCGTCGCGTTCAATGATATCGTCACGCAGCAGTTGAGCGTTTTGTAAGCGTTTTACAAAAAATGCTTTATTGATTTCCTCTTTTTCAAAGCTCCAAATGCGTGCGCGGATCTGAGAGGCTGGGGAGTATGCCGCTTTAGCTAGCCATTTTCCGTCGTGAGTGAATACATCAACGGTTTCGCCCTGAGCAGGCTCCCCCTCAACTTTATTGATGCCTCGAGAGAAGATCCAAGGGTGCTTGCGCTTAACCGATTTCTCACGACCTTTTACCAGATAGATAGCAGCTGTCATTTTATTAGCTCTTGTTGATACTTTTGAGGGGGCGTATTGTCTGAGATGTTGTGGTTAAAAGCAACATCCCTACGCGAAGCAACGGTTTAGCCGGGCTAAATTCCTCTATCACGAGGACAAAAAAAGGGCCACAGACGTGGCCCTTCAGAGTATTGGGAACGTTTAGGCTTTCAACCCAGTTAACAGTGATTCCATCGTATTGCTCTGTTGTTTGAGCTGGTCGATGTTTTGTGAGGTCGTACTGATCATATTACAGACGTTGTTTGCCTGAGTACGTATCTCCTCAACACTGGCAGCAATGTTGTCGGCGACCACGCCTTGCTCTTCTGCGGCGGTGGCGATTTGAATGCTACTGTCAGAGATGGTTTGGTTTCTGTCTGCCAGAGAGCTAATCTCCTGATTCACTTCTGTCATCAGCGTTTGGCCTTCACTGGCGTTATGTACCGTGGTTTGCATCAGTTTGGTGAGTGACTGGCTGTTTTGCTGCAGTGCCGAGATCATCGCCTGAATTTCAACCGTGGCTTGTTGCGTTCGCCCTGCCAGAGCTCGAACTTCATCCGCGACGACCGCAAAGCCACGGCCTTGCTCGCCGGCACGAGCCGCTTCGATGGCAGCGTTCAGTGCCAGTAAGTTCGTCTGTTCCGAAATGCTGTTGATGGTCGTCACCACTTCGTCAATTTGGGCGGCATTGGTGTCAAGCTCGGCGACCGCTTGCGATGCAGATTGAATTTCATTCGATAAGTGAGAAATGGAGTGGAGCGTGTTCTCAACTTTGACTTGACCTGATTGGGTAACACTGCGTGCATCTTCGGTTTGGCTACTGGAATCTTGTGCCAGGTTAGCAACCTCGCGAATGGTGGATGCCATTTGTTCTGTGGCACTGGCAAGAGAATCGAGGTGCTGTTGTTGGGTATTGGAGATGGCTGAACTGTGATCAATCGACAGGTTCAGATCTGAGCCAATTTGTTGCATTAACGCGACTGACTCTTGGATAGACAACACCAACTTCTGTTCGCGCTCAGCCACGCGATCGATGGTGATGGCTATTTCACTAAACTCATCACGTACGCGGAAATAGTTCATTCGAGCGGTGAGATCACCGTTGGCTAGCGTCGTCAATGCTTGGTTCATCGCGAACATTGCACCGCCGATAAAGGTCATGATGTAGTATACGCCCATGGCCATTAAAACCACGGCTGCGATAAGGATGCCTATTTGGGTGGTAGAAAGGGCAGTCCAGATGGAATGCTCACTATTAGAGGCGACTAAATGGAACGCCCCGTTCATTACTGGCACAGAATCCGGCCCGCTGCCAATGGCAAGCGCTCCTGATGATTGAATTAAGGAAGCAACCTGTGCCTGAGAAAGGTTGCCAGCTTCAATCAGGCTTTTGGTGACGGCCAGCTCTTGTTGATAAATGTGGTCAAGTAACACATTGGTGGCACTGCTCATGACCAGAGTGAGGATGAGTAACGTAAAGAGCGGCAACAAGAACAATAAGTAAAATTTTTCTTGAATTTTGAGATGGATAAGATATTTATCGATCCAACGGAAGGGTATCTCTTTCATAATTATTATAACCATACAAAAACCCACTATCCTTAGTGGGGTGAATTGACAAAAATAATATATCACTCAATTTCAGGGAGAGGTATCGGCATGGATCTAAAGTGTGAGAGGTTTTTAGTAAAAGGTTATGTTCAGGGAGTCGGCTTCCGGTATCACACATCACATCAGGGGTTAAAACTGGGATTGACCGGGTATGCAAAAAACTTAAATGATGGTGATGTGGAGGTGATGGCGTGTGGCAACCCGGATAAGATAGAAGAATTTGCCCAATGGTTGGCTGAAGGGCCTCGTACCGCCAACGTAGAAAGCGTGATCCGAGCCCGTGCATCTTACAAGCCTTTCCGCGGGTTCAAGATTCTTTAAGCCTATATACTGTTTTGGTCATAGCATTCACAGTTTTATCACTGATGTGAACCAAAAATAAGCCTGTTTGCGGGCTAAAACCGCTGATAACATCGTTATTGCTGTTTCTTATGCAATTTTTTCCAGCCAGGCTAACGAGTTTTCGACAGCTAGCGGATTGCTTTTACGGGTTTTCTGTACCCATACTTAACCATCCTGGTATTTGCGGCGCATGTTTTTAAGGCTGGATATGATTTGTGGCATCAGTGACATAGAGATCATCCCGGCCATCAGGGAGTACTGATAAAGAGAGAAGCTTTCCCCGAGCAACACCATACCGGAAACAATTCCTGCGATAGGGTTGGCAACACCACCAAAGGTAAAGTCAACCACAGACATTCTTTGTAGCAACCAAACATACATGCCATAGCCAAACGCTGTGTTGAGGATAATTACCCACAGTAAGCCTGAGATGTTAGAAAAGGAGAGGTTGGTGAGGACCTGTCGGTATTGTTCAGGACTTAGCCATGCCTGAACCCCGGCGATGATCGCTAAAATGATGCCACCGATAATTAACTGCCATGTTAGTACCGTCCACCAGTGAATGCGTGTTCCAAGAGATTTAGTCACACTGCTACCAAAGACAATGCATAAGATTGCCCCTAGCATTGCACTAAGGCCGACGGGGTCAAGTGAAATAGCACGCGGATCAAACAGTAACCAGGCCAGTGCAACGAGTACACTGCCACTGAGTGCCTGAATTAGGTTAGGTTGCCTTTTTTGTACAATCCAGTGGTACAGCATGGCAAACACTGGTACTGATATCATCCCGACTCCTGATATTGCGGAGGGCAAAGTCAATGCCATCACAAAAATCAGGCTAAAGAAGATTGCAATGTTAATCATTCCCAATGTGAGTAGTGGTTGCCAATCGCGGCTGGTTGGTAATGAAGGTTTGATCAGCAGCAGAAGTAACCCGGCAGGTAGTGCGCGAAGTGCGCCTAATAGTAATGGTGGCCAATCGGGTAAGGTGAACTGCGTAGCGGCGTAGGTAGTACCCCAAAAAAAGGCGGGGATCATGGCAAGCAGTATGTTCATGTCAAGTATCTTTACGTTAAGATATTTGTCGTGACTGTACGCCATGTATGCATACTTGTAAAGTATCTTTATGTTAAACTAATTTCCCCAGTTCTTATGTAGTGAAGAGTAATAGCAATGGACGCAATAGATAAAGTCGTTGAGCAGTGGTATCAGCAAAAACCGGAACTGGAGACGGAACCCATGGCCATCCTTGGGCGGTTGCTGCGTATCGCAAAACATCTGGAAACGCAGATAACGGAACTGCATAAAGAGTATGATTTGAAGATGGGGGAGTTTGATGTGCTGGCGACCTTACGGCGTAGTGGCGAGCCTTATCGCTTACTGCCATCAGAATTAATTGCCTCGATGTTGCTAACTTCCGGAGCGATGACGAATCGGCTGGATAAGCTAGAGGCGAAAGGTCTGATCGCTCGTAAGCACAGCCTGGAGGATCGCCGCAGTGTTGCAGTTGAGCTGACCGCAAAAGGTCTGGTGCTTATCGACGAGTTAATGTTACAGCATGTTTCGTTACAGCATGAGCTTTTGCGTCCATTGACTCATGAACAGAAAGGACAATTAAATCAGTTGCTGAAATTATGGTTACCTTTGTTTGAGTAAATAAAATGCAAATGAGAGTAGGAGCTTTAAGATGATGATAGCAAAAGAGCTGACAGAGTATCTGGACAGCTTCATGTGTGCGGAGCCAGGTTTCCCTTTTGGTCCAGAGGCGTTGGTGTACAAAATTAAAGGGAAGATGTTTGCTATCATTGCGCAAAAAGATGGCCGGGAGTATGTCAGTGTTAAAGCGAAACCTGAGGATGGTGAAGTGTTAACCTTTCAATTCGTTGATATTGTGCCAGGATACCACCTTAATAAGCGCCACTGGATTACGGTTTATTTTGATGGCGATGTTGAAGCTGGCTTAATTAGGGACTTGTGCGAGCGTTCTTATGATCTTGTTGTGGCTAAACTAACCCAACGCGAGCGAAAGTCACTGGGGTACAAATAAAAAGGTAAATAATGTTCGTCTTAGGGCGTTAAAAAGTTCGCACCTTTGCTTTGCCGCGACTATAAAAGTGTTAACGGAGTTGCAAAGGAACAGAGTATGCGCGCTTTATCTGAATGGCTAAAAGATTATAGTAAAAGTCATCAAAATCCGATAAATCAAAGAATACACACCATTGCCGTTCCTGGCATTTATCTTTCTGTCGTCGGGCTGATATGGTCCGTCCCACAGATTCCATTGTTTGGTTTTCAGCTGAACTGGGTGTGGATAGCAGTGATCCCTACCTGGGTATTTTATTATCGGCTCTCTCTTAGTGTTTTCCTGATGATGCTTGGTTATACCTTATCTTGTATTGCGTTGATTTGGTGCCTGGAAATATTGGTTTTACCGGTGTTGTATATCTCGATGGTATTGTTTGGTGTGTTATGGATGCTGCAGTTCATCGGTCACAAAATTGAAGGCAAGAAGCCTTCGTTTTTTGAAGATTTACAATTCCTTTTAATTGGCCCTGTTTGGGTATTCAGAAAGCGCTGAATGGATTTGCAGGTAAAGCGCTTCTGATTTTATTCAACCTATGGTGATCATGCGCTGGAGTACCGGCGGAATAAAGCTGCTGAAACCGCGGCGCTAGAGCATGGGGAAAATTTTGTGTTGTTATCGGCCAACAAGTTTATACCGGCCTGACAACCTGACAAACGGGGCCTGCCCACGCTATCTTTATAAGGTAAGTAAAACTCCTTCTGCAGCGTTGATAACGATGGGTGGGAATATGGATAGAAGAGAGCAGAAGTACATCTACTGGAAGGAAGAGCGCAAGAAAGGAAAGTGGCACTACATCATTAAGTCGTTCCTGATGATTAGCTGCGCGTTAATCATCGGCAGGCTGATTGGTCTTGCTATTTTTGACAAGTTAGATTCTTATCAGGAGATTATGTCAATGTTGCCAATCGACGCTGTTCTGCTGATATTAATCGGGCTCCCGATCAGTTTTGCCTGCTGGCATCATGAGGAGTCAAAGTTCTTCCGGGCGCTCAAACGGCGCAGCAAACAAAAACATCCCCACACGTAGCAGTAGGTCATCCTTGCCGGGTACTACCTCAGATCACTAAGCGTGACAGAGAGTACAACTATAAACAATGTCATTTTAAGTCACCATCAAGACAGGCTTCAGCCCGGCTCAGAAAACAAAGCTCATCATCAGGGTATAGAGATTGGCGTCGTTATCTTCCGGTACGTAAATGAAGGCACCATACTCATCATCACGTGCTTTGAAATATTGCCACTCCGCATTAAGTGACACATTGTAAAGCAGGTCATAGCGCAATCCCAGACCATAACTGCTGCCGGTTTGTGCTTCGTCTGCACTGAGTTGCTGGCCATACATCATGTACGAAGTAAAGCTATTGATATTATAACTGGCTGATACATACCAGGCGTTTACTACGTCATTGACCTGGCCTTCCGCGGTGAGTGAAAGCGAGTCGAGTTCATACGAAACACCAAGGGATGCCAGTTGAATATTCTGGTTACGCTCTACGATTTTCATTTTATCAACAAACATTGCTTCACTGCCGGGTATATCCATTATTGTATTCGTCAGTATGGTTTCCCGATCATAATCAGCGTTCATATAAGTCAGGTTCCAGCGGTAATTGTCACCGCTTAACACCACGTTTATCCCCCACATTCTGTTGGTGGTAATGTCCAGCTCGGTGTTAGGGTTATAATTGACATTACTTTCATTGCGCAGCCCGAAAAAGGGGGTTGCTATGACACTTTGTGTGTCGTTCAGTTCATGGTTCCAGATTACCGATAAGCCGTTATATGCGGTAATGCCCAGAACGCTGTTGTAGACCTCTGCAGCCGGCCTTGCTGACGGATAGGCGTGTCCGACAAAGTAATATTCTGACGCCAGAAACAGCGGCATTCTTAACCGCCCGCCACGAAACTGGAAATTTTCATGTGAATAGGCCAGATATGCCCACTCTAATTGAGGTTCAGACCAGTTATCCTGTGGTCGCTTGACCAACTGAGCCGAGGCTTTAAAGGCATTGTGGTAGTAATCGAGTTGTAAGCCGAAGGTGGTGTCACAATCAAAGCAGGTTGAATCATTAATCGCCCGGTTAACCAGCAAGGGCGTTTCGTTATCTGAGACGGCCACAGAGGTAGAGCCAAATCCACTCAGAGTAACGTGTTCAGAAAGCTCTACGGCAGCCAGCGTCGGGAAAGACAACAGATATAACAGTGTTAGGTAGCGAATGTTCTTCATACTAATTCTCCGAACTGACCACATAAAGGACTTGAGCATTGGTAGGCAAGCTGCTGAGCGGGGCATATCCGATACGGTTAGGCTTTTCTCCCATCCATATCAGCAGTGCCTCGATGTTGGCGATTTTAATTACGGTAGGCGGGCGAGCTTTGCCTGAGAACGATAAGCTGGCCCAATGAGCGTTCATTTGAGCCAGGTTTTTGTTCAGTAGATAACGATAAAATTCCGAACGCTCTTCGGAACCGGCCGGCCAGTCAGAAAGCTCTATACGCCTACCTTGTAATTGCTTGGTTTTTCCCCGGTATAGCTTTCTGGCTTTGTGAACGCTCAATGATTCAAAATGTGAGTCGAGAGTGAATATGGCGTACTGCTCTGCCGCCAATGCATGAGCTGCAAACGCATACACAATAACCCCTAACAGTACGCGCCATAGCTTGAATAATGGTACTCTGATTTTAAGCAAACACATCATTATTGGTTTTATACTCAGCTTAAGTTACGTTTTTGATTTGATGTAACAGTTTTTCTTTTCGCACGGGTTTTGGTACATAAGCATCCATACCTGAGTCAAAACAACGTTGGATATCATCGTCTATCACGCTCGCTGTCAGTGCAATGATCGGGGTTTTATCCAGACGGTTACTTTTTTCGTAGGCTCTGATCTCTCTGGCTGCAGTAAACCCGTCCTTAACCGGCATCATGCAGTCCATCAAAATGATGTCAAAATCATGGTCCTGTTGGTACATTTCAACGGCTATTTGTCCGTTTTCCGCGATTTCGTATTGGTAACCTGCTTTATCAAGTAAAAGCGAGGCGACTTTTTGGTTGACCAGATTGTCTTCAACCAAAAGCACTTTCACGGTACTGGTCACTATGTGGTTCGGTTTATCGTTGATGGCCAGATGGAGAGGAGTAGCAACCGGGAGGGGTTCAACAAAATGGGGTGATGCTTCGCAACCGGGGTGGGGCAGCACGTCGATGGCCTTGGTTAATTTATCCTTCAGTACGTTTGCGGTAAATGGTTTGGGTATGTAGTCATCCATTCCGGAATCAAAGCATTTGGTAATATCATCGTCGACGATACTCGCTGTAAGGGCAATGATGGGAGTACGGTATGGACGATTCTCTTCATTTTCTAATTGCCGAATCCTTCGGGTCGCCTCAAAACCATCCATTACAGGCATCATACAGTCCATTAGGATCAAGGAATAACGTTGTGTCCTGAACATATCAACCGCTTCTGCGCCATTAGCCGCTATGTCGTAGGTATAGCCCGCTTTCGCCACATGTAAGGCTGCAATCTTTTGATTGATGGTGTTGTCTTCCACAATTAACAGTCTCGGCTGGTTATTTACTGCAACGTTGAGGGGGACGACTTGCTCGTTAAGATTGAAGCTATCAGTGCATTTATTGATTGCTTTGAGTAACCGTTGACCGAGTAGGGGCTGGGTAACCACCGCAGTTACGTTGTGACCAAAATCGAACTGGACGCTGTGCAGATGCTTAATCAGGCAAAAATGGATATGTTTTGCAGTCAACTGTTTCAGTAGAGAATGGTGCTGCGCTGCAGTATCAGGTTTGCTCTCCATATAAATCACGACAACTGGTTGACCAACAATGACCTCGCGCGGTATGGCTTCAAGGTTGTGATAAGTTTTATTTATTGGGATGTGATAAAAATCCAGTTCATTGGAAATTTGCTCAGCCATTGTACGGTTATCGCAGACCAGCCAAATCTGCATGCCGTGAGTGAACTCTATGGCGTTGTAATTCAATTGTTGTATTGGGCAAGTCAGTGTGAAAGAGAATCGACTGCCGCAGTTTTTTTCTGATTCCAGCTCAATTTTTCCGCCCATGAGTTCTATTAACTGGTTACTGATCGCAAGCCCTAACCCTGTACCACCAAACTGGCGGGTAGTAGAACTGTCTTCTTGTGTAAAAGGTTCAAAAATATACTTTTGTTGCTCAGCATCAATACCAATCCCGGAATCTGATACGGAAAACTCAACCGTGGCCTGCTGGTCTGAAATGAGTCTGGTGCTGACGGCCAGGTGAACGCTGCCGCTATTGGTGAACTTGATCGCATTTGACATGAAATTCATGATGACCTGGCGAATGCGGTGATCGTCGAGAAGTAAGCGATATGGGGTTTCATGATTGATGGAAACCGCCAAGTCGATACGTTTTTCTTTTGCTCGTGGGGAAACGACCGATGCGATGTCGTAAAGTGATTCACGAATATTGGTCGAGTGCGGGCTGATATGAAGCATGCCGGACTCAATTTTAGAGAAATCCAAAATGTCATTTATCAGGCTCAACAGTAGTTGAGAGGATGTTTCTATCGTATCAACATAATCGCGTTGAGTGGCTGATAATGAAGTATCGGCCAGAATTTCTGAAATGCCGATGACCCCGTTTAAAGGGGTGCGGATTTCATGAGACATATTGGCCAAAAAGCTACTCTTCGCTTTACTTGCCCTGATCGCCTGATCTTTGGCTTTTTCAGCATCCTCTTTTGCTAAAGTAAGGTTTAGTTTGGCTTGCGCACGCTCTTCGCTCAGGTCTTTCACCTCTCTGGCAAACTGACTCAGTTCGTCGTGACCACGTATTAGTGTTGCCAAAGATGGCGCTTGCGTAATATCGTCATACTTCAGATAGTTAAGAACCAAATTCAAATTATTGGTAACTTTTCTGGCTAAAGCTAATGCTAAGCTGATCAATCCGAACGTAGTTATGGTAACGATCGAAATAAACAGCAGTTGTTGCTGTTTAGCAACGGAAATAGCATTTGCAATATCAGCTTCTAGCTGCTTTTCGATTTCGGCGTCGACCGCCTTTAACCGTTGCAAGCGTTCATTCAGGGTCTGTAAGCCAGCTTTAAGTTCAGAAGATGAATTTTCACGTTGTGCAGAATGATTGAGCAATAATGAACGAAAGTCCTGACTGAGCGCGAAGACTTCATCGCTAAAGGATTCGATAAACAGCCCAACCTGATTCTGGTTCGCCGTGAGCGTAACAAAGCGCTGGAGAAAAAGCTCCTGACGGCTGATCAGTGCTGAAATCTCGCTAATGATTTCAGCGTGCTCTTCGCTGGTCTGCTGTTTATTTTCTTCAATTAGAACTTTGCTCAAACGATACTCTTCGTTTGACCAAAACATTAACCACTCCATTTGGATAAGAGCAGACAAATGGTTTTTTATTTCAACTGTTGTGTGTTCAAAAGGCACCTTTTCCATCGCGAGCAAAATTTTTGAGTAAATGTCGCTGTTCCATTCTGCCAGGTCGCGCTTCTCTTCCGGATCGGTTAGTTGGAGTAACGCAAGACTGGCCTCCTCAAAGCTGTCGAGTAAAGCCAGTATTTCTGGTGTCTGGTCTGAAAAAATATACTGTGCATCGGCTTTTAGATTTTGGCTGTCAATCAGGATACGGCGTGTTGCGTTTGCCGAGTCAGCTGTATAAGGCAGTTCGTAGAGCAGTGATGCCGTGTCTAAATACTGTGAATATAACTTGGCTTTTTCGACATCGCTGGCTTGATTTGACAAGGTTGCAACTTGCTGCCCTGCAAGGAACAGCAGCAGTAGGATGGGGGTGCAAACTAAGCTAAACAGCTTGTACCTTACCGACCAGTCATGCCAAATAAGTCGCTTCACCTTTAAAATCCCATATTCATTAGGTAGATATGCAAAGTGTAGTTTAATTGGGTCGAGAGTTACGGACGACAAAGAAAAAGTTGTGTGTTTTTAATATATTTGTAGTTCAGTTAGCAGTTTTATACGGGGAGATTGGCTACTGCCATTGTTAGGTGTAGCGGGTGAGTGGGTGCATAGCTTACGCGATGCTTTTATTTTTTTGTTAAGCAGGTAAAGTGAAGGGCTTTTAACGATATGATCAGGCGTATGTCGAGTCCTAAATTAGTACTGATCCGCGGTTTACCGGGATCGGGTAAAACCACCAAAGCTAAACAATTGTCTCGAGCTTTACAGGCAAGGCACTTTGAAGCCGACATGTATTTTGAAAACGACCAGGGTGAATACGTCTTTGACCCCGCGAAATTAACTGAGGCACATGAGTGGTGCTTCCAGCAAACGAAATACTGGCTTGAACAAGGTGTGCCGGTTGTGGTGAGCAATACGTTTGTCCAGCGCTGGGAAATGGACAGGTATCTTGATTATTGCCGCGAACATCATATTGCGGTAGAGGTGTTGGTTTGTCGTGGAGAATATGAGAGCCTGCATGGCGTGCCACCAGCGACCATCAATAAGATGCGCCGCTTGTGGCAAGAGTAACCAGCATATCAGGCGCCGTTACTGACCGCGGCCATCGATCATGACCACCAGGGTTTTGCTCATGATCCAAAGGTCAGTTGTAATCCAAGATGCAAAAGAGCGTAAACTCAACGCGTAGCTGTGGTCAAAGCCAACTTTGCTTCTTACGTCTTCAATGCATGCGTCATAACCCTGATTTACCTGGGCGAGCCCGGTAATGCCCGGTAAAACTCCATAGGTTCGCTCGACAAAATAGGGAATTTCACTTTCCAGCTTTTGATAAAATGCTGGACGCTCCGGGCGGGGGCCGATCAATGACATTTCACCTTTCAATACGTTGAACAGTTGTGGTAATTCGTCCAGGCGGGTTTTACGCAGAAATCGGCCGACGACGGTAATGCGAGGATCATTTTTTGTCGCCCAAACCGCCCCCGAGGCTTGTTCTGCATCAACATACATAGTACGGAATTTCATGATCTCAAACAGGGTCATCTGTTCCGGAGTTGCTTTGCCTACTCTTAACTGACGATAGATCACCGGACCTTTTGAATTGGCAACGATAGCCAGTGCGATCAGGGGAAACAAAGGTAAGCAGATCAGCAAGATACATAGCGAGACAATTAAGTCAAAAGTGCGTTTGGCCAGATATACGTTGCCATCATAATGTGGGGTTTTCATGATAATTTCCTTATTGATTAAGTCGGGTCCAGGGTTTGTTTTCAAGGCCAAGTAAATAACGCATGCCTCCCGTCAGATTAGCGGCATGGCCAAGCAGCACATAACTGATGATTTTGAACACCCGAATAGTGTTGAGTGATGGAACAACCAGGCTCAATACTGCGATCAGATACAGGGCAACTTGACCGCCGGACAAAATGGCAAACACAGTGTTGTGACTGAGTGACAGTGAGCTAATCAAACAGGCAAGCATTAAATAGGGCGTTGCCAAACGCAATACCTTACCGGAGACAAATGTAAATGCAGTGCCTCGGTAGCGGGGGCGTAATAAGGTTCTCAATTTAATCAACTGCTGCATGTTGCCAGCTGATATTCTCAGGCGACGTTTGAAGTCTGTCGCATCGTTTGATGCTTCCAGTTCCAACGCCAGCATTCTGGGTTCATAGACCGCGTGATAACCTTTTAACACGATGCGCATTGGCAAAATGAAGTCATCGTTAATGATGCCGGGTTCTAACGGGGAAAACAGCTGAGTCCTAAAGGTGTAAAAGGCGCCATGTGCGCCGATGGCGGAGCCAATTATCGACTCGCCGTACTTCAGCTGTGACTGGTATTTCCAGTAGGTAGTTTCCCCCAGATTGTCTGAAGAGAGGATTTGGTAGGTTGCGTTAACCACACCAACGTTTGCATCTTGAAAATGGTGTGCGGCCAGTAACAAAGAATCATACGATAACAGTGCAGAAGCATCGCTGAGCGCAATGATGTCAGACGTTGACTGAGCAATTTCTTCATTTATTACCGCGACTTTACCCCGGTTGGTTGGGTGGTTGTGAACAATAAACAGGGTTTCGGCGCAGATCGCTTCTTGAATGGTTTGCTGGGCAAGTTGTGTGGTGTCATCGGTGCAACCATCGCAGGCAATGATAACTTTGAGCTTGTCCCTGGGATAATCTAAGCAGGCCATATTACGGATCTTTTCTGCTATCCATTGTTGCTCGTTGTATGCGGGCACAATAATGGTGATGCTCGGCAGGGTGTCATCGAGTTCACTGTGCTGGTAGCAACGCTCTGCGGTTTTTATACGCATCTTTTGTGGCTGTTTATTACTACAAACTTTTCGTAATAGCAGCGGATAACCAAGATGGTGGTAGATAATCAGCAAGATCGACAGACAAAATGTATTCAGTAGGATCAATTCAAGCATGGTATGCCTCCGTGGCCAGTTGACAGTAGCGTGCAACCATTTTGCGGATATCAAAATGTCGGGTAACAAAATCTCTGGGTGAAGGGGGCTGGCGTTGCAGTTGCTTACTTAATGCCAGCGCGAGTATCTCAACTTGATTGGGTAAGACTGCTTCGCCAGACAACGGGCAGAGCGTCTCTTTTACCGCTCCGACATCACTGGCGACACAAGGAATATCACATGCCTGTGCCTCCAGTGTTGAGAGAGGAAACCCTTCATTTCTGGATGGTAAGCAGAATACATCCAGGGCCTGATAAAAAAGTGGCATGTTGCTGACTAACCCGAGAAAAGAGACCCGGTCGTTGAGGCCAAGCCTATCAACCAGCGAGGTCAGGGCTGCTTTCTGGCTGCCTGAGCCTGCTATAGCTAAATGGGTGTCTTCATGCAGGCGAGACAGCGCCTGAATGAGTATTTCATGGCCTTTGACCGTCTCAAGGCGACCGGCTGTCCCGATGATTTTCGCAGAGGGGGGCAGGTTGAAATTATGCCGGGCATCGATGCGATCTCCTGCAACAAAGCGTTGGCAGTCGACCCCGTTGTGAATGGTGTTGACGTCCACGAACGGGAACTTGATTTGTAACTGCCGGGCAACTTTTCTGGCATCAGCGACCACTTTGGGTTGAGTGATCTTGAACAGCAAAGATTGCAGGTGAAAGGATTTGGCATTGTTTAAATGCCACGCATCATGCTCAGTATGGACGAGATTAGGCACGCCGGCGAGACGCGCGGCAAGACCGCCGTAAAACAGCGGTCCGAGATGGTGGGTATGCACCACCTCCGGGCGTAGTTGCTTAAGTAAACGTGTCAGTTGTGTAATGTGACGGATGCTTACTCCGCCGGACTTGTTCATAAACAAAAGTTGCGATTCAAACTCGGCCAGCCTTCCCCAGTGACGCAACGCTATCGTTTTCTGCCCCTCCAGACTAACCACCAGAACGGAGCCTGGCTCGGGCGAGAACTTCAGCATCTCCATGACCAGGGTTTCCAATCCTCCGGGTGCGAGATGCTGCACGATGTGCACACAATGGATTTTGTTTTTTTCTGTTCTGTGTTTCATGCTTTTGTCTCATGTCAGTACCTGTGTTAGTTCAGAGACAGCATGCTACGTGCCAATTAATTACTGGTTAAAAAACAGTCACATAGAATAACATAATTGATATTTCTCAATATGAAAGTCAATTTTCGAACCGATCCTGTCCCGCAATTAAGGCGGATTTGTCATTTTGATACTCTGGGTCGTGTTGAAATTAATCTCGCGATGAGGCGTGTTACTCCCTGATGATATTGATGTTTTTTTTGATGAAAGACTTAATGAAAGGTAGGTATTTGCTGAATCAATATCACAAAGGGCTTACTCGCTGCTGACTTATCGTTTAGAATCGCTGGTCAGGAATCAATACAACCTCAAAGGAACCGGTTTGTTGCTCACCAACAAGACATACACCCAAGAAGCAATAGACACTGCACTCAAAATTGCCAATGAAGTCGAACTGCGGCACGCAAAATGGCTTGTTAACAGAAAGTACCTGTTAGAGCAGTCACAAGTGGATAATCTGCTTAGTCTACAGGGCCGTTATTGCGATGATGTGATCTTTAATGAAGATGAACGTATTACCCGTAATCAGCGTATTTTGCTCATGTGTGAGCAAGCGCGCGTCAAAGAGCGAAATCAGCGTGTAGAAAATCGTCAGAAAACGCTGAAAAGTGTCGTTGCCGACGTCACTCGTGTGGCCGAGCAAATGCTGATCCAGAAGTTAAATCAAATGCCGATGGAGAAGCTTTGTGGTGAAGTGGCAGATTTTGCCCATTTCTCTTCGATTGCTTACTCTCCGTCACTGAGTTTTACCAAACTGTCGACATTAACCACGCTCAGTCATCGTTTAAGTGCGACAATTGTCGACTTAGTCTCCAACCCTAAGTTTTGTGAGCGTTTAGGTCGTCAAACTAAAAATGTACAAGATGCCAAGGTCGCAATTGGTTTGCTTGGTATTGAGAACTGCCGCATGTTATTTCCGGTCTTAATGGCAAGACCCATGCTGAAGTGGGGCGATCACAACACCAAGTTCATTGTGCCGAAAATGTGGCAGCATCTTATTGTCACATCTAATGTCACCCGTATGCGTTTGCAAGATGCTGATATCAGAAACCCCGATGCGGGAGTCTTGATTGGCGTGTTGCGTTGTTTGGGGCAGTTTGTCATTGCCAACCACTTTACCCTGACGTTTGAAGATGCACTGATCGAAGTGATGCTGAACTATCGCAATCATGATCGTAAAGAAGAATACTATGCTTGTGCGGATGTGGTGGCGAACCCAGCCTTTTTACCTAAAGTCATTTATCAGATGGAAGGTATCGTCACCCGGCGCATTCTCGATTCGATGGACTGGCCAAGTAACGCAATGTATATCAAAGACGCGGTTCTGGAAGATTTAGACAAGGTTCCGGTGCTGGAACGCAGCTCGTATGGTGCAGCATTAGCTCAGGCCAAAGCTTATTCAATTTTTGATGGTTTGAGTCGCAGCAATGCGTTTGTCGAGGCACACAAGCCTTTTTGGTTTGCCAACGTGCAGATTTCTGCCCAGGCATTAAAGGAAACGCGAGCGCGGATGCCCGGCAAAATGATATTGGCCGGGCAGTCTCTGTGACCGGTAGTGAAAATAGCTGAACGATAGCAGGTGGATCAGTGTTGGCTATCCGTCGATTTGTAACGAAACGGTTGAGTTAGCAGTCGATCTAACCGCTGCTCTTCCGGATTACGGATTTCCGGGATGCCAATTTCCATTTTATCGTGCCCGAGGGCTGGTTGTGCCCGGTATGTACCAAACAGGCGATCCCAGACCGACAGGAAAAACCCAAAATTGGAGTGAGTCTCTTTGGGGATGACGGAGTGGTGGACGCGGTGCATGTCCGGGGTGACGATAAGCTTACGCAGCCAGGTGTCGGCAGAAAGTGCCAGCCTGGCATTGCTGTGATTGAACATCGCACTGGCATTGAGGTCGATTTCGAAGACCACGATGGCCAGAGGTGTAATGCCAAGCCCAACAACTGCAGCCATTTTGATCATCATTGATAGCAGAATTTCAATCGGATGAAAGCGCGTACCTGTGGTTACGTCAATGTCGAGATCCGCATGATGCATGCGGTGCAATTTCCACAGCGGCTTAACGCGATGGAAGCCCCAATGTTGCGCGTAAATAATCAAGTCCAGCAGTACCACCGCTATTAACACATTCAGCCAGACGGGCACAGGAATAAGGTTGAATAACCCCCACTGGTTTTCCTCAGCGATAATGGCGGCCTGAAATGCGGCAATCGGCATCATTATGGCGATCACTACACTGTTTAACGCGACAAGCGTAAGGTTATTAACCCAACGAAACCTGCGTGACACCGTGAGTTTTCTTCTGGGTAGTTTGTTCTCCCACACGGTACACAATAGCAACACAGTGATAAAGCAGGTAAGCCTGAGCCAAGACGGATCATTCAATGTGGTTTCTGTCACAGGAGGCTCCTTTTCATTTGTTTTACCGGGGTAAATCGCAATCAACCGGCCGGCGGCATTATTACAGCGGAAAGTGCCAGTTTTGTCCGCTATCTCTTGTGTCTTGAGCGTGGAGGGGGATGCAAGTAAAATCGCGCTCTACTTTTTGTTTGGCATTTTGTATCCATGAGAATTCACGCTTTCCACCGTTTATACCAGTACCGACAATCAATCTCAACGAAGCCTTTTAACGCCCGCGGTTGCAAAGTGGCCCGTTGTCAGTATTGCCAGGTTTCCGTGCAACACTGTATCTGTGAGTTCCAACCCGACATCAGTACTCAGTTGGCGTGTATGTTGATCGTCTCTGATAATGAAGTATTTAAACCAAGTAACACCGGTCGTCTGATCGCTGATACGGTGAAAGAGACTTATGTCTATCAATGGAACCGCACCCAGCCGAGTGAAGAGATGCTCGCGATTTTAAAAAGCGATCTATACCAACCGGTGATTGTATTTCCTGCGGACTATGTCGACCAGCCACAACGTCTGCTTGATGGTTTGGATCCCGCCAACTTGGCCGCGCACAGCAGCGGAAAGCAGAAATGGTTACTGATCTTTATTGATGGCAGTTGGCGTGAAGCGCGGAAAATTTTTCGTCGCTCTGAATTTTTGCAGGACATTCCGGTACTGTCTGTTGAGCCTGAGGTTATTTCTGAGTACATCATGCGCCGTTCAGACAACGAAAAGCATTTGTCGACTGTCGAGGTTGCGTCACTGGTACTCAGACAAGCAGGAGAAGAGAAAGCTGCGCAATGTTTGCAGCTTTGGTTTGAAGCCTTCCGTGAAAGCTATATGTTGACCAAAAGTCGCGGCAAGGTCGATTTAGCGAAACCACATCTGAATTGTTTCAGGGAGTGGTTAAAAAGCGAGAGCTGACTCTAAACAACGCACTTTTGTTGATGGCTTGTTGTTCAGTTAGCATCAACAAGAAAATAAATCTGCATTCGGTCACGGTTTGCAGGCGTACAGATATGGATAATGCTCGAAGATTATTTTATTTTGACTCTGTGAGTTTTGAGTCTTTTGTGCTTTTTAGGAGAGAATTGCATGTATTACGGCTTTGACGTCGGTGGCACTAAAATCGAGTTTGGTGCGTTTAACGAGAAACTTGAGCGTGTGGCGACAGAACGTGTACCAACCCCGACAGATAACTATGAATTATTGTTGGAAACCATCGCTGGTCTGGTAAGCAAATACGATGCTGAGTTTGGTTGTGAGGGTACTATTGGTCTTGGTCTTCCGGGAATGGAAGATGCAGATGATGCAACGGTACTGACAGTTAACGTACCTGCGGCGAAAGGTAAACCGTTACGCGCCGATCTTGAAGCCAAGATTGGTCGTTCAGTGAAAATCGAAAACGATGCTAACTGTTTTGCGTTATCTGAAGCTTGGGATGAAGAGTTGCAAGACCAACCATCGGTACTTGGTTTGATCCTTGGTACTGGCTTTGGTGGCGGTTTTATCTACGAAGGTAAAGTATTTTCTGGCCGTAACAACGTAGCGGGTGAGGTTGGCCATACTCGTCTTCCTATCGATGCCTGGTTCCATCTGGGTGAGAATGCGCCTCTGTTAGGCTGCGGCTGTGACAAGAAAGGCTGTCTGGACAGCTACCTGTCTGGTCGTGGTTTTGAACTACTGTACGCGCATTACTATGGTGAAGAGAAAAAAGCGATCGACATCATCAAAGCTCACGCAGAAGGTGAAGCTAAAGCGGTTGAACACGTTGAACGCTTTATGGAGCTGTTGGCCATCTGTTTTGCCAACCTGTTTACCGCAACCGATCCGCATGTGGTTGTACTGGGTGGTGGCCTGTCAAACTTCGAGTTGATTTACGAAGAAATGCCAAAACGTATTCCTAAGTACCTATTGTCTGTGGCGAAGTGTCCGAAAATCATCAAAGCCAAACATGGTGATTCTGGTGGTGTACGTGGTGCGGCATTCCTGAATATTAAGTAACTAGAGTGTCTGACGCTGGATCAAGCGTCGATAAAAGCTTTAAAGCCCTGTTGTCTATCAACAGGGCTTTTTGTTTGCGTATGGTTTGTACCAATCTACATAAGTATCTGATCATACTTACTGGTTAAAATTGCTGTACAAGGCATGCCAGCGTTCAGTAATCCCGACACTGTAGGGAAGATAGTTGATCGATTGCCGAGGCCGGCTGTGGCGGTGAATGGGGCGAGTTTCTACGTGCGGGGCAGTGAGTGGTATGCGCCAATTGCCGGCACTAGTCAATTTGTGATGGCAAAGCCGCAACTTTAAGCCGTTAACGGGCAGTCAAGAATAAAAAAACTCGCGTTTAAGTCGCGAGTTTTTTATTCATCATGGCTTACTTGTTCTTTTTACCGACGCCCAGGTTCTCTTTTTGCGCCAGGGTGATTTTAGTGAAACCGAGTTTTCTGAAGTGGTTGTCACGGTAGTTGCGCATCGCTTTAGTATCAGAAACTGCTTCGATTTGCTGTTCCATCTTCAGGTAGTCAGAAATATCGATACCTTCCGCTTCGGCTACCGCTTCATGTATATTACGGTGTTGCTGGTAAGAGAACGTCAGTTGTTTATCTTCGTTCTTGTAGGTGTAAAGAATGGTACGAGCCATAGCTGTTTCTCTGAATAGGTTTTCGGTAGTAAACAAAAAGGTCAGACTCGCTGACCTTTGAAGTCTGATTTGGCCTAGATTCTGCCTTGAAGTGGGATGATTGTCACGCTTTCTCCGACTTTTACTGTATCGACAGCCGGTGATATCTCAATAAGGCAGTTCGCCTCACTCATGGAGCGCAAAATACCGGAGCCTTGTTTTCCGGTGGTGCGTACCGTCAAACGGCCAGATTGATCAAGCTCGTAAATACCACGACTGAACTCCGTGCGTCCTTGTCGAGAGCGCAGACTCTCGGTCGCAACAGCATTCACTTTCAGTGGCTGCCAGCCTTGTTCGCCTTGCATTTTGCGTAGCGCGGGCTCAACGAAATTGATGAACGACACCATCACGGCGACAGGATTGCCAGGCAGGCCGAAGAAGGGCTTGTTATTGATCTGGCCAAATGCCAGTGGGCGGCCTGGTCGCATATTGATACGCCAGAAATCAATTTGGCCCAGCTTATCCAATGCCAGTTTGATGTAATCAGCGTCACCTACCGAGACACCACCAGACGTCATTACTACGTCTGCCTGCTGTGACGCTTTCTCTAGTGCTTCGATCATGAGCTGCTCGTTATCTTCCAGAATGCCGAAATCCAAAATTTCGCAGCCCAGCTTTTCAAGCATACCCATGATGGCAAAACGGTTTGAATCGTAGATTGAGTTGGCTTTTTGCTCGGTACCGGGTGCCTGTACTTCATCACCGGTAGAGAACACCGCAACTTTCAGTTTGCGATAGACGTTCGTATCGGCAAAACCAAGAGAGGCAATCATCCCCATTTCTGGTGAAGCGAGGCGAGTACCAGCCGGGAATACATCGCTACCCATCTCCAGATCTTCGCCTGCCTGGCGAACGTTCTGCCCGGCTTTGATGTTTACGCCAGCAAAAGTGACCGCGTCACCATTCGGTGTTGCCTGCTCGCGCATCACCACTGTGTCGGCGTTTGTTGGGGTAGGCGCCCCGGTCATGATCTTCACTGCCTGCCCAAGTTCGAGTGGCTGCTGGTATGCGTGACCGGCGAGCACTTCGGCGACAACCTGGTAACTATCGCGCTCGAGATCATCACTACGAACCGCGTAACCGTCCATTGCGGAGTTGGTATATTGCGGCACATTTACCGGTGAGACTACCGGCACGGAGAGCACCCGGCCATAAGCGGTTTCTATTTTGCATGATTCGGTTTCGCTCACCGTTTCAACCAGCGACAGAATTTTTTCCTGACCTTGGGTGACAGACAGAAAGGCCGGGGAAAGGGTGTCGCAACAGGCGGTGGCTTTTTCTTCGGCTTTTGGCTGCTTCGCGGTGTTGACATACTCAAGAACGAACCGGGCTATCGCGTCCAGATCGTTGATGTCCATTTGCGGCAGTTTTGAGTCTAACTCGCGGTTGTCTGATGCAATCGCGATGATATTTTCATCGTGAGGATAGAGCCAGGGTTTGCCGACTTCCTCTCGGTGAAGCTCAATCTTGGGGAAGGCGATGTTTTTGCAGCCTTCAACCAGAATGACGTCGAGTTTGTCCTGGTCAAAGCGAGTCAGTAGGTAATCAAATTCCGATTCTGCTTCAGGCGTTTCGGTCATTAATGCGTGACGGTTACGCGACGAAATCAGCATTTGTGATGCGCCGGCCTTACGCAGGCGGTGGCTGTCTTTTCCTGGTTGATCAACATCGAAGTTATGGTGTGCGTGTTTAAGCATACCAATGCGCAAGCCGGCCTGGGTCAGTTTGGGGAGCAAAGCTTCGAGTAAAGTGGTTTTACCGGTACCAGAATAAGCAGCAAAACCAAGAATGGGGATGTTTAGCGTATGTTTCATGATTCAAGTTGTCCAAATTGCGCCAGTTCTTCCGGAGTGTTTAAGTTAACAAAACAGTTTGGTGAATCGCTAAAGTCAACATAACTGGTGTTGCATTCTTTATAGAGCAATATGATTTTTCGGTCACCACGCTGCAAAAATGCAGTCAGCTTTGGTAAGACGCGTTTGTGATAAAGAGTGAATACCGGTTGCTGATACTCACCATCGTGAGCAACCAGGATGTCAGTATCGCTTTTGACCGCCTGACAGAAGCGCGCTACTAAGTCGGTATTAATGAGTGGACTATCACAAGGCACAAAACCTACCCAGTCGGTTTCGGCGTTGGTCAGGCCTGCGTGGATCCCCCCCATTGGGCCGGGGTAATCTTTAAACTGATCGCTAAACACCACACCAAACTTGCGGTAGGCGTCTTGATTTCGGTTTGCGTTGATTAATATGTGAGAGGTTTGCGGAGACAAGCGCTCAATAACATATTGAATAAGGGGTTTGTGATTGAGCTCAATCAGACCTTTGTCTTTTCCCCCCATGCGGCTTGCCTGGCCGCCAGCTAAAATAACCCAACTAGTTTGTGTTGGTTGAAGCATATACATTCTCTTTGGGTGTTTGTTTTGATACTACATACAGTAGTGGAGACTCTATCAAAGTCTTGTCTTTAATCCACCACTGTTTTTTACATAAATCCGTCAGAGCGTTGGTCTGATGGCTGGTCACCACGATACTGGAACCTCGTTCGAGCAAGTCTTGCGCCATTAGCACCAAGCGTTCTAACGATTCTTGATCCAATGATGAGCTGGGCTCATCCATCAATAGAATAGACGGGGTTAAGATCCAGGCGCGAGCCATGGCAACCCGCTGCTTTTCTCCGCCGGATAATACCGAAATATGTTCATCTGCCAGGGTCTCTAAACCGACCATTCTCAGAGCGTTGATAACCAGAGCCCGTTTATCCAGAGCGGCTTGCCGCTGAAACTTTACCCCATAGGCCACATTATCAAACACCGTGCCGTCAAACAGATAAGGCGACTGATGGAGGTATATGACATCATTGCGGCCGTTACGGTGCGTCCGGCGCTTCAGCCAGTTGTCTGCTGGTGCTACGACATGACCAGCCGTAGGTTTGATGAGCCCAGCCAGTATTTTGAGCAGCGTGGTTTTGCCTATACCGTTGTCACCTTTGAGGTAGATGGCATCATTTGGGCCAATGGTGACTTCGGGGATATGAAAAAGTACACGCTCTTTAAAGCGCATGGAGAGTTGCTTGGCGGTTATTTTTATCGTCATCAGTCGCCCTTATGGTGGTAGACACGAAAAAGCTTCCTTGCGTTAACTACGCAGGTAACCTTTTCCTCTCATGCTGGACAAGAAAAAGTTGAGCATCAACGCCAACGATAATAATACAATACCGAGCGCGACGCCTTGCGCAAATGCACCTTTGCTGCTTTCCATCGCAATAGCGGTTGGAATATTACGAGTGACCCCCATGATATTTCCCCCTACCATCATCGAACATCCGACCTCGGTGACGATGCGTGAGAAACCGGCGATCACCGCGGCCAGTAAAGGAAAACGCGTCTCCCATATCATGGTTGCGGCAATGCGGGGTAGGGAAGCACCGAGCGTAATGGCAGTTTCTATCGCTCTGCGATCGCTAGATTGTAAGGCTCCGTGCATCATTGATACCAGCACAGGAAAGCAAATCAGCATTTGGCCAAAGATCATTGCTTTTTGAGTAAAGAGCATTTGCCAGTTTCCCAAGGGGCCCGCGCGTGAAAGTAACATGTACAGTAGCAGGCCAATTACCACTGTTGGTACCGCTTGCAGCGTATTGATGATCGATAGCAGAAACCACTTTCCGCGAAAGTTCACGTAGGCCAGCAGAAACGAGATTAAAACCGCCGGTGCAACAACCAGCGAGACGGCGGTAATCGATACGCTAAAGGAGACCGCAACGATCTCCCAAAGATCCGCATCAAAATTTACCAGCAGTCCCAGCGCTTCCAGCGTGGTGTCGGTCAAATTCATACGGTATTAGTTGCTCTCGGCGTTGGCCACGAACAGCTGTTTGCCATTCAAACGGAAACTGTTAATCAACCCCTGACCACGCGGATTCACTAACCAGTCGCTGAATGCCTTAGCTGCTTGGTAATTGATTGCCGGGTAGCGTTCTGGGTTTACCAGGATCACCTGGTATGGATTAAATAATTTGGTGTCACCCTGGAAAAGAATCGTCAGTTCCAACTTGTTCTGATAGGCCAGCCAGGTACCACGGTCAGTCATGGTGTAACCTTGCATTTCCGACGCCATGTTCAGAGTTGGTCCCATACCCTGACCTACGCTGCGATAGCCGCCAAAGTTTGGTTCTAATTTTGTTTGAGCCCAGATGCCCATCTCTTTTTTGTGCGTGCCTGAGTCATCGCCACGCGATACAAAAGTGGCGTCTTTATCAGCGATTTCCTTGAATACTTCAATGACGTTCTTGTCATCCTGAATTTCGGCAGGGTCTGCTTTAGGGCCAACAATTACAAAGTCGTTGTACATTAGTTTGCGCGGTAAAACACCGTAGCCTTTGTCAACAAAAGCACCTTCGGCTTTAGGTGCGTGAGTCATAACCAAGTCGACGTCACCGTTTTCGCCCATTTTAAGTGCTTTGCCAGTGCCGGCGGCGATGATATCGACTTTGTAACCTGTATCTTTCTCAAACTCTGGTAACAGGTAGTCAAGCAGGCCTGAATGGTAAGTGCTGGTGGTGGTGGCCAATCGGATGTGCTCGCCATTTGGGGCAGAGAATGCTGAATAGCTGACGAGAGTGATTGACGTTGAAATCAGAGTTAGCGCGATCTTGTTCATTTTTTATCCATTACAATTGGGGGCATCGCATTATGCGCAGAAGTAACTACAACCGTTATGAGCGTTACAGAGTTGGGGTTGTATCCGTTATATGCTACAAGTGGTCTTGTTAGCTGGCTAAGTTCCTGCAAGCAAGATGCCAACATTTCATTAGAACAACACGCATAAATAGCGCAGGATATCATACACTTATTTGCATGGAAGTGCAGGTTGGTACAAAATGTCGCACATTTTGTAGGGTGATTGAAGCAAAACTTGGTACACTCTGTCCCATCCGGCACAAACTGGGGTAATTATGTCTACTCAAACCCATATTGGTACAAACCCACAATATAATGCATTCTCGGTATTGGTTGTTGACGATGAGCCGGGCATGCAAGCGATACTAAAGAAAGCACTCGGTAAACTGTTTTCTCATGTTGATACCGCTGGCAGTATCGAGGAGGCGGAAGCATTACGAAATGCCGGTCATTACGACTTGATCTTACTGGATATCAACTTGCCGGGGCGCTCGGGCATCGAATGGGAAGAAGCGTTTACCGATGAAGGTAAGCGGGCTGATGTTATATTTATGACCGGTTATGCCGATCTTGAGACCGCCATCCGGGCACTGCAATTAGGCGCATCGGATTTCATTTTAAAGCCGTTCAATTTGCAACAGATGCTACAGGCCGTGAAGCGTTGTATGGATCGCCGCCTCAATGAACGGATGCAATACGCAATGAAACGCGATTATCAGCGTCACCATACATCGGAAATCATTGGTGGTTCAGAGAAAACCCGCCAATTAAAGCAACTGATTACCCAGTTTGCACCATCACGGGCCTCCGTTTTGGTTGAAGGGGAGTCCGGTGTTGGCAAAGAACTGGTTGCTCGTGGCATTCATCAAGCGAGTGGTCGCAGTGGTCCTTTTGTTCCACTTAATTGTGGGGCGATTGCGCCTGAGTTACTGGAAAGTGAGTTATTTGGTCATACATCTGGTGCGTTTACCGGTGCAAAAAAATCTCGTGAAGGTCTTTTTCGCGTGGCCAATGGCGGGACGCTATTTCTTGATGAAATTGGTGAAATGCCGTTAACGATGCAGTCGGCATTGTTGCGGGTGTTAGAACAGCGCACGATTCGTCCGGTAGGGTCTGAAAAAGAGATCAGTGTCGATGTACGTGTCGTTGCTGCGACCAACCGTAATCTGCAAGATGAAGTCGCGAAAGGGAACTTCCGTAGTGATCTGTTTTACCGGCTCAATGTGCTAAGAATCGAGGTTTCCCCCCTGCGTGAGCGAAAAGCCGACTTGTTGGAATTGGTACCCCATTTTAGCCGCATACTTACTCAGGAGCTTGGTATGCCAAACCTGAAATGGGCCCATGAAGATATGGAGGCCATGAGTGAATACCAGTGGCCGGGGAATGTCCGTGAGCTTAAAAATCTTATCGAACGATGCATTCTGCTGGGTAAACCACCGGCGCATTACTGGCGGGAGCTTAATGGCGGGCACTCAATGCCTAACGTATCGATTACGGTATCAAATACGCCGGAGGTGCCATCTTTCCCTGAAGAAATAGAGTTTTCTGGTGAAGGTTATCCGAACAACTGGACCTTGAAAGAAGTCGAAAAAGCGCACATCCAGCAACTGGTTAACCTGCATGAGGGCAACAAATCAGCCGCCGCGCGCGATCTTGGAGTCGCGCGTAAAACGCTGGAGAGAAAATACAAAGAGTGGGAGACCGAGGGGCCTGATGATGCTTAATCGCTGGCTTCAACGTATCGGCCTCGCGAGGTGGGGATATCTTTTTCGGACTATGGTGCGGTATCGGCTGCTGGTCCTGACTTCAGCTCCGATTTTTCTGACGTTGCTGGCCTTAATCGGTATCACTATTTATTGGTCGATACATTACAACTGGCAAAATTCGTTGTTGGATGTATCGGAACGGCTTGGGGTCGCGAACAACAGTGTCACCCTGTTACAACAAAAACAGGCGAACTATGTTAAGGCGTTCTCTGAGTCTTATGATTTCAGGGTTCGTATCGAACAGGAGCAATCGCAGTTACAAAGTTGGGTTTCCGGGCAAAAACAGCGCTATAAACTCGATTTTCTCAATTTTCACCGCGTCGACGCCATCGAAAACAGAGCTGAGTTCGTAGCGTTGACGAAACGTGAGTCGTTTTTTGATGTTTTGAGCCCACAAGAACTGCAGCAGTTAGATCCTGAAATTGCAAAGCGTGCTGAAGTTCCGATACTAGCGACCGGCGAGGTGGAGCAGCGAGGCTTAGTCAGTAGAACGGTAGTAGCGGTTTACAGCCCAAGCCAAGATCTGATGGGTTTTCTCGACGGCGGACTGCTGCTGAATAACAGCACGGTATTAGTGGACCAAATTCGTGATCTGATTTATACCGGCGAAGGTGACGCTTTACGCCCGGTAGGGACATTGACCGTTTTTCTGGACGATTTGCGTATCAGCACTAATGTTCCGTTAAACAGTGATCAACGTGTTGGACGTGCGTTGGGTACACGCGTGAGTGACGAAGTTCAACAGGCGGTGCTGGAACAGAGTCAGCAGTGGGTTGATCGTGCGTATGTTTATGACGCCTGGTATATCACGGCTTATCAGCCGATTAAAGATCAGGATGACAATGTCATTGGGATGCTCTACACCGGTTATTTAATGTGGCCTTTTGTCAAAGCCTACATGACTAACATTGCTGAAATCAGCGTTATGACCTTTTTGGTATTGCTGGTATCTGGTATCACGGTTTACCGGGGATCACGAGATCTGTTTCAGCCGATCGAGCGGATTCACAAAGTGGTTAAACTGGTTCAGTTGGGGAAAGACCAGCGTATTGGCCCGTTAGGTTTAGATGAACGACATGAACTGGCACAGTTGGCCAGGCAGTTCGATAATATGCTTGATGCCCTGGAAGAGCGAAAACTTGAGCTAAGGCAGGCGGCGATAGAGTTGGAATGCAAAGTCCAAGAGCGCACTGCGAGCTTAAAGGAAAAAACTGAACAACTCGAACTGCACATAAAGCTGCTTAACCAAACCCGCGATAAGCTGGTCATTCATGAAAAGCTGGCCGCTCTTGGTGAACTGACGGCCGGGATTGCTCATGAAATTAATAACCCGACGGCGGTGATCCTGGGCAATGTGGAGCTGATCCAGTTTGAATTGGGTTCAGATGCCGACCGTGTAAAGGATGAGATCGAGGCTATTCACGCTCAAATAGATCGGGTGAGAAATATTACCCGTAGCCTGCTGCAATACAGTCGTCAGGGTGGAGTACAAGACGAAATTACCTGGCAACACGTCAACCCTATCATCGACGAAAGCATTACTCTGGTAAAAACCGGGACAAAAAAACGGGATGTGGAGTTTGTGACCGATTTGCGCGCACAAACGCCCGTAGAGGTCAATCGCCACCATTTACTGCAAATACTCGTGAACTTACAGATGAATGGCATTCACGCCATGGACGGAAAAGGAAAGCTGACCATTTCGAGTGAGGACTGGATAGAATCCGACCGGGTAAAAGGGGCCGTTATTCATGTCCGCGACCAAGGCTGCGGGATCAAGCCGGAGAACCTGAGCCGGATTTTTTCACCGTTTTATACCACCAAACGTGATGGTACCGGGTTGGGGTTGTCTGTTTCGCAAAGTATTCTCAGCCAAACCGGCGGAGAACTTAAAGCCCAATCGGAGTGGGGTAAAGGCAGTACGTTCAGCATCTATTTACCCAACAAAGCCGAGCTTTACCTGCAGGTTACTAATATCGCTTAGTGTCTGATTGTTAACTTAAAATAGGCCAGTATTATCACTGGCCTATTTTGTTTTTGGTGAAACGACACCAGGCTATGTGGTTTTTTATTAGCAATAAATTCAAACAACACTTGCAGTGTGTTGCCTTACGCAGTAACGTTGCGCGGTTTTTTCTCAATAAATTTCCACTCCTAAGGTAAAGAATTTGATTTCCACAGCAAATATTACTCAACAATTTGGCGCGAAGCCGTTATTTGAAAACATCTCAGTTAAGTTCGGCGAAGGTAACCGCTATGGCTTAATCGGGGCTAACGGTTGTGGTAAATCAACCTTTATGAAAATCCTCAGTGGTGAGCTAGAACAAACCAGTGGTAACGTGAGCTACGATCCAAACGAGCGCGTGGCCAAGCTTAATCAGGACCAGTTCGCGTACGAAGAATTTACTGTAATCGACACAGTAATCATGGGGCATAAAGAACTATGGGAAGTGAAGCAAGAACGTGACCGGATCTACTCGCTTGCAGAAATGAGCGAAGAAGATGGCATGAAAGTGGCTGATCTTGAAGTTCAGTTCGCGGAAATGGATGGTTACATGGCAGAAGCAAAAGCGGGCGAGCTTCTTCTTGCGGTAGGTATCCCTATGGAGCAACACTTCGGCCTGATGAGCGAAGTCGCACCCGGCTGGAAACTTCGTGTGCTTTTGGCGCAGGTTCTGTTTGCAGATCCAGACGTTATGCTGCTGGACGAACCAACCAACAACTTGGATATGGACACTATCCGTTGGTTGGAAGACACGCTAAACGCGCGTAATTGCACAATGATCATCATCTCGCACGACCGTCACTTCCTAAACTCAGTATGTACGCACATGGCTGATTTGGATTATGGTGAGCTACGTGTTTACCCAGGTAACTACGACGAGTACATGACAGCCGCTTCTCAAGCTCGTGAACGTCTGCTAAACGACAACGCGAAGAAGAAAGCACAAATTGCTGAGCTACAAACCTTCGTTGCACGTTTCTCTGCAAACGCATCGAAAGCAAAACAAGCGACATCTCGGGCGAAGCAAATCGACAAGATCAAACTGGACGAAGTGAAAGCGTCTAGCCGTCAAAACCCATTTATTCGTTTTGAACAATCTAAAGAACTGTTCCGTAACGCTCTGATTGTTGAGAACCTAAGCCAAGGTTTTGAAGACGACCTGTTTGCAGACTTCAATGCGATTTTTGAAGTGGGTGAGCGCGTTGCAATCATCGGTGAGAACGGTGTGGGTAAAACAACCCTACTGAACACGCTTGCTGGTGTACTAGAACCACGTACAGGTGAGTTCAAGTGGTCTGAAAACGCAAATATCGGTTACTACGCGCAAGATCACGCCCATGACTTTGAACAAGAGATGAACCTGACAGATTGGATGGGCCAATGGCGCCAAGAAGGCGACGACGAGCAAGTGGTTCGTAGCTTCTTGGGGCGTATGCTGTTTGGTCAGGATGATATCAAAAAGTCAGTAAAAGTACTGTCTGGTGGCGAACAGGGGCGCATGCTGCTTGGTAAACTGATGATGCACAAGCCAAACATGCTGCTAATGGACGAACCAACCAACCACATGGACATGGAATCGATCGAATCACTCAACACCGCGCTTGAGCAATATAAAGGCACATTGTTCTTCGTATCTCATGATCGTGTATTTGTAGACTCACTGGCAACTCGCATCATCGAAATCTGCGATGGCAAAATCACGGACTTTAAGGGCACTTACTCAGAGTTCCTAAAATCTCGTGGTATTGAAGGTTAATCCCTTTCCAGAATAAATAAAAAAGACCTCATATAGAGGTCTTTTTTTATATCGGTACTAATCCTCAAACTGATCCGTCAGATAAACATAAATTCCAACCAGCCCGAATGTAATGCACATCGATAAAAGAATACCGCTGGGTGTCAGGAGAAAGTCCCACAGAAGATCGTTATTCATGGTTCACATCCTTTGTGAATGAGCATCGATACTTCAAGTATATGTCATCTGGCCAGGTTGCAAGTTGTTACTAATTACCCTTGACGTCAAAGGTGATTTTTTCTGCGCCGGTAAACACCTGAAAGCGCAAGCCTTTTGCGCGAGCAATGGTGGTAATACCAAATTTCTTAGCGAGATCCAGCCCCATTTGTGTGACGCCGGAGCGGGATAGCAGAACAGGGATACCCATTTGCGCGACTTTAATCACCATCTCTGATGTCAGACGGCCGGTGGTATAAAAGATTTTGTCTTCACCAGTTTCCTGATTTAACCACATTTCCCCGGCCAGGGTGTCTACCGCGTTGTGACGGCCAACATCTTCCACAAACGACAGCACTTCATTATCTTTACAAACCGCACAACCATGCACCGCGCCTGCTTTTTTGTAGGTATCGTTGTAATGAGTTAACGCTTCTAGCGCGGCGTATACCTGAGATTGTTTAAGCGCGACTTGAGGTACCTGATAGTGCTCTAATTGTTTCATAACATTGCCGTACATCGTGCCCTGGCCGCAACCTGAGGTGACGGTCTTTTTCTTCAGGGCGTCTTCTAAATGTTCGGTGTTTTCCTGGGTAATTACGGCGGCGGAGTGGGTTTCCCAATCAATGATCACGGACTCAATCGCCGCTGGATCAGACAAAAAACTCTGGTTTTTCAGGTAACCTAACACCAGTGCTTCAGGACGCGAGCCTAATGTCATTAAAGTCACCACTTCTTTCCAGTTCAACATCACAGTAAGCGGACGTTCACAGGCGATTTGCTTGGATAGCTTCTCACCGTATTCATCGAACACTTCGACTTCGATAGTTTGCAGGGGATTGTCACTGGTTTTAATAATATTAGGTTTTACCACAGTCATTTCCTGATTGGTGAACAGAGTGAGTTAAGGCGGAGTTGTTCAAGGCGCTGAACCAACAGCAGCAAACTCCGAATTTTGCTATTTTCCTGATTCTCTGCAAATCTTATTCCAACATAGTAATACGCAGTAAAAATACTGTGATTCTCAGTCTGGCTGAGATAATTGCTGGCTTAGCCCGCTGTCACTACGACCGTAGTAATGACCAGGCCTTGTGATTAAAGCGTATCAATTGAGATTGGCTCAGTTATTGCTTTATACACGGAAAGTAAAAGATATCACAGTCAAAATGTCTTACCGATCTATCGACCATGGGTAAGTCTGCATAACCAATAAAGCAGGTACGTTATGTCTAACCATGAATCAAATACCCATCTTCACCATAAATCTGAACAGTTGTGGCCAATGGCATGTGAATTAGTGGAACAGCACATCAGCCGTGGAGTTTGGGCGATAACCCAGTGGCAGTTGAATGGATTTAACCTTTCTCCGCAAGATGATACAGAAAACAGATGCCTGCTTGAACTGTATCGGGACGAACGCACTGATTACCGGTTTAATTTGAGCTCACAGCAACCTAAGTTGTTTCTGGTAATGGAAAATAATGACACGGATGAAATGCCTAACCTTCTGCTGTTAACCGCATCTCAGAACGTCGCCGGGCAATACATGGATGGTGATTACTTGGTGTTATCCGCAGGTATGCCATTGCCTGTCCAGGCCTGGATGGAAGCCTTTATCGGCCGCAATGGTGAGCTGTTGGAAGTTCGACGCAAGAAACGTAAAGGAGCGGGTAGAGCAAGTGGCAAGTAACTTTTTTGAGCGCTGGTCAGCGAGAAAGCTAAAAGGCCAGGACGATGGAAAACCGGACTCAGGTAAAAATGCCGAGGTCGTCGTAGCAGAACCGTCGCCGGCTGAGGCCGTGACCGGTGGTGAACATGGTGTACCAGCGCAAGATACGCAATCTCCCTCAGTCGCTGATAATCCTCAGGTCGCTGATTCTGAAGGGATATCAGTAGCCGCTCTGCTGGCTTCAGGGGCCAAAGCGAGTGTCAAAAAAGCCGCTTTGAGAAAACTGTTTCTCTCACCGGAGTTTAACGAGCTGGATGGCTTGAATGATTATGATCACGATTATAGTCAGGTTAAAAGTTTGTCCGCCGAGGTAGCAGAAAAGCTACGTGACTGGATACAGGAAGAGCCGGAAGAGCACGAGGAGTCAAACGATGCTGAACCGTCTGCAGAACACAGTTCCGATGATGATGATGAGTCAGTCAAAAAGGCAGAAATAGCAGAGGAGCTGGATATCCATCCAGTGCGAGAGGAAAGTACCACCAATAACGAAAACGTGGGACAAAATAGACCACATAAATAATAGGTACATTTTGACTAACTGATTAAAAACCGACTGGGACAAATTGTCTCAATCGGTTTTTTTGTACCGTCAAAAAGGCTAATTTCAGTCAAAGTCATTGATTTATATGGATATTAAAAGTGGCCCGTTATTTGCAATTGGTTGTGTAAGGCCGATTTGATTAAGTCGTGATTAACACCAATCACAGAAGTCTGGCGCTCGTTGGAATTCAGTCGTTGAGATCTGCTTCAGCAGATAAGTCTGCACAGGCTACACTGAAAGATGGCGAAATTATCCATATGCATGAATGGACATGAGCAATGTTGAAACAACTATTACAACAAGCAACTTCCCCCAACGGTAAAGCGCGACTGTACGCGTTTGAAAATACCGTAGAACTAACGAACTTGATCCCGCCGACTGTCAGTTACGAGAGTGGCGGACATATCCTTATTGTTGGTCCGACGGCGATCATTGAAAGTGCGGCTGGCCAGCTCGAAGAAATGTCCAGTTTAACCTTACTCTCTACTGATGGGGAGAAAGGTGCCCATCCGGCACTGTATTACGCGAACTCTGTTCGGGTATCCGGCTTCCTTGGAACGTTTGAAGTCCTGATTGAGAGCCATGGCAAGACGAGTAATTTAGCGAAAGTTGCAATAAACCACGATTGTTTTGATGTGGTGCTCGATCTTTGCCTGAGCAGTTGTATGTCTGAAGAGGTTCCGGTGCCGGGTTATTATCCGGTAGGACGCGGTTATCCCAAACTCGCTGAAGCGCTGGAGGAGATCCCGACGCTGATGGGGACGTTCGATAAACCGAAGTTTTTCCGGCTGGACACTGATCTTTGTGCCCACAGCTCGCGCGGGGTAAAAGGGTGTGATCGTTGTGTTGATGCCTGTCCTGCCGGAGCGTTGTCCAGCGAAGGCAATGACAAAACCGGCCACCGGATTGAAATCAACCCTTACCTGTGTCAGGGGGTAGGGACATGTGCAACCGCCTGTCCGACAGAGGCGATCCATTACGCGCTGCCTAACCCGCAAGAGACGCAAAAATTCATCGAACGTACGCTGGCGAACTATGAACAAGCCGGTGGCGTTGATCCTATTGTTTTGATTTGCAGCTCACGCCATGAGAGCTACAACGTAATGGCACTGAAAGCGCTGCCGGATAATGTTATTCCTGTTGTCGTCGAAGAGCTTCCTTCAATTGGTATTGATACCTGGTTTGCTGCTTTGGTGAATGGTGCCACCCAAGTACTGTTCGCTGCTTCTCGCTTTATGCCGCAAACCATCATTCGTGTTCTTAATAGCGAAGTCGGGATCGCACAGGAGCTGCTTGATCAGCTGGGTATCGCGAAAGAAACCGTCGACATCCTGTACCTGGAATCACTGCGTGAAGCTCCACCGGTCCTTTGCACCGATTCATTTGACCTTGCGCTGGGTGATTTGCAGGGTAATAAACGCCAACGTCTGTTCAGCGCTCTGGATGCAATGGCAGCGTCGCGGATCCCGGTTGAAAACGTGGTCGAACTGCCGGCCAATGCCCCTTATGGCACGGTTTCTTGTCAGAGTAAGGACTGTACCTTATGCATGAGTTGTGTCGCCGTGTGTCCGACACGGGCTTTGCATACCGACGGGGACTCCCCATCACTTAAGTTTGTTGAACAAGACTGCATTCAATGTGGTTTGTGTGACAAGGCGTGCCCGGAAAAGGCGCTGACATTGATGCCACGCATGAACTGGGTAAAAGAGCAGCGTCAGCAAGCGGTTGTGATTCATGAAGAAAAAGCCGCTGAGTGTATGCGTTGTCATAAGCCTTTTGCGCCTCAGGCGATGATTGAAATGTTACAAAGTAAGTTACGGGGTCACTCGCATTTCACGGAGCAAGCGGCGATTAATCGCATTGCGATGTGCGAAGACTGCCGAGTCATCGATATGTTCGAAATGATGGCTGATGATCCAACCAAACAACTCAAATACTAGGAGCTCGCAGTGGATATCCAACAAGAACAAACACTGAGAACCGAAATTTACCTGGTTCTCTCAGCGCTTTTTCGTAGCGCTCCGGGCGAAGAGATAATTGAGTTTCTCAGAGCGTTAGAAGTCGAGCCTTCTGAGAGCGCAATGCAGCAAGCCTGGATCGCTCTTCAGCAAGCAGCAGTCGAAGCTAATCAGCAAGCACTGGAAGAGGAATATCAGGATCTGTTTATTGGCATCGGCCGCGGTGAAGTGATGCCATTTGGCTCATGGCATCGTACCGGCGCACTAATGGAAAAGCCATTGGCGGAAATTCGCCGGGATTTGGAGCTGCTCGGCATTGAACGTGATGAGCAAGTCAAAGAGCCGGAAGATCACATCTCTGCACTGTGTGAGGTGATGTCGATGCTTATGGGAGAGGCAGAAGAACTGCAACAAGCGGTATTTAACAAACATATCGCGCCTTGGTTTGGTTTGTTCACCCGTCAGCTTGAAAACGCAGAGAGCGCAAACTTTTACAAGCCGGCGGCACAACTGTGTGATGCGTTTTTAACGTTGGAGCAAGTGCGTTTCAGTGTCAATACCAAAAGCAGTAAGCACCAATTAAAAATTGATGTGAAAAACGTTGCTGATTACGAGTGATCGTGCAGCCGTTAATCATATCGATAGAGGGGCATGAGCCTCCCAAGAGCTACCGTAAGGTAAGGAAGCAAAGATGAAACAAGATAATAAAGAAATAAACACAAGCCGCAGGCAACTCCTGAAAGGCTTAACAACGGCCGCTGTAGCGGGTGCTGTTGTCGCTGGAACAACGAAAGTGGCAAGCGCTTCAGAATCGGTTGAGCCTTCTAAAAAAGACGTGAAGAAGCAAGGCTACCGTGAAACGCAACATATTCGTGATTACTACGACACACTTTAGGAGATAACGGATGAAACTTGTCAAACGCTCCGACAGTGTGAGCAAAGAGCAAAACCAGCTTGGCGTATCTCGCCGTGCCTTCATGAAAAACACCTCGCTTGCTGCTGGTGGTGCTGTGGTTGGTGCTGGCCTTTTTGCACCGGGTATGATGAAGAAAGCTCAGGCGAAATCAGTCGACCCGGACGCCAAAACGGAAGTGAAGCGTACCATCTGTTCTCACTGTTCGGTGGGCTGTGGTATTTATGCAGAGGTTCAAAATGGCGTATGGACCGGGCAGGAGCCTGCTTTCGATCACCCGTTTAACGCTGGTGGCCACTGTGCGAAAGGCGCAGCACTGCGTGAACATGGCCACGGTGAGCGTCGCCTGAAATACCCGATGAAGCTGGAAAACGGTAAGTGGAAGAAGCTTTCCTGGGAGCAGGCGATCGAAGAGATTGGTAATAAAACGCTGGAGATCCGTAAAGAATCGGGTCCAGATTCGGTTTACTGGCTGGGTAGTGCGAAACACAACAACGAACAGGCCTACACGTTCCGTAAAATGGCCTCAATGTGGGGGACCAACAACGTCGATCACCAGGCGCGTATTTGTCACTCCACGACGGTATCCGGGGTAGCGAATACCTGGGGTTACGGGGCCATGACCAACTCTTTTAACGACATGCACAACTGTAAGTCGATCCTGTTTATTGGTTCAAACCCGGCGGAAGCGCATCCGGTTGCCATGCAGCATATTCTGATCGCGAAAGAAAAAAATAACTGCAAGATTGTTGTGGCCGATCCTCGTCGTACCCGTACTGCGGCAAAATCCGATCACTATGTGTCACTTCGTCCGGGTACCGATGTGGCGTTTATCTGGGGTGTTCTGTGGCACGTATTTGCTAACCAATGGGAAGATAAAGAGTTTATTCGCCAGCGTGTTTTCGGTATGGATGAAATCCGCGCTGAGGTGGCGAAATGGACGCCGGCAGAAGTGGAGCGTGTCACCGGTGTAAGCGAAAAGGAAGTATATCAGACTGCCAAATTGCTGTCCGAAAACCGCCCTGGTTGCGTGGTATGGTGTATGGGTGGTACTCAGCACACTACCGGTAACAACAATACGCGTGCTTACTGCGTACTGGAACTAGCTCTGGGCAATATGGGCCAGTCGGGTGGTGGTGCCAATATCTTCCGTGGTCATGACAACGTTCAAGGGGCAACAGACTTAGGCGTACTGTCACATACCTTACCTGGCTACTACGGCCTGGCCGAAGGTTCATGGAAACACTGGGCGAAAGTTTGGGATGTTGACTATGAATGGTTAACAAACCGTTTTGATCAGAAACAGTACCGTGGCAAAAAGCCGATGAACAACATGGGGATTCCGGTATCCCGTTGGATCGATGGTGTACTGGAAAACAAAGACAACATTGAGCAAAACGATAACATTCGTGCGATGTTTTATTGGGGCCACGCGGTGAACTCGCAAACCCGTGGACCAGAAATGAAAAAGGCGATGCAAAAACTGGATATGATGGTGATCGTTGATCCATATCCGACCGTTGCTTCTGTGATGAATGATCGTACCGATGGTGTTTACCTGTTGCCGGCGACCACACAGTTTGAGACCTATGGTAGTGTGACGGCGTCAAACCGCTCTATCCAATGGCGTGATCAGGTGATTGAACCGCTGTTTGAGTCGAAACCGGATCATGAAATCATGTATCTGCTAACTAAAAAACTCGGTTTTGCTGACCAGTTGTTTAAGAACGTGCGGATTGAAAACAATCAACCGGTCATCGAAGACATTACCCGCGAATTTAACCGTGGTATGTGGACCATCGGTTACACCGGCCAGAGTCCGGAGCGCATAAAAGCCCACCAACAAAACTGGCATACGTTCCACAAGACCACCCTGGCAGCCGAAGGCGGCCCGATCCATGGCGAAACTTATGGTCTGCCTTGGCCGTGTTGGGGTACACCGGAAATGAAGCATCCGGGTACACACATTCTTTATGATACGTCTAAACCTGTCGCACTTGGTGGCGGTAACTTCCGCGCCCGCTTCGGGGTGGAATTTGAAGGCAAGAGCCTGCTGGCTGAAGACAGCTACTCACTGGGTTGTGAGTTGGAAGATGGTTATCCGGAGTTTAGCTCTAAGTTATTGAAACAACTTGGTTGGTGGGATGATCTGACCCCTGAGGAGCAGTCTTTGGCCGAAGGTAAAAACTGGAAAACCGACCTTTCCGGTGGTATCCAGCGTGTAGCCATCAAGCATGGCTGTATTCCATATGGTAATGCTAAAGCGCGTGCGGTTGTCTGGACTTTCCCGGATCGCGTGCCTCTGCACCGTGAACCGCTGTACACTCCACGACGTGACCTTGTGACAGATTACCCGACGTGGGACGACAGTGAGTCAATCTACCGCCTGCCGACTTTGTATAAATCTATCCAGGCCCAAGACAAGTCGGGTGAATATCCGATTGTGCTGACTTCCGGTCGTTTGGTTGAGTATGAGGGTGGTGGTGAAGAAACCCGTTCTAACCCTTGGCTGGCTGAGCTTCAGCAAGAAATGTTTGTTGAGGTAAACCCGAAAGATGCTAACGATCTCGGTTTCAAAGATGGCGACGACGTTTGGGTTGAAGGCGCGGAAAAAGGGCGCATCAAAGTCAAAGCTTTGGTAACACGTCGCGTGAAACCGGGTCTGGCATTCATTCCATTCCACTTTGGCGGAAAGTTTGAAGGGGAAGACCTGCGTAGCAAATATCCGGAAGGTTGTGACCCTTATGTGATTGGGGAAGCCGCCAACACGGCCACGACGTACGGTTATGATCCTGTGACTCAAATGCAGGAAACCAAAGTCACCCTATGTAACATTCGCAAAGCGTAAGGAGTCCGTAAATGGCTAGAATGAAATTCCTTTGTGACACCAAACGCTGCATTGAGTGTAATGGCTGTGTCACTGCATGTAAGAACGAAAATGATGATGCTCTGGAGTGGGGTATTCAACGCCGCCGCGTCGTAACACTGAACGATGGCGAGCCGGGTGAAAACTCAATCTCTGTAGCTTGTATGCATTGTACCGACGCGCCGTGTATGGCGGTGTGTCCTGCGGACTGTTTTGAGCATACCGAAGATGGCATCGTTCTTCATAATAAAGATCTGTGTATTGGCTGCGGTTATTGTCTGTTTGCCTGTCCGTTTGGTGCCCCTCAGTTCCCTAAACAAGCTGCTTTTGGTGAACGCGGTAAAATGGACAAATGTACCTTCTGTGCCGGTGGCCCTGAAACTGAGCCTGGTTCGGTTGAAGAGCGCCAGAAATACGGTGCCAACCGTATTGCTGAAGGCAAGCTGCCGATGTGTGCTTCTTTGTGTTCTACCAAGGCATTGTTGGCTGGCGATGCGGAAAAAGTCTCTGAAATTTTCCGTCAGCGCGTGGTCGAACGTGGAGCGAAGAATGCGGGCTGGACAGACGGCAACGATCTTTCTTACGACGCAACCAAAAGTTAACTCAGGAGAGACACATGTTAAACACTCTTAAACGTGCGTTTCTTGCAATGCTGTCATTGATGACAGTATTGCTGTTGACCTTCGTAACGCCAGCGTCTGCACAACAAGAGGTGTCACCAGCGGTACAGCAGGAGATGACTCAACTCGCAGGTGCGGAGTTCTGGCGTCAGGTCAAAGAGGGGCAGGAAGGCTATACCACGTCGAAATCAGCGGAACACGGCGTACTGATCAGTACGCCGGGTGAGACTTGGTACATTCTTAAAGAGAAATGGATGTCTCCCGCCGGTGCTGTCGCTATTTTCGGCAGTATCGCAATGGTAATCATGGCTTACCTGGTTGTTGGTCCTCTGATGCTAAGTAAGCCACGTACCGGCAAAAAGCTGAAACGCTGGTCTCGCCTGGATCGCGCACTTCACTGGAGCATGGCGTTTACCTTTTTGACCCTGGCGTTCAGTGGTTTGATGCTGGTGTACGGTAAGCACTTTTTGAAACCGTATGTACCTACTGAGTTTTGGGGCTTCATCGTGATGCTGGCGAAGCAGTATCACAACTACATGGGGCCGCTGTTCTTCATCTTACTGATGTTTGTTCTGCTGAAATGGTGGCGCAAATCTATTCCTAACATGACTGACATTCGTTGGTTTATGAAAATGGGCGGTATGGTTGGTAAGTACAAGGGTACCCACCCATCAGCAGGTTTTTCGAATGGCGGTGAGAAGGCGATTTACTGGCTGTTGATCTTTTTCGGTGCGATTGCTGCGGTCAGTGGTTTGGTTCTGGATTTCCCGATTTTCGGCCAAACGCGTCGTGATATGGAACTGTCTAACCTGGTTCACATGTTTTCAGCGTTGATTCTGATTTGTGGATTTATCTTTCATATCTACATCGGTCTCTTCGGGATGGAAGGGGCGTTGGAAGGCATGGTTACGGGTAAGGTCGATGAAACCTGGGCGAATGAGCACCACGACCTGTGGTATGAAGAGATGAAAGAAAAAGGTGCAATAGAAGACCTGGGTGATAAAACGTCACAAGCGAGAGGAGGGCACGCAAATGAACAAACATCATAACGGCATTTGGGTTGCATATATCTTGAGTTGTCTGACACCGTTTACTTTCCTGCTATCTGGCGTAGCTGCCATTATTTATGCCGGCTACCGGCTTGATAAAGGAGAAGATAGTGAGGTTGTAAACTCGCACTATTACGGTTTGATCCGTACATTCTTTCTATATCTGACATTCTTTGTTGTCCTAATTGTCACTGTGGCGACTTCCAACGGTGTGTTAATTGGTGTGAGTGATTACTGGATACAAAGTACATTGCTCGATACTGTTGCCTATTTCATACCGTGGGTCGGCATGCTGTTTGCTGCACTGGCCATTGTAGTCTGGTTTATCCGTATGAGTCAGGGAATACGGCAATTGCGTAACAATGAGCCACACCGGCCTTCTACCGGGCCTAACTTGTAATATTCAATATAATGAAAGCCCCAACCATTAGGGGCTTTTTCATATGTTAAACGGCCAAAATACGAGAAATATGCGCTGATAGTATTTTTACGGCAGATACTGAAACAGATAATTAAATCGGATCTTCTTCACTTGGTGCGTATTCCAGTATATCTCCCGGTTGGCAGTCTAAGTGTTTGCAGATAGCGTTTAGCGTTGCCAGCTTTACCGCTTTTGCCCGGCCATTTTTCAAAATTGACAAGTTCTGCTCTGTAATGCCTACGAGTTTGGCTAACTCGTTTGAACGCATCTTCCTTTTTGCCAACATCACATCAAGATTGATCACAATAGCCATAGCCTTCCCGTTAAATAGTCAGTTCATTGTCTTCATGGAGCTTTGTTGCTCGCTCTATGACAACTGAAATTACACGTACAACCAATTCGATAAACATCATCGTGATGCTTGTATTTGTAACTGAAACCCCGAAATACCACTCATCACTGTTATACGTTAATGAGAACTGAAGCAGTATACTCAGGATTATCTCAACTAAAGGTATTGAGATCAGTAAGTCGCTGAGTTTTTGCGACATCTTACATTTTGGTTCTCAAAAATCATGCCTTTATCATACAGGCGGACCAGTCTGATCAGCGGCCAAGGCATCGACAGATTCAAGCAAGTAAACAACATGCTTAGGATAAATTCTGCGAGTGAACACGCTAGCGAGAGTAGCAGTTCGACTTCTCCAGCAAAGGTGGCATCACACTACAGCCGATTGCACAGGGTGGCCCCGAACCAGAAGGCTGTATTTAATGTTGCGATAAATAAACGAAAACCAGAACAAAAATAGCAGTTTAC
This sequence comes from Vibrio sp. CAU 1672, assembly GCF_029223195.1. GTDB lineage: Bacteria > Pseudomonadota > Gammaproteobacteria > Enterobacterales > Vibrionaceae > Vibrio. The sequence continues at coordinate 122,568 of NZ_JARHUF010000001.1, read as the reverse complement.
GGCTGAAGTTACTTATTGCCTCAGGCTATTTCGCAGCAGTTTACGCTGACCGATCCGTCTATACGAGAGCGGTAATCCGCTGCAACAGAGATTATGGGAAATTTAAGGGTCACAAGGTTGGGTTATCCTGCTTTTTGATCATTAGCGTGCCTTTGTATGGTGCAAAGTCCCACTAGTGGTGCATTGTCTATGGTGCCACTTGCTCGTCCGTTAACAAAATGTCTTAATATTACACTTAATTATCAGATGTTTAGCTTTTGTTTGCGGCGGTTATTAATATTTGGAACAGTTATTGCTGTGTTAGACGCTTCATAGCAATCCTTCACCAAGTTGGTGAGTAAAAAATTATAGTTGCACAGGATGAGTGCGCTACATGATAACGGAGAAAATCAATAATGAGTGTAACTGCCAGTCAAGTACACGGGGCCGTACAGACACTGACACAAAGTTCTGACACGCTGTTCTTATTGTTGGGAGCAATCATGGTTTTTTTGATGCACGCAGGGTTTGCGTTTCTGGAAGTTGGAACGGTGCGCCAAAAGAACCAAGTAAATGCTTTAGTAAAAATTCTGGCTGATTTTGGTATATCCGCGCTGGCCTATTTCTTTATTGGTTATTGGGTGGCGTATGACGCAACCTTTTTTGCCGATGCTCAGACACTGGCACAAGGTAACGGCTACGAGTTGGTGAAATTTTTCTTTCTTTTAACTTTTGCAGCGGCAATTCCGGCGATTGTTTCCGGTGGTATCGCTGAACGGGCCCGCTTTTACCCGATCCTGATTGCCACTTTTTTCACCGTCGGTCTGGTATATCCGCTGTTTGAGGGCATGATTTGGAATGGCAACTTTGGCGTTCAGACCTGGCTTGAAGCTCAATTTGGTGCAGGGTTCCACGACTTTGCCGGCTCTGTCGTGGTGCATGGCGTTGGTGGCTGGATCGCGTTGGTGGCCGTGGTCTTTCTGGGTATGCGTAAAGGACGGATCAGAGCCGGGAAACATACCAACTTTGCGCCTTCTAACATTCCATTCCTGGCGCTTGGTGCCTGGATACTGTGTGTTGGCTGGTTTGGCTTTAATGTGATGTCCGCTCAGACATTAGAAGGTATCAGCGGTTTAGTCGCGATGAACTCCCTGATGGCGATGGTTGGTGGCATTGTTGCTTCGCTGGTTGCGGGGAAAAATGACCCGGGTTTTATTCACAATGGTCCGTTAGCCGGACTGGTGGCTGTATGTGCAGGTTCTGATTTGATGCACCCGATTGGTGCATTGGTAACAGGTGCGGTTGCTGGCGTACTGTTTGTGTACTTGTTTACCTTCTTGCAAAACAGAACCAAGATTGATGATGTGCTTGGTGTGTGGCCTTTACATGGAGTCTGCGGTGCCTGGGGCGGTATTGCGGCAGGTATCTTTGGCCAACAGGCATTAGGAGGACTTGGTGGCGTCAGCTTGCCTGTACAGGTGCTTGGTACCTTGTTGGGTATTTCCATCGCTGTTCTGGGGGCGCTATTGGTGTATGGTACTATCAACGCCGCGACTGGATTGCGCCTGTCAGATGAAGATGAGTATAACGGGGCAGATCTGGCGATACACAAAATCTCTTCAACCAATGAAGATTGATTGAGCGATACGATTAACCTGACAATGAGCGGCTCGGTGCCGCTCATTTGCATTTCTAATCGCAGTTACCTTTTTTGGCCTGGCCCGGAGGACAGAAATGACCATGGCCCGAGTGGTAGTCGTCTTCCGTGCTGACTTTGATGTTTACATCGTCTACTTTTCCTTCCACTCGCGTAAGCTGGCAGCCGGTTAATGTCACCAGCAGAGCCAGTGCCACCGACGCGTATTTTATTGCGATTGTTCTCATAATTTTCCTCGTAAAGGGTAAGTTCGACTATGGTCTAATCCATATTACTATTGTTGATATAGTTTCAGTGTTAAGCTAATGAAAAAGAACGACAAGGATGAGTTATGAATTTTCCTTATAGAAATATTGTAGTACTTACTGGCGCGGGTATTTCCGCAGAGTCCGGTATTCAGACATTTCGAGCTCAGGATGGGCTGTGGGAGAATCACCGTATCGAGGATGTTGCGACGCCGGAGGGTTTCGAACGTGATCCGGAACTGGTCCAGAGTTTCTACAACCAGCGCCGGCGTAAACTTCAGGAAGAGAAGATCCAACCGAATGCTGCTCATTTAGCATTGGGCCGACTCGAGCAGGAACTTGGCGGAAAAGTCACGGTTATTACGCAAAACATTGACAATTTGCATGAGCGTGGCGGGAGTACCAATGTCATTCATATGCATGGCGAATTGCTCAAAGCACGCTGCAGCGAATCTAACCAGGTTATTGACCATCTGCGCGATATCGAAACCGGCGAGTTATGCCATTGCTGCCAGATTCCTGCCCAGATGAGACCCCACATTGTTTGGTTTGGAGAGATGCCATTGCGAATGGGGGAGATATATGCCGCGCTTGAAGAAGCCGATTTGTTTATTTCTATCGGCACATCCGGTGTTGTTTACCCGGCGGCGGGGTTTGTCCATGATGCCAAGATGCATGGTGCTCATACTATTGAAATTAACTTAGAACCAAGCGCAATCCAGAGTGAATTTGAAGAGAAGCGCTACGGAAAGGCCAGCATTGAGGTTCCTAAGCTGGTTGAGGAAATCCTGGAGTTAGAACACTAAGCAATAGTGTCAAGACTGATTTCATTGCACACTACTCTGTTACAGCGGATCCTTTGTAAAAATAAAGCGGCTAAAAGCCGCTTTATTTTTTTTGTGTATCAGTTGTTTACTTTGAGTTTTTGGAAGTACTCATCGTACAACACACTGGCTTCACCGACTTCATCTTGCCAGGCTCCGCTATCCATGACTTCCTGAGGCGGGAAAATGCTCGGGTCATTAGCGAACTCTTCCGGCAGAAGTTTGTAAGCTGACTTAACCGGTGTAGGGTAGCCGATTTCTAAAGCGATTTTGGCCGCATTCTCAGGACGCAGCAGAAAGTCAATCATCTTGTGTGCCGCGTCAATATTTTTAGCGCCAGCAGGAATGGCTAAGCTATCCATCCAGAAAATGGTGCCTTTCTCTGGCCAAACAATATCAATATTCGCGCCTTCCAGGCGAGCCATGTATGCCGAGCCGTTCCAAAGCATACCAAGGGATACTTCACCTGCCAGGTATGGGTTAGCCGGGAAATCAGAATTGAATACCAGTACGTTTGGCATCAACTTTTTCAGCTCTTCATATGCTGCTTTAATTTCATCCGGGTTGGTGGTGTTAGGCGAGTAACCCAGTTTTGATAACGCGATGTGAAAAACTTCACGTGAGTCATCCATCAGCATGAGCTGGCCTTCCCATTTACTGTCCCACAGATCATCCCATGAGCTGACTGACGAGTTGTCCAGCATGTCGCTGTTGATACCGATACCCGTTGCTCCCCAGATGTATGGGATAGAGTAGTTGTTGCTTGGGTCAAATGACTTATTCAGGAAGTTAGTATCTAGGTCAGCAAAGTGAGAAAGCTTGCTCTTGTCAATTGGCTGCAGCATTTCTTCTTTACGCATTTTTGATACGAAGTAGGTAGACGGTACTACCAGATCGTAACCGGTACCCTGAGTCTTCAATTTTGCGTACATGCTTTCATTTGACTCATAAGTAGAATAGATAACTTTGATCCCGGTTTCTTTTGTAAAGTCTTCAAGAACTTGACTAGGGATGTATTCCGACCAGTTGTAGAAATACAGCTCTTGATCAGCGGCGATTGCAGGGGTAGCGATAAGTGTCGCTGCACACAGTGCGCTTACGTAGAATTTACTTTTCATTGTTCTTCCGTTTTGTTCGGCTTTTGGAGCACTCAATACGGGTTAGTCGCATTAAGCTGAGTCCAATTGCGATAAGCATCAATTCTGTTCACATTTGACGTCAGTCCCTCAGAGAACGCAGAAGGTTAAACTTTGGAACCTACGTCATGTAAACTTTGCGAAGACAATTATATCAGTCAATTACAAAAATAGGCAGCGATAGCTGCCTATTTAAAACGAACCAATGATAGCGGCCAGAAACCTGGTTAATGACCAGCCTTTCTCCCCCATAACAGTGGTGGTGGTTACTTGACCTTCTCTCTTGCAATTAACTGAGACATGACCACAAGAGTTAAAGAAACAATCAACATGACCGTTGCCAAAGCATTCACTTCTGGTGAGATACCCACCTTGACCATCGAGTAGATTTTCAACGGCAAAATTTCATAGGTTGGCCCGGTGACAAACGAACTGATGATGACGTCGTCGAGTGATAGGGTAAAACTCAGCAACCAACCAGCGGCAACGGCGGGTTTTGCCAGTGGTAAAATGATCTGTTTTAAAATTACCCACTCGCTTGCCCCGAGATCTTTCGCTGCTTCGAGCATTTTTACATCAAAGCCGTTAAGGCGGCTGTACACGGTTACTACCACAAAAGGTAAGCAGAAGGTGATGTGAGCAATCAGCAGGGTAAAAAAGCCCAGCTGAGCACCTAATACCAAGAACAGGGCCAGCAGTGAGATAGCCATCACAATGTCCGGCGACATCATGACGACAAACAGCATGCCGTTGACCGCTCCTTTGCCTTTGAATGAGTAACGGAACAGGGCAACCGCAGTCAAACTACCGATGATGGTAGCAACGGTGGCGGAAAACACCGCCACGTTGAGTGAATGCCATGCGGCCTGCATCAGGCTGTCGTTATTCACCAGGGATTGGTACCATTTAAAGGTAAATCCTCCCCATTTCATCCCAAACTTGTTGGCATTGAATGAGTTAACAATTAATACGATGATCGGTAAATACAAAAATGCGTATACCAGCGTCATAAAGCTAAATCTAATTGTACGTCCCATCAGTCCAGCTCCACTTTCTTGTTCAAGAGTTTACCGGCCCGGTAATAAGCGTAAAGCATAACTGCCATGGCAATGGTCAACGCGATGCTCGTTGCAGCGCCAAACGGCCAGTCTCTGGCATTGAGTACCTGGCTTTTAATCACATTACCAATCAACAGGTTTTTCGCACCGCCCAACAAGTCGGAGATATAGAACATCCCGAGAGCAGGTAACAGTACCAGCAGGCAGCCACCAATGATGCCTGGCATGGTCAAAGGCAAAACCACCTTGGTGAGTGTCTGGACCTTATTGGCACCTAAATCTTTGGCTGCTTCAATGTAGGTACGGTCGAGCTTTTCAATCGCTGAGTAGAGCGGCAAAATCATAAAAGGCAGCAGTATATATACCAAACCGATCATCACGGCTGTCTCGCTGTACATGAGCCGGATAGGTTTGTCGATAATCTCAAGCGCGAGCAATGATTTGTTTAACACCCCCTGCGTACCCAACACAATTTTCAAACCATAGGTCCGTATCAAAGAGTTGGTCCAAAACGGTACAATCACCAAAAACAGCATGAAAGGGCGCCAGTGAGGGGGCATTTGGGCCACGATATACGCGAATGGATAGCCAATCACCAAACACAACAGTGTTGCAATGATCGCCATGTAGAAAGAGTGCATCAACACTTTGGCATACAAGGGATCAAACAGGCGCACATAATTATCAAGAGTAAATGTAAGCTCAATCAGGTTGGCTTCATCACGGGTAAGAAAACTGGTACCAATAATCATCAGATTCGGCACTAGCACAAATAATGTCAGCCAGCCGACGATCAGGGTAATAATAGCGCTTTGAAGATTAAACTTCTTGCTGATCATTGAGCACCACCTCCCAGCTTTCTACCCAAGTGATCGCGACTTTTTGCCCCAGCGAATGATCAACATCAGGGTCATCTTCATTGAAGAACTCGCTGACCATTACACGCATGCCAGAGTCGAGTTCAATCACGGAATCGAGCGTCATGCCTTTGTAGGTTCGTTCAGTAACATGGCCTACGATGCCTTTTTCTTCGGCCTCGGTGATCTCTTCGATACGTAAATCTTCGGGGCGCAGCAAAACTTGCAGCTTGTCATTGGTACTCGCTGCTTGATCGTAATAGATAATGGATTCAACACCTTCGATTTCGGCGCGTACACGCTTGTCGTCAATCCGTTCCAGCATGGTGGCATTAAATACATTGATCTCGCCGATAAAGCGCGCCACAAATAGGTTTTTGGGCTCTTCGTAAATTTCTCTCGGAGAACCATCTTGCTCTATAACACCATCACGCATAACGATGATGCGGTCAGACATCGACAAGGCTTCTTCCTGATCGTGAGTAACGAAGATAAATGTAATCCCGAGTTGACGCTGCAATTGCTTAAGCTCAATTTGCATTTGCTTACGCAACTTATAATCGAGCGCGGATAAAGATTCGTCGAGAAGCAGGACTTTTGGCTTGTTGACCACTGCACGCGCAATCGCAATGCGTTGCTGCTGGCCACCAGATAGCTGGTGCGGTTTACGCTGAGCCATGCTTTCTAAGCGCACCATTCGCAGCGCGTCCATGACCCGAGGTTCAATCTCGCTGGCTGGTGTCTTCTGCATACGCAGACCAAATGCCACGTTATCGAACACGGTCATATGTGGGAAAAGCGCATAACTTTGAAAAACGGTATTTACATGCCGTTGTTCAGCAGGAAGTTGAGTAACGTTCTGGCCATCCAAAATAACTTCGCCACTGTCGACTGATTCGAAACCAGCGATCATGCGCAACACCGTCGTTTTACCACACCCTGAAGGGCCAAGAATCGTCAGAAACTCGCCATGGTTCACATCCAGGTTGAAATGACTAATGATTTGCTTGTCATCGAAGCTTTTACTGATACCAGTTAAGCGAATTACTGGCATTCCCGCTTGTTGTTGTGCGTTCAACGTTTGTATTTCTCCACGTTCATATTGGGGAATCAACTGAAGTGACTTTAACCATTCATTTTTGAGGCGCGCATCATAATCACCAAAACTGTGAATTCAAAGCACTTTCTTATCTTGAAACAGAAAAAGTTTTGCAGGAAAAAGTGTCCATTCCTTACCATACTGTGTTTATAGCAATACTCACGCATTATGTCTGAGACGCCACATACAGGAACGGGCGGTAAATGTTATCAATTTCATAGATTTGCAAGTGGTCAATTATCGACCAAAAGGGAAATAATGCAAGTGAATTACCCCGAGTATGATTTTAGAAGCGGTGACTTTTCTTTATAATAACCACCACATTAATTAACTGGCCTGCTAGTTAAGTTTTTACAAGTTAGCCCTGGACAACATATGAACAACGATTTTGAAAGAGATATTATTCTTGGTGGGAGTATAGAGCGTGCTCTGTCGGGACAGTATGAGTTAAAGGCTGGCACTGTGTTCAGAGAAGCCTGGAAATCTACAATACAGCATTTTTTGTCCTTTTCTCCTGCTATTATTGTGTTGCTTTTCGTCCAGTTAGGGATTTTTTATATTGCATTGCAGCTTCAACTTGGAGATGTGAGTGTCCTGGTTGATGCGTTATCAAACCCAGAAGCGTTTGATCAAAGTATTGTCTCTTCGATTTATGTGGCAAACTTCAGTTATGAGGTGATTAGTGCGCCGATTTATGCGGGGATCAGCCTGATGGCGATGAGCCATGTTGTGGGGCTGAGTACAAAATTACGTCATGTAGGGAAAGGCTTACAATTTACAGTACCAGTGATCATTGCGACATTATTCAGCTTGGTGTTACAAGGACTCGTGGGGATGATTTTCCCGCTGTTGTCGCTTTATTTATCGCTGGCATTTAGCCATTCTATCTTGTTGATCTGTGAGAAACGCGTTCCCCCGCTGCAATCGCTGCTGTTATCTTTGCGCGCTATCAATAAAAAAATCTTTGTCATTGCCGGCCTTTATTTATCAGTCATGCTGATGTTTATAGTTGCAGCTATGTTCTACGGTATTGGTTTGATTTTTGTGCTACCTTTCTTTTTCCATTTAAAAGGGGTGCTTTATCGCGAGATGTTTGGGGTCAAGCTCAAGATTGTCACCACCAATACTAATGACAACGATCAAGATGGTAACACACAGGTATTTGATGCGTAGTAGTTTAAAAATTATGACTTTACGAGCGACGGCGATTTTATCTGCCGTCGCTTTTTCTTGTATAGGTCCTTACCTCCATTATCAACGCCAGAGCGAAAACCTGGCAATGGGTGAGATTGCAGCTGAACATAGTAAACATGTGGATTTGTCCCATCTGCCCTGGCTAGGTGACATCCCGGACTTCAATGCAATCGCTGATACATTTACTAAGAAAGAAGCTTTTTTTGATTTTCTACGGCCCAAAGTGGCGCTGGAAAATCGCCGTATCCAAAAGGAGCGTGCTTTTTTACTCGCAATGCAAACGGATGATATGGATAACGAACAACATCAATATGCGAGTCGTCTGGCCAAGATGTATGGCTATCCGTTACCAAACCGTGAAGTGACGGAAGTGTGGCGGAGTGAAATGCTCAAGCGCGTTAACGTGTTGCCGGAAGCGCTTGTCCTGACACAGGCCGCCAATGAATCTGCGTGGGGTACCTCTCGTTTTGCAATTCAGGCAAATAACTTATTTGGTCAATGGTGTTATAAAAAAGGCTGCGGAATCGTGCCCTTGCAACGTAGTGAAGGTAAAGCGCATGAGGTCAGGAAGTTCTCTTCTGTGCAGGAATCGGTTCATCGATACTTTATGAATGTAAACCGAAATCGTGCTTATGAGCAACTTCGTGGTATTCGTGCGCAGCTAGAACAGCAGGGTGACGATTTACTGTCTGCGGCCAGCGCTGCTGAACTGACGTATGGTTTGCAGTCATACTCTGAACGCGGTATGGCCTATGTAAATGATCTGCAAGCTATGATTCGACACAATAATGCCTTTTGGACACAATAATAATACCCATGAAAAAGTTAAGCCTCAGCCTACTATGTGGTGCAGCGATGTTATTGACGTCACCTGCCGCACTTGCCCAGGAATACATGTTTACCTATTCCAAACTGTATACCCAGTTAAAGAACAACTATAAACAAGGCCACGACGATGTAAAAGTCGGCGTTTTCTTTGTTAATGCGCAAACGAAACAGTTGTGTGAGATTGAGAAAGCCTGGATGGAAAAAGAGGAGCACTACGAAGAGTTTGTGATCCCAAGCTCCAAAGAGTTACCACTTCCTGTAGACAATAATCTTCGTTCAGCCAACCCGCTTGTGTTTGTTCAAACCCCAGAAGAGCAGCGCTGTGATTACTCTTTGGTGGTGATGACCAAAGAATCGTTACAAGGTAACGTCTCTCACGCACAAGTTGCTGCGCTGATGCCGCAGATGCAATCTATGCTGGAGGATTTAGGGGGCATGTTTGCCAGTTGGTTTACGCCGGAAGTGCAGGGAGTAACGTTAGAGTTCAGCAACCAACTCCAAAGTGAGATTGTTTTCTCTGATGGTAAACGTAAACCGATTATCGATGGAAAAGTTCAGGTGGCTTTGAGTGAAATCGACCCCAAAGGGTATATGACTCTGCCGGAGAAAACCGTGCGAGTTTTACCTTATTTGCCTACCGCGGATTAGTAAGAATAAGATATAAAAAGAGCTGCCAGTTGGCAGCTCTTTTTACACGTGTCTGAAACACTAAATATTGGTCACATCCAGCTGTAGGCTCGGATCAAATTCTTGCACAGCATCTTCATCAACAAGCGTTTCTGCTGGGATTGTTTGTTTATCGAAACCAATATCCCCGCCATCAATGACGCCTGAATCTTTGTTAATTGACTTAAAGTCAAACAGATCAAAGTCAGCCAGATGGCTAGGTACAACGTTCTGCATCGCCCGGAACATAGTTTCAATTCGGCCAGGGAAACGCTTGTCCCATTCGTTAAGCATCTGCTTAATGTTCTGGCGCTGTAAGTTTGGCTGTGAACCACACAGGTTACAAGGGATAATTGGGTAACCACGCAGATCTGCATACTTAATGATGTCTTTCTCTCGGCAGTAAGCCAGCGGACGAATAACGACGTGTTCACCATTATCAGACACCAGTTTTGGTGGCATGCCTTTCATTTTTCCGCCGTGGAACATGTTGAGAAACAGGGTTTCAAGAATGTCGTCGCGGTGATGGCCGAGTGCAATTTTGGTTGCGCCTAGCTCTTTGGCAGTGCGGTATAGGATGCCACGACGTAAACGAGAGCACAGTGAACAAGTCGTTTTTCCTTCAGGGATCTTGTCTTGCACGATAGAGTAGGTGTCTTCCTCTACGATCTTATACTCTACCCCCAGGCTTTCCAGATACTCTGGCAGAATATGCCCAGGGAAACCCGGTTGTTTTTGATCCAGGTTAACCGCTACCAACGAGAAAGAAACCGGTGCGCTTTTTTGCAAGCTCATCAGAATATCTAGCATGGTAAAGCTGTCTTTACCGCCAGATAAACAAACCATGATGCGGTCGCCATCTTCAATCATGTTGAAGTCTGCAATCGCTTGACCTGTATTACGACGAATACGCTTTTGTAACTTATTGAAGTTGTATTGCTGCGCTTTAGTAAGCTCTTGAGTCTGCTCTGTCATCCGGAGTGGTTCTTTCAAATTACGTCAAAACAAAATGAACTGCGTATGATACGGATTAATTACTAAGATGCTAGCGCTTTCATGTTTATTAAAAGAAAAATCCCCCGAATGGCTCGGGGGATGGACACACGGGCGGGAGAGTCGTTAATAGATTATGTTGCGGTGTTTGGATCAAGAGGGCTGATGTAGCCTCTTGGTTTTAATGCCAGGACATCACAATTGATTTTGTCGATAACATGCTCAGCCGTGTTGCCGATGAATACGGCGGATAGGCCGGTTCGTCCGGTTGTACCAAGAATCACCATTGCCGCATTTAGTTGCTCTGCTGCTGCCGGGATCACGTCTTCCGGCAACCCCTGTTCGACAATAGTCTGTTCTTCACTTAAGCCATGTTTGTGGCGCAAGGCTTTCATTGATGTCAGGTGGTGGCCACGTACTGCGTCGGTGTAAGTTACAGGATCGAACTCAGGTAGTTCGATGGTAATATTTGCCGGTGTGACAGGATAAGCGTTAACCAAGTATGGATTCCCGTCGACGCGCTGACAGATTTCTTTCAGCCGTTCCACCATGCAGTCATTTAAATCGAGGTGAGTTGGATTTTCAGACCCGACATGAACGGAAGCAAGGATGTTGGCCTCAGCTGGCCAGTTCGCATTTTTAATCAGCAGTACCGGGATAGGGCACTTGCGGAGCAGATGCCAGTCGGTAGGCGTAAATATTACCGACTCCAGCACATCGTGCTTACGGGTACCTTTGATTAAAATATCATGCTCACCAGAGAAAACTTCAGCGATGATCGCTTCATAGGGGCGATTATGCCAGACAACACAAACGTTAAAGTCGAAGCTGTTGTCGATATAAGGCTGGGCAATTTTACGCATCCACTGTTCACGTTGGTGGATTACGCCCCGACGCATCGCATCTCGTTCATCTACCGATAGCATCGAGGTCATATCGTACGAAAAGTCGTAGATTGACAAAAAGAAAGTAATTTGGCTTCGGGATACACTCTTTTGAGCTAACTGCACCGCTCTTGCCAGTGCGGGCTGCTCATCACTATTGATGTCTGCAACGACGAGGATCTTACTGTATATACTCATAACTAAGCCCACTTTTTTGTAGAACCAAATACTGAATATAAGATAAATCAGTACCTTGGAGTGTTGGTACACTTTTAATGTAGCTTAGATTGAAGAAGAATATTAGGAATTGTTAGCGGATTATTGGAGAAATATGATGTAGCTCATCTCTGAGCTACATCATGTAAGAGCGTAAGGTTACGCTTTGCTTACCCCGGCAAGTTCCATAAGCGCATCGTGATCAAGAATGGTAATATACTTGCCTTTTACACTGAGGATATCTGATTTTTGGAAACGGCCCAGTAGGCGGCTGATGGTTTCAACCGTCAGCCCCAGATAATTGCCGATATCACCACGTGTCATGGTCAAACGGAACTCACGTGGACTAAAACCACGCTGTGAAAAACGAGTCGAAAGGTTGTATAGAAATGCGGCTAAACGTTCTTCTGCGTTTTTCTTAGACAGTAGGAGAATCATCTCCTGGTCACCTTTGATTTCATTACTCATTAAACGCATGATTTGCTGACGAAGTTTAGGCATCTTGCCCGACAGGTCATCAAGAATCTCGTAAGGAATTTCACAAACCATAGATGTTTCTAGAGCTTGAGCAAAACTTGGGTGGCTGTCACCAGTAATGGCGTCAAAGCCAACCAAATCTCCGGCTAAGTGGAAAGCTGTGATCTGTTCATCACCTTGTTCTGTAATGGTGTAGCTCTTGATCGTACCGGAACGAATAGCATACAGAGATTTTAGCTCATCACCGGCTTTAAATAGCTCCTGACCCTTTTGGATCGGCTTTTTACGCTCAATGATTTGGTCAAGCTGGTCAAGTTCAGATTCGTTCAAAGTGAACGGAATACACAGCTGACTAATGCTACAATCTTGGCAATGAATCGCGCAACCACCTGATTGGATACGCTTTGTTGCAGGTTTTTCAGAAATCATAACAACCTTTCACTATTTGATATACATCAATATTTTATCACTGCTTAATCCTAAAGGGTAGCAAAAAAATTACATCTGTATGACTCAATACTATATGAAATTGAGTAGCTGCAATGCACCCAGCGCGGTATATAATCCATAACCAATCAGAATTAGTGCAGAAATGTATCGAATTATTAACGAGTTTTGAAGTTTCTTGTAGAAGTTCGCACTGTAGCCAATAGCAAGCATGGAAGGTAAAGTTCCAAGGCCGAATGCGAACATTATCAGTCCGCCATTGACCGCATTTCCGGAAACCGCTGACCAGGTTAAAGCAGAATAAACCAATCCACACGGTAGCCAGCCCCAAATAAAACCAAACGGCAATGCGTGTGAAGGGCGGGAAAGGGGGAGAAGGCGTTTTCCCGCTGGAGATATATAGCGCCAGATGACCTGACCTGCCTTTTCAATAGCCAGCAAACCGTGCCACCATTTCGCAATATAGAGCGCAACTAAAATCATGAAGATGGCCGCAACAAAACGTAGCCACGCTAATGACTGGGTTAAACCACTGAGTTGTGACAACCCGGAAATGGTGGCCCCGACAAGCGCGCCAAACACCACATAACTCAGCAGTCGCCCGCTGTTATAGTAAAGCGGAACCAAGGCCGATGGCTTTGATGTATTATTGCTTAGAGAAAGTAACGAGGCGATCCCACCACACATGCCCATGCAGTGCCCGGAGCCGACCAGGCCAATCATAAAAGCACCTAAAAAATCTGGGCTCATACTGCTACGATCTACCTTTTGTTTTGGTCTGATTTTTCATCTTCATCAAAGAGAATGTTGTGACCTTGGCGTTCTAAATCTTCAAATTGCTCGCTTTTTACTGCCCACAAAAAGATGGCAACGGCAATACATACCAGCACAATGGCGATTGGGATCAGAATATATAGACTTTCCATACACGCTCTCTCTACTTTTCTTTCAGCAGGCGCAGTGAATTTGAAACGACAATGATTGAACTTGCCGACATGCCGACTACCGCGATATAGGGGGCAACTAAACCTGCGATTGCAAGAGGCAAAATTAACAGGTTGTAACCCAAAGACCAAGCCAAGTTTTCCCGGATGATCCTTCTGGTTTTTAGCGCGAGTAATCGAGCTTCGAGCAGTTTCTCAAGGTTATCACCGAGCAGAGTCATGTCCGCCGATGCTTTCGCCACGTCGGTACCTCCGCCCATCGCTACCGACAGGTGCGCTCCTGCCAACGTTGGGGCGTCATTAATGCCGTCACCGACCATCATGACAATGTCGCCGTTTTCTAAGCCCTTAAGGTAGGCCAGTTTATCTTCCGGTCTTGCCGAAGCAACGATGTCGTCGATACCGACTTGCTCAGCAACAGGCTTAGCGTTGGCGAAAGAGTCTCCGGTTAGTAACGTGGTCTTAATACCTGCCTGTGCGAAACGTTGAATAAATGACTGGCTCTCCTGTCGTATTGGGTCGTGATAGAAGAACGTTGCAACATGCTGTTCATCCAACGACAAATAGACCGCGTGGCTTTCCTGGTGAATCTGGCCGGATCCTAATACAAATGAGGCACTGCCGATTTTAACCTGCTGGTTGTTCCACTTCCCGGAAATACCTGCCCCAATGGTATTCATCACCTCAGAGACTTGATAGTCATCGGCTTGGTAATCGGAGAATGCACGTGCGATAGGGTGGTTGGCATGCGCTTCTAGTGCCGCGGCAATAGCCAGGCTCTGTTTTTCTGTCAGTTGAGCAAATGTTTGGGTTTGGCTGATTTCGATATCGCCCTTAGTTAAGGTACCGGTCTTGTCTACGACAAGATGATTGATCTTACATAAGGTCTCAAACACATGGCCTTTACGTAGCAGAATACCAAAATTACCCATGCGAGAAGTGGCACAAGTCAGCGCGGTGGGAGTCGCCAGTGAAAGGGCACATGGACAGGTAGCAACCAAAACCGAGAGCATAATCCAAAATGCATCATCCGGCTTGGCTTGGTGCCAGTAAAGCCAGGTGCTGGCAGAGATCAACAGGATCGCACCAACGAAATAGCGCGCAACCACATCCGCGATTTCAGCTATTTTGGGTTTAGAATGCTGGGCTTCATCTTGCAGACGTACAATGTTTGAGATCATTGAATCGGCTTTTGAGTTAGTCACTTCTAACTCAAATGACTCGTCGCCATTGAGCGTGCCTGCATATACCATATCTCCGGCTTTCTTAACCACGTGTACTGACTCACCGGTGAGCATGGATTCATCTATGTGAATTCGACCAGATAACACGTGGCCATCTGCAGGAATATGTTCTCCGGGTAAGACGCGGATTTGATCTCCGATCTTTAATGTTTTTACCGGGACTTGCTCGCCATCGAGAGTCGTTGCCATTGCGGGAATCAATTTCAGCAGGTTACCACTGGCGGCGGCGGCTTTGCGTCTGGCACGCATCTCGAGAAACCGACCAACTAACAAGAAAAACGTGAACATTGAGATCGACTCAAAGAACACTTCTCCCTGCTCGGTTACGGTCGCGACGAGACTGGCCACATAGGCAAAAATAAGTGCGATGGAAACAGGCACATCCATGCCAAGGGTTCGCCCCCTGATGCTACGCCAAGCGTTCAGATAAAACGGCAGTGCTGAGTAGAGTAAAACCGGAGTGGCAAAAATCAGGCTTACCCAACGAAAATAGTTTTTGAACTCAGGCTCTAAGTCACCGAAGACTTCCAAATACAGCGCTACCGCCAGCATCATCACTTGCATCGTTGCCAGTCCGGCAATACCTAACCGATATAGGTATTGCTTCATTATGCGGTGATAAATTGCTTCCTGTTTATCCGCTTCAAATGGCGCAGCTTTGTAGCCAAGCTGATGGATGACGGACAATAATTCACTCAAACGAGCTTGAGTCTTGTCCCAGGCGAGAAGAGCACGATTGGTAGTAGTATTGACCCGAATCGACACCAGTCCCTGACAACTAGTGAGTTGTTTTTCGATCAACCAGGCACATGCAGCACAGGAAACGCCGTCTAATGAAAGCGTTACCTCTGCAATATTATCTTGATTACGAACGAACTCTGACTGGACATCTTCATTGTCATAGTGAACCAGTGCTTGCAGTTGTTCCGGTACTAAGTCGGCTTTTTCCGCAGGCGCAGTACGATATTGATAGTATGATACCAAGCCGCTGTCTACGATGGTCTGGGCGACGGTCTGACAGCCTGGACAACACATCTCCCGGGATGCACCCAGAATGTCGACTTTGAAATCCGTGTTGGCTGGTACATCTTCACCGCAGTGATAACAGGATTTACACATAGCGTTACTTCATCAATGTTGTGGCGGTAGTCGGAAATTCGACCCGACCCTGAATCATCCATTGTTGGTCGTGTGGCTGCAACTCAACAAACCAAGGCCCCTGAATGGACTCATCGGCTACCAAGCGGTAATGCCCCTTCACATCAGAGGTAAGTAGTTGATTGAAATCACGATCTGGTAATGTCCGATGGGTAAATGTGGCGCTCAGTGCAGGATAGTGTGGCAGGTTACCTTTATCGAACGTAATGATGATGGTGCGTTCATCTGATGAGATTGAAGCGTTTAGTTTCAGATCCCTGGCAACATTCATCTTTGAAATATCAACGTTGATGCCTTTGCCTTTTTTATAGTAATCCTCAGCTACGAGAGACACTGAGTTGTTAGAAAAAATGACTACAGTGATAACCGTCCACACCACAACCGTAAGCGGTAAAATGATCAGGAACCACGGCCAGAATTGTTTATACCAAGGCTTTACCATAAAAAAGTTCTCAACAGCTAAATGAAAATGTAAGGCTTTAAATTTAAAGGAAAGACAGCCCCTTAGAAAGGGGCTGTTATTGGAATGTTACTTATTGTCGGTATTGCTCAAACTCCAGACGTATGCCGCGACAAGTTGAACTTTGTCTTCACCCAGAATATCTTTCCAGGCAGGCATTACACCAGAGCGGCCGTTCATAACCGTTTCTGTAACATCGGCACGTGAGTCACCGAACAGCCAAATCTGGTCTGTTAGATCAGGTGCACCAACAGCTGGGTTACCTTTACCATCTGTACCGTGACATGCTGCACATACCACAAAGCGCGCTTTACCCGCTTCTGCTTCCCGTGCATTCACTTTACGGCCTGACAGGCTTAGTGTGTAACTCACAACTTCTTGTACGCCTTGCTCCCCAAGTGCATCCTTCCATGATGGCATCTGGCCAATGCGGCCTTGCATGATGGTCGTTACGATGGCTGTTGGTTCACCACCGTATAACCATGCGTTGTCAGTAAGGTTAGGAAAACCTTTCAGACCGCGCGCATCAGAACCGTGGCACTGTGAACAGTTCTGCAAGAACAAACGCTGACCAACCTTAATGGCTTCAGGATCTTGCGCAATTTCTGGAAGAGGGCGCAGACCGTTATCATTATGCGCCAGCTTGCGAAATGCTTCGCCAAAGTAGGCATCCGCATCATCAAGTTCTTTTGCATATTGGTTCAGTTGTTTATTTTCTTGCGCACGTGCAACCGCATCTTTTGACTCTTGCAATGTACGAACCGTTTGATCTGAACTCGTCCAGTTCAGGACACCTTTAAAGTTACCTAAACCAGGGAAAAGAGCCAGATAGATGGCAGCGAACACAAAAGTGCTCACGAACAGGTAGGTCCACCACTTAGGTAGTGGGTTATTTAGCTCGCGAATACCATCGTACTCGTGGCCCATGTCTTCTCCGTCCTCGACGCCCATTTTATCTTTAGCGCACCAGGCCAGGAGAATGGCACAGCCTACCAACGTACCGACAGTAATCACGATAATCCAGAGACTCCAGAATGTAGTCATTACTTCTTCACTCCTTGGTTATTTGAGGGCGTTTGCTCTTCGTCACCGAACACCAAGTAAGCATCTTGCTCAAAACGCGCTTTGCGTTTCTTGCTAAACGCCCACCAGACGATACCGATAAAGCTGGCGAAGAGTACAACGGTATAAATGCTATGAATTGTACCGAAATCCATGTAACCCCCTTACTTCATTGCATGACCAAGAGACTGAAGGTAAGCGATGATAGCGTCCATCTCTGTTTTACCTTCGACTTCTTTAGCCGCGTTCGCGATTTGTTCTTCTGTATATGGAACACCGAACTGGTTGCGGAACACTTCCAACTTCTTCTGAGTCAGTTTGCCATCCAGTACGTTTTCCTCCAGCCAAGGGAAGCCCGGCATGTTTGATTCAGGTACCAGTTCACGAGGGTTGATCAGGTGAACACGGTGCCATTCATCAGAGTAACGACCGCCAACACGCGCTAAATCCGGACCAGTACGTTTGGAACCCCAAAGGAATGGGTGTTCCCACACACTTTCGCCGGCAACCGAATAGTGCCCGTAGCGCTCTGTCTCTGAACGGAAAGGACGGATCATCTGGCTGTGGCAAACGTTACAACCTTCGCGGATGTATATGTCACGACCTTCCATTTCTAATGGCGTATAGGCTCGCAGATTTTCTACGGGCTCAGTCGTCTGCTTCTGGAAAATCAACGGGGTGATTTCTACAAGGGCACCCCAACTGATGGCAAACACGATAAAAATAGCCAGCAAACCGACATTACGTTCAATGATTTCGTGGCGATTATTAGAATTATTACTCATTCTTCAATCTCCTTATGCCGGTTGTGGAGCCGCTTTCAGGCTCTGCTTTGGTGCGGTCACGGTTTTGTACGTGTTGTATGCCATCAGGAACATACCAAACAGGAAGATGAAACCACCTAAGAAACGTACAAAATAGAACGGATAAGACGCTTCAACCGACTCTACAAAGCTGTATGTTAACGTACCGTCAGAGTTAACAGCACGCCACATCAGGCCTTGCATAACACCTGAAATCCACATTGCGACGATGTAAAGAACCGTACCAATCGTTGCTAACCAGAAGTGCACGTTGATCAGGCTAACCGAGTACATACGCTCTTGACCGAACAGGCGAGGGACAAGGTGATACACCGAGCCGATCGATACCATCGCAACCCAACCCAGAGCTCCAGAGTGAACATGGCCAACCGTCCAGTCTGTGTAGTGAGACAGGGCGTTCACGGTCTTAATCGACATCATCGGACCTTCAAAGGTCGACATACCGTAGAATGACAGGGATACGATTAGGAAACGTAGGATAGGATCGTAGCGAAGCTTATGCCACGCGCCAGACAGCGTCATGATACCGTTGATCATACCACCCCAAGAAGGCGCGAATAGAACCAAAGACATCACCATACCCAGAGACTGAGTCCAGTCAGGCAGTGCTGTGTAATGAAGGTGGTGAGGGCCAGCCCAAATGTACAGAGAAACCAGTGCCCAGAAGTGAACGATAGATAGACGGTAAGAATAAACAGGGCGTTCAGCTTGCTTAGGGACGAAGTAGTACATCATACCAAGGAAACCAGCCGTCAGCAGGAAACCTACCGCATTGTGTCCATACCACCATTGGACCATAGCATCCACTGCTCCGGAGTAAATCGAGTAGGATTTACCCATAGAAACAGGAATAGCCATACTGTTTACAATGTGAAGTACTGCTACCGTGATAATAAAGGCACCGAAAAACCAGTTAGCCACATAGATATGTGAGGTATTACGCTTTATCAGTGTTCCGAAGAACACGACGGCGTAAGATACCCATACAACCGCAATTGCGATATCAATAGGCCATTCTAGTTCAGCATACTCTTTACCTGAGGTTAACCCCAGAGGAAGAGTGATTGCTGCGGCTAGGATAATTGCTTGCCAACCCCAGAAGGTGAAGGCAACGAGTGGGCCACCAAAAAGACGTGTTTGACAGGTACGCTGAACAACATAATAAGATGTTGCGAACAGAGCACTGGTACCAAACGCGAAAATTACCGCATTAGTATGCAATGGACGTAAACGACTGTACGTCAACCACGGCGTATCAAAGTTTAGCTGTGGCCAAACTAACTGAGCGGCAATCAAAACACCAACAGCCATACCAACTATGCCCCATAAAATGGTCACAAGGGTAAATTGGCGAACGACTGTATAGTTGTAGTTTTGTTCAAGCTGCTTTACTTGGCTCATTTGCATGCTTCCAATTTCTAATTAACTACACTTTACTTCCAACACGACTTGCGTCGTAATGCCACCCAAGTAAACGCCAGAATACAAGTGTAATCATCACTTTATTTCTGTTGCTGACTTTAATGAAAAGTGGCATTTTCACCGTGACACTATACTTGAATTAACAAATCAATGACAGGGTGATAACCTTACCAGTGCTCAGGAAATCATTTTTTATTCAAAAAGTTTGAACTTTGTAACAAGGATATTTGGAAATATGCCAGCACAAAAGTTAACAAAGGGGCGGCTTGCACAAATCTTAATCATGCTCAGTCTGTTAGTCACAGCATTTATGTGGCGTAGCCTTAGTCACCAAAGTACGCGGACCGTTGACTGTTCACAAAAAATTCGATGCGATGTAACAATTGGGGGAGAGAAAATCACGATAAAACAGAATAGGGGGGAAATATCAATTCAAAGCGCCGAAAATAGCAGATTGAAAATTGATCCAAATCAAGCGGGAGCCCTCCAAAGCTTATCGAATAATGATGGAAATTTACGTACCATAATCATTCCTGAAGATAGAGTGGTTCAGTTGCGTTTAGATGGGCAAATAGTTGACGTAAAACTATAAATTAGATCTGAGCCGAGGTTATCGAATAATTATTACGCTAACCCTTGATATTTCGGATTTGCAACGAATATGGTCAAATGAAATCACTCTGAACAATAATTAATATCATTTATGCATTGTCAATCGTTATTTAGCCACATAACAGATGAAGAATCCGCGATAAGATATTTTCGGCAGGCACTAGATGACGAAAATCTTGCGTTTCTGATTTGTTACTACACACAAGAATACAACCCAAAAGTCTTGCATCAGTCGTTGAGAAAATCTTTTCCAAATATTCCATTCCATGGCGCTAGTTCTTGCCAAGCAGTTATGACCGAGCAAGGCTATCATGCAGGTCCAGTGATTGCGATGCTTGCCATTTATGATTCGCGTGAACACGCATATGGCACCGGTTTGTGTTCTTATGTGGAGCCTGGCGATTCTGGTGTGTATGAAGTCAACCAGGCTCTCGATATGGCATTACTTCATGCCAACCGGGTAGGGGAAGTCCCCAATCTTATTTTGTTGCATTCAACACCTGGGTGTGAAGAGGAGCAAATTAAAGCTCTTGATGAAAGGCTTGGGACTTTGGTTCCTATTATTGGCGGGTCCGCGGCAGATAATGAAATCGCGCAGAAATGGTCGATAATGACGACACAGGGAACATCCGGAAATGGGGTGAGTATGACGTTGTTTTTCTCATCTCAACCGGTAGAAATTGCATTCAGTGCCGGACACATACCAACAAAAATCAAAGGCATAGCGACGAAAACCGACCAACGATGTTTAATGGAAATTGATCATCGCCCTGCGCTTGAGGTCTACCGGGAATGGATGGATAAGCATAGCGAGCAAATGGAGCAGGACACATTTCTGTTTGGTGTTGCCAGTGCTTATCCAATCGGTCGTGTTGCCGGGAAAATATATGACAGGCCTTACTACAAACTGTCACACCCAGTTCGTGGTACCGAAAATGGTGGGCTTGAGACATTCACCACCATCAAAGAAGGTGAAGAGCTGTATCTGATGAAAGGCAGCCGGGAAAACTTAGTCGGGCGGGCAGCGCGAGTGGTAAGTAACGCACTGAATCAGAAGGTTCTTGAGTCTCCCAAAATTGGGGCGATCAACATTTTTTGTGCAGGGCCAATGCGTTATCTTAAACAAGATATTGATAGTATCTGTGAGCAATTAAATAAGGAGCTTGATGAGCTACCATTTATTTGTCCGTTTACCTTTGGTGAGCAAGGTAGGTTCATCGGCGGTGAAATTGGGCATGGTAATTTGATGATTTCATCGGCAGTTTTTCACAAATCGTATGAATGATAGTTATAAAGACATATCCCAGCAAGAAGCATTACAAGAAGCGCTGGTAGAACTACAACGCGCCAGAGAAAGGGAGCGTTTGTTGGCCGACGAAAACCGGGCGATTCTCTCTGCGATCTCTGCTATCGGTGAAGCCGAAAATCGCCATGAGATCTTTTATGGGTTGCAGACAGTTTTAAAAAAATACATCGATTTTGATGATTTTGTTGTGATTAGCCGTGACAGTGAGTTTAACCATTTCTCCACATCGCTCACCACGAACATTGGCTTTGATAATACATTCTGGTTACAGGGTAACGTATTTGAAAGGGCATTGAATGGTGATTGCATTTTGCTGTTTGAACCTCAAAAGCTGAAGGAGTTTGAGGCATTAAATAGTTCGGCCGGTAAAAAGATCAAGTCTTTGATTTTAACCGGGATCCGATCCGAAGTGACACAGAACATCATTTTGCTTATCGGTGGGGAGAAAGGCCATTTTAGTTTAGAGAATCGTGAAACATTGCGGCGCTTTAGGCCCTTGATTGAACGGGCACTGAAAGAAATAGAGGTCAAAGAGAAGTTACAACGTATCGTTGAGGTGAGAACTATACAACTGGCTACCGCGAGAGAAGAGGCAGAAAAGGCCAACAAATCCAAGTCTGATTTTCTCGCGATGATGAGTCATGAACTCAGAACACCGCTTAACTCCGTGCTGGGGATGCTTGATGTACTAAAGCAGTCCTCGTTGTCCGGGGAGTATTTGGATGTTCTGTTGCAGATGGAATTATCTGCAGAACTGCTTCTTACCATTATCAGTGACATTTTAGATCTGTCGAAAATTGAATCCGGTAGCTTTAGGCTCAATGAGCAATGGTGCGACGTAAGTGACACTGTGTCTTTTTTAATTTTGCAACAAAAACAATTGGCTATAAGCAAAAACCTGCAGTTCGAGTTGCAGGTTTCCACTGAAAACAACACGGAGCATTGGCTGGATCCGATGCGCCTCTCACAGATCTTGTTTAACCTTGTCGGTAATGCCGTTAAGTTTACCGATCGTGGTAAAGTAGAAGTATGTATTGAGATCGAAGCAAACGAGTTATTTGTTACTGTTGAAGACTCCGGAATTGGGATTCCAGCAGACAAGCTAAAGAATGTGTTTAAGGCATTTCATCAAGCAGACAGTTCAATTACCCGAAGGTTTGGTGGTACGGGCTTAGGCCTGGCAATTAGTAAATGCCTGATTGAGCTAATGAAAGGAACAATTGATGTTACCAGTGAGCCGAATGTCGGAACTAAGTTCTTAGTGTCGATTCCGGTGCGCAGCCGTGTTAAACAATCATTGCCGTCAAAAGAGCCAGAAGAGCTTGTTGAAGCAACAGATAAGGCACTCAATATTTTGGTTGTAGAAGACACGCAGTCTAATCAGTTAGTCATTAAGCTCTTGCTTAATAAATTGGGTCACAATGTCTGTATCGCGAATAATGGCGTAGAAGCGGTAAGCTTGGTCACTGAAAGGCAAGATAGCATTGATGTTATCTTTATGGACGTCTCTATGCCAGTTATGGATGGTATCACGGCTACAGAACTAATACGGCGCAAAGGGATAAAGACTCCGATCATCGCGCTAACTGCACATGCACATGAAAATGACAAAACAAAATGTATTGAGGCTGGCATGAATGGTTTTGTATCAAAACCCATCAGACAGCAAGATCTTAATACGATAATACGTTCGCATTTATGTGGCATGAATCATTAATATAGATCTATCCAATCTTCTGATTGGTTAGATCTATATTAAGTATTTTATGGTAAATGGCGATTATGTTTAATCACAGCAAGAATTAGGGGTTAGTGTTCAAAATCACACAAGTAGGGTATCACTGACAACACTGCTTAATCATAGCTAAACTCAATTTAACATAACACATATAATACGCGCCTTGGGTGTGGGCGCGAAGTTGTAATGTCCGTTATGAGTTACTTCAAAATATCTCCTCAATTATGGTCTCAGCCGACATTTTTCATTGTGGTTTATTGAGGATTCTTTTTCTGATGATTGCTATACGTGGCAAAGTTCTATTGCGTTTTAAAATCATCAATTGCGACGTATTTGATAATTAACCTGGGCAAATTGATTGTCTTAGCCATTTCATTTACCGACCTTACGTACAACGTCATCCGAAAAGATTTGTCTCTTAACTTTGTTCAAACGCCAGTGCTTTGTTTTTTCCTGCGTAATGGTTTGCTGAATGATTTTTGTCGTTAGAAAAAACGGCACCATAAATTTGGGCTCACATCTTGCTGACTCAAACCATGGCAATTGCCACAACACAGACTGCCATATTCGCAACAACGATCAGTGCCCAAACTTTCCCTTTATCATTCCATGACTGCTGGCTTATAAAGCGTTGGCGTAACTTATCGTCCGTAAGCTCTAAGTATCTGCGCTCTAAAAAATACCGGTTAATTGCGTCGTAACATTCACAATTATGGTCACGGCTATAATCCATTAGTCCTCTTGGGTGGCCCAATTGTTGATGGAGTTTTGGATAATGGCGAGTTGCTTTCAGCAACAAGTGAAAGCGCAGAGCATATAACACAGCAGTAGTAAAAATAGCACCAACGCTTATCAGTGACAGAAATAGCCAGATGATCACTTGTTGTTCCTATAAGTTATTCGGATGAAAAACCTGGCAGTAACGCTCGACATTATGTGCCCTGCCCTTAGCCTTTTCTCAGTAGTCTAACCATACATTGTAACGTCCTTGTTCGTCAGTATTTATTTGCATTGATTATAACTGCTACTGATGCTCTGTTTTCTGCCTATTTCTATTGAGTGCACGCTACAAGCTTTTCTTGAGCTGGTATTTATGGAGCATCGCCTGTTGATGTCCGGCAATATCAGCGACCTGCTCTGAGCTTTCAACCATAGATTGAAGTTGTAACTTGGTTTTGTCACTTTGCTCTGAAATGTGGTTAATTGAGCACGATACGGCAGCAGTAGCGCTTTGCTGACGTTCTGTTGCCTGCGATATTTGTTCTACACGCCCAACAATATGCTTCACGGCGTTATCGATATCCGTAAATGCCGATTTTACATCATCGCTCGACTGCAACGCTGATGCCATTTCTGCACGAGATTCGGTCACCGCCAGACGTGATTTTTTGGCTGCGGTCAACAGCTCGTTCATCATCGTACGGATATTGGTGGTTTGTTGAGAAGTATCACTGGCTAATTTGCGCACTTCATCCGCAACCACAGCAAAACCACGCCCTTGCTCACCGGCGCGCGCGGCTTCTATTGCTGCATTCAATGCCAGAAGATTGGTGTTGTCCGCAATACTACTGATCATGTCGACCATTTCACGGATTTGTTTGACTTGCTGATCAAGTTCCGACATCGACTGTTCATTGATGTTTAGCGAGCGCTCTAATGATTGCAGCCGTACCCGATTTTCGGAGATCACCTCTACACCGCGCAATGAGTGGTTTGTCGCTATTTGTGCATCTTGATAGGAGTTATTAGTGATGTTTGAGATGTCACGGATCGATGCATCCAGTTGGTTAATTGTCGTCACCATGTCTGCCACCGCTTGATTCTGTTTAAGCAGGCTATGGTTACTCTGTTCAGCCGCATCATGGCTAATCTCCGCAGTTTGATACAGTGTTTCACAATTTCGGGTCACTGTTTCAATCGAATCGTGAGTGGAACTGATAACTTGGTTGAGTTTATCGGCTACTTCTTTTAACTCGAACGGGCCGATAGCTTTTGTATAGCCAGCCAGGTCATGTTCGGTAAGACGTGACAAATGGTGCAAGATGTTACGCAAACCACGATTAACCCATTTCCTTAAGCCAAACCAACTCAGTGCTATCACCATTGCTATCACAGCGCAGGCCGTAACCATCATGATACTGATGGTTGATATTGTCGCATGAACCAGTTCTTCTCTTTGTGAGATCATATTAGCTGCCGAACTTGATACTTCATCAAGTAACTGCATGGTTTCGTCAGCCAATTGTGTTGCCTGATTTAAAGCGTTTTTTTGTGACTCAGCGAGTTCGAGTTTTATCAGGATGAGCCGTAGGATGCCGTCCGGCTTGAAACCCTCACTGACCATTTCATACGGAGCTGTGAGGCTGGCAAATTCAGTCACATCCGGGTGCAATTCTTTAAAGTCGTCATAGGCCAAATCAATTCCTGCGATTCGGTTGCGCATTTCCCGGTACTCTTGCTCCGCTTTAGACAACTCGTTTTGCATCACCATCTGGAGAAATGTACTCTCCATTGAACTGGCAGAGGCTATGAACCGATTGGCCGCATCTTGCGAAACAGGGTTATCGTTGCTTAAAAAGGAGCTGATCCGATTCATTTCAGGGCCAATCGAGCTGAGTCCATAACGGAATCCTCCTATTTCTGCGTCGATTTTCTCTTGTAGCTGGATAACTTCCGTTTGTGTTGAGAGTATCGATGTATTGAGTTGCACAAGCAGGTAGATATTAGTAGAGAGCTTATCGGCGAGCTCAGGTGCCAGCTCTAAGGAGTGTTCGATTAGGGCTACATTTTTGTTTGCCAGGATCGAGAGGTGTTGTTGTATCGCGGTGAGTTCGTCCAAATTGGCGCTTTGCATGCCAAGATTTAACAGTTTAACTTGTTCCAGGACGTTTCGGGTTAGGCTCGCATTGGCCATTGCGAGCGGTAATGCTCGCTGTGATAAATCATCAAATTCTTCGCCTAGTTTGTTCATGCCTTTGAAACTGGATACAGAAAGGGCTATAACAAGGCAAATAATGGTTAAAAATATACCACTGATCGCTTGGATC
Source organism: Vibrio sp. CAU 1672 (assembly GCF_029223195.1). Lineage (GTDB taxonomy): Bacteria > Pseudomonadota > Gammaproteobacteria > Enterobacterales > Vibrionaceae > Vibrio. The sequence goes on along the minus strand of NZ_JARHUF010000001.1, from coordinate 96,191 downwards.
AGTGAAAGGGAAAAACCTAAACGTTTGCGCGCAACCATAGTCATTAATTGTTCTTTGATGGGTTATTCCGCCATTCTCGCTTCAGAGGCATAAAAGCGATAAAAAACGGAGAGTTGCAACCAATACTATGAGTTGGTTATGACGGTAATATTTCAGAAATAAGTCACAAGGATGAAAGGTGATGCGACTTCAGAATGTAATATTCTCTTTAGTATTCAGTTCTATACTAATAGCATGTTCTTCCGAACCAATTCCGGAAGCCTTCCAAAGCACACACAGCCAACCAGCGAACCACTTGTTGTCAGGTAACCCGCAGTTGTACCAATTTTATCGAGAATGGTATGGCACCCCCTACCGCCTGGGTGGTACGCAAAAATCAGGAATTGACTGCTCTGCTTTTGTACAAAAAGCATTTTTGGAGGCATACCAGCTGTCTCTGCCAAGAACAGCTAAGCAGCAGTCAATTAAAGGCAAGCAATTAAGTTGGAATGAAGCGAAGCAAGGTGACCTGGTCTTTTTCAAGACGCGTAGAAACGTTTACCATGTAGGTATTTATCTGGGTAATAAGCAATTCATGCATGCGTCAACGTCTAAAGGGGTTATCATTTCCCGAATTGACACACCCTATTGGGCTGATAAATTTTGGCAGATAAGAAGGGTTAATATCTAACCCTTCTCGACACTTTAATCGTAAGTTGCTACCGCAGTATCAAATAGGTTTTTAACTAATGCGATGTACTCTTCCAGAAAGGCGATCTGCTCATTGGTGGCTTTTTTGTTCCACACTCCCGCTAAAACTTCGCCCAGGTCCTCGACAACAGCATCCGCCTCTTTGAGCAGTTTAAAACGAACACTGGAGTGCAACTCTGGATTTTGTTCAAAAATGGCCATGATGTTTGACGCGACCATATCGGTAACCACGTCTTCAATGCTTTCTGTACCAGTATCACCAACCTCGGTCGTGAAAATATCCAAATTAAGTGACAGATGCTCGATTAGAGCCAGGTATCCTTCGGTTTCTACAACCACTGCTTTTCTCCGTTTGATGCCTGCCTTCAGAACTGAAAGCGAACTGGTTTCAATACTAAGACATGCAGAGAAAATTTCATTAATTTATTTCAAATAAATGGAGATTCATGTTTCAGGTGAATGGATTTTAATCATCTAGAATTGCGCTATGGCAACAAGTTTGGTTACGACCACTTTCTTTCGCGCTATACAGTGCGGAATCTGCGCATTTCAACCATTGAGTGTGATTTTCAAAGCTGGAGTTGAACTCACATACACCGATGCTGATGGTGTAATTGATTAGGTAGTCTTCAACTTTTACGATTTCTTGCTCGATGCGTTTTCTCAGCCGCTCGGCGAAGTAACTCGCCTGCTCCTGATTGGTATTGGGCAAAATAACGGTGAACTCTTCGCCACCGAAGCGGCCGCAAATATCACTGCTTCTCGCGGTTCTTCGTAATAAATTCGCTGTGCGGCGAATCACTTCGTCGCCGGTTTGGTGGCCGTATGTGTCATTGACTTTTTTGAAGTGATCGATATCAAAAATCACTAATGAACAAGCCGCATCCATCACCTTCAGTTTAGCAAACTCGTCTTTTAAAGACTGCTCCCAATATGCGCGGTTAAACAGCCCGGTTAATCCGTCTTTGCGACTGATTTCTGACAAATGCTGGTTGGTTTCCCGGAGGTGGATCCGGTTGCGTGCGGTCTCTGATACATCATTCACTTGAATAGCGATATGATTGATCTCACCAGATAATGAGCGCAATGGCGTAATTACAATATCCTGATACATGTAATTACTTCCGTTAGAAACCGGTGAAAAGTTTTGAAATTTAAACAGGTAAGGTCGGTTTTCCCAGCTTGAAAATGAACGCGTTTCCAAGTCTTCGGCGGTCTTTATCTTGGTCTCCAACCAGGTTCGGGGTAAATCTTGAAAATGCTCAAACAGGCACTGGCCAAGAATATTCTGTGAAAGTACGCCGCTATAAGATTGCATGAAACTGTTCCAGACACACACCCGGTAGTCTTTATCTAAAACGACCAGCCCCGAGTCCATGGTGTCCAGGATTTGTGTTACCCAGTGAAAATCTGCAATGTCTAGCGTCATATCTGACATTAAAGTGACTCCATTATTTGATAAATGATTTCAACTGAGGGTTTGTCAATCAGAAATAAGACTTCACAATTAAAATCAAGCGATTCGGCCATGTAGGTGTACTCGATGGTAAATAGCTGACCTGACTCACAGTCTTCCTCTTCAAAAGGTGGCACGGAGTCGATAATGGCGGGTTGGCGGAGTGAAAACTGCTTATCTAATTGATTACCTAGAGAGATTAAAAAAGATGATACCAATAAATTTGCAACGTTCAGTATGATTTCGTTGTGTGGGGTAAACTCGAGCAGGTAACCCAAGCGTTCTCCGATTTGGTTGATGTCTTTACCTCGCAAGCAAACCAACGCTTCACCATGAATCCCGCCACCTACAAAGCGTTGTGATACGGCCACAGAACCATCGCGGCCAATGACATCAACCAACATCATATGTAGCTCACCACAAGATAATGGCCCCACATGTGGTACTGGTAAGTGGATAAACTCATGCAAGTGGTCAGCCATGATGGCCGCCCCTTTGCCCAAGGCTATATTGGCTACTTCCTTAAATTTTACCAGGCTGTTGATTTCACAGGAGTATATGTCTTCATTAATATCATTTGCTGAAGTTCCAAATGAATAATGTAACCCTAGCTGTTTATACAGTGGGATGACTTGCTCTTCGGTGAAGGGTTTTTCCAGGAAGTCTATTGCGCCTAGATCCAGACAACGCTGTTTAGCCTCTTGTTGGACATCGCCTGAGACAATGATGACCTTAGTGGGGTAATTACTCACAGGTAAAGCTTCAAGCAGTTCGAAACCATCCATAACAGGCATGGTCAAATCCAGAAACAGAACGTCTACGTTCTGTTCTGTCATAATTTGGAGGGCTTCGTATCCGTCCTGAGCTTCGAGCAGGTGCAATGACGAATCTTGTAGGATTGATCGGGAAATCAGCTTTCGTGCGACTGCCGAATCATCACAAATCAGTATTTTCATGTCACCTATGGAACTAATGTCAAAAAAAATATAATACTCCTTGTATACCTATAGCTCCATATGCTAGTTCGAAATATGAAGGAATTATAAGAGACTTAATTCACAGATATGCATATTTTTTAGCAAGTGAGGTCAATTTTATCGCTGAAGTTTGCTGTATCACCCGCCAAACTGGCGCCAGTTAGCCTAAACTATTGTTGATATAACAAATTGACGAGGTTTTCTATGTGGCAAGCAATCACACAGCAGCTTTCTGATACCTTGATGTTCGAATATCAACTTGTTGAGAAGGTAAGGCTTTCCGGGGGAGATATTAGTGAAAGTTATATGATCAACGATGGTGAACAACGTTACTTTGTAAAAATTAACGAACGTGAATTCTTGCCTAAATTTGAAGCTGAAGCGGAAAGTCTTCACCTTATGAGAGAAACTTCAACGGTTTTTGTTCCTGAAGTAGTCGACATCGGAAAGACCAAAACCCACGCTTTTCTTATCCTTAATTATCTACCCACCAAACCACTCGAAGACTCTGTAAACAGTTTTGAGTTCGGTCAGCAACTTGCCAAACTGCATTTATGGGGCGAGCAAAAAGAGTTTGGCTTCGACACCGATAATTATATAGGTTCCACATTGCAGCCCAACCAATGGCATAAAAAATGGGCGGTCTTTTTTGCTGAACAGCGAATTGGCTGGCAACTTCAGCTATTGAAAGAAAAAGGCGTTACTTTAGTCGATGATATTGATGATTTTATCGACGTGGTTAAGGGGCATTTGTCCGGACATTCGGTGACCCCTTCTCTACTGCACGGCGACCTATGGAATGGCAATGCGGCGCTAACGGCTGTGGGACCGATTTGTTTTGATCCTGCTTGTTACTGGGGAGATCGTGAGTGTGACATCGCCATGACTGAATTGTTTGGGGGCTTCCATCCCGATTTTTACGCCGGATATGAATCTGTCGCTCCCCTTAGTGCCAGCTATGTTGAACGGCGCGAGATTTACAATCTCTACCACATCTTAAATCACTGCAACTTATTTGGCGGTCATTATTTAGAACAGGCTCAAGGCATGGTCACCAGGGTGCTTTCCTATTGAACTATTTGAATTATATAAAATAAAACATGTTTCATATTGTAAATCTTCGACACACATCACTTCACATTAATGGCCCCAAGATCGCTAGTGAGTTTGGGGTCAAGTTTTGTACTTATTTCGAATCAATTAGCAACAACATCACCTAGTATCAAAGGGGACTAGTGATTTAAAGGCTCGAAATAGTTCGAGCCTGATTCAGAGTTAACAGGGGCTGTTTTTCTTACCTATATTGACAGTAAAAGCCCCTATCGCAGTACCAGGAGTGATGTATGCGTAACTACACTGAGAGATATGTAAAATGCCCGCATTGCGGTCATTCTATTGGCATAACCTTGGATGCCAGCAACGGTGATCAAGAGTTTTATGATGACTGCCCTGCATGTTGTCATGCTATCCATCTTAATATGAAAGTGGATGAGTTACAGGATAAGGTAGAGCTGTTTATTGATGATGATTACGAGTAATTGGTGAGTTTACGCAACTAATAATAAGGAGCAGTTTTCTGCTCCCTTTTCGCGACTATGCCATGTTTCGGGCAGCCAATACGCGTTCGACGGTATCAACAATAGCCTGAGTTTGAGGATCAAATTCGATATTAACCCATTCACCTACTTTTCTTTTGCCAAACAAGGTTCTCTGTAACGTTTCGGGAATTAAATGCACAGAGAAACGCATCGCTTCAACATTGCCTATTGTCAGCGAACAGCCATCAATGCCGATGTACCCTTTCTCTAACACATATTTCATTTTCTCTTTGGGGAGATGAAACCAGATTGTCCGGTTATTCGGGGTATCAATGATCTCATCAATCTCGGCAACCAAACTAATATGCCCGGACATGCTATGGCCACCAATTTCATCACCAAACTTAGCCGCGCGTTCAATGTTAACCTCATCACCTACACCCAGCTGCCCGAGGTTGGTTAACGCTAAAGTCGCTTGCATCAAATCAAAACTTATATGGTTACCATCAATCTTGGTTACGGTTAAACAGCAGCCGTTGTGCGCCACTGAAGCACCAACTTCAAGTCCTTGGCTGAGTTCAGGTGGTAATAAGATTACATGGGTCTGAAAATCTTGCTTTTTATCAATTTGGCTAACTGTGGCGGTTCCCTGAACAATACCTGTAAACATGTGTTTGTACCTTTGTTTTGTTACTACCTTAATGACCTGTTGCAACTTTGCAGTTGGCACCGGGTCATTAAGGTATAGCATCTGGACAGACAATTGTTTATCATCTGCGCGGAGTTTCGTAGCGGTATTTTTCCACCTTGTGGTGAGTAAAATCAACCAATAATCAGTTCTGGCCTTCGAATCCTCAACACCCCTCTCTTTCACTTTAGTAAGTTCCGCTCTGGAGTCGTTCGTGCATCGCTATAAAGAAGAAGCTTTGAGTTTAGTAAAACTCGCCACCCCAGTATTAATCGCATCTGTTGCGCAAACCGGTATGGGGTTTGTTGACACCGTTATGGCCGGTGGTGTCAGTGCTACTGATATGGCCGCCGTTTCAGTGGCTGCCAGTATTTGGTTGCCGGCGATTCTGTTTGGTGTCGGCTTGCTGATGGCACTGGTTCCTGTCGTTGCACAGCTCAATGGCTCAGGTCAGCGTGACAAAATCTCATATGAGATTCAGCAAGGTATTACCCTGGCATTACTGGTCAGTTTTCCGATCATTATGGTTTTGTTTCAGACCCAGTTTATCCTTAGCTTCATGAATGTAGAACCGCTAATGGCAGAAAAAACCATCGGCTATATTCATGCGGTGATGTATGCGGTGCCTGCATTTCTGCTGTTTCAAACGTTGCGCAGTTTTACCGACGGTATGTCACTGACCAAACCTGCTATGGTGATTGGTTTTGTTGGTTTGTTGCTGAACATCCCGCTCAACTGGATTTTTGTCTACGGCAAAATGGGTGCTCCGGCTCTTGGTGGTGTCGGTTGTGGTGTCGCGACGACCATCGTTTACTGGGCGATGTTTTTGTTACTGCTAGCTTATGTGACAACGTCACGCAGATTCAAAAGCATCCATTTGTTTAACACGTTTCACCGTCCTCAATGGAAGGCTCAACTGCGTCTGTTTAAGTTAGGCTTCCCGGTCGCCGCAGCACTGTTCTTTGAAGTTACATTATTTGCTGTTGTCGCGCTTTTGGTGTCACCCCTTGGCCCAGTCATCGTCGCAGCGCATCAAGTGGCAATCAATTTTTCATCACTGGTATTTATGCTGCCAATGAGTATTGGTGCCGCAGTCAGTATTCGGGTCGGACATCGATTGGGTGAAGAAAGCGTTGATGGCGCCCGTGTGGCTTCACGCGTGGGGATAATGGTCGGCGTGGCTCTTTCAGTGTGTACGGCGGTATTAACCGTTGCATTTAGAGAGCAAATTGGCCTGCTCTATTCCGATAATCCCGAGGTGTTAGACTTAGCGATGCAGTTGCTGATCCTTGCCGCGGTTTACCAGTGTACCGATGCGGTGCAGGTCATCGCCGCCGGTGCGTTACGTGGCTATAAAGATATGCGAGCAATCTTTAACCGAACGTTTATCGCTTACTGGATATTAGGTTTACCAATAGGCTACATTCTCGGCCGTACAGACTGGATTGTGGAACCTATGGGGGCTCAGGGATTCTGGCTCGGATTTATTATCGGCCTGTCCTCAGCGGCTATTTTGCTTGGTGTCCGGTTACGCTGGATGCATCGTCAGGATCAACAAGTCCAGTTAAACTTTTCTCACCAATAACGTTTAGCTCACCCTAACACGCGTTGAAAGTTTATAAAGCCAGTAGCCAATAGCTGCTGGCTTTTTTGATCGATTGCTGCCCATACTCAGTAAAGATAATAGGTAATAAAAACAAAGGATTTATCTTGAAAGTTTTATACTTAAGTTTACTGATTCTGCTTGTCGGGTGTGGACGATGGAATGCGGAGGAAGAACGTTTTGTTCGCTATAATCAACGCCTGGCTAACGTGCTTGGTGTGGAGCCTTCGCTTGTGCGAACCTCCCCGGCGATAACGCTACCATCGAAGCGAAAACTGTTTCGCGAGACACCGAGATTAACCATCGGTTTACTTGAAAGCTATCAGTTACGACAATGCGGCTTGTTTCACCTGCTCGCGGAAAAGAACTCACAACACGGCAAAGTCTGGGACGCGTTTCATGATTTGGATTACCAGATACAGTTACTTAAAACCATGAATCACTGTTTAACCGAGTATAATTTGAGTGAGAGTGAGTACCATACTCTGATGGCACTGAATCAACAGAAATGGGATCATCTGGAATGGCATCTCGACAACCTGTTGTTAACCAGCGACGCAATGCGAAAGCAAGTCACTGCAGCATCCTGGCTCGTTAATGAAGGCAGTGGCAGTGTAACTCACGTAAGACAGGCCTTTGAGCTGTTGCAGAAGTTGTATATCACGCCGAAAGGCGTCAGCCACCAGCTTCCCGATGTCGGGGTGGCCTCTTACCAGGAAAAAATCGAGAAGACGCGACTGATCGGAAAGTTATATTTTTCAATAGTCCGCGCAACCCACTGGCTTGACGCCACGACAATCCTTCTCAATAATCATCGTGAACGTATTGTTTGCGGGCCAAATCGCGATGAGAGCAAACTTCGCTATCTGAGAAATGTATTTCATTCTATTTTTATTGCCGACGTACAGCCATATTTGTCCTATCTGGACAGTATGTTTAATGAACTGTCAATGCCGTTGATGCTATTTGAGGAGCGCATTTCTGCTCGTGGTTACGAGTACCCCATTCATGCAGATCACAGAGCATTTCGGCGTGGGACATTAGAGCATGTTAAGTTCTGGCAACGTCTGTTTGACCAGTGTGGTATTAAAATCGTGTCTTAGTATGAGGTCAATGTTCGATCCGCTCCCGGACATAGCGGGGAAAGCGCGGTTTGCCTGTCTGGGTGTAACCGTTAAAACGAAAGGTAATAGTTGTGTCCAATTTCGGAGGTGCACGTCGGATCTCATCGGTAAAACCACTACCGATATAAATATGGCTACCGTCCTTTAGCTGGACGAGCAACGCTCCCATCATACCTAATAATCGACCTGAACCAGGTTTATATCCCACCACAACTGCTTCTTCATCCTGAAAGCGCTTTAGCTTAAGCAGATCACTGCCTCGGCCGGCCTGATAACGGCTGGATATTTTGCGCAGCATAATCCCTTCTCCCCGGGACTGATCGAAGCGATCTAATTGTTCAAACAGGTGCTGTTCGTTGCGAATGGCTCGGTGTTTGACATACTTAATGTGCGGCTGGTCAATCTGTAGTACCAGGCTCTGAATGTTGTAATAGCGTTTCTCATAATTGCCGGCAGAGTGTGGCATATCAAAAATCATAAAATCAATTTTACGCCAGGCAGTGTCAATCGGCTTTATGTCTAACACCGTTTGCTGCACGACATGGAAATTACCTCGCCCCGCCCATAACTCGCCATCCAATGGGTAATCGGGTAATACCTGAGTGAACCAGCCTGGTGCATGAATTCGATGGCCTTTACGGGTAACTAAATGCTGCCCTGTCCAGTATGCACGAATGCCGTCCAGCTTCTCGCTGTACCAATATTCTGAGACGTCAACACCATCATGATAATTTTTGGCTAGTGGCACTGAAGGTACAATCTCATCGGCAGAGGCGTCAGGTTGAACAGAATGAAGAATGGCAAAAGCTATCAACGTCATTTTAAATCGCATAATGGTTACCCTTGTCTCGTAATAACTTCATTACACTGAATTTATCTTTCTACGGCTATTGATGCTGAAATAACTTCGAGTAATCGCATGTAACGATATGACTAAGATGTAATATGTCTCAGTTTCTGACATGTTCGTGTTGCTTTTCCCTTATCGGTCATAAAGCTGAAACTCTTTTCTGATTCTCATAATGAGAATCACCCCTTTTTTATTTTGAGTAATCTCGGGGTGCTGTCTTATCTCGTTGATTAAAAATAATTTAATTTATGGCACGGATTTCGCTCTTTCAAAGCATCGGTATAGACAAGGAGATAACTTTATGGAGCTTCGGAAACTAGAAATCAGTCAGGATAAACTCACTATTGAGATTTTGGGCGATTTGGATGCACATGGGTGCCGACTGGCTCAACCGCAAATCGACGCCGTGATCAACTCAGATCACCACAATGAAGTCGAAATCAACTTTAAACATGTCCAATTTCTTGATTCTTCTGGTATTGGTGCCATTGTTTATTTGTATAAGCGACTAATTGAACATAACCGCACGATGAAGATTGAAAACGTGACAGGGCAACCTTTAGAAATCATCAGCTTGTTGCGAATCAATCACGCCATACCGGTTAATAGCAACCAGCACTGACTAATAATAATTACTGCGGTAGACACGGAGGTTGGCATGGTAAATCTGGTGAGGCAGTTAACAATGTATAGTGTTGTTGTGGTAACGCTCGGATGTTCCTCATTTGACTATCCTGAATATGGCTCTGGAGGACTGGCAGAAAGCTATCAGGACATCGCCATCAACGACCGAGGCTTTTCACCTGTCATGCCTGATGAACCGCTCGGGCCTGAGCATGGGCTTCGATTCGACTGGCAACTTAGCAAACTCCATCTTGATGCTTTGATCCAGGAAGGCGCACGCTGGTGTTTTCCTGCTGCTGTTGTGCAAGCGCTGGAGAAACAAAACCGTATCGCTCGAGAGTTAGAAGGAGGCTTAATGCTCGATGCAGCTAATGATCTGGTGATTCAGCGCCAAAGGCTGAATCAACTGGAGCAACAGCTGGATTATGTCTTGACCCAAACTACCTGCACGCCACCAGCAGACATAAGCAAATTACGTCAGGATTTAACGACGGTGGCTAAAGTGTATGAACTGCTTAATGTTGACAATCAGTTTGCCGTCAATTCTGCGGAGATTAATCCCAAATACATGGGGAACCTTGCTCAGGCAGCATATATTCTGCGTGACACACCTCCCCTGACCCTGATGATTACCGGACATGCAGATGCCAGTGGTGACGAGAGTTACAATCAGAAACTCGCCCAGGATCGAGCGGATCAGGTAAAACGTTACCTGACAGTTTTTGGCGTGGCTCCTGAGCGCATTAATACTAAATCTCTGGGAGAAACATTGCCTTTGTTTGAAGGTACCACGCCGGGAGTTCACCTGACCAACCGTAGAGTGAGTATCGAAGTACTAACCGCCAGCGATAACCAGAACAACCATAAAGGAGCCAACCAATGAACGTATTGAGCAGGATCTTAATGGTTGGGTTGCTATTGCTCGTCCTTATCCCTGGCGTGAAAGCACAAGAGCCCGACACAGTGAAAGTGGGTGATCTTATTCAGATTAACCTGCCGGGAGAAAGCTCACTCAATACCGGATTTCAGGTTGATAAACGCGGGCGAATTAGCCTGCCTGAGATTGGCCCGGTGTTTGTGGCCGGCTACAGTGAAGAACAACTGGAACAGGTGATCATTGATACATTGAAAACAGTCTACCGGGATGTAAGCAATGCACGTGTTTTCATCAAACAGCAACAAATTCTTCTTTCGGTACAAGGTTACGTTGCCAAGCCTGGGGAATACACCTTACCAGCAGGTGCAAATGTACAGATGTTCGTATATGAGGCCGGCGGTTTAAGAGCCGGAGCCCAGCTGGATAAAATGCTTGTTAAACGTGGTAATCAAAACATCGAGTTTGATTACAAACGGTTTCTTGATACCGGAGATCAAACTCATCTTCCTGCTCTGGAGTCACTTGATGTGCTGTTTGTCCCTGCGTCGCCTCTGGTTGGGAACATTGAGCAAGAATTTGATGCTGCAAAACTGGCTAACTCAGGTGACAGTGCCGATTCAGCCCGAGCTATCAAAGTTTTTGGTGAGGTCAATGCTCCGGGGTCATTTTCTTATAAGCCCAACAGCACCTTAGTTGATATTGTCATGCGCGCCGGCGGTGTCACTCGTTACGCCAGCGTAGAGCAAATCCGGATTATCACTAACAACACCCCTATCCTTTTTAATCTTAAGCAATACCTGGATAGCGGAGATCAAAACCTCCTGCCGACTATAGAGCCGGGGGCCACCATTTTCGTCCCTAAACAGGAAGACGAAATTAAAGCCGGAGCAAATGTGGTGTATGTGATGGGTGAAGTAGCCCGTCCGGGCGCCTACGAAGGCAAGAAAAATGCGAGTTTTATGGATATCCTCGCCAATGCCGGCGGGCCGACTCGCTATGCCGAGTCGCGACAAATCCGGGTGATTAAAGCAAATGGTGATGTGGTGAAATTTGATCTGACGGCTCACACTGAAGGCCTGACTTCGGCGGGCTTACCCCCTATCAATGCCGGCGACGCGATTTTTGTTCCGGAAAAAACCGACATGAATGAAAAATCATGGCTAAAAGTGGCGCCAGACCGTGCCGTTGCTGTTATTGGCGAAGTGGTCCGTCCTGGACGTATAGAATGGTCAGATGAAATGGATCTGATTGACCTGCTGGCACACGTCGGAGGGCCAACCCGCCGTGCCGATACGACCGAAATTGAGGTGGCGAGCAATGGCACCATGGTCAAGTTCAATTTGGACAAATATATTCAGAAAGGATCATCATCGAGGCTGCCGTCCATCAGCGCCGGAAGCGTGGTAAGAGTTCACGAGTTACCAGATGATCCCGCTGATAATAAATCACAGTGGGTAAGGCAAAGCTCAGACGCTTCGATCTATGTTTTTGGTCAGATTAATGCGCCCGGCCGTTACCGATTTACTGAAGAAATGCACTTTTTGGACATTCTTTCCGCAGCTGATGGCCCGACACAAAACGCCGATATTCATAATATTCGAGTGACACATCGCAACTTAAGTTACGCCAAAGTCAGTAAGTTAAACTTGTCGCTGTACTTCGAAACCGGTGACGAGTCAATCCTGCCGATTGTCAAACCCGGCGATACAATTTATATCCCGGAAAAAGACAAGAACTGGTTAGACCGTTCCAAAGAGTCTACCGTGCGAGTGCTGGGTGAGGTCCGCGCGCCCGGACGCTATGAGTTTAATGACAATATGACCGTTTTAGATCTGTTGGCAGAGGCCGGAGGGCCGACAGACAGTGCCTACCTGGAAAAAATTACTGTGGTTAACTTGTCATGTTGTCAAGGCCAGGCCCGGACATTTGATTTAACCGAGTTCAGTAAGACAGCCAATATATATCAGTTACCGGTTATTCGTGCCGGCGACACGATATTTATCCCACACAAGGATGAGAGCTTTGTAGAAAAAGCCCGGGCAGGACTGAGAGATATTCTTCAAATCACCACCACCATCGTGTTGATAGGAGCACTGTAATGACTATTCCGGCCACGCATAGTGAGATCGAGCAAATCTACCTCAATATTCAAACTAACGGCTTCCATAGTGTTTGTGTTGTCGGTTGCCAGTCTGAAGACGGCGTCACATCCATAGCGTCATCTCTTGCGGAACGTTTTGTTCTTGCAGGCTATAAGACGCTGTATGTTGACTTGAACCTTTTCAGGCCTGCCTACTTATCCGTTCATCAGTTTGAACAATCAGACATGATTGGCGAGCTGCTCCAGCGCCCTCAGCACGGGCAAGTTCTGCTGGGGTTACCGGCCCCCACTCAGACCTGCGCCAGCCTGGTGTATCGGGATCCAAATGGTATGCGCCAGCAAATCGCTCATTGGCGTGACCAGTACGACCGTATTGTTATTGATACTTCCCCTCTGCTCAATATCAATAAAAGCAATATTCCCGCCCAAGTGGTTGCCGGTGCCTGTGACGCCACTATCCTGGTGGCATGTTTTGCCCAGACTACCGCTACCCAGCTATTACAAGCTAAGCAGTTACTGGATGCCAGCAACACGAACCTGATTGGTGCGGTGCTGAATATGAAACAGACACCAAGCCTTAAAGATGAACTAATTCGCCAGGTGAACAAACTCAAAGTGCTTCCCACTGGCTGGAAACACAAATTAAAACAACAGATTTTGCGCAGTGAATGGTTAACGCATTAGTAAGGAAGAGTAATGATGAATACAGAAGCTCAGTTTAACATTGATGGCTGTCTGGTTGACGAGCCGGTTTTACAGCAAATGATCAAAGATACGTGTGCAGAGGTTCTACCATCGTTAATAGAGCATTATATACAGGAGTCTGAAGCACGTATGGTGAAAATTGTTCAGGCGATTGAGGCGGGTGATATCGCGACACTGGAATTTGAAGTGCATACTTTAGGCAGTTCAGCGCTGGCTCTTGGCAATCGCAGCCTGTCCCGCTGCGCCCGCGCGATTGAAAAACACTGCCTTGATGGTGATACCGAGCAGGCACTGGTACTTTCGGAGCTACTGCCCCAACTTGCCAAGCGCTCGTTTACGGCGCTCAACGAACGAAAAGAACAGGGTTTTGAAAGCTGATTTTCATTGGTGATCATGTGATAATGCATTAAAAATAAAGAAATTTCTGCAGTTCAGCCTGCTTATGCTAATACTTAATACTATAAGATTCTCAAAATGAAAACGTCAATATCACTCAGAAAGCTGGGAAAGAAATATGAGACCAAGGGTATTACTGGTAGAAGACTCAACCTCTTTAGCGATTCTGTACAAGCAATATGTTAAAGATGAGCCATACGATATTTTCCATGTGGAGACCGGCCGCGACGCAATGCGTTTTATTGAAAAGACGCCACCGCAACTGTTAATTCTCGATCTCAAACTACCGGACATGTCTGGTGAAGAGGTGCTGGACTGGGTAAACCAGCATGAAATCCCCACCTCTGTCATTATTGCCACCGCCCACGGTAGCGTCGATATCGCGGTCAGCCTGATCCAAAAAGGAGCCAAAGATTTTTTAGAAAAGCCAATCAATGCGGATCGATTGAAAACCTCGGTAGCTCTGCATCTAAAACAAGCCAAGCTAGAACACTTGGTTGAGAATATTCAGACAACATTTGATCGCCGAAACTATCATGGTTTTATCGGCTCCAGCCTCCCGATGCAAGCCGTGTATAAAACCATTGATGCGGTCGCCCCAACCTCGGCAAGCGTTTTCATTGTTGGTGAAAGCGGCACCGGTAAAGAAGTCTGTGCCGAAGCTGTTCATCGTCAGAGCCAGCGCAATAGTAAGCCATTTGTTGCTCTTAACTGCGGTGCCATCCCGCGTGACTTGCTCGAGAGCGAAATTTTCGGCCATGTCAAAGGTGCTTTCACCGGTGCAACCTCTGACCGCAAAGGCGCGGCAACCCTTGCTCACGGCGGGACGCTGTTTTTAGACGAACTGTGTGAGATGGAGTTGGAGATGCAGAAGAAGTTACTGCGTTTCTTACAAACCGGTACCTATACCCCGCTTGGTGGCAGTAAAGAGATGAAAGCGGATGTACGTATCATCTGTGCGACCAACCGCAACCCTCTTGTCGAGGTTGAAGAAGGTCGTTTTCGGGAAGATTTATACTATCGTGTACACGTGGTTCCAATTGATATGCCACCGCTGAGAGAAAGGGAACGTGACATTGTCACCCTTGCCGAGCATTTTCTACTTCAATACGCCAAGGAAGACAAAAAGCACTTTAAATCAATCAGTAAGGAGGTGCAGGCATTGCTAAAGAATTACCGTTGGCCGGGCAATGTTCGCCAGTTGCAAAATGTAATACGTAATATTGTTGTATTGCATGATGCCAAAGAAGTCACCATTGATCATTTACCGGCAGAACTCAAACGTCATGAGGTGAAAACCAAGCCTCCCCGCGCCGGAGACATAATGCGACCTGAAAAACCGAACACACCTCCGTCCACCGGGGAAGTTTTACCAGCAGAGCAGGAAAAAATACCACCAGCAACCTACGTTCCCGATGCAGAAACATCCCCCAACCCCAACCAAAACGCCTATTTTCATCATGACGGGACCATTCGCCCGATGTGGCAGGTAGAACGAGAAGCGATCCAGAATGCCATTGCATACTGTGACGGCAATGTGCTAAATGCTGCCGTGATGTTGGAACTCAGCCCTTCCACGGTTTACCGTAAAAAACAAGCATGGGAAACAGATGAAACTGATATCGGACAATAATCAATGCCCGGTTAAGGGGGAAGTCTGGTTGTTTCTGGATAGCTTGATTTATGGCGGAATCGAAAGCCATGTTTTAGAGCTCGCCAAGGGGTTACTTGAGCAAAACCGTTCTCCACGAATAGTTCTGACCAATCAATACGCCCGGCCGCTAATTTGGGAACGCGCGCAACAGCTGAAAATTCCGATCAGTTTTCTCGCAGATCTCGCGGGTGGCAGCTGTGCGCTGCCAATAAAACGCTTACTCGTTGCAATCCATCGCCATCAGCCGTCAGTGCTCCATACCCATGGCTATAAAGCCGCGCTGATAGCCCGAGGCGCAAAATTGATCAGTCGCCGAATCCCGCACCTGTTATCCACCTTTCACGCCGGAGAGACCCCAAGTGGCAAAGTTTGGTGGTACGACTTTTTTGACAGGTATAGTGGTTTTCTTTCTGACCATTGTTTTTCTGTCAGCCCAACCATCAGCGCAAAACTGCCCTGTCAGGCAGAACTACTGAATAACTTTGTTGCTCTACCCGACATGAATCAGGCGTTTGAGCAATTTGCTTTTGTCGGCAGACTAAGTGTCGAAAAAGGTGCCGATAGATTTTTGGATTTAGCCCAAGCTTTCCCTCAACTGTGTTTTTCAGTATATGGTGATGGGCCGGAGCGAGCCCAGCTCACGGAAAGGGCCCCTTCCAATGTCAGTTTTTATGGCCATCAATCTGATATGGCACTGGTATGGCCCTGTATCGGTGTGCTGGTGATTCCCTCTCGCTTTGAAGGCCTGCCAATGGCAGCTTTAGAAGCGATGGCCCGTGGTATTGTTGTGTTCGCATTAGAGGTCGGCCGTTTGCCAGAACTGATCAATCATCAACAAAATGGCTTTATTGCCCCAGACATGCCTGCACTGATCAACGAACTTCGTAATTGGCTCGCCTTAGCAGAAAGTGACAAACAACGCATTCGACACTGCGCCCGTATGACGATTGAAAACGACTACTCTACCTATAGCGTGATTCCTAAATTGCTAAAACAATATCAAATTGGTAACAGCAACTAGCACTATCCTATTCTCATAATGAGAATGGTTACTTCGCCGCACATTAAATTAAAATTAAATCTTTAAAAATCAGCCAGATATACTTCACGCATGTATTGGCATCCTCATTGCAATAATCAGAGTAATTTTATACTGGTGCAACTGAGGTGATTTATGGACACTCCGCGACGCATTCTCTACGTACATTATGGGGATAACTGGATTCGAGGCAGTGAGGTCGTGCTGTTGGATCTCATCTCAAACATTGATCGTCACCAGTTTGAACCGTTTGTCTGGACAAACTGCCGCCCTTTGCATGATAAATGTCTGGAAACGCATATCGCCAGCCACCACTCACAGTTCAACCTGGTTGGTGGTTGGCAAGCGCCACGCTGGGATATCAGTGGATGGAATGATTTAATTAAACAAGGCATTGCGTTAATCAAAGAGCTGGACATTGACCTGGTGCATGTTAACAGCGGCGCGCCGTGCCAATGGATGAGTTTCGCGGCACGTATGTGTAACGTTCCGTTGGTTACCCACCTTCATTGCAACTACCAGTTACGCGATCGTTTCACTTTAGGCCTGCACCTCTCGCCACGCCTTATTTGTGTCAGTCAGGCAGTTGGACAGGAGATGCTGCGAGATGGCTATCCGGCCGATAAGCTGGATATTGTTCATAACGGCGTCTCCATCCGCTCTGAATCAACCTTGGATGTCAAATCGCAATTGGGGATCCCGACACAGGCCTTTACCTTCATTTCTGTCGGCTCTTTAATCCAAAGAAAAGGATTTGACCGCTTGATCCAGGCAATGCGCCTTCACAACTATCACGAACACAACCCGCACTTAGTTATTGTTGGTGAAGGGGAAGAAAGAGAGAGGCTACAAGCTCTGGCGCAAAATCTCAATGTGGCTGATCGCATTCATATGGTTGGTGAACAACACAACATCGGTGCGTGGTTAACCGGGAATGTAGACGCGTTTATTAGCGGCGCTTATGACGAAGCGTTTGGGCTGGTGCTAGGGGAAGCGGCTTTGGCAAAGCTGCCGATTGTCGCACCACGGGTCGGTGGGATCCCGGAAGTACTGAAAAACAATCACAGTGCACTGCTGTATAAAAGTTCTGGCATGGCGGGATTACTGAATTCAATACAGCAGTTACTGCAGGATGCCCTGCTATGCCAGAAATTGGCCGACAACGCCTACCAGCATGCCAAACACAATCTCACGGTTGATGCTTCCGTCCGCGCGATTGAAAGTATTTACCTTGATGAACTGAACCAACACCGGACAGCTCAGCCACTGTCTTACGGCGCAAAACCCCTGTCCCGCTGGCTTAACCAGAACTAGGAGGCCACATGAAACGTGTTCTCATGTTCGATCTGATTGCAATGCATGGCGGCTCTAAAGTCGCCAATGCTGAACTACTGAAGTTATGCGATGAGCAAGAGATTATCGGCTATATCGCCTCGACGGATGTTGAGCACTGGCATGCCCTGTTGGCCAGTCACCCGCGCATCCAACTCCTGCCCGTCAAACGATCGCCTTTCAGGCGAGAAAGTGGGATCGGCTACTGGCTGATGTGTTGTTTCTATGCCGTACAGCTACTGTTTGTGTACGCGAAGTTACCAAAAATCGACTGGTTAATGGGGCTGTCTTGTCCGGGTAACGATATGCCGCTGTATCTGCTGCGGATGCTGGTTCGGATACCGGTTGTCCAGATGATACACGGACCGGTCGCGGCTGCGCGATCGACGGGGTACTGCCTGGTTAAGGCGTCCGCCATTTATTACCTGGCCAACACCAGGCCGTCAATGATCAGCGCACTTCAGGCCTATTTGTCTATGCCCAAGCCCGCCGCAGAGCGTTACTGGACAACATTGAACACCTCCACTTTTGTCAATGGCATTTCCGATCAACGTTGGCCAACCCCGGCTAACCCGATATCGGGGCGAATCTTCTGGGCAGCCAGTTTACTGAAATGGAAAAACCTCGACCTGCTGCTGGAGGCAATACAGCTGGATACAGATAAGCATTTTCACTCTGATATTTGCTACATTCGCCCAAAACACAATTCACTTGAAGTCAGTGAGCCTGACAAGCAAATACCCGGCGTCAAATGGTTCGAGACACCGTCAAACTTAGATCAGCTACGCTCTCGTTGTGGTGTGTTTGTTTCAACCAGCGTGAATGAACCGTTTGGCTTGTCGATACTCGAGGCGCTGGCTGCTGGCATGTGTGTCGTCATTCCCCATGATAATTCTTATTGGGATCGTGTTCTGACCCATGGGAAAAACTGTTTCAAATACACCCCCAACTCAGCCCAGTCACTGCACAATGCAATTTGTTTGCTTAATGAACAGCCATGGTTAAAAGTAACTATGGGACTGGAAGCGTTGAACCTTGCACAATTTTACCGGGCGGCACGATGTTACCAGCCCATCGTGCAATATCTTCAGCAGACCACACCCGTCCAGTCTTGCAGCACAACAGCCAAGCAAAAAACGCGAGGGCTGAATCATGTCTAAAGCCCTCGCCAACATGTCGATATTTGCTGTTGCTCTGGTGATCAATAAAAGTATCAGCCTGCTAATGCTACCGGTGTTACCTCACTTTCTATCTCCGACACAAATGGGAACACTCGAACTGCTGATGTCGTTCGGCTTTGTTGCGGCATTGTGTGTCGGTTTGGCGTTGCATGAAGTGATGTATCGGTTTGTGGGAGTGAGAAAGACTCCTCGCACCCGCCATCATTCATTAAGCCAGATTTACTCGTTGAGTGTTTTGATCTCATTTAGCGTTGTGCTGTTGTTAGTCATCACCCTATTTTCTGTCGCTGTACCTGCTCCGTTTCGCACCATTGAACTATTGATGCTGATCTTAAGCGTAGGTTTAGAAGGCGCGATCGCGATAGGTACCGCCTGGTTAAGAATGCAGAACGACAAAGCCAGAACTCTGCTTAACATCATGGTTACCACCACTGTGATGCAAGTCTCTTGTATTCTGATCTTGCTCAGTTATTCACCTGACATCTCGTCAGTGATAGCCGCCGGGCTTTTCGCCAACCTCACGCAGTTTATCTGGCTCAAGCGAATTAACCGTTATCGCTTTATCCTGCCGAAACCACAAAAAATTAAGCTGTACCTCAGGTACAGCATGCCCCTCATGCTTTCAGCAATATTGGCTTTTTGTCTGAATGGTGCGGAACGCTGGTTTATCGGAACAACCGATTTAGCCACCCTTGGGGTTTATGCCATTGCCGCCAAGTTCAGCCTGGGGATGTGTATTCTGGTCCAGCCGTTCGGTATGTGGTGGATGCCACGCCGCTTTGCGTATTTAGAAAGCAAACCGATAACTGAAACAACTAATATTACCCATCTGGGTATCATTTACGTCGCAGCATTGAGTGTGGTAGTCGCAGGCCTCGCCTTTATTGTCATTAGCCTCTTGCTTCCTTATGAGTATCAGGACGCGCTGCTCTACGTATTTTTTCTCTTGCCAATTGCTATGCTCAAAGAGTGGAACGAGCTGCTAAATGTAGCGATACTCTACAAGCAAAATACCCGTTGGCTACTTGGCATCAACATTATCTCGGCAAGTGTCGCGCTTTCCTTGCTGTTTGGGTTACCTCATCTTGGCATATTCGGCATTTTCATTGCGCTATATCTGGCTCAGTGCTGTAAGACCGTTTTAACCTACGCGGCTGGACAATTGTGCATGCCCCTACCTTTTAACCTCAACCTTTTGGTAGTACTGCATATGTTGTCCGGTGCGGCACTGTTCATGATCTATGCTGCTCAGGCGATTAGTGCAACCTTGGTGGTGATGGTTATGTTTGTCAGCCTGTTCATGTGTATCGCATGGCGTTACTTACCAGCTAGCACACGAGATACGATCGAGCTTCAAGTTGGGAAATGGCAACACCGCGTTAAGAGAGTGTGGTTATGAACCGCTGTCACACACGCGTAAATCAAATCAGCCTGGCGATGGGATTAAGTCTAACTATTGCTTTGATTTGGTTGGTATTACCTCACCCATTCCTGATAGTGGCGCTATGTTTTGCACCTTTGGCCATTCTGTTTGTGCTAAGCCAGACTTTCTGGCTGGTGACCCTGTTTGTGGTGTTTTCATTTTTCCGCATCCATGAAGCCTTTCCCGTTCTGTATAACTTTAAGATCCCATTGCTGCTTTCCCTCGGCGCTCTGGCCGCGTTGAGTTTTCACTTTGTCATTAGCGGTCAGATCAAACCTTACTGGCATCCGGCCATGAAGTGGCTGGTGGTGTTCTGGGGGTTGGTCATTCTCGGTGTTGTCTTCGCTTCTAATACCGGAATTGCACTTACCGCATTTAAGAGCATCTACTGGAAGATCATCGTCATGTCGTTGGCGATCATGTGGTTGATCACCACGCCTGCCCAACTGGCACAGATCTCGAAAACGATTATGGTTGCAGGCTTACTGATCGGCATGGTGGCACTTTCTAATGCAGCGAACGGCATCGACTTGGTAGAGGGAACGCGCGTCTCTATCGGTCGTTCAATTGGCTCAATGCTGGGTGACCCGAATGACTTGGCGCTGGTGTTAATGTTTCCGCTGGCATTTAATGTCGCGCAACTGGTTGAAAAACGTTCGTCATGGTTCATGCGTGTGATCGCACTGATCATATCCGTGGTACTCTTTTTAGCCATCATTGAAACCCAAAGCCGGGGCGGCCTGCTGGGTGCCTTAGCAGTATTTGGTTACTTTGCATTTAAGCATATTAAAAGTAAGGTTTTAGTGGTCAGCGTAGGAATAGTTGTTGCCTTGCTGCTGTATGCTGTGGCGGGGATTTCAGGACGCGCCTCCGGCGGAGCCGCTGAAGCCGGCATTGATGCATCAGCCATGGGACGCCTCTATGCCTGGGAAGCCGCATTTAAAATGGCTCTGTCCCATCCCTTCACCGGGGTCGGTATCGACAACTTCTACAGCAACTACTTTTTTTACAGCCCACACTGGGATGGGTTGAACCACGCCGTCCACAGTACTTGGTTCGGCGTGCTGGCAGAAACCGGTTTTCTCGGCTTAGCGATTTTTATTGCCCTGATCGTCTCATTATGCCGAACGTCACTGCGCTCTTTGCAGTTACTTAGCCCCGCCTCGCCGCCAGCATTATCGATTTGCATCAATGCGGTATTCGGCGGTCTATTAGGCACGATCGTCTCCGGCACCTTCCTGACCCAGGGGTTCACCTGGCCGATCTACATTCTTGCCGCGCTTACCATTGCCACCAATCGCATTGCGCAAAATGATTGTCAAAACGAAAAACAAACATAAATTGCGGTCATAGATCAACTAAAGGACTGTATTTTATCTATTTATTAGTTGGCACGTTCTATGAAAGCCTGATTAGCAGAACCTATAACTTGTGATATCAGGGGCTGAGAATGAAAGATATTGTCGTATTCGGAGAGGACTTTGGCGGCCTGCCATCTTCCACACAACATATTATTACCCGGCTGACTAAGCAATATCGGGTAGTGTGGGTAAACTCTATTGGCCTGCGTCAGCCGACACTCAGTAAAAAGGATCTAAAACGGGTGGTCAATAAGTGTGCCCGCTACATCGGTATTAAAAATGTAAACCACACACCACGTTTCTCTGCCACCTCACATCCCAACTTGCATGTGGTCAACCTAATGACCTTACCTGCCCCGCGGTCGTCGATACTCAGGCGCTGTACCGCACAAATCATGCAATGGCAACTCAGGCGCCACCTGAAGAGGCATGGTGTGCAAGCCCCGCTCTTTTGGGCTTCCTTACCTACTGCCGTTGATGTGTGTCGCGGCCTGGCGAAAAATGGCATCGTTTATTACTGTGGCGATGATTTTGGTTCCCTGGCAGGCGTCGACCATGCAACGGTGCTGGAACATGAGGCAGATCTGGTTGAAGCAGCTGATCTTATTCTGGTGGCCAGTCAAGCGTTAGAAGAGAAGTTCCCCAAAAATAAGACGGTTACGATATCACACGGTGTAGATTGCGCGTTATTCACCAACCCGGCACCCAAAGCTAATGACCTGGCTGGCCAACGTCAGGTGTTGGGTTTTTATGGCAGTTTATCGGCTTGGCTTGATTATGCGCTCATCGCTTCGGTCGCTGAGCAAAACCCGAATTGGGACTTGGTCTTCATCGGCCCCAATGAGTTTGATCATGTTCCGCTGCCTGACCGCGATAACATTCATTATTTGGGTCCGCGTCCGCACCATCAGCTGCCGCGTTACTCCCAGCACTGGGAGGCCAGCTGGTTGCCTTTCATCAACAATCAGCAAATCCAGGCATGCAATCCGTTAAAACTGCTGGAGTATCTTGCTGCCGGCAAACCGGTAATCAGTACGGCCTTTCCGGCCCTGGCGCCTTTTGCTGACGTTATCCACGTCGTACAAACCGCTAATGAGGTTAGCGATTGTTTAAAGCATCTCGACTCATCCCACAGCGCACCTTACATCGCTATTCAAGAGCATAGCTGGGACCACAAAGCACAACTTGTTGAACAACTCGTGAGGCAGCTATGACACAAATACGCGACAACATCATTCTTATTTTGACCGGTGCGTGGCGAAGACGTTATCTGATTGTCATGCCGATGCTTATCCTGCCGATCCTTGGTTATTTCATCAGTAAACTGGTGCCAACCACCTATGTATCCCACACCAGCATGCTGATCCAGGAGACAGCCAAAATGAATCCGTTTTTAGAAGATATTGCCGTTTCTACCCGGTTAAAAGACCGCCTCAGTGCATTGAGCACCCTGTTAAAGAGCCGCCATGTGTTGTATTCCGTTGCTGAAGAGCAAGGGTTAATCGACGCCAGCATGCCCCGGACAAAACAAGAAGCCATCATCAGGCACTTAGCTGCCAGCCTGGAAGTGAAGCAATTAGGCAAGGATTTCATTCAAATCCAGCTCTCACGCTCAGAGCCTGAGGGGATGGATACCATGCTTCAATCGGTCAGCGATCATTTCGTCGAGCAACTTTTGGCACCGGAGCGCTCTTCGATAAAAGATTCCAGCCATTTCTTGACCGTACACATCAACAAACGACGAGAAGAACTCGACATCGCTGAGCAGGCATTTGCGGAATACAAAAATGCTTATTCGCATGCGACGCCGGAAATGCAGGCACAAAGCCTTACCCGCCTTGCAAGCCTTAAACAAACCCTGGCAGAAAAAGAAGCGGAACTCGCAGGTGTGGCTCGCAGCCTTGGCAGTTTGGATCAACAACTGTCTAAAACTAATCCGGTGATAGGTAAAATCGAAGAACAGATCATCGAGATACGCAGCAAACTGACACTATTACGGGCGAAGTACACCGAGGCGCACAGCATGGTGCAGGCAAAATTACGTGAGTTAAAACGGCTTGAGCAGGAACGAAGTGTTTTACTTCAGTCCAAACAGCCTGAAATGAACAGTAATCAGTTGTGGGACATTGCGAGTAACGCAACCGTAAGCCCTTTTAGTGAAGCTCAACCTTTATTGGTCAGCCAGTTGCACCAGCTGCAAGTTATGCGGGGTAAGTTTGAAGCATTAACAGAAGAGACCAATAGTATACGCAGTATGGTCAAAGAACTCGAATCTGACGCGAACCGCTTTGGTAGCACCACTACAGATATTAACCGGCTGGCTCGCGATGTTGCTGTAAAACGTGAACTGTATGAAGATCTGGTCGAACGCTATGAAATGGCTCAGTTAACCGGATCCTTGGGGGTGTTTGAAGAAAGTAAACGAGTAAAAATCATTGATGAACCTTACACGCCAAGTACACCAGCCAATTTGCCGAGTGTGATGTTTATTATTCTTGGTATGATTAGCGGCGCGGCACTTGGAGTCGGGAGTGCAACTTTGCTCGAATTACTGGATAGCTCTGTTCGCTCAAAGAGATCGCTTGAAAAGTGTCTGGGTGTTCCGGTGATTACCGTCATTCCGCGGCAAGAATCAATATCCACCTAACGAAGAACAGACAACATCAACGGGAAAATGCGTCGTACCTCTAGCTGTCTAGGAAGATATATGCAGGCGGATGTATTTTTCCGGGAACTGATAACGGTGCTTACTGCCCAGTTTGAGGCTTGATTTCACAACTTGGCATACTGCGGCATCCCCGGTTCCTGATACTCGCCGGATCACTGCCGTCTTGCCCCGATGCTCCATTTCTATCATTACATCACAGTAGCCTTGGTAATCATCAAAATGACGAGCGATCTTCTTTTCCAGTTTCGCTTTGAGTTTTTTAGCCAGGGGATTGGTTTGTGCATCATCAGCCATAACAACAAAAGAGCATGATAAAAACAACACAGCAAACGTGACAACGTAGCGGATAAACACTTGAATACTCCGGGTAGAATTGCTTTCTGGCCATAAAACTACCGAATCCCGGCTGGGTATACCAAAACGGGACGCTCATTTGCGTCCCGTTTAACATCGATTGGCAACCGTGTTGTCACTTAAGCTTGTTTTTTGTTCTTACTGGCTTGAAAACCTTGATGCGGAAACACATTGCGGATGCGCTGCTGAACCTTTTTCGGCACCTGCTTAGAAAATGCCAGACGCATCCCCGTTCTCTGGCTATAAACTTTGAATTCACCGTCAAAGGGATTGCGTTCGCCGATATCCTGCAGGTTGTGCTTAAACGATGGCGGCATATGCCCCCTGACCTTTGCAATTTGACCTTTTTCAAAAGCAACTTTCAGGACCGGCCTGTCAACCGCAATCAGCCAAAAGATCAAGACGGCGGCAATCAAAATTACATATAACATCACTTTGCTCCTTAACTGGATAACAGCTTGCTTAAGTCTTCTTTCAAAGTACTGACTTTCTGGCTGGCTTTCTCACTTCGTGATGCTTCAGATAACAAATACTCGATCGCGTCGGAAAGCGTACAGCCGAGTTCGTTTGCTCGGTTTGATAACTTTTCCCACACCCGGTAATCCAAATCGATGGACTTTTTCTTGGTATGGATTTGTTCTGCATTAAAATGGCGTTTACGTTTCGCACGGATGGCCTGTTTAAGCTTGTTGTCCAGCTCTTCGGACATGTGGCTCTCTATCCAGGCTAAAACCAACGTGGGTTCATGTTCGATTTTGCGCAATTCTGCGACAGCCGCATCGGCCTCACTTGTATCGATATAACGGGTTATTGCTTCACCATCTTTCCATTTTTTGATCAGATAGCTCCACTTCCAACCACATTCTAAGTTCTCCAGCTGTTGGTATTTCATCCTGTTCAATCCTATAAGCACGCCTAGTGACAGCGTAACCCAACTCACTTTGATGAGCAATCAAAACTCACTAAAGTATCGATAGGGATCACTCATTTGTCTACGGAATAAATAACAAAACTGGCGTCAGATTAGCTTGATAAAAAACGCACTAGGGTGTGACCGTTAGATTCGCTATAATGCCCGCATAATTTAACCAACTAGCAATTTAATGAACCAAGTAAACTGGCAACAAGTCACTCCTCAATTTGACCCATATGAAGAGATTCTGAACAATCTGACTGCTCTACCATGCAAGTCCTTTCTCGATCTGCAACCAAGATTGGTGTCGACGCTGCAACGTTTCTCAACAATTCGTGGCCTGACCCGTAGTTTGTTAGTCAACTGCAGTGATAATGCTGTCTATCGCAATCTTATACGTGACGCGGTAACGGAAATTTCAGCCCGCCCCGTGGTTCTGACTGAGTCATTGAATGCCAGCGAACTATTCGATCGATTCTCGGTTAGTAAAGACGGTGAAGTGACAATTGAAAAAGGCTTACTTGCCAAAGCTCACGACGGCTATCTAATGGTGACGGCGAACCTGATCCTGGCTAACCCCGCACGCTGGCCAAGCCTGAAAGCAGCCATACAGGGAGAACCTATTGAGGTGCTACCTCTGACGCCACACCGGATCGCCTCTCCGGCCGTACAGCCAAGTTGCTACGAGGTTAAACTGATTATTACCGGTGATCGTGATCAGCTTGCAGAGCTCGAGTACTTAGATAATGACTTGTCTAGTGGATTGAGCATGTTTAGCGAAGTTGAGCAGGATGTCCACCTGTCTCAGCAAAGCTTGGAGAACTATATTGGTTATGTAAAATGGGTATGTCAGCAATATGCGTTCCCCGCTTTGGACCGGTTAGCGATTGAGCGTCTTCTTGTCGCTGGCATGCGCTATACTGAAGATCAGCATTATCTTCCTTTGGATATACTATGGCTCAACCAGTTACTTGGATTGGCATCACAATACTGTGATTCTGACAGCATGACATTTGAGGCATTGGACAAAGCGATTGATGACAAGTACTACCGAGAGTCTTACTTACCACAGCGAGCTGTTGATGATATTCTGGACGGTCAGGTAATCATTGAGACAACCGGTAAGCAAATCGGGCAAATCAATGGCCTGACCGTGATTGATATGACAGGACACCCTGTCTCTTACGGCGAACCAGCCCGTATCTCTTGTGTGATCCACTTTGGCGATGGTGATGTGTCTGATGTCGAACGCAAAGCTGAATTAGGTGGTAATCTGCACGCTAAAGGAATGATGATCATGCAGGCGTTTCTGAGTTCTGCGCTGAAGCTTGATGAACCGTTGCCGTACTCAGCATCGATTGTTTTCGAGCAATCATACAGTGAGGTCGATGGGGACAGCGCTTCGCTGGCTGAATTGTGTTGTCTGGTCAGTGCCCTGTCCGAGTATCCGATCGACCAGCAAATAGCAGTAACCGGTGCAGTTGACCAATTTGGACGAGTTCAAGCGGTTGGCGGACTAAATGAAAAAATTGAAGGTTTTTACCAAGTATGTAAACACCAGGGCTTTACCGGTCAACAAGGAGTGATCTTACCGAAGACTAACCTTAAACATCTTGCGTTACATAAAGATGTGGTACGGAGTATCAAGCAAGGTGAGTTCCATATTTGGTCAGTATCTACCGTTGACGAAGCCATTCCTATCATACTCAACCAACCTTTCCGAGGTGAAGGTGAAAGTGTGATTGGAAAAATCGCAGAACGTATTGAAAACTTTGAACGACATGAGCATTCACCAGGAATTGTGGAGCGCATCAAAAACTGGTTTGTCTAGTACTGATCGGAGTTGTTAAGCGTACACGTGTTCACTAAGATGCATCTGTCAAAAATTGGAGTTATTGATAATGCAAAATAAACGTGATTCTTATAACCGTGATGATCTACTTGCTTCTAGCCAAGGTGAGCTTTTTGGTCCGGGTTATCCGCAACTTCCAGCGCCAAACATGTTAATGATGGATCGCATTACTAAAATGTCTGAAACAGAGGGCGATTTTGGTAAAGGCTTAATTTTGGCTGAGCTGGACATTACTCCAGATCTTTGGTTTTTTGACTGCCACTTCCCTGGTGACCCTGTAATGCCGGGCTGTCTTGGCCTTGATGCGATGTGGCAATTAGTTGGTTTCTTCCTGGGTTGGGTTGGCGGCAAAGGTAAAGGTCGTGCACTTGGCGTAGGTGAAGTGAAATTTACTGGTCAGATCCTGCCTACCGCGAAAAAAGTGACTTATGAAATTCATATGAAACGTGTGGTAAACCGTAAACTGGTCATGGGCCTTGCAGACGGCCGCGTTTGTGTGGATGGCAAAGAGATCTACGTGGCAAAAGACCTGAAAGTGGGCTTGTTCCAGGATACTTCAAGCTTCTAAGCTTAATACGTACTACAGATTGATATTATTAAGGCTCCTGAAGGGGCCTTTTTTATACGCCATAATAAAGAAAGGCTCTAAACTGAGCCTTCCCAAATCCTTTAATTGTATGTGAAAAGTTTATTTGTAGAGACCGTTTTGTATGTCATCTCTGGCATCACGCCAACCACCTAACCAATATGAACGAGCATCAACTTGCTGATAAGGACAGGCCTCTTGAGACCGGCCATTCATACCAGCTTTGTAGCCTTGAGATTGTGCTCTTTCTAGGCGATCACGCTTTTGTCTCTTCATAGTTAATTCCTCATACAGTTCCGTTTACATATGCATTACTGCTATTGTTACGACTTGATGGAGTTTTTATGACTCCATCTCTAAGAATCGATCAAACTGAACATTTTCTCA
Organism: Vibrio sp. CAU 1672; assembly: GCF_029223195.1. Taxonomy (GTDB): domain Bacteria; phylum Pseudomonadota; class Gammaproteobacteria; order Enterobacterales; family Vibrionaceae; genus Vibrio. The sequence goes on along the minus strand of NZ_JARHUF010000001.1, from coordinate 67,812 downwards.
AGACATAAAAAAAGCACAGGTCCAAATCTGTGAACCTGTGCCTAGTTCGAAAAATCGTCTATTTTCTGCGGAAACTAAACAACCCTAGCAATGTCAAAGTTAACCAGCCGAACCCGGCCCCCTGACGTTCTGCAGCTTCTTGCTCGACGTTACGCTGCTGGATGTCACTTTGGTCAGCGCCAGCAATCGGGACAAGTTTCACTGCGACCACTTTCTCGGCATTTGCATCTCCGCCTTTACACAAAGAGTTGTGCGCCGTGGTATCATACCCACCGTCACACATGGTCGCGGTAGCTGAAATTACCCCCGCCTCATTGATGTCGGTTGCATCAATAATCCGGAACTGGTTATTCGTTGCAGAGTAATCGCCGCCGTTTGTCAGGTCATCAAGATACCAGGCACGATCCTTGAACAATGCAGTTCGCTCTTCTAGTGTGCCGGTGGCTTGATAAGGATAAATAAAGCCGCGTTTACGACGGGCCTTACCATCTACTTCGCGTGAATCTTCGGCATCTAACTGGCCAACAATTTCATTATAATTGTTGATCCCGCCAATTTTGCCGCCGGCACTAGCAAAGAAAATTCCGCCGCTGAAATAGTTGGCAGATGGGCTATTGAGGTCGTTAACAGCAAACAGACGATTAGCAGCTGCGCCCCCATTAGGCTTACCGCCATAGCGTTTTGCTTCGCCCACAGCAATACCATTGCTGTTAACTGATTGAACTACAGAGTTGGTATAAATGTATTCGTTGGAGGAATTCTCAGACGTTGCACCAGAAACCCGTAACGACTTCCAGGTTACGTCATCCAAGTTGCCGGTTTCACTAAATGTGCCTTTAAAAACCGTTGCTTCAAGGTAGTTGTCACTGCTGTCATAGGTATTAAAACCGACACCATAAATCGATGTGGTGGAACCTTCCTCTAGCAAGATGAAATCACGCAAACTGCCTTGGGCTAACCTATCATTTTTGACGGAGGTGTTCGATGGCCAATCAATTAAAGAAACATTGCCAGCCCGATCCCAAATCGCTGCTTTAGAGTAGTAACTTTTGCCATAGTAATCGTTGCTCTGAGCGTACGACACGCTGCCAGAGATGTACTTCTCATCTGCCGCCCAGGCTCGGGATTGGTAATAATCCGTATTGGTATCATTGTCATTTTTCTTAACGTAATTCGGATGGGCCGGCGCCCACACTGTATTGCGTGTCGACAATTTATCACTTACTGAACCATTGCTGTCTGGGTTTAGGACGCTTTGGTTACCGACTATCTCTTCAAACTCTACAGTAACTCCATTCTCTGTAATCTCTTTACGCGATATAAGTGCGTTAATCACGTTATTGTACTGGTTTGTAACCTCGGCTCCTTCTACGAATGCCAGCGCATTAGAGTCTTCGTTAAGTGTATAGCGCTCCTGATTCCAGGCTTGCCAAACGCGAGAGGCCCAGCTTTCACAAGTAGAATAACGCAACTCTAGCTTGCAGTAGGTCTCAATATCATCAAAATCTTCGATGTAACGGAATCGAGCATCCATCGCAAACGGAACTTCTTCGCGAAAACTTACGCCATCTACCGCCGTGGCTGAAAGCAGCGCGGTGGTACGAGTTTCACCCGCGAGTTTAAAGGTTGTTTCATCGCAGGCTGCACCATTAGCAAAACAGCCTAACTTATACGGTGTGTTAGTATCTTCGTAAACGTTGCCTGTCTCTATCGCCACGCCAAAAGCGCTTTTGTATTCACTAGTGATGCCTTCTGGTTGTACTTCTACTACACGGTACAACGCAGCGTTTGCATTCATCGCGGTGCCCACCATCAATGCGATTGTGGTGAACTTGAATTTATTACTACAATTCATTGAAATCCTAACTGTCCTGTTGCATTGCTTCGAGTTCTTCCCATCTCTCGAAAGCGATTTCTAACTCCTGCTCTAATGCAGAGAGTTGTTCCAATACGGGTTGAGTCTCATCGACCGGCAGAGTAAAGAATTCCGGCTGGTTTACCTGTTCCTGCAACGCTTCGATATCAGACTCAAGCTGCTCCAATTTTGCCGGAAGTGCTTCTAGTTCTCTTTGCAGCTTATACGATAACTTCTTCGAGTTGTTCTTAACTGGCGTGGTTTTGGGAGTTTCCTCAACCGGTTTGTGTTTCACTGTCGCTTTTTCAGCCGCTTTACGAGTGGCCAACGCCTGCTCTCGCTGCTGTTTTGCGTCATGATAACCACCAACGAACTCTTCGATGACCCCGTTCCCTTCAAATATCCAGCTGGTAGTGACGGTGTTATCAACAAACTCACGATCGTGACTTACCAGAAGTAATGTGCCCTGATAATTGGCAAGCATTTCTTCCAAAAGTTCCAATGTTTCAATATCTAGATCGTTAGTTGGTTCATCAAGAATCAATAAGTTATTTTGCTTCAGTAAGATACGAGCCAATAACAAACGGTTCTTTTCACCACCGGACAATGCTTTTACCGGCGTACGCGCACGTTTGGGAGCAAACAGAAAATCCTGCAGATAACTGAGCGCGTGACGCTGACGACCACCTACCATGACTTCTTGTTTGCCGTCGGCTAAATTGTCGATTACCGTTTTTTCCGGATCCAGAATTTCACGGTACTGATCAAAGTACGCCACCTCAAGTTTGGTACCACAGTGCAGACGTCCGGACTGGGCCTGTAACTGCCCTAACAACAGCTTCAATACGGTACTTTTTCCGCAGCCATTCGGGCCAATCAATGCGATGCGATCGCCGCGCATGATATTAAAGCTAAAGTTATCAACGATCTTCTTGCCATCATAAGCAAACGAAACGTTCTCTGCTTCAAAGACAATTTTACCGGAGCGAGAGGCATCATCAATGTTCAGGTTCACTTTACCCTGCACTTCCCGTCGGCTTCTGCGCTCTTCACGCAGTTTTTTCAACGCCCGAACCCGCCCTTCATTACGCGTACGGCGAGCTTTAATACCTTGGCGAATCCAGACTTCTTCCTGCGCAAGTTTTTTATCGAACTCAGCGTTTTGCATCTCTTCGACGCGAAGCATCTCTTCTTTATCGGTTAAGTACTGATCATAATTACCCGGGAAAGAAGCCAACTGGCCGCGATCCAGGTCAACAATACGTGTTGCCATCGATTTAATGAAAGCACGATCGTGAGAGATGAAAATGATCGAACCTTTGAAATCTTTTAAAAAGTTCTCTAACCATTCAATGGTCGTGACATCAAGGTGGTTGGTTGGTTCATCAAGCAACAATACGTCCGGATCACAAACCAATGCACGTGCGAGCGCCGCTTTACGCTGCCAACCGCCGGATAAGTCCGTCAGCTTAGTTTCCGGGCTAAGTTTGAGAGCACCCAGTACATTTTTAACCCGGTCATCAAATCGCCAGGCATTCAAATGGTCAAGTTGTTCCTGCACCTGCGAAAGGCGTTTAATGTGTTTTTCGCTTGGGTCCTTAGCGACAAGATCGAGAAGATCATGGTAGATCTTTAGTTTTTCACCAATCTCGGCTAAACCGCCAGAGACATATTGGTACACAGTACCCTCTTGATTGCGTGGTGGGTCTTGTTCTAAACGAGAGATCACCACATCCTGCATGACCTGGATTTTGCCATCGTCTAACTGGATGTCCCCAGCCAGCACCTTCATCAAAGTCGATTTGCCGGCTCCGTTGCGGCCAACCAAACAAACCCGCTCGTTTTCCTGAAGGGCAAATTCGGCATGATCGAGCAGAGGATGGTCGCCAAATGCAAGTTGTGCGTTATGAACGGTAAGTAATGCCATTGTTTTCCAACCAATGTGTTAATTGTTCTGAGTCAAACGGCCAGTTCAACTCAGCATCTTTGTATCTTAATACGGGTATGGTGACGCCGTAACGGGAAAATAACACATCGTCAAAAGCAATATCAATGATGGTTACCTGTTCGGCGACACCGACCTGCTTAATAAGGTCATATGCCATCTCACAGAGATGGCACCCTTCTGTGCTATAAAGTGTCAGCACGTGTCGATATCCTTATACGTAAACTGAAAATCCTACTCTTCTACGTGTGTGACAAGCCAACAATTATGGATATGCTTATTACGTGAAAAATCCAGAGGAAGCGTTTGTGATGAAATGTTCTTCGCCTGCAGGCCAATTTCTGCCAGAGCTGCTTCATCCATTTTAAAATGACGTTTATTGTTGGAGAAAACGATTGTACCACCACTACGCAGAAGACGTTTTAAGTTCTTCATTAACTTAACGTGATCGCGCTGGACGTCAAAAGATGTTTCCATGCGTTTTGAATTGGAAAATGTCGGCGGATCGATAAAGATCAGATCATATTCACCTTTGGCGTTATCCAGCCACTGCAAACAATCCGCTTGCTCATAACGGTGTTGTCGTCCGACGCAACCGTTAAGCTGCATGTTATCTTTGGCCCAATTCAAGTAAGTATTCGACATATCGACAGTGGTAGTTGAACGTGCGCCACCCACTGCGGCATGGACGGTCGCACTGCCGGTATAGGCAAATAAGTTTAAGAAGTCCTTACCTTTTGCCATCTCACCCAAGCGTCGACGAGTGATTTTATGATCAAGGAATAACCCGGTGTCCAGATAATCATGCAGGTTTACGATCAGCTTAACACCGTACTCATTTACTTCCAGCGTCTGAGACACTTGCCCAAGCTTTTGGTATTGGTTGCGTCCCTTCTGCTTCTCACGAACTTTCAGTACAACCTTGTTCGCTTCCACACCGGTAACCTGAATGGTGGCGCGAATAATATCGGTCAGACGACGCTTTGCTTTCTCTTCAGGGATATTTTTAGGTGCTGCGTATTCTTGAATCACGATTTGATCGCCATATACGTCGATTGCTACGTTGTATTCAGGAAGATCTGCGTCATAGATGCGGTAGCAGTCTAGTTTTTCTTTACGAGCCCACTTGCCGATCTTACCGATGTTTTTCTTCAACCGGTTAGAAAAATCCGGAGCGATCTGAATGTTGCTATCAGCGCCCTGCACTTCATCAGCGCTGCGTTCAGCAATGCTGTAGTTTTTCTGGTGACACTGTAACGCGCCGTTATTCAGTTTGAATTGCTTATCAGCACGCATGCGAAGACAGCTTAGTAGCTCGTCTGAACTGGAGAAAATAGATGCTTTACAGCCGCCAAACTCAGCTTTTAACTGACCGCCAAACGCAGTGTAGAGTGCAATCAGGCCAGGCTCAGTACCGAGTCGCTCACCATAAGGAGGGTTCGAAACGATAACGCCCGCCTCAAAGCCTGCAGGGCGAGTGATCGTTGCCGCATCGCCTTGGGCAAATTCAATCAGCTCTTCAACGCCAGCTCTGCGAGCGTTGTCTTGCGCCACTTTGAGAACTTTCGGGTCGTTATCGAAGCCGAAAAACTTAGCGTCAACTTTTTTGACGCCGCGGCGAGCCTGTACATTGGCTTCTGATTTAATCTCGGCCCACGTCTCTGGTTCGAAGTCTTCCAGAGCTTCAAAACCCCACTGTTTGCGCTTCACACCTGGCGCCATGTTCGCAGCCATCATTGCCGCTTCAATCAACAACGTGCCTGAGCCACACATCGGATCCAGAAGTGGCTGATGGCCATCCCATCCACAACGCATCACGATTGCAGCAGCAAGCGTTTCACGCAGAGGTGCACGACCAGATTCAGGGCGGTAGCCACGCTGATGAAGACCGCTGCCCACCATATCCACACCAAGAATGGCTTTGTCTTTATGTAGACGAACGTGAACACGGATATCTGGGCGCTCTTTACTGATGTTTGGACGAGGAAGCCCCTTCTTCTCGAAGCAATCCACGATGCCGTCTTTGACTTTCATTGCACCATATTGGCTGTTGCGGATTTCACGGTTAGTACCGTTGAAGTCAACAACAAACCGTTTTGAGCTATGGAACTGGTTTACCCAGTTAATCGCCGACGTTGACAGGTAAAGGTCCATGTCGTCGTTACAGGTAAACTCCGATAAAACACGTACAAATCGTGATGCCAGGCGGCTCCACAAACAGCAACGATAAACTTGTTCATTTGTCGCTTTAAATTTTACACCGGCTTGGACCGGTTTTGCGTTTTCAATGCCTAAATTGGTCAGTTCCTCAACAAGCAGGTTTTCCATGCCGTTTGAGGTCACCGCGAGATATTGATTCATAGTGTTCTTTCGTTGATAAAAAATGGCTTTGATTATACCTGAGTTTACGATCAATGCCTCGTTTTAAAAGGCATTTTCCAGTTATTAGCACAAAGCCTCACCAGTTTATCTGACCGAAACTTTCCTAAATCCTTACATCTCCCCCTGAATTGTCAAAATCCAAATTGGCCCAAAAACCTGGTCATAACGGCAAAGTGAATACTTATTTACATCAACATTGGTCTATACCAGTATCATTATGGTGATGTAATTTTAGTACAAAAAAGGCCCTATAGGGGAAAGAATGGCGAGAATATGCGCGCCCAATTGCCTAATAACGGAAAAGGAAGGGAGAAAAATTAATGTAAATTAAGTGATGTAACTCAAAAGTTTGCATGGTGCTTTCATGACGAAGGGAGATTTGATGAAATATGAAGCAAAAAAAAATCGACCTACAGGCCGATTAATGCAAACAAAGGAACGAAATTTAGAAAAATTGAAACTGGATTAACCCACCATTGCCATTGGTGAGACAACGAAAAGATGGTTCGCGCAAGCCATTCTGTCATGCATTACTTTGATGGGCTCACCAAACCCAAGAGACTTGCTATTGTTCAATGAGAACTCCTCCGGGCCAACATAGGCACACAAGCTTGATGTCTCCCCTGCTTCCAGCACGATAAACAACCCTTCTGAGTGCTGATTGGTTAACGACACCATATCACCCTCTTCTGGCTGGTGGTCTTTACCCTGGGCATCGAAGAACCAACTCTTGGGCTGTACGGGTTTATGAAAGCGTTTAGCTGCCACACAATAGAGAGTTAGTTCGGCTTGTCGGTATTCATTGATATCCAGACAACGAATGCGTTCGTTGTAAGTTTGAAATGCACTCGCGTCATCGACGGTAAACTCGTTTTTTGAGAAGGCGCAATTAACAAGAAGCTTACGGCTCAGATTGGTTTGGAATATCATATCCTCCCCTAGATCCAGCATTAAACAAGCTTTTTGCTCATCATAATACCAACTCCATTTGTCACTGGGTTTAAGCATCATTCCGTTCTCTCGTTTGGTCGTTAATCACTGGAAAAGGTAAAACGCTTAATTACCTACTCATGATTATTCAAATTTTACAAACGAATGGACAAAAAAAAAGAGGAAAGCGATTCCTCTTTTTCTTGTAATGAACGTTGTTTTTTCTGAAGTTTAGTAGCGTAAGTTATAGATTTTTAACAATATCGCGTACTAAACCTGGACCATGGTAAATGAAACCAGTGTAAACCTGTACCAGTTGAGCGCCCGCCATCAACTTCTCTTTCGCCGCCACGTAAGAGTCAATCCCTCCTACGCCAATAATTGGAATTTGACCATCCAGTTCCTGATGTAATTTACGTACCACTTCTGTTGCACGCGACTGGATAGGACGACCACTCAACCCCCCTGCCTCATTCGCATGTTTCATGCCCTCGACAATGGTACGGTCTAGCGTGGTGTTGGTGGCAATGACCCCATCAATCTTATTCTTTAGCAGTGACTGACAAATCTGGTGAATTTCATCGTCATTTAGATCAGGAGCGATTTTCAGTGCAAGTGGAACATATTTACTGTATTTCTCTGCCAGTTCTGCTTGTTTGGCCTTTAATTCAACAAGCAACTCATCAAGCGCTTCGCCATATTGCAGCGTACGCAATCCCGGAGTGTTTGGAGATGAAATATTTACGGCGATATAGCCTGCATAGTCATATACCTTTTCCATACAGATAAGGTAATCCTCTGCTCCTTTCTCTATCGGTGTGTCTTTGTTTTTACCGATATTGATCCCCAAAACGCAATTAAACTTGGCTTTCTTGACGTTTTCAACCAGGTTGTCAACACCCAAGTTATTGAAGCCCATGCGATTGATAATACCTTCCGCTTCTACAAGACGGAACAACCGCGGCTTATCATTACCTGGTTGAGGACGAGGTGTCACCGTACCCACTTCAACACAACCAAATCCCATCGCATCAAACGCTTCGATACACTCGCCGTTCTTATCCAAACCAGCAGCCAACCCTACCGGGTTAGGGAAAGTAATTCCCATACATTCTACTGGGCGTTGCGGAAGGTGTTGACGATAAAAAAGGTCAAAAGGCGTGCCGGTGAAGCGTTTAAAGTTTTGAATTGCAAGATCATGTGCCTTTTCGGCATCCAATTTGAAAAAGCCAGTTCTGGCTAGACGGTAAAGCATTGTGCCTCCGAAAGATAAAGTCCCCGTGTAAACGGGACAATATTATTTACTGTTTTTGCTGCTAATTCAAATAAAATGAGCAAATTAAGGCAAAAACAATGATAAAAAAATTAATACCCTTTAAAATCAATACATTAAGATGATAAAAACTTTAAATAATACAACAAACCACAATTAAGCAATCGTTCAGCTCGGTTTTTCAAAACAGAAATACGTTACAGCGTAACTAAAAACGTGCGAAATTTGTATATTTTGAGCCAGTGACACAAAAAAAGCCCCATAGAGGGGCTTTTACTAAGTTTAACTGGCATTATTCACTTGAAGAGCAGTTCAAGTTGAGCAGAACCAACTCTCTGAGCGCAACTGAGAACTTAGCAAACTCATGTACTGTTCCCACTTTGAACTCATTTAAGATACTTTCCCAGCGATGAAGTGAGACTTCATTGGTGGCAATCCAGTCATCAAGAGCTTGCATCACATCCAGATCTTCAGGAGAACAGCCGCAACTGAGCACTTGAGCCGTTAGCTGACGCTGTTGCCAGTCTAAGTCTTCACGGAAAGCCGCCCGCGCAAGTGCCTGCCAGTTATTGTCCACAGCCTGGCTATTGATTTGTTTCAGGAACCAATGCAGTGACAGGCGATCACCGAGGTTAAAGTATAGTTTCGCCGCCTGTTCAACAGTTTTACCTGTCTCGCTAGCAACGGCAGAAATATCCAACGCTGACTGCAAGCTAGAAAGTCGCGAAACACGATGCGCCAGTTTGGCCTCTACCCCACGCTCAATCCATGTTTGAGCCAGTTCATTGTGCTCTTCTACTTCTGATTCAACCAGCATGTCATCCAGCGTTTCGGAAATCACCTGAACATCAGCTTTGTGCAGGGCAATTAAGTCAGCAACTTTACTCTTACCACTGCGATTACGTAATAACCAGCGTGACAAACGGCGCAGCACTCGGCGAACATGAAAAATGATCTCATACTGAGCATCCGCACTAGCCACGTTATCGAGTGCTCGGGTCTGGTTCAAAACATCCCCTAGTTCAAATATTTCTCGTGCTGCACTATAGCTATTGGCAATGTCGACTACGTTTGCCCCGGTCTCTTCTTGTAAACGAGTGACAAAGTTGCAACCCATTTCGTTAACCATCTGGTTAGCCAGAGCCGTAGCGATAATTTCTGCACGCAGCGGGTGATTATCCATCTGCTGACGATAGTTACGGCGTAACTCAGTTGGGAAATAGTTCGCTAACTGTTGAGCATGGAAGGCATCACCGGCGATCTCGTCACACACCAACTGTTCTTTCAATACCATCTTGCCGTAAGCAACCAAAACAGACAGCTCGGGACGAGTTAAACCTGCCCCCTGTTTCTCTCGTTCAATCAATGTTTCATCATCTGGAATGTATTCAAGCGCTCGGTCAAGATAACCGGCTTTCTCCATAGTGTGAATGAAGCGTATTTGCTCTTTAACGACACTGACTCCCTGCTGTTCAGTCACTGAAATAGATTCTGACTGACAGTATGCATCATCAAGAACAATCTCTCCGACTTCGTCTTCCATCGATTCTAAAATCTGGTTACGCTGCTTGACGGTTAAATCACCGTTAGAAACCAAACCATTCAAGAAGATCTTAATATTGACTTCGTTATCTGAACAGTCAACGCCACCGACGTTATCGACAAAATCAGTATTAACGCGGCCACCATGTAATGCATACTCAATTCGGCCTAGCTGAGTCATCCCCAGGTTACCGCCTTCACCGACGACTTTAGCCCTGAGCTCACAACCGTCAATGCGTAAAACATCGTTGGCCCGATCCCCAACGGCAGTATGCGTTTCACTGGATGATTTAACGTAGGTACCGATACCACCATTCCATAACAGATCAACTTCCATCATCAGAAGCATTTTAATCAGTTCATTCGGCGGTAATGAAGCTCGTTTGGTGCCCAGCATCTTCTGGATCTCTGGAGATAACGGGATCGATTTTGATCGACGCGAGAAGATACCGCCCCCTTGCGAGATCAATTCACGGTTGTAATCCTCCCAACTTGATCTTGGCAGATTAAACAAACGATGACGCTCTTCCCAACTGGTTGCGGAGTCCGGGTTGGGATCAATGAAGATATGCATGTGGTTAAACGCGGCTTGCAGGCGAATATGCTTCGACAGCAGCATCCCGTTACCAAAGACGTCTCCGGCCATATCGCCGATACCAATCGCAGTAAAGTCTGTGGTCTGGCAGTCGATACCCATCTCGCGGAAGTGGCGTTTGACCGACTCCCAGCCCCCTTTCGCCGTGATGCCCATTGCCTTATGGTCGTAACCATTAGAACCGCCTGAGGCAAATGCATCGCCCAGCCAGAAGTTGTACTCATCAGATACTGAGTTGGCTAAATCAGAGAAAGTCGCGGTGCCTTTATCGGCCGCCACCACCAAATAGGGATCATCCTCATCGTGACGAACTACACTCTTAGGTGGAATCACTTCACCCTCAATGATGTTATCTGCAACGTCTAGCAAAGCACGGATGAAACGTTTATAACAGCGCTGCCCTTCAGTGAAGATTTCATCTCGGGTATTGAGTGATGGCTGACGTTTACATACAAAGCCGCCTTTCGCCCCTACCGGAACGATAACGGTATTTTTCACTTGTTGGGCTTTTACCAAGCCTAAAATTTCGGTACGGAAATCTTCCTGGCGATCCGACCAACGTAAACCACCACGCGCTACTTTACCGCCTCGCAGGTGGACACCTTCGATATCTGGTGCGTAGACAAAAATCTCAAATGCAGGTACCGGTTGCGGGATATCAGGGATCTCGCTTGGTTTCATTTTCAGAGAGAGCCAGGGTTTTGGCTGCTTGTCCTGATCCAATTGATAGTAGTTCGTTCGCAAAGTCGCCATGATCATTTCCATATAGCGACGAATAATACGATCATCATCCAGGCTTTCTACGTGATCAAGCTGCTCAGTAATATTGGTGATGAGATCATTTTGTCCTTTGACGCTGCCTTTATGTTTCGGATCAAAACGCTTGGCAAACAATCGGACCAGCTCCTGAGCAATATTAGGGTGATGGTTGAGCGTGTCTTCGATATATTGTTGGCTGAACGGGAACCCGACCTGGCGCATATAACGTGCATATGCTCGTAAGATAGAAATTTCCCGACCGGTCAGTGAAGCTCCTAGTAGCAGACGGTTAAAGCCATCACTTTCTAAATCGCCGGCCCAAATCGCCGCAAAGGCTTGTTGGAACCGATCCCTTGCTTCACGAAGATCAACAGTTTGATCGCTTTTGTGCAGCATGGAAAAGTCGAGGATCCAAAAAGTTTGGCCATTGGTCTTGTGGATCTCATAGGGTGATTCACCGATCACACGCAAGCCCAAATTTTCCAGCATGGGCATGACATCAGACAAGTGAATTGGCTCTTCACGGTGATACAACTTCAGCCGTACTGCTTTTGAATCTGCCGAGGCTTCTTGCGGACGATAGAACAACATACCTAATTTATGTTCATCACTCAGGCTTTCAAGTCGTTCGATGTCTGCAACGGCAGACGCTGGCATCATGTCTTCTTTGTAATAGCGCGGGAAGGCGTGCATGTATTCCTTCGACAAAGGCAAACCTTTACTTTCGCCAAAATTGGCAATAATCGACTCTTTTAGCCGATCATCCCACGAAGTCGATACTTCCATTAAATTTTGTTCGATTTTTTTCACGTCTACATCAATATTGTTGTTGTCTACACGGACGATGTAATGTGTCCTTGCCAGCGGGCTTTCTGAGAAGTAAGTGGTGAACTCAACTTCTTGTCCACAGTTAAAGTACTTTTTCAGGATCCGCTGTGTTTGACGACGTAATTCGGTGTTGTAACGGTCTTTGGTGACATACACCATACAGCTAAAGAAGCGCCCAAACGGGTCTTTGCGTACAAACAGGCGCAGCAAATCCCGGTCTTGCATTTGAACCACCCCCATTCCTACTTCAAGCAGCTCTGTTTCTTGTGCTTGAAGCAGTTCATCACGCGGGTAATTTTCTAGAATGTTGTGCAGTGCTTTGTAGGAGTATGAGCCATAACGATATGCGCTTGCCTCGAGAATACGCTCGACTTTCTCTCTCACCAGAGGAATATTGTAAACTGCCTGATTATACACCGCTGAGGTATAAAGCCCGGTAAAGCGGTGCTCACCAATGACTTTACCGTTTTGATCGAATTTCTTGATACCGATGTAATCCGTGTAGGCAGGACGGTGTATTCGACATGGCCGGTTGCCTTTGGTAATGATCAATGCATATGGTTTTTTCGCTTCCAGGCGCGCGGAGTCAGAAAGCTCAGAAAGCTTAACCGGACGAACACGTTCTTCATCGGCAAACAGACCCAGCCCATTCTCGTCAACCGGGCGAAGTTCGGTATCGCCATCCAGCTCTGCTAACTGGTACTCTTTGTATCCCATGAAGGTGAAGTTGTGATCACCTAACCAACGCAGAAATGCGATGCTCTCATCAAGACGATCCGTGTTCATTGACACACGATCTTTATTTTTTTCTAGTTCATCGGTAACGATCTGGAGTTTATTGACCATTTTCTTCCAGTCGTTTACCACTAAACGGGTGTCGGTCAGAATGTCGATCAGCTCTTCTTTCAGTGCGCCCATTTCACTTTTGCTGCTCAGGCGGTCGACCTCAATATGGAACAGTGACTGAAGTACTCCACCCTCACCGTTGACATCAATCACTTCCCCTTTACTACCACGTTCAAGTTGGGTCGGATTGTTGAGCATCAGGTGGGAAGTCAGATCTAAACGGCTGAGTGCCATCTTAATTGAATCAACTAAAAACGGGCTATCAGGGACAACAATTTCGGCGATGGTATGGGTGGACTGCCAGCCGTGCCGGCTGACTGCGGGATTAAACACCCGAACAGAAATCTCTTCAGGGCTCTTTTCGTTAATATGATGCCAAAGGCTGACAACGGCACCATACAGATCTGATTCGTTACGTTGAACCAAATCTTCGTCAGCGATGTTACCAAATAGGTGTTGAGCAAGTTTGGTTACAAGCGGTTGGTGAGAAAGCTCGAGTTTGTCTTGAATCAGTTTGTACACTTTTTCAAGCAGAACCGGCACTACATTTTCACGCGCGGTCATATTCACACTCCACGTTAGAATTGTTGTTTTGTAGGGATACTCGGTTTTTAGTCGCAATTCCTAAAAACTAAGCATAGGTAATGCATATCGTCATTGTAAAAGGATAATTACAAATGTTTAACAAAAATTCGTACGGTTTAGAGGTGAAATGTCTGAGAATGTGACTAAGGTTCCTGTTTAACTATCTAGCAAACTCAAGCATCACAGAGCTTCTAACTTAAGAAACTTGTTATTTTGGTCGGTTGTTAGCCTAAAACGGCCACGAATACCCAATTGGCTAATAAATGGCCGGAATTTTGTCGCCGGTAACTGTAAGCGCATGCCATTATCGGTTACTACCTGGACTGCACTTGCAGCACCTGAATAGTGGGCGAGAAATATTTGATAACTAACGTTAAGTGAAAAGCAGTACTGTTTCATCGTTCGAGAACAACTTCAGTGTGAGAATAACAAAAAATGGGTGGTCATGTGACCACCCATAGTTTGCAGTAACCGGCTCCTACTCGTCCAGTGCTTTAGTCACTTTTTCGAATAAGTCTTTAGCAAGATTGTCCATTGCTTTGAGCTTCTCCAGTTCAGTACGGATCCGTGCTTGTCGCTCTTCATCGTACTTGCGGAATTTTAACAGCGGATCGATGAGTCTGGACGCAACCTGCGGGTTCGTATCATTCAACTGCTTGAGAATTTCGCCGGCAAACTGGTAACCCGCTCCAGATTTACAGTGAAAGCGCACTGGGTTGGCATTCAAAAACGAACCAATCAAGCTGCGGGTGCGGTTTGGGTTCTTCAGGCTAAATGCCTCATGGTTCATTGTCTCTTTTACAATCTCAAGCGCATTTTCTGCCGGGTTGCTGCCTTGCAGAGCAAACCACTTGTCCATTACCAAGCCATCATGTTTCCATTTATGGCTGTAATCGGCCATTAAAGCTTCGCGGCATGGCAATTGGGCGCTATTGGCAGCTGACATTGCCGCAATGGTGTCGGTCATGTTATGCGCCGTTTCATATTGAGCTTTAACCAATGCATTGCCCTCTTCAGCGTACGCCAGATAGTGCAGGCACTTGTTACGCAACGCGCGCTTGCCGATAGCGGAATGCTCAATGTTATACTCAGCTTGTTTCAGGCTGTGGTAAGTCGCGCTAAATTCATCTTCTAACGCCGATGAAAGTGACACTGTAATACTATTCAGGACCGTATCAACCGCATCAACATCCACCTGTTTATACCAGCCGGCTACTTCATTGAGTGTAGGTAAAGTCAGTACCTGAGCAATGAAAGCAGGTTCCAGGTTTTCATCCAGCAGTACCCCACGAAACGCATCGATGACATCATCATTCAGTTCGGTATCTTGCCCTGCCTGAACTTTCTCGACATTCGTACGAATGTATTTCGCCAGCAACATCTGACCTGCATCCCAACGGGCAAAGTCATTGCGCGCATGCTTCATCAGGAAAATAAGCTCGTCATCACTGTAGTCATATTCAAGTTTTACGGGCGCTGAGAACTCGCGAAGTAACGAAGGTACCGGCGCTTGCGAAACATTTTCGAATACAAATGTCTGCTTATCTTGTTTGATATCCAGTACGTTGTGAACCGATTCGCCATTAATCACCAGTGGAACCACTTCACCGTCTGCCGCATACAATTCAATGTCGAGTGGGATGTGCAATGGTTGTTTCTCAGCCTGATCATGAGTTGCTTCAGTAAACTGCTCCACTGTCAGTGCATAGGTTTGCGCTTGCGGATTATATTCACTGTTTACTCGCAACGTCGGCGTGCCTGACTGGCTATACCAAAGGCGGAACTGACGAAGATCCACGCCATTGGCGTCTTCCATCGCAGAAACAAAATCTTCGCAGGTTGCTGCTGTGCCATCGTGGCGTTCAAGGTAAAGTTTCATCCCTTTCTGGAAACCTTCCTCACCCAACAGCGTGTGATACATCCGAATGACTTCACTGCCCTTCTCATACACTGTCAAAGTATAAAAGTTATTCATTTCGATAACTTTATCCGGGCGGATCGGGTGCGACATCGGGCTGGCATCTTCGGCAAACTGAGGGCCGCGAATGATTCGGACATTATCGATACGATTAACCGCGCGTGACCCCAGATCAGATGAAAACTCTTGATCTCGGAACACCGTCAGGCCTTCTTTCAGGCTGAGCTGGAACCAATCTCGGCAGGTAACACGGTTGCCAGTCCAGTTGTGGAAATATTCGTGGCCAATAACCGCCTCAATACCAAGGTAGTCGTTATCTGTGGCTGTACTCTCGTTTGCCAGAACAAACTTAGAGTTAAAGATATTAAGGCCTTTATTTTCCATCGCGCCCATGTTGAAGAAGTCGACGGCGACAATCATGTAGATATCAAGATCGTATTCAAGCCCGAAGCGCTGCTCATCCCATTTCATCGAGTTGATCAGTGATGTCATGGCGTGCCCGGCACGATCTAAGTTGCCTTTGTCTACAAAAATTTCAAGCTCAACTTCACGACCTGATTTGGTAATGTACTGATCACGCAACACATCAAAATCACCAGCAACCAACGCAAACAAGTACGCTGGTTTTGGATGAGGGTCTTGCCATTGAACCCAGTGGCGGCCATTGTCTAAATCACCTTGAGCAATACGGTTACCGTTACTCAGCAGATAAGGATAATTTGCTTTATCTGCAATCACTTTCGTGGTGTATTTCGCCAGGACATCGGGCCTGTCTAGGTAGTAAGTGATGCGACGAAAGCCCTCGGCTTCACACTGGGTACAGAACGCACCACCAGACTTATACAAACCTTCCAGGGCGGTGTTCGCTTCGGGATCAATTTTAGTGATAATTTCCAGGCTGAATTCTGTTGGCAGGTTGGTCAGTACCAGCGATGCCTCTTTCTCTTCGTGATGAGTCCACTCCTTACCGTTCACTTTGACTGACCGAAGTTCCAGCCCTTCTCCGTCCAGTACCAGCGTTTTGCCCTCACCTTGTTGGGTGACTTTAGACAGTGCAGTAACAATGGTGTCATTGTCGTGCAGGTCAAATGTTAAGTCGATATCGGTAATGTTATGAGACGGCGCTTGATAATCTTTACGGTACTTCGCCAGAGGAGTTTGAGACATGTTCATATCCTTGTACATTGAACCACTAAATACCAACGGAAGACGCAAACGCCTGCCATAGGTATCACTATATAAGCTATTAGTATGGGCAGTGGTATCATAATACAAGTCTATTTAACAAAAAACGGAGCTTTTAGTGCGCCAGCTCCGCTTTTTGCTTAACATTCATACAACATCAGAACTTTTCTTTCAGCCCTAACCTGGTTAAAAGCCAGATTAGTGAGCTTGTTAAGGCGTCACCCTGTTCAACACCGCAAGCATATCACCATTGCTATCGGCGATGGTCAGCTGATTTTGATCCAACTTGTAAGTGGTGCCGTGTTCACCGTTTTCATATAACAAAATCAGGTGTTCACCTTCTGTGTAAAATACCCCTTGCTTGACAGATTCTAAGCCCTCTGCGTTTGACACGCGGAACATAAAAACAAAGTCTGGCTGTAAAATGAGATCCATGTGGTTTATGTCATTGTCAGCTAAACCTTCACCCGAAACATGCGTACTGGACCAGATTCCGGCTAAGGCATTAGGCAATCCCTTAGTGAAAGTGACACCGTTAAGATCTAAGGTATTGTGGTTGTTGCGATAAGCGTAAATCTGCGGCTCGTCAGTATTTAAACCAAGAACAATGGTATCTTCATTGGCATTATAAAGCCCTTCCCAATGGTCTATTGAGTAGTCTTTTTTCTGGATATCGATAGAGAAGCCATAGTTTGAATCAAGGGTGAGTTTTATCGCACGGAAGCTTTCAGCAGAACCATCCGGATTTGGATTGACCAAATACCAGTCACCGATCAAAAACGGTGTGTCAAAGTGGCTCAGTTCATCTTCTTTATTAATTTCAGCGCCGGAGACACTGAAGCAGCAAACGCTAAGCATTAAAAAAAACCATTTCATAACGGCATCCTTATCGTTTTCTTTTAGCTTAGGAAGAAGATAGCCATTTAGCGAAGTATTTTGACCTGAATCACATTTTTATTTATAAAAATAAAGCAAACAAAATAATAGTGTTAAGCAAAAACGCGTGATATTCACACACAAAAAAAAGAGCGGATCATAATGACCCGCTCTTAAATACATGAATGTTGAAAGTTACAACTGCTTTTCAGCCTTTAGCATATCGACCATAATCGCGACCGATTCATCTAAATAGACATCAGGTGCTTCATAATCTTTAGGCACATCTTTCAAGGCGTTGAACGCTTCTTTTCCATGAGCTGCTTGTCGCTGGTTGATGCGCTGCAATCTCAGCGCGTCGGCTTCTTCTGACTGCTTCTTGCGAGTTTTTTCGTTAAGAGACAAGTAGTTATCATCCTTTTCTAAACGATACTTTTCAATGTCTTCTTTGATAAAACGAAACTCCATATCCTCAGCAATACGTTTGTCGTGCAACTCGGTTAACTTAGCAATAAGATCGCTTTGTTCGGAAAACGCTTGATACGGCGCTTTGTCAATGCTATCCCAAGGCAATGCATTGTCTTCCACACTTTCCCCGGTTTCACTTGGATCAACAGGTGTCGGGTAAGCGATATCTGGTGCGACACCTCGGTTCTGGGTACTCCCGCCATCAATACGGTAGAACTTTTGAATCGTGTACTGCACATAACCTAATTCTTTCTCGAACAGATCATAAATCAGATTTAGTGAGCGATGCTGCTGAACCGTCCCTTTACCGAATGAGTTTTCACCCAAAATAATGGCACGATTGTAATCTTGCATTGCGGCAGCAAAAATCTCAGATGCAGAAGCACTATAGCGGTTGATCAGAACGGTTAACGGGCCATCGTAACTGATTTTACCATCAGTATCAGCGTTCACTTTAATTCGGCCATAACTGTCACGCACCTGCACCACCGGGCCTTGCTTAATAAACAAGCCGGTTAACGCTGTCGCTTCAGTAAGAGCGCCACCACCATTGTTACGAAGGTCAACGATGATGCCATCGATGCCTTTGCTAGTCAGGTCAGTGATGAGTTTATCGGTATCTTTCGATAAACCGACATAAAAGCTTGGTACCTCAAGGACACCTATCTTCTTACCATCCTTTTCGATGATCTCTGACTTCACTGCGCGGTCTTCGAGGCGCACTTTATCGCGAACAATTGTGACAACGTAACTCTTTGCTTCGTTACCTTCTGGCAAGATCTCAAGGTTCACTTTCGACCCTTTCGGGCCTTTGATCAGTTGTACAACGTCATCGAGTCGCCAACCAATGACGTCGACAATATCTTCACCATCCTGACCGACACCGATAATACGGTCACCTTCTCCCAACTGTTTGCTTTTCGACGCAGGGCCACCAGCAACCAGAGAACGGATCACTGTATAGTCATCGGTCATCTGCAATACCGCTCCGATACCTTCAAGAGAAAGGTTCATCTCAGACTGGAACTGTTCTGCATTGCGAGGAGACAGGTAACTGGTATGCGGATCAACTTCACGGGCAAAAGCATTCATGTATAGCTGGAATGCGTCTTCGTTACGACTTTGAGTAATACGTTTTATCGCATTATTGTAGCGCTTTTCGAGGACCTCTTTGATTTCCGGCCATTCTTTACCGGCTAACGTCAAGTTAAGCGCGTCATATTTCACTCGCTTACGCCACAGTTCATCCAACTCAGCTTTATTTTGAGGCCAGAATGCTTCTGAGCGATCCAGTTCAATGCTCTCATCTGCGTCAAACTTAATTTCGTTATCAAGTAATGTCAGGGCATAAGAAAAGCGCTCAAAGCGTTTTTGCATTGACAGGTTATAAACGTCAAAAGCAATCTGGTTGTTACCGGCTTTAAGCTGATCATCAAGTTGAATCGACCAATCTTCAAAAGCATTAATATCGGCCTGAGTAAAAATATTTTTACTATAATCAAGCAGTTCGATATAACGCGCAAAGATTGCCTGGGAGAATTCATCATTCAGATTGAAATGATTGTAATGAGAACGCGTTAATCGTGCAGTAACACGTTTACTGGCGGCTTCATGCTGAACTTCAGGAGCAAGAACAGGCAAATCATCTTTACTGAGTTTGGCTTCAAGAGCCTGAGCTGATGCTGCCAGCAAAAAGCCAGCAGCAATCAGGGTCACTTTTGAACGGCATTTCATGCGTAGGAGTATCTCCTTTAAGCGCGCAAGTGCTCCGCTTTCACAACCATTTGCAGGCCGTTGTTAAGTTGAACACGTACATCATCCTTATTGATTTCAACAATGGTCGCAGCCATGTTTCCTTTACCCATGTTCACATTCACTAGTTTGCCGATGGTCATTTCATCTGCGTTTAGTGCGCGTGTTTCTACAGGTGTTGACTGTTTCTGTACTTTCTGTTTGTTAGGACGACGAGGCTGTTGTGGCTTTTTCGCAGGTTTCGCTTTTGCCTTACCTTCTTCACGAGCTTTTTGCGCTTGCTCTTTACGACGTGCCTGTACTTTCGCCTTGCTTTCAGCAAGGGTCGCTTTTGCGTGTTCCACGTGTTCTTCTTCCAGCTCACCACAAGGGTTACCATCCAGATCCACGCGCACCGCGCCTGGTTTTACCCCATGTAGGTAACGCCATGATGAAGTGTACTGTCTTAACGCTGCACGAAGCTGAGTTTTGCTTACTTTTTCATCGTCACTTAGACGTTCCGCAAGATCTTGAAAAATACCAATTTTCAGAGGTTTTGCTTCACCTTCTAAAGTAAAGCACTTAGGGAAACATTCAGCAATATATGCAATAACTTCTTTGCTGTTTTTTAACTTTTCAGTCATGAGGGTTCCTGATTTGAGCGGATTTCCGCGAAGCATTAAGAAAAATATTCTCGTATTATAGAGACATGCCAAGGAAAAACCACACTCCTAGACGAATTTATGCGTCGTTCGCGTGTGAATTAAGCAGCTTTTCTACTTCAACCATAAAATGTGTGAGGCCTTGCTCATCAATTTCATTGAAACGCCCTATTTGGGGGCTGTCAATATCGAGTACTCCGGCTACCTGCCCGTTGATAGAAAAAGGGATCACTATCTCTGAATTACTCGCAGCATCACACGCAATGTGTCCCTCAAACCGGTGAACATCATAGACGCGCTGGACTGTATTAGTCTGCGCAGCCGTACCGCATACGCCACGCCCGATAGGAATACGCACACAAGCCGGCTTGCCCTGAAATGGACCCAGCACCAGCTCCTCTCCCTGAGTCAGGTAAAAACCAGCCCAGTTGAGCTCTTCAAGCTCCATGAACAACAGTGCGCTGATGTTGGCCAGGTTGGCGATCATGTTGGTTTCTGACTCAATAAGTGCAACCGCTTGCTTGGTAAGTGTCTGGTACTGTTCTATGTTCATAATTACTTCCGTATA
The DNA here is from genome assembly GCF_029223195.1 of Vibrio sp. CAU 1672. GTDB lineage: Bacteria > Pseudomonadota > Gammaproteobacteria > Enterobacterales > Vibrionaceae > Vibrio. Next base: position 46,864 of record NZ_JARHUF010000001.1, on the reverse strand, counting down.
AATGGTGTAATGAATTAGAGGCTTCCAATCTTTAGGAATCCCGTTACAATGCCCATCTAAACATAAATAGGATGCATTCTCATTACAATGACTCTAACACATGACACTATTAGCCGTTCCTGGTTGATAACACAAGTTAAAAAGCACAAATCAAAGTTAATTTGGGCTAACTTGATCGCGATTGTTGCTACTTTAATCAGCGTCCCTATTCCCTTACTCATGCCGTTAATGGTGGATGAAGTTCTGCTTGGCCAGCCTGCTTCCGGCCTGGCGGCAATGAACACTGTATTACCGGAAACATGGCAAACCCCTACCGGCTACATATTTTTCACGCTATTTCTGGTTGTACTGATGCGTGCGGTAAGTCAGGTGCTGAATATCGTTCAAAGCCGTCAGTTTACTCTGGTGTCGAAAACCATCACGTTTGAGATGCGGAGTAGAATGATCGATAAGCTGAGCCGTATCAGTATCCGCCAATATGAAACCAAGGGAATTGGCGGAATCAATGCTCACTTAATCACTGATATAGAGACTATTGATCAGTTCGTTGGCTCAACGTTAGCCAAATTTGTTATCAGCTTGCTGACCGTGATCGGAACAGCAATTGTGCTGCTTTGGTTAGAGTGGCGACTAGGCTTGTTTATCCTCTTGGTCAATCCGGTGGTCATTTACTTCTCGCGAAAACTCGGGAACATGGTCAAACACCTCAAACGCAAAGAAAACCAATCGTTTGAAGTATTTCAGAATCGGTTGGTTGAAACGCTTGATGGCATTTATCAGCTGCGCGCCGCAAATAAAGAGCGCGAGTTCTTAAAACAACTCAAATCCAGTGCTAACCAAGTACGTATAGACGCGGACAAGTATGCCTGGCAGTCCGAAGCCGCAGGACGCGTCTCCTTTCTGTTGTTTTTGATTGGATTCGAGTTATTCCGTGCTGTTGCGATGTTGATGGTGATGTTCAGTGACCTTACGATCGGTCAGATTTTTGCCGTTTTTGGCTACTTGTGGTTCATGCTCTCGCCAGTGCAAGAACTGCTCGGCATCCAGTTTTCCTGGTATAGCGCAAAAGCAGCGTTAAAACGGATTAATGATCTCCTCAGTTTGGAAGAAGAGCACCGGCCGCGCTCCAAAGTGAATCCGTTTAGCGCAGACAAAGAAGTCGATGTCAAAATTGAGAACGTCACTTTCTCTTATAATAAGGAAAACAAAGTACTTGATGATTTGACCCTTCACGTTCCTGCAGGCCGGAAAGTTGCTTTAGTTGGGGCCAGCGGCGGGGGCAAATCTACTTTAATTCAGCTGCTCATCGGTGTGTACCGGCAAGATTCCGGGTCTATTCGTTATAATGATGAGCTGAGCGAAGACATCAGCTTCGATGTAATTCGTGACAAAATTGCTGTTGTATTACAGCAACCTATACTATTTAACGACACCTTGAGGCATAATCTGACTCTCGGGGGGCATTACGATGAACTGTCGCTGTGGCGGGCACTCGAAGTAGCGCAGTTGCAAGATGTGACTGCCCAGCTAAGTCAGGGTCTGGACACCCAGATCGGGCGTAACGGCATTCGTTTGTCTGGTGGGCAACGGCAACGCCTGGCGATTGCCAGAATGGTATTGAGTAATCCCCAGTTCGTCATTTTGGATGAAGCAACCTCTGCCCTCGATACGGCAACCGAAGCAGCGCTGCATAAAGCACTGACTGAGTTTTTAAACGGTCGAACGACGTTAATCGTGGCGCATCGACTCTCTGCGGTGAAACAAGCAGACTTGATCTATGTCCTCGAAGATGGAAAAGTGTCGCAAACAGGAACACATGGTGAGCTAGTTGAACAGGAAGGCTTATATCAGACCTTATACGGGGGAGTTCAGTCCCACGCGTAACGCCTTTTGGATAGGGAGAGAGTAATGAGCCCGCTATCCAGACACCCTCGACAAGCGAACAAAGTTCGCTTGTGCCAGGGATGTGAATTGCCGGTGGACATTATTCAGATCCCCTATGGCCGAGATGCGTACTGCCCGCGCTGCGGAACTCATCTATACCGTGGTGGCTCACCCAGTTTGTCCGGCAATCTTGCTATAGCTGTAACCTGCCTGTTACTGTTTGTTCCTTCTCACTTTTTTGACTTCATTAGTATCCGTTTATTTGGAGTAATGATCCCCGCAACACTCCCTTCAGGAATGATTGCACTGATGCAAGAGGGCTATATTCTGCTCTCTTTATTGATTCTATTTTGTAGCTCACTGGCCCCCCTGATTGTTTGTTCATCGGTATTAAGCGCTCATATTTCGCTCCATATCCGGTCTTATCAAGGTTTGCGTATTTCCTTGTGGTTAGTCCAGCACTTAAAACACTGGGTGATGCTGGACGTATTCTTGGTCAGCATCGCTGTTTCGTGCTTTAAGCTCCAGGACTATTCCGACATCTTTGTTGGTCCCGGGTTGTTTGGCCTGCTTTTTCTACAAATATTCACCGTAATGCTGATTTCCCGGATCAGTGTTCGTCGCTATTGGGAAGCCTGGCAACCAGAAACGACCTTCAACTTTGCTCATAAAGACATACATTGTCATGAGTGTCACCTCTCCCAGCCCGCCGGGAAACGCTGCCAGCGCTGCCATAACCCGCTGCACCATAGAAAGCCTCATTCGATTCAGAAGACCTGGGCTTATCTCATTGCGGCAACCATCGCGATATTTCCGGCAAACCTGATCCCAATTTCTATACTCATCACCAATGGTCAACGCTTGGAAGATACAATCTTTTCCGGCGTGGCGTCACTCGTCAATAGTGGTATGTATGGAATTGCCACCATTATATTTGTAGCAAGTATTATTGTCCCGGTGGTCAAGATACTCGGGCTTGCTTATATCTTACTATGTATCAAATTCAAGCGTTCGGTGTTCCATAAACAACGAATGATGATCTATTTTGCAGTAAAGTGGATAGGCAAATGGTCTGTGATGGACCTGTTTGTTATTTCAATCATGATGACTCTCGTTGATCGGGGTCAGATTCTCGACTTTACCCCCGGCTACGGTGCCGTTGCCTTTGGTATCGTAGTGGTATTAACCATGCTCGCGGCGGACAGCATTGACCCCAGGCTTATTTGGGACAATGCCCCAGACAATCAAAATAAAGAGTCAGTAAATGAGTGATCAGAACAGTTCTCAAACGTCATACATACCGGATGTAAAACGAGGCCGGGGGATCTCGCCGTTTTGGATACTTCCTATTTTGACCATGGTGTTAGCCGGATGGCTGGTTTTCAAGTCAATTCAAGACGCCGGTCAGCGGGTCCAAATCTATTTCTCTGATGCCGCAGGTTTGGTCGCGGGCAGAACCACTATTCGTTATCAAGGTCTGGAAGTAGGTATGGTCCGTGACATTAAACTCTCTGAGGATCTCGGCAGTATTTATGTGGACGCCGATGTCTACCCGGAAGCCACAAAGCTATTGAATAAAGATACACGTTTCTGGTTAGTTAAACCCACCGCCAGCCTCTCCGGGATATCTGGCCTTGATGCACTTGTGTCGGGTAATTACATTTCAATCCAGCCGGGCAAAAGTGAACAGTTTGAAACGAAATTTGCCGCGCTGAGTGCTGCTCCAACTGATCTGAGAGTCAGCCAGGGCTTAAACATCAAACTGAATAGCCGGGATTTGGGTGGTGTCTCAGTAGGCTCCCAGATTGTATATAAAAAAATTCCAATCGGTGAAGTCTACAGCTATAAGCTTGATGATGATGCGAAATCTATTTCGATCCACGCCAACATCCAGGAGCAATATCGCCATATTATTAATGACCGCAGCCGGTTCTGGAATGTCAGCGGTATTGGTGCCAATATCGGTTTCAATGGCGTCGATGTACGCCTGGAGAGCATGAGCGCCCTGTTCGGCGGCGCCATTGCGGTAGACTCTCCTGACGATGGCGAACCGGTTGAAGAAAATGCCCAGTTCCGCCTGTACCGTGACCTGAAAACCGCAGGGCGAGGAATACCGATTAAAGTGGCATTGCCAGATGACAATAACATCAGTGGTGAAGGTGCGCCTATTATGTATCGCGGTATCGAGATCGGCCAGATCACCGACTTAAGTTTGTCAGAAGGGCGAGAAGTAATTTTAGCGTCGGCAGCAATTCAGCCGGCATTTAGCGATATGTTGACCACTGGCACCCATTTCATTCTTGAAGAAGCAAAAGTGTCATTGTCCGGAGTAGAAAACATTGCCAACCTGGTGAGTGGTAATTTTCTATCAATCATCCCCGGCCAGGGGGACCGGGCTCGTCAGTTCCGCGCCATTCGTAAAAACGAGTTTAGCCAGCAACAGCAGAAATCCATTGCGATTCGTCTGGTAGCCAATAACTCTTTCGGCTTGGATGCCGGGGCAAATGTGCTATACAAAGGGATTGTGGTCGGTTCGATCATCAACGTTGGTTTGCTCGACAAGACGGCGGCAGAACAGTCAGACCAAGAAGTCTATCTCGATGCTCTGATTGATCACCAGTTCAAGCATTTGATTAAATCCAATAACCGCTTTTTTGTTACCGGCAGTGCTTCTGCAGAACTGACAGAATCCGGATTAAGTGTCACAGTACCACCGGCAAAGCAACTCCTGACCGGATCCATCAGCTTTTTAAGCCAGGGAAGCGAGCAAGTAAAACAGGAATATCGGCTGTTCCAGAGTGAGTCACTGGCTGAACTGGCGCAGTACAACCTGCGTGGTTCACAAACATTAACCCTTTTTGCCAGCGAACTGCCTCCGATTTCAAAAGGCAGCCCCCTGCTATACCGTAATTTGCCGGTTGGTAATATCGCAGACTTTAAACTGGTTGACGGCGGCGTGATCATTAACGCGACCCTCGAAAAGCGTTATGCTCACCTCATTACCGACCAGACAGTGTTCTGGAACCGTTCCGGTGTTGAGGTAGATGCATCGTTAGCCGGAGTTAAAATCAAAGCAGACCCACTTAAAACGCTCATTAATGGAGGGATCGCCTTTGACTCAATTCCCGGCATTGACAATAAACTGGGTCATCGCTGGAAACTGTACCCGGATCAAAACCAAGCGCGTAAATTTGGCCGTGTGATCACCTTAGACACCGACGGGACACAAGAGGTGACCGCCGGAATGCCGATCAAGTATCAAGGCGTAAAAGTTGGTGAAGTAACCCTGGTAGTGCCACACTTCAAACGGCAACGCGTTGAAGTCACCGCGCGCATTCTGCCCGAGTATGTGGATGACATTGCGGTTAAAGGCTCCCATTTTTGGCTTAACGAGCCTGAAATAGGGTTCGATGGGGTAAAAAACCTCGGCTCGCTGGTTGCTAAGGCGATCAATGTTACTCCTGGAGATGGTCAGGCGCATTTTGCATTCCGCTTAGCCAAGAGCGCCGTTAAACAGCCTGGTATTGTCTTCACACTGCAGAGTGCCCAACGCGGCTCATTACAAGTCGGCACCCCTGTTCTTTACCGTGAAATGGAAGTCGGTCAGGTAACCGATGTTCGTTTGGGCGAGTTTGCCGACCGTGTTATTTCTCAAATCGAAATTCAGCGCAATTACGCTTATCTGGTCCGACAAAACAGCGTGTTTTGGAACGTTTCCGGCGTCGATGTGTCAATCGGATTGACCGGTGCAAACATCAAAGCCGGAACGATAGAGAGTTTAGTACGCGGAGGGGTCGCCTTTGCTACCCCTGAGCAAGCTAACCTGATGCCGATCGCCGAAAGCGGTCAGACCTTCCTCCTCTACCCCAAAGCTGAGGACGGATGGCGACAGTGGCGAACTCCGATACCAAAACCGACCACCAAACTTTAATCGGATAGAGCAGTGCATGCTGCTCTATTTTTTTACCCAAAGCTTCTATTTCGTTTCTGCGGCTAATTCGTTTATTATTTGCAGCAAATTTTGCAAATGAGATAACGCCTTGCATTCCAATGTTTACCTGCCAGAAGAGTTTCTGGAAAAAATCCGTACCATTCTCCCCGCCCTCCTGTGCATGGATGACTTTATCGCAGCCTGCCAAAAGCCATTGCGTAAAAGCATCCGCGTCAATACCTTAAAAATTACGGTTGACGAGTTTATTAAACGTGCAGAACAAAAGGGATGGCAACTTTTCCCGGTTCCGTGGTGTAGTAATGGTTTCTGGATTGAGGCCGATGAATCTTTGGTTCCTCTGGGTAATACCGCTGAGCATATGTCCGGGCTGTTCTATATCCAGGAAGCCAGCTCGATGATGCCGGTCTCTGCACTGTTCATGGATAATCCCACGTATGCTGCCGTGCTGGATACTGCCGCCGCACCGGGTTCCAAAACCACCCAAATAGCGGCTTTAATGGAAAACAAAGGCGTATTAGTGGCAAACGAATACGCTGCCAGCCGGGTAAAAGTCCTCCACGCCAACATTGAACGCTGTGGTGTGCGCAATGCCGCGCTGAGTAACTTCGACGGACGCGTGTTTGGCGGATGGCTGCCCGAACAGTTTGACGCGGTACTGCTGGATGCGCCCTGCTCTGGTGAAGGTACGGTACGTAAAGATGAAGATGCGATGAAGAACTGGTCGCAGGCATCGGTTATCGACATCGCGGCAACCCAGAAGGACTTAATTGAAAGCGCGTTCCATGCACTCAAGCCCGGCGGGGTTCTGGTGTACTCAACCTGCACATTAAGTACCGAAGAGAATCAGGAAGTGTGCCACCATCTGAAAGAGACGTTCAGCGACGCGGTTGAGTTTGAAAGCCTGGCCGGGCTGTTTGATAACGCTGAAGCGGCATTAACCGCAGAAGGTTTCCTGCATATCTTCCCACAAGTCTATGACTGTGAAGGTTTCTTTGTTGCCCGGATGAGAAAACTGGCATCGGTAGATGCACCAAAAGTGAAAAAACGCATGGGCAAATTCCCGTTCAGTAAGGCTAGTGCAAAAGTACAGGCGGAAATAGATAAACAGCTCAGCGACACCCTTGAAATTCACTTGCCTGAAAACGCTAGTGTCTGGCTGCGAGATAAAGACGTGTGGTTATTCCCTGAAGCATTAGAGTCAATGATAGGAGAACTGCGTTTCTCGCGTATGGGGATCAAAATCGCAGAAGCACACAAGAACGGTTATCGCTGGCAGCATCAGGTCGCGACGACATTAGCCTCTGGTCAAGAGTCAAAAGCTCTCGAACTAACAACCGACGAGGCCAGAGAGTGGTATATGGGACGTGATATCCGTCCGGAAAACATTCCCCAAGGAATGAAAACCGGCAAAGGTGAAGTGCTGGTGAGATATCAGGGTACGATCATCGGATTAGGCAAATGGGTCAGCAACCGGATCAAAAACGGCCTGCCACGTGAACTGGTTCGCGACAAAAATCTTTTTTAACCGTCCGCTAAAAAGAGCATTAAGTTAATGAAAAGCCATCGCATTCGCGGTGGCTTTTTAATTCTCTTCAGGTTTTACCTTAGCAGCCCTAGCTATCCAGATACCCTGTACTAAACTAAATGTTATGAACACAGGCTTTTTAATGGCATTTTTCTCTATTATGGCTAACGAAAAACCGTTAGCAAAGTTTAGCGCAGGCTCTAAGGAGCCGTTTCCCCTAGGCCCAAGAAACGGACGACTTTGGGCCGATTTTTTTGCCTGGGAAAGGCCCCTATTTACGCTAGGCGAATACCATCTTTTTCGATAACGATTTTACCCTGCTTATATAGGCCACCAATGGTTTTCTTGAACGTGCCTTTGCTGGTGCGGAACACCTCAAAAATCGCGTCTGGAGAAGACTTATCGTTTAGCGGTAAAAAACCGTCTTTCTTTTCCAGCAACTCAACAATTCTTCCAGACAGATCATCCATCTTTTCTACCCCGACTTTTTGCAGGGCCAGGTCAATCTTACCGTCTTCACGAACACGTTTGATAAAACCTTTTAGCTTTTTACCAATGAACAATTTACCAAAAACATCAGACGGGAAGATCATGCCCCAGTGGCGGCCGTTAACGATCGCCTTGTAGCCCAGTTGGCTGCGCTCTGCGATGATCAAATCCACCTGCTGGTTCACTTGGTAGTTAGCCGGGGTCTTATCGAGCCATTTGTTAAACTTAGTGGTTCCGACAATACGGCCTGACGCTTTATCGGTATATACGTATACCAAAATAGTCTGCCCTGCCGAAAAACGGGCGCGCTGCTCACTGAACGGGATCAAAAGATCTTTTTCTTTGATACCCCAGTTAACGAATGCGCCGGTGCTGTTGATGCCTTCAATTTTCATCAGCCCCCACTCACCAACCTGAGCGATAGGCGTCTCTGTGGTCGCAGCAAGTTGGCTCTCTGAATCGAAGAATAAAAACACTTCAACCTTATCACCAATTTCAGTGCCTTCAGGCACATACTTATTTGGCAATAACACCGAACCGTATTCGTCGCCATCCAGAAATACGCCAAAATCAGCCTTTTTAATGACTTTCAAGCTGTTAATTTGACCAATCTTAATCATTGAATTTGTCTCTTTGGAAATTTACCGGGAATTATACCCAAACTGGAAAGAAAATCAGAGAGAAATAGCTGCGCCTCTTTGATATGCTATGCGACGTTCGCTATCCGGACACCCATTAGCAATAATCAGGAGCCTTACTTGGTCACCGTTGATAAACAGGACTCAATCACACTAAAAATCAGCCATGCTTTAGCCACAAGCAAAAAAGTCGACTTAGATATCTTTCTTTTCGTTCCGGGGGAACTCGGCCTGAATTCAGATATTCTCACCGAATCTGAGTTTTACTACAGTTCCATGACCCAGAAACGGGCTTACTACAGTAATGAAGTACTACTGCCACTGGTTCACAGCCGCTTAGCCAAGCGTGGCCGTCTGTCTAAAAGCCAGTACCGGGTCAGTTTAAGCTTGTTTGCTTATCAATATGTAATAGCACTCGACAAAGCTGTCGCCAGTCTCAATAAACACCAAGGTGACAACGTCACTGCGGATGAGGTCGATGAAGTCATTGAACTGGCATTGGATATTCTGAAGCGCTTAAGACGCTCCATTCCCTACGAAGAGAACTTAAAACGTTACTACGTCAACATAGATAACTATCTCTCATGGTATACCGAACAGAAATTCTTATCTCTGGTCGCCCACCTGCCCAGAGAAGGTGATTACAGCACCATTAAGCAGCGGCTGTTGACGTTGTGTGAAAAAGAGCAGGCGCACAGAAAGCTCAATAAATACAACTCCCCGCGGGTTGTTGAAGATGTGACTCGTCTGTCGAATAAGATGCACCTTTTACGCCGCCTGATTGAGCACCCGATTGTACTGCGGGAAAAAACCATCTCGATGGGCAACAATATTAAACGGATAATTAAAGGGGCTGCCACTGGCCTGGTGATGGTGTTTGTTACCTCAACCGTGATCATGGCAAGAGATTACCTCGGCGAAATTTCCGCGTCATTTATTATTGCCATGTCACTTATCTATGCATTACGTGAAATTTTCAAGGATGACTTACGCGATGCAATGTGGCGCTGGATCCGTAAAGGCAAACCCAAATGGCGCAAAAAGTACACTGACCCAACAACCCGGAAAGTCGTCGGATCCAAACTGGAATGGCTGGATTACACAACTTTCGCCAAGTTACCGGACCGAATTCAACTAATTCGTAAAAAACGCGTGGTGCAGCGAGAAGAGCAGATTCTGCATTACCATGAGAAAGTGGATATGGCGACATCCCAGTTTCTGAGCGGCTACGAGCAAACACGCGAGACCATCAACATCAATCTTCGCCCTATCATCCGTTTGATGGATAAGAGCTCAAATCGCATCTACCGGATAAATGATGGCCAGGTCAGCAAAGAGTCCGTGGAAAAGCGTCACCTCCTAAACGTTATTGTCAAAGAGGATAACCACAGCGACGAGCCGACCTACTACCGCTGGAAAGTGGTGGTCAACCGCTCCAAGATTGTCTCTGTAGAGCAGATTGAGTTAACCTGAAGCACCACAAAAAGCAGCCTGCTGTCAGGCTGCTTTTTTGATCGATAATGTCAGAGAAAATTCAGCCATTGGCTCATCACCATGCAAATCAGGACATAGTGCGACAATTTTAACATCTTGATTGACTCGCTCACCGGTTTGCAGGGTTTGGCTTACCATATCGTCAATTAATGCCCCGTCATGGCAGACAAAATGGACATCCCCTTCCGGCCGCTTGAAAAAGTCCGCCTTAACTCCCTTGAACGCCAATGAGATCTTCTCTCCCTGCTCTTTTGCTTTACTCATCGCCAGAAAACCACCCGCCACATCAGCACCAACAGCAAGCGCGCCAAAATACATACTATTAAGGTGGTTTTTGGTTCTGCGCTTCAACGGGATGACCACTTCAACGTGCTGATCATCAATGGCAATAATCTTGGGGCGACACAGCCAGATAAGGGGCACTTTGGTAAACCCAAACAGGTTAAGATAAAGGTTGGCTTGACGAAGTGGGCTTAACATTGGACTCTCCCTGGTAACTAGTCAGACCAGTTAATCAGCATTGAGTGCAAATGTCAAAGAAATGTTAACAAAGAGAGGCCGCGCACGGGCCTCTCTGCATACACCAACACGTTAGTCGAAAAGGTAAGTTTCTACGCCCGCCACTTCCGACAAGTAGTGCTCTAAGCGCGGGCGCTCAGACAGTTCCCGGGTGAGGAGCAGCGCCGGTTTGCCCGTTGCGTTAGCCGACTTGACTGCAAAATCCACTAACTGAATCACCGAGTCGTTCTCCGGATCATAGAGGTAAGCCAAAGATGGGTTGTTATTGTCCACACCCAAAGTCAGCTGTGCCAATGTATCAAGGTTAATCACTAAACCATCGAAATAATGAAGTAGCTTTTCTGCCATTAATACCGCTGACGGCGTGTCGCAGCAATAGAGAACCTTCAGCCCTTTCAGTCCGCGGGGTAAACCCTGCTCTGCAAGTAAGTCAATAATCTTGGCCGCATCGCTCAGTGCGCGCACAAACGGCACGACAATGTCGATTTCAACGCCTCGTTGTTGCAATGCTTTAATCACTTCACACTCCAACACAAACGCCTCTTTATAGACATCGGAGGCAAATCGTGAAACACCGCGCAAACCAAGTAACGGATTTTGCTCATGTGGTTCCAGGCTGCCGGCAATTAACCGGCTCATCGCTTCACTGTCAGCGCTGTTCAGCTCAATACGCACCACATCGTAGCCTTTAGCGGCCAGTACAATTGATTCAACTAAGGTGGAGATAAAATGTGTTTTCACATCCTGTTGAGATAAGATTTGTTGAAGTGAAGCCTTTTCGGTTGCATCTTCAATATCATCCAAATTCGATAGTGAAGGATGGTAAAAAAGCTTGCCCATCACCAACTCAGATAGTGAAACATACAAAGCTCCACTTCCGCTTAATTCCCTTTGGGATGGAAACACATCGCCCAATTTGATCGCGGAGTTCTCACCCCCGGTGGTACTTTGACTCATTACTGCTCCAGTCTTACGATTATGATAGTTAGAACATACCTATTGTTCAGCTCGAAAACAAGAATAAATAGTTAAAAATAATGAATATATAATCAATAGAACTGTAATCATCAGCCAAATAGCTGACTCTGATCCTTATTTCGTCATTCGAGCCAAACAATCTCATATTATCAGTGAAACAGACACCGATTGCCTTACTTCACGCCAGTAACCGGAATCGGCTCACACATTGATGGCTGGATTTGCCCTGATAAATCATATGGCACGCTATCGCCCGTCCAATAACTCAGCAAAATCTGGCGAAAATTAAATCGCTTTGTCGCAATGCACAAAAAGGCTGGGTATGTAACGCCCTTTTACTCAATAAGATTCACTTTAAACAGTTTATTCCTTACCACAATTCCGTTATCTTTATTGCTTCGCAATAGAGAATATAGCTATCACATGCCAATTAAAACAGATGAATTGAGAACCCAGCCTCTGGGTCCAATGCCACCCCCCGCAGAGCTTGGAAGCGTGCACCCAATCACAGATGATGTTGCAGAACGTATAGCCCAATCTCGCCGTCAAATTGAAAAAATCCTTACAGGTGAAGACAAGCGCATCCTGGCCATTGTCGGGCCATGTTCAGTGCACAATACCGAAGCAGCCCTCGATTACGCGACGCGCCTTAGCCAAATTCAGGATAAGTATAAAGATGAACTTTTCATCGTTATGCGTACCTACTTTGAAAAGCCTCGTACGGTTGTCGGTTGGAAAGGATTGATCACCGACCCAAATCTGGATGGTTCTTATGCCCTGGAGGCAGGCTTGCATAAAGCCCGTAAGCTTTTGCTCGATATCAATAAACTTGGCCTGGCAACAGCGACCGAGTTTCTTGATATGATCACAGGTCAATACATTGCCGATCTGATCACTTGGGGTGCCATTGGTGCCCGTACCACAGAGTCACAAATCCACCGTGAAATGGCTTCCGCGCTTTCATGCCCGGTCGGCTTCAAAAACGGCACCAACGGAAATGTGAAAATCGCCATTGACGCGATTCGTGCTTCTCAGGCTTCTCACTACTTCTACTCGCCAGACAAAAATGGCCGTATGACCGTCTATCGTACCAGCGGTAACCCATATGGTCACATTATCCTTCGTGGCGGTGAAACCGGACCTAACTTTGACTCAGCATCCATCGAACAGGCATGTCAGGCACTGGCACAGTTCGATTTACCACAACGTTTGGTGGTCGACTTCAGTCATGCCAACTGTGAAAAACAGCATCGTAAGCAATTGGATGTAGCCAAAAATATCTGTGAACAAATCAAAAGCGGTAGCACCTACATTGCCGGGATTATGGCAGAAAGTTTCATCGTCGAAGGCAACCAGCCGATGACGGACATTAATAACCTTGCCTACGGCCAGTCAATCACGGATCCTTGTTTAGGCTGGGAAGATACCGTCACCATGCTTGATATGCTGGCAGACGCGGTAAAAAATCGTTCATAATAACTAATAACACTACTAGACATAAGGAATCTCCATGCCATCGTTTGATATTGTCTCTGAAATCGATACCGTTGAACTTCGTAATGCTGTTGATAACGCTAATCGAGAGCTTTCTACTCGTTTTGATTTCCGCAACGTAAATGCGAGCTTTGAGTTAGTAGAAGAAAATGTAAAAGTATCTGCGGAAGGTGATTTCCAGTTAAAGCAAATGCGTGACATTTTGCGCGGCCATCTGGCAAAGCGCGGCGTAGATGCAAACTCAATGGATACGCAGAATCCTGAACAGACCGGTAAGAACTGGCACCAAACGATTTTGTTCCGCCAGGGCATTGACACACCAATGGCAAAGAAAATCGTTAAGCTGATCAAAGACTCAAAGCTTAAAGTTCAAGCTTCTATTCAGGGCGATAAAGTTCGAGTGACGGGTAAAAAGCGTGACGACCTACAAGCCACAATGGCGGCCATTCGTGAAGCTGAGTTAGGCCAGCCTTTCCAGTTCAACAATTTCCGCGACTAATCCTGAGCGGCTAACCAGCGATTGTTCAGACAAAAGAGCCTACACAACGTAGGCTCTTTTTTTGGTGTATTCTCAACTAAATGACTAAGTCGTTACCCTGCAGTAAGTTAAATTCGCTGGTGCCCCTGGGAATAAACACACATACACGCAACTGACCGGCTTTCACAGTAGTCAACTTATCTGAAAGTTCCGCTGCGGTTGCAAAAGCTTCCCGCTCTGCATCTCTTCGCACCAGATCCAGCACATTCGGCTGGCACTGTGTTGAATACAACACCAGTTCCGCCTGCTGCATGTAGCGTACCGCTTTAATCGGCAACATTTCCACATCAGCCTCCACTTGTATCCAGGTACAGCTGCCCTTTTCATCCAGTGGCTGATTTACCAAAGCCTGATAAACCGCTTCCAGCTCACGGTTATCGCGGGCATTTTCCACTTCTGGCTGCGCGAAGTAGGTTTCCCAGAATTTTCTCCGCAGATCGACACTGGGCAATGCCTGTTTTATCGAGTTGCGTTTTGAATTGGCAAACTCAGCCATCAAACCCAAATTCTGCGGCAAAATGGATTCAAGCTTTTCACGAATATTACGGATCAGTACCGGTGACGCTCCGCCACTGGAAACGGCTATCTGAATCCGGCCACGGTTAATCATTGATGGGGTGATAAAATCGCAATATGGCTTATCATCGACCACATTGACTAAAATCCCCAACTGTTTGGCGTCTTTGTATACCTGATGGTTCAGCTCAGGATTGTCGGTTGTCGCCCACACCTGAATGAAATTTTTTGTGACAATGTCACTGGAATAAAAGCGCTGAATCCAGTGAACCTGTTGCTCCTCGACCAGTTTAGCCAGAAACTCAACCACACTGGGGGAAACGATGGTCACGTCAGCACCTGCCTTAAGCAAGGCTTCCACTTTTCGGCTGGCAACTTCACCACCGCCAACCACCAGCACCGGCTTGTTTAAAATATCTAAAAACAGAGGAAAATATCGCATTTCTATCCATGGCCACTTAATAACGTCTAACTAAATCCATGCTACCAAAAATGGGGCAAGAACTTCACTGGTTTAAAGACGACAAATAATTTTTGTTCAAATTTTGCCGATTTGTATCGCATCATCACTAATGACAAATCTAACATTGACGTTTTATCCTGCCTCTTTGAACTATTTTTTGCCATTTGTTCTGATGCACCACATTGGGCACAAGTTGCACTATTTACAAACAGTTAACATTTAGTCATTCTAGCCTGCAAAGGAATTTGTAAGTTCTTTCAAAACCCTAATTAAATTATATATTTGAGAATTAACAGTTCCTTACCTACGCTTATAACTGGTTGATTTAAAGAGAGCCGTTCTCTCTGAAAATCGATTATATAGGACGAAAACACAACCAAACTGGACACGTTGTATCAGGTCGGTCCTGATTTAACATGGATCATACAGGAAGGATACTAATGGCGAATAAACTAACAATTCTTGCTTCCGTCGTAGCGGCTTCTACTGCCATGATAGCAACATCAGCTCAAGCAGCAGACACTACTCTGGATAAAGTCATGAAACAGGGCTTTCTGACATGTGGTGTCAGTACCGGCCTGCCTGGTTTTTCCAACCCGAACTCTAAAGGCGAATGGGAAGGGATTGACATAGAATATTGCCAGGCTTTGGCCGCGGGCGTTCTTGGGGATAAAACCAAGGTTAAGTATGTCCCCCTTACCGCGAAGGAACGTTTTACTGCTCTCCAGTCAGGTGAAATTGACGTACTTTCTCGTAACACCACCTGGACACTTCATCGCGATACCGCACTTGGGATAAACTTTGTCGGTGTCACCTATTACGACGGTCAGGGTTTTATGGTCAAGAAAGACCTGGGGATTACCAGTGCCAAAGAGCTTGATGGCGCTTCGGTGTGTGTACAGTCCGGTACCACAACCGAGCTGAACCTGGCGGATTACTTCCGCAACAGTGGCATGTCATACAAACCAGTGGTATTCGATACCGCTGCGCAAACATCGAAAGGCTTTGATGCCGGCCGTTGTGATGTCCTGACCACAGACCAATCTGGTCTGTATGCATTGCGTCTGAACCTGACGGATCCAAACTCTGCTGCGGTTCTTCCTGAAATCATCTCGAAAGAGCCATTAGGCCCTGCGGTCCGCCAGGGTGATGATCAGTGGTTCAACATAACCAAATGGACATTGGCGGCAATGATCAATGCTGAAGAGTACGGGATTACATCCAAGAATGCTGATGACATGCTCAAATCAAAAGACCCTAACGTGAAGCGAATTCTGGGGGTTGATGGACCAAAAGGCAAAGGTCTGGGCATTCGCGACGACTGGGGTTATCAGGTGATTAAGCAGGTTGGTAACTATGGTGAGAGCTTCGAGCGCACGGTCGGTACCGGATCACCACTGCAAATTTCGCGCGGGGTGAATTCACTATGGAATGCGGGCGGATTCATGTACGCACCACCAATCCGCTAACAAGAAAGCATTAGGGCGGGTCATGCCGCCCTTTTTCTTGGTGATCACTATAATGGATTTGAGGTTATCGCAGTATGAAACCGAAGAATGTTGCATCGCAAAGCACGATGCCCACTAACTCAGGCGGTAATACGAGTTTGCTCTATAACCCGGCATTTCGTTCCGCACTGTTTCAAATCATAGCAGTCTCCGCATTGGTGTTTTTCTTTTACACCATTATCAACAATGCCCTGACCAACCTGGACGCACGCGGCATCGCAACCGGTTTTGGGTTCCTTAGCCAGGAAGCCGGATTTGGTATCGGGCTTACGCTGATTGAATACGACGAAACCTTCAGCTACGGCAGAACCTTTCTGATTGGCCTGCTTAATACGGCTCTGGTATCCGTATTAGGTATCATACTCGCCACTGTTCTCGGCTTTGCTATGGGAGTGGCCAGACTCTCCTCCAACTGGCTGGTTAGTCGCCTGGCTGCTGTCTATATTGAAACATTCCGTAATATTCCACTGTTGCTACAGATATTTTTTTGGTATTTCGCGGTGTTACAGGCCCTGCCTTCTCCCCGCCAAAGCATGAGCCTTGGCGAAGCCATATTCCTGAACGTACGTGGCCTTTATCTGCCCGCTCCGGTAATGGAAAACGGCAGTGGGCTTGTCATTGGCGCCTTAGTTTTCGGTATCATCGCCAGTTTAGTGATTGCGCGCTGGGCGACGAACAAACAACGCGTCACCGGTCAACAAACGCCGATGGGAAGGATTGTGCTCGGCCTGGTGGTTGGTCTACCGGTGCTGGTTTACTTTTTGGCCGGAATGCCAATTTCTCTTGAGTACCCTGCCTTAAAAGGCTTCAATTTCCGCGGCGGTATCAGCATTATCCCTGAGCTGGCGGCGCTACTGATCGCATTAAGTGTTTATACTGCCTCTTTTATTGCGGAAATCGTCCGTTCCGGTATCAACGCCGTCAGTCACGGCCAGACAGAAGCGGCGATGTCTTTAGGCCTACCAAGATCTAAGACATTAAAGTTGGTGGTGATCCCACAGGCCTTGCGCATAATTATTCCGCCACTGACCAGTCAGTACCTTAACCTGACGAAAAACTCTTCTCTGGCGATGGCGATCGGTTACCCGGATTTAGTGTCAGTATTTGCCGGTACGACGTTAAACCAGACCGGTCAGGCGATTGAAATTATTGCCATGACCATGGGCGTATACTTAACGTTGAGCCTACTCACCTCGGCTCTGATGAACATCTACAACCGCAAAGTCGCATTGGTGGAGAGATAATATGGCAACACATCAATTTCAACCCGATCTCCCGCCACCAGCAAACACGGTTGGTTTTGTCGGCTGGATGCGCAAACATTTGTTTAACGGACCGGTAAACTCGGTGGTAACGCTGATACTCGCGTACATCATCGCATCAGCATTATGGTCGATTATTGACTGGGCATTCATTAACGCTGACTGGATCGGTACCACACGGGATGACTGCAGCCGGGAAGGTGCCTGCTGGGTTTTCATCAGTGTCCGCTGGGAGCAGTTTATGTATGGCTTCTATCCGGAAGCTGAGCTCTGGCGCCCTCGCCTGTTCTACTTTACGCTGGCAGTTTTCACCGTATTGCTCGCCTACGAGAAAACCCCAAAACGTACCTGGATATGGTTATTCTTCGTTAACATCTATCCGTTCCTTATCGCTGCGCTGTTGTATGGCGGAGTGTTCGGCCTGGAAGTGGTCGAAACGCACAAATGGGGCGGCTTGCTGGTGACGTTGATCATTGCATTAGTGGGGATCGTGGTGTCATTACCGATTGGGGTAGCACTTGCCCTCGGGCGACGTTCTGAAATGCCGATCATCAGGAGTATCAGTACGGTATACATTGAGGTATGGCGCGGCGTGCCGCTGATCACGGTCCTGTTTATGGCCTCGGTTATGCTGCCACTGTTTCTGTCAGAAGGGTCCGAAACCGACAAACTGATCCGTGCCTTAATCGGTGTGGTAATGTTCAGTGCCGCTTATATGGCAGAGGTTGTACGTGGTGGCCTGCAAGCCATCCCGAAAGGCCAGTATGAGGCAGCGGACGCGCTGGGACTTACCTATTGGAAGAAAATGTGGCTGATTATCTTGCCGCAGGCGCTGAAAATCACCATTCCTTCTATCGTAAACACTTTTATCGGTCTGTTTAAAGACACCAGTTTGGTGCTGATCATCGGTATGTTTGATGTACTGGGTATCGGGCAGGCTGCCAACACCGACCCAGAATGGTTAGGGTTTGCAACAGAAAGTTATGTATTTGTCGCGTTAGTGTTCTGGGTATTTTGTTTTGGCATGTCGCGCTATTCGATATGGCTAGAAAACAAACTCCATACCGGTCACAAACGATAACTCATTAAGTATCAAGGACGTATTATGACGCAACAACAAGACTATATGATCCAGCTTCAGGACATGAACAAATGGTACGGTGAGTTTCACGTACTGAAAAACATCAACCTGAATGTAAAGAAAGGCGAGAAAATCGTTATTTGCGGCCCTTCTGGCTCTGGTAAGTCAACCATGATCCGCTGCATTAACCGCCTGGAAGAGCATCAGGCCGGGCATATATTCGTATCGGGGACGGAGTTAACCGAAGATCTGAAAAACATTGAAGCGGTACGCCGCGAAGTGGGTATGTGTTTTCAGCACTTTAACCTGTTCCCTCACCTGACGGTACTGGAAAACTGTTCGCTGGCACCGATTTGGGTCAAGAAAATGCCCAAGGAAGAAGCTGAAGCCATTGCGATGAAATATCTGGAACGGGTTAAAATCCCTGATCAGGCAGATAAATATCCCGGTCAGTTATCCGGGGGCCAGCAACAACGTGTCGCAATTGCCCGCTCACTGTGTATGAACCCGAAAGTGATGCTGTTTGATGAACCCACATCAGCACTGGACCCGGAAATGGTTCGCGAGGTGCTCGATGTTATGGTCGAACTGGCTGAAGAAGGCATGACCATGCTGTGTGTGACTCACGAGATGGGCTTTGCCAAAGAGGTCGCGGATCGGGTTATCTTTATGGATGCTGGTGAAATCATTGAAGAAAATAACCCGGTTGATTTCTTCGAAAACCCGAGATCCGATCGCACCCGCAACTTCTTGGCGCAAATCCTGCACCACTAAGTTCGGCTCGCGCTTACCGCCATAAAAAGCACTGGTTTAGGTTAAGCCAGTGCTTTTTACCTTATTAAACAATAACAAGCGGACAATTGTTCAACTATTGCCAGGCAGAAATATTGTGTTACAAGTTCTCAGATACATAACATCTTATTTCCATTATTATTTTGTCTTAGATATTCAATAGTTGGGCTTGATTTTTTGAACTTTTAGCCCCATAAATGTCAATATATCCAAGACAAGAAAGTCTCTGATTGAGGAAGATTATGAACAGTCCAATGTTTACGCGCACATCGACACAAGAGAGTGCTCTGCAAACCAACAAAGTATTGCGTAACACTTACGCCCTGCTTTCAATGACCCTGCTGTGGTCAGCCGTCACCGCTGGTGTGGCGATGGCATTTAACCTGCCGCGTCCCGGCCTTATCCTGATGTTGGTGGGTTTCTACGGCCTGCTGTTTCTGACTGAGAAAAACCGTAACAACGGCCTGGGCCTGGTGTTTACTTTCTTGTTTACTGGCTTCCTGGGCTATACCGTTGGCCCGATCCTGAACATGTACATTGGTGCCGGGATGGGTGATATCGTGTTAACCGCCCTGGGTGGTACGGCATTGTCATTTATGGCTGCTTCTGCTTACGCACTGACAACCAAACGAGACCTGTCAATGTTGGGTGGCTTAATGCTGTCTCTGTTTGTCGTACTGGTTGTAGGCATGATCGCCAGCATCTTCATCCAGTCAACAGTGATGCACTTAGCACTAAGTAGTTTGTTTATTGTGTTCTCAACCATGGCTATCCTGATGACCACACAAGGCATCATCCGTGGCGGTGAAACCAACTACATTTCAGCCACCATTACGCTGTATGTATCTATCTACAACATCTTCATCAGCCTGCTTAGCATTCTGGGCATCATGAACGATGACTAAATTCCTGCTCAATTGAGCTGAGGTAAAGCCCGAAAGCCTAGCTTTCGGGCTTTTTTTTGCCTCAAAATTCGTGATTACAGGTAAACTGAACTTTTTATGCATAATTAGGCAAAATCGGTTGTTTAACCCCGGTAAATTTTTATACCGAGCGACTTAAAATTCAAATAACCGCATAAGTCCATCGTTCAAAGAGAACCAAGGTAAGCTCGCCCACCTCTATATTCCTGATAACACTGTTCAGTTTTAACGCGCTTAAACTAACAACCCATTGGTTTAGGTTGAGCGTTTTGCTCAGTGTGCGCTACCCTATAGACAAAACTCAATAAAAAGCGGATTTTAGCTATGTTCGTTTATAACGGTAAAGAAATCGAAACTGACGCTCAAGGATACTTACTTGACCACACCCAGTGGGAAGAAGGCATGATTGAAGTGTTAGCAGAAGAAGAAGGCATTGAACTTACCGATGCTCACTTAGAAGTAGTTCATTTTGTGCGTGATTTTTATGAAGAGTTCAACACCTCTCCTGCGGTGAGAATGTTGGTTAAAGCGATGGAAAGAGCGCACGGCCCTGAAAAAGGCAACAGTAAATACCTGTTCAAACTGTTTAAAAAAGGTCCGGCTAAACAGGCAACGAAACTGGCCGGGTTACCAAAACCTGCCAAATGCTTGTAGTACTTTACTTCCTGAGTTGTACTAATTCAGACCTGGTCTGAACTAATGCACCTGAGTTGAGCTGAACGCTTGAGTCCAACTCAATTCAGGTTGTTTTTACTTATCAGTTGGTAAGCGGTGCCTTGTCACCATCTCTCCACTCTCAGCCTCGCTTTTGGATTTTTCCCATTCATTTTTCAATATGCGCTGGGCACAACGTTCGATACGAAGTAGCTCACGATTCAAGCCTTCATACTGTTTGGTTTCAAACTGCAGGATCACCCGGCTCATCGAGCGAACTAACTTAGCATCGTAACTGTGGATAAGTTCATTGGGGTTTAAGCGCAGTCTCACCTTTACCCGCAAATAGTTCAGCTCTTCAACATGAATGGCAAATAACTTATCTGCAAGCGCACTTTCTACATCACGTACCGCATAGTAATGTTTAACAGCCAGCGCATTAAACTGGGCAACTTCCTCTCTGAATAACTCCCGCCACTTACTTTTTTCAAGCGCAACACTTTCAATAAACAAGGTACGATTTGAGTTTTTTCTCGATATATAGGCCCTGGCAGACATAATTGTAAAGGCAAGCACCAAGCCAAAAATAAACCAGAATAAACTGGATCTGATGATTTCTGCTAACGGCACGTATCCCCCATTTCACAGCACCTAACGTCTGGCTAAGCCAAACCAGCAACTTCAACTGCGTGAGCGGTGTCATCCCCGACACCTGCTTCAACGCACCCGGTATTAATAGCATAATGAGTGTTACTTTAAGGTATACAACGGCTTCAAGATTGTTGCCATCTGGTTCAGGCAAAAAAACACCTGAACGAATCATCTCCTGACCCTTTTAAACCCGTTCTTCTGTTTTTGAGCGACGTGTCCAGCTGGAGTGGAAAAGCCCTAATCCCTACCAAACTTTTCAGTTCAGCCGAAAAGTGTCGATTATGATAACGAAGGATAACAGAGCATCATTAGCGACTGCCATTAAAGCAGCTCTACCCCAAACCACTTTGCGATATATACAGTTAACGCAAAACAGCCGACAGAGAGTACGCAGCAAAGTAACAGTGTCACGCTGAACGAAAAGCGGTTGAGCAAATATGGGAAGATGAGAAACATCGGTAATGTTGGTACAACATACCAGAAAGTATAGAACGCATGATTAGACAGCTTGGTCTCACCTTGCCCTTCGATATACATCCAAATCAGGGCCAAAATCGTCACCGTAGGCAATGCCGCGACTAATGCTCCAATTTTATCACTGCGCTTGGCCACTTCCGAAACCAAAACCACGATCGCCGCGGTGGTGAGATACTTGGTTATAATCCACAACATCCTTTGCTCCAACTGCTCTGAATAACATCTACAACGATGTCCTTATCCGTGGCGGTATTATTGACCAAAAACCCATTTACTACCACTACTTACCAGTAATTCACACTCAACACCTACCCTAACAATGTGTTCGCCATTACCAACGAAAAGATCAGCCACGAAAACGCTGCAAATGTATGCTTTATGACGCGTTACATTTGGTTATGTGATTGATGTTCCTGATTTATATCAGGCAAAAAGAGATAATGCATATGAACCCCCTAGAATAAATAGAGAATACCATGAACGCTACAACAACACTTATTTACGATACGCTTCAAAACCTTGCTAGCCAGGAACCAGAACAACACGCGAAAATTCGCCAGAACCTGTATGACCATCTGGATTTACCCTTTGATAAACAGTTGGCGCTGTACACCAGTGTTCTTGCGCCAGTAGGTTCAGGGAAAATTGAAGATAACCAGGGCATTAGCAACGCAGTTGATACTGCAATTAAAATCCTGGAAACACCAGAGCGTTAATTTCAGCATCTCTATGACATGGCCCGTAATCCCCAACCGGGCCATTTATCATCCATTTATGTCCCGATCTGCACCATTCATTCTCTCCATAGGCTTACCCACCTCATCTTTTTGTAAGATAGTGCCGCCTGCTGCTACCCGTTGTATTGATAACCACGCATCACAACATAACGTAAAACGGAAAATGACAGGCACGCTGTTTTATCAAAAACCATTAATTGAATTAAAGCTAATTGACTGTGACATTAATGGCTCATTTTCAACCATCCTACTTTCAACCTGATATTCCGGACTGTACATATTCATGAAAGCCAAACTAATCCTAAGCGCCATGGGCTGCTTGTCAGCCTGTTCAACCAATGCTTTGGCGTCTCAATGGTCTCTCGGGGCTGCTGCATCTTATTCTCCAGCGGTTTAATAAAGACACTGATTCTAATAAAACCGTGATTCCATTGATTGGCTATGAAGGCGAGCACTTATTTTTGCGTGGATTCAGTGGCGGCTATCGAATCTTTCCGGTGGGTTCACCACAAAACATTGTTTTTCGTGTCACCTATGGCCCATAACAATCGCCCCCTGACAATCAATACACACCAATAATCACACGTATTTTTATCAGCATTCAGCCCAGAACCGGTGATGTGGCAGATCACCGGCTCTGCCGACAGGCTTTACATCCGCATTCCGCCATCCACTTCCAGTACCCGGCCGGTAACAAACTCGTTTTCTAACGCATATTTAATGGTCGATGCGATCTCTTCCGCCAGTCCCAACCGGCCCACCGGGATCATACCCAGAAGGCGCGTCATTGCTGGTGGTTTGATCTGATCGGTCATTGCGGTTTTGATCACTCCCGGTGCAATCGCCACCGCGCGTATCCCGTAACGGCCAAGCTCTTTGGCCCACACGGCTGACATGGTCGCCACCGCCGCTTTGGACGCCGAGTAATTGGTTTGCCCCATGTTGCCGGCACGCGCCACACTGGAAATATTGATGATCACCCCCTTACTGTCTGTATTGAGCATCACTTTGGCTGCCTCACGACCACAGAGAAAGGTTCCCGTCACGTTGACGTCCATTACCGACTGGAACTGTTCCAGCGACATAGTAGTGACCTGGCCGTCCCTGACTTTGACAAACATACCATCACGCATGATTCCGGCATTGTTTACCACCCCATTAAGCTGCTGAAAATCGGCTTCAATCTGCTCAAACGCCGCCGCGACCTGCTGCTCATCGGTGACATTTGTGACATAGCTGCGCACGGTGATGCCCAAAGCTTCACACTCAGCCTGGGTTTCCCTTAACAGATCAGGGTTTTGGTCGATCAAAGCGAGTTGAACACCGCTTTCTGCCAGTGATAACGCCATCTGCTTACCCAGCCCCTGCCCGGCTCCGGTAATCGCAATAACTTTATTAGTTAACTCCATACGCTCTCCCTACACCTGCTTCTGTTTCTGGTAGAACTCAAACAGGCTGGAAAAGTCTTTTTGCCCGTTGCCCTGACCACTGTGAATAGTGAATAGATTACGAGCCAGGCTTCCCATCGGGGTGGAAGTCTGACCGGCGACCGCAACATCCGCAGCCAAACCGAGATCTTTGGCCATTAACTGGCTCATAAACCCACCCTGATAACCTTTACTGGCGGGGGCATTGTCCATCACGCCCGGTACCGGATTATACAGCTCAAGTGCCCAGTTACGCCCCGAGCTTTGTAACATGATGTCTGACAGCACGTTAGGATCGAGGCCATTTTCCATCCCCAGATTCAGCGCCTCACACGTACCACTCATTAAAATCCCCAGCATCATGTTATTGCAGATCTTGGCCACTTGCCCGGCACCGGCTTCGCCAGCATGGAAAATGTTCTTGCCCATATGACTTAATATGGTTTCCGCACGCACAAAATTTTCCTCTGAGCCGCCGACAATAAACGTCAGTGTGCCCGCCGCCGCACCGGCCACGCCGCCGGATACCGGCGCATCGACAAAACTTACGCCTCGCTGCTGCGCTTCGCTGGCAACCTCTCTGGCCGTGGCAGGATCAATGGTTGAAGAGTCAATCAGTAATGTCCCCGTTACCACGCTGTCGAGGATGCCGCCGGGTTCGAGGTACACACTTTGTACGTGTCGGCTCGCCGGTAACATTGTGACGACAACATCTGCTCCCTGAACCGCCTGGCGCACTGAGTCTGCGCTGGTGGCACCAAGTTGAGTCAGCGCTTCGACCGCGGCTGGATTCAGGTCATACACTTCAACCTGAAACTTTGCTTTGAGTAAGTTCTTAGCCATAGGCGCGCCCATATTGCCAAGGCCGATAAATGCAATTTTATCCATTTGATCTTCATCCCTTATCGTGTCGCTGATGCTAACTGCCCGGTCGATACCACATGTTCCGTGCACTCTATCGGTGAAAAGAATCGCGCCAGTAACTGCGGCGTCACCTCGGCAACGTCGTTATGTATCCAGTTCGGTTGGTTGGTTTTATCAATGATCAGTGCGCGAACCCCTTCCCTGAAATCGCCTTCCAGACCACAGCGCAAGGTGAGGTTAAACTCCAGATCAAAGCACTCTTTAAGTGAAAGGTTTTGGTATTGCGTCAGTTGCTGATAGCAGATACAAAGAGAAAGCGGACTGCCATACTGCATGTTTTTTTGTGCGGCAATAAACCATTTGTCATCCACTTCAGCAGCACTGATCGCCTGGATAATCTCCGGCAGATCACCACAGCACAACTGCGCTATCTGTTCGGCATGGGGCATTAACAGGCCGTCCATCGCAGGCTGATTGTCAAAACCGGCAATCAGCGCGTCCAGTTTGCCTGCTACATCACTTTCCGCCAACCAGCTCACCGTGGCCAGTTGCCCGACAAAACGCGCCTTCTCTTCTGCGGGTGCAACCCATCGGCATAAACCAAGTGCTTTCATGTCAGCGGCGTTAATTTGGCATGCAGTTAAGCTGAGAAAAAGTGCCAAATGTTTCGGTAAATGATTTAGAAAATACGTCGCCCCTACATCCGGATACAGCCCGATTTTTATTTCTGGCATGGCAAAACGTGTGAAACTTGCCGCAACGCGATGACTCGCGCCCATAAACAGCCCGACGCCACCGCCCATTAAATAACCCTGCCCCCAGGCAATGATAGGTTTAGGGTAAGTGTGGATCAGGTGATCACAGCGGTACTCCAGGCTGAAAAAGCGCTCCATCGACTCAAATGCGGCTTCAAACTGTTGCTCTTTATTTGCCAGCGCGCGATAAATCGCCTGAATATCTCCCCCGGCACAAAACGCCTTCTCGCCACTCGCATGCAGCAGCACCGCGACAACTGTATTATCCGACTGCCACTCGACCAGCTGCGCATAAATCTGCTCAATCATGCTATAGCTAAGCGCGTTAAGCGCCGCCGGATTATCCAGTTCCAGCACTCCAATCACCGAGCCGTCCGCGCACTCAATCTGTGACACATTTACTTTGCCCGTCATGGCGCCTCCTTTAGTTGTTTTGCCAGTTGGGCTTACGCTTTTGCAAAAAGGCGTTTACCCCTTCAGTCTGGTCGTGAGTATCAAAAAGCTTTAAGAACAACTCCCGCTCCAGTACCAAACCAGACGCATGGCTTTGACTGCGGCGGCTTTGGATCAACGACTTACATGCAGAAACCGCTCGCGGCGACTGTCCTGCCACTCGCTGCGCCAGCGTCATCGCCGCCTCGAGTGCCTGACCTTTTTTAACCACTTCCTCAATTAAGCCAATTCGCAGCCCTTGCTCTGCTGAGACGCGTTCACCACAAAGGATCATCCGCTTAGCCCAACCTTCACCCACCAGTGCGGTTAAATTTTGTGTCCCGCCGGCACACGGCAGCAACCCTACCGATGCCTCAGGCAATGCCATCTGTACCGGCTCTTCTGCGATACGAATATCACACGCCATGGCCACTTCCAGTCCGCCGCCCATTGCGTAACCATTGATGGCCGCAATTGAGACGCCGTCAAACGCCGCTAAGGCCTCAAAGGCTTCACCAAAGGCAAACGCCATATCTGCCGCCATGGATTTATCACCCGAGGCAAAGCTGTTGAGGTCCGCACCGGCAGAGAAAAACTTCTCACCTTGCCCGGTTAACACCAGCGCGTAAACTGACCGGTCATTACTGAGCTCGATCGCCAGTGCTTTAAGTTGGTTGAGAGATTCAAGCGTCCAGGTATTGGCCGGGGGGTTGCTGATGGTCAGCCTGGCAATATGTGCTTCTCTCTCCAGTTTGATCTGTACTGTCATGATTTTTTCGTCCTTGAATTAGATTAATCGGTCACACCTTTGGCTAAACCAGCTCAACGCCTTCGGTGAGTAAACGCCGCGCCACAATCAGACGCATGATCTCGTTAGTGCCTTCAAGGATCTGGTGGACGCGGACATCTCTGAAGTGTCGCTCAACCGGGTACTCCTTGATGTAGCCATACCCCCCGTGGATTTGCAGCGCCTGGTCGCAGACTTTAAAGCCCACATCGGTCGCAAAACGCTTGGCCATCGCACAGTAGGCACTTTTCTCTACATGCTGAGCATCAAGTTTGGCCGCGGCTAAGCGCACCATTTGCCTTGCAGCGACCAGTTCGGTCGCCATGTCAGCCAGTTTGAACTGCAGTGCCTGGAAGTGCGCCAGTGGCCGACCGAACTGCTTGCGCTCGGCCATGTACTGTTTGGCTTCGTTCAACGCTTGTTGCGCCGTCCCCACGGAACAGGTTGCAATGTTAATCCGCCCGCCATCAAGCCCCAGCATGGCGAACTTAAACCCTTGCCCTTCTTCACCGAGCAAATAACTGGCCGGAACGCGCACGTTATCGAACGTGATCATCCGTGTCGGCTGGCAGCTCCAGCCCATCTTGGCTTCTTTTTTGCCATAGCTGATCCCGTCACAGTCAGCAGGAACAACAAAGGCAGAAATCCCGGCTGCGCCTTCACCACAGGAACGCGCCATCACCACCAGCACATCGGTATCACCGGCACCGGAGATAAACACTTTGGCGCCATTCAAAACAAACTCGTCGCCGTCACGCACCGCGTTGGTGGTCAGAGACGCGGCATCTGAACCGGCATTCGGTTCGGTTAAGCAGTAAGAAGCCAGCTTTTCGCCCGAAACCAAATCGGCACTGAACTGCTCCGCCACTTCCGGTTTGGCAAAGCTGGTGATCATCCACGTTGCCATGTTATGAATGGTCATAAAGGCGGTCGTCGCAGTGCAGCCCATCGCCAGTTGCTCAAAAATAATCGCCGCATCCAGACGTGATAGTCCCAAACCGCCATGCTCTGGCGGCGTATAAATACTCAAAAAACCGAGCTCACCCGCCTGCCGAATCACATCTTTAGGAAAGTGCTGGCGCTCATCCCACTCTGCCGCATGAGGCGCCAACATTTGCTCGGCAAATTGCCTGGCCACATCGGCAAAGGCCAACTGATCTTCATTTAATTCAAAATCCATCTTGAAATCCTAGCTTGTGAATAGTTTCCATCGAATATGAGCCAGGCCGCGACCGCCGCCTGGCTACAGTCCAGTCAAGTGGGGAGATCACTTAAGCTGAATGGTCATGTTCGGTCCGCTCGGAATGTCGTCGTCAAACCAGCGGGTGGTTACCGTTTTGGTTTCAGTGTAAAAACGCACCGCCTGTTTGCCGTAAGCATGCAGGTCCCCATAGAAGCTGCCTTTCCAGCCCGTGAATGAGAAGAAGGGCAGCGGTACCGGAATTGGCACATTAATGCCAACGTTACCCACTTTAATATTGTGTTGATACTTTCTGGCCGCCGCACCGTTGGCAGTGAAAATCGAGGTACCGTTACCAAAGCGGTTGGCGTTAATCAGCTCTATCGCTTCATCAAGATCATCCACTTCCATAGTCAGCAGCACCGGGCCAAAAATTTCTTCCTGATAGATCGACATATCGGTTGTCACATCCGTAAACAGCGTCGGCCCCACCCAGTTGCCATTCGGGAACCCATCCACCTGACAGTCTGTGCCATCTAGCACACAACTTGCGCCGGCCGCTTTGCCCTCTTCAATCAGGTTCACCACCCGCTGTTTGGCCTGGGGGCTGATCAGCGGACCATACCCTGCCCTTTCATCGTCCCACGCGCCAGGGTGAACCTGAGATAACGCTTCTTTAAGCTCTGGGATCCATTGTTTGGTTTCACCGACAAACACGGCGACTGAAATCGCCATACAGCGCTGCCCCGCCGCGCCGACCGATGCCCCGACCAGGTTATTTATCACTTGCTGCTTGTTAGCATCCGGCATGATCACCATGTGGTTTTTCGCCCCGGCAAATGACTGCACACGCTTAAGATGGTCAGTCCCGGTTTTATAGATGTATTCACCAACGGGTACTGAACCCACAAACGAAATCGCCCGCACCACCGGATCGGTTAAAATCCTGTCTACCTGCGCTTTGCTGCCATGAACCACCTGCAAGACACCTTTAGGCGCGCCCGCTTTTTCAAACAGCTCGGCCAGCCGCATCGCCGTTAACGGTACTTGCTCTGATGGCTTGAGAATAAAGGTGTTACCACAGGCGATTGCCATCGGGAACATCCATAACGGGATCATCGCGGGAAAGTTAAACGGCGTAATACCGGCACACACACCAAGCGGCTGGATATAGGAGTAACCGTCAATGTTAGTCGCGACGTTTTCAACTGTTTCCCCCATCATCGAGCTACAGATATTGGCCGCCTGCTCCACCACTTCAATACCGCGCCAAACGTCCCCTTTCGCATCAGCCAGGGTTTTACCCGTTTCGCTGGAAAGCAGCGCGGCGATATCATCATGTTGTTCTTTGAGCAAATGCTGATAGCGCAACATCAGCCTGGCCCGCTCCGGCGCTGCCACCTCCTTCCAGCGTTTGAAGGTTTCAGCGGCGCTAGAAATTGCCGCATTCATTTCCGATTCCGTGGCGCATGGAACCTGCGCTATCACTTCATTGGTTGCCGGGTTGGTCACATCTAGCCATTGTTGAGAGTCGGAGATGGCGAACTCACCGCCAATATACTGCTTTACTTGTTCTGTCATGATGACATCCTTGTATTGTTCAGCTTTTCACTGACTGCTGTTTGGTATGATTGCCACAGGCTGGTGCTGCGGTCAGAAAATGGTTGTTCCGGTTATGCTCAGCAGATTTCAATCGCAATCGCTGTCGCCTCACCGCCACCAATGCACAGCGATGCGATGCCACGCTTACCACCGGTCTGCTTGAGGGCATGGATAAGGGACACCAGAATGCGGTTACCACTCGCACCAATCGGGTGACCCAACGCACAGGCGCCGCCGCGCAGGTTCACTTTGTTTGGATCCAGCTCGAGAGCTTTGACCGCGTATTGGGTGACTACGGCAAAGGCTTCGTTGATTTCCCACAGATCGACCTCCGACTTATCCCAGCCGGTTTTATTCAATAACTGCTCAATGGCGAATACCGGAGCAATGGTGAACTCTTGCGGTATTCTGGCATGAGTGGTGTGGGCAACAATTTTGGCAAGCGGCACCAGGTTTTCCTGTCGGCCCAGTTCACTGTCGACCAGAACGATCGCAGATGCCCCATCGGAGATTGAACTGGAGTTCGCGGCTGTCACGCTGCCGTCCTGGGCAAACGCCGGGCGCAGAGTTGGGATCTTGTCGACATCCAGTTTGCCCGGCTGCTCATCATCGACCACCTGGATATCGCCATGACGTTGTTTGACGCTGACAGGCATAATTTCTTCTTTGAACAACCCCTTCGCTACCGCTTGCTGCGCACGTCTGACCGACTGCTGCGCCCAGTTATCCATACTTTCACGACTGAACTGATACTTTTGTGCGGTTTGCTCGGCATAAACGCCCATCAATTGCCCCTGATAGGCATCTTGCAGGCCATCGTAAAACATGTGATCCAGCACCTGCTCATGACCTAAACGGAAACCATCGCGGGCTTTCTTCAATATGTATGGTGACGCTGACATATTTTCCATACCACCGGCGATCACCGCTTTGGCACTGCCCGCCTGGATAAGATCATGCGCTAACATCACGGTTTTCATTCCAGAGCCACACACCTTGTTCAGTGTGGTACAGCCGACTGACTGCGGCATGTGTGCCTTCAGGCTGGCCTGACGTGCCGGAGCCTGACCGACCCCTGCGGCCAAGACACATCCCATTAACACTTCATCAATCTTTTCAGCAGCTAACTGCGTTTCAACCATTGCCCCCTGTATTGCCAGTGCGCCCAGCCGGGTGACTTCGGTTGAAGCAAACACACCTTGAAACGCGCCTATCGGGGTTCGCTTAGCGGCAACAATCCATGTTTCGTTATTCATTTTTTAACCTTTCATTGACGTTTGCGTAATAAATATACTAACATTTACGTTAACGTCAAGTTTTGAGGTTATTGTTGTTCGATTGTTTGGCTAGGTTTTGGGTAAACGTATGTAAATTCAATGCTCAACGGACACTGCTATTTATTTACTTTAACGTTAACGAGTTGTATATTCTTTCTTATGGTTATACGAAAGTCGAAAGGTTAAGTAATGAATACATTTAAGATCAGTGAGCTCGCCAGAGAGTTTGATATTACAACCCGTAGTATTCGCTTTTACGAGGATTTAGGGCTGATTACTCCCGAGCGTAGAGGCAGCACTCGAATCTACAATGGTCGCGATCGAATTAGACTGAAACTGATTCTGCGAGGTAAGCGCCTCGGCTTTTCTCTTGCAGATATCAAAGAGTTGTTTGAACTCTACGACACCGATCAAAGC
Organism: Vibrio sp. CAU 1672; assembly: GCF_029223195.1. Lineage (GTDB taxonomy): Bacteria > Pseudomonadota > Gammaproteobacteria > Enterobacterales > Vibrionaceae > Vibrio. The sequence goes on along the minus strand of NZ_JARHUF010000001.1, from coordinate 15,548 downwards.
GCTGAGCAGTTGCACTATATGATCCGGCTGATCGAAGACAAAAAGGCCACGTTGCAACAGCAGGCAAATGATATCAATGCGGTAATGATGGAGTTAAATGCCGCTAAGTTGCGATGTGAAAACACACTTAGATCTATAAATGGTGACAACGCCACCTGACAGCTCATAACCGGGATGTAGGTGGCGTATAGGCAAGGATACGCAATGAAATCTACCTACTCTTCCCTGAACTTTGTATACGATGAAAACACCAGTTTGCTCCGTGAGCAAATCAACAGCTTCGCGGCAAATGAAATTGCGCCGTTAGCGCAATCTATCGACCAATCTAACGACTTCCCTAACCACCTTTGGTCCAAACTCGGCGACATGGGATTGCTGGGTGTCACCACCAGCGAAGAGTATGGTGGTGCCAATATGGGCTACCTCGCTCACGTGATCGCCATGGAAGAGATCAGCCGGGCTTCAGCCTCGGTGGGTTTAAGCTACGGTGCCCACTCCAACCTGTGTGTCAATCAAATCCACCGCAACGGCACAGCCGAACAAAAACAAAAGTACCTGCCTAAACTCATCTCGGGTGAACATATCGGCGCGCTGGCCATGAGTGAGCCGGGAGCCGGCTCCGACGTGGTCTCAATGCAGCTTAAAGCAGAACGTAAAGGCGATATTTACCTACTCAATGGCAATAAGATGTGGATCACCAATGGTCCCGATGCGCACACTTACGTGGTATACACCAAAACCGAACCCAGCCTGAAAGCCAAAGGCATTACGGCCTTTATCATTGAACGTGGTTTCCCGGGTTTCTCCCAAGCGCAAAAGCTCGACAAACTGGGCATGCGCGGCTCGAACACCTGCGAGCTGGTATTTGAAAATTGCGAAGTGCCGGCAGAAAACATTCTCGGTGTCGAAAATCAGGGCGTCAAAGTGCTGATGAGTGGGCTGGATTACGAACGCGTGGTTCTGGCGGGTGGTCCGCTGGGCATAATGCAAGCCTGTATGGACATCGTGGTGCCGTATATCCACGATCGCAAACAATTTGGTCAGTCGATCGGTGAGTTCCAGCTGGTGCAGGCCAAGGTTGCGGATATGTACACCCAGATGAACGCGGCAAAAGCCTATGTCTATGCGGTCGCTGCCGCTTGCGACCGCGGCGAAACTACCCGTAAAGACGCGGCAGGTGCGATCCTCTACAGTGCCGAATTAGCCACCAGAATGGCACTCGACGCAATTCAGTTGCTGGGTGGCAACGGGTACATCAATGAGTTTGATACCGGTCGGCTGCTGCGTGACGCCAAACTGTACGAAATTGGTGCCGGCACCTCCGAAATTCGACGCATGCTAATAGGCCGAGAGTTGTTTAACGAGAGCGCATAACGCTAGGCGCATGACATTGAAATAACTTCACTATTCAACCTAATACCAGTCCGGCTCGCTGTCCGGTTGGTATCAATGCAGCGGCGAAGTCCATTCGCCGCCCGAATGGAGATCGGCTTGTTATGGCTTGTTTGACAACTAATATCAATACCCAATCTGAGCAGTATCAGGAAAACTACCGCTCGATGGCCGCCCTGGTAGATCAGCTCTACACCGTTACAGCGAAAATCGAAGACGGCGGAGGTGAGAAGGCGCGCCAGCATCAGCAAAAAAAAGGCAAACTCCCTGTGCGGGAGCGTATTCTTGCCCTACTCGACCCCGGTTCGTCATTTCTGGAGATTGGCCAGTTTGCCGGCTGGGATGTGTATCCCGACTACGTCCCCTGCGCTGGCGTAGTGGCGGGGGTCGGTATCATTGACGGTATCGAATGCATGATTGTCGCCAACGACGTGACCGTAAAAGGCGGCAGCTACTACCCGCTCACGGTAAAAAAACACCTGCGGGCACAGGAAATTGCCGAAAAATGCCACTTGCCCTGCGTCTACCTGGTCGACTCCGGCGGTGCCAACCTGCCACGGCAGGATGAAGTATTTCCCGACCGGGATCATTTTGGCCGGATTTTCTACAATCAGGCTCGCATGTCTGCGAAAGGCATTGCGCAAATTGCCGTCGTCATGGGGCTGTGTACTGCTGGCGGTGCCTATGTACCGGCAATGTGCGATGTGTCCATCATCGTTAAGCAGCAAGGGACGATATTCTTAGCCGGCCCGCCACTGGTCAAGGCGGCAACGGGTGAAGAAGTCAGCGCGGAAGATCTGGGCGGCGCAGAAGTACACTGCCGCACCTCAGGCGTGGCCGATTATTATGCCGAGAATGACCACCATGCGCTGCAACTGGCCAGACAGGCGGTCTCACAAATCAACCACCTGAAACCGGCCCAGTTACGCCAGAAAGCCGCCCAGCCACCACGGTTTTCACCACAGGAGCTGTACGGCATCGTCGGCACCGATCTGAAAAAGCCGTTTGACGTCAAAGAAGTGATCGCCCGCATCGTCGATGACTCCCAGTTTGACGAATTCAAGGCGCTGTTCGGACAAACCCTGGTGTGTGGCTTTGCCCATATCCATGGCTTGCCGATCGGCATTGTCGCCAACAACGGCATCCTGTTCTCGGAATCGGCGCAAAAAGGCGCGCACTTTATCGAACTTTGTGCCCAGCGCAAGATCCCGTTGCTGTTTTTGCAGAACATCACCGGTTTTATGGTCGGGCAAAAATATGAGGCCGAAGGCATCGCCAAGCACGGCGCCAAGATGGTTACCGCGGTGGCCTGCGCCGATGTACCGAAATTTACCGTGGTTATCGGTGGCTCCTATGGTGCCGGAAACTACGGTATGTGCGGCCGCGCCTACGATCCAACCATGATGTGGATGTGGCCGAACGCCCGTATCTCGGTGATGGGTGGTGAACAGGCTGCCGGAGTGATGGCGCAGGTGACCCGCGATATCAAAGCGCGTAAAGGCGAGAGCTGGAGCGAGGAGGAAGAAGAAGCGTTCAAGCGCCCGATTGCTAATCAGTATCAAGAGCAAAGCCATGCGTACTATGCCAGTGCGCGTCTGTGGGATGATGGCATTATTGACCCGACCAAAACCAGGGATGTACTGGCCATCGCCTTATCTGCAGCACTCAATGCGCCAATACCTGACAGCAAGTTCGGTATCTTCCGCATGTAACATGCGTAGCTGACTTCAACCTTTATATCCCCCGCTATTCAGGTGTTGAACCGATGGATAGCGGCCTCTGGAACCATTGACATAGGACGTCACATGACCGGACTACTGCTTGATAAACACAACGATGGTGTTACGTGGTTGAGCCTGAACCGACCAGAAAAACACAATGCATTTGATGACCAGCTGATTGCCGCCCTGATTGAGACTCTGGATCAGCTCAATCAGGATCCATCAGTCACTGCGTTAGTATTAACCGCACAAGGCAAACACTTTTCCGCCGGCGCGGATCTCGCCTGGATGCAATCGATGGCGACTAAAACCGAAAGTGAAAACCTGCAAGATGCCGAACAGCTGGCCATGCTGCTGCATAAACTGGATACTTTCACTAAACCTACCATTGCGTTAGTGCACGGCGCCGCATTTGGCGGCGCACTTGGCCTGATCTGTTGCTGCGACATCGCAGTTGGCACGCCGGACAGCCGCTTTTGCTTGAGTGAAGTGAAGCTCGGGCTATTACCCGCTACCATCGGGCCTTACGTGATCCGTACGATTGGCCAGCGCCAGAGCCGGCGCTACTTTCTAACTGCCGAGCTGATAGACGCCGATACCGCCCGCTCGCTGGATATTCTTCATCTGGTTTCATCCGAGCCAGACAGCGCGGTAAACCACATACTTAAACAGTTACGGGGTAACGGACCAGCAGCGATGCAAGCAGCAAAAGCGCTGTGCCTGCGCAGCCATAATCACCCGATTAACCCATCATTAATCAACTACACCAGTCAGGCGATCGCATCTGCCCGAGTGTCCGATGAAGGACAGGAAGGACTCAGCGCCTTTTTTGAAAAACGCGCCGCCAATTGGAGGAAGCATGTTTAAGAGAATCCTGATCGCAAACCGTGGTGAAATCGCCTGCCGCATCATCAAAACGGCTAAACGCATGGCGATCGAAACCGTTGCCGTCTATTCAGACGCCGATCGCGCCAGTTTACACGTTAAACAGGCGGATTTTGCTGAATACATCGGCCCGTCACCGGCCAATGAATCCTACCTTGATATTGATGCGCTGATCCGCGCCGCCAAAAAATGGCAGGCAGAAGCCATCCATCCCGGTTATGGCTTTTTGTCTGAAAACCCCAACCTGGCACAAGCCTGTCACGATAACAACATCATCTTTATCGGCCCATCCACCAGCGCCATTGAACTGATGGGCTCAAAATCACAGGCCAAGGCGATCATGTCACAGGCCAACGTGCCATTAGTGCCCGGCTATCACGGCACCAACGACAGTGTTGAGCACCTGCTGGCAGAAGCAGAGCAGATTGGCTACCCGGTAATGCTCAAGGCCAGCCAGGGCGGCGGCGGTAAAGGCATGCGTGTCGTCCATACGGCGGCCGAACTACCCCACGCGGTTGATGGCGCGCAGCGTGAAGCCCAGTCGAGTTTTGGCGACAAACAGCTTCTGATTGAAAAATGTATAATACAGCCTCGACACGTTGAAGTGCAGATCTTCGCCGATCAACAAGGTAACTGCGTCTATCTTTCCGATCGCGACTGTTCGATTCAACGCCGTCACCAGAAAGTGGTGGAAGAAGCGCCGGCGCCCTGCCTCTCAGAGCACCTGCGCAGTCAAATGGGCGAAGCCGCAGTGCAGGCGGCGCAAGCGATCGATTATGTCGGTGCAGGTACGGTTGAATTTTTGCTCGATAGCCGCGGAAAGTTCTATTTCATGGAGATGAATACCCGCCTGCAAGTCGAGCACCCGGTCACCGAACTGATCACCGGCATTGATTTGGTCGAATGGCAGTTACAAGTCGCGAGTGGCGAGCCTTTACCGGTTACGCAGCAGCAGATCAGCCACAACGGTCATGCGATTGAACTGCGTATTTACGCCGAAGATGCGCAGAATGCGTTTATGCCGTCCACCGGCCGGATTGACCATTTGTCTGAGCCCAAAACTGGCACTCATAACAGAACGGGGCTGGTTCGCGTCGATAGCGGCGTGGCTCAGGGCGACGAAATCAGTGCGTTTTACGATCCGATGATCAGTAAGCTGATTGTTTGGGGGGAAAATCGTGACATCGCCTTAACGAAGCTTAAGCAGGCGTTAAGGCGTTATCACATTCGTGGGGTGACCACCAATATCGGCTATCTGTACAGTATTATCTCCCAGCCGGCCTTTGCCGATATCAAGCTCGACACCGCGTTTCTCAGCACCTATCAGCGTGAAATTGAAGCGCAGCAACACATCGGCGATTCTGTCTGGCTGACTCTGGCCTGTATCGCCCGCTGGCACAAACTGACTCATCAACCCGGCAGCAGGCCGCTCCCAAGGCCATCCACCCAGGGCTTCAGACTGGCGTTAGACAACCTCTACCGGTTTAACTTATCCAACGCTGAAACCAATCATGAGGTCAGGCTGCGCCACCCCGACGGCACGCCGGTTGCCGGGCAACCGATCATCTTCGATGTCGAAGGTGCCGGGCACCGCCATCAGGTCTGTCTGTTAGAGGCTCAGGAACACTTCGCCATAGAGATTGAAGGCGTGCGTTACACCTATCATGCACTCAGTAATGAAACGCAAACCACGGTGTTCTACCTGGGCCAGCAGCGGAGTTTCTCTCACCAGCCAAGTTTTGATACCTCTAAAAGCCAGGATGACGAGCTCAACCCCACCGCCCCGCTCAACGGAGTGATTTCTGCCGTGCTGGTCAATAAAGGGGATCAGGTTGCCGCCGGAGCTCCGCTCATCGTGCTTGAAGCAATGAAAATGGAATACACCATTACTGCTCCGCAAGCGGTCACGGTCGATGAGCTATTATATCAACAAGGTGATCAGGTCCAGCATGGCGCTGTGTTACTTCACCTTGTGCACGCTGAAGGAAACCAGAGCCAGGAAAAGGAGGCTGAACATGCTGCCAGCGAAAGCTAACATTGTTGAGGTCGGCGCCAGAGATGGCCTGCAAAATGAAGCGGCGGTTACCCTGCATGACAAAGTGCGCCTGATCGATCAGCTCAGCCTGAGTGGCCTAAAACACATTGAAGCGGGGTCTTTCGTCTCGCCTAAATGGGTGCCGCAAATGGCTGATTCCGCCGAGGTATTTGCCAAGATTACCCGGCGTCCCGGCGTGGTGTACAGTGCGTTGACCCCCAACCTGGCTGGTCTGGAACGTGCGATCGCGAGCGGCGTGACACAGGTCGCGGTGTTCGGTTCGGCCTCCGAGTCCTTCAGCCAGAAAAACATCAACTGCAGTATTGCGCAGAGCCTGGCACGGTTCGAGCCGGTGATCGCGTTAGCCAAACAGCACAACATTAAGGTGCGCGGCTACCTGTCGTGCACCATGGTGTGTCCCTACGAAGGTAAAATCAAGCCTGAGCAGACCAGCGCGATTGCCAACGCGCTGTTTGATATGGGCTGCTATGAGGTGTCATTGGGAGATACGGTGGGGAAAGCCACTCCCAACCGGGTTGAGGCAATGCTGAATTCACTGTTGTTGCAGTTGCCAAAAGACGCGCTGGCGGTGCATTTCCACGACACCTACGGTCAGGCGTTAGCCAACATTTACCAGGCGTTGCTGATGGGCATCAACACCATCGACAGTGCGGTGGCCGGCCTCGGTGGCTGCCCCTATGCGCGCGGGGCAAGTGGTAATGTCGCGACCGAAGATGTGCTGTATTTGTGTGAACATCTGGGCATCGACACCGGTGTGGATCTCAACGCCATCAATCAGGCGGGCTGGCAAATCTGCCGCGCGTTAGGCAAAGCACCGGTCTCTAAGGTTGCGCTGGGGCTGGGCGATCCCGACAGCCTTTAGCTTAACAATCCGTACCTCTGCAGCGAACGGGTATGGTGACTCAGCATACCCGTTGGTTGTCTATACCTCTGAGCTGAATCTGAACTGCAATTGGACAGACACTTTCAGAGAGTTTTCTATTTTCCTAATCTGCAACCCAGTTACCATTAATTTTTACCAGTGAGAATGATCAGATACTTATGTCGATTGGTATTATGCAAATTTGAGTGTAATCCAGCCATCTTGTCAGGTCTGCTTCGTTGCAGAATCCACTAGCTACGCTTCTTGTAGAATAGTTGTATTCGTCATTTTAGCGATTAGCCCCCCAACCCGCTTGCGCATTTCACGCCTATCCACAATCATATCGATGGCGCCGTGCTCTAACAGGAACTCACTTCGCTGAAAGCCTTGAGGCAGTTTTTCTCGTACGGTTTGCTCTATGACGCGGCGTCCGGCAAAGCCTATAATGGCCTTTGGCTCGCCGATATTAATATCCCCCAGCATGGCCAGACTCGCTGATACGCCACCCAACGTTTGATCTGTTAATACAGATATATAAGGGAGGCCTTTTGCGGATAAACGATTTAACGCAGCGCTGGTTTTTGACATTTGCATTAACGACATTAATGATTCTTGCATACGTGCACCACCACTGGCAGAAAAGCAAACTAACCCACAATTTGCATCAATCGCAACTTCAACTGCGCGAACAAAACGAGCACCGACAACCGCACCCATTGAGCCAGCCATAAAGGAAAATTCGAATGCACAGGCAACAACAGGTAAACCCAAGAGCCTGCCTTTCATCACAACTAAGGCATCCTTTTCCCCTGTATTATTCTGAGCCAGAGCAAGGCGTTCCCTGTAGCGTTTCAGATCCTTAAATATCAGCAAGTCTTTCGGCTCGTATTCACTGCCAATCTCAACTCGCCCTCCTTTATCCAAAAAACTATCTAAGCGGCAGCGTGCCGCCATCCTCATATGATGTTCACATTTGGGACACACCTCCAGATTCTCCTTAAGAGCCATGCTGTATATAATCTGGTCACACGAGGGGCATTTTGTCCATATTCCATCCGGAATTGATGCTTTACGTGTACTAATTATATTCTTCTTATCTAATAGCTTTTCTAACCAACTCATGAGAAACAATTTCCAGATAACTTTAGTAAGAAGCATTGTATAAGCCTGTTTCTGGTAATAAAGTGCGTTATATGGGTTTAATAATCCAACTTAATGGGATTAAATTAGATGCTTGATAAGATTGACCAGCAGTGGCTTAAAAGTTTTCATTGTGTCTATGAGAACAACAGCTTTAAGCAGGCTGCAGAATTTCTAAGCTTGCCGACATCAAATGTCAACCGCCATATCGCTTTGCTGGAAGAACGGCTGGATATACGATTATTTGACAGGACCACTCGCCGAATTGCTCCGACAGATGCAGGGGAACACCTTTATTTGCGCACACAGCCATTGTTGGACAAACTAAATGATGCACTTGAGGGGCTTTGTTGCTTAATTCAGTGAGAAGACATGGTAGCCCCATGTTGACCAGTTCTTAAACAATATACTGAGTTTCAGGCATACCAAGCCCTGTTGAGCTGCGACTCGGTTTGCGCGGCGTTTTTGAGGACGTCCTCTTCAAACTGCTCTTGATTCTGTCTGGATTGCTCCGCCAACTGCTGGTTTGACGTTATCTGTGATTGCAGCCTCGTCGTGCCAGTTAAAACATCTGACTCCAACCGCTCCAGGTTTTGTCTCGATTGCAATGAAAACTGCTCATTTGACGTTACTTGTGACTGTAAATTCGCATTGCTGCTTTCGACCTTTGATCCTAATTGCTCTAACTTTTGTTGAGACTGCGCTGCAAGCTGTGCGTTTGTTGTGATCTGCGACTGGAGCCGACTGTTGCTTTCTAAAACATCCATTCCAAGTTGATTGAGGCCATCTCTGGTTTGATTTTGCTGTTGTTGATTTTCAGCGATCAGTTTTTCATGAGAGTCCAACCGTTGATCTTGCTCAATTTGCACTTTCTGAACGTCTTGAATGCTGATAGGTGATGTAGGTATTTGGGCATAAGCGCTCACAGATGCGGTACCAAGTGCCAAAGTCACTACTGTCAGTTTTAACTTATTCATAAATTGTTCCTTTTATTAATTTAGAGTCATAGCTCTATTTTTTGGCTGACAAGCTAAAACTAGATCACTGTTGAGCTGGCGAGAAATGGAATTTTATACTAGAAGGCATGAAATAATTTCATGCCTGACGAACAGACGATTTTGATCCCAATCACCCTTCGCGCACTTTTTGCCTTAATTCGCGCTTTATTGAAATTATGACGCAGATACATGCCACCCTTACTGCTTTTTTATTGAGAGTGTTGTTATTTATCTATAGAAGGGGCTCAGTTCTATTTTCTCAACTCTATCGCGATTTTAGATCGAATTATCTCGTAGATGGACTAAAACGAAAATAGGTGAAGAACAGTGGTCTCCCTTCCATTTGAGCTAATAAATATATAAATCACGACCTGTCTAGCGACTAACAAACAACGTGATTACAACAAACTTCACTACTCGTCGAACTTATTTATACCAGCGCATTACATACGCAATAAGTTGATATTCTGCTTTTGAATTTATCCTTTCAACTGCGAGTGAAGATATGAAAAAGCTACTCTTTCTGCTCCTCTTTGTTTTCCAGTCCTGGGCAGCTATCCCTACCTGGAATGATTCATCAGTCTATACCAGCGGTGACATCGTCGAGCACAACAGTCAATTTTGGTTATCAAACTATTGGAATCACAACTCCTCACCACCGGATAACGCTGCCTGGCACCGGTTGACACCGCCTGACCGTGCGTCCGTTAATCATTGGCAACAGGGCGTTGTGTACCAAAAAGGTGATTTTACTCTGCACCAAGGGCAAACTTACCTCGCCCGTCATTACGAAAGCTATGCCGAGCCACAGCCCAACATCGAATGGGATGCATGGGTTGAAGTCAACCTCGACGACTTTGTGCTGCTCTCACTTGATATCGATGATGGCGCAATTCTTGATGAGGCCTTCATCACCATTAAAGGCAGAACCGCAAACAATAACGGAAATACGCAACTCACACTCAATGGCTACCTGGACATCCCTGTGAGCCAGGATGGTCACTTTTCATTTAGCTATATCCTGGTTGATGGCGCGAATCAGCTCGATTTGCAAGCACAGGTTGAAGGTCGGAACCTCGCTCGCCAACTGACTCTGTACTGGAGTGACCCTACACTGCTCGCCGAAAAAGTGATTGGAGAAGCAGGTGGCCAGCTTGTTGCTGACACAGCACCATGGAACGGCGTAAAAGTAATCATCCCGCAAGGAGCGATAACCGAAGCGACACGTTTTACCCTTCACCAGTCAGAGCTTCAACCAGAAGTCCCCCAGGGTGATACCCTCGTTTATCCGCCGCTGGATATTAAACCGTTCGGCATTGAGGGGACGAAAGCATTGACTCTGAGCTTGCCCGTTACTCCGGATCACGAGTACCAGTTATTCGCCGTCACCGAGCAAAGGCTGCAGGCTCTCCCGTTCACCATGACCAACAACCAGCTGATATTTGAGTTTGATGCGATCCACTATCAGGCGTTTTACCTTACCGAAAAAACGGAGGTAGCACCGTCGCAAATCCACGTGCGTACTGGTGCCATTCGAGGTGCCTACGTCTATTTAGACGGCGTCTACAAAGGCCGGAGCCCTCTTATACTTAACAACCTTGAGGCACGCGAACACCTCATCCGTGTCTATGCACCAGGCTACAATGAAGTGTTCTACTCTTTAGCTGCTACCGGTGAAGGTCAACATGTAGACATTAACCTGACGCCTCAATCGAATACCGATGGTTCTGGGATTCAGTTTGATGACGGGTTTCACGATGGGCTGATCGTGTCAGACAACATTCTGATTGTCAGAGGCCAGGTCGATAACGCGCTCTCACCTACGCGGATGATTGCCTCAATAAACGGCAACGAGTCTACGGTGCCGGTTGATGGAAACGGCCGGTTTGAAGCGGTGTTTTCGCTTCTATCAGGAGAAAACCAGTTACAGTTCCGTTCCACCAACAGTCAAGGTAAAAGCTATGTTTCACCGCTGATAACGGTGAAAAATGTCGAAGAAATGGCGATGCTGCGCAGCCTGTCGGCCCTGGGAAGCCAGGCTTCGGAGGCGCAAGCGCGGGAGCTGAAAGCAGTACTGACCTGGTCGTCAAATGATACCGACGTCGATATGCACGTTTATGACCATTTAGGTAACCATACCTGGTATGGCGAGTTAGATGGAATTCCAAATGGTATCCTCGACCATGATGATGTTGATGGATACGGACCAGAAACTTTCTCAATGCTTCAGCCGATACCGGGCAGTTATCAGTTTAAACTGCATTACTACAGTGACCACGGAAATGGCCCGACAACAGCTGAAATAAAGATCTGGCTCGGCACCGAGCTTGTTCATACCGCGAGCAAAACCTTAACTGACGGCGAGTGGTGGGACGTTTATACCGTTGAAATTGCGGAATTTAATATCGAAAGCATCAGCTGTACGGCTTGCCGCCCTGTCGAAGGCGAGTTTACCACCAACGACCAGTTAACCATCAACCTGAGTAATGTTGAAGGGATTGATGCCTCGACATTGAGCTTGTCGGTTACTGAAACGAATGAAGCGTTCGACGTCCCTGCACAGAACATTGTTTATGACTCTGCTGCCAACGCGTTTAACGTAACGTTGTTACATGAACCTCTCAGCTCATTAATCGACCCGCGTAATAGCAGAGCATTAACCTACCAGTTAGTAGCACAGTACACCACTGAAAGTGGCGATGTGGTCTCCAGCCGCCCGGTAACACTGACTCAAGACACCAAGTCACAAATTCGTCAGGAATACATCGACAAACGGGCCTTTGAGCCTGCATTCGCACGAAACACACCTGAGCGTCACTCATTGATCAGTGCTAACGAGTTTGTCTTGGGCAATGATGAATACTTCACCTACAGAGAGTTTGCCAGATACTCAGATTTTCCCGATTATTGTGCCATTGACCAGTCGCGCGATATTGCCAATACACTGCGCCGTGCCTGGGGTCACCCGCTGAGAATGACATCTGGCTGGCGTAACCCGAGAAGAAACGATACGCTCGGTGCGGCATCGGTGAATAGCCTTCACCAGTCCGGGGATGCGGTTGACTTTAATCCATCATTCAACAGGGCTAACTGGCCGCAAGGGGTAACAAGTTATCAAGCCGCTCAAGTTCGGCTTACTAACCTTGCCGGGGCAACGTTCGATAATGCTCTGTATGATTATCTCTTCCACGCCAATCACTTACACGTGGAATATGACCCGAGGTAATCTTAATCGCATAAATACAGCCGCCGCCATTTCGGCGGCTTTTGTTTGGTTACTTGGCATTCCTCGATGTGTGTACTTCAGGATCGACCTCATCGTTTCCCTTTAACATCGCTTCTTCCTGTTTCTGTTTTTCGTGCATGGCTTCGATAAGTTGACGATCTAATCTGGCAAAGTACATGTCTTCTTCCGCTTTACCTTTCAAGCGCAGTTTCTCTGTAAAGTCCATCTCTAGTCACCTCTTCGCTATGACTATCTGATAAAAGTATAGATTAATAGCTGAAAGAGAGATGATTAAAGCCTGTGGCAGGCTCAGAGTCAGGAAATGCGCTTATCACAATAAAACATGTTAAAACGAGTAAATGAAGGGAGCACAGATTTATTCACCAATTAATCGGGAATCTTGTGCAAAGATAGACCATGCTTAATTTATCAGTTTAGTGAAGCGAATAAGACATTTAAGCGTATGAATGTTCCCGATATTTTTATAGCATCCATTATCGGTATCCTATTGTTGATGGCGGTATCCGTCACGGCGTCGCTGGCAGCAAAGGCCTTACGTATCCCATTTCCTATTATTCTGGTGCTCTCCGGGGTACTCCTCGCCCAGCTGCCACAACTGCCTCAAGGCGTAAGTATTTTTTATCAGCCGGATATAGCCGAAAAAACCATTTTGTTTATTTTGCTGCCACTGATGGTCTTTGAGGCTGCATATAAATTTGATGTATCTAAATTTGCCGACAACTGGATAGCCATTGCGATGATGGCGATCCCCGGAGTGATCTTCTCCACCTTGGTGATTACCTCCAGCTTATTCTTTACCGGCATTCTGCCTCTGCAAACCGCTTTATTACTCGGCATCATTTTAAGTGCCACCGATCCAAGCGCCACCATCGCGATCTTCAAAGAATCCGGAGCCCCCAAAGATCTCATCACCATTATCGAAGGAGAAAGCCTGTTTAATGATGCAACGGTCATCGCCGCATACAAAATCACCATACTGGTGTTTGCAATGAACCTGAGTACTTATGACATGCTGCTCAATGGGTTCTGGCAGTTTTCCTGGCTGATTGTGATTGGGACCGTTTGTGGTTACCTGATTGGCCAATTGCTACTCTGGCTGATGCAAGTGCTTCCCGATGAACCATACATCGAAATCAATATTAGCCTCATCGCGGCAATTGGCTGCTTTATCGCCGTCGAGCTGTATATTCATGCCAGCAGCATTGTGGCTCTGACCGTCTGCGGCTTGCTGTTAGCCAAAAACACCCCGCTGCCCATCAGCAACGTGTCTAACGAATACCTAAACAGCTTCTGGACTTACCTGTCGGACTTAGCCAGGGCGATAATTTTTATCCTGGTTGGCCTATGGTTAAATTTTGAACTGATAGCATCACACCTACCGATGACAATGCTGGTTCTCGCCAGTATGCTGGTAGCACGCGCGGTCTTTGTCTACTTCATCTTGCCCTTTTTCGGCCGGCTCCGGCGCCTTGCGTACTCCTTGCCCAAACCCTACCAACATATCTGCCTGTGGGGTGGTCTGAGAGGCGCCGTCACCCTGGCACTTGCCATCCTGGTTATTACAGACACCTCAATGTTCAGCCTGGAAGAAAGGGAAACCCTGCTGGCAGTGGCAATGGGCGCGGTATTTTTTACCATTCTGGTTCAGGGGCTGACGCTTTCTCCCCTTGCCAGTAGGCTTGATATGGATGAAACCAGCATAGAAGAAAAAATCACCAAAAAAGAGCTGATGCTGTCTGCGATGAAAGCCAGCGAAAAAGTGCTGACACATCTGACCCAGACTCCACTGGCCGACAGTGGCGCTCCGGATGAAATGATACAATCACTCAAGTCCCATGTCCGAAAGGAGCAACAAGCCTTGCAACACCTGTATACATCCCAGGTCGATACGGAAAGCCTATACACAAAACTGATCATGGAAGGACTAAGTATCGAAAGTGGCTACCTGTACCTGCTCTATGATCAGGGGCTGGTTTCTGCAGATGTCTATCACCTACAGCGAGAGTTCCTTGAGCAGCAAATGGATGCCGCCCGGCATAAGTACCACCCACCAGGCAACCACGCCAACAGCAAATGGTGGAAGCAAAACGAGCTGCTCAACTGGAAAAAACATCATACCGCCAATATAACCAACCAGTATGAACTGGCATGGTCGCGGCTACTTACCGCTGAGTTTACCTTAGCCGAACTGAAAGAACTGCTAGACGATTACCCGGTCGACCCGGCAATGAAGCAACGCATCCTGCTTATCTGGCAATCATGGCACCAACAGAGTTCAGATACGGTCCACCGACTGGACAACACCTACCCGATTATCACCGCGACAGCCCATAGAAAGTGGCTGCATAACATGCTCAATACGGTCCATAAAGCCCATCTGGAAAAGTTTGTTCGTCAGCGGCTGATCAGCCCCTCAGATAAAGAGCAGATTATACAACAGCTCAAGAGCATTACTTCATCGTCATACAGAGATTCATTAGACAATATTAAGGCTGGTGATGGCACCGACAACGGCGTGAAATAGCAGTTCTCACAATCAGTCCCGCACATATGACACTCGAAGCGTATAACGATAAACAACACGATGCTTTTAGAAATGAGCAATTCCGGCCACTTGACGGTTTCAGTTCTGGCAGCATTCAAGCAACAGGTGCCCATCTTTGATCAATCTGACCTTTGATTCAGACTTAAATGCTCCATAGCCAGCAATAAGCTAATTATCAACATCGACCGTATTTATTTTTTGATGGTTCGATCAAGCCATTCCACTTTCAGCTATGGAAGTGAACATTTAAAAAACCATAGGAAATTAATTTAAATATCATGAGGATATATTTAACTCATATCCCCACCCAATTAAAGGCATTGATAATCATTGCTAGTACATTTAGTTACTTACACTAATAACAAACTTATTACTGTGAGTTTTGATGACTTTTCTTATTATTAAAACACTAGTTTACAGCAAATAATTTGATAGCAACTAATATTTTACTCAGTGACTTCTGTTATGCGTATGCATTTACAGAAATCCGTTTAATTATGCTTTCATGGGGCGAAGTGTTGAAAGCATTTTTAATATATTAGTTTACTTTTTTATCAAAGACCTAACCAAGGTGCATATCCAGGGCAAGATTACGAAGCCCCTTGCCCCGCAAGGACTTGAGAAAGGTACGCATTACTGCGATTCGCTTTCTTTTGCTTTCTCTTGATCCCTGCTTTAAAACTTTTCTCCGCCGTAAGCAAA